>CAVXRV010000006.1:0-465479 GCA_963764275.1 uncultured Solirubrobacterales bacterium
CATCGGGGTCGGCACGAGGATCGAGAGCGAGGATCCGCGCATCACCCGGGTCGGCCGCTGGCTGCGGCGTTTCTCGGTCGACGAGGTGCCGAACCTGATCAACGTCCTGCGCGGGGAGATGCGGATCGTGGGCCCGCGCCCGACGATCCCCTCGCAGGTGGCGCTGTTCAGCGATCGGCAGAGGCGCCGGCACGACGTGCGTCCGGGGATGACGGGCTGGGCCCAGGTCAACGGCCGTGTCGGCCTCGAGTGGGGGGAGCGGATCGAGCTCGACATCTACTACGTCGAGCATCGTTCGCGGCGCCTCGATCTGCGCATCCTGGCTCGCACCGTGCAGCTCGTGCTCAGCGGCAAGGGCCTCTACACCGGTGGCTGAGTCCGCCGCCCCGGTCGCGCCGGACCCACCCGACCTGCCGGCGGACCTGGAGGCCGCGGGCGAGCTCACGGCGGCGGGGCTCGAGGGCGTCCGGCTCGAGGGTCTGGATCCGGGTGAGGTGCGCCTGCCCGGTGTCTCGATCGATGCGAGCGAGCTCGAGCGGGTCGCGCTGACCGGCGCCCGCATCGCCGGGGCCGAGCTCCGGGACGTCGGGCTGTCCGACTGCAACCTCGCCAACGCCGACCTGCGGGGCGCGCGCTGCCGCCGCGTCCGGGCGGCGGGCTCGCGGCTGACCGGCTCGCAGTGGAGCGAGGCAGACCTCGGCGACGTCGACCTCGTCGAGTGCCGCGCCGACCTCGCCTCCTTTGCGGCGGCCGAGCTCGATCACGTCCGCTTCGGTGACTGCGACCTCTCCGGCAGCTCCTGGCAGGGGGCCCGGCTGCGGCACGTGCTCCTCGACGGCTGCGACCTCAGCGGCTCCGACTTCGACGGCGCCCGCTTCGAGAAGGTCGCGATGCGCGGCTGCAGGCTCGACGGTTGCCGCGGCGTCTCGAGCCTCCGCGGCGTCTCGATGCCCTGGGAGGACGTGCTCGCCAACGCCGGCGTCTTCGCCGCGGCGTGCGGGATCGAGCTCGAAGGCGGCGGCGCGGCCGCTAGCTGAACTCGAAGCTCTCGCGAAGGCGACGGGCCGTCGCCCGCTCGATCCGGACCTTGCCCCGGGCGCCCCTGTAGGCCCCGGTGCCCTTGCGCATTCGCAACACGGACGGACGCCCCTCGCGTCGCAGCTTGCCCTTCGCCCTGATCGATCCGCCGTGCAGGCGCCAGCGCCCCAAGCAGCGGGTCGCCCTGTGCGAGAAGCGGCACCTGAGACGGGCGTGCCCGGCGCGGCGTCCGTGCACCTTGAGCCTTTCCCGGAAAATCGCCGTCGCCCTGCCGCGCGTGCTCGCGTGCGTAACCTTCGCGATCGCGGTGAAGTCATGGAGGCGATGGCCGGCCCGGGCGGCGTCGGCGGAGCCGGTCGCGGCGAGCGCAAGCGCCACGGCCGCGACTGCGATCGGTGCCCTCCTCATCGCCCGACGACCATAGAGGGCCCGTGAGCCCCACGAGCCGGTTGCCCGTCCGGCGCGCCCGGGTAGCCTCCGGTCCGATGACGACGGAGAGAGGATCGGACGTCGAGGTTCGGATCAGGCCGTTCCGGCCCGAGGACGCCGAGGCGGTGCACCGCTGGTTCAACAACCCGGAGGCGACCTCCTCGCTGATGGAGGTGCGGGACTCGTTCACGCCCGACGACGCCCGCGGCTGGGTCGAGCGCGCGATCGCCAACGACCGCAGCGACGGGCCCGACCGCAAGTGGGCGATCGAGGTCGAGGGCCAGGCCGACCCCGTGGGCTTCACCGCGCTGTACGGGATCCGGGGCCAGCTCGCCCCGGAGCTCGGGGCCATGATCGGCGAGAAGGTGCGGGGGCGGGGGGTCGGCCGCGAGGCCGAGCGGCTGACCGTCGCGAAGGCCTTCGAGGAATACGGAGCCCACCGCGTCTACGGCCGGATCCCGTCCTTCAACGAGTCCGCCAAGAAGGCGGTGCGGTGGCAGGACTGGAAGCATGAGGGAACGATGCGCGAGCACATCCGTCGCCCGGACGGGACCCTGATCGACTGCGAGCTCTGGGGCGTGACCCGGGCGGAGTGGGAGCGGCGCTGGGGCGCGAACGCGGAGGCCGGCGAAGGATGAGCGCCCCGGCCGGGACGGCCCGGCTGATCGAGGACGGCGGCGCGGCCGGCAGCTCCGAGGAGTTCTTCCGCAGCCCGCAGTTCCTCGAGGCCGAGGGCGTCACCCACACCCTCGTCGTCGAGCTCGGCGAGAGCAGCTCGAGGATCCCCGTGATCGTGCACCAACTTGACGAGGCGCACGAGCGCAACCCGCTCGATCCGGGCGACCACCCCATGAGCTACCCGGCCTCGCTCGACGCCAGCTCGCCCTATGCCTACCCGGGGGCAGAGGTCACCGGCCGGCCGATCGAGCCAGGCGACGTGGACTGGTCGCACACCGGCCTGGTCTCGATCTTCATCCGGGACCGCCTCGGGGACCCGCCGGCGCTCGCCGACGGCAACGACAGGTCGGTCGTGCTCGTCTCCGATCCGGAGCTGAAGCGCAAGTCGCGGATGAGCGACCGGCAGCAGATCCGCAAGAACGAGGCGGCCGGCTACGAGGTCACGCACACACCCGGGCCCGAGGCGAGCGCCGAGCAGCGGGCTCGCTTCCACGCCGTCTACACGGAGACGATGGACCACCTGGACGCGGGCGACCGCTACCGCTTCGAGCCGGCCTACTTCGATCTGCTGTTCGACTCGCCGCGGTCGGGGCTGTTTCTCGTCACCGGGCCTGACGGCGACACCGCCGCGGGGGCGATCACCGCGATCAGTGACGGCTTCCTCCACTACTACCTCTCAGGCACGGCGGACGCCCACCGCAAGCGCGCCCCCTCGAAGAACATGATCACGGCGGTCATCGAGCATGCCGAGGAGCTCGGGCTCCCGATGAACCTCGGTGGCGGCATCCATCCCGGCGACGGCCTCGAGGAGTTCAAGCGTGGCTTCGCCAACCGCGAGCTGCACTTCCGCACCCACGAGGTGGTCTGCAACCTCGGCCTGTACGCGGAGCTGAGCGAGGGCCGCGCCGACGACGGCTTCTTCCCGCTCTACCGGGCCCCGGCTAGCCGGGAATGAAGGCGCGGTTGACGCCGCCGTGGCCGTCGCGCTGACGCGCTCCGCCGACACCACCGCCGGAGCCGCCGCCACCGCTGCCGCCGCCACCGCTGTGACCGCCGCCTGAGCCGCCGTCGAAGCTGTCCATTCGCGCCTGGACCTTGCGCTTGATCCGCGGCAGCTGCTTGTAGAGGAGGTCGCCCGGGCACTCGGTGAAGTCGAGCTCGCGGTGGCCGAGGACGCGGCCGACGCGGATCCGCTTGCCCTTCGGGTAGCGAGTCGTCTCGCCTCCGCCGGACTTGAGCGTCGCCTTGCCGAGCGCACGGATGCCGGCCTTGTCGAGGCGCCATGCGAGGTAGGAGATGAGCCCGTGCTTCTCGGCCGCGTGGGGCTTTGCCGTCTGGTGGTTGCCGATCGTCGCGACGCCGGCGGTGAGCGAGTTGAAGCCCTCGGCCTGGGCGCCGACCACCGGCTTCGCTTCGCCCCCTGCCCGCCCCTGGTAGACGTTGCCGAAGCGGTCGACGAGCGCGTTGTAGCCGATGTCGTTCCAGCCGTTGCCGTTGCGGTGGTAGCGGCAGATGCCGAGCACGATCCCCGGCGCCTCGGCCTCGCTGTAGTTGTTGACGCTGACGGTGTGGTGGACGGCGACCGCCTTGACCTTTCCGTACTCGGGCTTGACCCTCGGCTTGCAGCCGCCGTGCTTGCGGTTCGCCCCCCACTCGCTGCGGCGCACGAACTGTGGCTTCGGGGAGGCGGCGATCGCGTCGGAGCTGTCGAAGATGCCGATCACGGCGCCGTTGACTGCGCCGCGGATCGTGTTGAGGACGGCGTGCGTCGCGGTGTCGTCACCGCGGACGTTGACGTAGTGCAGCCTGCCGCGAGGCGGCTTCGCGCCGCGGCTGCGGACCTGGACCGCGTCGCTGCCGCCGGTGTAGAGCGGCGAGCCGTCGCCGAGCTCGATCCAGTCGCTCCAGGCGCCGTCGCCGTCGCGCACACGCACCTCGTAGTTGCCGAGATCGCCGGCGATGCCGACGAGGTCGAAGCGCTTCGGGGCCTCGACCGGGGCGCTGCGGAAGCGGACCGGCCGGGCGTGGGAGCCGCCGGCGCGGGCCGCGGCTGCCCTCGGCGCGACGCGGTGCAGCTTCGGCAGGGGCTGCTCGAAGTCGACGCCGCCGGGCAGGTAGCGGTTCGTGGACAGGGCCGGTCCCGCGACCCAGAGGGCGCCGACGAGGACCGCAAGCGCGGCGAGCGTCTGCAAGCAGCGTTTCAACATCTCCTCAGAATTCCCTTACACATGGTCGCAACACGGGCCCCGCGCCGAAGTTCCGGATGCTCGCAGGAACACCCGGCGCCGCCAATGCTGCAAGAACGCTTGCAGCTGTGGCCGACGCGGGCGGACGGGGCTGCGCCGGCTCAGGCAGCGCCGGCGACGCGCTCGCCCGCTGCCCGCAGGTCCTCGAGGAAGTCGACGAGCTCGGCGTCGAGGCGCTCCGGCGCGAGCCGCCATTCGAGGATCGAGTTGGCGTCGATCAGGCGCGCGTTGCGCATCTCGTCGACGAGCGAGTCCGAGTCGCTGAAGGGATGGACGGGATCGGAGGGATGCCCGACGACGATCGCCTCGGCCTCGATCCGCTCGCGATCGGCATGCGGCGGGCAGGTGCGGCCGAGCAACAGTCCCTGGAGCACGAGCGCCGAGCTGTGCGGATCGCGGCGCAGCCAGTCGAGGCCGATGTCGACGAACTGGTTGGTGCGCGGGATCCGGCGCGCGAGCGCGGCCACGGCCCCGAGTACCGGCGCGCCGACCGTCGCGGCGACGAGCACCGGTGTGAAGGCGACCGCGACCGCGGTCAGGGCGTTGTCGAGGACGGGCATCTCGATGAACATCCCGGCCACGCGCTCGGGATGGGCGACGGCGACCTCGAGCGAGACGTTGGCCCCGAGCGAGGTACCCCCGATGACCGCACGCTCGATCCCGAGCTCGTCGAGCAGAGCCACCACCTGCTCGCCGAAGGCCGTCATCGAGTACGCGTTGAAGTCCTCGGGAACCTCGCTCGCGCCGTGGCCGAGCAGGTCGATGCAGACGACGCGGAAGCCGCACGAGGCGACGGCGGGCGCCAGCCGGTCGTACATGTGCGAGTTCATCAGCAGCCCGTGGATCAGCACCAGGGTCGGCTCGCCGGAGCCCCAGGACCGGTAGGCCACGCGGGAGCCGGCGTGCTCGAAGGTGTCGACGGACGCAATCACTTCGGAATCGAGCCTATCGGCGGTGATGACGGGCCGGCCGCGCCGGCCGCGCTCAGACGGTCGTGACGCCGCGCCCGGCCCGCTCCCACGGCCGCGCCGCCTTCAGAGCGCCGAGCACCGCGAGGGTCGAGTCGGAGTGGTTGAGCGTGTAGAAGTGCAGCCCGTCGACGCCTGCGGCGAGCAGCTCCTCGGCCTGGCGGGCGGCGTAGGCGATGCCCCAGGTGCGCTCGGCGAGCGGGTCGCCGTCGCAGGCGGCGAGCCCCTCGTGGACGGAGCGCGGAATGTGCGCGTCGCAGACCTCGCAGAAGCGGACGAGCCCCGAGTAGCTGCGCACGGGGAGGATCCCGACGAAGACCGGGACCGTGATCCCGGCGGCCCTGACGTCGGCGAGCCAGTCGAAGAAGACGGCGTTGTCGAAGAACAGCTGCGTGATCAAAAACTCCGCGCCGCCGTCGACCTTCTCCTTCAGGTAGGCGATGTCGGCCTCCGGCGACTCCGCCTCGGGATGCACCTCGGGGAAGCAGGAACCGCCGATGCCCCAGTCGCGCCGGGCGCGGATGAAGGCGGCGAGCTCGGCGGAGCCCTGCAGCCCGCCCTGGGGTGCGGTGAAGTCCGTATCGCCCCGGGGCGGGTCGCCACGCAGCGCGAGGATGTTCTCGATCCCGGCCTCGCCGAGCCGGTCGAGGATCGTCTCGAGCCCCTCGATCGTCTCGCCGACGCAGCTCAGATGGGCCATCGTCTCGAGCCCGAAATCGTTCTGGATCCGGCTCGAGAGCTCGACGGTGCCGTCGCGGGTCGAGCCCGCGGCACCGTAGGTCACCGAGACGAAGTCGGGCGCGAGCGGACTGAGCCTGCGGACCGTTTCGAGCAGGCCGTCGACGCCCTCCGTCGGTCTTCGGGGGGAAGAACTCGAACGAGAACGAGGGCTCGCCGTCGCGGAGCAGCTCCGGGATCCGCATCGGGCCATCGTAGACGGATGCGCCGGGAGTTTGTGCCGCCTCCGGGCGGCCGTCAGCGCTTGCCCGCGCGGCGGCGGAAGGAGACGCGCTCCTTGGAGAGCGTCTTGCGGCGCACGTCGCGCCCGCAGAACGCCTCCTTGTTCCACCGCTTGCGCGAGAACGCCTTCGTGTAGTCGTTCGAGTGCGGCGAGCTCTGGTTCTCGGACTCGCTGTAGGTGACGAAGGTGCCGGCCCGGACGGGGCACTTGTGGTGGCCGGTGAACTGCGCGGCCATGATGAAGCTCGAGCCCTCGTCGACGTCCCCGTAGCCGGTCTTCGGGTCCCAGGGCGCGTAGATCGCGTTGAAGACGCCGTAGGTGCCGGGGCCGCCGTGGATCGGGATCTTCTCGCCCCCGCGGAGCGCGTACTGGTAACCGCGCAGCGGGGCGTCGAGTGGAATCCCGGCACCCTTGAGATCCGTGATCGCGTCGGCGAGAGCGGAGCCGACGAGCGGGTTGGCCGTGTTGAGCCCGCTCGGCGTGTGCACGGGATCGGAGTTGTCGTAGGGCTTCTTCCAGATCGTCTGCCCACCGACGTAGGTGCCGCCCTCGAGCCCGGTGGGCAGGTAGGTGAAGTTCCCGAGCAGGTCCGCGGCGAAGCGGCGGAAGAGCAGCGCTCCGCGCGAGTTGAGGTTGTCGTGGAGGTCCCACTTGCGGAGCACGTCGCAGGCGTCGCCCACCTGGACCGGGCCGTTCGACCCGACCAGAAGGCCGCCCGGCGCTGAGTCGCAGAGGGAGACGAGGTCGTCGCGCCAGAGCTCGCCCAGGTACTGGCGGTTGCCGAGCGCCACCTTCTCGAGCAGCTTCAGGTTGAAGCGCTTGCCCGGCAGCCCGTCGGTGCCGTGCAGCCGCTGCTCGATCTGGATCAGGCCGATCCGGGTGCGGAAGGACCGTTCCGCGTTCTCGATTCCGATGATCCGGTCGTAGCCGGTCAAGGGCTCGTGCGGGTTCGAGAGCCAGTGGCTGTCGTTGCCGTTGTGCACGTAGTCGTTGCGGAACAGGGTCGGCACCTTGTCGGGGGGGAACGTCCCGGGCGCGACGCCGTCGCCCTTCGTCCGCCACGCGCAGGAGGAGTCGGAGCCGTTGAGGACCGGCAGGCCGAGCTGGCTGTAGACCGGTCCGAGCACGTTGCAGCGCTGCGCCTGCGCGTCGGTCACGTAGGGGATCGCGCCCTGCATCGAGTAGTAGGCGTGACCCTTCGAGTCGGCGGCGATCGAGTTGACCCACGGGATGCCCTGGTAGCGGCGCTCGATGCGGTCGTACTGGCGCACTGTCTGGGCCTGGTCGGTGTCGAAGAAGTGGTTCAGGTAGCGGAAGTTGGTCGCGTTCACGTCGCCGAGCGCGAACCCCGTCGCGTCGGTCCAGGGCAGCGGGATGCCGACGAGGTTGTCGACCATCGGCCCGTACTCGGTCGAGTAGATCGTCCGGTGCAGCTCCTGCATGCCGCCGCCCGACCCCTTCGCCTTGATCGTGACCTTGGTCGCCTGCATCGGCTTCGTCTTGCCGTCGACGATGTAGGAGTGGGGATCGCCGGGCGCGAGCGTCAGCGCGAAGGGAGTGAAGCGCCACGCCGTTGCCACCGTGTGTGACCAGGCGAGCCCCCGGGTGTGCCCGATCAGCACGAGGGGAACGCCGTAGAGCGAGCCGCCCTCGACGTCGAGCCGCCCGGGGATCTGAAGCTGGGCCTGGTACAGGCGCTCGGCCCCGTTCCACGGGAAGTGGGGATTGCCGAGCACGAGCCCGTGGCCGTTGCGCGTCGCCTCCGAGCCGAGGCCGTAAGCGTTCGAGCCCAGATCCGGCTGCAGGCGCTCGAGACCCTGGCCCGTGCGCAGCATCCGGTTCCGCTTCGCGTCCTCGCTCGCGCCCGTCGCCACCGAGACCGGCTTCGCGCCGGCGATGCCGTCGATCACGGCGCCCGAGGAGGCGAGGATTCCGAGCTGGTAGAAGCGCCGGTAGACGTCGATCTTGCTGATCTTGTGGACCCACGGCGCGCCCTTGCAGGCGGGGTCGGGGATGTGGTTCACGCCCACGTCCCGGAGGTAGCCGTTGTAGCCGGCAACGAAGCCCTTGACGCCCTTGCGGACGCCCTTCTTCGGGCCCAGCGGCGGCTTCTCGTGCATCAGCTTGCGTACCGTGCCCTGCTTCTTGACCCAGCCGAAGTAGAAGTCGGAGTCCGTGTTCTTGTAGGTCATGCCGTTGCCGGAGAAGGTCCAGGTCGCGTCCGGCCCGAAGTAGCGCGAGCGCTGCGCGGCCACGGTCACGTACTCGTTGGCGAGCGTGCAGATGTTGTCCTCGGCGAACGCGTAGGCGTAGCCGGCCGTGAGGCTCTCGATGTTCTTCGCCTTGATGTGGGGAACGCCGTACTTCGTCCGCCTGATCGTTGCCCGCAAACGGTGCGCGTGCCGGCCGTGGCCGTGATGGCCGTGCGCTGCTTGCCGTCGATCGGCCGTGCGCAGCGAGGTTGACCTGCTCGGCCGTCGCGCTCGCCGGCAGCAGCGCGCAGGCGAGCGCGACGACCGCGCCGATCAGGACGGCCTCCAAGCCCGGGCGGATCGAGCCCCTCTCCCTCATCCGAGCGAGGATATTCCTCCCCGGTGCCGCCTCGCGCCGGTTCCGCGTCCCCCCGCACCTATGCTGCGCCGATGGCGGCAGCCGAGCGTGCCCGCGAGGCCGGAGATGGGGAAGGCGGGGTCGGCGAGGCCGTGCATGCGGACCGCACGAGAGCTTCCTTCTCGCCGCTCCCGAGAAGCGGCTGCTGCGGGCATCGCGGCGCGGCTGCCGGGCCGGATCCTGCCCGACGATCTGACCGCTCTCGGGGTAGCCGCCGCGTTCGGTGTCGCCGTCGCCTACCAGCTCTCCAATGACGCCCTCGGCTGGCTCTGGGTCGCCAGCGCCCTTCTCGTCGTGCAGTGGCTCGGCGACTCGCTCGACGGAACCCTGGCCCGCGTCCGCGGCATCGAGCGGCCGACCTACGGCTTCTACCTCGACCATCTCGTCGACGCGATCGCCACCGCGGCGATCGGCATCGGCCTCGGGCTCTCGCCCTTCATGCTGCTCAGCGTCGGGACCCTGATCGTGGTCGCCTACCTGATCCTCTCGATCAACGTCTATCTCGAGAGCTTCGCCTTCAACCGGTTCTCGATCGGCTACGGCAAGGTCGGTCCGACCGAGATCCGCCTGATCCTGATCGCGCTGAACACGGCACTGGCGCTCACTCGGCCTCGACTTCCAGCTCGTCGGCCTCGACATGACGGTCTTCGATCTCGTCGGGATCGCGATCGCAAGCGGGATGATCCTGCTGCTCGCCGGGCGGTCGTTTCGCAACCTGCGCGAGCTCGCCGCCACCGAGCCGGCGGCGCCGCGGACGCGCTGACCGGAACCCGCTACCGTAGGCGCCATGGACGAGATCGATCTCCGTAGTTCCGAAGCCGCCCGGCGCCCTCGAAGCGGCCCGCGCCGACACCGCGGCGCTGCTCGGCCAGGTGATGTTCCTGGTCGCCGATCGCCATCGGCTTCCTCGCGCTCGGGAGCTGGATCGGCCGTGACCTGTCCGAGGGGACGGCGACGGTTCTCTTCTTCGTCGGCTTCGGGATGCTGATGGCGTCGCAACTTCGCCAAGCCCCTGCGCTTCGGGACCTGCTGGGGGTCGTCTGGCTCTACGTCGTCGCGCTGCTGTGGGGACTCGGCCTCGGGCCGGCGCTGAATCAGATCGCGACGGTCAACCCCGACGTGGTCACGACCGCCGCCGCCGGCACTGCACTGGCGACCGTCGGCGCCGGTGCCGTCGGCTTCCTCATCTCCAAGGACCTGGCGCCGTGGATGCGGCCGCTCAGCTTCGTCATCCTCGGCGCCGTCGGCGATCAGCTTCGTCCTGCTGCTCGTCGGGACCTCCGCGCCGCCCTTGCTCAGCTTCATGATCCTGCGTCTCGACGCGTTGATCGTGGTCGACTTCAACTACCTGCGCAAGCACGGCACCGAGCAGGACGCGGTCTGGCTCGCGACCGGGATCTTCGTCTCGATCATGAACATCTTCCTGTCGCTGCTCAACCTCCTCGGCCACTAGCGCCGCGGGGCGGCGCCCTCGGGGGGTCGGTCGCCGGCGCGCGGCTACCTCGCCGGGAGGGCGATCGGGGGTTCTCCCCTGTTCACCAGCTTGCGCTCCTCGCGGGCGACGTTGTCGTAGTTGCGCGAGACGCGGCCGCGGGCGATCCGGGTGGGGGAGAGGGGGCGGCCGAGCTTGAGCGACCGCGTCGCCGCCTCGAAGGCGAGCTGCTTGCGGCGATTCCACTCGAGCCCGTAGTGGCGCCGCACGACGGGCGGCAGCGAGCCCAGCATGATCAGGTTGTGGACGTCGCGGGCGAGGAAGCCGGCGGCGCCGAAAGGGATCCGGAAGGCGACGCCGTAACCGGTCAGCCGCGCCTCCTCGGTCAGGTGCATCTCGGGACCGGCGAGGCGACCGTCGAAGTAGGAGCGGAACTCGCGCCAGCCGGCCGGGGCGAGGGCGCGGCGGCATCCCGAAGAGCTCGCCGAAGCGCACCCACTCGGCCCAGAAGCGGTCCTTCTCCGCAACGGACATCCTCCGCACCAGGAGGTCATAGAAGTAGGCCGCGGAGTCGGCGGCGACGGCGATCGTCCACAACATCAGCTCGGGGTCGAAGGCCCGGTAGGGGGTGCCCGCCGGATAGCTCGGCCCGGCGTCCTCTGCGAGCCGCCCCTCGACGCCGTCGTGCATGTGGGCGACGACCGCGAGCACCTTGTCGGCCTCGGCGCGAGAGCCGAAGAAGACCGTCTCGAACATCTTCCCGGTCGCCGCGAGCCGCTTGAAGGGCAGGTCCCGGTAGCGCGAATGCTCCGCGGTTCCGACGTAGTTGCGGGCATCGAGGGCGCCGATGATCAGCGCCCGCTGCCCGTAGAGGAGCCCCACGGCCCGCTCCCCCTGCACGCGCCGCAGCATCGACCGTCCCCGCGGGAAGTAGCCGTTGCCTTCGGCCGCCTCGGCACCGCTCTCACCATCTGACAACATGCGTTATCAGTATAACCCCAGCGAGCAGCAGCGATGACCGAAGCGACAACGACCCGTGCGCGGCGAGCCCGGCCTCCCCGCCGCACCTATGCCGGCGAGACGGCCGGTGAACGCGAGGCGGGCCGGCGCAGCCGCCTCGTCGCGGCCGGACTCGAGCTGCTCGGCTCGCCGCCCGAGGAATCGGGCGGGCTGACCGTGCGCGGCGTCTGCGCCGCCGCGGGCCTGACCCCGCGCTACTTCTACGAGAGCTTCGACTCGATCGAAGAGCTCGCGGCAGCCGTCTTCGAGCACGTCGTCGCCGGGGCCGCCACCGCGGTCGCAGCGGCGCTCGAGGCCGCCCCGCCCGACCCCCACACCCGCTCGCGCGCAACGGTCGAGGCGTTCATCTCCTTTGCGGTCGACGATCCCCGCCGCGCCCGCGTGCTCTTCGTCGAGGCCGCCGCGTCCGAGGCGCTGCGCGAGCAACGAGCCGCCGCGCTGCGCACCTTCGCCGAGCTCGCCGCGGCGCAGGGCCGCGAGCTGTACGGGAGCGCGCCGGGGAGCGAGAGCCTCTCGGCGACGGTCTCCTACATGGTCGCGGGCGGGATGGCAGAGCTCCTGCTGGCCTGGACGCGGGGGGAGATCGACAGCACGCGCGAGCAACTCGTCGCCGACGCCGCGGATCTGCTCGGTGCGATCGGAAGCAGCGCCGCGCAGCTCGCCTCCGCCCGCGCCGCGGCCGGCGGGAAGGCATAGGGTGCCGCGCAGATGAAGTTCGGCGTGACGATCTTCCCCACGGCCTCCTCGGCGCAGCCGGTCGAACTCGCCCGTCGTGTGGAGGAGCTCGGCTTCGAGTCCCTGTTCTTTCCCGAGCACACGCACATCCCGGTCAAGCGCGAGACGCCGTACCCGGCCGGCGGCGACCTCCCGGACGAGTACCGCCGCATCTACGACCCGTTCGCGGCGCTCGCGGCCGCCGCGGCGGTGACCGAGCGCCTGCTGGTCGGCACGGGCATCTGTCTGATCGTCGAGCGCGACGCGATCACGACGGCGAAGGAGGTGGCGACGGTCGACCGGATCTCGAACGGGCGCTTCCTGTTCGGCGTCGGCGCCGGCTGGAACCTCGAGGAGATGCGGAACCACGGCACCGACCCCGACCGGCGCTTCGTGCTCATGCGCGAGCGGATCGAGGCGATGAAGGCGATCTGGACGCGTGAGGAGGCCTCCTACGACGGGGAGCTGGTCAGCTTCGCGCCGATCCACGCCTGGCCGAAGCCGGTGCAGCAGCCGCACCCGCCGATCCTGATGGGGGGCAACTCGGGCGCTGCCCTGCAGCGGGCCGTCGACCTCGCCGACGGGTGGCTGCCGAATCCCGAGACCCGGCTCAGCGCCCTCGCCGACCGCATCGGGGAGCTCGAGCGGCGCGCCGCCGACGCGGGTCGCGAGCGCATCCCCGTCACCTTCTACGGCGTCAAGCCGGACCCCGACGCGCTGCGCGCCTACGCCGATGCGGGCGTCGATCGCAGCGTCTTCTACCTGCCGCCGCTGCCGCTCGCCGAGCTCGAGGGGCTGCTCGACCGCTACGCGGAGCTGGCGGCGGGGCTGTCCGGCTGAGCGCCGCCCTCGGCTCCGGCCTCCTCGCCGCCGACGGCGGGCTCGGCTCCGGAACGCTCCGGCGGCGAGACCAGCCCCTCGCCCGCGTCGCCGCCGGGGTAGCCGGCGACGGCAGGGAACTCACCCGTCAGGTGCTCCGCCGGGAAGCAGACCTGGCAGAAGCTGCGCCCGAAGTCGGTGACGTGGACGCTGCGGCGCGAGGACTGGCCGCGGAAGATGCCCGAGTTGACGGACTTCATCGCCTCCATCACCTCGGGCTGAGCCTCGAGCACCTGATAGGCGGCCTCGTCGTCGATCGGGTCGCGGCGGATCGCGACGAGCCCGAGCCGCACGAGGTTGTCGATGTAGGCGGCGACGTGCTCGGGCCGCATGCAGCCCGCCTGCCGGCCGAGCATCGTCTGCCTGCGGGCGACCTCGCGCGCGGCGAGGCCGAGCGGCGCCGCCCGGTGTATATAGACGATCGCCTGCGGACCCTCGTTGACGAGCAGTTTCAGGATCCGGGCTTCGTCGGGGGCGAGCTGGTCGATGATCCGGTCGAAACCCGGGTGGATCTCGTCGTCGACGGCTTCCAGTGCCGCGGCGCGATCGAACAGCGCCGCCCCGCGCTCGCGCAGCGACTCCACGCGCCGCCGCCGGGCCGCGTCCTCACTCGCGCTCCGCGCCGCGGCGGGGGGGCCGTTCTCGGGCTCGGCGATCCCGAGCAGACGGCGGACGTTGTCCACCGTCTCGGTGCGAAGCTCCTCGATCAGATCCTGCGCCGACTCGCCGGAGGTTGCCGCCTCGGTCAGGCGGCGAGTGGCGCGGAGCCCGGCGCCCACGCTCCATGCCCAGCTCCGAACGGTGGCCACCGCTGCGATCCTTGCGATTCCCGGCACGGCATCGAGCGGGATCGGCCCCAGGTCCATGCCCTCCTCCTCGAGCTCGCTGTCCACCGTTCGCTCAGCGATCGCGCAGCTCCCGGCGCAGGATCTTCCCGGAAGCTGACTTCGGGATCTCCTCGATGCGCTCGATCATCCGCAGCTTCTTCTGCGGCGAGACCTGGGCGGCGACGTGCTCCATCAGCTCCTCGTCGCTGACGTCCGCGCCGTCGGCGACGACCACGTAGCCCTTCGGTAGCTCGCCGGCTTCCTCATCGGGAACGCCGATCACCGCGCAGTCCGCGACCGCTGGATGGCCGATCAGGATTGCCTCGAGCTCGGCCGGCGGCACCTGGAAGCCCTTGTACTTGATCAGCTCCTTGAGGCGGTCGACGATCGAGTAGTAGCCGTCTTCGTCGACGACGCCGATGTCGCCGGTCCGCAGCCAGCCGTCGTCGGTGATCGTCGCCGCGGTCGCCTCGTCGTTGTTCAAATAGCCGGCCATCACCTGCGGACCGCGCACCCACAGCTCACCCCGCTCGCCCGTCGCCACGTCCTCGCCCGTCTCGGGGTCGACGAGGCGCGACTCGGTCAGCGGCAGGGGCGGGCCGATCGAGCCGGGCTTGATCCCGTCGATCGGACAGAAGTGGGAGACCGGGCTGAGCTCCGTCATCCCGTACCCCTGGGTCACGGGGACGGCGAGCCGCTCCGCCACCTGGTCGGTGAGCTCGGGGCCGAGCGGCGCCGCGCCGGACATGATGAACCGCAGCGAGCTCAGGTCCGCCTCGCCCACGGCCGGGTGCTTGGCGAGCGCGAGGGCGATCGGCGGGACGACGTAGGCGCAGCTGACGGCGTGTTTCTCGATCAGTTCCAGGAACTGGGCGAGGTCGAAGCGGGGCATGGTCACGATCGTGGCCCCGTTCCACAGGCCCATGTTCATGATCACCGTCATTCCGTAGATGTGGAAGAACGGGAGCACGCCGATGAGGACGTCCTCAGGCTCCATCGGCATCGCCGCGTGCGTCTGCACGATGTTGGCAACCAGGTTGCGATGCGTGAGCATCACGCCCTTCGGAAGCCCGGTTGTGCCCGACGAATAGGGCAGAACGGAGAGGTCGTGGGCTGGGTCGATCTCGACCTCGGGCGGCTCCGCGCCGGCCCCGAGCAGCTCGCCGATCGGCGTCACGCCTTCCTCGCTGCCGTCGCCCCCGATCAGCACGATCTCGCGTACGTCCGTGTCCCGTGCGGCCTCGCGCGCGTTCTCGAGGAAGGGGGGGACGGTGAAGATCATCTTCGCGCCCGAGTCGTGCAGCTGATGCTTGACCTCGCGGGCGCTGTAGAGGGGGTTTGCGGTCGTGTTCACGGCGCCGGCCCGGTTGACGCCGTGGAAGACGAGCGCGTACTCCGGCAGGTTCGGCATGTAGATGCAGACCGCGTCGCCCTTGGCGATGCCCCGCTCCGCGAGCGCCCCGGCGAGCGCCCCGGTGCCCGCGGCGAGCTCGCGGTAGGTGATCGCCCGGCCGCTCGGCCCGTCGATCAGCGCGGGCTTGTCGGCGTGCTCGCCCGCGCGCCCGAGCACGAACGAGCTGATGTCCTGCTCCGGGATCTCAGGGGCGGCGTCGGATGCTGTGCTCAAGTTCTCTCTCCTCCGGTTCGACCGCGCCCGAGCGTACCGCGCCGCCGCCCGGGCGGGACCGGTCGCGGGCGCTCGCCGTGGGGCCGATCCGGGGCCCTCATGCGATCTTCGCCCGCAGCCGATGGAGGTTGAGGTGGTGGAGGAAACGACGATCCCCGAGAGCGGCTCGAGCTCGGCCGGCGCCCCGGATGCGGCGCTGATGGCCCGTGCTCTCGGGCTTCTGTACTTCGCCGGGGCGACGATGGTCGTGCTCACGCTCCTGCTGCCGCACGAGGCGGATCCGACCACGCTCGGCTCCGTCCTCGTGCTCGTCGACGCGTATGTGGTCAGCGCCCTCCTGTTCCTGTTCGCAGGACGGATGCCCTGGTGGGTCATGGCGATCGTGCTCGCCGCCGGCACCGTGCACATCAGCGGGGTCGCGTATTTCTCGAACGCGACCCCGAGCCCGCTCATCTTCTTCTACCTGTGGGTCCTGATCTACTCGGCGTACTTCTTCAGCCGCCGCCTCGCGGCGTTCGAGATCGCCTTCGTCGCCGTCAACTACGGCGCCGTGCTGGCCGCGCACCAGCCCGAGGGCGCGGTCGCGTGGTGGGTCGTGGGAATGGGGACGATGCTCGTCGCGACCGGGCTCACGACGGTGATGCGGGAGCGCGGCGAGGTGTTGGTTGGGAGCCTGATGCGGACGGCGACCGAGCGCGAGCGCGCGCAGCGCGAGGTCGCGATGCACCGCGACCACCTCGAGGAGCTGGTCGAGGAACGCACCAACGCCCTGCGCGTCGCCAACCGCGAGCTCGAGGCCTTCAGCTACTCGGTCTCGCACGATCTGCGGGCGCCGCTGCGGACGCTCGACGGCTTCAGCCAGGCGCTGGTCGAGGACTACGGCGGCCAGCTCACCGGCGACGGCGAGGACTACCTGCGCCGGATCCGTGCCGCGAGCCAACGGATGGCGCAGCTGATCGACGACTTGCTGCTGCTCTCGCGCCTATCGCGCAGCGAGATGCGCCGCGACAGGATCGACCTGAGCCCGCTCGCGGAGGAGGTCGTCGAGCACCTGCGGGAGGGCGAGCCCGAGCGCGAGGTCGCGGTCACGATCGAGCCGGGCCTGATCGCCGACGCCGATGCCCGCCTGGTCCGGGTCCTCCTGCAGAACCTGATCGGCAACGCGTGGAAGTTCACCTCGAAGCAGGAGAACGCCGCAATCGAGGTCGCCCGCGCCAACGGCGACGCCACGACCTTCTGCGTCCGCGACGACGGTGTCGGCTTCGACATGGCGTACGCGGACAAGCTCTTCGGCGCTTTCCAGCGACTTCACTCGAGCAACGACTTCGAGGGCACCGGCGTCGGACTCGCGACGGTCCAGCGGATCGTCAGCCGGCACGGCGGCCGCGCCTGGGCCGAGTCGGAGCCCGGTGCCGGCGCTACCTTCTACTTCACCCTCCCACGATCGAAGGCGGCCGATGACGAAGAAGATGATTCTGCTCGTTGAGGACAATCCCGACGACGAGGCGCTCACCCTCCGCGCGTTCGAGAAGAACAAGATCACGAACGAGATCGTGGTGGTCAGGGACGGCGCCGAGGCGCTCGATTGGCTGTTCGCCGAAGGCGCGCACGCCGATCGGGACCCGGGCGATCTGCCCGAGGTCATCCTGCTCGACCTGAAGCTGCCGAAGGTGGACGGGCTCGAGGTCCTGCGGCGGATCCGCGCCAACGAGCGCACGAGGCTGCTCCCGGTGATCATCCTCACCACCTCGGAGGAGGAGAGCGACCGGCTCACCGGGTATTCGCTGGGAGCCAACAGCTACATCCGCAAGCCCGTCGACTTCTCGCAGTTCACCGAGGCCGTCAGGCAGCTCGGCCTCTACTGGCTCGTGCTCAACGAATCGCCTCCGGAGCCCGGTCCCCGCGAATGAGCACGCCGCTCCGGGTGCTGTTGCTCGAGGACTCCGAGGACGACGCGGAGCTGATCCTGCGGACGCTGCGGCGCGGCGGCTACGAGCCCGAGCACCGGCGCGCCGAGCGCGAGGAGGAGATGGTCGCCGCGCTCGAGGAGGGTGGCTGGGATCTGGTCATCTCCGACCACGCGATGCCCTCGTTCAGCGCCACTGCGGGGCTTGCGATCCTCGCCGAGCGCGGCGTCGACATCCCGTTCATCATCGTCTCCGGGGCGATCGGCGAGGAGACAGCCGCCGAGGCGATGGCGGCCGGCGCCGGCGACTACGTGATGAAGGACAGCATGCGCCGCCTCGTCCCGGCGATCGAGCGCGAGCTGCGCGAGGCGGCGACGCGGGAGACGCAGCGCGAGGCCGAGCGCGCGCTCCAGGACAGCGAGGAGCGGCTGCGCGCGGTGATGGACAACGTGGTCGACGCGATCCTCACCGTCGACGGGGAGGGACGCATCGAGGGCGCGAATCCGGCCGCCGCCCGTCTCTTCGGCAGTCCCGCGGCCGAGCTTGCCGGCAAGCCCTTCGCCGAGCTGCTCTCGGGGCCGCACGCGGACGAGTACCGGGCGCACTTCGCGGTCTTCTCCCACCAGGGCGCGCTGCCGATAGCCGGCGTCACCCGCGAGGTTCTGGGCCGGCGCACGGACGGTGGCATCTTCGCGATGGACCTGGCTCTGAGCGAGATGCGGCTCGGCGAGGACCGGCTGCTGATCGCGGTGTCCCGGGACATCAGCGAGCGCAAGAAGGCGGAGTCGCAGCTGCGGCACCTGGCCGAGCACGATCCGCTCACCGGACTCGCGAACCGGCGCCGCTTCGAGGACGAGCTCACACGCCAGATCGCGATCAGCCGCCGCAGTGGCGAGGAGGCCGCGGTGCTCGTGCTCGACGTCGACAACTTCAAGTACGTCAACGACTCGCTCGGCCACAAGGCGGGAGACGAGCTGATCCGCCGTGTCGCTGCCGTCATCGCCGGTCGCGTCCGCGAGACGGACACCCTCGCGCGGATCGGCGGTGATGAGTTCGCCGTCCTGCTCCGGGGTACGGACGCGGCTGGAGCCAGGGTCGCGGGGGAGGGGCTGCTCGAGGCGGTGCGGCGCGAGCCGTTCCTGCTCGAGGGTCAGCGGATCCGGGCGACGACGAGCATCGGCCTCGCGGTGATCGGCCGGGAGGCGCTGGCCGCGGGCGAGGCGCTGGCCCGGGCGGACCAGGCCATGTATGCGGCGAAGGACGCCGGCCGTGACCGCCTCGGCGAGTACTCGGTGGCGGAGCGGGCGGAGATCGAGGCCGGACGGACGTGGGCCGACCGGGTGCGCGACGCACTCGAGCAGGAGCGCTTCCTCCTGCACTGCCAGCCGATCATCGACCTGGAGACGGGCGCCACCTCCCAGTACGAACTGCTGCTGCGGATGCGCGACACCGCCGGCGAGCTGGCGATGCCGGGCGCCTTCCTCTCCACCGCCGAGCGCTTCGGCCTGATCCAGCCGATCGACCGCTGGGTCGTACGCGAGGCGATCGCGATCGTCGACCGGCAGCGGCACGCCGGCCGCGACGTCCTCGTCGAGGTCAACCTGTCGGGCAAGTCGATGGAGGATCCCGAGCTGCCGGGGCTCGTCGAGTCCGAGCTCGAGGCGACCGGCATCGATCCTTCCCGGCTGATCTTCGAGGTGACGGAGACGATGGCGATCGCGAACCTCGACAAGGCGCGAGGGCTGGCTGAGAGCCTGACCCGGCTCGGTTGCCGCTTTGCCCTCGACGACTTCGGCGTCGGCTTCGCCTCCTTCTACTACCTCAAGCACCTGCCGATCTCGTATCTGAAGATCGACGGAGACTTCATCCGCGACCTGCCCCGTTCGCGCACCGACCAGCTCGTCGTCAAGGCGCTCGTCGAGATCTCCCGCGGGCTCGGCATCCGCACCGTCGGGGAGTGCGTCGAGGACGCGGAGACGCTCGCGATGATCCGCGACTACGGCGTCGACTACGCGCAGGGATGGGAGACCGGCCGCCCCGACGCCATCGACCGGATCATCGGCCCCGCGCCGGCACTCGCAGGCTGAAGCGGCGGCTCAGCAGCTGTCCAGGTGGCGCCGGACGAGCTCGTCGAGCTCGTCGTGAGTGAGCGTCGCATCCTCACCGTGCAGGTCGGCGAGCACGATCCCGTCGAGGA
This sequence comes from uncultured Solirubrobacterales bacterium, assembly GCA_963764275.1. Lineage (GTDB taxonomy): Bacteria > Actinomycetota > Thermoleophilia > Solirubrobacterales > 70-9 > CAXMST01. Next base: position 19,534 of record CAVXRV010000006.1, read on the forward strand.
CCGCGAGCAGCTGCTTGGTGTGGCGCTCGGGATTCGTGCAGCCGCTGGCCGTCAGGATCCCACGGGTGGCTCGCGCGAAGCGGTTGCGAGCGGCCCGGATCGGCTCCCGCAACTCCTCCCGCCGGGTCGACTCGAGCAGCAGCTCGTACCGGGCAACGGTCAGCGAGCGCTGCTGCGAGATCACCGCTTCGAGGCCGGCGACGATCAGCTCCGCCACGGCCTCGCGGGAGAGCTCCGGCGGCTCGGCCGCGGCGGGCCCGGGTCCAGCCGCCATGAGGTCGAGCTCGACGTGGCGCTCGAGCGCGCCTTCGAGCAAGGCCGCCCGGGAGCGGAACACGTTCGACGTCGAGCCCTGCGGCAGCCCGGCCTCCTCGTCCACGGCCCGGTGGGTCAGCCCACGCGAGCCGGCGTCGGCCAGGACCCGAAGGGCAGCGTCGGCCACCAGGCGCCGACGCCCGCCGCCGCGCGGCGGCTTCGCATCCGCGTCTTGGGACTCTTGCATCTTCACTACAGACGTAGTATAAGGATCTGGATACCTGAATCGAATCGGGGGCACCCATGGGGACGCCGTTTCGATCCGTCCGAACTGTACGAGCGGTTCGGGTTGTTCTGAGCGAGGGGGGAGGTCCCCGATGGAGTCACGACGCAATACGGCGATCCTCATGGCGGTGGCGATCCTCGCCGCCGCGCTTGTGGCTGCGCCGGCAGCGGAGGCGAGGGACGGCAAGCACGGCGGCTACGTCAGCACCCGCAAGGCGCTGAAGAAGGTTCCCTGGGCCGACAACGTCAAGGTCACGTTCGACAAGCGGCAGCGCACGCTGCGCTACCGCTCCGACGCGTTGCCCAACCACAAGATCCTGCCGGAGTACGCGGTGCCCAACCCGGGCGTGGTCGTCCCGAACGCCGGCAACTCCCACATCGAGAGCTCCGACGACGCGATCAAGTCACGGCAGTACGACTTCACCGTGACCACGGCCCCGCACAAGGCGAAGCACAAGACCGTGATCAAGACCGGGTCCGGTCGGGTTGATGCTGACGGGAGCGATGACTTACAACCCGTTCGAGGGCGACGGCGACACGATCGCGGCGGCGTCGAACTTCTATCTCACCGACAAGGACGGCAACCAGGTCCCGTTCCTCGACGGCTGCTCCGGGCATCCGGCGCCGCGGCCGTTGTCCGCCTACCACTACCACCTGTTCTCGAAGTGCGTCAGTCGCCAGGTCGACCGCAAGGGCGGGGCCTCGCACATCGAGGGCGTTGCCTTCGACGGCTACCCGATCTACGGCAACCGGGATATCCACGGCCGCAAGGTCGATCCGAATGACCTCGACGGCTGCAACGGGATCAACAGCCCGACGCCGGAGTTCCCGAACGGGATATACCACTACGTGATGCTGAACGTTCAGACCGAGCAGTCCTCGATCCGCTGCCTCAAGGGAGCCGTCCGGGCGCCGCTGGTGGCGCGGCTGTCCCAGCCCCTGTTCCGGTGCCCGCTGCTGCAGGCGGAGCGGCGCTACGCGAGGAAGCTCGACGGCCGCGGCGGATGACGGGCGTGGCCGATGGCTGAGAGCCGGGGGCCCGTGCTGTTCCTGCACGGGCTCGGCGGCTCCGACCCCGGCCACTGGCAGCGCTGGCTGGCACCGCGCCTGGCCGAGCGTGGCCTCGAGGTCCACTTCCCCGATCTGCCCGGGGCTGACGACCCCGACCCCGACGCCTGGCTCGACGCGCTCGCGCAGGCGCTCGGAGAGCGGGACGGCTGGACCGTGCTCGCGCATTCGCTGTCGACGCTGCTGTGGCTGCGCGCCGCCGCCCGCGCCGACGCTCCGCTCGGGGCGGGGCGGGTCCTGCTCGTGGCACCTCCCTGCACCGCTCACGAACCGGCTGTCGGGCGCTTCTTGCGCCACGGCGCCGGCGCCGCAGATGTCGCCGCGGCCGCGAACGAGACGCTGATCGTCGCCTCCGACGACGATCCCTACTGCCCCGACGGCGCGGGACCGCGCTTTGCGCGCCCGCTCGGGGTCGAGCTCGTGACGATCCCCGCCGGGGGCCACCTCAACGTCGACTCGGGTTACGGGGCATGGCCCGCGGCCGAGCGCTGGGTTCTCGGCCAGGCTCCTCAGTGGTAAGCGGTGCGGCTCGCGCGGACGCTCACGCCGCGGCCTGGTCGACGCGCAGCAGCCGCATCAGCTCCTCGTAGGGGCCGGCCAGGTAGGCCTCGTCGCCGGCCCCCAGGCGGGTATCGCGCCGCGGCGGGTACTCCAGGCCGTCCTCCCCGGCGCGGGAGATCGCCATCACCCGCACGCTGGCCCCGAGCTCGCGCATCTCGCGGCCGGCCAGGCCCCCGCCGGGCTGCACGCTCATCCGCGCCACGAGGAACGGGAGCCCGCCGATGTAGCGGGTGGTCGTGACGCCCATCCCGATCGCGGCGCCGACGAACCAAGGTGCGGCGATCGCCGCGGTCGACCATACGCGCCGGAAGTTGAAGGTCTGCTCGAGCCGGCGGCCGAGCGAGCGGTCGAAGACGCGGAGGATCACCGGCGCCCCGGGCCAACGGGCACCGAGGCCCTCGCGAACAGCGAGCCCGGCCTCGATGTTGGTCAGATCGTTGGAGGTCATCACCGCGATCGCCGAGGCCGTCGAGATGTTCGCCGCCTCGAGCGTGCGCGGCAGGGTCGCGTCGCCGACGATGACGCGGACGCCGAGCAGCCGCGCCTGGCTGGCGTACCGGTTGTCCTCCTCGCGCTCGATGACGACGACCTCGCGCCCGGCCTCGCGCAGGCCCTCCAGCACGCGCATGCCGATCGAGCCGAGCCCGATCAAGACGACGTGTCCCTCCGTCGCGCGTACCCGAGCGCGGCCGAGCGAGGCCTCGATCCGGCGGCTGACGAGGGCGTTGGTGACGAACGCGAAGAGCAGGCTGACCAGCGTCGTGGCGCTGACGATCAGAAAGATCGCGAAGATCTGCAGCCACGTGTCCTGCGCGGCGAAGGAGAAGTCCCCGAAGCCGACCGTGGCGGCCGTCTCGACCGAGAAGTACATCGACTCGATCACGCTCATCGGCCGGCCCGAGGGAGTCTCGTAGAAGATCCGCAGGACCGCGGTCGAGATGATGAAGACACCGACGCCGGCGAGCAGCGTCTTGCGGATCGCTCCGTCCAGATAGTCGGCGGCGTCGCGCACGCCGAGCAGCAACCGGTGCACGCGGCCCCGCCGCCGTGCGGACGCGCCGGTCTCGGGATCAGCGGGCTCGATTCCGGCCTCGCGCAGGTCGGCCGGTGTGCCGAGCAGCGTCACCCTGTCGCCGGCGGCGACGGCGAGATCGCGGCCCGGACACGGCACCACCTCCTCGTCGTCCACCCTGAGCACCGCGAGCGGGGCGAGGTCGCCGTACAGCTCGCGCAGGGTGCCGTCGCCGGGAGCGGTGACCTCGGCCGCGACGAAGTGCTCGCCGCCGAGGTCGAGGTCGTGCCGGCGCCGTCCCAGGCAGGCGTCGACGACCGATGGCGCGAACAGGCCGGCGACGTCGAGGACGCTGCTGTTGCCCGTGATTCCCTCGACCGCGCGCCCGACCGAGGGGTTGTCCAGGTGGACCACGATGCGGACGTCGGGCCGCAGGGCGTACACCTGCAGCGCGGTCTCCAGAGTGAGCAGGTCGGAGCTCTCCGCGCAGATAACTGCGGCTGCGCCCGGAAGACCCGCGGCCCCGAACGGGTCGTCGAGGATCGTGTGCCGCTCGATGTGCGGGATGCGCCAGGCGTCGATCACCTTCAGCAGCCGCTCGTCGGGCTCGTCGTCGATCACGACGACCCCGATCCCCGCCAGATACAGCTGCTCGATCGTGCGCAGGGAGATGTCGTGCAGCCCGCAGACGATCACGTGCCCGGTGCGGTCGCGGATCTCCCGCGCGGAGAAGGTGAATGTCGGGGCGGAGCTCATCGCGCGCTCGATCTCGGCCCGCTGATCCTCGCAGCGCCCGCGGCGGTCCCCGAACGGAGGTGACGCTCGTCTAGATGGCGGCGTCCCGCAGCCGCGCCGCCTGCGCGAGCAGGTACCGCTGTTCGGGAACGCTCGTCGTCCGCTCGGCGGCGAGCGCGTACTCGGCGATCGCGGCGGAGCTGTCCCCGGCGAGCTCGAGGAGATGGCCGCGCGCGGCGTGCAGGCGATGGTGGCCGCCGAGCTCCGACTCGAGCGGCTCGAGCAGCCTCAGCCCGGTCTCCGGCCCGTGGGCCATCGCTGCCGCGATCGCGCGGTTGAGGCTGACCATCGGATTGGGGGAGATCCGCTCCAGCAACGAGTAGAGGGAGAGGATCTCGTCCCAGTCCGTGTCCTGCGGCCGTCGCGCGCGATCGTGAACGGCCGCGATCGCCGCCTGCAGTTGATACGGACCCGCCGCCCGGCGGGCGAGGGCGGCGGTGATCAGCCGCGTCCCCTCCTCGATCAGCTCGGACCGCCACAGCGATCGGTCCTGCTCATCCAGTGGGATCAGTTGCCCATTCGCGCCCGCACGAGCCGGGCGCCGCGCCTCGGTCAGCAGCATGAGCGCCAGCAGCCCCTCGACCTCGGGCTCCTCGGGCAGCGCGGCGAGGAGGAGCCGGCCGATCCGGATGGCCTCGGCCGCCAGGTCGTCCCGGGCGAGGTCCGCCCCCGCGCTCGAGACGTAGCCCTCGTTGAAGATCAAGTAGACGACGTGCATCGCCGCCCGTATCCGCTCCGGCAGCTCCCGGGGGGTCGGCATCGCGAAGGCCACGCCTGAGGAGCGGATCGTCGCCTTCGCGCGGCTGATCCGCTGGGCCATGGTCTTCTCGGGAACGATGAATGCCGCTGCGATCTCACCCGTCGTCAGCCCGCCGACGGCGCGCAGCGTCAACGCGATCGCGGAGGGCGTGCTGAGGGCCGGATGGGCGCACATCAACAGCAGCGTCAGCGTGTCGTCCTCGTCGACCGGGGCGGCTGCGTCCGGGTCGGACCCGACCTCGGCCGCCGCGACAAGCTCCTCGCGACCGCGGCGGGCGGAGTCGCTGCGGATGCGGTCGGTCATCCGTCTCGAGGCGACGCTGATGAGCCAGCCGACCGGGTTCTCGGGCGTCCCCTCGGCAGGCCACTGCGTCGAGGCCGCCAGCAGCGCCTCCTGCACCGCGTCCTCGGCGTCGCCGAAGTCCCCGAAGCGCCGCGCCACGGCGCCGAGGACCTGCGGCGCCGAGGAGCGCAGCAGATCCTCGACGTTGGCGTCGCGACGTTGCTCACACGTCGCCGCCGTGCTTCCACATCACCTCGCGGACCTCGATCGGAGTCCGGATCGGCTTGCCCTCGTGATCCGGCGCCGCGGATGCCCGCGTGGCGATCTCGAGCGCGCGGTCGAGCGACTCGACGTCGATCATCCGGTAGCCGGCGAGCAGCTCTTTCGACTCGGGGTAGGGGCCGTCGGTGACGACCGGCTGCGGCCCACCGTCGGAGACCACGAACCTCGCGGCCTCGGGCGGTGTGAGCGCCTGTGCCTCGACGAACTCGCCGAGCTCGGTCAGCTCTTCGTTGAGCTCGAGCTGGAAGTCGATGTGCGCCTGCCTGGCTTCCGCGCTCCACTCGCTCATCGGCGGCACGCCCGGGCCCGCGCCGTTGGGGCCGTAGTACTGCAGCAACATGAACCTCATCGGATTCCTCCTGTCTCGGTGCGCCCATTCGGCGCGTTCACCCGGGTGTCGGAGCCGCCCCTCGCTTTTCTACATCACGCTCGCGAGGAACCCGATCCGTGCTCGCCACGGGTCCGGAAGTCGTTCGGCTACGGATACGCCTGCTCAGCGGCGAGCCTACGGTGCCGACGATGGGAGATGCGATCGCCTCGGCCCGGCGGCTGGCCGGGCTCCTCTATGTCTTCGCCGGGAGCCTGATCCTCATGGGGATCATCACGGCCGAAGCGCTGTACCCGGCCACCTACACCACGGCGGAGAACGAGATCAGCGACCTCGGGGCAACGCGGCCGCCCGACAGCATCATCCTGCAGCCCTCAGCGACGATCTTCAACGCGACGATGATCGTCGCCGGTCTCGCGCTGATCGCCGCCGCGGCACTCGCCCATCGCGCCTATGCCCGGCGCGGCTTCACGCTGCCGGCGCTGGCGCTCGGCATCGGCGTCCTCGGCGTCGGGATCTTCCCCGGCAACGTCGGCACGGTGCACCCATTGTTCTCGCTGCTCGCCTTCCTCGGCGGCGGCGTGGCGGCGATCGCCTCCGCCCGGCTCATCGCGAGCCCCATGCGCTGGGTGGCCGTTGTCTTCGGGGTCGTCGCGCTCGCAGCGCTGTTCGGCTCGGGCGTGCTCACCGATGGTCTCGGCGACGGTGGGACCGAGCGCTGGGTGGCCTATCCGGTGCTCCTGTGGACGGTCGCGTTCGGCGGCTGGCTGCTGGGAGGCGGCGAGCGGCCCGCTTCCGCGAATCCGTAGTTTCCCTGGCCGCGACCCGCAGGCTTGCCCCGACGACGGCGGGCCGCGCGCGATCTAGCCTCGACCCGATGAGCGAACGGATCGTGATCCTCGGAGCCGGCACGGGTGGCACCCTCGTGGCGAACCGTCTCCGTCGCGAGCTCGGCGACGAGCACGAGATCGTCGTGGTCGACCGCGACGACCGCCATCTCTACCAGCCGGGTCTGCTGTTCGTCCCCTTCGGGATGGCCGACCCGGACGACCTCGTCCGCTCGCGGCGCGCGCAGCTGCACGACGGCATCGACTTCCGCGAGCAGGCGATCGACGGCGTTGACGTCGAGGCTCAGCGCGTGCGCCTCGGGGACGGTTCCGAGCTCGCTTACGACGTGCTCGTGATCGCGACCGGCGCCTCGCTGCTCGACTCGGAGACCGAGGGCCTGGAGGGTCCGGGCCGGGGGGAGAGCATCCACGGCTTCTACTCGCTTCCGGACGCGATCAGGCTTCGCGATGCCCTCGCTTCCTTCGAGGGCGGGCGCCTGGTGGTGAACCTGATCGACATGCCGATCAAGTGCCCGGTCGCCCCGCTCGAGTTCACCTTCCTTGCCGACTGGCACCTGCGCAAGCGGGGGATCCGCTCCGAGGTCGAGATCAGCTTCGTGACGCCGCTCGACGCCGCCTTCACGAAGCCGGTTGCGGCCGAGCACCTGGGCGGCATGCTGGGCGAGAAGGGGATCGAGGTCGTGAGCGAGTTCGCGACCGGGAGCGTCGACGGCGAGGCGGGCAAGCTGGTGAGCTGGGATGAGCGCGAGGTCCCGTTCGACCTGCTCGTCGCGATCCCGCTGCACGGCGGCGCCGCCTTCGTCGCCGACTCCCCGGGGCTCGGCGACGAGCTCGGCTTCATCGCCACGGACCCGGCGACGCTGCAGACGGCGGCCGCCCAGAACGTGTTCGCGATCGGCGATGCCACGAACCTGCCCACCTCGAAGGCGGGTTCGGCAACTCACTACGAGGGCGAGACGCTCGTCGCCAACGTCCGCCATCTGCTCGCCGGCGAGGAGCTCGAGGGCAGCTACGACGGGCACGTCAACTGCTTCATCGAGAGCGGCTTCAACAAAGCCCTGCTGCTCGACTTCGACTACGAGCGGGAGCCGCTGCCCGGGCGCTACCCGGTGCCGGGCGTCGGCCCGCTCGCGCTGCTCGGTGAGTCGCGACTGAACCACCTGGCGAAGCTCGCCTTTCAGCCGATCTACTGGCACGTGCTCCTGCCGGGGCACGACATCCCGGGGCTGGGCGGCGCCCCGGCCAAGCACGAATCCGAAAAGAAGGCAGGTGTTGAATGAGCACAGCTACCTACGCCGGGGCCGACGTTGACGTCGATCCCGAGGGTTTTCTGACCGATCCCGAGCAGTGGAACGAGGAGATCGCCGCGGCGATCGCGGCCGAGAGCGGCATCCCGACGCTCACCGACCGCCACTGGCAGGTCGTCAACTTCATGCGCGACACCTACCTCCGCACGGGCACGGCGCCGTCGGTGCGAGCGCTGGGCAAGGCGTCCGGCGTCCCGATCAAGGAGCTGTACCAGCTCTTCCCGAAGGGCCCCGCGAAGCTCGCGGCGCGGGTCGCAGGGATCCCGAAGCCGCGCGGCTGCATCTAGGAGGCGAAAAATGAACGGAAGCGAATCGAACGGCGGCGGACAGGCCGTCGAGCCGATCGAGAAGGTCTCGGTGATCATCTCGAAGGGCTCCCTGGAGGGCATCTACCCGGGCCTGATCCTCGCCAACGGCGCCCGCATGGAGGGGATCGAGGCGAACGTCTTTTTCACCTTCTTCGGCATGGACGCGATCAACAAGGTCAAGCACGAGCACGTCAAGGTCGCGACCGTCGGCAACCCGGGCCTGCACCTGGCGACCTGGGCCGGCGGCGTCCCGGGTATCTCCGCCCTCGTCACGCACAAGCTCGCCGCCGAGATGGAGAAGCTCGACATCCCGCCGATCCCCGAGTTCGTCGAGATGATCGCCGACTCCGGGGCCGGGCTGTACGCCTGCAAGGCGTCGGTCGACCTCTTCGGCCTCGACCCCGACGACTTCATCGACCAGGTCGCCGACGTGATCACCGTGGGCGAGTTCTACGGGCTCGCGGCGGGCGGTCAGATCATCTTCACGTGATCTAGCGCGCACGTGCTCCGCTTCGCGTCCGCGCGTGCGCGATGCCTGGCGTGGCTGCGGCGCCGCGGAGATACCGCATCCCCTTCGGGGCTGCGGGGAGGTGTGCGGCGCCTTTGGTCGCGACGTGCTCCGCTTCGCGGCGCGTGCGGGATCCCACCGGCGCAGGCCGAACTGGTGGAAGCTCTCGGCCCCTGACCGGGTAGACACCAGATGTGGGCAACAAACGTCGAGGACGTCTGCGCCCGGCGGACGTGGCCAACGTTATTGCGCTCTGGGCGCACAAACGTCGAGGACGTCTCCGGGGGGCGGGACGTCCTCGACCTTCTTTCACCCCCACCCCGCTCACGCGGGAATCGGAGGCCACCGGTCACGTCGGCTCACCTATCCGGGACCAGCGTGGCCGCTCTACTAGCCTCCCCCTTGCTGGTTAGGGCGACCTCATTAGGGCGACCTAAGTTGTGTTAGGGTCCGTGACCGCGGCATTTCCTAGTCGCGGCATCGGAATTGATGAACACGGACCAGGACAAAGGCAAACAGTGATCCCGACCTTCGTGATCGGGCTGCGCGAGGGCGTCGAGGCGGCGCTGATCGTCGGGATCGTTGCGGCCTTCCTGCGCCGCCAGGATCAGCGCCAGGCGCTGCGCTGGGTCTGGATCGGGGTCGGGATCGCGGTCGCCCTTTGCCTTGCCGTCGGCCTCGCCCTGCAGGCCGTCGACGAGCAGTTGCCGGAGCGCCAGCAGGAGCAACTCGAAACGGTCGTCAGCCTCGCCGCCGTCGGCATCGTCACCTTCATGATCTTCTGGATGCGCAGCCACGCCGCCGGGCTGCGGGCCGAGCTCGAGCAACGCGCGGACGAGGCCCTGATCACCGGCTCTGCGGTCGGCCTCATCGCCATGGCCTTCTTCGCGGTCCTCCGCGAGGGGTTCGAGACGGCAGTCTTCCTGCTCGCCGCTTTCCAGGCGTCGACGGACGCCCTCCTCGCCGGCTTCGGGGCCCTGCTCGGCGTCCTCGCCGCGGTCCTGATCGGGATCGGCATCTATCGGGGCGGCGTGCGGATCGACCTCGCGCGGTTCTTCCGCCTCACCGCCGCGGTGCTCGTCCTGGTCGCGGCAGGACTGCTCGCGACCGCGATTCACACCGGGCACGAGGCCGGCTGGGTCAACGCCTTCCAGGGCCAGGCTCTCGACCTGAGCTGGCTCGTCGTACCGGACACGGTCACGTCCTCCCTGCTGACCGGAATGCTCGGATTGCAGCCGCGGCCTACGGATGCGGAGGTCGCCGTGTACCTGCTGTACGCGGTGCCGATGCTGCTCTACGTCCTCTGGCCCCAGGGCCCGAAGGGGGAGAAGAGGCCAGCGAGGGAGGCGGCCGAGGCGAGCGGGCGAGGTGCGCCGCTGCAGCGCGATCCCAGCACCACCTGACCCATTCGAACGCCGTACGGAGGCCGAGACCTTGAAGGTGGGGCGCCGCCGCGGCCAGCTTTCGCCGGCGAGGCGACGGCTGTAGGATCGCCGTCGTGAGCGCCAGGGAGCAACAGCGGTCGCCTCTGCCCCGCGGGGAGCGCCGGGGATGAAGGTAGTCGTCGCCGGGGGCGGCATCGGGGGGCTCGCGCTCGCGCTCTCCCTCGACGCTGCCGGGATCGAGGTCGACGTCTACGAGGCCGAGCCCGAGATCAAGGAGCTCGGGGTCGGCATCAACGTGCTCCCGCACGCGGTCCGCGAGCTGACCGAGCTCGGCCTCGCCGCGGAGCTTGCGAAGACGGGGGTGGAGACCGCCGAGCTCGTGATGTTCAACAAGCATGGACAGCGGATCTGGGGCGAGCCCTCCGGGCTGGCCGAGGGCTACAAGTGGCCGCAGTACTCGATCCACCGCGGTCGCCTCCTCGGGCTGCTCTACCGGGCCTGCCTCGCGCGGCTCGGCGAGGCGCACGTGCACACCGGGCATCGCGTGGTCTCGCATGCGCCGACGGGCGATGGCGCCGCCGTCACCTTCGCCGACGGCTCCGGTGCCGAGGGCGACCTCGTCGTCGGCGCCGACGGGATCGGCTCGGTCGTCAGGGCGCAGCTGTTCCCGGACGATGGCGACCCGATCTGGAACGGGATCACGATGTACCGGGCGATCGCGCTCGCGAAGCCGCCGCTGAGCCCGCGCTCGATGGTGCTCGTGGGGCGCAGCGGCAAGCGCGCCGTCATGTACCCGCTCACCCACCCGGACAGCGAGGGACGCGTCGAGGTGAACATGGTCCTCGACGGTCTCACCGGCGAGGCGCACGCGATGCCCCGCCACGACTGGCACCACGAGGTGGACCCCGCCGAGGTGGCGGAGACGTTCGGGGACATGCGCTTCGACTGGCTCGACCTCGGGGCCCTGATCGCGGGCGCGGAGCGCTGGTGGAAGTACCCGATGGTCGACCGCGACCCGCTGCCGCAATGGTCCTTCGGCCGCGTCACCCTGCTCGGCGACGCCGCGCACCCGATGTACCCGGTCGGCTCCAACGGAGCCTCGCAGGCGATCGTCGACGGGCGCACCCTGGCGCATGCGCTGGCCCTCCGGCCCACGATCGAGGAGGCCCTGGCCGAGTACGAGCAGGCGCGACGCCCGGCCACGGCCGGGGTCGTCCGCGCCAACCGGGACCTGCTCGCCGTCCGCTGCATGGAGCTCGCCGAGGAGCGGGCGCCGGATGGATTCGAACGACCCGAGGACGTCTTTGCACCAGGCGAGCTCGAGGAGCTCGCCGCCTCCTTCAAGCGGATCGCCGGTTTCGATCCCCAGGAGCTCAACAGCCGCCCGTCGCTCAGCGTCGGCGCCACGACCTAGTCGAACGAGGAGGCCGACCAGAACGATGGAGAGCGGCGGTTACGCGGGAGAGCCCGGCTACGCGACAACGCTGGAGCGGGGCAGCCGCCGCCTCTCGGGAGGCCCCAGCGCCGTGGGCTATCTCGTCGTCGTGGCGCTGGTCGCGGTCGCCGTGCTGCTCTACTTCCTCGACGCCCACACGGCCTCGGGCGGGCCGCTCGACAAGCGTGGCACGGGGTTCGTCCTCGGCGAGATCAGCGGGATCATCGCGGCCGTCCTGCTCCCGATCGCCGTCATCCTCGCGAGCCGCACCGCCGTGCTCGAGTACCTGTTCGGCGATCTGACCGCCGTCTACGTCGCGCACGGAGTGGTCGGATTGGCGATGTTCGGCTTCGTCAGCTTCCACCCGATCATGTACCTGCTCGGCGGCCTGCTGATCCCGAGCAGCTTCCTCGCGGCCGCCCACGTGCTCGTCCCCTTCCACGTGGTCGCGCTCGACTGGGTCTCCTACATCGCGATCGGGGCGGCGCTCGTGGTGACGATGTACATGCGCCTGTCGTTCGGCAACTGGCGACTCGTCCACCTGCTGCTCGGGATCGCCATGGTCGTGACCGGCTACAGCATCCTGATCGACAACTCGACGTTCGACACCGCCGATATCCCCTCGCTGCGCTGGTATCTGGCCGTGATTTACGTACTCGGCACGGCCTCGTTCCTGTGGGTCGCGGTCGTGCGGCGGATCGTCGAGCCCAAGCGCGAGTACCGGATCGTGGATGTCGCCTACCACGAGGCGGCGAACGCGGTCGAGCTGCGCGCCGAGCCGGTCGGCGCGCCGGTGCGCTTCGAGCCCGGACAGTTCACCTACGTCGATCTGCTCGACAGCCGGGCGCAGATCCACCGCGACTTCGAGGCGCACCCGTTCAGCATCGCCTCGGCCCCCGACGACAGCACGATCTCGCTCGTGATCGAGACGAGCGGCGCGCACACCTCGCGGCTGCGGGAGATCGCGGCGGCCGACGACGCGAGGGCGCTGCTGCACAGCACCTACGGTCGCCTCGTCGCACGTATCCCGGAGCGCCACAAGCAGATCTGGATCGCCGGCGGGATCGGCATCACCCCGTTCATGTCGATGGCGGAAGACATGAGGGCCCATCCAGACCGCTACGCCGATTACGAGGTGACGTTGATCGTCGGCGTCGATCGCGCCGAGCAGGCGTTCGAGTTCGGGCGCCTCGAGGACTGCGCGGCGGCCTGCCCGGGCCTCGACGTCCACATCTGGGACCGCAGCGTGCGCGGGCTGCCGTCCGGGGAGGAGGTCGCGAAGCTTCTGCGCGGCGACGTCCGCGACTACGCGGTGATGCTGTCGGGCCCCGAGCCGATGATCGCCGACCTCACGCGGCAGTTCCAGGAGCTCGGCGTCCACCGCGGGCAGATCCGCGCCGAGCGGCTGATCGGACCGCCGAAGGCCTGGCGCAAGGCCTCGCCGTCACTGCGCCGCGCGCGGGCGGCAACGACGGTCTTCTTCGCGAGCTTCCTGCTCCTCGTCGTCGTCTCGGTGGTGAGCCGCGCCCTGTTCGCGTAAGCCACCGGCTCAGCCCGGTGTGACGCTTCCGAGCTTGCGCCCGACCGCCTCGCCCGCCGCGCGGAGCACGCTGCCGTCGTCGAGCAGCGAGCGCACGGTCGCGATCTGCTCCGCCAGGAGCCTGTCCTCGAACACCGCCGGCACCCGCGAGCGGATCAGCTCGTGGACGGCGCCGGTGCCCGCGCCGAGCGTCACCTCCGAGCGGAGATCGACCGCCTGGCAGGCGACGATGAGCTCGATCGCAAGCAGGTGGAGCGCCGCGTCCACCGCCCGGTCCGCCTTCGCGACTCCCTCCACCGCCATCGTCGCGTGATCTTCGATGCTGCCCGCGACCGGTACGTAGTCGAGCGATGAGGGGTTGGCTCCGAGCCTGACCTCGGCGTTCAGCGCGGTCGCGGTCTTCTGGATCACGCCGAGCCCGACGTTGCGGTGCGGCTCTGCGGCGAGGTAGATCGGCAGCTTCGTGAAGTGGGAGTCCATCAGCCGGACGACCCGGTTGCTCGACATTCCGGTCAGCTGCGCGATCGCGATCGAGAGCGTGTCGAAGGCGATCGAGAGCGCGGCCGGGTGGAAGTTCCCGGTCGACAGCATCTCGCCGCGGTCGACCATCACCATCGGGTTGTCGCCGGTCGAGTTGAGCTCGGTCTCGAGCGTGCCGCGCACGAGGCCGAGCACGTCGAGCACCGCGCCGTGCACCTGAGCGGCGGAGCGGAAGCTGATCGGGTCCTGCACGTCGAGGGTCGGCGGCGAGTTCCACAGGCCGCTGCCCTCGAGCAGCGCCGTGATCTGCTCGGCGCTCATGAGCTGGCCGGAGAAGCGGCGGGCGTCGTCGACGTCCGGGTCGAATACGCCGGTGTGGCCGCCGAGAGCCTCGAGGCTGAGGGCGACCGAGATGTCGGCGAGCGCGAGCAGGTTCTGGGCCATCACGACCACCAGCGCGCCCTGCCCGACCGAGGCCGAGTTGGCACTGACCAGCGCCAGACCGTCCTTGGGTCCCAGCGTCGGGGGTTCGATACCGGCCGTGGCGAGCCCCTCGGCGCCGCCCAGCCTGCGCCCGTCGACCAGGACCTCGCCGGCTCCGATCAGCGGCAGCGACATGTGCGCGAGCGGGACGAGGTCGGCCATCCCGATGGAGCCTCGGCTCGGGACGCACGGCACGACGTCCGCGTTCAGCATCGCCAGCAGCGTGTCGAAGACGGCGGGCTGGACACCGCAGCCACCGCGGGCCATGCCGTTCAGGCGGGTGACCATGATCGCCCGGACCACGGCGGGCGGATGCTCGGGGCCGATGCCGGCGGCGTGGCTGAGCAGGATGTGGCGCTGGAAGTTCGCCTGCTCGCTCGCCGGGATCCGCTCCTCCTTGAGCTCACCGAGGTTCGTCGTCAGCCCGTAGACGGGCTCGGGCCGCTCCGCGAGCCGGTCGACGACCTCGCGGGAGCGGCGGAGCATCTCCCGGGCCGCTTCGGTCTCCCGGACCGGAGCCCGCAGCCAGGCGACGCGGGCGACCTCGTCGACGGTGAGGTCGTCGCCGCTGATGAGGACATCCTCCGCTGCCTCGAGGCGACGGCTGAGGCGGCGCACGCGGTCCTGCCCAAGGCTCGAGGTCGAGCCCTCGCCCGGGTCGACGTCCGCGGGAGCGTCGCCGAGGCCACGGCGCAGGTGACCGGCGGCCAGGACGGCGAGGGCGCGGTAGAAGCGGGCGGCGAACCGGACGTCGAGCTCGAGCTTCTTGCGGAGGTCGACCTGGGGCAGCTCGAAGACCACCGCCTCGGAGTCGGCGGCGAAGCCGGTCGCCGACGGTCCGTTGTCCAGGAGTGAGACGAGGCCGACCACGTCTCCCGGGCTGAAGCCGTCCCCCGAGCCGGCTGCGGTGCGCCGGACCGTGCCCTCGAGGATCAGGTACAGGTCGGGGTGGGGGTCGCCCGCCTCCGTGAAGACCTCGCCGGGCGCGAGCCGCCGCGGCGCTCCGTGCTCGGAAAGCCACTCGACGTCGGCCTCGGTGAGGGTCGCAAGGATGTCGAGCAGCCGAAACATCGGGCCCAACCTATCCCCCGGCGCCGCGCTCTGCTGAGTCGCCCGTAGGCGCTCATAGACTGCGCCCATGGGTTTCCGGGCCGCCCTCGCCCTCGGCACCTGCCTGCTGCTGGCCGGCTGCGGCGGCGGCCAGGGGGTGACGATCATCAATCAGACGACGACGACCGTCGCGCCGACCGGGTCCGGGGCCGCTGCGGTGCCGACGACCACGACCGTGGCGCCGGCGGGCCCCGGGGGAGCCCCGGCCACCACGGCGACGGCTCCTCCCGCAGGGCACTCGGCGAGCGCCGGCGGCTCGAAGCGCTACTCGGGGCCGTGCGGTCAGCCCGGCGTCATCACCGGGGGTCGCCCGGCCACCTCCGGGTCCCCCGCCGTCCCGGGATTCATCGACCTGCAGGCGGACGGCACCGACTGCAACTTCGCCACGCAGGTCGCGCAAGGTTGGATCGCCTCCTGGGATCCAGGCTGCGCGCCCGGCTGCAACCGCCGGATCGCGGCGATGCGGTGCCAGTACGCGGGGGCGGGCTCGGACGTGCAGTGCATCGACGGTGACGTCACCGTCCGGTTCTCGCTCGCGTACCCGACTGCCTAGACGCCGGAGAAGGCACTCGAGTTCGTGCGCCGATTCGTCTGAGCTGAGCGGTCCGGCTCAGGCGCTCGGAGCGCCGCGGATGGGCGCGCTGTACGCGCGCGGGCCGACGTGGACGACGACAGCGCGCGTGTTCGAGAGGTCGAGGGCGGAGCTCAGGACCGCCTCGTCTTCCCCATAGCGGTAGCGGAACGTGCCAGCCGGGACGAGGCTGCCGTCGCGGCCGCGCAGCCCAACCCGGCAGAGCGCGCCCGAAGCGACGCCGTCGACAGACATCCGGATCTCGGTCCCGTAGGCATGCGGTTGCAGCGTCGCGGCGATCTGCACGCCGGGCGGCAGAGATGCGAACTCGACCCGCCGGCCGGGTTCGTCGGTGCCCCCGGCGCTGAGTACCAAGACCACGATCGCCGTTGCCGCGGCCGTCGCCGCGGCGAGCGGGATCCCGATCCGTAGGCGTCGCCGTCGCCGTGAGCGCCGGCGCTCGGCGGCGACCCTCGCCGCGACCCGCTCGGCGAGCTCGGCGGGCGGTGCCGGGGCGCTGTCGAAGTGGTTGGGATCAGCGAGCGGCATCGCCCGGGCGACCCCGCGCAGGGCCTCGAGCTCCTCGCGACATTGCGGGCAGCCCTCGAGATGCGCCTCGAGGCCCGTCCGCTCATGCTCGGCGAGCTGGCCGAGGGCGTACGCCCCCAGCGATTCCCGCCATTCGCAGGCCTCAGCCTTCATAACCGATCTCCTCGAGGGCGACGCGGAGGGCCCGCAGCCCGTAGTAGACGCGGCTCTTGATCGTCCCCTCGGGAACGCCGAGCTGCGCCGCGACCTCCGCGTAGGGGCGGCCCCGGTAATAAGTCTCGATCAGCACCTGCCGGTGCCCCTCGCCGATCCGTCGCAGGGCCTCCTCGACCTGCCACGAGAGCAGCGCCTCCTCGAGTGGGTCGACGGACTGCTCGATCCCGCCCTCGGCAACGCCTGGGCGGGAGGCTCGTGCGCGGCTGAGATCGATGACCACGTTGCGGAGGATCGCGAAGAGCCAGGTGCGCAGCGAGCCGAGACTCGGGTCGAAGCGGTCGCCCGCGCGCCACGCGCGGACGAACGTCTCCTGCACGGCCTCCTCAGCGAGGCCCGTGTCGCCGAGCGAGCGCACCGCGAACCCGTAGAGCTCGCCGGCGTGCGCCGCGTAAGCCTCGCGGACGTCGCGCTCGCGACTCAGGGCCCCCGGTGCCATCGGCTCACCGTACGACGATCTTGCCGTGCATGAAGGGATGAATCTTGCAGTGGAACTTGTAGACGCCGCGGTGACGCAGCTTGATCGACGCTTTCGCGCCCGGTGCGATCCGGCCCGTGTTGAAGCCGCCGCGCTGCGTTGCCGTGTGCGCGGTCGAATCGTGGTTCTTGAAGACGACCTTGGTCCCCCGCGAGACCTTGAGCTTGTGTGGGCTGAAGGCGAAGTTCTCGATCTCGACCTGCCCCTTGTGGTGTCCGCGGGGGTCATCCACCCCGGCGGCGCCTGCGGCGGCGGCGGAGCCCCCGGCGAGAAGGATGGAAGCGCCGGCGGCGACGAGGGCCGCCCGGATACGGGATCTGGGGTGAGTGCTGCTCATGCCGGGGGGTACGGACGCGCGTGGGCCGAGGTTCAACCCGCCGGGTGAGGAGTCGGATCGGCTCAGGGGGGTGGTACGGCGCGGCTCGCACCCGAAAGCGCCCGCCCGCTGCGACGTTGCCCCGCGGTGGTGCCCCAGCCCCGGCTGTGCCACAGCACGAGCAGGGCAGCCCCGATCACGGCCCCGATACCGTCGAGCGTCATGCGCTGGATCAACTGCGTGTAGGTGACCATGACGTCGGCGTCGAGCACCCGGTCGGCAACCCAGATGTAGAGCTCGTAGAGGATCCCCACGGAATAGCCGAAGCAGAAGGAGGTGAGCGCGATCGCCGTCCGGTGCCGGATCCCCACGTCCTCCGCGAAGTCGGGCACGGCGCGGAGCCGGATCAACCCCAGGTAGATGATCGGCCCGAAGGAGCCGGCGACGAGAAGCCGGACCACGTTCTCGAAGCCGGTGAGGTCGTTGAAGGCCGTCGCGTAGTCGCCCCAGGCTTGCGCCGCCATCGCGGCGCAGAAGAGGACGTCGAAGGGTCTCGGCATCCGCAGCAGACGCGGGGCGAGCGCCGCCGCGAAGCTGAGCGCGAAGCGCACGGTCTCCTCCCAATGGCCGGCGGCGAGCGCCATTCCGGCGCCGAGAAGGAGGCTGGCGCGGATCGCGTCGCCGATCAGGGTGAGCACCGGCAGCCACCGCGGCGCGGCCACGGGCTCCGGCGGCGGCCCCTGGGCCCCGGGCTGGATGCGTTTGAAGAACCGGTCGCCTGCTTCCGCGATCGGATCGGGGGGCGCGCCGGATCGGAACCTGCGCCGTCGCGTCCCCCATCCGCGTTGGTCCCAGAGGACGATGAGCACGCCGCCCAGCAGCGCGCCGAGGGCGTCATCGGTGAGGTCGCCGATCGTGTCGCCGTAGTTGGCGAACAGCCCCTCGCCGAGCACCTTGATCGCGAACCACTCGTAGGTGTCGTAGAAGCCGCCGACCGTGAAGCCGAAGGCAAACGTCAGCAGGACCATCGCGAGCCGGTTGTGAACGCCGCTCTCCGCGGAGAGGTCGGGAACGATCTCGAGCCTGATCAGCGCCAGGTAGAGCAGGGCCGAGAGGCCGGCCGGCAGCGCGAAGTGGACGATCTTGTCGTAGCCGTAGACGTCCGCGAAGACGTTGAAGACGTTCCCCCAAGCCTGCAGATACATGCCGCCGATGAAGGCGAGATCGAACGGCCGTGGCGCATCGAGGAACCGCGGCAGCAGCAGGACCGCGAAGGTGAGCACCAGGCGCACGCTCTCGGCGCGGGGCCCGACGGCGGCCGTGACCACGGCACCGGCGAGCAGGGCGAGGCGGAGCAGATCGAGCGGATCCCGGATCCAGGGTCCCCACTCGCCGACGAGCCAGCGCGGCGGTCTGCGCGCGGGAGCCCGCGGTGGCGCGGCCGATCGGGCGGCGTCGGGGGTCAGCTGTCGTGTCTCGCCGGTCACCCTCTCTCTGTACCCCGCACACGGGCCCGACACCTAAAGGGTCAGGGCCGTGACGCCGACCGTTGGTCGGAGCGCCCGCCTCAGCCGCGCCTTGGCGCTGAGAAGAGGCGCCGAGCCGCGTGCACGGGGAACGCGAACGGGACGAAGACCCACAGCTGCCGGCCCGTGTAGTGCAGCGCTGGGCCGATCTGGACCCGATGAGCTCCGAACTCGAGCGCTCCTCGCGCCCGCGCCGCTCCAGGTGTCGGTGAGGCTTCGTTCGGCTTGGGCGCTAGGCGTCCGCGCTCTTGCGCGCGACGATCGCGACGTAGTCGATCCCCTCGCCGCTGACCGAGAGCCGGTGCAGGTAGCGCTTACGCCGGTGCTCGGCGAGCTCTCCCGCCTTGAGCATGCCGTCGATCAACCGCGAGAAGTCGGTCGGCTCGTCGATGAACTGGTCGCGGATGTTGAAGGCCACCCAGCCACCGGGATCGACCAGGTCGTACGCAGCGAGGAAGGCCGCGGGCGGCATGTCGCCGAAGCCGAGCGCTGCGACGCAGGTCATGCAGTTGAAATCGCGCTCGGCCAGGTCCCGCTTTGGCCCGGGGGGCGGATCGGTGATGTCGAGGGCGTGGTAAGCGTCGTAGACGCCGGGACGGTCCCGCTCGGCGGCGTCGCGGGCCTCCTCGATGAGGTCGACGCCGACGATCTCGGTCGCCCCGAGATCGGCGAGCTCCTCGCCGACCATGCCGTTGCCGGCGCCGAGATCGATCGCCCGTAGCTCTTCGGGGTCCGCGTCCTCGGCCTCGAGGGCCTCGCCGAGCAGCCCGACGACGACCTTCGGCGACTGGCACTGGAGTTGCACGGCGAAGAGCCGCTCGTAGAGCCCGGGGACGGAGAAGATCTCGTCGTAGTCGTGGAAGCGGATCTTCCGTCGCTCCCCGTTCTGCTCGATCTCGAAGAACTCCTCGTCCTGGTCGAGCCCGTCGACGCCGTGCTCGGGCAGGTGAATCTCAAAATCTTCCGCGATCGCACGCGTAGCCAAAATAGCTCCCTTCTCGGTTCCGGGCCACCGGACGGTGAACCCGCATTCGCGCCTCAAGCGAGTGAGCGGGCGCATCTTCGTCCGGGGCCGAGCAAGAAACGCATTGGCCGCCGGGAGACGGCAACCTAGCGAACCCCCTGCCCGCCCTCGGCAGGTCCGGAACGCGAATGTCCGCTCCCTTACACAAGGCCTTGCCCCAGGCCCCGTTTTCCCCATTGACTGGCAAGTAAATACTTGCCTATGCTCAGCCCCTTGCGGGACGTCTTCAAAGCCCTGGCGGACCACACGCGCCGCGCGATCCTCGAGGAGCTCAGCCTGAGCAACGATCAGACGCTCGGCGAGCTCTGCGGGCGCCTCGCGACCAAGCATCAGGTCGCTTCCTCCCGGCAGGCGGTCTCCCAACACATCGACGTGCTGGCCGACGCGGGCCTCGTGGTCACCTGGCGCGAAGGCCGCTTCAAGTACCACCACCTCGATCGCCGTCCGCTCGACCGGATCGCCGCCCGCTGGCTCCGCGCGCGCATGGATAAGCAAGGGTGAGGATCCCGGGGCGGATAGTCTCCCGCCGTGGGCGAGGTCTCCAGGCAGCCGATCGTCCACTTCGCCTCCCGTGAGGAGTGGGCGCGCTGGCTCGAGCGGGAGGCCGAGAGCGCCGACGGAGTCTGGCTGCAGATCGCCAGGAAAGACAAGGGCGGCGAGAGCGTCAGCTACGCCGAGGCGCTGGAGGAGGCGCTCCGGTTCGGTTGGATCGACGGCCAGAAGCGCCGCCTCGACGACGAGTTCTGGCTGCAGCGGTTCACGCCCCGGCGAGTAGGCAGTCGCTGGTCGCGGATCAACCGCGAGAAGGCGCAGGCCCTGGTCGAGGCAGGGAGGATGGCGCCCGCCGGCCTGCGGGAGGTCGAGGCCGCCAAGGTCGATGGGCGCTGGGAGGCGGCCTACGCCGGCGCCGCCGCGGCCACCGTCCCTGACGATCTACGCGAAGCGCTGGCGCGGGACGAGCGGGCCCGTGAGAACTTCGCCGCGCTCAGCGGCTCCGATCGCTACTCGGTGCTCTACCGGGTTCAGGACGCGAAACGGCCCGAGACGCGAGCCCGCAGGATCGAGAAGTACGTCGCGCTGCTCGCAGCCGGCAAACCGGTCAAGTAGCCCTGGGCGCCTCAGCGACGCAGCTCCGTTCCCAGCCGAGCGGCGAGCCGCACCGAGGCTTCGATCTCGACCTTGCGGATCGAGACGCTCTCGACGTTGAGGCCGAAGGGGATCCCCAGCCGCCGGCAGAAGGCGATCAGGTCGAGGGCCGTCGCGACTGCCTGCTCATAGGAAGCATCGAGGGTGTCGTCGGCGTGGCGCAACTCGTTCTCGATCCAGCGCGGGACGGTGACGCCGAGCCACCGGAGGAAGTCCAGGGTCCTGAGCGATCCGCAGACCGAGAAGCTGAGGACGATCGGCACCGGCGCGAGGTTCTGCGCGCCGCACTCGTGGTGGTAGTCGGAGATCAGATCCTTCGCGGCGTTGACGTCGTAGACGATCTGGGTGATGAAGAAGGAGCACCCCGCCTCTTGCTTCGCGATCAGCCGCAGGTGCTCATCGCGCTGGCGGGCATGTCGCTCGGCGATCGCGACCCCGCCGAGCGGCAGGTCTGGACTCACTTGGGTGCGGAGTTCGTAGGCCCGGGCGAGCGGGGTGGCCACGGGCTTGTGGCGCGAGGAGGAGCCGACGAACACCGTGAGCGCCCGGGCTGGATCCTGCTCCTCCAACCAGGAACGCAGGCGATCCTCCTGGTACTTGCCGACCGCGCGGTAGACGATCGCCGGGACTTCGAGCCCGGCGAGATCGCGAGCGAGATAGTCGGCGGGGTCCATCGTCGGCAGGAACGGGAACGGGCGCTCGTCGGGGTTGCGGTCGCTCTCGTCGTCGATGTCGTAGAGGACGAGGCCGTCGATCGCCAGCGACCCCAGCCGCGCCAGGGTGACCCGGCCGATCTCCGCGGCGTCCTGCGGAGTCGTCGTCAGTCGCGGTGGCGTCACCGCGAACAGCAGGAACTCGCCCGATCGAGTGGCGATGCGCCGTCGCAGATCCACAGCGGAACCGTAGCCGCGGCCATGACGGTCGGCTGGCCCGCGCCGCTCGAACCCGGCGTAGGGCGGCTAGTTGGGGGCAGCCGACGGTGCCTAGTCGGTCTTCCGAAACCGGCTGCGGTAGTCGGCTGGTCCGACGCCCACGACGCGCAGGAAGGCACGACGCATGGTCTCCGCGCTGCCGAAGCCCGTGCGTGCGGCGATCGCGGCGATCGGAGTGACCGTGCGTTCGAGCAAGTCGCGGGCTGCTTCGATCCGGACACGCTCCACGTAACGGGCTGGGGTCGTCTGCGTCTCCCGGACGAACAGGCGCCGCAGGTGGCGTTCCGAGAGCGAGGCGCGTCGAGCGAGGGAAGACTGACGATGGTCTCCCGCTGGGTTGGCGACGATCTCGTCGAGGACGCCACGGATCGGCGTGCCGGCGCCCGCTGCGACCGCGAGCCGCTCGGAGAACTGCGACTGGCCACCTGGGCGTTGAAGAAACATGACGAGCCATCGGGCAACGCTGCGCGCGAGGTCGGGCCCGTGGTCCTCCTCGACCAATGCAAGGGTCATGTCCATCCCGGCGGTGACGCCTGCCGAAGTCGTGACGTGCGCGTCGCGCACGAAGATCTTGTCGACCTCGACGCGCACCATCGGGTGACGGCGCGCCAGTTCCTCGCAGAACGCCCAATGGGTGGTCGCGCGACGACCATCGAGGAGACCGGCGTCAGCGAGCACGAAAGCACCCGTGCAAACCGAGCACGTGCGCCGGGCACGCTGCGCGATGCGTCTCACGGCGCCCGGGAGGCGTCCGTCGCGTCCCAAGGCGCTCAGGTCCATGCCGCCGCCCACGAGGACCGTGTCGACGCCCGATGGCTGCACTCGCTCGAGCGCTGCATCGGCGCCGAGGCGGACGCCGGCCGAGCCACGGACCGGCCGGCCCTCCGGCGTTGCGACGACCACGCGATAGCCGCTGCGGCCCCCGAGGAGCCGCGTCGCAGCGTCGAGGACCTCCCACGGTCCGACGATGTCGAGTACCTGCATGCCGTCGAAGGCGGCCATGACGACCTTGCGCACGACTCGATTCTCCATCGAAGTGACGCTGGCCGCAAGGCCACGTTGCCCTCGCATCCGGCCATTAGTTCAACACGGGCCATCCGCCGCTGGTTCAGTCCCAGGCCATGGTCACCGACGTCGGCACCTGGACCTGGGCGGAGCGCACCGGCGGCCGCCTGAGCCGCGCGGACCGCGCGGAGCTGGTTCGTCAGGGGGTGCTCGCGCGCCTCTCGAGGTTCACCGCCCGCTGGGAACGGCCGTTGCCGGCCGAGGTCCCGACGGCGCCGGACAGCGCCCTGGCGCGAGAAGCCGAGGAGTTGGTCCGGGCGACGTCCTCACCTCCGCTGTACGGACACTGCATGCGGACGTGGGCGTTTGCCGCGATGTTCGGACAGCGCGATCGGGTCGAACACGACCCCGAGCTGCTCTACCTGGCTTGTGTGCTGCACGACCTCGGTTTGACCGAGGCCCATTGGTGCCGCGATGCCGATTGCCGGTGCTTTGCCGTCGAGGGGGCCAGGGCCGCACGGGACCTGATCTCCGCTCACGGTGAGCAGGATGGGCGCGCGACTCGCGTCGCCGAGGCCATCTCCCTGCACCTCAACATCAGCGTGCCGCACCGCCTGGGGGCGGAGGCGAGTCTGCTCAGCAAGGGAGTCATGCTCGACGTCGTCGGGCGTCGTTTGCGGCAGCTCTCCCCTGCGGCGATCACCGAGGTCTCCGAACGCTGGCCTCGTGACAGGTCCGGTGCGACCCTCCTCGCGGCGACTGCGCGCCAAGCGGAAGCCCGGCCAGGCTCACGGGCCGCGCTGCTGCGCAGTCTGGGCTTCACCGACCTCGTCGTCGCCAACCCTCTGGACGACTGATGCGGATCGAGCCCGTAGAGATCGACGATCCCGAGAGCGAGGAACTGTTCGCCCGCACCCGCCGCGCGTATCGCTTCGTCCCGAACACGATCCGCGTGATGGCTCGCGGGTCGCGCGTTGCAGAGCTCTATCTCGATGCCGGCCGGCTCAATCGAAGGGGGACGCTCTCGGCGCTGGAGAGAGAGCTGGTGGCGATCACAACCGCCGCGTTCAACCGCTGCGAGTACTGCCTCAGGGCGCACACCCTCGCGGCGCAGGCGTTCGGTGCAAGCCCGGACGCCACGACCCTCGCCCGTCAGGCCCGTGCGGGCGATCCGCGCACCACCGCGCTGCTGGAGCTCGCCCTGGCGTTGCTCGAGGCCCGCGGCTCTGTGAGCGCCGCGCAGCTCGCCGACGCCCGACGCGCGGGGCTCGACGACCGCACGATCGTTGACCTGGTCGCGGTCGTTGCCGAGAACACGCTCGGAAACTTCGTCAACAACCTCGCTCATACCCAAATCGACAAGGGGATGCTCCGATGACCGTTACCCGGATGCTCCGCGAGCGCAACCACGGCTTTCGCCGCGCTGTTCGACCACCCGCCGCACGCAATTCCGAGGCTGAAGACACTCGTTGTGACCTGCGCCGACGCGCGCGTGGATCCTGCCCACGTCCTCGGCCTCGAGTTGGGCGAGGCAGCGGTGATCCGCAACATCGGCGGTCGCATCACACCGCCGACGCTCCAAGCTGTCGCGATGATGGCGATGGTCGTGGCGCAGTACGACGCATCCGGCGGCTTCGAGTTGATCGTGCTCCAGCACACCGACTGCGGGATCCGGCGGCTGGCAGAGCACCATGACCTGATGGCGAGTTACTTCGGCGTACCGATCGAAGAACTGCCCAACAAGCACGTGACGGATCCCTACAGGGCCACGGCCGCCGACGTCAGCGCCCTCCGCGCGAACCCGGCCATGCCGGCCGACCTCGTCATTTCGGGGCTCGTGTACGACGTGGCCACGGGACGAGTCACCAGCGCGGAGAACTAGCGCGTCTTCGTCAGCGCGGGTCTAGCCGGGCTCCTCGAGAATCGACTTGAGCGCGGCGTACTGCTTGGAGAACTCGCGTTTCCGGCTGACGCTGAGGCCTACCTTGGCCTGATCGGCGGCTTGATGGCCGAACGTGTCCGCCATCCGGAGCTGATCGCCGCGTTCCGCGAGCAGATCCTCCTGCCACGCCGCGCGGTCGGACGAGCCGCTATCGAAGAGGCACAAGAGGCAGGCGAGCTGCGCCGCGACATCGATTCCGAGCGCGCGCTCGACCTCCTTGCCGGCCCCCTGCTTGCACGCACCT
This sequence comes from uncultured Solirubrobacterales bacterium, assembly GCA_963764275.1. Classification (GTDB taxonomy): domain Bacteria; phylum Actinomycetota; class Thermoleophilia; order Solirubrobacterales; family 70-9; genus CAXMST01. The sequence continues at coordinate 44,512 of CAVXRV010000006.1, forward strand.
TCGCGGGCCTCGAAGTCGGGCCCCACTGGCGCGATCAGGCCTTCGCCGACTGGTGGTCGATCGTGAGTCGATGAGACAGTCGGTGCCAACACGGCGCACGCATCGGTTCGAGGCGATGGAGCTGGTCTGATGGATTCGGGCACAAGGGCGCCTGGCGCCCGAACCCTCAGGCGCGGGTCTCGCAAAGCCCGCTTGGCTCAGGTCTGTGACGCGGGGTGAGACCGTCCTTCTGCAACGATCGCCCGTGCGGTGACGGCAAGGTGGGGAACCCCGAGCCGCTCCGACTCCCTTGCAGCTTCCTCAGCTGCCTCGCCCGCCGCCGCCGCGTCGCTCACCAGCGACCTCGAGAGCAACAGGCGAACCCTGATCGCATCCACGGGGCGCCCGGCTGCGCTCCCAGAGGGCGATCGCCTCGCGCAGCTCCCGAGCCGCCGCGGCTGTCTCGAAGGCTGCGGCTCCGCGTGCCTCCGCGGCCGCCGCGGTGGACACGGGATTGGCCGCACGCCCCAGCAGCTCCGCGACGATCTTGGACGCGGACTCGGCCTCCTCCGATCTGCCCCAGAGCGCGAGTACGGCGGCGCGCGCTCCGGTCGCCTCGGCGGCTTGGGCGGTCAGTCCCACTCGGTCGCAGGCGGCTGCGGCCTCTGCAAGGGCGGTGCATGAGGCTTGGAAGTCGCCACGGCCAAACTTGCAGGCACCGATCCAGAGGAGGGCCGAGAAGGCGACCTCCGAGCGACCGCCGGCCGCGGCGATGTCGCGCGCCCGATTGAGGTGGGATTCGGCGCTCTCCCAATCTCCAAGGCGCCACGCCGAAACACCCTGCAGCAGCAGAGGGAGGCAGATTTGACCCGATAGACCCTCCCGCTCCGCAAGTCGGGCAGCCGCTTCGGCATGCCGGTCGACCTCCGACCAGGAGGCGGAATGGATTGCGAGCTGTCCGAGGGCCGCATGCAGCTCGATCTGCGCCGGCACGTCGCCGAGCTGATCGGCGAGCTCGAGCGCCTCATCTGCAGGCCGCGGTGGCGGCCGGGTAGTCGGCCTCCGCGACCTCGAGATGCCGGCCGAGGGCGAGCAGCGCCCGAACCGTTTCGCCCGGACTGGCTTGCCTCGCCAGCTCCACCGCTCGCGTGAAGCTGGCGCGCGCCTGATCAAGATCACCGATGCGTCCGAAGACGCGTCCGAACGTGAGGTGGGCACGGCTGGCGGTGGAGGATTGTCCCAAGGCTTCGGCGAGGCGCTGGGCCTTCTCGGCCGCATAGATCGCGAGCATGTTGTCGCCGGTTTCGACGTAGAGCGAGGCCGCCTCTTCGTAGAGCTCGATCAGCTCGCGGCAGGGTTCGGCGTCCTTGAGCAGGTCGATCCCCTGCTGCAGGTGTGCGATCGACGATTCCCGGTCGCCCTTGTGCCAGAGCCCGGCGCCGATCTTCCTGTGCAGGCCCCCGGCCCGCGGCGGGAGTGCCGGAGTCCGTCCTGGAACTCGAGTGCCAGCGTCCAGCTCTCGATGGCCGCATCGACGTGGCCGGCGCGGAACGCCGTATCGCCGCGGCTCTCCTCGACCCGCGCCAGCTCGTCGGGATCCAGCCCGCCTGGGAGCCGCAACGCGTTCTCGTAGTGCGCCAGCGCTTCGGCGTTCGAATACAGAGACGCCGCAGCATCACCGGCCGCCTCGGACGCGTGTGCGGAAGCCCGACGCATGCTCCGCAACTCGTCGGCCGGGAAGTCCGCCTGCTCGGCCAGCTTCGCCGCCTTCAGCCGATGCTCTGCAAGAAGGGCGGCGACGCCGCTTCGGTTCTCCCCGAGGCGACCCTCGATGATGTCCGCGAGCTCGGAGTGCCGGCGGGCGCGGACGGCGCGTGGCAGCGTGCTGTAGGCCACATCGCGAACGAGCGCGTGCTTGAACGCGAACTCGCGCTCGCCGGCGACGCGGCTCGCCGGGAGTGGGGACGATCATGTCCTTGTCGACGAGCGCGTCCAGCGAGTCCTCGACCGACCCGCCGACCAGGTCCCCTACGACCCTGTCCCAGAAGCTCTGCCCGACGACCGAGGCTGCCTGCAGCAACCGCCGCTCGTCGGATCCGAGCGCGTCGAGACGTGCCGCAAGTACCGCATGAACGCTGTCGGGTAGCCCCTCGACGTCGGCGCTTCGCTCCTCTCGGAGCCGGTTGACCATCTCCTCGGCAAACAGCGGGTTGCCGCCGGAGCGATCGGCCACCTTCGGCAGCCAGCTCACCGCCACTCGGCTGACCCGCCAGCAGCGACTCGACGAGGCTTTCGGCCTCCTCCGCGGCCAGCGGATCAAGCGAGAGCGTCGTCGCGTTCCGCCTGCCGCCGCCCCAGGCCGGCCTCCGCTCGAGGAGCTCGTCCCGCGCCAAACAGAGGATCAGCACCGGCCCATGTCCCCACCCCGCCAGGTGCTCGATCAGGTCGAGCAGCCCCTCGTCCGCCCAGTGGACGTCCTCGAACGCCACGACGATCGGCCTTCTCGCGCTGAGGAGCTGCAGCACGAGGCGCGTGGCGGCGAAGATCTGATCACGGACCTGCTCGGGATCCTCGTCCTCGGCTTCGCCCGGCTCGTCGATTCCCGCCACGCGCGCGATCAGCGCCGCCGCACGGGTTGCGTCCACCAGCTCGCCCGTCCCCTCCGCGAGCTCCTCGATTCCGGCGGCCAGCTTGTGCGCCCCAACTGACGATGCCTCGGCACGGGACACTCCGAACCGCTCGCGCAGGATCTCCCCCAGCGCCGCGTATGTGGTGGAGGTGCCGTAAGCCGGAGAGTGGCCGACCAGCGTCTCCACCTGATCGACCCGCTCCTCGAGGGACTCCGCCAGCTCCGACAACAATCTCGACTTGCCGACCCCGGCCTCCCCGAAGACGGTGACGAGATAGGGACGGGACTCCCGGACGGAGCGCTCGAAAAGCGATGCGAGCAGCGCGAGCTCCTCGTCCCGCCCGATGAACGGGCCGGTGCCCCGCTTCGTGGCGTCCGTCGCCTCGGAGTCCACCAGGCGCACTGCCTCCCAAGCGGGGATTGGCTGCGACTTGCCCTTCAGTCGTCAGCGGCTCGAGGTCGCGGTATTCGATTGCCGCCGCGGTGGAACGACGGGTCGACTCACCGACGGTAACCGCTCCCACCGCGCCCGCCGACCTGAAGGCGGGCCGCTACATTCACCGTGTCGCCGATGACCGTGTACTGGTCGCCGACGGCGCCGGCGAGCACCTCTCCGGAGTTGATGCCCACGCGAAGTGTCAGTTCGATGCCCTTGGACGCTGCACGAGCCCCGAGCTCGGCGTTGACCTCGCTCATCGCCGACTGCATCGCAAGCCCCGCCCGAACGGCCCGCTCGGGGTCATCCTCATGGGCGACGGGCGCGCCGAAGATCGCCATCACGTTGTCACCGATGAGCTTGTCGATGTGGCCCCCGCGATCGGTCACCTCACGGCTCAATCGCTTCAGCGCCCGGTCGACCAGTGACTTGGTGACTTCGGGGTCGAGCTGCTCGGCGATCGCCGTGTAGCCGGACAGATCAGCGAACAGAACCGTCGCCCGTCGTCGTTCCTCCGGCAGTTCCTGTTCTTGCGCCCTCGACGGTGGATCAGCCTCACTTGGTCGACGACCAAGCGAGGCCCCGCACTCGCCGCAGAAGCTCGCGCCGGGCAATCCGGCGGCACCGCAGTCGGGGCAGGTGATCGCCTGATCAGCGCCGCAGCTGACGCAGAATCGCGTCGCCGCCGGATTGTCGGCTCCGCATTCGATGCATTGCAGCGTGCTCATCCCGTCTCCGTTACCCGACGGCCTGTCTTCAGGGTACGCCCGAAGGGCGATTCGGACATGGTCGAGTCGCCGGATGGCGAGGGGCTACTTCGACAGTCCGGCGGCCTCCAAGGCGTCTTCAGTACGCCAGTGGACCACGAGTTCGACGAGGAGCCCTGCCTCAATCCGGTACGCGGCTGCAAAGTCGAAGTCGGCACCCAGCCCGCTGCTTGCGCCGCGAGTGGGAATGCGAAAGGTCATCACGACCCACTCCTCGGATTCGCCTACGACCTCGACGTCCTCGAATCGGAGCTCCGCCCAGACGGCGAACGCGCTTCTGAATTCCTTCGTGACGGCGTCCAGGCCGATGAAGGGCCCCGGCTCGGGCCAGCCCTCGGGGGCGTACATGCGGGTGTCGGGGTGCCACAACTCGGCCCACGCGTCCAGGTTCTCCGGCGTGAAACGGCGAATCGATTCCAGCACCAGCTCCACGTTCTCCCGCGACATGGCCTACTCGCGCTTCCTCGCCGCTTCCAGAGCCTCGCGTTCGCTGCTGAACATCTGCCACCAGGCGACCTTGTCCCGTCGCATCTCCACCGCCTGCCAGAACTTCATGCCGAAGGGTGCGCCGCTGTCGGCCCCATGGCCGCGAGCTTGAACGTGGACGATCAAGAAGGCTTCGTAGTCGTGCACCTCGAGGAGCTCGACAGAGAAGTCAGGAAAGACGGCGAGCATGTCTCGCCACCAATCGCGGGTGCCGTCGAGACCGTGATAGGAGCGCCCCTCCATCGTCGCGAGGCGCGTATTTATTTCCACCTCCGGATCCATGAACTCGAGGAAGGCGTCAAGGTCTCTCCGGTTCAACGCGGCGTACGCCCGGCGGCCCCGCTCGACGTTCTCCGACAGCCGGCCCGAGTTCTCCCCCGACATCGCCTACTCCGACAGCCCAGCGGCTTCGAGGGCCGCCCGTGGTTCGTAGTAGGCGCGAATGCTTGCGATCCGCTCGCTCCCTGAGCTCGACGACGTAGCCCCACAGGTGATCGAACGGCACTCCGCTGGCAGAAGCATGGCCCCGGAACCGAACGAATGGCACCTGGCGGTCTCCCGCATCGAAGACCTCCTCGACCGTGACGACGATTTCATCCTCGTCCCCCAGAACATCCCCGTAAGACCGCCAGGCCTGGAGCACCTCGTCGCGCCCCTCGTATGAAGAGGCTCCAGGGAGATAAGGGTCCTCGACGTACACGATGTCCGGGTGCCAATAGGCCATCGCACTCTCGGCCAAGGCCCCTGAGAAAGCCCTGCGGACCAGTTCTGCGTCCTCCTGGGACATCGCCAAAGCAGTATCTCGCTTTGGCCTTGAATCGTCCGAGCGGTCGCCATGTACCGGCCGAACTACTCCCGGCGGTCGGCTACTTCGGCACCCCAGCGGCTTCGCGCGCGGCCTCACGGTCGTCGTAGGCGTCGAGGCGAATGACTTTGCTGCCACGAAACGTGAAGATCAGCGCAAACTCGAAGTACATCTCAAGTCCGCTGTGGCGACCCTTTCCGCGCTGCCACGCCAGAGCGATGACGCGCCCGTTTGGGGCCGCGAGCGTCTCGTCGATGCCGAACTCATAGTCATCGAAGACCTCCAAGAATTCGGCCAGGAAGCGTTTGACGCCATCGATCCCAACGTATGCGGCCCCGGGCCAATCCCGGAAGTGCGACACATCCCACACGACCTCGGGGATCCCAGCTCTCAGCGAGGGCGTCCAGGTCTCCTTGCAGCCATTTGTACCAGCCCCGGGTCGCAATCTCGATGTTCTCCATCGCCTCTCCAGTATCTCGGTACAGCTCTTCGGTGGCTGAGGAGGAGCGATGTCGAGCCCAGAACGGCGAAGCTCCCGATCCTCGTCCGAGATGTGGAGGTGAACCGCGAAGACGACTTCTTCGGGCTAGGTCCCGCTCGCGCTCGGCCCGGCGACATCGTATGCGCGGATCGTCTTCCCGTCGCGTATCTCCAAGATGTTGACGACCCGCTGGCGGATCGGCGCCCCGCTCGCGCTTCCGTGGGCGACGATGTGCCCGATCATCACGATGTGATCGCCGGCGTCAATGAACTCCTCGACGTCGATCCTGAAATCTCCGAACTGCTCGACCAGCTGTTTGTTCCAGAAGCGGTCCCTCATCTCGTCACGTCCGCGGTAGACGGCTCGATCGGGGAACTGCGTCATCTGGTGCCACTCGATATCGGGGTCAAGCGACTCCAGGGCAGCGTCGAAGTCGCGCCGGTTGAAAGCCGCATAGGCGCGACGCGCGATCTCCACGTTCTCCTCCGACATCGCCTAAGTATCTCGCTTTGGGCTGACCGACTCAGTAGCTGCGATGGGCCAGAACGCCGTCTAGGGACTACGCCGACAGCCCAGCGGCTTCAAGGGCTTCGGCTCTGCTTGAAAAGGAGGCCCATCGGATGATCCGACCGTCACGAAAGGTCCACACCTGCGGATGCGTCTGGGCGAAAGGAGCGCCGCTGCTCTTGCCTCGACCGTGTTCATGAATGATGACGACAACGTTCGGGTCGGCATCGAGAATCTCCTCCGCCTCGACGTTGTATTCGTCCCAGGTACCCCAGTAATGCCGGGAAGCCTTGATAACTGCCTCCCGCCCTTTTGTCACGGCGTCCAGGTCGGGGATCGGCCAGGCTCGGAGATCCCAGACCACCTCCTCGTCGAGCATCGACCAGAAGGCGTCCAAGCTTTCAACCCCCCGTTGAGCCAGCTCCAAGTTCTCCTTCGACATGGTCCGCTCAGTATCTCGTCTTGGCCCTGGACCGGCTGAAGTGGGGCACTTTTCAACCGGCCTTGACACGCCGGTCCCTCTAAGTGGAGCTGATCGGATTCGAACCGACGACCTCCTGGGTGCGATGCGGGGCGGTGCTCAAGTACCACAATCGAGGATTCCGGCTCCAGCAAGCGGTTTGTGAAGCGCCACCTCGCCCTGCGTGCCGTCGCGGATAGCCACGGATTGCCGTGGATGTCGGTGGATTTGGGCACCAGAGTGGTGTCAGTGCCCAAAGCCGCGCCGGAGAATGCCGTGCCGGCTCGACTTTATGTCGCTAGCTCTTCGTCCTAACGACACAGCGTCTCGTGGCGCTCCCGGGCCCAATCCAGATCGCTCGCTGCCAGCGCGCTCGGTCGCACACTCAAGGCAAGTCCCGGCAGCCTAGGCCGGCGTTGTACGCGATCCGAAACCGCGGCAGGTCTTTGTGGATCGCCAGATACCCGCTCTTCGTCTGCCCCCAGCGGAAGCGTCCGGTTTCAATTGCCTCGGCATACGAGCGAGCGACCTTGGGGTAGTCGCCCGTCAGGCTCATCTCCTTGAAGACCGGCCACTCGTTGGACCCCTGCAGAGCGACGACGGCTTGGCGCGCCTCCTTCGCGTTGCCAGCCTCGGTAGCCGCCGTCCAGCGGTCCAGCCATCCGCAGAAGATGCCACCCGTGACCCTGGCACCAAGCTGGTACCGGCTGAGGACCCTTTGGTCCTGGCCATAGTCGGCTGGATCGAAGCCGGGCGGCTGCGGCACGCCCTTAAGCATCTCCGCGACCGTCGCTGCATTTTGCGTTGGCTGAACCACGCTCCGAGGCATCGCGGCAAGCCACTCGTCGACGCCGACCGGCGTCACGCTGGCGAGGACGTTCTCGTAGTCGGTCAAGCTCATCCCGTCAGCTCTCACGTTCGCATAGGAACCATGGGTTGGCGGGATCAAGGTGCTGAAGCTGGGCTGGTTGGCAGCTGGGTACTGGAATGTCTCGGCCCCGTCGCCGAGCAGATCGCCAAGGCTGGCTTGACTGCCGTCCGTCCGGGCGTCGCGGAGCACGCCGTCGTACTCGCTGCTCGGGCCCCAGCTCACCTTGATCCTGCTGTCGCCGTTGACGAAGGTCGTCTCGCCGCGGTGAGGCGCAAACTGATCAGCGTTGTCAACGCTCCAACCCGGCGCAGTGACGAGAAGCCTCGGGCTCGCCTCGGCAACGCGCACGGCCGCGGCCGCAAATTCGCTTGCCCCCTTCGGCCCGGAAGAGTCCGCCGGGAGCAACGAGATCAGCGCCACGACGATTAGCGCCACCACCGCTCCCACGGCGAGCCTCAATGGAGTCAGGTGGCGCTGTCGGGGTTGGCTGGCGGGGGAGCTCATCGGCGCTGGACGAGGCGATGCCTCGATGTCGAGGCGCAGCGCCGCGACGCACCCCTCGACGTCCAGACCCGCCAAGTCGTCATCGAGGACGGGCGCCATAGCTACGAGTGCGCGATCGATCGCCGTGTCGTTCATCGGCTCTCCTCGTCTTTCTCGGCCGCTCGAGCCGTAAGTGGTTGAAGTCCGAGCGCGCCTATTTCCTTGCGAAGCCGCCTACGGGCTCTGTAGAGACGAGTCCTCGCCGCGCCGGGAGAGACCTCCAGTGCCTGAGCTATCTCGCCGCTGCTCAACCCTTCCCATGCCTGAAGGCGAATCAGCTCGCGGTCCTCGTCATCCAATTTGGCGAGGGCCTCGCCGACGACGCCGGCTTCAACATCGCCCTCCGCTTCTTGGGAGCCAGAGAGGCGGTCGAGCTCGGCCTGTAGCCGGTCACTCAGGCGGCTACGCCTTCCGGCCGCGCGACTCTCGTTCGCGATTACACGGCGAGCGACGCCATACAGCCAAGGCCGCGTTGCCGGCTCATCGGGGACCTGCTCGAGCCTCCTCCAAGCGATCAGCATCACCTCAGCCGCGACGTCTGCGGCAGCATGGGGGTCAGACACGCGGCGGACTGAGTAACCCAGGACCGAACTCAGGTGGTCGCGGACTAGCGCCTCGTAACGGCGGGCGGCCTCCCGGCCAGAGATAGCTGCTGAGTCCCTGCGAACCATGCTCGTATAGGGAAGTGTCCGGCAGGGCGCGGAATGTCACCGAGGTGGGATTGCGCAGTGTTTCTCTGCGCGAGAACGGTGACCGCTCGTCAGCTGCGCTGACTCAGCGACTCGAGGACGGGGTGCCCGTGAGGAATATTGAGCCGGACGCCGATCTTGCCGCCCGCCTGACACCCGACGAAGGCCGGCACAGTGACCCGCCCGCCGAGCCGGGCAACGCGGCGGTGGTACCTCTTCGCGGTGCCCTTTGGGAGGTAGCCCACGGTCTGCCCGGCGAGCTCGACGCGCACGGCGAACTTGTCGTACGGGTTCTCGGACTCGCAGATCAGGTCGGCAGGGGTCTCCTCAATGCGAACCTCGCCGTCGCCCTTGCGATTGCAGAACTTCGTGAGTGCGGGCTGGTAATGAGACTCACCCACGATGCTGATGCTCGTCTGGTTGTCCCACGGCCGCGGATCGGCCTCGCGATCGCGTGGGCCACGATGCTCGAGGACGGCCTCAACAGCCTCCTGCGATCCGTGGTGCCCGAAGATTCGGTCCATGAAGCCCATTCGTCCCTCCCTCGTTGGCTGAGCATATTTCGCGCGTCGTCGCTAGCGGCTTCTCGCGCAGAGCGTCACTCGGCTGTTTCGTCCGCATATGGGCTCCGCAGGGGGGCCCGATTCCGGACGAAACGGCGTTCCGTTGCGTTCGGTGCCTCGTGTGACCTGCAAAGCAGGACGAACGCGGGACTGAGCCTGGTTTGCAGTTCAGTCAGAAGAGGCAGTGACTTTGCACCGCCAGCGACACTGACCGGCCCCTATTGGGCACCAATGGGCACCACGATCGCCGTGGCCGGTCTCGTCCGCATCCAGCGGCGGGACAGGGAATCGCATGAGGATGTGGGGTTCGGCTAGTGGAGCTGATCGGGCTCGAACCGACGACCTCCTGGGTGCGATCCAGGCGCTCTCCCAACTGAGCTACAGCCCCTCGTTGCGGCGGACACTGCTGGGAGCGGGTCCGGCCGCGGGCTCGCAAGGATACCCGGCCGGGCCGGGATTCTCAGCGGGTGCGATCCGTCGCCCCGTGGCGGGCTAGTCGAGCTCGGCCGCGATGCCGCGCGCCCAGGCGCGGATCTCATCCCAGTCGCGGCGGTCCTGGAACTCCTCTGGGATCCCCGAGCGCATCCCCTTGCCGGCGATGCCGCCGCCCTCCGGCGGCACGCGGCCGCCGAAGACGACGTGGTCGCGGACGCCGAGCTCCTCGGCCTTGCGCATGATCCGCTTCGGCTCGAGCCACTCCGGGTCGTCGTCCGCGGGATCGCCCGTCGGGCCGGAGCTGAAGACCCAGAACGGCTTCTCCGCCAGCGCCTTCGCCTGCTTCCGCAAGAAGTGCTTCGCGTCGCCGCGCCAGCGCTTGATGTAGACGGCGCTGCCGATCACGACGGCGTCGTAGCCGCCGACCTCGTCCGCCGAGCCGGCCTCGAGACAGTCGACCTCGTGGCCGGCGCTTCGGATCTCGTCCGCGACCGCCTTGGCGATCTCCGCGGTCGAGCCGTGCTTGGAGGCGTAGGCGACGAGGACCTTGCTCATGGTCGGAGCGTCTCAGCAGCGACAGACCGAGGCATCCGTAGTCCCCGCGGACGCCCGTACGGGGTCCCCTGTGCCCGCGCGCAAGGATGATTGCCCGGGCCGGGAATCTCGGCTCGCCCCCGAAAGATGCCGATACCCGGATAAGGAGCCCGGACGGCTCCAGAAGAAGATGAGCTTTCGCGGCCGCCTGACACTGTTCTTCGTCGCGATCGTGGTCGTGCCCATGATCGCCGTCGCCGTGCTGGTCGTGGAGGTGACCGCGGACTCAGCCAACGGCAAGGCCGACGCCCGTCTGGCCACCGGCCTTGCAACGGCGCAGGAGATCTACGACGAGGCCCTGCACAGGGCCCCGAAGGAGGTCAACAAGCTCGCCGAGACGCCGGGCGTGACGACGGCGATGAGCGCTCCCAACGCGTCCTACCTCGACAAGGTCGCGGGCGACGCCCGCGCCGAGCCCGGCGTCGTCGCCGTCTCCTTCTACGACGCCGACGGCAAGCTCCTCGCCCATGCGGGACCCAACGACGCGCTCGCCCGCAGCCGGCGCCCGCTGCGGTCCGGCACCGGGAGGATCGGCGAGATCGAGGTCGCAGCCCTCGGGGCGACCGCGTACGTGCAGCGCGTGCATCGCCTCACCGGCGTCGGCGCCAGCGTCGTCGCCGACCGCGGCCCGCTCGCCTCCACGGTCCGACTCGGCGGCGCCGAGCTGCCCTCGGGCTCGGGCGGGGTCACCGTCGATCTGCAGGACAACACGGTCCGTGCCGCCGCGCTCGCGCTCGATGGAGCGCCACCGGGCGCGCGCCTGGTGCTGACGACCGACGCCGGTGAGGGATTCGTCGCGCGCGCGCCCACCGTGGCGCTCGTGCTCATCGCCTTCTTCGGGCTCGCGAGCGTGTTCGTCTTCCTGCTCCTGCGGATGCTCAGTGGGCAGGTTTCAGCGATGCTCAGCGCCGCGCGGCGGATCGGCGATGGCGACTTCTCCGGGGAGGTTCCCGTCGAGGGCGACGACGAGCTCGCCGGGCTCGCGCGCGAGTTCAACCGCATGAGCGGGCGCCTCAGCGACCAGATGAAGCAGCTGCAGCACCAGCGGGAGGAGCTCGATCAGTCGGTGCGGCGGATCGGCGAGGCGTTCGCCGCCGGGCTCGATCGCTCGGCCCTGCTCGAGATCGTGATCGAGACGGCGCTCGCGGCGGCGGAGGCCGAGGCGGGCGTGATCCTGCTCGCCGGCCACGACGAGCCGGAGGCGAGCGCGGGCGAGGGGAGCGACAGCCGCCGCGCGGAGCTCCTGCGGGAGACGGCGCGGCGCTCGATGCGCGAGGGGCGCCTCGTCGAGGGCGCGGACGGGAAGCTGCACGCGATCGCGCATCCCCTGATCCGAGCCGGGGAGGAGGTCAGCGGCGGCGCGATGGCGATCGCGCGCAAGGGCCGGGCGTTCGACGACAACGAGAAGGAGGTCCTGCGCTATTTGATCGGCCAGGCATCGGTGTCCGTCGAGAACATCGGGCTGCACGAGCGAGTCGCCGAGCAGGCGGTCACCGACGAGCTCACCGGGCTCTCCAACAATCGCCACTTCCGCGAGTGGATCGAGCTCGAGACGCAGCGCCTCGCGCGGTTCGGAGGCGAGCTCTCGCTCGTCCTCCTCGACATCGACAACTTCAAGCGCGTCAACGACACCTACGGCCACCTGCAGGGCGATCAGGTGCTGCGCACCCTCGGCCGTGTGCTCCAGCTCGAGTCGCGCGGCGTCGACGAGGCCGCGCGCTACGGGGGAGAGGAGTTCGTGCTGGCGCTGCCGGAGACACCCCGGCCGGGGGCGCTCGAGGTGGCCGAGCGCGTTCGCGAGCGGATCGAGGCGACCGAGGTCGCCGGCGTCGACGGCAACTCGCCGCTCCACGTCACCGCCAGCATCGGCGTCGCGACGATGCCGGCCGACGGCGCCGACCCGCGGGCGCTGATCGCCGCGGCGGACGCTGCCCTCTACGAAGCGAAGCGAAGCGGCAAGAACCGGGTCGTCGCCGCGGGCGCATCCTGAGCTGCAATCGGCTGCCCACCCATTGCTGCGCGAGCCCGCGGCGTGGCGCAGGGGAAAGCCCTTGCACGGCGAAATGGCAGCGAGGCCGTCGCTTGACAAGTGACGAGCGGCATCTGTAACCCTTCAACGAGCCATGGGAATACTCGACGACGCCATCCGCGAGCACCTCGAGTTGAAGCGTCAGCACGGCGCGGACAACGAGGATCTGCAGCGGCTCGAGAAGGAGGCCTTCGGGCCCGCCACGCGTCCGGGCGACCCCGAGTTCGACACTTCTGAGTCCGAGTTCGAGGACGACTCCGACGTCGAGGCCGAGGCCGAGACGCGGGTCCAGCCCGAGGCGGCGAGCGAGGCGCCGCCCTCCGCCCCCGAGGAGACCGGAGAGCAGGAGAGCTCCGTGCCGGGCATCTTCGACATCGAGTCCGGGCCCGAGACCAAGGAGGAGGATTGGCTGGCCTCGCTCGAGGACGTCGTGGAGCAGCCCGCGACCGAGCAGCCTGCGGCTCCGCCTCGCGAACCGGCGACCGAACCCGAGAGCGGCGAACACGCCGAGGCCCCGTCCCCGGCCGAGCCGGAGGAGACGGACGAGGAGGACGTCAGCCCCGCCGAGCGCGCCCGGATCGAGCATCCCGACCTCGGCGACACCGTCTCGCACCCGACCGTGCCCGAGCCTTCCGACACCCGGGAGGGCGAGCCCGCGACCGACGAGCGCGGGGAGCCCCCGGAGGCGCCCGAGTCCTCGATCTTCGACGGGGATGACGACTTCGGCGATCTCGATCTGGAGCTCGATATCGAGGAGGCGGAGGAGGACTACGAGACCGAGGACTCCACGAGCACCGAGATGGATGCCGTGGAAGAGCCTCAGACCGCCGAGCGCGAGGAAGACTTCGAGGCCGACGACGAGGACGAGGACGAGCTCGAGGACGAGGACGAGGACCTCCTCAACGAGACGCCGGACTTTCTCCAAGACGCGCCCGAGGGCGACCGGCTCTGGTTCGAGCAGGGCGAGCCCAAGGACTTCGACTTCGACGACGACTGACCCCTCCGGGCCGCGCGGCCGGGAGCGGGGGAGCGGCGGACGTCAGCCGGCCGGCGAGGCCTCTGCCGACGCCCAGGCCACGATCGCGCCGGAGCCCGTGACGACGCTCTCGTCGTCGAGGACGAGGATCGGCACGGCGCGCTGACCGCTGAGCCGCTCGACCTCGGCCCGGTCGCGGGCGCGGGAGGGCCACGTCCAGAACTTCATCGTCCCGCCCTTGACCGTGCGCTGCTCGTACTCGAAGCCCGCGTCGTCGAGTGCCTTCGCCGCCCGGCCGCACGGGTGTGCGATGACCGCGGGCAGATCGCCGTAACGCTTGCCGACCTCGCAGGTGTAGAGGACCATGCCCGAGAGCCTACGCCGCGCCGGGGGAGATCGGGTCGCTCAGCTCACGTAGCCGCGCGTGCGGCTCGCCTCGACGACGCGCTCGATCGCGATCTTGAACGCCGTCCGCCGGAGGTCGAGGTTCTCGTCGTCGGCGCGCTTGGCGACGTCGCGATAGGCGCGCCGCATCACCGCGCCGAGCTTGTCGTTGACCTCGCGCTCGTCCCAGCGGAAGTGCTGCAGGTTCTGCACCCACTCGAAATAGGAGCAGACGACGCCGCCGGCGTTGGCCATCAGATCAGGGACGATGAAGACGTTCTTGTCGCGGAGGATGTCGTCGGCCGCGAAGTTCATCGGGCTGTTTGCTCCCTCGACGATCATCTTGCACTGCATGAGATCGGCGTTGTCCTCGTGGATCATGCCGCCGAGCGCGGCTGGGAAGAAGACGTCGCAGGGGATCTCATAGAGATCGCCCGGCGAGATCTTGTCGGCGCCACCGAACTCGACGAGCTTGCCGCCGTCCTTGGTCATGTGGTCGTGCAGCTCCTCCGCGTCGATCCCCTCGTCACGGCGGATCGCGCCGAAGGCGTCGGAGGCCCCGACCATCGTCGCGCCGAGGCTCTGCATGATCCGGGCGATGTGGGAGCCGACGTTGCCGAAGCCCTGCACGACGAACGTCGACTCGCGCGGGATCAGCTCCAGCTTCAGGGCCGCCTCGCGGAACATGTAGACGCAGCCGCGCCCCGTCGCCGCCTCGCGGCCGAGCGAGCCCTCGAGGGAGATCGGCTTGCCGGTGACGATCGCGGGGGTGTGGCCGTGGAGCTTTCCGTACTCGTCCATCATCCAGGCCATCACCTGGGCGTTCGTGTTGACGTCCGGCGCGGGGATGTCGCGCGTCGGTCCGAGGACCTTGTCGATCTTGTCCATGAACGAGCGCGCGACCTGCTCGACGTCCTCGCTCGCCATCTCGTCGGCCGGCGCGTTGACGCCGCCCTTGGCGCCGCCGAAGGGCACGCCGGCGATCGCCGTCTTCCAGCTCATCATCGAGGCGAGCGCCCGGACCTCGTCGATGTCGACCTCCGGGTGGAAGCGGATGCCGCCCTTGTAGGGCCCGCGCGCTGCGTTGTGCTGGATCCGGTAGCCCTTGTAGACGTGCGTCTTGCCGTCCGCGCATTTGACCGGGATCTGGACGGTGACCTCCCGGTAGGGCATCCAGAAGACCTCGCGGATGTCGTCGGGGAGTCCGAGCGCGTCCCAGGCCCAGCTGAAGTAGTGCTCGACGACCTCGAGATCGGAGATCTTCGCGCGCGCCGCACGCGGGTCGCCGCCGTTGCTCGCTGCGTCGGCCGGCGTCCTCTCCGTCTCCTCTGAAGACGTCTCGGTGGTGGCCATTCGGTCTCCTCGCTGCAACCGGTTGCCAGCTGCCCAAGCGCCATCGTCGCACACGGGGCCAGGGGGGGTGCCCGGCCTTGCGTACCCGCGGGCGTGGATCCCCAACCGGCGCATGTCGTCTGGAGGATGGAGCCAGCCGGGTTCGAACCGGCGACCTCCTGCTTGCAAAGCAGGCGCTCTCCCAACTGAGCTATGGCCCCAGGGGCCCTGATTGTAGGTACGTCGGCAGGTGGCCAGGGGCCCCACAACCCAGGACGTGGCGGCTGGGGGCGGCGCCCGCGCCTCGGAAGACGCGCCGCGCCCGCTGACCCATTCCGTCGGGATCTGACCCCCGCCCTGGGGGACAAACGCGGACAGAACCGCTGCGCCGGGGGAGTTCGCATTCGCGCGATGAGGACGCCTCAAGCGCCTGCCACCTCGGTGCCCCTGCCGGTCCGAGCGGGGTGCCATTGCCGGCGCGGGTCCGCGGGTTGGCCCCCGCACTTCGTCGCGGCTACTGCTCGAGTACCGTGGGCTTGTGGGGATCGTCACGTATGAGCACGTAGCCGCATGAACCTGGGGGGCGTGATCGGGGAGCTGCTCGCGATCGCAGTCGGCGTGGCGATCAGCCCGATCCCGATCATCGCCGTCGTGCTGATGCTGCTCTCGGCGCACGCGACCCGGATCGCGCCTGCCTTCGCCGCCGGCTGGGTCGTGGGGCTGCTGGTCGCCGGGGTCATCGTCCTGCTCGTCGCCTCCCCGGCCGACGTCTCGTCAGGGGGCTCCGGAGAGACCGGCTCGGGCTGGCTCGACGTCGCCCTGGGCGTCCTCTTTCTGGCGCTCGCCCGGCGCCGGTGGCGCCACCGCTCCGATTCCGGGGAGGAGGCTCTGCCGCGCTGGCTGACGACCCTCGACCGGATGACGCCCGGCCGCTCGTTCGCCCTCGGCTTCGGCCTCGCGGCGGTCAACCCGAAGAACCTCGCGCTGACGATCGCGGCCGCGCTCGCGATCTCACGCGCCGATCTCTCCACGGGGCGCTCGGCGGTCGCGCTGCTCGTCTTCGTGGCGATCGCGTCGCTGACCGTCGCGGGACCTGTACTCGCCCTGGCGGTGATGCGCGAGCGAGCTCAGCCGCCCCTGCTCCGCTTCAAGGACTGGCTCGTGCGCGAGAACGACACCGTGATGATCGTTCTGCTCGTGGTGCTGGGAGCCCTGCTGCTGGGCAAGGGCCTCGGCGTGATCAGCGTCTGACCGCGGCGCTCTCGCGGTTCCCAGGGCCAGACGAAACGCCCGCCGGCGGGCCGGCCGCGACGGCCGAGCGCCGGCTTGTGCGAGAGTTCCCGCCCTATGGCGAGAGGCAAGAAGAGCAAGCGCCGCGCTGCGGCCACGGGTGAGGCCCCCACCGAGGGCGAGGAGAAGACCGCCGCGGAGGGCGAGGCGGCGGCGTCCGGAGAGGCGGTCGCCGCTCCCGTCGCTGCTCCGGCATCCAAGCCCACGGCCCCCGGCGAGACTCCGGCTCGCGATGTCCGCGAAACCGAGCGGCGCCAGAAGAAGATCCTGGCCCTGGTCGGCGGGCTCGCGCTGCTGGGCGTGATCGTCGCCGTTGTGCTCTTCGCCCAGGGGGGCGGCGACTCGAACACCGACCTCTCCACCAAGCCCACCGTGGACGTCCCCAGCGGCCCGCCGCCGAAGGACGTGCAGACGAAGGACATCGTCACCGGGGACGGCGCCACGGCCGAGCCGGGCGATCAGGTCTCGGTCCAGTACGTCGGCGTCACCTACAAGGACGGCAAGCAGTTCGACGCCTCCTGGGATCGGGGCCAGCCGTTCAACTTCCAGCTCGGGGCCGGCAACGTCATCCCGGGCTGGGACAAGGGCATCGTCGGAATGAAGGTCGGTGGCCGCCGCGAGCTGATCATCCCCGCCAAGGACGCCTACGGCAAGCAGGGATCCCCGCCGCAGATCGGCCCGAACGAGGCGCTCGTCTTCATCGTCGACCTCCTCGACGTCCAGCCGCCCTCCGCCGCCGGAGGCGCAGCGGGCGCGGTCCCGCCGACCGGCGGCTGAGCCTCAGCGGTCGTCCCCGGGCGGGTTGCGGATCGCCCCGATCAGCCCGAACAGGGCGACGCCGAGGATCAGGAACGAGAGCCCGAACAGCAGCAGCGACGCGAAGTTCAGCGTCGCGCTCGCAAGCGCGGCCAGGGTGAGGCCGCCGAAGGCGAGCACGAAGACGACGCCGAGGCCGAGCAGGATGCCGCGCAGCTGCGATTCCATGGACTCTCAGCCCGGCACGGTCTCGCCGAGCTCGCCAGCGCCGCGCTCGCGGCTGCGCAGCCACCAGCCGACGCCGAGCCCCAGCAGCAGCCCCGCCACGTGCGCCAGATAGGGGAGCCCGGCCCCGGCGGAGAGGTTGGAGACCACTAGCTGCCCCAGTGGGATGAACTGGGCTCCGGCCCAGAGCCCGATCAGCAGCAGCGACGGCACCTCGATGAAGGTGAAGAAGAAGATGATCAGCACGAACGTAAGCACCTTCGCCCGCGGGTGCAGGACCGCGTACAGGCCGAGCACCGCGGCGATCGCCCCCCCGGCGCCGATCATCGGCACCGTCGAGTCCGTGTCGAGGAGGGTCTGCGCGTAGGTCGTCAGCAGGGCCGCGGCGAGGTAGAAAGCGAGGAAGCGCCAGTGCCCGAGCCGGTCCTCGACCGCGTTGCCGAAGATCCACAGGGCGAGCATGTTGATCACCAGCAGGAGCAGCGCCGCCTGCATGAACGGTGCCGTCAAGAGCGTCAGCCACCACGGCGCCATCTGGAGGTCCGCGGGATAGCCGAGCTGCGGGAACACGTGAGCGCGCGGGGACCCGTTGCAGATCACCTGCTGAATGCCGCGGGCGTAGGCGGCCCCGCAGTCACTCCCGGGATGGATGATCCGGTAGGGGATCGCGCCGTACTCGAGCAGGACCTGCTCCCGCTCGGTGATTCCCGACCGTGCCAGCTGCAGCGACGACGAGCGGTCGTTCGGCTGGAGCAGCAGGAGGCCGAAGACGACGACGTTGATGGCGATCAACGCCACCGTGACCCACGGGAAGCCGCCGCGGGCGAGGTTGTCTTTCATCGGCAGCACGGGCCCGGAAGCCTAGGGACGAGGGTGTCCTTGCGGCCACGCCGCGCGACCCGTAACGGGGTCGTAATCTCGTCCGGGGAACCTCGCTGGAAGATGTCAGGCGCAGCTCACATCCTCGTCGTCGACGACGAGCGGATGGTGCGGGAGGTCGTAGCGCGCTATCTCGAGCGCGAGGGCTTCCGCGTTACCGCCGTCGGCGACGGCCAGGCGGCGATCAGGGCGCTCACCGGTGCGCCGGATCTGATCGTGCTCGATCTGATGCTTCCCAAGGTCGACGGCCTCGAGGTCCTGCGCCGTGCCCGGGCGACCACCTCGAGCAGGGTGATCGTGCTCACCGCCCGGGGCGGCATCGACGACCGCATCGCGGGCCTCGACCTCGGCGCCGACGATTACGTCGCCAAGCCCTTCTCCCCGCGCGAGCTCGTCGCCCGCGTGCACGCCGTGCTGCGCCGCACCGGCGGGCCCCGGGGCGAGGGCGGGGTAGAGGCCAACGGAGATACGCTGCTCACCTTCGGGGAGCTCGTCGTCGATCCCGTTGCGCGTGAGGCCAAGCTCGGCGATCAGGTGCTCTCGCTCGCGCCGCGCGAGTTCGACCTCCTCCACTACTTCGCGACCAACCCGCGGCGGGTCTTCAGCCGCGAGGACCTGCTCGACGCGCTCTGGGACATCTCCTTCGACGGCGATGCGGCCACCGTCACGGTCCACGTCCGGCGCCTGCGCGAGAAGATCGAGGCCGACCCCTCGCACCCGCAGCGGATCGTCACCGTGCGCGGTGCCGGCTACAGGTTCGAGCCATGAGCGCACGCTCCGGACGCGCCGGCACCCACCGCCCGCCCCCCGCGGCGATCGCGGCCGCCGTCACGGGCGCCGGCGCCCTGGCGACACTCGCGCTCGGGGCGATCTGGGGGATGCCGGGTCAGGACCTGGCCTCCCTGGCGCTCTCGCTCGTCCCCGCGCTCGTCCTCAGCGTCGCGGCCGCGGCGCTCGCCGCGCGGATGCTCTCCGGCGCCTCGATCCGCCGGCGCACGCTCGGCGTCGTCTTCCTCGCCAGCGCGGTCGGCCTCGCCAACCTGATGATCCTCGCCTGGCGCATGTACCTCGGCGGCTCCGACGCCACGCACCTGGCGATCCTGCTCCTCTACTCCGCCGCTGCCGGCGCCGGCGCCGCCTTCGCGCTCACGCGCAGCACCACGGACGCCGTCAGCCGCCTCGCCGAGACCGCGCGACGGCTGGGCGACGGGGACCTCGAGGCCCGCGTCGGCCCGATCGCGGCCGAGCCCGAGCTCACCGACCTCGCCCGCTCGCTCGACGATATGGCCGTCCGCCTCGGCGCCTCGATCGAGCGCGAGCGGGCGCTCGAGGCACACCGGTTGGAGATGATCACCGCCGCCTCACACGACCTGCGCACGCCCCTCGCCAGCCTGCGGGCCATGATCGAGGCGATCGAGGACGGCGTGGTCCCGCCCGGCCCCGAGCGCGACCGCTACATGGCCGAGATGGGCAACTCGCTCACCTCGCTGACGGCGCTCACCGACGACCTCTTCGACCTGATCAAGCTCGACGCCGGTGGCATCGCGGCCGACGCCGAGCAGGCGCGCCTCGTCGACGTGGCCTCGGCGGCGCTGGCGCTGCTGCGAGGGCCCAGCGCTCGAGAAGGGGATCCGCCTGCGCGCCGACCTCGCCGACGCCGAGCTCGCCCAGACCTCGCCGCGGGTGGCGCGGGTCATCCAGAACCTCGTCCAGAACGCGATCCGCCACACGCCTCGAGGCGGGGAGGTCACGGTCCGCGCCCGCCTGCTCGACGGGTCGCTCTCGATCGTCGTCGACGACGAGGGAGAGGGGATCCCGCCGGACGCTTGGGAGAAGGTCTTCGAGCCCTTCTGGCGCGGCGACGCCTCCCGCTCCAGCGGCGGCTCGGGCCTCGGCCTGACCCTCGTCAAGCGGATCGTCGAGGGTCTCGGAGGCGAGATCTCAGCCGGGGCGACGCCGATGGGCGGCGCCCGCTTCGCCGTCTCGCTGCCGCGTGGCTGAGGCGTAATTACCCCCATCCCGATCGGGTTTGACATCATTAGGGAATGAGCAGCCGCGAGCCGATCCGCCGACGCAGCGCCGATCCCTACCGGGACACGGACGTGATCGACGCCCGCGCGCCGCGCGCCAACCAGACCGTGGTCGGCCTCGTCGCGCTGGCAGGCGTGCTCTTCGGCTGGCCCCTCGCGTGGGCGCTCCTCGCCGCGCAGCTCGCGATCGGGCTCACCTTCGGCCGCCGCTTCTGCATCGCCTGCGTCGCCTACTTCGAACTGATTCAACCCCGTTTCGGGGAGGGCGACCTCGAGGACTCGCGAGCGCCGCGGCTCGCCAACCAGATCGGCCTCGTCTTCCTCTCCGCCGCCGCGATCAGCTGGTGGGCCGGCGCCGAGACGCTTGGCGCCGTGCTCGGCGGGGCCGTCGCCGCCCTGGCGCTGCTGGCGGCGACCACGGGAGTGTGCGCGGGCTGCGAGCTCTACCGGCTTGGCGCCCGGCTGCGCGGCATCTCCCCGCGCCACCACGATCGCCTCGACCCGGCCGACCTCGGCGGCCTCGGCGACAGCCCGCGAACGGTGGTCCAGTTCACCCACCCGCTCTGCGGCGAGTGCCGGGACTGGGAGCGGCGCCTGGGCGCCCAGGACGACCCGCTGGTCAGCCTCGACGTCCGCGAGGCGCCGGAGGTGGCCCGCAAGTACGGGATCGCGATCGTGCCCACGATCGTCGCCGTCGGCCCCGACGGCGCCGTCCTCGAGCGCATCGCCTGACGGCCGTCCCTTCCCGGCCACGGCGAGTCACGCGTCCCGATCCGGGCGGCGAGCCCTACGATCGCCCGCGATCGTGACGGAGCCCGCCTACGACCGGGAGTTCTGGGAGCGGCTCTGGTCGGAGACGTTGAGCGAGCGCGCCGATCAGATCGCCCGCAGGCCGCCGAACGGCCATCTCACCGACGTCGCCGAGGGCCTGCCGACGGGCGCGGCGCTCGACGCCGGCTGCGGGCACGGTTCCGAGGCGCTGTGGCTGGCCGCGCGTGGGTGGCGCGTGACCGCAGTTGACTTCTCCGCCGCGGCCCTCGCCCAGGGCCGGTCGACTGCTGCCGCCGCCGGGCCGGAGCTCGCCAAGCGCCTCGAGTGGATCGAGGCCGACCTGGGCAGCTGGACCCCGGATCCGCGCCGCTACGACCTCGTGGTCTCCCTGTACGTCCACGTCGCCGCGTCGGTCGAGGAGATGGTCGCGCGGTTGGGCGCGGCGGTGGCCCCCGGAGGGACGCTGCTGCTCGTCGGACACCAGCCGCTCGATCCCGCCACCGGTAAGCCGACTCCGCCGCCGGGCAAATGCAGGTCTCGCTCGAAGCGGCGACGTCGGTCCTCGACGCGGACCGGTGGGAGCTCCTCGTTGCGGAGGAGCGCCCGCGCCCGGCAGCCGGGTCCGGCGTCGACGCTGTCATCCGCGCGCGACGCCGCGCCTGAGCGAGGGGTCGGGCGAAGGCCGCGCCTAGGTCGCGGAACCAGCGACCGCCGCGCTCGCCGCCTGCGCTTCCCGCGCGGCCTCGTCAGCGTGGTAGCTCGACCGGACGAGCGGGCCGCACGCGACCGACTCGAAGCCGATCCGCCGCGCCTCGCGCTCGAGCGCCTCGAACTCCTCCGGCTCCCAGTAGCGGACGACCGGCAGGTGGCGCTCGGTCGGGCGCAGGTACTGGCCCACGGTCAGGACCTGGACCTTGTGCTCCCGCAGGATCCCGAAGGTCTCGACCATCTCCTCGAAGCTCTCGCCGAGCCCGACCATCAGCCCCGACTTCGTGATCACCTCATCGCCCCCCATCTCCTTCGCGAGCTCGAGCACGCGGGCCGAGCGCTCGAACTTCGAGCCGCGGCGGGCGACCGGATACAGGCGCGGCACGACCTCGCAGTTGTGGTTGAAGACGTCGGGTCGCTCCGCGATCACGCGCGCGAGGGGCATCTCCTGGCCGCGGAAATCAGGGGTGAGGATCTCGACCTTGCACCCGGGCGCCTGCGCGCGGATCGAGCGGATCACGCCGACGAAGGCGCTCGCCCCGTAGTCGGGGAGATCGTCGCGATCGACCGAGGTGATCACCGCGTGGGTCAATCCCATGCGCTTGACCGACTGCGCGACGCGCGCCGGCTCGAGCGGGTCGTTCCACGTCGGCACGCCGGTCTGCACGTTGCAGAAGCCGCAGCGGCGGGTGCACGTCTCGCCGAGGATCATGAACGTGGCCGTGCCGCGCTCCCAGCACTCGCCCACGTTCGGGCAGTTCGCCTCCTCGCAGACCGTGTTCAGGTTCTCCTCCCGCATCATCGCCTTCAGCCCGCGGTAGGTCGGGCCGCCCGGCGCCGGCACCTTCAGCCACGGCGGCTTGCGCTCGCGGAAGGGCCGGCCCGCGACCTTGGAGGGGTCGATCCCGCCGGGTCGGGCGCGCGAGCGGGTGACGTGGATGCGCTCCTCGGCAGGCGCGTCGGAGTCGCGAGCGGGAGAGGCGGTGGAGGGAGCTTCGCTCACTGCGATCGAGCTTAGCGAGCGGGGATCGCGCGCCCCGGCCAGGGCGGGCACGGCGGCAGGGTCGGACGCCTACTCGCGTCCCTCGTCGCCCTGCTCGTCCTCATGGCGGCGTCGGGAGCGGCCGCCGGGCAGCCGATCGATCGTCCTTCCCAGGCGCTCCACGGCGCCCTCGAGCGGCGAGACCATCGTCACCGCCTGCTCGATCGTCGGCAGCGCCTCGGCGAGCTCACCGGCCGCGCGTGACCATCGCATCCGCCTGGCGCTGCAGCGTCACGCCCTGCTGCAGCACGTCCCGGCCCGAGCGCCTCCATGCTGGTGCCGAGCGTCCCGAGCTCGTCCGCCTGGGCCGAGCCCTTCTCGCCCAGCTCGATGAGCTGCGCGCCTGGCCCTCGATCCGCTCGCCCATCGCGAGCATCTGGTCGAACTCTGTCGTCGAGCGCATCGAGCCGATCGAGCGCACGTTCGCCGAGCGCGACGAGCCGGTTCAGATCGTCGGCCGCCCGGGTGATCAGGCGGATGGGAACGAGGACGTCGAGCGGGCCGGCCATCGGCCAACACCTACCCGCCGGCTTCAGCGAGGCTCAAGTCGGACCGGCAGCCCGCCCTTCGGCGAGAGGGTCGGCGACTGCTCGATCGTGATCTTCTCGCCCGCGGGCAGGCTGAACTCGAAGCGGCGCAGAAGCGCGGCGGCGATCACGTGGACCTCCGTGTAGCCGAAGCGCTTGCCGATGCACACGCGCGGGCCCATGCCGAAGGGGACGTAAGCGCCCCGGGGGAGCTGCGCCCGCGCCTCGGGCTCGAAGCGCTCGGGCCGGAACTGCTCGGGCTGCTCCCAGACGTCGGGCAGGTGGTGGCTGACCCAGGAGGAGTAGGCGACGGGGAGCCCGGCCGGGACGTCGACGCCGTCGAAGGAGAAGTCGCGGACAGCGCGGCGGGGGCCGATCCAGGCCGGCGGGTAAAGCCGCAGCGTCTCGTCGACGGCCTGCGAGAGCAGCGGCATCTCGCCGAAGAGCTGCTCGGCCGTGGGCCGGTCGCGCTCGCCGATCACCTCGTCGAGGTGGGAGGCGAGCCGCGGCATCCACTCCGGGTTCCGCGCCAGCTCGTAGGCGAGGAAGGTGATCGTCGACGTCGTCGTGTCGTGGCCGGCGAACAGCAGCGTCATCACGTGATCGAGCACCTGCTTGTCGCTGAGCCCGGTGCCCTCCTCGTCGGTGGCGGCGAGCAGCGAGCCGAGCACGTCGCCGCGATCGGTGCCCGAGCGCCGCCGGGCGGCGATCTCGGCGCCGACGGTCTCCTCGAGCGCCCGGCGCGCGCGGACCAGCTTGGCGTAGGGGGTGCCGGGCCCGACGAGCAGTTGCGCGACGAACTCGGCGCCGTGGAAGGAGAGGCCGCGCTCGAAATGCATCGCGGTCTCGCCCGCGCGGGCCGAATCGGGGTCGAAGCCGAACAGCGCCTGCATCGCGATCCGCATCGCAAGCTCGCGCGTCCAGTGGAAGATGTCGATCGTCGAGCCGGGCTCCAGCCGCTCGACCGCCGCCTCGGCCTCGGCGACCATCGTCTCCGTCGCGACCGCGATCCGGTCGCGGTGGAAGGAGGGCATCATGATCGCCCGCGAGGTGTCGTGGTAGGCCTCGTCGGTGGTCAAAAGGCCGTCCCCGAGGAGCGTGATCAGATCGCCGAAGCGGCCCTGGCGCCAGCGGAAGTTCTCGCGCCCGGAGACGAGCATGAAGTGGTTCGCCTCCGGCCCGATCATGAAGACCTCGAGGTCGTGCATGATCCGCATCCCGTAGATCGGCCCGTAGCGGTAGTAGCTCTCGAGCAGCAGGTTGAGGACGTCGTGGCGCGCGCGCCACGTCCGCCGCAGCGAGAAGCCGAGGTCTCCACGCGGCATCGGCCCCCGGCGCAGCGCCGCGCGCGCCTGGCGGATATCCGAAACGAGCGCCTTCGGTCCCGGGAAGGCCGGGCGCGGGCCCGGGTCGGGCATCCGCGAGGGCTGGGTCGCGGGCCGGGGAGCGGTCGCCGTCGCCATCAGCTGCGCTCCGCCGTGTCCGGGTAGATCGAATGCCAGATGATCCCCGTCAGCGCCTCGGCGAGACGATCGATCTGCGCCTCCCCGGCGCCAAGCGCGAGGTTGTAGCAGGAGCCCTGCAGCATCCAGGCGAGCGCCGAGACCGTCTCCTCCGTGTGGACGTCGCGGACGCTGCCGTCGCGCTTGCCGCGCGCGATCAGCTCCGCCAGCGGGTGGGCGTTGCGCTCGACGATCTCGACCTGCATCGCCCGCATCTCGGCGTCGTAGGCGGCGGTCTCGGTCAGCGCCGCGAACAGGGCCGAGTGGGCGACGTAAGCCTCGATCACCCGGCGCGTCGCGGTGAGCAGCTCATCGCGCGTAGCGCCCGGCTGCCACCAGGCCGAGGCCGCCTCCGAGAGCTGGCCCACCATCTCCTCGGCGAGCCGCGCGACGAGGTCGGCCTTGTCGCGGAAGTAGACGTAGAAGGTGGAGCGGGCGATCCCCGCCTCCGAGCACAGCTGCTGAATCGAGAGCTCGGTGTAAGGCGTGCCGTCGGAGAGCAGGCGCTCGGTCGCCTCGAGCAGCTTGGCCTCGATCGCCGGCCGGCGCTGCTCGGCGGCCGTCGCCCTCGGCCTGCGCGTGACGGAGCCCATCGGAAGCGATGGTACACGGTGATCGGACACGGTGTCCGATGGGATCCCGGGCCGGGATCCGACCCCCGGGCTTTTCGCCCTCGCCCGTGTGGGTATCGAAGAAGTAAGCGGTACACGAGCGATTGGAGGAAGCATGACGCTGCACAACGAGGTACTGGACCGAACCAGCACTCGCACCCGGTCGCAGAGGGCGAACCAGCCGCCGCCACCCCCACCGGAGAGCGATCCGGGCAGGCCCGGGGCGAACGCTGAGACGAGCATCGAGCGACCGCAGACGAACGATGCCGAGCGTCTGCCGGACCATCTGCAGACGGGCTCGTTCCCGGTGCCGGTCGCTGCCAGCGGCGTCTCCGGCCTGCACGAGGAGCTGATCAGCTGAATCCGGACCGCCGGCAGCCGCCGGCGCTCGTCCGTCAGGAGGCGTCGTAGCTGTGGCCGGCGGCGCGCAGCCGCTGCAGCAGCACGTTGCCGATGGCGGTCGACGGCGTCAGCACGCCGGCCGCATCGGGGAGCCGGTCGCGATCCAGCGCGAGGCCAAGCGCGCTCTCGCCCAGCATCACGGCGGTCGCCTTGTAGCCGGGATCGCCGGAGGCGTTGATCCGGCAGACGAGTTCGGCGCCGCCGCTCGTGGTCGAGTGCACCTCGATCGCGAAGAAGCCCTTCTCGCGCTGCTCGGGGCTCGGGCCCTCGCCAGGATCCGGAAGCACCCGGTCGAGCAGCTTGCGGCTCGGCCCGAAGGAGAGCCCGCCGAAGAGCGCGGCGATGCCGCCGGTCATCGCCGCCGCCTTTGCGGCGCCGACCGGTCCCGATCCGGTCGCCATCAGCTCGCGGTAGCGGAGCGCGCGGCCGTAGGCGTAGGCCTGCAGGGCGTTCGAGCGGCGGACGACACGACTGTTGACGGTGCCCATCACGAACGGCGCCAGCCAACCGCCGAGCCGCTCGTCGTGGACGGGCTTCATCGGGTCCCGCTCGGGACCGAGGTCGGGCTCGGCCGAACGGTCGGGGCTGAGCGCGTAGGGATCGACCATGATTCGGCGCAGCGATTTGTCGGCGCGGGCGGCGTCGATCTGCCCTCGCGCCGAGTCGATGGTCCCACCGCTGGCGCCGCCGCGCATCTTGCGCACGACCAGCGTCGTGGGGCCGAGATCCCCGGCCCCGGTCTCGGTCGCGCGCTCGTGCAGACACATGACGCCGATGTCGGAGGGGATCGAGTCGAAGCCGCACGTGTGGACGATGCGGGCGCCGCTGCGGGCGGCGCGCTCGTGGGCGACGTCGATCGAGTTCCGCATGAAGAGCGTCTCGCCGGTCAGGTCGCAGTAGTCGGTACCGGCGTCGGCGCAGGCCTCGACGAGCGGCATCCCGTAGCGGTAGTAGGGGCCGACAGTGGTGGCGACCACGCGGGTGGAGGCGGCGAGGGTCGCCATGTCCTCCGCCTTCGAGCTGTCCGCGACGATGAGCGGCCACTCGGCGGCGGCGCCGCCGAGTTCGCCCCGCACCGCCTCGAGCTTCGCCTGCGAGCGGCCGCCGAGCGCGATCCGCGCGCCCGCGGGAGCGGCTCCGGCCAGATACAGGGCCGTGAGCCTGCCGACGAAGCCGGTCGCGCCGTAGATGACGACGTCGTGGTCACGCTCGGGGGTTGGGCTCATGACTGAAACCTACCTGCCGCTGAGCGGGAGCGTAGGATCCGGACCATCTCACTGGGGAGCTGGCTCATCGAGCGGATCAAGCGCCTGGATCGCCCGGCAGACCAGTCGCTGCTCGACCCGACGAAACGGGGCAGCGAGGCGATGGTCGACGCCGGCTCTTCTGAGGAGGCGCAGGACGCGGCCCGGAACGTCCGCCGGCGCCGGGATCGCTCACGCTGGCGCTGGCGAAATCAGTCGGGCTGACGGCCTGACCGGCCGCCGCGCGTCTCTGCGCGCGGACTGCAGGTTGCAAGTGCGGGAGGCGGCGTCGCTCAGCCGTGGTGGACGGCGCAGTAGGCGTCGCGGGCGTTGCTGTTGCCCAGCAGTCCGTAGCTGGTCAGCAGCTTGAAGTCCTGCGCCTGCTGCACCGCGTAGTCCTCGATCGACTGGGCGACCTGCTCGCGCTCCGCCGCCGAGTCGGCGTTCGCGAGGCGCTCGGCGTTGCGCCACGCCATCTCGCGCCACGTCGGGATCGCCTGGAACTCCAGGAAGTCGTCGACGGGCCCGGGCAGGTTCGTGTCGTCGATCGTCGGGTCGAAGCGGTCCGCGATCTCCGGCAGCAGGTTGTCGAGGACCCGGTTCAGGAACTCGTTCACCTTGTCGTGGTCCGGCTTGCGGCTGGTCCCGTCGGGCTTGACGAGCCCGATCCCGTAGAGGACGAACGGCAGGTCGCGGTTGATGTGGGCGTTCATGCCGAGGAACAGGTCGCCCGCCGCGCTCACGGAGCGGTTATCGGCGGCCTTGAAGGCGATCCGCCACGCCGGCGGGACCCGCTCGCGGTGGCCGCCGTAGTAGTCGTCGTAGGCGTTGAAGTAGTAGTCGGCGAAGACCCTGTCCTCGTGGTTGACGAAGGGCGTGTCCTCGAAGAAGGTCGGATCGTCGATCGTGCGCCGGTACTCCTCCGTCGTTCGCAGGTAGGCGAGCGAGAAGATCGCATTGTGGTTGCAGCTCGAGGCGAGATCGTCGAACTTGCGGGTCATCTCCCGCACGGTCTTGTCGACGCAGGAGGTCTTGCCGCTGATGCAGGCGTCCTCGCTGCCGGGGTCGTATTCGGTCTGCAGCGGCGGCAGGACCGCGGACCAGCCGAGGAAGGGCGGGTCGGAGGCTTGGGCCCGGCCTGGCCCGGCGAGCAATGCAAACGCAACCGTCAGGGCGAAGAAGCAGACGAAGAAGAGGCGGCGACGCGATTGTGTTTGCTCCATGGATCCCCCCAGGGCGAGACGGTTCGGCCGGGACGCCCGCGATGCAGGGCCCCCTCACGAGCCGCTCATCGGCAGCCGGATCGCGTGGCCTGAACGGACCGCCGCGCGTTGGCCATGCGTCCAGGACGCCGCCCCTGCTCGGCGAGCACGACGACGCGGCCTTATCGCGCAAGAGAAACCCGTTGAAGCTGGGGTTCGCCACGCATACGGTGGTCAATCCCAACTTCGAGCCCACCGGGATCCGAGAGTTTCCGCCTGGTTTGCAGTTGAGGCGAAGCACCGCGCGTGCGGGGAGCTGCTTCGCACTCGATGCTCACTTCTGCACCTCCTGCCTGCAGAAGTGAACGATGAACCGCGCACCCGGCACCCCGGCCCTCGCCCGCCGGGGGAGAGGCAAGAGGCCTGAACGACGACGGCCCAGCCGCTCTCGCGCCCGGGCCGTCAGCCATAGAGGGATGCGATCGCCCTTGACTAGGCGGCGATCAGCTCCTTGTCCTCGTACTTCTCGCCGGCCTCGGCCTTGGCGACGAGCGAGGCGGGCGGGGTGAAGCGCTCGCCGTAGCGATCGGCGAGCTCACGGGCCCGGGCTACGAAGCCGGCGAGGCCGCCCTCGTAGCCGTTCATGTACTGGACGACGCCGCCGGTCCAGGCCGGGAAGCCGATGCCCATGATCGAGCCGATGTTGGCATCGGCCATCGTCTCGATGACGCCCTCGTCGAGACACTTGACGGTCTCGATCGACTCGATGAACATCATGCGCTCCTTCAGGTCCTCGAAGGGAACGTCGGTGTTGGTGCCACCCCAGTTCTCCTTCAGACCGGACCACAGGCCGGTGCGCTTGGCGTCCTCGTCGTAGTCGTAGAAGCCGCGCTTCTCGAGCTTGCCGGGACGGTCCGCCTCGAGCATCGTGTCGATCACCGCGATCGACGGGTGGTCGCTCCAGCCGGAGGCGACCTCACCCGAGTTCTCGGCGGCGACGCGGATCTTCTTCATCAGCTTCATGTTGAGCTCGTCGCTCAGCTGAAGCACGGGCGCCGGGTAGCCGGCCTGCGAGGAGGCCTGCTCGATCGACGGCGCCGGGATGCCCTCGGCGAGCATGCCGATGCCCTCGTTGATGAAGGTCCCGATCACGCGGCTCGTGAAGAAGCCGCGGCTGTCGTTGACGACGATCGGGGTCTTGCCGATCTGCTTGGCGAAGTCGAGGCTCTTGTAGAGGACCTCATCGCCGGTCTTCTCACCCTTGATGATCTCGAGCAGCGGCATCTTGTCCACGGGGGAGAAGAAGTGCAGCCCGATGAAGTCGTCGGGGCGGGAGACGTTCTCGGCCAGGCCGGTGATCGGCAGGGTCGAGGTGTTGGAGCCGAGGATCGCGTCGGGCGCCAGGTGCGGCTCGATCTCCTTGAACACCTGCTCCTTCACGGACGGGTCCTCGAAGACCGCCTCGATGACGATGTCGGCGCCCTCGGCCGCGGCCGGGTCGGTCGTCGGCGTGATCCGGTCGAGCAGGGCCTGGCCCTTCTCCTCGGTCACCTTGCCGCGCTCGACGCCCTTGGCGACGAGCTTCTCCGAGTAGGCCTTGCCGCGGTCGGCGGCCTCCTGGTCGACGTCCTTGAGGACGACCTCGATCTTCGCCTTCGCGCAGACGTAGGCGATCGCCGCGCCCATCATCCCCGGCGCCGAGCACGACCGCCTTGCGGGCGACGTAGGGCTCGATCCCCTCCGGCCGGCCGCGGTCGCCGTTGACCGCCTGCAGGTCGAAGAAGAACGCCTGGATCATGTTCTTGGAGATTTGGCCCGTGACGAGGTCGGTGAAGTACCGGCCCTCGATCACGAAGGCGTTGTCGATGTCCGTCTGCGCCCCCTCGACCGCCGCGGCCATGATGTGGTGCGGAGCCGGGTAGTTGGCGCCCTTGAGCTGCTTGCGCAGGTTCGCCGGAAAGGCCGGGAGGTTCTGCGCCAGCGCCGGGCTGGTCGGCTTGCCGCCGGGCATCTTGTAGCCGGGCTCATCCCAGGGCTGCTTCGCCTCGGGGTTCTCGGCGATCCACTTCTTCGCCGCCGGGATCAGGTCATCGGGCGAGTCGACGAGCTCGTCGACGACGCCGATCTCCTTGCCCTTCTGCGGGTTGAAGCGCTTGCCCTCCATCAGGATCTTCATCAGCGCGTCGACGAGGCCGAGCATCCGCACCGTGCGGACGACGCCGCCGGCGCCGGGGAGCAGGCCGAGCTGCACCTCGGGCTGGCCGAGCTGGATCTTCGGGTTGTCGACCACGATCCGGTGGTGGGTGGCGAGGCAGATCTCGAGCCCGCCGCCGAGCGCGGCACCGTTGACGCAGGCGACGACGGGGACGCCGAGCGTCTCCAGCGTGCGCAGCTGACCCTTGATCACGGCCGTCCCGGCCTCGATCTCGGGCGCGTCCTCGGGACGGCCCTTGATCAGGTTGTTGAGATCACCGCCGGCGAAGAAGGTCTTCTTCGCGGAGGTGATGATCACGCCCTTGACGTCGCCGGCCTCGACCTCGGAGGCGAGCCGGTCGACCGTCTCGCCCATCGAGCGGACGAAGTTGTCGTTCATCGTGTTCGCGGACTGGTTCGGATCGTCGAGGGTGAGGACGACGATGCCGTCGTCTCCGCGCTCGTACTTGATCGTGCTCTCGCTCATCGGAGCAGTTCTCCTTAGGTAGGTGTGAGTTGGTGGGTGCGGGCGCTTCAGAGGCGCTCGATGACCGTGGCGATGCCCATGCCGCCGCCGACGCAGAGCGTCGCGAGGCCGTAGCGGCCGTCCGTGCGCTCGAGCTCGTCGATCAGCGTGCCGAGGATCATGCCGCCGGTGGCGCCGAGCGGGTGGCCCATCGCGATCGCGCCGCCGTTGACGTTGACCTTCTCCATGTCGAGGTCCATGTCGCGGACGAAGCGCAGCACGACCGCCGCGAACGCCTCGTTGATCTCGACGAGATCCATGTCGTCGGCGGTCAGGCCGGCCTTGTCCAGCGCCTTCTTCGAGGCGGGCGCGGGGCCGGTCAGCATGATCGTCGGGTCGGCGCCCGAGAGCGCCGTGGCCAGGATCCGGGCGCGGGGCTCGAGGCCCTGCTCCTCGCCGGCCTTCTCGTTGCCGATCACCAGCAGCGAGGCACCGTCGACGATGCCGGACGAGTTGCCCGGTGTATGCACGTGGTTGATCTTCTCGACCCAGTGGTACTTCTGCAGCGCCACGGAGTCGAAGCCGCCCATGTCGCCGATCGCGGCGAACGACGGCTTCAGGCCGCCGAGCGTCTCCACGGTCGTGCCGGGTCGGATGAACTCGTCGTTGTCGAGGACGACCTGCTCGTTGATGTCCTTGACGGGGATCACCGACTTGTCGAAGCGACCCTCCTCACGGGCTTTGGCGGCGCGCTCCTGGGAGCGGGCGGCGAAGGCGTCGACGTCCTCGCGGTCGAACTCCTCGATCGTCGCGATCAGGTCGGCCGAGACGCCCTGCGGCACGAAGTACGTGTCGTAGTTGGTCTCCGGATCCATCGCCCACGGGCCGCCGTCGGAGCCCATCGGAACCCGCGACATCGACTCGACGCCGCCGGCGAAGACGAGGTCCTCGAAGCCGGAGCCGACCTTCTGGGCGGCGATGTTGACCGCCTCCAGCCCCGAGGCGCAGAAGCGGTTGACCTGCACCCCCGCGACGGTGTCGGGCAGGCCGGCCTTGATCGCGGCGGTCTTGGCGATGTCGGCGCCCTGATCGCCGACGGGCGAGACGCAGCCCAGGACGACGTCGTCGACGGTGTTCGGGTCGAGCGTGTCGTTGCGGACGAGCGTCTCGTGCATGAGGCCGACGACGAGGTCGACGGGCTTGACGGTATGCAGCGAGCCGTTCACCTTCCCCTTGCCGCGGGGGGTGCGGATCGCATCGAAGACGAGCGGTTCGGTGGCGGGCATCTTGCTTTCTCCTTGTGTCTTTCATGGCGCCGGGCGCTCGCCCGGCTCAGTTCGTTTTCAGTTCTCTGAAGCCGGTCCGGCAGTCTGGACCATCGGGTCCTGCTGCGCGGCGGCGTTGTCGGAAGTCGAAGTCGAAGGCGCTGTCTGGGCGAGCACGTGGGCGAGGAAGCGGCCGATCGCGTCGGCGACGCGGGCGGTGCGGACCGATGGCCACAGGTCGAAGGCGTGCTCGGCGCCGGGCAGCTCGATGTAGCGGACGTCCGCGCGTGAGACGCGCTTCATCTCGGCCGCGAAGTCGCGCGCGTCGCCGACCGGGACGAGCGTGTCGCGCTCGCCGTGGATGATCATGAACGGCGGTGCCTCGGGCGTGATCCGCCAGCGGGGCGAGGCGGCGCGGTAGAGCTCCTCGTTGCCCTCGAGCGGCACCTTGAACAGCACCTTCTCGAAGCCCCACTCCTGCAGCTGCGGGTAGTAGTGGCCGGAGGCGTTCGTGAGGTCGTAGACGCCGTAGAAGGGAACGGCTGCGATCACGCTCGTGTCCGCGTTCTCGAAGCCGGGCTGGAAGGCAGGGTCGTTGGCGGTCAGCCCGGCGAGCGCGGTCAGGTGTCCCCCGGCGGAGCCGCCCGTGATGGCGATCGCGCGCGGGTCGATCCCGAGCTCGTCGGCGTGCTCGCGGACCCAGGCGATCGCGCGCTTGACGTCCACGATCTGGGCCGGCCAGTCCGCGTCGGGCGCGAGGCGGTAGTCGATGTTGAAGCCGACCCAGCCGCGACCGGCGAGGTGGTTCAGCAACGGCACCCCCTGCTCGTAGCGGGAGCCGGAGATCCAGCCGCCGCCGTGGACCTGGATCACGGCCGGGCGGGGCCCCGGTTCGTCCCCGTCGGTGCCGGGCTTCGCCCGGTAGATATCGAGGCGCAGCTTCAGCTCGCCACCGTCGGTGCGACCGCCGGGCTCGGTGTGGAAGACGACGCCGCGCTCGCGGACCACGTCGGGCGCCACGAACGTCAGCGGCGGCACGGCGATGTGGCTGAGCGGCATCCGCCGGCCCTCGTCGCCGGGCAGGCCCTCGAGCGCGTCCTCGACGGTCGCGGCGCTGCGATGGGCCTGGATCGCGTAGCGGAGCTGGGCCCCGAGCAGCAGGCCGAGCACCGCGGCGAAGATGCGGCCGGCGCGCGAGCGCAGGCCGCCGGCAGCGATGAGCGTCGCCAGCTGCGCCCCGGTCACCGCCGACAGCTGCCAGGCGAGCTCGCGCACGAACGTCGCCCCGAACCACCGGTAGACGCGGAGCACGAGCGGCGTCGGCGCGTGCGGCTGGATCGAGTAGATCCGCGCCTGCTCGCGGGCCTGGGCGCGCAGGAAGGCGCCCGCGCCTCCGCCCGGCGTCTCCCGCCGCGGCTCCGAGCCGTCCTGCTGCGTGCCCTCGTCGTCCATCTCGCCGCTTTCCCCTTACAGCCCGTAGGTCTTCGAGATGATCTCGCGCTGGATCTCGTTGGTGCCGCCGTAGATCGGCATCACGAGCGCCGAGCGCACGGCGCGCTCCATGCCGTACTCGGTCGCGTAGCCGTAGCCCCCCATCATCTGCATGCCCTCCAGCGTCACCTGCTTGGCGACCTCGGTCGCCTTCAGCTTCGCCATCGAGGCCTCGCGCGGCAGCATCCGCATCGGATCCTCATCCACCTTGCGCGCGACCTCGTAGGTGAGCAGGCGCGTCACCTCGAGCTCGGTCGCCAGGTCGGCGATCCGGTGCTTGAGCGTCTGGAAGGAGCCGACGGGACGGCCGAACTGCTCGCGCTCCTTGATGTAGGCGAGCGTGTCGTCGAAGGCGCGCTGCGCGATCCCGAGCGCGTTCGCGGCGATGATCAGCCGCTCGACGTTGAGGCCGCTCATCAGCTGCACCCAGGCGCCGCCCGGCTCGCCGAGCACGGTGCTGTCGTCCAGGTAGCAGTCGGTGAAGAAGACGTCGTTGACCTCCTTGCCGCCCATCGTCTCGATCGGGTTGATCTCGACCCCCTCGGCATCGGTCGGCACGAGGAACATCGTCAGCCCCTCGTGCTTGGAGCCGGAGCTGTCGGTGCGGACGATGGTGAGGATCTGATCAGCGATGTGGGCCGCGGAGATCCACGTCTTCTGGCCGTTGAGCACGTAGCCGCCGTTCGACTTCTCCGCCTTGCAGGAGAGGTTGCCGACGTCGGAGCCGGCCTCGGGCTCGCTCATCGCGATCGCCGAGACCCGGCCCTCGCACATGCCGCCGATGACCTGCTGCTTCTGGGCTTCGGTGCCGAACTTGTTGACGGCGCCGGCGGTGATCAGCGTCACCGGGTAGCCGGCGAGCGGCAGCAGGCCGCGGAAGGCCTCCTCGAGGAACAGGCAGGCGTCGACCATGCCGCCGCCGGTGCCGCCGTACTCCTCGGACACCGAGGCCCCGAGGTAGCCGAGCTCGCCCAGCTTCTTCGAGATCTCGAAGTTGTGCAGCTCCGTGTAGTTGTCGGTCAGCTGCTCGCGCTTCTCGGCGGTGCCGGCCTCGCGCTTCGCGAAGTCGCGGATCGCCTCGACGAAGTCCTTCTGCTCGTCGGTGAGGCCGCTGACGGCCGCGGCTTGGGTGGCGGTGCTCATGTCGTGGTCTCTGCTCCTGGGGATGTCGGGGTGAACGTGATCGGAAGATGGGTGAGGGCGTTGGCCCGGTCCGAGGGCAGGCGCTCGGGCTCGCCGTCGGGATCGAAGCTGAAGTGGGCGGGGTCGACGAAGCGCATCGTCGCCGTCGCCCGCGCCAGCGTCGTGGCGCCGTCGCCGAGCTCGCAGCGGATCTCCAGGCCACGCGCGTCGCGCGTCGCGATCCACGCGTCGACCTGCAGCGGCCGGCCGACCGGGACCCGGCCGAGGTAGTCGACCTCGAGCCGGCGCGTGACCGCGGGCTCGCCGGTCAGATACATGAAGCGTCCCGCTGCGTCGTCGAGAATCGTGGCGATCGTGCCCCCGTGGGCGATCCCGGGCGCGCCCTCGTGCCGGCGGTCGATCGTGATCTCGCCGCCGAGCCGCTCGCCCTCGCCGCTCAGCCTCAGGGCCAGCCCCGCGAGGTTGTCGGGCCCGCAGCCGAAGCAGTTCGGGGCGTGCGCGGGGACCGGGGAGCTCACGCTGCCTCCTCCTTGCCGGGGGCGACCATCACGTCGTAGAGGCCGTCCGCGAGGCGGGTGGCGGACTCGACCAGCAGGGCGTGTACCTGCTCGCGGGTGAGCCGGCCGTGGTCGAGCCACTGCACGGTCGCCGCCTCGGCGAGGCCGCCGTACGCGCGCATCATCGCCAGCCGCTCCGGCGCGACTTCCTCGATCGGGCCGAGCCCGAGGATCGCGATCATCCGCACGGCCGCGTCCTCGCGCGCCTCCTCGAAGATCGCCGCGATCTCGGGATCGCCGAGACCCTGGCTGCGGATCGAGTCGAGCCACGTGCCACGGTTGCGCGAGGTCATCGTCAGCCAGCCGTCGATCGCCTCCGAGACGCGCGCCCGCGTGCTCGTTCCCTGCACGTACTCGGGGACGGGCAGCGGCGGCACGCGGACCATCTCGCGCACGACCTCGACGTAGAGGTCGCGCTTGGTCCCGAAGTAGTGGTTGATGAGGCCGCGCGCGACGCCGGCCTCGGTCGCGATCTCCTCGAGCGAGACCGCCCCGTAGTGGCGCTCGCTGAACAGCCGCCTGGCCGCGTCGAGCAGCTGCCGACGGCGCTCGTCGGGCTCGAGCCGGGAGCCGCGCGCAGGCTCGCCGCCGTTCGTGGGGGCGGAATCGGAGCGCGCGGATGGGGAGGAGGCGGGGTTGCTCGCCATCGCACCGCGCACGATAGCAGTTGTTGGCGGCCCGCCAACAGTTGTTGGCGACGCGTCAAACCCACGAACCGGCTCGAGGTTCGGGTTTGCAGACCCGGCGCCTGCGTCGCGGCAACGGTGGCGCCGGAGAGGGAGGGCTCAGCCCGCGGCCATGCCCATCTGCCGGCGGACGTCGGCCGGCACGAGGCCGGCGAGCTCGGTGTGCCGCTCGATATAGGCGCGGACGAAGGGGCAGACGGGGACGACCTCGAGTCCCTCCTCGCGCGCCGCCTCGAGCGCCGCGGCGATCAGCTCCGAACCCAGCCCGCGGCCCTCGAAGTTGTCGTCGATCTCGGTGTGGACGAAGGTGATTCGCCGCTCCCCGCGCTTGTAGGTGACGAAGCCGGCGAGCTCGCCGTCGGTGCGGATCTCGAAGCGGTGCCGATTCCGGTTGTCGACGACGTCGGCGATGGGGCCGAGTCTACGTCGGCGCAAACGTCGGGCCGGGACCCAGAGGCGCTTCGTTACATCTTCATTCCGCCGGGTCCCCGGTCGGGGCCCCCGGGGACATCGCCGGTGCCGGCCTCATCGAGCTCCCGACGGCTCGCGTCGCGGATCCACTTCGAGACCTTGGCGGCGAGGGCGATGGCGATCACGGCGATCAGCGCGACGGCGTACATCACCGAGGAGGATAGAAGGCATATCGTCGCGGTTCGAAACCTGATGGAGGAGAGTGGATGAGCACGGTTCGCGAGGTCACCTACGACCTGTGGCGCAGGCACGGGATGACGACGATGTTCGGGAACCCGGGCTCGACCGAGCTGCCGATGCTCTCCGACTTCCCCGACGACTTCCGCTACGTGCTCGGGCTGCAGGAGGCGGTGGCCGTGGGCATGGCCGACGGCTACGCCCAGGCCTCGGGGAGCGTCGGCCACGTGAATCTCCACACCGCACCCGGCCTCGGCAACGGCATGGGCGCGATCTTCAACGCGCAGGCGAACCACACGCCGCTCCTCGTCACCGCCGGCCAGCAGGTGCGGCCGGTGATCACGATGCAGGCGAACCTGACCAACCGCGACGCCACGCGCGTCGCCCACCCCCTCGTCAAGTGGAGCTACGAGCCGCCGCGCGCGGAGGACGTGCCGGCCGCGATCGCGCGCGGGATCCACACCGCCGCCACCGCCCCGAGGGGGCCCGCCTTCGTCTCGATCCCGATGGACGACTGGACGGCCGAGGTTCCCGCGGACGCGGCGGAGCACACCGTGGCGCGCGGCGTCAGCTCGCGGGCCGGCGCCGATCCAGCCGCCGTCGCTGCGCTCGCCGAGCGCATCGCGAAGGCGGAGCGCCCGGTCCTGGTCGCCGGCCCGGACATCGACGCGTCCGGGGGCTGGGACGACGCGGTCGCCGTCGCCGAGGGTCAGAGGATGGCCGTCTGGGCGATCCCGCCGACGGGCGGCGGCCGGCTCGGCTTCCCCGAGAATCACCCGCTCTTCCAGGGCGCGCTGCCGCCGGCGATCGCGCCGGTGACGGAGATGCTCGGCGGCTACGACCTGATCCTCGTCGTCGGCTCCTCCGTCTTCCCCTACTACCCCTACATCGCGGGCGACCTGCTGCCGGAGGGGGCGGAGCTGGTGCAGATCACCTCCGACCCCGACGAGGCGGCGCGGGCGCCGATGGGCGAGGCGATCGTCGCCGACGTCGGGCTCACGCTCGCCGCGCTGCGCGCCGCGCTCACAGGCAGCGACCGCGCGGCCCCGGCCGAGCGCGAGGGCCCGCTCGAGGCCCCGGACATGGGCGACGGCCCGATCAGCGGTACCGAGGCGATGAAGGCGCTCGGCTCCGTGTTTCCCGACGACGGGATCGTGGTCCTCGAGGCGCCCTCGAGCACCCTGGCGCTGCGCAACCAGCTGCGCCTCGGCAAGCCCGGCTCCTATTACTTCGGAGCCGGCGGTGGCCTCGGTTTCGGCCTGTCGGCCGCTGTCGGCGTGCAGCTGGCCCAGCCCGACCGGCCCGTGGTCTGCGTCGTCGGCGAGGGCTCGGCGCAGTACGCGATCACGGCCTTCTGGTCCGCCGCGGCCTACGAGACTCCCGTCACCTTCCTCGTCCTGCGGAACTCCGAGTACGCGATCCTCAAGTGGTTCTCGCTCGCGGAGGGCGTCGAGGGCGCGCCCGGGCTCGACCTGCCCGCGCTCGACGTGAGCGCGGTCGCCCAGGGCTACGGCGTGCCCTCGCAGAAGGTCGAGACCGCCGACGAGCTCGAGGCGGCGCTCCAGAGCTCGATCGGCGGCTCCGGACCGAGCGTGGTCGAGGTCGGCGTCGCGCCGGGCATGTGGCTGGGCTAGGACGGGGGAGAGCGACGTGAGTGCCGTTCCCGCCATGCCCTCCAAGCGCCGCCGGCGCCGCGTCGCCGAGGCGATTGCGACATCCCCCGGCGGCGCCCCGGCAGACGACCGCGCGCCCGAGTGGATCGCTGCGGGGACACCGGAGCCGTTGCGCTCCGAGCTCGTCGCGCTGCTCGGCGCCGAGCAGGTCCTGGCCCGGGCCAGCGACATCGTCCGCTACGCCTCCGACGCGAGCCCCTACCGCCGCTTTCCGAAGGCGGTCGTGCGCCCCCGCAACGACCACGACATGGCGCGGCTGTTGACGTTCGCCCGCGAGCGCGGCATCCCGCTCACGTTCCGCGCCGGTGGCACGAGCCTCAACGGCCAGGGCCAGGGCGACGGGGTCCTCGTCGACGCCCGCCACCACTGGCGCGGGATCGAGGTGCTGGAGGAGGGGGCGGCCGCCCGCGTCCGCCCCGGCACGATCCTCGGTCACGCGAACAAGGTGCTGGCACCGCTGGGCCGCAAGCTCGGGCCCGACCCGGCCTCGACCGACATCGCGACGATCGGCGGAGTCCTCGCCAACAACTCCGGTGGCATGCGCTGCGGGGTGACTAAGGACACGTATTCGACGCTGCGCTCGCTGCGCTTCGTGCTCCCCTCGGGGACGACGATCGACACTGCCGAGCCAGGGGCCGCCGAGCGTTTCGCGGCGGCGGAGCCCGAGCTCGCGGCCGGCCTCGAGGCGATCCGCGACGAGATCCGGGGCGACGGCGACCTGCGCGAGCGGATCGAGCGGAAGTTCGAGATCAAGAACACGACCGGCTACCGGCTCTGCGCGTTTGTGGACGCCGATGAGCCGCTCGAGATCTTCCAGCGCCTCCTCGTCGGCTCGGAGGGGACGCTCGCCTTCGTCTCCGAGGCGACGCTGGAGACGGTGCCCCTACCGAAGATGACGACGACGGCGTGGGTCCACTTCCCCGACATCGACCGCGCCATCCAACCGGTCGGCGAGCTGATCGCCGCCGGTGCCTCCGCCGTCGAGCTGATGGTGGCGCCGGCGCTGCTCGTCGCGGCCCACTCGATCCCGGGTACGCCCGAGTACTGGAAGGAGCTCGACCCCGGCTCGGCGGTGCTGCTGGTCGAGTTCGGGGCCGACGATCGCGACGGCCTGGCCGAGGCGCAGAAGCGGGCCGATGACCTGCTCGAGGGCTGCGAGGTGATCCGGCCGCAGGAGTGGCAGATGGACCCCGAGGAGATCGAGCTCTCGTGGCGTGTGCGAGAGGGCCTGCACGGGCTCGTCGGCCGCTTGCGCCTCCCGGGCACGGCGCTG
This sequence comes from uncultured Solirubrobacterales bacterium, assembly GCA_963764275.1. Classification (GTDB taxonomy): domain Bacteria; phylum Actinomycetota; class Thermoleophilia; order Solirubrobacterales; family 70-9; genus CAXMST01. Next base: position 84,062 of record CAVXRV010000006.1, read on the forward strand.
ATCGTCGAGGACGTCTGCGTGCCCCCGGCGCGGATCGCCGAGTGCGCGGTCGAGCTGCAAGCGCTGCTCGGCGAGCACGGGTTCCTCCCGGGGGTCGCGGGCCATGCTTCCGCCGGGAACCTGCACTTCATGCTGACGCCGGACTTCGGCAAGCAGGAGGACCTCGACCGCTACGACTCGTTCATGTCGAAGCTCGTCGAGATGATCGTCGGGAAGTACGACGGCTCGCTCAAGGCCGAGCACGGCACCGGGGTCAACATGGCGCCGTTCGTCGAACTGGAGTGGGGCGAGCGGGCGACGGAGCTGATGTGGCGCGTCAAGCACCTCGCCGATCCGGAGGGCGTGCTCGGACCAGGCGTCGTCCTCAACCGCGAGCCCGGCTGCCACCTCGAGAATCTGAAGACGACGCCCGAGGTGGAGGAGTCCGTCACGGCCTGCGTCGAGTGCGGCTTCTGCGAGCCGGTCTGCCCGAGCCGCGATCTGACGCTGACGCCGCGGCAGCGAATCGTGCTCCGGCGCGAGATGGCGCGCCAGCCTCAGGGCTCGCCGGTCGCCGAGGCGCTGGCGGACGAGTACGTCTACGACGGGCTCGACACCTGCGCCGCGGACGGCAGCTGCGCGCTCACCTGCCCGCTCGGGATCGACACCGGCAAGCTCGTCAAGGAGTTGCGCTCAGAGCTGCACGGACCGCGCGCCAGCCGCGCCGCGGAGGCGGTTGCCGATCGCTGGGAGCTCGTCGAGCGCGGCGCCCGCAGCGGCCTGCGCGCGGGCTCGGGAGCCGCCGGCCGACTCGGCGCGGGTCGCCTCGCCGCCGCTTCGGGGCGGGCCCGGGAGCTGCTTGGCCCCGAGCTCGTCCCCGCTTGGGTCGAGCCGATGCCGGCGCCGGCCGAGGGCGGGCTGCCGGCAACCGAGCGCAGCGGAGCGACCGCCGTCTACATGCCGGCGTGCATCAATCGGATCTTCGCCGCGCCCGGCGCTGGCGAGGACGGCCGCCTGGCCGGCCTGCCGGCGGCGCTGGTCGCCGTCTCGAAACGCGCCGGGATGCCCGTCTGGATCCCACCCGACGTCGCCGGCAGCTGCTGCGGGGTGCCGCAGAGCTCGAAGGGATTCGCCTCCGGCCACGCGCGTCGCGCGAACGAGACCGTCGAGCGCCTGTGGGCGTGGAGCCGCGAGGGCGAGCTGCCCGTGGTGATCGACGCGACCTCCTGCACGAACGGCCTCGTCGAGGCGCCGGAGGTGCTCACGGACGTCAACGGCGAACGCCACGCCAAGCTCGAGCTGATCGACTCGATCGAATGGGCGCGGCGCCTCTTGGCCTCGGGGAGGCTGACGGTCACCGAGCCGCTCGGCGCGATCACCGTCCACCCGACGTGCGCTTCGCGCAAGCTCGGCCTCGACGGGGCGCTCGCCGAGGTCGCCGGCGCGCTCGCCGCGGAGGTCCGCGTTCCGCCCTCGGCATCCTGCTGTGGCTTCGCCGGGGACCGCGGGTTCCTGCATCCGGAGCTGACCGCCTCGGCGCTCGCCCCGGAAGCGGCCGAGGTCGCCGCCGCACCCTCCGACGCCTACGCCTGTGCCAACCGCACCTGCGAGATCGGCCTGCGTCGCGAGACCGGGCACACCTACGCGTCGATCGTGCACCTGCTCGAGGAGCGGACCCGGGGCTGAGTGGCGGGTAGGCTCCGCGGTTCATGGCGACGACCAACGCACGTCTGGCCGAGTCGCGGCCGAGGCCGGCCGAGCCGCTGCTGCGCGAAGTGATCGAGGCGCTCGAAGGCATCGAGCGCGAGGCCGGTTCACCGGGCGAGCGGCAGGCGGCCGAGTGGATCGGGGCGCGCCTGGAGCGGGCCGGCGCCGAGGTCACGATCGACGAGGTCCCCTACCAGCACGGCTTCGCCGGGATGCTCGGCCGTCTCGCCGCGGGCGTTGCCGCCGTCGGCGCGACAGCCGCGGCCACCGGCAAGCTGCGGCGCGTCGGAGCGCTCGCCGGCGCCGGCGCCCTGGCGTTGATCGCGGACGACATCTCGAACGGCCTGCGTCCATGGCGGCGGGCCGTGATGGAGACGCGGATGACGACCAACGTGGTCGCCGAGCTCGGCGATCCCGGCGCGGAACGGACGCTCGTCATCCTCGGCCACCACGACGCCGCTCACACCGGAAGGATCTTCGATCCGACCGCCCAGCGGCTGCTCGGGGAGGGAATCCCGGGCGTCGTCGAGCGGATCGACACCTCGATCCCGCAGTGGTGGGGGTTGCTCGCCGGCCCGGCGCTCGTCGCCGTCGGCAGTGCCTCGGGCCGGCGCAAGCTCGCGGCCGCCGGAGCGGCCCTCTCCGCTGTCGGCGCGGCGCTGATGGAGGACATCGAGCGGGGCGAGATCGTCCCCGGCGCGAGCGACAACCTGACTTCGATCGCCGCGATGGTCGCCTTCGCCGAGGCCCTGCGCGAACGCCCGATCGAGGGGCTGCGAATCGTCTTCGCCTCGTGCGGAGCCGAGGAGGTGCTGCAGGGCGGCATCTACGGCTTCTGCAAGGACAGGCTCGCGGCGATGGACCGCGAGCACACCTGGGTGCTCAACCTCGACACCCTCGGCTCCCCGCAGCTCGTCCTGCTCGAGGGCGAGGGGCCGATCGTCATGGAGGACTTCTTCGACATCGGCTTCCGCGACTTGATCGCCCGCGTGGCCGATCGTGAGCGCATCCCGATGCGGCGCGGGATGCGCTCGCGCAACTCCACCGACTCCGTGATCCCGAGCCGGATGCGGTATCCGACGGCCTGCCTCGTCTCGGTCAACCGCTACAAGGCCCTCGACCACTACCACCTGCCCTCGGACACCTCCGAGAACGTCGCCTACCCGACCGTGGCCGCCGCCACCGACCTGGTCGAGGCGGTCGCCCGCGAGCTCGCTACGGGCTGACGGTCTCCGTCCCGATCGCGCTGAACCCGCCGTCGACGCGCAGGATCTGCCCGGAGATGCCCCGGGCGGCGTCGGAGAGCAAAAAGCAGGCGGCGTCGGCGACCGGCCCCGGTTGCCGCGGGTCCCAGCCCAGCGGCGCGCGCCGCTGCCATGCCTCGGCCAGGTCCGAGAAGCCCGGGATCCCGCCCGCGGCGGGAGTCTCGATCGGCCCCGCCGAGATCAGGTTCGAGCGGATCCCGCGCGGCCCGAGGTCCCGGCACAGGTAGCGGTTGACCGCCTCCAGCGCCGCCTTGGAGACGCCCATCCAGTCGTACACCGGCCAGGCGACGGAGGCGTCGAAATCGAGGCCGACGATCGAGCCCCCGGGCCCCATCAGCGGGCTCACCGCGGCGGCGAGCGCCTTGAGCGAATAGGCGCTCGTCCGGAACGCGAGCTCGGCGCTCTCCGCCGGCGCCGACATGAAGGCACCGCCGAGCGCGTCCGGGGGCGCGTAGGCGATCGCGTGCAGGACGCCGTCGACGGCGCCCCAGCGCTCGCCGAGCTCGATCGCGAGCAGGTCGAGATCGCTCTCGCGGTTGACGTCCAGCTCGAGGACGCCGGGCTCGGGGATCGAGGGCTCGGAGCGGCGCGCTCGGTCATCCGGCGGCTGCGGCCGAAGCCGGTGAGCAGGATCTCCGCCCCCGCTGCCTGCGCGCGCTCGGCGACCGCGAAGGCGATCGAGCGACGCGTGATCACGCCCGTGATCAGCAGCCGCTTGCCCTCGAGCGGGCGCGGCACGGGCCCTGCGAACTCGGGCATCGGCGCGGTCTCGAACATCAGAGCAGCACCCGGACGTCGCCGGCGGCGTCCACGGTGACGGGATCGAGCAGCTCGGCCTCGACCCCCGACGTCGAAGCGAGCTCCCTGGTGCCGCGGCGCCAGAGGATCTCGACGATCGCGCGCGCCCGGAGGCGCTCGTCCTCGCCGAGGATCCGCCACTCGCAGATCACGATCCCGGTCGTCTCGTCGACCGGCTTCAGCTCGACGATGCGGCAGCGGACCGCGACCGACTCGCCGACCGCGACCGGCCGCTTGAACGTCGCCTCGCGAAAGCGGCGCAGCGCCAGCACCCGCCCGGGGTCCAGGGGGAGCGCCCCGACCGCGCATGAGAGCACGAGCAGACCGTGCGCGATCGGGTGACCGAAGGGGCCCGCCGCGGCCCACTCGGGGTCGACGTGGATCGGATGGTGGTCCCCGGTCAGCGCCGCGAAGACGGCGACGTCGCGGTCCTCGATCGGCGCCGGGGGCGCCGTGTAGACGTCGCCGACCGCGAGCTCGTCGAAGTCGCTGCCGAACATGCTCCCGTTTCCGTCGATTGCCGCGCTCGCCGGCGCGGCCGCTGTGTCGCTCATCGCTTCTCCTCGTTGGTGGTTGGGATCCTGGCCCGCCGGGTGGCCCCGTCGATCGCCGGCGCCAGCGTCCGCGCCGCCTCCCGGTGCCCGAGCGGGGAGGGGTGGATGCCGTCGTCCGCGTAGTTGCCGCTGCGGCTGCTGCCCGGGTGGCCGGCGAGCTCGACGCAGTCGAGCCCGTGGGTTGCCGCCGCCGCCCGCACCGCCTCGTTGACGCCGGCGAGGCCACGCTCGATCCGCTCGCGCGTGCGCGGTCGCACCCCCGCTGCGGGCCCGATCGGCGGATAGGTGGCGGTAACCATCGCCGTCCGCGGCAGCGCCGCGCGCAGCGCGCCGAGAAGCTCGTCGAGCTCTTCGGCGACCCGCTCGAGCTCCGGCCGCACGGAGGCGATGACGTCGTTGCCGCCGCAGATCACGGTGAGCACGTCGGGCGCCGCGGCGATCGCGGCCGGCAGCTGCTCGCGGCGGACCTCGGCGACGGTCGCTCCCGCCCGCGCCAGGTTGTCGAGCCGCAGACGATGGCCGGCTGAGCTCGCGATCAACTCCGGCCACGTGCGTTCTCCCGTCGCGATCCCGGCCGTGAAGCTGTCGCCGAGCGCCGTCCACTGCAACGTCCGCATGCGGGGCGCCCCGTCCGCCGCGATCGCCGCCGGGCTCACCGCTGCCTCCGCCGCTCGCCGAAGGAGCGCAGCGCGGCCGCGAGACGGTCGCGGGTGGCGGCCGGCTCGACGAGCTCGTCGACGATCCCGCTCGCCGCCGCCACCTCGACGGTGGTGTGCTCGTCGGCATAGGCGCCGGCGAGCCGCGCCCGCAGGGACTCGGGGTCCGGCGCCGATGCGATCTCGCGGCCGTGCTTGACGCCGACGGCCTGGGCCGCGGCCATGATCCCGATCTCGGCGCTGGGCCAGGCGAGGACGAGGTCGGCGCCGAGCGCCTTCGAGTTCATCGTGATGAAGGCCCCGCCGAAGCCCTTGCGCAGCACGACCGTGATCCGCGGCACGCTCGCCCGTGCGAAGGCGCGGACGAGCCCGGCGCCGTAGCGGATGACGCCACGCCGCTCCTCGAAGCTGCCGGGCATGAAGCCGGGCGTGTCCTCGAGCACGACGAGCGGCAACCCGAAGCGGTCGCACAGGTCGATGAACCAGGCGCCCTTCTCGGACGCGGCGGAGTCGAGGACTCCCGCGAGGTGCCGCGGCTGGTTGGCGACGAAGCCGACGGGCCGCCCCTCGATCCGGGCGAGGCCGACGAACAGGTTCGGCGCCCACGCGGGTCCGAGCTCGAGCAGCGCGCCGCGGTCCGCGATCGCCTCGGCGACGGCGCCGACGTCGTAGACCTTGCGCGGCGAGGCGGGGACGAGGGCGCCCGGGTCTGCACCGGGCGCCGGCGCCGAGGGGAAGGCCGGCGGACGCTCGTCGCTGTTCTGCGGCAGGTAGCCGAGCAGGGCCCGGACGAGCTGCGCGGCGTCATCGCCGTCGGCAGCCTCGAGCGGCGCGACGCCGTTGGCGCCATGGACGCCCGCGCCGCCGAGCTCCTGCTTGCCGACGCGCTCGGCCAGCACTTCCTCGACCACCTTCGGCCCCGTCAGGAACATGCTCGCCTCGCGGCACATGACGACGACGTCGGTGAGCGCGGGGGAGTAGCAGCCGCCGCCCGCGGAGGTCCCGTAGATGACGGAGAGCTGCGGGATCCAGCCGGAGCTGCGCACGTGCTCGGTGAAGATGCGTCCGTAGCCGTCGAGCGCCGCCGCACCCTCGTCCATGCGGGCACCGCCGGAGTGGATCAGCCCGATCACCGGTACCCCCGACTGCCGTGCCGCCTCCTGCACGCGGACGATCGTCGCCGCATGCTCGGCCCCGAGCGAGCCGCCGAGGAAGGCCGGATCCTGGCCGTAGACGAAGACGGGGCGCCCCGCGATCTCGGCGCTGCCGGCGAGCAGGCCGTCGCCGGGTTCGGCCCGGCGCGAGCGACTCGAGCTCACCTGCGAGCGGATCGGCCGGAACGAGCCCGAGTCGCACAGCGACTCGATCCGCCGCCGGGGGATCTCGCCCGGGCGGCGGCGCGCTCGGCTACGGCTCCCGGGCTCACGCGGCGGCACCCTCGATCGCGACGACGGCGTTGTGGCCGCCGAAGCCGAACGAGTTGGAGATCGCCCGGGGGGCGGCGCCGCCTCGTCCCGGCAGCGGCCGGGGCCCGTCCGCGACGTAGTCGAGGTCGAGCTCGGGGTCGGGCTCGGAGTAGGAGAGGGTCGGCGGCGCGACGCGGCGCTCGAGCGCGAGCACGGTCGCGACCGCCTCGACGGCGCCGGCGGCGCCCAGCAGGTGGCCGATCGCCGACTTCGTCGACGAGACCGGGATCTCGCCCGCGCGGGCGCCGAGGGTCCGTTTCAGCGCCAGCGTCTCGGAGCGGTCGTTGAGCGGCGTCGAGGTCCCGTGAGCGTTCACGTAGTCGAGCTCCTCCGGCTCCCAGCCGGCGTCGGCGAGGGCGACGGCGATCGCCCGCCCCGCGCCCTCGCCGTCGGGCTCGGGCGCCGTCAAGTGATGTGCGTCCGCGGTCGCGCCGTAGCCGCTGATCCAGCCGCGGATGCGGGCGCCGCGGGCGCGCGCCCGCTCGCCGTCCTCGAGAACGAGGATGCCGGCGCCCTCGCCGAGCACGAAGCCGTCGCGGCGGCGGTCGAAGGGGCGGCAGATGCCGCTCTCCGAGGTCGCGCCCATGCCCGCGAAGGCCCCGTGTGCGAGGGGCGTGATCCCGGCCTCGGAGCCGCCCACGACGCAGGCGTCGAGGACCCCGTAGCGGACGAGGCGGAAGCCGTTGCCGAGCGCGTGCGCGCCGGCCGCGCAGGCGGACACGGTGCCGTACGTCTCGCCCTTGAGCGAGTGGCGCATCGCGATCGTGCCGCTGGCGGCGTTGGCCATCATCAGCGGCACCGCGAGCGGCGACAGCGCCCCGGGACCGCGTTCGCGCAGGACGTCGTGCTGGGCCTCGATCGTCCCGATGCCCCCGATCCCGGTGCCGATCACGCAGCCGACACGCTCGCTCGCGTACGGGGCCTCCGGCTCCCAGCCGGCGTCGGCGATCGCCTCTGCGGCGGCCACGATCGCCAGCTGCGTGAAGCGGTCGGCCCGGCGTCGCTCCTTCTTGCTCAGCAGCTCCTCGGGCTCGAAGGACGCGCAGGGCGCGATCCCGTCGGTGATCGCGACCTCGCCCGCGCACCAACGCTCCAGCAGCGCGTCGGCGCCGACCCCGAGCGGGGTCACGGCGCCGACGCCGGTGACTGCGACGGGGCCGGGCATCCGGTCAGCCGAGCCTTGCGGCGACCATCTCGACGGCGTCACCGACCGTCTTCATCTGCTCCATGTCGGCCTCGCGCAGCTCGACGCCGTACTCGTCCTCGATGATCTGCGCGAGCTCGACGAGGTCGAGCGAGTCGACGTCGAGGTCGTCCCAGGTGGCGTCGGGGTTGATCGCCTCCTCCTCGGCGCCGAACTCGACCAGGGCCTCGGTGACCCGCTGCTCCAGCGCCTCGCGGTTGACGGTGATCTCGCTCATCTGCTTCTCCTTGTTTGGTTTTCGTCGGTCTTGGCCGCGGGCGGTCAGGCCGTGAGGCCGCCGTCGACGGTCAGGGTCGATCCGGTCACGTACGAGGCCTCCTCGGAGACGAGGAAGCCCACGCACGCCGCGACCTCCTCCGGGGTGCCGGCGCGCCGGGCCGGGATCGCGCGAGCGATCTCGGGCGCGACGCCCTCGGCCGTGAGGCTCGTCTCGATCAGCCCCGGCGCGACCGTGTTGATCGTGATCCCGCGCCGCGCGACCTCGGCCGCGACGGTCCGGGTCATCGCCTCGAGCCCGGCCTTCGCCGCGGCGTAGTTGGCCTGGCCCGCGTTCGCGCGGCGGCCGACGATCGAGCCGATGTTGACGATCCGGCCCCAGCGCGCCCGCATCATCGGTCCCAGCGCCCGCCGCGTCATCCGGAAGGCCCCGGAGAGGTTCGTCTGAAGAACCCGGTCCCAGCTCGCATCGGAGAGCCGTGGCGCGAGGCCGTCGGCGGTGATGCCGGCGTTGTTGACGAGCACCGCCACCGGGCCGAGGCCGGTCTCGACCTCCTCGAACGCCGCGTCCGCGGCGTCCGGATCGGCGACGTCGCCGGCGACGACCAGACTCGCCCCGCCGGCGCTCGCGATCTCGTCCGCCAGCTGTTCGGCGGCGGTGACCGACTCGCGACAGAGCAGCGCGACCGGGAACCCGCGCCGGGCGAGCTCGCGCGCGGTCGCCGCGCCGATCCCGCGCGAGGCGCCCGTGACGAGGGCCGCGCCGCGCACGGGTGGGGCGGACCCGTTCGCCGCTGCCGGGACCGCCTCGGTGGCGCTCACGCGATCACCCCGCGCCAGCGGATCAGCCCGCCGCCCCAGACGAAACCGGCGCCGAAGGTGGCGAGCAGGACGCGCGCGCCGGGTCGCAGCCGCCCCTCGGCCTCGGCTTCGGCGAGCGCCAGCGGCAGCGTCGCAGCGGAGGTGTTGCCGAGGCGGGCGATGCAGTCGACGACCCGCTCGGGAGCCACTCCGAGCCGCTCGCCGACGGCCGCCGTGATGCGCGCGTTCGCCTGGTGGAAGACGAAGAGGTCGACGTCGTCGAGGGTCTCACCGGCCGCCGCGAGGGACTCGAGCGTGATCGAGCTGAGCGCGTCGACCGCGGCCCTGAAGGTGTCCTGCCCGCGCATCCTGATCACGCCCTCGGGCTCGCCGAGCACGATGCAGTCCGCGTCGCGCTCGTCGCTGCGGAGCACGATGCCGTCGATCGATCCCGCGCCCGCGCCCGCGCCCGCGCCCGCGCCGACGACGGCGGCGCCGGCCCCGTCCGCGAACAGCCCCGCGGTCTTGCGGTCGTCGCGGTCGGTCACGCGTGAGGTGAGCTCGGCGCCGATGACGAGGGCGCGGCACGCCCGGCCGCTCTCGATCTGGCCGGCGGCGAGGGCCAGCCCGCTGAGAAAGCCGGTGCAGGCAGCGCCGAGGTCGCACGCGAATGCGCCGCGGGCGCCGACCGCACCGGCTATCAGCGGGGCCGCGTTGGGGAGGACGCGGTCTGGTGTGAAGGTCGCGACGAGCACGAGGTCGATCTCCGCCCCGTCGACCCCGGCGGCGTCGAGCGCCCGCCGGCCGGCGGCCGCGCCGAGCGCGGTCAGCGACTCGCCGTCGCCGGCGATGCGGCGCTCGCGGATTCCGGTGCGCTGCTCGATCCATTCGGGGGCGATCCCGAGCCGGGCGGCGATCGCGTCGTTGGCCACGGCGCCCTCGGGCAGCGCCGTGCCGATCGACTCGATCGCGGCCGTCCGCGTCCTCGTGCCGGCTTGCTCGCGATCGGGCGCGGTCTCAAGCACCGGCCGCCTCCGGCAGGCGGGTGGGCGTCGCCTCGATCGTGTTCCTGGCGGTGCGTCGCACCAGCGCGCTCAGGGCCTTGCCCGGGCCGATCTCGAGGCAGCGCTCGATCCCGTTGCGCTCGAGCGTGGCGACGACGTCGATCCAGCGCACCGGCTCGAGCAGCGAGGCGGCGAGCTCGGTGCGAACGTCCTCGAAGGCCGCCCCGGAGCGGCTGCTGATCACGGTCACGCCCGGCTCCCTGAAAGCGGTCTCGGCGAGAACCGCGGCGAAGCGCGCTGCCGCGTCCTCCATCAGCGGCGAGTGAAAGGCACCCGAGACCGCGAGCCGCTTGCAGCGCACGCCCGACTCGCGCAGCGTCGCGATCGCATCCTCGATCGCGGCCTCGGAGCCGGAGAGCACGGTCTGCGCGGGGGAGTTGAGGTTGGCGACCCAGAGCCCGTCGCGACCGTCGAGAGCCCCGAGCTCCTCCGGCGGAGCGCCGACCGCGAGCATCGCGCCCGGGCCGGAGCTGCGCACGGCGGCGGCCATCAGCCGGCCGCGCTCGGCCACCAGCCGCAGCCCGTCGCCGTCGTCGAGCGCGCCGGCGCAGGCGAGGGCCGAGATCTCGCCGAGCGAGTGCCCTGCGTACAGGGCCGCCCGGGGACGGCCGGCGAGCTCGAAGGCGGCGAGCGAGGCGCAGTAGATCGCCGGCTGGTCGAACTCCGTTCCCTCCCCGAAGCGCGCGAAGGGGTCGCAGCCGACGGCCTCGCGGGCGAGGGCCGGGAGCTTGGGCCGCAACTCGGCAACGATCTCGGCCCACTCGGCGGCGGGGGCGCCCTGGCCGGGGAACAGCAGTGCCGTACGCATCGCCCGCTTCTACCGCGGGATCGGGCCGCGGTTAGCGGGCGGGGCGCGGGGACCCCCCGGACGGGGGGATCGGCGGGGACGACCCGGGGGCGCTCAGCGGGCGCCGAGCCCGAGCTGCTCGGCGCGGCGGGCTGCCTCGGCCCGGTTGCGCACGCCGAGCTTCCGGTACAGGGAGCTCGTGTAGTCCTTGACCGTGTGCGGCGAGAGGTAGAGGCGCGCGGCGATCTCGGGGTTGGTGGCGCCGTCGGCGATCAGGCCGAGCACCTCGCGCTCGCGGGGGGAGAGCTCGCCGTCGCCCTCGCCTCCGGGCGCGGGTTCGAAGACGGTCATGCCGCGGGCGACCATGCGCACGGCCGCCGCGATGTCGGCCGCCCGCCAGTCCTTCGACACGAATCCGGAGGCGCCGGCCGCCTGCGCGGCCGCGGGCGAGATCCGGCCCGCGCCGGAGACCAGCAGCACGCTCGTGCCGGGCGAGATCGAGCGCACCTCCTCGCACAGCTCGGCGCCCGACTCGGCACCGAGGATGAGATCGATGAGGGCGACGTCGACGCGGTTGCCGCGGAGGTGGGAGATCGCCTCGGCGCTGGAGGAGACGCTCGCGCATGAGTCGACCCACGTCTGCTTCGAGAGCAGCAGCTTGAAGCCCCAGTGGACGACGTCATGGTCGTCCACGACGAGCACGTTCACCCCCTCGTCCCCCGAGCCCGCGCTCACGGCGCGGCCCCTTCCTCGTGTGGAAGCACCAGCCGCAGGCGCCAGCTGCCGTCGCCGGCGGGCCCGAACTCGAGCACGCCGCCGTGCTCGATCGCGTCCAGGGCCGCCAGCCGCAGTCCCATCCCGCCCGGGCCCGGGGCCCGCTCGCCGGCCCCGTCGTTGCGGACCTCGAGCACGAAGGCGCCATCCCCGGCGCCGCTGTGGACGAAGACCTCCGCGGCGCTCGCGTGCTTGTCGGCGTTGTGCAGCGCCTCCGCCAGCACCGATTGCGCCAGCGTCTGCAGCGCCTCCGGCGGCTCCGCCTCGAGCTCTGCCGCGATCCGAGCGTCCGGGTAGTAGGCGGCGAGGCGCTCGAGCTCGCCCGCGAGCGTGGCGCTCGGCGCCGGCCGGGGCGGCTCGCTCGTGCGCTGCATCGCCGAGCGCAGGTCTTCGATCGCCGAGCGCAGCTCGTCCGCGGTCCGCTGCTGGGACGCCGGGTCGAGCGCCTCACCCGAGCCGAGCACGAGCGAGATCCCGAAGAGCCGCTGGATGACGCGGTCGTGGACCTCGCGCGCGAGCGAGATCCGTTCGCTGAGCAGCTTCGCCCGCTCGTGCTGGGCGAAGCCGATGCGGGTGCTCGCCGCGAGCGCGGCGGTCTTGCCGAGCGCCCACATCAGATCGCGATGCGGGGCCTCGAGCTCGAGCGGCGCGCCGCCGCAGTCGCACAGCATCACCCCAAGCCGGCGTCCGCCGGCGGCGACCGGCACGCAGGCGAGCTCCTCGACGCCGGGCAGCTGCCGGTGTCGCGCCGGGATCGAGGCGCTGAGGTCGGAGCTGATCACGACCCGGTCCTCGGCCAGGGCCCGGGCGGCGATCGGCGTCTCGTCGAGCGTCCCGTGCAACTCGGCGAGGATCTCGTCCTCGATTCCGTGGCTGCCCGCCGGCATCACCCGCTTCTCGCGCTCGTCGTAGAGCAGCAGCGCGCAGCGGGTCAGCGGCGTCAGCTCGCAGACGCCGAAGCAGAGCCGGTCGTAGAAGGCGCGGGGCGAGCCGGCCGCGGCGGAGTCGAGGGCGCCGAGCAGCTCCAGCAGCACGGCGCGGATCGGTCCATACGAATCGCCGCCGCCGGCCAGCGCCGCGCTGTCGCGCGGCACGCCTGCGGTCGCTTCGAGGCCGGCGGGATCCATTCGGAGCCACCGATTGTGGCGCTCCAGCTCAGCCGATGCCGGCCAGCTGCAGAGCGCGGGAGACCGGTGCGCCGGGATCGTCGAGCGCGGAGGCGAGCTCCGGCCCGGCGAGCGAGCGCAGCTTCCGCTCGAGCTCGTCCGCGCTCATCGGCCGCGAGGGCGAGCCGAGCGCCTCCACGACGCGGGCGAGCTCGTTGCCGTCGCGGTCGATGACCGCCTCCGACTGACCCAGACCCGGGTCGGCGACGACGGCGATCCGCGCCGCCGCGGTGAGCACCTCGGGATCGACAGCGGCGAAGTCGGCGACCTGCGGGCGGCCGCGAACGAGCGCCCAGGCCACGAGGTAGGGGATCGAGAACTTCGCCTCCAGGCCGGTCCGCGGCCGCTCGACGGCGGCGGCGCGCAGCGAGAGCGGGTGCACGCGCACCCGCAGCTCGCCCTCGCGGGTGCGGCTCGCGTCGATCGTGAGCGCGGCCTCGATCGCCGAGTGCGTCTGCAGGCAGCACGGGTAGGCCTTGACCCAGTTCTCGGCGATCGCGCCGCCCGCCGGATCGAGCAGCGCCGCGGGCGCCGGTGGTTCGACTCCCCAGCTGCGGCAGGCGCCGGCGAGGATCGGCTCGAGCTCGGCTCGGGCTCCCGCGCGGGCGAGCAGCGCGGCGTCGCGACCGGCGATCGCGGCGCCGGCCACGCCGAGCGCCTTGCCGTGGCCGCCGAAGGAGGCGAGCAGCCCACCGGAGCGCACCAGAGCGAGCGCCAGAGCGGTCTCGAGCTCGCCCGGCTCGGCCCCCTCCGGCGCCGCCGTGGCGACGGCGGCCGCGGCGCCGACCGAGCCGCAGACGGCCGTCGGGTGCAGGCCGCGCTCGTAGGCGGAGGGATGGACGTGGCCGGCGAGGGCCGCCATCGTCTCGAAGCCGATCGCGTAAGCGGCAAGCGCCTCCGCCACGGTGCCGCCGCGGGCGGAGACGGCGAGCAGCGCCGCCGGCGCCGTCGGGGCGCTGAGGTGGGCGAGCCCCGGGGTCCAGGTGTCGTCGAAGTCGAGCACGTGCCCCGCGGTCGCCGCGAACAGCAGCTCGTCGCCGAGCTCGGCAGCGGCCCGCGACGCCGGCTCGTCGCGGCCGCCCGCCGCGCACGCGAGCCAGTCCGCCAGCGCGTCGTGATAGCCGCCGCGGCTGCCGCCGGGGCCGGCCGGGCTCACTCCCAGTCCCGCATCAGGCGCGGCACGAGCAGAAGGCCGATGAGGATCCCGCAAACGGCCCCGCCGATCGCCCCGATCACCGGCTGCTCGAAGAAGATGCCGACGCCGCCGCCGACGGCGACGCAGAAGACGATCGTCCCAAGCATCGCCAAACCGGCCGCGCGCTCGTCGAACTGCTGCTGCGGATCGGGCCCCATCCGGCGCGGAGTATAGGCCGGAATTCCGCTTCGCAAGCGGGTTCGGGGAACTGGCGCACGCGCTCCTTCGCCGCTGTAGCTTTGCCCGGCGATGGAGGAGGAGGGGCACACTACCCCGGTCGCGCGGGGGTGCTCTGAATGAGCGCCACGCCGGCCTCAGCCCAGGGTCACAGCGGCCGCGAGGGTCGCTCGCCGGGTCCGATCCGGCGCCTGTACGCGGGCGCGAAGGGCCTGTTCACGAACACCGAGGTGCCGCCCGGATCGTGGCTCAACAACGCCGGCGGCACGGCCGCGCTCGGCGGCAAGGTGCTCGCGCAGCTTCTCACCCCGGGGCTCTCATGGCGGCGCGAGTTCGTCCGCCAGTACGTCTTCGCCTTCCAGGTGACGCTGCTGCCGGCGACCGTCGTCGCCTTCGTGATCGGCTTCTCGACGATCGGGATCCAGGGCGGCTCGCTCGCCTCCGCCTTCGGCGCCATCGACCGCATCTCCGCGGCCGCCCCGGTCGCCTTCCTGCGCGACCTCGGACCGTTGCTGACCACGGCGATCATCGCCGGCACGCTGGGCTCGACGATCACGGCCGAGATCGGCGCGCGCAAGATCCGCGAGGAGCTCGTCGCGCTCGAGATCCTCGGCATCAACCCCGTCCGCAACCTGATCCTGCCGCGCGTGGTCGGCCTGGCGCTGTGGATGCCGGTGCTCAGCCTCCTCACCTTCTGGGCCGGCATCTTCGGTGTCTTCACGGCCGCGGTCGTCCTCTACGGCTCGACCGTGCAGGCGTTCTTCAGCCAGCTGCTGACGCTGACGAACGTCATCGACCTCTACGGGAGCGTGCTGAAGCTGACCCTCTTCGGGGTGATCATCGGCCTGATCGCCTCCTACAAGGGGCTGCAGGTCGGCGGCGGCGCCGAGGGCGTCGGCCGGGCCGTCAACGAGTCGGTCGTCAGCTGCCTCGTTGCGATCGGGATCGTCACGGTCGTCTACACGCAGCTCTTCCAGGCGTTCTTCCCCGAGGTCAACTTCGGCGGATGAACCCGCCGCCGCCCCCACCTCCCCCGCCCGCCGAATCGGCGACCGTCGAGGGCGCGCCGCGTCATGCCTGGGGCATGAAGGAGGCGATCGAGCGTCCCGGGCACCTGCCGCTCATCGATGCCGCCGGCGAGTTCTTCGGCTTCGTCGTCCAGGGGCTGCGCGGGATGCGCTCCGTGAGCGAGTTCTCCGCGGAGGTCCTGCGCCAGGTGGGCCTGCTGGTCGCCGGGAGCGTCCTCGTCATCGTGTTCATCTCGTTCATCGCCGGCGCCAGCTGCGGGATCGCGGCCGAGGCGATCGGCCAGGCGATCGGGGCGTCGATCGCCGGCCCTCTGTTCAGCTCGTTCTGCACGGCGCGCGAGGTCGTCCCCTTCGTTTTCGGCTTCATCGTCGCGGCCAAGGTCGGCGGCGGCATCGTCGCCCAGCTCGGGGCGATGCGCGTCAACGAGGAGGTCGACGCGCTCGAGGTGATGGGGATCCCCTCGATCACCTACCTCGTCTCGACGCGCATGGCCGCCGCGGCGATCGTGATGCCGATCGCCTACCTGCTCGCGCTGGGCGCCGGTATGGGCGCCTCGTGGATCACCTCGTTCGTGCGCGCGGGATCGGTCTCGCAGGGCACCTGGGAAGAGATCTTCTATTCCGTCACGACGATCTCCGACCTGATCTACACGATGATCAAGGGGATCGTGCTCAGCGGCGCCGTGATCCTGACGGCGCTCTACTTCGGCTACAGGGTGCGCGGGGGACCGGTCGAGGTGGGGACGGCTACGGCGCAGTCGATGGCGGTCAACCTGATCCTCTGCACCGTCCTCAACATGGTGCTCACCTTCCTGTTCTGGGGCTTCGATCCCGGGCTTGCCGATCGCATGAGTCCGGCGGCGGGAGAGGGAAGCGGGGGCCCGGAGGCGGTCCCCGCGAAGCGCTCGCCGATGCGCATCGGTCCCTACGCGACGCGCGTCGTGGCGATCTCCGTGCTCGCGATCATCCTCGTCGTCGTCCTGCTGCTGATCGCGGCCTCGAAGAACACCTACGAGGTCCGCGCCGTCTTCGACGACGTCCGCGGCCTGATCCCCGGCGGCGACGTGACCGCCGGCTCGATCGTCGTCGGCAAGGTCACCGACGTCCACCTCAACGACAACCGCGACCCCGAGGTCGTGATGCAGGTCGACGACGACTTCCGGCTCCACAAGGGGGCCTTCGCGAACATCAAGCTCGCCTCCAACGTCGGCGCCGTCAACCGCGTCGTCGACCTCTCCCAGGGCGACCTCTCCCAGCCGGAGCTGAAGGACGGAGCGACCCTGATGGGCAAGCAGACCGACAACCCGGTCGACTTCGATCTGGCGGTCTCGACGCTCACGCCGAAGGTCCGCGGCGACATCAAGAAGATCCTGATCAACCTCGACGCCTCGATCAAACACCGCGGCGCCGACTTCGACCGGACGCTCCACAACAGCTCCGTCACCCTGAACGAGACCGCCAACCTGCTCGGCGAGGTCAACGCGGACGGCGCCGCCCTGAAGACGCTGGTCGCCCAGGGGCAGCGGGTGGTCACCGCCCTCGCGGCCGATCCGCAGGACCTGGGCGCCGCCACCGACCGGCTCGCCGGGCTGCTGCAGGCGACCGCCTCGCGGCAGACCGAGCTCGCGCAGACGACGCGCCAGCTCGGGCCGGCGCTGGCCTCCGGCCGGCAGCTGCTCGAGCGGACATCGGCCGCGGTCCCGCACCTGCAGACGCTCGTCGACCGCTCGGGCCCGCTCGTCGATGCGCTCGGCCCGTTTGCCGATGAGGTCACCCCCGCCACTCGGGCGGCGGCGCCGTTTCTGGCGGAGACGAAGAAGCTCGTCCGCAACACGCCCGGCCAGCTCCGCGAGCAGGCCAAGTTCGTCAACCTCGCCCGGCCCGTCGCCGGCAAGCTCGCGCCGCTGCTCGACCGGCTCAATCCGATCGCCGACCAGCTCCGCGTCTACACGCCGGAGACCGTCGGCTTCTTCCAGAACGTCGCCGACGCCGCCTCCAACTACGACCGCAACGGTCACCTGATCCGGGTACGGACCCTGGCTGCGAACAGCGAGCCCATGAGCACCGGGAGCCGCACCCTCGGCCCCTCCGACTGCGGGCCCGGGCTGCTCCAAGCCCCCTACAACCGCACGCCGGGCGTCAACGAGTGCCAGCCGTGGACCGACTGGCAGAGCAGCCTCGGCGAGGGCGGCTCCGCCGATGCCTCCTCAGGGGGCGGCGGCTGATGCCGGACCTGCTCGCAAAGGGGGTCGCGGTGACCGTGGGCGTTCTCCTGGCCCTCGTGATCGGCGTCCTGTACGTGACCTCGCGGCCCGCCCGGCACGAACGAGGTGACGGCCGAGTTCGACAACGCCTTCCCGCTGATCGAGGGCATGTACGTGCGCGTCGACGGCGCGATCGCGGGCACGGTCGGCAAGATCACCGTCAACGACCGCGGCAACGCCGACGTCGTCCTGCGGCTCGACGACTCGATCGAGCCGCCGCAGAGCAACGCCAGCGCGGCGATCCGCCAGCAGGACACGACCGGCGACAGCTACGTCGCCTACGACCCCGGCGACTCCGGCAAGCCGCTGGGCTCGCAGGGGATCGTGTGCCAGAGCTACGACCGCTGCGATCACACGCTCGTGGCGCCGCGGCTCGACGACCTGCTGAACTCGTTCGGCGCGCAACAGCGAGCCGGGATCAAGCTGATCCTGAGCGAGACGGCGAAGTCGCTCGACGGCCGCGGCGACGATCTCAACGCCGCCGCCCTGAAGCTGAAGCCGGCCCTCGAGCAGGCCGACGTCGCCCTCGAGCAGGTCAACTCGCAGAACGAGGCGCTCAAGCAGCTGCTGTCGAGCACGGAGAACGTGACCGGGCAGCTCGCCGACCACAACCAGCAGCTCGGCAACCTGATCGGCTCGTTGTCGGCGACGCTCGACACGGTGCAGGGCCAGACCGCCCCGCTCGACGCCGGCCTCGCGAAGCTGCCGCAAACGGCCTCCCGGGCGCGGACGACGCTGGCGGCGCTGACGCGGACGGCGCAGACGGCTCAGCCCCTCGCCGACGACACGGCGAAGGCCGCGCCGCTGCTCGCGAGCGCTCTGCGGCGCTTCCCCGGCTTCCTCGACAACGCCTCGCACTTCCTCACGGACACCCGCTCGACGCTCGTGCTGACGAAGCGTGTGCTGCGGACCGCACAGCCCACGCTCGAGATCGGCAAGAAGCGCGTCGTCACCGGGCTCTTCGACCTCACCGGGGCGACGGCCGACCTGCTGAACTCGGTGCTCGGCGGCAAGGCGGCGTTCCCGGCGCTGTTCGGCGACGACTCCTACGGGCACGGCTCCGGAACGCTCGGTCAGCGCGGTTTCGGCTCGGTCGCGGTCGAGCCCGGCGATCTGCCCGGCTACCCGTCCTCGTGGGAGCCGCGCAACTGGCTGCGGGTCAACGCGATCATCAACTGCGAGGTCTTCGGCGTCCCGATCCACCCGGGCTGCCTGACCGAGGCGCTGAGCTCCCTGCGCGCCAAGCAGCAGGCCCAGACAGCGGCCAACGACGCGGGGCGCGCCGGGGCGCTCGCGAAGGCGGCGAAGGCCGTGCGCGGCTCCGATGCGATCGCGCCGAAGCACCACGGCGCTCACCGACCCCACCACCCCGGCAGCTCCGGCAACGGCGGCGGCCAGGGCGGCTCCGGCTCGCAGCCGGGGTCCGGCTCCGGCGGCTCGCAGGGGGGCGGCGGGGGCGCCGGCGGATCCGGCAAGGGCGCCGGTCTCGGCGGCGCCGCGAAGAAGGGCCTCGACGGCGTCGGCAAGGCGCTCGGTGGGATCGGAAAGGGCAAGGGCCTCGGCGGTCTCGGCAAGGGGCTCGGCGCGCTGGGGCGGAAGAGCTCGGGAACGAAGGCGCCGCGCGGCCTGCTCCGGGACCTCAAGCACGCCGCCGCCAAGGGCGGAGGCGCGAGCAAGGCCGAGCGTCCGTACAGCGACCTCATGAACTACCTCCTGGGCTGATGGCGGGACGCGGAAGATCGAAGATCAACCAGCGCGTCAGCGGCATGGCGTCCCGCCTCGACGACCACAAGATCCTGCTCGGCGTCCTCGTCGCGCTGGTCGGGGCCTTCCTTGCCTACGTCGCCTTCATCTCGACCACGGGACCGCCCTTCGAGAGTCGCTACCAGATCAAGGTCGAGGTGCCGGGCGACGCGCCGCCGCTGCGCGTCGGCGAGGCCGTGCGCGTCAGCGGTGAGCTCGCGGGACTGATCAGCGATGTCCAGCCCGACCGCCAGCACCACGGCTCGATCGTCACGGCCAACATCACCAAGCCGCAGTACCGGCCGATCGGCACGAACGCGACCGCGCGGGTGACGGTCCACTCGATCGTCTACCGGACCTACCTCGAACTCTTCCCCGGCGACACCGGGGATCCGATGCCGAACGGGGGCACGATCGTGCAGCGCAAGGTCACGTCCGGGGTCGACCTGCTCGAGGTCGTGCAGCTCTTCGACAAGAAGACGCGCGAGGATCTGCAGAGCACGACCGTCAACCTCGGGTACGGGCTCGCCGGCCGCGGCAACGGGCTGAACCAGTCCTTCGCCACGGCGAAGCCGACGGCGGCGCATCTCGACGCCCAGCTCAGCGCCGTCAACAGCGATCCGGGGGCGATCGCACGCGGCATCGCCGGCGCCGCCGAGACGACGAGCGGGCTCGAGGGCGACCGCCCCGACGACGTCGGCGCCTCGGTCAGCTCCGGGGCAGCCGTGAGCGCGGCCGTCGCCGGGCGCCGCACGCAACTTGCGGAGACGATCCAGAAGCTGCCGCCGTTCGAGGATCAGTTCCTGCAGCACGGCGCCCGCCGCCGACCGCTTGCTCGGCGACCTCGGCACGACATCGCGCAAGCTCGCCCCGGTCGTCCACGGCCTCGACGCGGCGCTTCCGGACGTCAACACGCTGCTCGGCCTCGGCCCGACCCTCGAGAGCGAGACCGGGCGGATCACGGCGGTCACAAATCCGGTCCTGCGCACGACGCGTCCGGTCGTCCACGCGATCTATCCCACCGTCGCCGCGCTGAACCCGCTGGTGCCGGACGTGAACACGATCGTCAAGGGGATCACCCCCTACAAGCAGGACATCAAGACGGCGGGCGAGGGCCTCGCGGAGGCGACGAGCGTCAAGTACCCGCAGGGCTTCGGGGTCGGCGCCGGCGCCCCGATGGGCCGCGTGATCCCGATCCTGACCTGCCACACCCACCGCAACCCGTTCCCGAAGCCGGGCACGGCCGTGAACGACTCGGCGGGATGCTGAGCCTGGCCGCAAAGCGCGCCATCGGCCTGGCCGCGATCGTCGGCGGGGTGCTGATCGTCGTCCTCGGCGTCACGCAGCCGAACCCGTTCCAGCACCAGACCGTCTACTGGGCCGAGTTCGACAGCGCCCAGGGCCTCGGCGCGGTTGGCCGCGACGTCCGCATGGCCGGCGTCAACGTCGGCGAGATCGGCGACGTCAAGCGCGACGGCGACAACGCCGTCGTGCAGATCAAGCTCAACGAGGACATCCCGATCCACACCGACGCGCGCGCGGACATGCGCCCGCACACCTTGTTCGAGGGTTCGAGCTTCATCGACCTCTCGCCCGGCAGCCCGAGCGCACCGCTGATGCAGCCGGGGGAGACGCTGCCGCTGAAGCAGACGAGCAACTACGTGACGCTCGACGAGGCAACCCGCATCCTGCGGCCGAAGATCCGCGACGACCTCCGGAGCCTGGCCGAGGTCGGCGCCAAGACGCTGCGGGGCGAAGCCGTCACCGGGATCCAGACGACGCTCCGCAACGCGCCGGCGGTGACCCGCGATCTGCGCGGGCCGGTGCGGGCGCTGCAGGGCGCCCACCGCGTCGAGCTCGAGGGCGCGATCGAGGGCATGTCGAGGACCGTCAACGCCGTTGCCCAGCGCGAGGCCGACCTCGTGCCGCTCGCCCAGCACGTCAACCACACGGCCGCGGCGCTGACCGTCGACAGCGCCCGCCCGCTCGAGCGGGCGCTGTCGGTGACGCCGGCGGCGCTTCGGGAGCTGCGCCGTGCGGCGCCGCAGCTGACCGGGCTCGTGGACCGGCTCGATCGCTTCAGCGTTCCCGTCGCGGCGGCGCTGCCCGACTTCACAGACGCGGTCCGGGGAGCGACGCCCCTGCTCGCCCGCTCGATCCCGGTGCTGCGCGGGGTGACGCCGCTGATCGGCGAGCTCCGCAAGATCTCGGGCCGCCTCGCCGACGCCTCGCCGCAACTCGCGGACCTGATGAAGGTGCTCGGCCCCGTCACCGACACCTTCGGCAACTCGGTGCTGCCGGTGCTGCTGCAGGACTCGCACCGAGGGCCGCCGACCTATCAGCAGCTGCTCGCCACGTTCGCGGCCGCCGACGCCGTCTTCCGGCCCTACCAGACCGCCTCCCAGGACCCGCTCGGGGCCGGGCACGTGTGGAACATCGGCACCTACGTCGACCCGACGGGACCGTTGGCGGGCCTGTTCGCGGCACCTGGATCGAGCACCGCGGCAGGCGCCGGCTTCGACTGCGCCAAGCTCGCCGGGGTCAACCCCGAGCTCGCCGACCAGCTGCGCCAGCACGGGGGCTGCGGATGAACCTGATCGTCCGCGTCGTCACCCTGCCCTACCGCTGGCTGCGCGCGGCCTGGGGCTTCCTCAACCCGAAGCTGAAGGCGGGCCGGATCCCGTACGGGCGCACGATCCTCGTCATGCAGCTGATCGGAGCCCTCGTCTTCGTCGGCTACACGCTCGCCAAGAAGCAGATCCACCTGCCGTTCGCGCCGCAGCCCTACTACGTGCAGGTGGTGCTGCCGAACGCGGCCGGCCTCGACCCGTCGAAGGAGCCGGAGGCGGGCGTCGCCGGAGCCCAGGCGGGCAAGGTCGTCGACGTGAAGTACGAGCACGGCGAGGCGCTGGTGACGCTGCGCCTCGACCCCGATCTGCGGGGCAAGATCTTCGCCGACGCGACCGCCTCGCTGCGCCCGATCAACGTCCTGCAGGTGCTGATCGTGAACATCGATCCGGGCGATCCGGCGAGCGGTCCGCTCGAGGGGGAGGGCCCGATCAAGCCGCAGAACACGGACTCGTTCGTGGCGATCGATCAGCTCACCGACGTGCTCGATGCCGACACGCAGGCGCAGGTGCAGATCCTGATCTCGGAGGCGGAGCGGGCACTGCACGGGCGCGAGCCGCAGCTGCGCAAGATCCTCGCCCGGGTCGGCTCGCTGACCGAGACCGCGAAGCCGGTCGCGGCGGCGCTGCGCGAGCGGCGGGAGCTGCTGACGAAGCTGGTCGGCAACCTCGACACGGTCTTCACGACCCTGGGCCAGCGCGGCCGCCAGCTCGGCGACGTGCTCACGGCCGGCAACAAGGTGCTGTCGGTGACCAGCGACCGCGAGCGGGAGCTGAGCCGGGCAACGCGTGAGCTCGCGCCGACGGTGGTGCAGGCGGACTCGGCCCTGCACGCAGGGCAGCGCCTGGCGGAGCCCCTCAACTACACGCTCGACAAGCTCCTGCCGGTCACCGACCGGCTCGAGCCCGCGGCGCAGAAGACGCTCGCGCTGATCCCGCAGGCGAGCGACTTCCTCGACCTGGGTCAGAGCCTCGTCGATGACTCGGCGCGGCCGATTCACCTCTTCGAGCAGGGCACGCGCGGTCTCGCCGGGCGCGTCGAGAACGACCTGACGCCGGCCATCGCCAAGTTCCGGACGACGATCGATGCGCTCGACAAGTACAAGGGGGGGATCGCGCAGACCGCGGATCTGTGGAGCGGCGCCTTTTCGACGAACGGGAACGGCGGGACCTACAGCCAGATCTACTTCGGCAACACGGAGTTCCCTCCGGACGGGCTCGGGCTCTCGGCGGCCGCGGCGAAGAAGCGCGGCTCGCACCCATCGAAGCTCTCGGTGATGCTCGCGCGGGCGCTCGAGCTCACCTGCCGCGAGGAGAACGTCACCGCCTGCGGGCTGCGCTTCTCGCTGCCGGGGCTCCCGTCGAAGCCGGTGACGAAGGCGCCGTCGAGCTCGGCGACGGGGGATGCGGTCGCGGGCGCCGCCGCCGCGGAGGCCCGCCGACAGGCCCAGCCGGAGGCCGGAGGCTGAGATGGACCATCGCGTTCCCAAGATCGGCGCCGTGATCAGCGTCCTGCTCGCGGTCGCCGCCCTGGTCACGTTCCTGTTCCTGAACGACCGCTTCCAGGGTCCGAACCCGCTCGGCTTCCTCAGCCATCCCTATCAGCTGCACGCGAGCTTCAACGACGTGAAGACGCTGCCGAGCAAGCAGCCCGTGCTCTACAAGGGGGTCTCGGTCGGCCAGGTCAACTCCGTCCACTACGACAAGGACACGCAGAAGAGCGTCGTCACCTTCACGCTCAACGATCAGATCGGGCCGATCTACAAGGACGCGACGCTGCAGGTCGGTGAGCGCAGCCTGCTCGGCGACGCCTATCTCGACCTCGTCGATCCGGGCACGCCCGCCGCGGGCGAGCTCGAGGCCGGCGACGAGGTCCGGCACACGCTGAACTCGGTCGACTTCGACGAGGCGCTCGACTTCCTCGACAAGCAAGGCCGGCGCCATACGCGCTCGCTGATCCACACCTTCGCCCGCGGGACCGCCACCGAGGGCGACGGCGAGCGCCTGAACGGGACGGTCGGCGGCTTCTCCCGCACGCTCGATCAGCTGCACCTGCTCACCGACACGCTCAACGGTCAGGAGCAGCAACTCGGAAAGCTCGTCTCGGATTCGAGCACCGTCCTCGACACGCTCGGGCAGCGCGAGCGGTCGATCCGCACGATCGTCGGCTCCGGCCGGGCCACCCTCGACGCGCTCGCCGCGAACACCGACTCGCTGCAGCAGGGCATCGACCAGCTCCCGCCCCTGCTCGACGCCGGCCGCTCGACCCTGAGCGAGGCGAAGCCGCTGCTGCGCAGCGCCGATCCGCTGGTACGGAAAGTCGGGAAGCTGGCGCCGCGGCTGCAGCCCGCCTTCGATCAGGGCGCGCCGTTCTCGATCGGCCCGATCTCCTCGGACCTCGTCGACATCATCCGCCACCTGCCGGCGCAGCGCCGCGCTTCCGAGCGGGTACTGCCGCAGGTGACGAAGCTGAACCGGCTGCTCGCCCCGGTCACGGAGAAGTCCGCGCCGGCGGCGGAGAACACGGTGCCGGTGGCCCACTACCTGGCGCCGCGGATCGACAGCATCGGCGCCTTCTACGCGCTCGGCTCCAGCGTTATCGCCCACAGCGACGACAAGAGCCCGTACGCGCGCTTCGCCATCATCGGCGACCCGCTCTCGATCCTCGACCAGCCGACCCCGGGTCACTGCGCACAGACGTCGAAACCGCCGCCGGACAGCTGGTGCTACAACGCCTACCCGAAGCCCGACAACGTGCTCGACGAGCAGCCGTTCGAGGGCAGCTACCCGCACCTGTTCCCCTACTCGCCGCCCTCGCGCAAGTCGGTGTTGCCGTGAGCAGGGCAGAATCAACGCGATGAGCCTCCCCTCCCCGGGTTCGGCCTGAGCGATGGCTCAGCGCAGTGGCAACCGCACCTACGCGCCGCGGATGGCGCCCGCGGAGCGCCGCCGGCAGCTGCTCGACGCGGCGCTCGGGCTGATCGCCGAGCAGGGCTACGAGGCGGTGACGATCGAGGCCGTCGCGAACCGGGTCGGGGTCACGCGTCCGGTCGTCTACAGCGTCTTCGCCAACGTCGACGAGCTGCTCGTGACCCTGCTCGACGCGCACGAGGTGCGGACGATGCTCGAGGTCTCGAAGGCGGTCCGCGACGACGTCGGGGGACCCGGCGAGGTGATCCGCAACGCGATGCGCGAGTTCCTGCACTCGATCGACGCGAGCCCGGACGGCTGGCGCGTGATCCTGCAGGCCGAGGACTCCGCCGCGCCGGCCGAGGTACGGGCCCGCTACAACCGCGGCCGCGCCCACGTCACCGGGTTGCTGGCGCAGTCGCTCGCCGTGAGCCTCGGCCCGGACGCGGAGGGGATCGACACGGAGATCCTCGCCGAGGTCGTGGTCACGCTCGCCCACCGCGGTGGGACGCTGATGCTGACCGACCCCGACCGCTACCCGCTCGAGCGTATGCTCGGCATGGTCGAGGGGATGGCGCTCTCGATCGACGAGCTCGTCGCGAGCGGGTCGGACCAGATGGAACGCCCTTACGAGCGCTCGTAGACTGGCGCCGGCAGAGAGCCCGGCGCACGCCCTGAAAGGAAGGTCGAAGCGATGTCCGCAACGGAGACGACTCACGAGCAGATCGAGGTCACGAGCGAGGCCGGGGTCGTCCGGATCACGCTCAGCCGAGCCGAGGCTCTGAACCCGCTCAGCGTGCGGATGGCGGCCGAGATCACCGACGTGATCGGCAGCATCGCCGAGGACGCCGGCGCCCGCGCGGTGCTCATCACCGGCGCCGGCCGCGCCTTCTCCTCCGGCGCCGACCTGAGCGGGGGCGACGCGCGCGCCACCGACTCCGGCAAGCCCGACGTGCTGACCGAGCTGCGCGGCACCTACAACCCGCTGATCGTCGCGATGCGCGAGCTGCCGAAGCCGATCGTCGCCGCCGTCAACGGTCCCTGCGCGGGCATCGGCTGCTCGCTGGCCCTCGCCTGCGACGTGGTCCTCGCCGCGAGCTCCTCCTACTTTCTGATGGCGTTCGCGAACATCGGGCTCACGGTCGACGGCGGGGCCAGCGCCTTCCTCGCCGCCCGGATCGGTCCCGGGCGCGCGGCCGAGATGGCGATGCTGGCCGAGAAGCTGCCGGCCGAGCGCGCGCTCGAGTGGGGGCTGGTCAACCGCGTCGTCGCCGACGAGGAGCTGGACGCGGAGGCGACGGCGCTGGCGCAGCGGCTCGCTGCCGGCCCGACCGGCTCCTACGCGGCGAGCAAGCGGCTGCTCAACGCCGCCTCCTACCCCGACCTCGCCGCGCAGCTGGACCGCGAGGCGGTCGAGCAGCAGGGCCGGGCCGAGAGCGAGGACTTCGGGATCGGCGTGATGGCGTTCCTGTCGAAGCAGAAGCCCGAGTTCAAGGGCGTCTAGGGGAGGAGCACCGGAGGCGATGCCCGACCAGAAGCTGCCGAAGGGCCGCGTCTCGCGGCTCGCCAAGGTCGGGACCGCGGCGGCGAGCTCCGCCGTCAAGCAGACCGGAACCCGGGCCGCGAACCTGACGCGCTCGGAGCAGAAGGCGCAGAAGGCGATGGAGCGCCGTCAGCTCGAGACGGCGAAGCAGATCGTCAACGTCCTCGGCGGCATGAAGGGCGCCGCGATGAAGGTCGGCCAGGTGCTCAGCTTCATGGACGTCGGCATCGTCCCCGAGGAGTACCGGGACGAGTTCCAGGCCGAGCTTGCCAAGCTCCGGGACGCCGCGCCGACGGTCTCCTTCGACGGGATGCGCAAGGTGATCGAGCAGGATTTGGGGGAGAAGCTCGGCGACGTCTTCAGCGACTTCGACGAAGAGGCGATCGCCGCCGCCTCGATCGGCCAGGTCTACCGGGCGACGCTGCGCGAGGACGGACGCGACGTCGCCGTCAAGGTCCAGTACCCGGGGATCAACGAGGCGGTCCGGGCCGACATGAAGAACCTCGGCATGCTGCTGCGGCTGGCGAAGCGGATGACGCCGCAGCTCGACGTCAAGGCCGTCGGCGACGAGATCCGCGAGCGCATCGTCGAGGAGCTCGACTACGAGCTCGAGGCCTCCAACCAGCGCGCGATGGCGCGCCTGTACCGGGGGCACCCGTTCATCGTCATCCCCGAGGTCGTGACCTCACTCTCGCGCGAGCGCGTGATCGTCACCGAGCTCGTCACGGGGGAGGGCTTCGAGCAGATCCGGACCGAGCCGGAGGAGATCCGCGACCGGATCGGCGAGATCGTCTTCCGCTTCTACTACGGGTCGATGTTCCGCCACGGCCGCTTCAGCGGCGACCCGCACCCCGGCAACATGATCCGGCTCGCCGACGAGCGGGTCGCCTTCCTGGACTTCGGTCTCTTCAAGTCGGTCGACCCCGAAGTGACCGAGCGCGAGCTCTCCTGCCAGCGCGCCGTGATCGAGAACGACCCCGAGCGCCTGCACCGGCTGCTGGCCGAATACGGCTTCATCCCCGAGCCCGACAAGCTCGACCCCAACGACCTCATGGCGTACGTCGTCGAGGGGATCTGGTGGTACACGCAGGATGCGACCGTCCGCCTCAACCAGAAGATGGTCACGACCGTGGCGATCGAGACCGGCGACCCGCGCTCGAAGCACTTCCGCACGATGCGCCACCAGGACATCGTTCCCGAGCACCTCTTCGGCCGCCGCCTCGAGCTGCTCACCCTCGCCGTCCTCGGCCAGCTCAACGCCGAGGCGAACTGGTACCGCATCGCCCGCGAGTGGATCTACGGCGACGAGCCCTCGACCGAGCTCGGCCGCCTCGAGTTCGAGTACCTGAACCCGTAGGAGCGCCGGCGCCCGGCGCGCCCCGGTGCCGCCGGTCTGAGCCGTCGCGAAAACCCGCGGCCGGCCCGCGCTGGCGGCCCCTCCGGCCGGGACGGCACCGAGGGTGGGGCCGAGCGCAACAGAGGCCGTAGTCGTCCACTTAAGGACCCCCAGGGGTCCTCAACTGGACGGTCTTGCTGCGGATTGGCGCGGGTTGCCGCAGCGCGGGGTTCCTCGTCCGTGGACGCCGACGGGACCCACTGGTAAGGGTGGTACGCATCTGATACTTTGCGTACCAGCATGACCACGGACACCGAGACGCCGCGCACCACCCGTCCTTCCAACGTCCTGCCGGAGGCGGACGAGATCGACCGCATCTTCTGCGCCCGGACTCGCCCGCGCACGAGGTGACCGGCGACGTCCGGCTCTATCTCGCGGCGGGCTACGCGCTGCTGATGCAGGTCTCCCACCCGACGGTCGGCGCCGGGGTCCGCGACCACTCGACCTTCGCGGAGGACCCGTGGGGCCGGCTGCTGCGGACGATGGACTACCTGTACCTGATCACGCTCAGCGGCCCGGAGTCGGCCGACGTCGGCCGCCGCGTCCGCGAGCTCCACAAGCGGATCAAGGGCACCAACCCGGACGGCAGCCGCTACCACGCGCTCGAGCCCGAGGCCTACGCCTGGGTGCACGCGACGCTGATCGAGGCGACCGTCCGGGGCCGCCGCAAGTTCGTCGCGCCCGATGAGCGCGGCAGCGAGATCGACGCCTTCTACGACGCCTGGATGCCGCTCGGCCGCCTGCTCGGCGTCCGGCCCGGCGACCTGCCCGATGACTGGGACGGGTTCCGCGACTACTTCGCGACGATGAGCCACGACCGGCTCGAGCGCAACGAGACCGTCGAGGAGGTCGTACGCGACCCTGGCCGCGCGCGAGCCGCCGCCGGTCCCCGGCATGAAGTACCTGTGGCCGGTGCTCCGGCTGGCGCCCGCGCGCGCGATGCGGGTCGCCACGGTCGGCATGCTGCGCCGCGCGCTGCGCGCGCGCTTCGGGCTCGAGTGGACTCGGCGCGACGCGATCGAGATGCGGATGCTGATGCGCGCCTCCCGCGCCGCGACGCCGCTGCTGCCGAAGCGCCTGACCAAGGAGATGGGCCACCGGCACCTCGCCTGGCGGCGGAGCGGAGATCGAGGCGGGTCCGCTGGGCCCCGCGGCCGACGCCGGCGCTGCCCGATTCCACGCCGCGCCCCGGGGGCGCAGGCAGCGCCAGGCTCCACCGCCACGGCTGCTGACAGAGTGCCGTGAATGGCCGACTCGCGGACCCTGCTGACCCGGGCGCTGGAGGCCGGGCCGGCCGAGCAGGGCGACGAGGTCCACGAGCGGATCCTCGATGCCGCCCTGTCGAGGGCGAGGCGAAGGGCATCGAGCGGATCACCATGGACGCGGTCGCCGCCCGCGCCAAGGTCGGCCGGATGACGGTCTACCGCCGCTTCGGCTCGAAGGAGGAGCTGACCGCCGCGCTCGCCCGTCGCGAGGCGACCCGCGGCATGCTCGAGATCGCCGCCGCGGTCGACCGCGCCGAGCCCATTCCCGCGCAGGTCGCCGACGGCTTCGTCGCCGCGCTCGCCGTTGCCGCCGGCCACCCGCTGCTCAAGCGCCGGCCCGCTTCGAGCCCGAGGTCGTTGCTCGCCAGCTTCAACAACCCCGACGACCCACTGTTCTCGATGCTGCGCGGCTTCGTCGCCGCCCAGATCACCGCAGACCGCGGGCGCCGAGCTGCGCGCCGACCCCGAGGAGGCGGCGGAGATCCTCGTCCGGATCGGGATCTCGTACCTGCTGATCCCGGGCGGGATCGTCGACGTCGGCGACGAGCCTCAGGCCCGCCGCCTGGCCGAGACCCTGATCGCCCCATCGTCGCCTAGGCCCGCCGCGAGCAGCTGAGTCGGCCGCCACGTCCTCGGGCTCGAGGCCGAAGACGCCGGCGAAGTGTCGCGCGACGCTCTCTCCGAACTCCGACGTGCTCTGCTCGCTGCCGTGCTCGCGGCTCGGAGCGAGGTCATCCGCACGTAGTCGATCCCGCAGGGCACGATCCACTCGAACGGCTGCAGGTCGTTGGCGACGTTGACGCGAGGCCGTGGGTGGTGACCCGCGGCTCACGTGGATGCCGATCGAGCCGATCTTGCGGGCCTGCCGCGCCGGGCTCGCCCGGGACCGTCGCGCGGTCCCGACCGGCGTGCCCTGGGGGCCGGGGACGCCGACCGGCGAGCGGCGGCTGGCCCGCGGTCCAGACGCCCGGTCAGCCCCTCGAAGACCTGGGCCTCGACGCCGTGCTCGCCGAGCGCGCCGATCATCACCTCTTCCAGCCGGCGCACGTAGGCGTGCACGTCGTCGCCCCAGCGGCCGAGGTCGACGATCGGATAGGCGACGAGCTGCCCGGGGCCGTGATAGGTGACGGCGCCGCCGCGGTCGGTGCCGGCGACCTCGATCCCCTGCATCTCGTACCACTCGCGCGCCCATCGGCAGCTCCTCGGGCTTGGTCCGGCGCCCGCGCGTGTAGACCGGCAAGTGCTCGAGCAGCAGCAGCATGTCAGGGACGGTGCCCTCGCCGGCGGGCCCCGCGAAGCTCGTTCTGAAGCTCGAGCGCCTCGCCGTAGCCGAGCGGTCCCAAGCCGGCTGACCCAAGTGGGCGGCGCGGTCGCTCACAGGGTCAGTGTGGCAGCGAGCGCGGACGCCGTCAGCCGCCGTTGACGCGTTGTTCGGCGCGCTTCTTCAGCGACTTGAGGATGCTGCGCACGACACCACGTGGCCGCGGGTCCCGATCACGGCTCCCTTGTAGACGCGCCCCTTGCCGCCCGGGAACAGGGCCCGCGTCTCGGCCCGGACGCGGCAGCGCTGGCCGGGGAGCAGGTCGATCCGGAAGACGAGCGCGTAGCGGGAGTAGCGGTGCTCGCCCATCAGCGCCAGCATCACCGGCGCGACGGAGCGTGCGACGACGAAGCCGGGAAGCGTGCCGCCGGGATGGTGCAGGTCGCCTTCGGCAATCTCGTCGCGGCAGTCGAGGGCGCGGGCCATGCGCTGGCCGAGCTTGCCGTCGAAGGCGTGGTTGAGCGTGGGGAAGAGGGCGGCCCAGGCGGCCTCCGCGGGCGCGTCGATCTCGACCGAATGCTCGTCGATCGGCGGCAGATCCTGGAGCGGAACTTCGAGCGCCTGGTGTTGCATCGGCTACACCTCTAACCCCGCCCGCCGGCGATCAATGCGGCAAGAGCTCTCGAGAAAGCTGCGGCCTCGTCGGCGCGGCGACGGCTCGGGCGTCGCAGCTCAACCCGAGATCGACCACGGGGGCTACCCGGATCTCATCGCGCGCGCCCGCGAGCACCTCTCGGCGCACGCGCCCCACGGCGAGACGGCCTGCCTGGCCGGGCGTGACGGGCAGGAGCGCCGCATCGGCGCCGCCGTCCAGCACGCTGACGGTGAAGGTCGCGCCCGAGTAGGACGGCGCGGTCAGCGTGCCCGCCGTTGCGCCGGCGCGCAGCTGCTCGATCTCGGTCGCGATCGCGTCCACCGACTTCTTGTCGGCATCGACAGCGTCGGCAATAGCGATCCCTCCTCGGTCTCGACGGAGAGTCCGACGTTGACCCGCGAATGGGTCTCGATGCCGCCGTCGCGATAGGCGCCGTTGAGGGCCGGGTGCGAGGACAAGGCCCGCCCCAGCGCGGACAACAGCGCCGGTGCTCTCCCGCTTGCGGGCCGGGCAGCACCGCCCTCCGCAAGAGGTAGATGTGGGGGACGGTCGCCTTCGACTCGGCGAGGCGACGGGCCGCGGCCTGCGCCCGCTTGCCGAGCTCGGTCCGTGCCGTCTCCCCCTTCGCAGTTGGTGCGGCCGGGCCCCCGCCCGGCTCGGGCGCCGACGGATCCCCTCCGCCTGGCTCTCGCTCGCTTTCGACACTGCAGCATGCAATGTAGAACGCGAGGTCGATGGCCCGCCGCGCGGCCCGGGGAAGCGGCCGTCCTGCAGGCGGGAAGGCCTCCTCAGGCGAGCTCGGAAGCGGCGGCGACGGCCTCGGCGAGCCGGTCGTCGCCCCAGAAGATCCGGTCGCGCACGCGCACGGTGGGGACCCCGCGAACGCCGCGCTTCCCCGCTTCGTCGGTCGCCTCGATCAAGCGGCGCTTGACGCCGTCGGAGGCCGCGGCCTTGGCGATCGCGTTCGGGTGCATCTCGCACGCCGCCGCCGCGATCGCCACGTTGTCGGGGTCGGTCAGATCACGGCCGCCCGCGAACGCCTGCCGGAAGGCGGCGAGGGTGAAGGAGACGCTGCGGCCGATGCTCTTCGCATACGTCGCAACCCGCATCGCGTACAGCGTATTGCCCGGCACCGGGTCGGGCCAGACGATCGGCATCAGCCCGTACTCCTCCGCCCGCCGTTCGCACTCGCGCATCCCTGCCTCGCGCTCGGGCCCGAGCATCCAGGAGCTGCGGCCGTAGGTCTTGAACAGACCCCCGAGGAGAATCGGCTGCCACTCGGGCTGGGTCAGCCCCGCATCGTCGAACAGGCGGCTGATCCGCTCCGCCGCCAGGTACGCGTAGATCGAACCGAGGTCGAAGTAGAAGACGGCGCGGTCGGGATCCGGCTCCGACCCGGCATCGTCGCCGCGCATCGGATCACGCTGGGTGACCTCGAAGGCGGGCTTGCCGTTCACGGGGGTCAGGCGTGCGTCGCCCAGCCGTCGACCGCTCGCGCCGCCTCCATGACGGCCTCGGAGATCGTCGGGTGGGGGTGGATGATCCGGGCGACCTCGTGATAGGTGCCCTCGAGCGCCTGCGAGGCGACGAGCTCGATGATCATGTTGCAGGCGGTGTTGCCGACGATGTGGGCGCCGAGGATCTCGCCGTACTCGGAGTCGGCGACGATCTTGACCTGCCCGTCGCGATCCTCGTAGACCTGGGCGGCGCCGATGCCGCCGAGCTTGAACTTGCCGACCTTGACCTTGTGACCCGCCTCCTTCGCCTGCGCCTCGGTCATGCCGACGGAGCCGACCTGGGGGTGGCAGAAGGTCGCGCCGGGGACCCGGTCGCGGTCGATCGGGTGAGGGTTCAGGCCGGCGATCGCCTCGACCGCGATCACGCCCTCGTCGGAGGCCTTGTGGGCGAGCGCGGGGCCGGGCGTGAGATCGCCGATCGCGTAGATGCCGTCGACGGAGGTCTTCTGCCCGCCGTCGACCTCGATCCTGCCGTCGTCGCCGGTCTTGACGCCGAGCGCGTCGAGGCCGAGCGGACCGACGTCGGGGGCGCGGCCGCCGGCGATCACCAGGTAGTCGACCTCGGCGCTCTCGTCGCCGTAGCTGAACTTGACCGAGTCGGAGCCCGCCTCGACGTTCTCGACCTTGGTCCCGGTGGAGATCGTGATGTTCTGGTTCTTGAAGGCACGAGCGACGACGCGGGCCATGTCCTTGTCCTCGGCCGGGAGGATCTGATCGAGCATCTCGATCAGCAGCACCTCGGTCCCGAAGCGACCGAAAGCGGAGGCGATCTCGGCTCCGGACGCGCCGGCGCCGACGACCGCGATCTTCGCGGGCAACTCCTCCAGTGACCATGCGCCCCAGGTATCGAGGACGCGCTCGCCGAACTCGACGCCGGGGATGGGCATCGCCGTCGACCCCGTCGCCAGCAGCAGGTTCTTCGCCCGATAGCCCTTGCCGTCGACGTCGACGGTGCCCGGATCCTTGACGGAGGCTTCGCCCTCGAGCAGGTCGATCTTGTTGTTCTTGAAGAGCCCGGCAACACCGCTCGAGAGCCCCTCGCGGACCTCCTCGCGCCGCGCCTGGACGCCCTCCCAATCGACGCTGACGCCGTCGACCTGGATCCCGAACTGGGAGGCCGAATCCTTCGCCTGGTGGTAGACCTCGGCCGCGTGCAGGACGGTCTTTGCCGGCATGCACGCGTAGTTGAGGCAGCGGCCGCCGGTGAAGTCGCGCTCGGCGACGGCGGTGTTGAGCCCGAGCTGGGCGGCGCGGATTGCGGCGACGTAGCCGCCCGGCCCGGATCCGATCACGATCAGGTCATAGGGGTCTTCAGCCATGGGGCGACTTTATACGGGCACGGGCGTCGAGCCGCCGCCGCTCGGCCACGGCCTCATTTCGGCAGGTGCCGATCCGGCATCTGGATCCGGGCCAGCGCCTTGACCATGAACCAGAAGAGGGTCCCCGTCCCGACGAGGACGAGCGCGGCGGTAATTGCGGCACCGGCGCTCGCCGCCGCGATGAGGCTCAGGAACGAGCCGACCATGAGGACGCCCATCACCGCCTGGAAGCCGAGCACCGCCCAGTAGCGGGCGCCCCACATTCCCCAGGCCATCACCCCGAACAGGATCGCCGGCCCGAAGACCTGGATCGCGTGCGGCCGATCGCCGTTGACCGTGGCGCCGGCGATCCAGGCGCCGAGGGTGATCAAAGCGATCGCGGCGGAGATGACCGCCCCGATCGTGACCACGCGCGGCCGCTCGCCGGCGGCCAGCGGCTCGAGCGCCTCGCGGGCGCGCTCGTTCCGGATCTCCGACTTGCTGACGCCGCGTTCCTCGGCCTCGGCGGCGATGTCGGCGACGGTGTCGCCGCCGGCCTCGTCCGTGCCCGGCGCGGCCTCCTCGGCCGGCTGACTGGAGGCACTGCGCTGCTTGCGCTTGCGGCGCTGGGTGCGCTTGCGTTCGCGGCTGCTCATCGCGCCCCGTTTCCACCCGCCCCCGCCCCGAGCTCGGGGGCGATCCCTGCGCGCAGCTCCCGCGTCGCCCCGAGCGGGTCGGGGGCATCGCGGATCGCGCGCACGACGACGATCCTGCGCGCACCGGCGGCTCGCACCTCGGCCACGTTGCCGGCGTCGATGCCGCCGATCGCGAACCAGGGGGGCCCGCCCGATCCGGTCGCCGGCAGCCGCGCCGCCGCGTGGCGCACGTAGTCGACGCCCGCGGCGGGTCGGCCGGCCTTCGTCGGCGTCTCCCAGACGGGGCCGACGCTGAGGTAGTCGGGACGGGCTGCGCCGGCGGCGTCGAGCGCGGCGGCGAGCTGGTCCGGCCCGTGCGTCGAGAGGCCGACGAGCGCGCCCTCGCCTGCGAGCTCGCGCGCCTCGGCGACCGGCATGTCGTCCTGGCCCACGTGGACGCCGTCCGCGCCGAGCTCGGCAGCGAGGTCGGGGCGGTCGTTGAGGATGAAGAGCGCGCCGGCGTCGGCAGCGGCGTCGCGGAAGAGGCTCGAGGCAGCGCGCAGCGCGGCCTCGGGAGCGTGCTTGTCGCGGAGCTGGATCAGGTCGGCGCCGCCGGCAAGGGCCGCCTCGAGCAGGCCCTCGAGCGCGACCGGGTCGAAGCCGGCGTCACAGACGAAGTACAGGCGCGCCTCGGCGAGCCGGGCGCTGCGGGCGGCGGGGTCCATCGACGCACAGCGTAGCCTCGCGCCGCCGCAGCACCGCGGCACGGCGGGCGCCGGTTTGTGGGGGCGGGCGGGGAGGCAACTACCATTGGTGTCGACAGCGGGAGCCCGGCGAGCGGGCTGAGAGGGCGCCACGATCCGCGCCGACCGTCCGAACCTGATCCGGGTGATGCCGGCGAAGGGATGCCTCCCCCAGCCGGCCGCCCCACGGAAAGCAAGCCGAAGATGAGCGAGCCGAGCAGACCGAGCAGTTCCGAGAGCAGCCTCCCCGCAGGCGCTGCCCCTGCCGTCGCCGCAGGCGAACGAGCCGAGGCGCTCGTCGTCGGTGGCGGGCTCGCGGGTCTGATCTGCGCCTGGCGCGCCGCCCGCTCCGGGGCCCGCACCGTCGTCGTCGACGCGCCCGAGCGACCCGCGGCGGCGCGCGTCGCCGCGGGGATGATCGCGCCGATCGGGGAGGCGAGCTGGGGCGAGGAGGACCTGCTGCGCGCCGGCCTGCGCGCGGCGCGTGAATGGGAGTCCTTTGCGGCCTCGCTGGCCTCCGAGGCAGGTGAGCCGATCCCCTACCGACGCTGCGGCGCCCTGCACGTAGCCCTCGACGGGGACGAGGCGGGCGAGCTGCACCGCCACGGCGAGCTCCATCGCCGCCTTGGGTTGGAGGCCCGGGAGCTGCTTGGAAGCGAGTGCCGGGAGCTCGAGCCGGGGCTGGCGAGCGCCGTCCGTTCCGGGATCGAGGCGCCCGGCGAGGCCGAGGTCGATCCCCGCGCCCTGCTCGCCGGTCTGCGCGCCGCCTGCGAGCGGGCTGGGGTGCGGTTCGCCGCCGCGACCGTTCGGGCGATCGACCCGCGCCGCGGGCTGATCGACGCCGACGGCCTGGGCGAGCTGACCGGCGAGCGGATCTTCCTCGCGGCCGGTGCCTGGGCGGGCGCCGAGGGCCTGCTCGGCCGCGACCGGCCGCGCCTGCCGGTGCGACCGGTGGGCGGCGAGATCCTGCGGCTGCGGGCCGAGCCGGGGGCGCCGCCCTGCGAGCGGATCGTCGCCGGCGAGCGCTTCTACGTCGTCCCGCGAGCGTCGGGTGAGGTCGTGGTGGGGGCGACCGTCCAGGAGCGCGGCTTCGACCTGCGCGTGACCGCCGGCGGCGTGCACGAGCTGCTGCGCGAGGCCTACCGGGCGTTGCCCGAGCTGGCCGAGCTCGAGCTGGTCGAGACCGCGACCGGGCTCCGGCCGGGATCCCCCGACAACGCGCCGGCGATCGGACCGTTGCCGGGCGACGACGAGCGTCGCGTGATGGTGATCGCGGGCCTGTACCGGAACGGTGTCCTGCTGGCGCCTGTGATTGCCGCGGCGGCGGATGCGTCGCTGGGCCTGAGCGAGCTTCCGGCCGAGCTCGAGCCGCTGACGCCGGCGCGCCTCGGCGAGGTGGCCGCCGCAGGAGCCGCCTCGTGATCGAGCTGCTCGTCAACGGTGAGCCGCGGGAGGTCGCTGACGGCGCGACCGTCGCCGACGTGATCGTCGCCGCCGGAGGGGAGCCCGGCGCCCGCGGGATCGCGGTCGCAGTCGACGATGAGGTCGTCCCACGGGCCGAGCTCGCGACCCGCCGGCTCGGCGACGGCCAGCGGGTCGAGATCGTCGTCGCGATCCAGGGGGGATCGTGAGTCCGGCGGCAGGCAACAGTGGGCCCGGAGCGGGCGA
Source organism: uncultured Solirubrobacterales bacterium (assembly GCA_963764275.1). GTDB lineage: Bacteria > Actinomycetota > Thermoleophilia > Solirubrobacterales > 70-9 > CAXMST01. Next base: position 120,424 of record CAVXRV010000006.1, read on the forward strand.
GGCCTTCGAGCTCGGCGGTCGCAGCTGGGGCTCGCGGCTGATCGTGGGCACCGGCGGCTTCCGCTCGATGGACGACCTCGAGCGGGCGCTCGCGGTCTCGGGGACCGAGATCGTGACCGTCGCCCTGCGCCGGATCGATCCGCTGGCATCCGAGGGGATCGTCGACGTGATCGAGCGCCTGGGGCTTTTCGTGCTGCCGAACACGGCCGGTTGCTACACGGCCCGGGACGCGATCCGCACCGCTGAGCTGGCGCGGGAGGCGTTCGAGACCGATTGGGTCAAGCTCGAGGTGATCGGCGACGACCGGACGCTCCTGCCGGACGCGCCGGAGCTGCTGAGCGCGGCCGAGCGGCTCGTCGCCGACGGCTTCACGGTCCTGCCCTACACGAACGACGACCCGATCCTCGCCCGGCGGCTCGAGGAGATCGGCTGCGCGGCGGTGATGCCGCTCGGCTCGCCGATCGGCTCGGGGGCCGGAATCCGCAACCCCTACAACCTGCGGATCATCGTCGAGCAGGCCGAGGTCCCGGTGATCCTCGACGCCGGCATCGGCACGGCCTCCGACGCGGCGCTGGCGATGGAGCTCGGCTGCTCGGGCGTCCTGCTGGCGTCCGCCGTCTCGCGCGCCGAGGACCCCGAGCTGATGGCGCGGGCGATGCGGGCCGCGGTCGAGGCCGGCTTTGCCGCCCGCCGCGCGGGCCGGATCCCGCAGCGCCTGCACGCCCGCGCATCGACGCCCGATGCCGGCATGCCCGAGCTCGGCTGAGCGCGGCGGCGGGGGGCACGCCCGCGGCTGTCCCCGCCGCGAACTAGGATCGCCGCATGAGCGGCTACGAAGTCTGGCTCGTCCGCCACGGAGAGACCGAGTGGAGCCGCGAAAAGCGGCACACCGGCCGCACCGACATCCCGCTCACGGTCAACGGCGAGCGGGAGGCTTTGGCCCTGGCGCCGCGGCTGCGCGGGCACGAGTTCGGCCGCGTTTTCGCCAGCCCCCTGCGCCGGGCGCGGCAGACCTGCGAGCTCGCCGGCTTCATCGACCGCGCCGAGCTTCGCGACGAGCTGCTCGAGTGGGACTACGGTGATTACGAGGGCAGGACGACCGCCGAGATCCACGAGGGGCCGCAGCCCGGTTGGCTGCTGTGGACCGACGGATGTCCCGGCGGCGAGTCCCCCGAGCAGATCGCCGCCCGCGTCGACCCCCTCGTCGCCGAGTTGCGAAAGCTGGACTGCGATGCGATCTGCTTCGCCCACGGCCACGTCCTGCGCGTGCTCGCCGCCCGCTGGATCGAGCAGGAGCCGGTCGCGGGCCAGCGCCTGGCGCTCGCCACGGGCACGATCAGCAGGCTCGGCCTCGAGCACGTCTATCCGGTGATCCGGGAGTGGAACGGGAGCGGCTGAGCCGCCCCCAACCGGCGCAGCCCGAGCCGACCTCGGGCTAGATTCTCCCCCTCATGAGGCGAGGAGATGGGAGCACGGGCCGCGCCCGTTGGCGTGCGTTCAAGATTCTGGCGCTCGTGGTGCTCGCCTTTGCGGCGCTCGGGGGCGTGGCCCTCGCAGCCTTTCCGCAGTCGCCGCCGAACGATCCCGAGTACGCCCCGGCCGAGGCGGGCGGCGTCAGCTGCGCGACGACCTCGGCCGACGCCGAACAGCACTACCTCTACTCGTTCATCCCCAAGTGCGCGACGAACGCCTCCGACCCGACGGGTGCGGCAGGGATGTCTTTGGACGAGGCCTGGCGCAAGTACACGCCGGGTAACCCGCACACCGTGATCGCCTACATCGAGGGCGGCATCAACTGGCAGAACGAACCCCGCGAGCTCGCGAACAAGGTGTTCCTCAACCGCGGCGAGCTACCCCCGCCGACGACCCGGGTCAAGGACGGCGTCCTCAACGCGAAGGACTACGGGGACACGAAGGACACGAACGGAAACGGCATCGTCGACCCCGAGGACATCATCGCCCGCTTCTCCGACGGCCGGGACGACGATCACAACGGCTACACCGACGACATCTCGGGCTGGGACTTCTACGAGAACCAGAACGACCCGGCCACCGTCGACACGAGCTACACCCACCCGAACAGCCAGATGCGGCAGGCAGCCGCGGAGACGAACAACGGCGTCGGCGAAGCCGGCGTCTGCCCGAAGTGCATGGTTCTGCCGATCAAGGCGGGCGCCGAGGCCCTCGACCGGACGGACGACCTGGCGCAGGCCTGGAACTACGCCGCCGACATGAACGTCGACGTCCTCGTCTCGGTCACCGCCGACCTCGGCTACTCCTCGTTCATGCGCCAGACGGTCGAGCGGGTGTGGCGCAAGGGCGTGATCCCGGTCGAGTCTTCCAATGACTTCGACTCGACCGACCACCAGGGCGCGATGTTCTGGCCGCACGTCCTGCCGGGCAACGGCATGGTCGCCAACGACGCCGGTCTGCAGACGGCGCCGGGCAGCGCCGCGGCACAGAACCAGTTGCTCGACAACTTCCGCTCGCGGTCGGGCTTCACCTCGTGGGGGACCCACAACATGTTCACCGTGGCGACGGAGGGGGGGACCACGTCGGAGTCGTCGCCGACGATCGGCGGGGTGATGGCGATGGTCGTCGCCTGGGGCAAGGAGGCGGCGAAGAAGGGCCTGATCAAGCGGCCGCTGACGAACGACGAGGCCGTGCAGGTGGTCCGCGACACGGCCTCTGACGTTTCCGGCGACACGAACTGGCCCTCCAAGCCGGGCTGGGACCTCCAGTTCGGCTACGGGCGACCCGAGGTGCCGGCGGCGATGGCCGAGATCGCCAAGAACGCGATCCCGCCCGTCGCCTGGTTCGAGGGGCCGCGATGGTACTCGCTCTACGACCCGACGGAACGCAAGTCGGTGCCGGTCAAGGCGCACATCGACGCCCCTCGCACCCCGGGCCGGTTCCGGTGGCGGCTCGAGTACGGGCTCGGCCCCGAGCCCGCCAAGAACGAGTTCCACACGATCGCCCGCGGGTCGAGCGAGAAGCCGGTCGACGGCCGGATCGGCAAGCTGAGCCTGGCGAAGATCCCGAAGAGCTTCTGGAACGCGCCGTTCCACCTCTCGCGCCACAAACAGCTCGAGACGAGCGAGCAGTACACGGTGACGTTGCGCGTCCAGGTCACGGACAAGCACGGGCGCACCGGGGAGGAGCGGCGCTCGATCGCCGTCCACCACGATCCCGACCTGCTGCCCGGCTTCCCGCATCGCATTGCGAGCAGCGGGGAGGCCCAGCCGAAGCTCGTCGACCTGCAGGGCCGCGGCGATCTGGCGATGGTCTTCGGCGATGCGGATGGCTACGTGCACGCGATCGATCCGAAGAGCGGCAGCGAGCTGCCGGGCTGGCCCGTGCACTCGAAGCCGACGAAGGTGACGAAGGCTCATCGCGGCGTCGACCCCGGCCACGAGCCGTTCATCAACAGCGTTGCCGTGGCAGATCTCACCGGCCGCGGGCACCTGTCGGTCGTCGCCACCTCGACCACCGGCCGCGTCTACGCGTGGAATCGCATGGGCAGGCCGCTGCCGGGCTGGCCGAAGGCGCTCGGCAAGGGCGTCCGCAAACCCGCGGTGCCGCGCCCTGACCTTCCCTACACGCGCCAGCCCGTCCTGGGCGCGACGGCGCCGCCCGTGCTTGCCGACGTCGACGGCGACCGCCGCCTCGACGTGATCCAGGTCGGCTGGAACGGCCGGCTCTACGTCTGGAACGCGCGCGGCCACGCCGTCCATGGCTTCCCCGTCAAGGTCAAGCTGCCGGCGGACCACTCGCCGCCGCCCGGGTACGTCACGGAGGACGACCAAAAGCTCGACACCGCCCCCGCGGTCGGTGACATCGACGGGGACGGCAAGCCGGAGATCGTGCTCAAGTCGCAATACACGGACGCGCTCGGCACGGGCCTGCAGCCGCTCCCCACGAGCCACCTGCACGCCTACAACTCGGACGGCTCGCCCGTGGCCGGCTTCCCGGTCGAGGTCCGGGGGCTGATCAGCGATGTCGGGACCGCCCAGGAGTTCATCACCGAGGGCGCGAACTCACCGTCGCTCGCCGACGTCGACGGTGACGGCAAGGACGAGATCGCCTTCGAGCCGGCGCTCTTCTCTCCGGCGCAGTTGATCGGGGGCGACGGGTCGACGCGCAGCGTCTACGGGCCGGTCCCGGGGGCGACACTGTCGCTCCTCGCGGGCAACAACCTCGGCGATCTGCTCGACGTCCTGGACGGCAACCTTCCCGACGACACCCCAGTCGGCTTTACGACCTCCGGCGCCTTCGGCCGCGTCGGCGGCGGGCGCCTCGCATACGCCGAGCCCGGTTCGGGGGCGGCTTCGGTCGCGAGTGCACTGCTGCTCGCAGGGGGTGGCTTCCCGATCAACAACTACGTGCGCGCCTTCGACGCGCAGTCCGGGGCGCCCGTGGCCGGCTTTCCGGCGAAGGTCCAAGGCCTCGACTTCCTCGGTGCCCCCGCGATCGCCGACATCGACGGAGACGGAGAGCCGGACGTGATCAACGCGGCGGACAGCTCGGCCATCGGCGGCTACGGGAGCCAGGGCAAGCAGGTCGGCGGCTTCCCGCACTTCCAGCCGGGCTGGATCGTCTGGTCACCGAGCGTCGGCGATGTCGACTCGAATGGCACCAACGACGTGGTCGCGATGACGCGCGAGGGCTATTTGATGGCATGGCGTACGCAGGGCAAGGCGGGCAGCGGCGACGACGAGTGGTGGAGCTTCCGTCATGACGAGCGCAACACGGGCACCTACGGAACGGACACGCGCCCGCCCGGGGCCGTCCGTCACGCGAAGGTCGTGGGCGGGCGGAGCAGACACCCGCGGCTGCGCTTCCGCGTTCCCGGCGACGACTGGTACGCGGGCCGCGCGAAGACGTACCGCGTCTGGTTCGTCGATCGCCACAACAAGCGGATCCGCTCGGGGCCGGCTCGCCGCAGGGTGGGCGTCGACGCCGGCGGGACCATCACGGTGCAGCTGCCGGCCCGAACGCGGAAGGTCAAGGTCCGGGTCTTCGACGAGGCCGGCAACGGCAGCCCGCGCATTCGCCGCTTCGTAAGGCGCTGATCCCGCCGGAAAGGCGCGGTCTTAGCGGCGTCTGGCGCGACTCACAGGGAACTCTCAGGGACCGGGCCTAGCTTGGCCCGCGATGACCACGGCCGCCCCTCCGACCGAGCGGTCCCGGACCAGCGGGGCCGAGACGACCGTCGCCTTCGATTGCTTCGGCGCCCGATGCCGGCTCGTCGCCGAGCCGGGGGCGGCGGCCGCGGTGTGGAGAGCGCGCGACTTCCTGCTCCGCTGCCATCTGTCCCTCTCCCGCTTCCGCGACGACAGCGAGCTCAGCCGCCTCAACTCGAACCCGGCGCCGGAGGTGCGGGTCAGCCCGCTGCTGGCCTCGGCGCTCGCGGCGGCGCTCGAGGCGGCGGCGCTGACGGGCGGGCTCGTGGACCCGGTGCTGCTCGAGCCGATCGAGCGCGCCGGCTATCGCGAGAGCTTTCGCGGTCGCGAGCCCCTTGCGCTCGCGGAGCTGCTCGAGCGGGCTCCCGAGCGCCGGCCCGGGCGGCCGGACCCCGAGGAGCGCTGGCGCTCGCTCGACCTCGACCTCGGCCGCGGAGTTCTCCGCCGCCCGCCCGGCCTCGGGATCGACCTCGGCGGCAGCGCCAAGGGGTGGGCCGCCGATCGCTGCGCGGCGATCCTCGCGCGGGCCGGAGCGCGTGCCGCGGACTGCGCAGGCGACGTGCGCGTCGCCGGCACCGTCGCGCGTGAGCTCCGGGTCGCCGGCGTGGACGGCAGCGGCGCGCTGCACCGCTACTGGTTGCGCGACGGTGGCATCGCCACCAGCGGCCTCGCCCGCCGTGCCTGGCGCCGCGGCGGCCGATCCGTCGCGCACCACCTGATCGATCCCGCGAGCGGCGAGCCCTGCTTCAGCGGGCTGGTCCAGGCCACGGCGCTGGCGCCGACCGCGCTGGAGGCCGAGGCGCGAGCGAAGGCGGCGCTGCTGAGCGGCCCGGGCCGGTGCGGCGCGTGGCTGCCCCACGGCGGGCTCGTCGTCGACGAGGACGGCGAGCGGAACCTCTACGAGCAAGGAGCACTGAGATGACCGAGACACCCAGACCGATTCCCGCGAAGCGCCCGTCCGACCCGGAGGTGACCCGCGCTCGGAGGCGGCGACGGGTCCGGACGATCCGGGTCGGCGTCGTGGCGGCGAGCCTCGCCGCCTTCGCCCTGGCCTGGGGCGTCATCTTCACGAACCTCGACGCCGACACCTCGTCGGCGACCGCGGCGACGACGGCACAGAGCGATACGCAGGCGCAGGACGGCGCGAGCGGAACCTACGACGATTACGGCTACGCGCCCGGGCAGAGCTACGGCTACGCGCCCGATGGAGGCAGCGCCGGCTACGCGCCGGGACAGAGCTACGGCTATGACGGCGGCTATTCGTCCGGCGGCGCCGCTGAGGGCGGCGGTTCGGCCGGCACCGCCCCAACCCCGATGACCTCGGGGCCCTCGTGATCGCCGCGGCCGCCGATGCGGGCCCACTCGCCTGGACCGTGAGCCGGGCCGCGGGCGTCGCGGCGCTGCTGCTGGCGAGCGCGTCGGTCTGCGTCGGCATCTCTCAGGGCGCCGGCTGGATCCGCGGGCAGGCGAGCCGGGATCTGCGCCCACTGCACGAGGCGCTGTCGATCGCGACCCTTGTGGCGATTGCGGTGCATGGGCTGGCGTTGCTGGGCGATACCTACATCGGCTTCAGCGTCGCCGACATCGCCATCCCCTTCGCCTCCGGCTATCAGCCGCTGTGGACGGGCCTGGGGATCATCGCCGGCTGGGCCCTCGCGGCCCTCGGCCTCAGCTTCTACGCCCGCGGCGCGCTCGGCCCGAAGCGGTGGCGGCTCATGCACCGCACGACGGCGCTGTTCTGGATCGCCGCCGTGATCCACTCGCTGCTCGAGGGGACCGATGCCGGCAAGCCGTGGTTCCTGGCCACCGCGCTGGCGCTGATCCTGCCCGCGGCCGCGCTGCTGCTGACCCGCTGGAGCGCACGAGCTGACTCGCCCGCGCCGCCGCCCCGGGCTGCCGCCCTGGCGCGCCCCGCGGCGCTCGGAACCCGAGGCAGGCCCGTCCCGCGCTGAGCCGGGCCGCTCGAATTCGGCAGGGGGCGTGTGACGGACACACGTATCGGGCACAGAGCGCCTGATACGAAATGGATATGTCCGACCCCCACGAGGAGGCCGGGGAGCGCTCCCAAGAGGAGGAGGACCGCCGCCGGCATTGGCAGGAGCTGCTCGAGCGCAGGCGCGAGCGCGATCGCCGCCTGGCAGAGCTCGAGGAGCAGGGAGAGGCGCCGACCGTCAGCGGCCCCGACCCCTCGCTCGCCGGGGACGAGGAGCACGAGAGCGTGCTCGCGCGGATGCGGGACCCGGGCCGGCAGACGACGAACCCGGTCTTCGAGAAGGAGCGGCAGGAGGCGGAGAGCCGCGCGAGCTTCCGCCGCCGCGCGCAGCGCATCGGCGCCGCCATCGGGCTGGTCGCGGTCGCCGGCGTGGCCGCCTGGATCCTGCTTGGAAACTCCGGCCGCTACGAGGTCACGGCCCACTTCGAGAACGCCTCCCAACTCGTGGACGGCAACGTCGTCACCGTCGGCGGCACCGAGGCCGGTCTCGTCGATTCGATCGAGCTCGGTCCCCACGGCGAGGCGCTGGTCAAGTTCCATCTCGACGACGCTTTCACGCCGCTGAAGGAAGGTACGAAGGCGACGATCCGCTCGTTCTCGCTCTCGGGGGAAGCCAACCGCGAGGTGCAGCTGACCCTGCCGCCCGACGGCCACGGCGGCGATCCGATCCCCTCCGGCGGCGATCTGGGCCAGTCCGACACGGTCTCAGAGGTCGATCTGGACCAGATCTTCAACATGCTCAACGACCGCACCGTCGCCAACCTCAAGAAGGTGATCAAGGGCTTTGACACCTCCTATGAGGGCGTCGGGGAGCAGGCCAACCGCGGCTTTCACTACCTCAACCCCTTCCTTTCGACCTCCAATCGCCTCTTCAGCGAGCTCACCCTGGACGAGCGCACGCTCGAGAACCTGATCGTCGACGGCTCGCGCCTCTCGGGCGCGGTCGCGGCCAAGCGCGACGACGTCGCCCAGCTCGTCTCCAACCTCAACACCGCCACCGGCGCTCTGGCCCGCCAGCGCACCGCCCTGGCCTCCGCGATCCAGCGCCTGCCGGGCTTTATGCGCAACTTCAACACGACCGCGGTCAACCTGCGCAGCACCCTCGACGACCTCGATCCGCTCGTCAACGCATCCAAGCCCGTTGCCCACAAGCTGCGGCCCTTCTTCGGGCAGCTGCGCTCGGCCTCGGCGAACCTGGTCCCGACCCTGCGCGATCTCGACCAGGTGATCGAGACCCCCGGCCCCGACAACGACCTCGTCGATCTGACCAAGCTGCAGAGCCCCTTGACCAAGATCGCGATCGGCCCCGTGCACCGGCACGGCAAAAAGCGCCAGGGCGCCTTCCCCGAAACGGTCAGCTCCCTCGACGACTCGCTCAAGCAGCTCGCCTTCTTCCGCGCCTACATGCCGGAGCTGACCGGGTGGTTCAACGACTTCGGCCCGAGCTCCGGCATCGTCGATGCGAACGGGGGCATCACCAGGGTCGGCGTGCTGTTCAACACCTTCTCGATCAGCGCCAGCGGCCTGCCCGACGTGCTCTCCGGCGTGCTCACCCCGGCCGAGCAGATCGCCGGGATGACGACCGGCAACCTGCAGCGCTGCCCGGGCTCCAACGAGCGCCCCGCCCCCGACGGCACCAACCCCTTCACCGACGGCGGCACCCTCGACTGCAACCCCTCCGAGATTCCGCCGGGGAACTGACCGACCCCGGTCGCATCGGCCTGTCGATCAGCCGCAGCGACCCTGGCCGCGCGAGTGGCACGGGCGCCGCTTCGGCCGCACTACGCTGGGCCGATGCGGAGGAGGCCCGGCATCGAGACGTTGCTCTGGATCGGAGCCGCCGCGGCGGTGACGGCGCTGATCGGCGCGTTCGGAATGATCTCCGACCCTGGCTCCGACGTGCTGGGGAACGCCGGCCGGCCCGAGGGCTGGTTCGGGATGTTGCTCGCCGCCGCGGCGCTCCTCTTCCTGCTCGTCTACCGCGGCTACCGCAAGCAGCGGGCGCTGAAGTTCGCCGCCGCGGGCGGGATCGGCGCGCTCGCCTTCGGACTGCTCGCGGCGGTGACGCTGCCGCCGGACTGCGGCGCCCTGACCGCCGAGAATCGACCGCTCGCCTGCCTCGACGTGTACGCGAAGGATCCGGGGGCGGCGGGCGGCGGTCACACCTGGGGGATCTGGTTGCTGTCGATCGGCGGCCTGATCGTTGCCGGGGCGGCAATCCTCGCCCTGTTCGAGCTCGCCGGCGGGGCCGGCGAGCGCCGCCCCCTACCCTGATGGCATGGAAGAACCCGGGTCCGACCCCTCGCCGAGCGAGGAGCACAGCGATTCCTCGCCGAGCGGGGATCCCGGCGGCGAGCCCTCGAAGGAGGGGTCGCTGAGCTCCATGCGCAAGGTCTTCCAGCTCGTCTTCACGGTCGCGATCGCGATCCTGCTGGCACTGGCCGTGCAGTCCTATGCGGTGAAGCCGTACGAGATCCCGTCCGGCTCGATGGAACCCACCCTCGACATCGGCCAGCGCGTGCTCGTCGACCGCTTCTCCTCCCGAATCGGGGAGGACCCGAGCGTCGGCGACGTCGTCGTCTTCAACCCGCCCGTCAACGCGGTGGCCAAGGAGCAGTCGCCTCCCGGGAGCCTGCCGCCGTGCGGCGGGCAAGCGCAGCGGGAGCCGGGCCAGCCCTGCCCGCAGGCCGGCACCCAGCGAGCGAGCGAGGCCTTCATCAAGCGTGTTGTCGCCGGCCCCGGCGACCGGATCAAGATCGTCAACGGTGTCCCGATCGTCAACGGCAAGCCGGTCCAGGGCGACTGGAAGACGATCCCCTGCCGGCACACTGCCGACTGCAACTTCCCGCGCCCGATCACGGTCCCCGACAACAGCTACTTCATGATGGGCGACAACCGGCCCGGCAGCGACGACTCCCGCTTCTGGGGCCCGGTTCCCCGCGACTGGATCATCGGCCACGCCGTAGCCACCTACTGGCCCCCAGACCGCATCGGCGGTCTGTAGGCGGCGGGCCGGGAGCGCCGATGGCGGCCGTTGGGGTCGCTCACGTGCAAAGCACGCTCGCTCCCCTAACGACGGCCCTCGACGCTCCCGGCCTCGCCGTGGGGGGTTGACGCCCGGCGGCGGCGAGCCGCAGGGGTTGACGCCCGGGCGGGTCTCGGGCTTGGTCCCCGGCCGGGTCCGGTCCCGTGGGGAAAGAAGGTGGCGCCCGACGCCGGCGGGGGACGTCCGCTACGGCGTTGGCTTCTCTCCGGCTGAGGTTGACCGCCTTTTGGGCACCGAGGGAGGGAGGTGGAAGGGGAGGGGAGGGCCGTGTGCGCGGGCTGGGAACGCAAAAACGTCGGGGACGTCCGCTTGGGCCGTGAGGTCACCGACGTTTATGCGTCCAGGCGGTAGAAACGTCGGAGACGTCGGCCGGGAGTAGACGTCCCCGACGTTCTTCGCCCACATCTGGTGTCTCGGGCCCCGTCAGGGGCCGCGGATCCCCCACCTGCCCACCTCCCTCACTGCCCTCGCACCGCCACGCCCACTCGCCGGCGGGCGCGGCGGGCGCGGCGGAGACCCCCGGGCAGCCCACCGCGCGCGGATGGAATCGCAGTCGGATGCGTAATTATCGAGGGGCCCCCGTGGCGAAATTGGTATCGCGCGCGGCTTTTAACCGTTGAGATTGTGGGTTCGAGTCCCACCGGGGGCATCGCCGCTCGAGCGCCGCCACGCCCCCGCTCGTCAGGCCCCTGACACCGGCCCGCTCCTGCGGGACTCCACGGATGGTCGAGGTCCTCCTGGACCCTTCAATCGGCGGGTACCTTCCGACTCGAAAGGAGCATCCATATGTCAGAGACGACAGCGGTTCCCTCCGACCCGAACGCGGCCCGCGGGGGCGAGGACGCCGTGGCCGCAAGCCTCCGAGCGGTCGCCTACTGGGCCGTCCTTGCCGCGATCTACATCGGCTTCGGCTTCCTCTGGTACTACTCGGCGAAGGAGAAGCTGATCGACGACAGCGGCACGATGCCGGACGCGCTCGCGAAGGCCTTCGGCGGGTCCTTCCTGGACTCGTTCCCCGGGCTCAACGCCTCCTGGGTGCTCCTCGGCATCCTCGAGGCCGTCGCCTTCGTCGGCTTCGTAGCGAGCCTCCTCACCGGCGAGTTCCTGCCGACCCGCCGCAAGCCGATCCTGCTTGCCTCGCTCGGCGTCTCCCTGCTGACGTTCGGCGTGCTGCTCTTCGGGCAGGAGATGGTCGCCAACTTCGACTCCGTCGCCTCGCTCTTCGGCTACTTCGGGGCGACCGTGGTCACCCTGCTGCTGGTCCTCGTACTTCCGCCTCGCCGGAGCCCGCTCTGGGACCCCGACGGGGCCGGAACGGGGTAGCCGGGGCCCGGCGACGGGGTCGTGGCCGGCGGCCCACTGTCAGCTTCCGAACATCGAAAACACCCCGGCCGGCAGGCCCGGGTTCCTAAGCTGGAAGCAGTGTCGATCCGCGGCGACAAGCGCCTGATCGTGCTGGCGGCGATCGCGGCCGTGACCATCGCCGTGCTGGTCGCGATCGGCGCGGTCCTGATCAGCGACGCGCAGTCGAGCCCCTCCGCCCCCTCCGGCTTCGAGCACGCGCAGGCCTACCCGGGGACGCCGCCCGCACCGCGGATGAAGCTCTCCGATGGCGCCACCGGCAGGGAGTTCGACACGGCCGACCTCCGGGGGCGGCCCTACGCGGTCACCTTCGTCTACACGCACTGCCACGAGGCCTGCCCGCTGATCGGTTCGGAGCTCCATCAGGCCCTGGCCGCGCTTGGGCCGGCGGCGAAGCAGACGGCGGTCGTCGCCGTCACCGTCGATCCCCACGGCGACACCCCGTCGGCCGTCCGCCACTGGCTTCGGATCCACCACGAGCCGGCCAACTTCCACTATCTGATCGGCACCGAGGGCCAGCTCAAGCCCTACTGGAACGCCTGGCACGTGGGGCCCCAGATCGTTGGCGACCCCGAGAGCGCCCACACTGCCGCGATCTATCTGGTCGGCGGCTCCGGAAAGATCGAGGCGATCGTCAACGCGGGCAACCAGATCCCGATCCCCGCCCTCACCCACGACTTCCGGACGCTGATCGCTCAGGCCGGCGGGGATGCCTAGAATTGGTGGCGATGCTCCTCGCATGCCTCACGCATTGGTACGAGTCGCTGATCTTCTTCGGCCCGATTCCGATCATCGCCCTGTACGTCTGGATCTCCGGCCGGCGCCAGGGCGCCGGGGGAGACGGACAGCGCGACACCCGCGCCAGCGGGGCCTCGGCCCCCTCGCGCCTGATCGGCTGACCGCCACGGGACGCAGAGCCGGCCGATGAGCGCCGCCGTCGACACCTTCTGGGCGGTAATGGCGATCGCCGTTCCGCTCGCGATCGCGGGCGCCTATTACAAGCGCGCCCACACGCTCGCACTCGAGCGCCGTCCCGTGCCCGGCTGGCGCCAGCTCTGCTTCGGCCTCGGCATCGCCGCGATCGCGGGCGCGGTCGCGAGCCCGGTCGAGACCGAGTCCGAAAAGCTCGTCTGGGCCCACATGGTCCAGCACATCATGCTCGCCGACGTCGCCTCGCTGCTGATCGTGCTCGGCTTCACCGGGCCGCTGCTGCAGCCGGTGCTGACCTGGCGCTGGGGACGGCCGCTGCGGAAGCTGACGGAGCCGATCCCGGCGATCACGATCTTCACGGCCAACCTCTTCCTCTGGCACTCGCCGCCTCTGTACCAGGCGGTGCTGCACTCCGAATCCCTGCACGTGCTCGAGCACCTGCTCTTCATCACCACCGGGATCATGCTCTGGATGCCCCTCTTCGGTCCGCTGCCGAAGCCCGCCTGGTTCGGAAAGGCGGCGCACGTGATCTACACGGTCGGAATCTGGCTCCCCGGAATGGCGCTCGCGAACACGCTGATGTGGTCGGGCTCGGTCTTCTACCCCGACTACGGCCCGACCGAGGTTGCCGCCGGACTCTCTCCGATCTCCGACCAGAGCACGGCCGGCGCGATCCTGATGGCGGAGTGCATGCTGATGGCGCTCGGGATCTTCGCCGCCGTCTTCCTGCGCTGGGCGAAGGAGGACACCGAGAAGCAGGACCTGATCGACCTCGCGCACCGGCAGGGGATCGAGCTCGACCCCGCCCGCGCCGCCCGCGCCGTCGCCGCCGGCCACGCCGACCTGCTGCGCGAGCGGATCGAGGCCGGCACGGCGAAGCCGCAGGCCCCCACGGTCGCGAGCGAGGAACCGGTCGCCTGAGGAGCCATCCGTCGTCAGGCGATGACGACGCGCCCGCCGAACTCGACGAGATCGCCCTCGCCCAGCGGCCGCGCGTTGATGACCGATCCGCGTCCCTGGTGCACCTCGATCTCGCGCCCGAGCGCGGCGCAGAGCTTGACCGCCGCCGAGCCCGTCGCTTCGTCCTCGGCGATCCCGGCCTCGGGCACGAAGCAGCGAGCCCGCACCGTCCCCGCCTCCTCGTCGATCCAGGCCCAGTCGTAGCGCTCGCCCTCGGGGGCGTCGAGCGCGTCCACCTCCGCGGGCGAGCCGTGGCGGACGAGCTCGAACGGCGGGCACCACTCAGCCCGCCCGCGGGCTACCGCGGAACCCTCGTCGACGAGCGGCAACTCGACCTTCCCTGCCGGAGTCAGCAGCGCCTCCACCGGATGGCCCTCCCGATGCAGGAGCCATCCGGTTCCGATCACGGGATGGCCGGCGAACGGCAACTCGATCTCAGGCGTGAAGATCCGGACCCGCCCGGCCGCCGCGTCATCGACGAAGACCGTCTCCGAGTAGCCGAGCAGTCGTGCCAGCTGCTGGCGGTCGTCCTCGGCAACCGCGGGGCCGTCGAGGATCACGCCGAGCGGATTGCCATGCATCCCGTCGGGACCGCAGAAGACGCGGACCACCGTAACCGGGACGCCGATGCTCACGGCCGCGCTCCGTCCTAGTGGCGGAAGTGGCGCCGGCCCGTGAAGACCATCGTCACTCCGGCGGCGTCGCAGGCCTCGACCACCTCGGCGTCGCGCTTGCTGCCGCCGGGCTGGATCACCGCGGTGGCGCCTGCGTCGATCGCCGCCTGCGGGCCGTCGGCGAACGGGAAGAATGCGTCCGAGGCGACCGCGGATCCCTTCAGCATCTCGGCCGCGCGCTCGCCGAAGGCGTCGCCCGCCTTCTCGACCGCGAGCCGGGAGGAGTCGACGCGGCTCATCTGGCCGGCGCCGATCCCGACGGTGGCGCCCCCCTTGGCGAAGACGATCGCGTTCGAGCGCACGTGCCGGCAGACCTTCCAGGCAAACAGCATGTCCGCCCACGACTCCTCGCTCGGCTCGGCCTTCGTCGCGACCTCCATCGACTCGCGCTCGTCCCGCCCGCGGTCGGCCTCCTGGACGAGGGCGCCGCCACGCACGCGTTTGATGTCGATGCTCGGCACGTAGGCGCGCTGCTCGGTGTCCTCGAGGATCCGGATCGACTCCTTCCGGGTCAGGATCTCCATCGCGCCCTCGAAGTAGGCGGGGGCGATGAGCACCTCGACGAAGTTCTTGGAGAGCTCCTCCGCGAGCACCCTGTCGATCGGATCGTTGAACGCGATCACGCTGCCGTAGGCGGAGACGGGGTCGCATGCGAGCGCCTTCTCGTACGCCTCGAGCACCGTCGAGCCGACGGCGACGCCGCAGGGGTTGTTGTGCTTGACGATCACGCACGCCGGCGTCCCCGAGAACTCACCCAAGAGTCGGCGGGCCGAGTCGAGGTCGAGCACGTTGTTGAACGACATCGGCTTGCCGTGTTCCTTCGCGACCTTGCTGAGCACGTGCGAGCGCGCCCCCACCTCCGTGTAGAGGGCAGCCCGCTGGTGCGGGTTCTCGCCGTACGAGAGGTCGAGGAACTTCTCCATCGAAACCGTCAGGTGGCCCGGAAAAGCCTCGTAGCGGGAGGCGAACCAGCGGCTGATCGCCGCGTCGTAGCGGGCCGTGTAGGCGAAGGCCTCGTTCGCGAGCCAGTGGCGGGTGTCGCCGGAGATCTCCCCGTCGGAGGCTTCGAGCTCGGCGAGGACGGCGTCGTAGCTGGCGGGGGTGACGACGACGGCGACGTGCCGGTGGTTCTTCGCCGACGCGCGGATCATCGTCGGGCCGCCGATGTCGATGTTCTCGAGCGCCTCGGCCTCGGTCACGTCGAGCTTTGCGACGGCCCGCTCGAAGGGGTAGAGGTTCACGCAGACGAGGTCGATGGGCTCGATGCCCTCGGCCTCCAGCGTCGCCATGTGCGCGGTGTCGTCGCGCTTGGCGAGCAGGGCCGCGTGCAGCCGCGGGTGCAGCGTCTTCACGCGCCCGCCGAGGATCTCGGGCTGCCCGGTCAGCTCCTCGACCGTGGTCACGTCGAGGCCGACGGCGTCCAGCTCCCGGGCCGTGCCCCCGGTCGAGATCAGTTCGACGCCGAGCTCGGCGAGGCCCCGCGCGAACTCCACGATCTCCGTCTTGTCGGAGACCGACAGCAACGCCCGCCTCACCTTCAGCTGTGGCGTGGGCGCTTCCGGCTCGGGCACGCTGAGGTCGACCGTGTCGCTCAATTCGCCTCCTCGATCCGCACCAGGCGGGGATTGTCGGGGTCGATCGAGACGGAGCCCCTCGCGATCAGCTCGATCGCCCTCGGCAGCAGCCGATGCTCGACCCGATGAACTTGCTCGGTGAACTCCGCGATCGTTCGAGTGTATGTCAGCTCGATCGGCTCCTGCAGGATGATCGGGCCGGTGTCGACGCCGGCATCGACGAAGTGCACGGTGACGCCGCTGAAGCGCACCCCGTGCCGGAACGCCTGGCCAATTGCGTCGAGTCCGGGGAAGCTCGGCAGCAGCGCGGGGTGGACGTTGATGACGCCGTTCGGGAAGCGCGCGACGAACTCCGGCGAGAGCAGCTGCATGTAGCCGGCGAGGACGACGAGCTGGACCCCCTTCTCCTCGAGCCACGCGGCGATCGCGTGGTCGCGCTCCCGGCGGTCGGCGTAAGCGGAGCGCTCGAAGACGCCCGTCTCGACGCCGGCGGCCTCGGCCCGCTCGAGCGCCGGCGCGCCCGGCTTGTCGGAGGCGACGGCGACGACTTCGACGAGCCCGCGCCCATGCAGCGAGTCGAGGATCGCCTGCAGGTTCGAGCCCGTGCCCGACGCGAGCACGGCGACGCGGAAAGGCATCGGCTCGCTCAGACCCCGCCGCTACCTTGCGACCGGGATCGTCGCGATCTCCTCGAGCGCGAACTTGCCGCCCTCGGTGCCTTCGCTGCCGAGCGGGTAGCGCCCCGTGAAGCACGCGTCGCAGTGGTCCTCGGGCGGCGTGCCGATCGCCGCGTAGACGCCGTCGAGCGACAGGTAGGCGAGCGAGTCGGCGCCGACGTGGTCCGCGATCTCGTCGATCGTGCGCTCGTGGGCGACCATCTCCTCACGGGTCGACATGTCGACCCCGTAATGGCACGGGTTGCGGATCGGCGGTGCCGAGATCCGCAGGTGCACCTCGTCGGCGCCCGCATCGCGCAGCATGCCGACGATCTGCCGGGTCGTGTTGCCGCGCACGATCGAGTCGTCGACGACCACCACGCGCTTGCCGGAGACGATCTCCGGCAGCGGATTGAACTTGAGCCGGAGCCCGTGCTTGCGCAGCTCCTGGCCGGGTTGGATGAAGGTGCGCGCGACGTAGCGGTTCTTGATCAGCCCGTCGTCCTTGGGGATCCCGGAGGCGCGCGAGAAGCCCGCCGCGGCAGGGTTGCCGGAGTCCGGCACCGCGATCACGAGGTCGGCGTCGACGGGGGCCTCGTCCCAGAGGATCTCGCCCATGCGCCCCCGTACCTGCTGCACGACCCTGCCCTCGAGCCGGCTGTCGGGACGCGAGAAGTAGATCTGCTCGAAGACGCAGAAGGACCTCTTGTGCGTGCGCACGGCCTGGCGTACCTCGAGTCCGCGAGCCGACAGCGAGACCATCTCGCCCGGGTTCACCTCGCGCAGCAGCTTCGCGCCGATGATGTCGAAGGCGCAGCTCTCAGAGGCGACGACGAAGCTGCGCTCGTCGAGCCGGCCGAGCGACAGCGGGCGGACGCCGTGCGGGTCGCGGAAGGCGACGACGGCGTCGCGGGTCATGACGACGGTCGAGTAGGCGCCCTCGAGCCGCTGCATCGCGCCGACGACGGCGTCCTCGATCGAATCCTCCTCCGAGGAGGCGAGCAGCGCCGCGATGATCTCCGAGTCGGAAGTACCGCGGAAGCGGACACCGGCCTCGTTCAGTTCCGCGTAGAGCTCGACGGCGTTGGTGAGGTTGCCGTTGTGACCGAGCGCGACCTCGCGCCGATCCTCGCGCCAGACCGGCTGGGTGTTCTCCCAGCCGGCGCCGCCCGTGGTCGAGTAGCGCACGTGGCCGATCGCCGCCTCGCCCTGCAACGCGCGCAGCTTCTGCTCGTCGAATACCTGGGAGACGAGCCCGAGATCGCGCAGGGTCGTGATGTGGCCGTTTTCGCAGGTCGCGATTCCGGCCGACTCCTGCCCCCGGTGCTGGAGCGCGTAGAGGCCGAAGTAGGCGAGGCGGGAGACATCGTGGCCCGGCGCGAACACGCCGAACACACCGCACTCATCGCGCGGCCCTTCGCGGTCATCGAGGAAGCGCTCGGTCAAGGAGGGGAATCCTCCGGGTGGCGAGGGTTCGGAGACAGACGCAGGCAGAACCCGCCTGCACCCGAAGGCTAGCAGCGAGGAGGGCGCCGCCCGCCCGACCGGGGCCGCGGCGAACCCGCAGGACGCGGGGTTTTTTGCGGCCGCCGGCGAGGAACGGTTCTCAGGACATGCGCTCGGCGAGCGACTGCCATGCCGCCTCGGCGTCGGCGACGCCGAGGCCGATCTGGGCCTCGCCCGCGAGGATGGTGATCCGCTCGCCGGCGGCCCTGCCGATAATGGCCCCGCCGGCGGTCTCGGCTACCGGCCCGATCCGCTCGGCGTCGCCGGCGACGACGAACCCCGCGGGTCCCTCGCCGAAGAGCCACTCCTCCGCGCTGCCGCCGCGGCTGGCGATCAGCGCTCCGAGGTCGGCCTCCAGTCCGACGCCGCCCGCGATCGCCGACTCGGCCAGCGCCACGGCGAGGCCGCCGTCGCTGACGTCGTGGGCGACGCGGACCATCCCGTCGCGGACCGCCTCGCGCACCATCGCGATCGCCTCGGCCGCCCCCTCGATATCGATCTCGGGCAGCCCGGGGCCGAGCTCGCCGCGCTGCTTGGCCAGCTCCGAGCCGGCGAGCGCGGGGCGGAAGGGGCCGATCACGGCGATCAGATCGCCGTCGGCGAGCCCGCTGCCGACGCCGACGTCGGCGCGCGGCACCTCGCCGACCATGCCGACGACCGGGGTCGGGTAGATCGGCCCCCGCTCCGTCTCGTTGTACAGCGAGACGTTGCCGCCGACGACCGGCACGCCGAGCGCCGAGCAGCTATCGGCGAGCGCCTGCGTCGAGCGGTCGAGCTGCCAGGCGACGGTCGGCTTCTCCGGGTTGCCGAAGTTGAGGCAGTTGGTGAGCCCGAGCGGCTCCGCGCCGACGCAGGCGAGGTTGGAGGCGCACTCGAGCACCGCCTCGACCGTGCCCGAGTAGGGGTCGCAGGCGACGCGGCGGCCGTTGCCGTCGATCGAGACCGCGATCGCGTTGCCGCTCTCGGCGATCTGCAGCACCGCGGCGTCGGCCTGCTCGGGCCGGCGCACGGTTCGCGACTGCACGATCGGGTCGTACTGCTCGAAGGCCCACCGCTTGGATGCGATCGAGGGCGCGGCGAGCAGCGTCGCCAGCACCTCGGTGGGATCGTGGGCCTCGAGCGTGCGCTCGTTCCCGTAGATCCACTCGCCCGGGTCGGCCGGCTCGAGGTCGTAGAGGGGGCACTCGTCGACGAGCAGCCCGACGGGCACCTCGCCGAGGGGCTCGGAGCCGTCGAAGATGCGGATCTCCTCGCCCTCGGTGACGGTCCCGATCACGGTGCCGTTCGTCTCCCACCGGGCCGCGATCGCGAGCACCGCGTCGACCTTCTCCGGCTCGACGATGGCCAGCATCCGCTCCTGCGACTCGCTCACCATCACCTCGAACGGCTCGAGGTCCGGGTTGCGCTTCGGCACCTTGGCCACGTCGATGTCGAGCCCGACGCCGCCGGAGGCAGCCATCTCGCCGGCCGAGGAGGTGAGCCCGGCGGCCCCGAGGTCCTGCAGCGAGACGAGCAGCCCCTCGGCGAGCAGCTCGAGGCAGCACTCCATCACCTTCTTCTCCTCGAAGGGATCGCCGATCTGCACGGTCGGCCGCTTCTCGTCTCCCTCCTCGAGCTCGGCCGAGGCCAGCACTGAAGCCCCGCCGATGCCGTCGCGACCGGTGGAAGCGCCGAGCAGGACCACTGAGTTGCCGACCCCCGCCGCCGCGGCGCGGACCATCGAGGAGGTCTCGGCCAGGCCCACGCACATCGCGTTGACCAGGCAGTTCTGCTCGTAGGGCGCCTCGAAGTAGACCTCGCCGCCGACCGTCGGCACCCCGATCGAGTTGCCGTAGTGGCCGACCCCCGCGACCACGTGCTCGAAGAGGAAGCGCGAGCGCTCGGAGCCGAGCTCGCCGAAGCGGAGCGAGTCGAGGACCGCGATCGGTCGGGCGCCGAGCGCGAAGACGTCGCGCAGGATGCCGCCGACTCCCGTCGCCGCGCCCTGGAACGGCTCGACCGCGGAGGGGTGGTTGTGCGACTCGACCTTGAAGGCGACCGAGTGGCCGCCGCCGATCTCGACGGCGCCCGCGTTCTCGCCGGGCCCCATCACCACGCGCGGCCCCTCCGTGGGCAGCCGCCGCAGCAGCTTCTTCGAGTGCTTGTAGGCACAGTGCTCGGACCACAGGAGGCTGAACATCGCCAGCTCCACGTCGTTCGGCTCGCGCCCCATGCCGCCGCAGATCAGCTCGAACTCGCGGTCGGTGAGGCCGAGCTCGCGGTGCTTGGCGGGCGCGGTGGAGTCGGAGGGGGGAGGAGTCACCGCCCCCATTCAACTACGGGCCAGCGCGGAAGCGCGCCCTCGCTCGGGACGCGGGCATCGACTCCGGAACTTTCGGGCTAGCCTGTTCATCTGATGAGCGAGCAGCGAGGCGATCGCCCGACCTTGATGGGGCGCCTCGGCGGTCACAAGATTCGCCGCGAGAGCGGCCGCTCGCCGGGCGAGCCCCTGGGCGAGGAGGATTGGGCGCGCTTCTGGGGGATGCAGGACACGCGCACGGCGCGCGCTCTGCATCGCCTCTGGGCGAAGGTCCCCGGGCACCATCGCTGCCAGCTCTGCGCCGCCCCCTTCGAGGGTCCGGGGCGCGTGATCGCCCGCCCGCTCGGCTACCAACCCTCGCGCAAGAACCCGAACATCTGCGCCGTCTGCGTCGAGCTGTCGCCGCCCGGCGGCATGCAGATGGAGGCGGGCGTCCTCTTCGCGGACCTGCGCGGCTTCACGTCGCGATCGGAGGGCGCCGACCCGCACGAGATCTCGACCCTCCTGCGGCGCTTCTACGGCTGCGCCGAACGCACCCTCTTCCCCGAGGCGATCATCGACAAGCTGATCGGCGACGAGGTGATGGCCTTGTACCTGCCGCCGATTACGGACCTCTTCGCGGCCGAGAGCGTGCCGGCACTGATGCTCGCGCACGCACGCGAGCTGCTCACCGCCGTCGGCTATGGAACGCCGGAGGGCCCGTTCGTGGCGGTCGGCGTGGGGATGGACTTCGGCGAGGCCTACGTCGGCAACATCGGCGATCGCGCCGTCTACGACTTCACGGCCATCGGCGACGTCGTCAACACCGCCTCGCGCCTGCAGGGGCAGGCGGCGGGGGGAGAGATCGTGCTCAGCGAGCGGCTCGCGACGAAGCTCGACGCCCCGCCGGGTGAGCGCGTCGAGCTCGAGCTCAAGGGCAAATCGGGGCCGCAGCGCGCCTATCGCGTCGCGGCCCCGGCGCCATACGTGGGGACGGGTGCCTAGTGGACCCGTCCGCAAATACGATCAGCCCCGGCGGCGTCCGGACCCGCCTGAGCGCACCCGCCGCCCGCCCACATGCCAACCGGCATGCGGGCGGCCGCCGTGCACCCTCAGCCGTGCCCGGCCACCCGCCGGCATCTGACCGGACTTACGGACGCATCCACTAGCCCTCTTCCTTCGCGGCCTGCTCGAGGTCCTTCTCGAGCTCCTTCGCGTCCGCGTCGAGCTGCTTCTCGATCATTCTCGTGGCCCGTTTGGCGGCCTTCTCGAGCTGCTCCTCGATCTTCGACTCGCCGATCACGATGATCGCCGCCTCGCCCTCGTCGAGCGCCTCGCCGAGGTCCTTGAGATCGCCCCGCGACATGCCCTTCCACAGGTGGCCGACGACCCCGCCGGCGGCCCCGCCGACGATCGCGGTGCCGATGATCGACGGCGGGAAGAGGATCCCCGCCAGCGCCCCGACGGCGATGCCGGTCCAGGCCCCGTGCTGGGTCGGCTTCTCCGTCTTGTGCACGCGCACCTTGCCGTCCTGCTTCTCGATCACGGCCGCGTCGAAGGTGCCGATCGCGCCGGCGGCATGCAGCTCGAAGATCGCTTCGTAGTCCTCCTCGGCAGTCGGCGCGTCGCTGTAGACGGCGGCGTACAGGAAGATCGGTCGGTCGGCCATTGCGGCCTCCTTTTTCTAGATGCCCCCGAAGTGGTGGGCGTGGGTGAACGCGACTGAATCTATCGTCGCGCCCGAAACCGGTGAGGCCGGGGGGATGGTCGAGGGCTCAGCGCGCCGCGCCTCGGCCCTCCCAGCGCCGGGGCACCGGGCATGGACGCCCTGGGGCGTGCCTCTGGATCGGGGCGTCGCTCGAGTCACTCGAGCCGCGGCAGAGCTGCCGAATGAGGCTCACCCCGCCGAACTGTCTGGATCTGACCCCCTTTGAGGTGGCCGATTCCCGACAGAACAGCCGAGTGAGCGAGTTTGCCTCCGCGCGAGAGGCGCTTCGCCTCGAGGCACCGCTTCGCGCCCTGGCGCGACTCAGCCTCGCCTGACGATCGTCTCGCAGTGATACGGGTCGCCTCGGTGAGTCTCGGCACTCAACGCGGGAGGTGCAGCCGCCACCACGCAGCCAGCCGCGGCGATTACCGCTCTCGCGAGCAGCTGACGGTTGAGCCAGCCTCGTATCACGTTGGTCACGTCACCTCCCTGCCTTCGAACACGCTACGGGACGGATCGTCTCGGCGGTACGGGAGGAGTTGGCGGGTCCCGCCGACTGACGCGGGCTGCCCCGCGTCGCCGAGCGCCGCTCAGCCGTAGCCGAGCTCGCCGAGCAGGCGGCCGGCGACTTCCCCGAAGGCCTCGCTGTCCTCGCTCCCGAGCTGGGTGCGCCAGTGACCCGAGGGGCCGAGCTCGGCTTCGATCTGGGCGCGCTCGGGTGGGTCACCATCGCGGGGTCGAAGTCGAGCTCGATGTACTCGGAGACGCGGCGCAGGATCGGCTCCGGGTCAGCGACCAGGTCCTCGTAGCGGATCTCGATGTAGTGGTTGACGAGGTGCTGCTGGTTGCGGGCGGAGGCGACCTTGCGCTCCCAGCGGGTGCCGATCGTCAGCGCCTTGCCGGGGTCGAGCTCGCCCGGGCGAGCGGCGGCGGTGTCGCGCCCGTCGCGGATCACGTGGATGAAGCGCGCCTCGCTCAGCGCCCGCTGGATCCGCCGCATCCGCTTCAGGTAGGTCGGGGTCTCGTCGCCCCAGCGGGAGGTGCCGTTGACGCTCGGCCAGGGTCGCGTAGAACTCGCGGATCACCGGGGCCGCCTTGAGCTCGTGCAGGTTCTCGAAGCGGCGCAGCAGCTCCGCCTCGTCGATGCCGTACTCGGAGAGGGGCTTGGCGGCGGCGATCACCTTGACGACGCGCTCGGCGGTCATCGGCTCCGAGCGCATCTTCTCGGCCAGCTTCGCCACGAAGCGGTGCTCGAGAGCCATCGTCATGTCCGGATGCGCGTCGAGCATCGCCGCGAGCAGCGTCGTGCCGGAGCGCGCTGCGCCGACCACGAACGGAGCCGGGGGGCGGTCCTCGCCGCCGCCGTCGTCGCGCCGGCTCACCATCAGCTTCGCCGCGTTGGCGATGCGACGCAGGGGGCGCGGCGGCCGGCGTCCGGCCTTCGGCATGTGCACCTCGTTGCCGTTGGCGCTCAGCGACTCGGCCTCGTAGCCGAGGTCGATCAGAAGATCGCCGGCGAGCGCCTCGTAGGCGGCGCGGTCCGCCGTCGTCCATCTTCGTCCGGTAGCCGCCGACGAGAGAGGGGTTCGGCGGCTCGAAGGTCTTGACGTGGCTCTGCAGGCGCTTCTCCGCCGACTGCGGGTCGCGGCCCTTGCCGCGCGGCAGCTCGCGTGCCTTCTCCTGCAGCCGCTCCTCGGCGGTCTCGTGGTAGCCGAGCATCGCCGGATCGAAGTCGAGCTCGATGAACTCGCAGATCCGCCGCAGCTGACCCTCGGTGTCGAGCACCAGGTCCTCGAACTTGACCTCCATGTAGAAGCCGAGGTAGGGCTGCTGGGCGCGCCCGCGCAGGACGCGGCTGCGCCAGCGCTCGGCCGCCGCCTCGATCGTCTCGGGGCCGAAGCTCTGCTTGAGGATCGAGAGCGCGACGTCGCGGCCGTCGCGGATCAGGTGGATGAAGCGCGCCTCCGGCAGGTAGAGCTGGATCTCGCGCATGTGCTTGACGTAGCCCGGCGTCTTGTCGCCCCAGCGGGGCGGGCTCGCCATGCTTGTAGCCGTAGAGCCGGAAGAACTCGCGCACGGCGTCGGGCCCGTTGAGCTCGCCGCGTCGCTCGAGCGCCTCCCAGCGCTCGGAGAGCTCCTCCGGCCTCGATCTGGAAGTCGCCCCAGCGCCGGTGCGCGGTCAGCATCTCGACCATCCGCTCGCGGCTGGCGCCGTAGCGCTCGCGGGCCTTGATCAGCTCGGGGATGAAGTGGGTCTCGGAGGGGATCGCGATCTCGGGATGCGCGTCGAGCATCAGCCGCAGCAGCGTCGTGCCCGAGCGCGTCGCGCCGACCACGAACGGCGCCGGCGGCGGCGCCGAGCGTGCGCGCCTGACCGCGCGCCGGCGGCTGCGCCAGCCGCGCGCGGGCAGGAGCTCGCGGCGGCCTTCATGCGCCGCACCCCGGTCGCGAGCCGGCCCTGCTCGATCGGCGCTCCGTAGTCGGCGACCGTCCGCTCCCAGCTCAGCTCCTCGCGGGTCGCCGCTGCGCCGGCGGCGAGCCGAGCCGCGCTCGCCGGGTCGGCGAGCCGCTCGATCGCGGCGGTCAGCGCCGCACGTCGGGCTTCATCGAGGGGATTCCAGAGGGCGCCGTGTCGTCCTGGCGTCGGGGACGAGGATCCCGTTGACGCCGTCGCGGACGACCTCGTTCATCGGCGGGCTGTCGTTGGTGATCTGCGGCATCCCGAAGGCGACCGCCTCGTACAGGAACAGGCCGAGGCCCTCCCAGCGGCTCGGGCCGAGGCAGACGTCGCAGGAGGCGAACAGCCGCAGGTGCTCGGCGGTCTCCATGTCGTCGACGACAAGCTCGATCCGCGGGTCCTCCTCGGCGGCCAGGTCAGGTAGTTCATGCGACGCTCGAGCTGGGCCTTGAAGATCAGGCGCAGGTTGTCGCCCCGGGCCGCGCGGAAGGCCTCCACGACTTCCTTGTGCGGCTTGCGCGGCCCGAGCAGGGCGCCCGGGGAAGTAGAACGGACGAGGCCGTCGTCGCCGCGCGCGTCCGGGGATGACCGGTCCCCGCAGGCCCTCGGTTCGACCGGCCACCTCGAGCAGCTCCCGGTGCAGGCCCCACGGCACGTAGGGGCTCTCGATCCCGAGCTCGGCGTAGCGGCGCTGCTCGCAGCGGGTCATCGAGTAGAGGACGTCATAGGCGCCTTCGCGGGCTCGGCGTCGTCGGGCGAGAACATCTCCCAGACGAAGCGGCCGACGGTTTGACGCCGCGTCTCGCGCAGCCGCCGGATCTCGTCGTGCTGGTAGCAGTTGTCCCAGTGGCAGACCTCGATCGAGTTCGCCTCGATCCAGTCCACGTACTCCTCGAAGGGAACCTCCCAGTCGGAGGCCTCGGTGACCCCGGGCTGATCCCAGACGCCGGTGCGGTCGACGTGCGCGGCCATCGGCCCCTTGTCCTTCGTCGGCCGGGCGAGGATGAAGGTCTCGTGCCCCTTCGCCTCGAGCGCGTCGCGGACGTAGCGGGAGACGAACGCCTGGCCGCGGTTGAACCACTTCGTCACGATCCCCACTCGCATCAGGGCATCTCCTCGGCTGCGCCTGCGGGGATGCCCGAGACGGTGTGTGGATCGTGACCAAGTGAATACATATGTGGCACGTGCTCCGCTTCGCGTCCGCGCGTGCCACGGTCCCCGCGGGGCGGGCCGCCGACCGGCGTGCTCCGCTTCGCGTCAAGCGCGTGCCGACGGGCTCCGAGAGTCGTGATGGTCACGTGGCGAAGGGACGTCAGACGACCCCCCGCTCAGCTCGTAGCCGAGCTCGTCCAGCATCTCGCCGGCGACCGCCTCGTAGGCAGCCAGATCCTCCGGGCTCATCTCGCGGCGCCACTTGTCGAGCTTGCTCGGATCGGGCGGCTGGGTCGTCGGCCTGTGGTTGTCGACGCGGTAGCCGGCGGCCTGCTCGGCGTGGGCGCCCTTCTGCGCGCAGCGCCCCCGACATCTCCGCCAGGCGGTCGGCGGCGCGCTCGTAGTAGGTCAGCATCGCGGGATCGAAATCGAGCGCGACGAAGTCGCAGATCCGCCGCAGCGTCGGCTCCGGGTCGCGGACGAGGTCCTCGTAGCGGGCCTCGATGTAGCGCTCGCCGCCCAGCTTGGCCGCCTGCTCGCGCGACTTGCCGATCCGCTTCACCCACTTCGCCGCCTGCTCCGCCGGCGGGGGCTGCTCGTTGATCGCCCGCGCCGTCTGACTCAGGGCGACGTCGCGGCCGTCGCGGATCAGGTGGACGAAGCGGGCCTCCGGCAGAGCGCGACCGATGCGGGTGACGGAGAGCATGTAGGCGGGCGTCTTGTCGCCCCAGCGCGGCTTGCCCTGGCGCTCGGCGTAGGCGTCGAAGAAGGCGCGCACGGCGGCGCCGGCGTCGCCGGGATGGATCGCGGCCAGCCGCTCGCCCAGCTCCTCCGTCGGGGATGCCGAAGTCGGGCCAGGTGCGGTTCGAGGTGACCGCCGCGAGCATCGACTCGCGGGTCGCGTCGTCCTCCTTCGCCGCCTTGATGAGGTCGGGCACGAAGTGGGTCTCCGGCGGCACCGTCAGCTCCGGATGGGCGTCCAGCATCATCCGCAGCAGCGTCGTCCCCGAGCGCGTGAGGCCCACCACGAAGGGGGGCGGGCGGACGGTCGCCGTCGCGCGCCGGCCGGACGCGCGAGGCAAGGGCCGCGCGCAGCTTTCCGAGGCGGCGAGGTCACGAGCGGCGTCACCACCTCGTAGCCGAGCTCGGACAGCAGATCGCCGGCGACGCTCTCGAAGATCGCGTTCTGCTCGGGGTCCATGTCCTGCTTCCAGCGGGCGAGCCGGCTCGGGTCGGGCGGCTTGGAGGTGAGCACGTGCGCCTCCTTGCGATGGTCCGCGGGGCGCATCGGCTTGCCCTCCTCGCCCGGCAGGTCGCGGACCATCTCGGCGAGCCGCTCTTCGGCGCGCTCGTAGTAGCGCAGGATCGATGGATCCCAGGGCAGCTCGAGGAACTCGCAGACGCGGCGCAGCTGCGGCTCGGTGTCGCGGACGAGCTCCTCGTACTGGACCTCCATGTAGTGGTTGAGCTGCGCGCCGTCGGCGCGGGCGCCCTCGATCTTCCTCACCCAGCGCTGGGCGACGACCTCCATCGGCGGCGGCTCCTTCAGCAGGCGCTTGAAGCGCGACAGGGCCGCGTCGCGCCCGTCGCGGATCATGTGGATGAAGCGCGCCTCGGGGATCCAGCGCTCGATCGCCTTCATCCTCTTCACGTAGTTCGGGGTCTTGTCGCCCCAGCGGGGCTTGCCCTCACGCTCGGCGTAGAGCTCGAAGAAGGCGCGGATCGTCGTCTCGGGGTCGATCTTGTCCAGCGCGCAGTAGCGGCGCAGCAGCTCGGCCGAGTCGAGGTCGAAGTCGCCCCACTGCCGGTGCCCGGTGACGACTCCGTGCACCTCCTCGCATGAGACGCCGCGCTTGCGGGCGGTCCTGATCAGCTGCGGGACGAAGTGGGTCTCGGGCGGGATCGCCATATCGGGGTGCGCGTCCAACATCAGGCGGAGCAGCGTCGTGCCGGAGCGCGTGACGCCGACGATGAACGGCGCCGGCGGGCCACCCGGCTTGCGGGAGCGCGAGATCGAGGTCGGCAGCTTCACGCGAGCTTCTCCTTCCCGGGGCTCGTCGCGCCGACCTCGTAGCCCAGCTCGGCGAGCAGCTCGCCCGCGACGCGCTCGAACTCGGCGACGTCGGCCGGCGCCATCTCCTCTCGCCAGCGCTCGATGCGCTCGGTGCTCGGCGGCTTCAGGGTCATCGCGTGGCCTTCCAGGCGTTCGTGGGCGGAGCGCACAGCCTCGCCGTCGCGGCCGAGGTCGCGGTCGATCTCGGTCAGCCGGTCCGCGGCGCGCTCGTAGTAGCGGAGCATCGCCGGGTCGAAGGGGAGCTCGATGTACTCGCAGATGCCACGCAGCGCCGTCTCCGGATCGCGGACGAGATCCTCGTAGCGCACCTCGCGGTAGGTGACACGGTCGCCGGCGAGCTCGGTGGCGTGCTCGCGGGCGGTGCGCACGCGCCGCTGCCAGCGCTCGGCCGCCTCGCCGATCGTGGTGGCGTCGTCATCGAGCGCCCGCTCGCTCTGCGAGAGGGCGACGTCGCGCCCGTCGCGGATCAGGTGGATGAAGCGCGCCTCCGGCAGCGCCCGCTGGATGCGCGGCATCGCGCGCATGTAGCGGGGCGTCTTGTCGCCCCAGCGCTGCTTGCCCTGGCTCTCGGCGTACAGCTCGTAGAAGGCGCGGACCACGGGGCCGGCCTTCGCCGGCTTCACGTGCGCGACGCGGCCCCGCAGGTCGCGCGCCTCGATCCCGAAGTCGCCCCAGCGTGGATGCCGGGTCATCGTCCGCACCATCCGCACCCTGGTGCCGCCGTCGCGTCGCGAAAGGCGGATCACGTCCGGGACGAAGTGCGTCTCCGGCGGGATTGCCAGCTGCGGATGCGCGTCGAGCATCAGCCGCAGCAGGGTCGTCCCCGAGCGGTTGACCCCCACCACGAACGGCGCCGGGGGCCGGCGCAGATCACGGCGGCGGCGCTGCACCTTCCTCAGCGTCGCGAGCGGGTGGCGGAGCGAATGCGGTGTGATCCTCACGCGCTCGCCCCCTCGCGTTCGTCGCCGAACTCCCGCGGCTCGGTGCCCGGGCCGTCGCCGGTCACGTAGCCAAGGTCGCGCAGGAGCTCCCCGGCGATCGACTCGAACGTGCGGCGGTCCGAGCGATCCATCTGCTCGCGCCAGCGGCTGACCCGGCTCGGGTCCGGGGCCTGGGTCGTGCGCGCGTGGGTCGCCATTCGCCGCTCGACGCTCAGCGTGGTGCGCTTGCCGTCGGCGGGCAGTTCCCGCTTCATCTCCTCGAGCCGGTCGGCGGACTGCTGGTGGTAGTCGAGGATCGCGTCGTCCCAGGGCAGCTCGAAGAACTCGCAGACCTCGCGCAGGGTCGGCTCCGTGTCGAGAATCAGCTGCTCGTAGCGGATCTCCTTGTAGATCCCGTCCGGGAGCTTCTGCGCCTGCCGCCGGGCCTGGCTGATCCGGCGCACCCAGCGCTCGGCGACGACGTCGACCGGGTGCTCCTTGACGGCGCGGTCGCGGATCGAGAGGCAGACGTCGCGCCCGTCGCGGATCACGTGGCAGAAGCGCGCCTCCGGCAGCGCCCCGTGGATCTTGCGGATCGACTTCACGTAGATCGGCGTCTTCTCGCCGCATCGGGGCTTGCCGATGCGCTCGGCGTACAGCGCGTAGAAGGCGCGCAGCGCATCGCCCGCGTTGAGCGGCTCGATCGCCCCGAAGGCGTCGAGCACCTGCTGCTCGGTGAGACCGAAATCGCCCCACTCGCGCTGTTTTGTGATCACCGCGAGGAAGTTCTCGGGCGTCGCCTGCCCCTGCTCGGCGAGATCGATCAACTCGGGAACGAAGTGCGTCTCGGGCGGCATCGTCAGCTGCGGGTGCGCGTCGAGCATCATGCGCATCAGCGTCGTCCCCGAGCGGTTGACCCCGACGACGAAGGGCGCGGGCACGCCCGGCGCTCCGCGCTTGGAAGCGCGGCGGGAAGTGAGCTTGCGCCACACGCTCTTGGGGCTTTCGGGGGCCATCGTGGTGCTTCGGTCGCGGGACGGTGCGCAGCGGTCGACGGGAGGCATACAGCTTCCACCTGCGCCGCGGTCGTTCGGGCGGAAACGGTGCTCTCCAGCCCGACGAGTCGGGGATTGTAGGGGCTTGGGGTGGAGCGGACGGGGAGGTGGCTCGGGAGCGGAGCGGGAGCGCTAGCGTCATCTCCGTGGCGGGCCAGATCTCAATCCGTTCGGGCCGGTGGAGCGTCGCCGGGGCCTTTGCAGGGATCCTCGCCGCCTGCCTCGCCCTTCTCGCCTGCACGGGCCTCGCCGCCCCGGCGCCGGCCGCGGCGGCCGCGCACGGGGCGTTCGCGCCGCTGCAGCGCCCGGGCCCGAAGCTGACCGTCGAGAAGGCGAAGCTGCGGCACAGCTTCGCCTGCTCGGCGGGCGTCCGCAACGCGAAGGTCGAGCCGGTGCTGCTGATCGCCGCCACGGGCGTCGACTCCAAGCACAACTTCTCGTGGAACTACGAGCCGCTCTTCGACGCGAAGGGGATCCCCTGGTGCACCTCCGACCAGTACGGGAAGCGGAGCACCAACAACACCGACATCCAGGTCCGCGGCGAGTACCTGACCTACGCGATCCGACGCATGAGCCGCATGGCCGGCAGGAAGATCGCGGTCATGGGGCACAGCCAGGGCGGCATGGCGATGCGCTGGCCGCTGCGCTTCTGGCCCGATACCCGCAAGCTCGTCGACGACGTGATCGGCATGGCCGGAACCAACCGCGGCACGACCATGGCCGACAGCTGTGACCCCAAGGCATGCACGGCGGCGGACGCGCAGCAGGCTTCGACGTCGAAGTTCATCGCCGCGCTCAACTCGCGCGCGCAGACCTTCCCGCGCATCTCCTACACCGAGATCTACACGGACCTCGACGAGGTCGTGACCCCACAGCCCCACGCCTCCTCGGTCTCGGGGCCGGGCCGGATCACCAACGTCGCGATCCAGGACGTCTGCCCCGACGATCCCGACGAGCACCTCGGCATCGGCACGGCCTCGCCAGCCGCGGCGGCGCTCGCGCTGGACGCCCTCGGCCATCCGGGCCCGGCGAACCCGGACCGGATCGGGCCCGGGGTCTGCGCACAGGTGCTCATGCCCGGGATCGACCCGACGACGTTCGCGACCGACGTCGCCGCCGCGGCGGCCCAGCTCGAGACGAGCTCCGCGCCCGAGCGCTCGCACGAGCCGCGGCTGCGCTGCTACGTCTTCAAGCGCGAGCGCGCTTGCCGCCGGCACCGCTTCCGCAAGCGCTGAGCGGGCGCCGGACCGATCAGCCGATCAGCCGACCGAGCGCGTGCGTGGTGCGCTCCCACGAGTGCCGGGCGCGGGAGGCGACCGCCCCGGCGTTGAGCTCGCTTCGCAGGTCCGGGTCGGAGAGCTTCTCCATCGCCAGCGCCAAGGACTCGACGTCGGGGCGGCGGGCCGGGATCCCCGAGCGGGCGGTGCCGTCGGGGTGGGAGGTCACGAGCAGGCCGTTGACGCCGTCCTCCACCACCTCGTTCATCGGCGGGTCGTCGTTGGTGATCACGGGTTGGCCGAAGGCGATCGCCTCGTACAGGGGCAGCCCGAGACCCTCCCAGCGTGAGGGGGTGACGCAGACGTCGCAGGCGGCGATCACGCGCAGGTGCTCCTCCCACGGCTCGTCGCCGAGCCGCATCTCGATGCGCTTGTCGCGGCGCACCTTGCGGCTGAGCCCGTCGAGGCGGTCGCGTTCGACCTGCGCTTTCACCAGGAGCCGCAGGTCCGGGTTCTTGACGCGGACGAAGGCCTCGACGACGGGCTCGAGCGGCTTGCGGTGGCCGATGAAGCCTCCGGGGAAGACGAAGTTGACGATCGGGCCGTTCTCGCCCTCCGGTGGCGGCGAGTTGCGGGGGTTGGAGGGGTCGGCGTCGGGCGCGAAGCCGAGCAGCTCGGGGTGGATACCCCAGGGGACGCGCGGCGTCTCCAGGCCCATGTCCGAGTAGCGGATCTGCTCCGCCTCGGTCACCGAGTAGATCGTGTCGTAGGCCTCGCGCGCCGCGGGCAGGTGCTCGGCCGTGAAGTGCTCCCAGACGAAGCGTCCGATCACGCGGACGCCGCGCCGGCGGATCTGCGCCAGCTCCTCGAACTGGTAGTTCTGGTCGCAGAGCAGGACCTCGATCGAGTTTGCCTCGATCCACGCCAGGTACTCGTCGAGGGGCACCTCGAACTCGCTCGCCTCGGTGACTCCGGGCTGATCCCAGATCCCGGTCCGCTCGAGCGCCCCGGGCCGCGGCCCCTGCTCCCGTCGCGGCCGCGCGAGGACGAACGAGCTGTGGTCGAGCTCATCGACGGCCGAGCGCATATAGCGGCCGACGATCGGCTGCCCGCGGTTGAACCACTTGGTCACGATGCCGACCCTCATCGCGGCGTCAGGCTAGGACATCGGCGCGAACGCCCTCCGTCCGCGGCCGCTAGGACGAGCCGCCGCGGGCCCGGAGCACCGCGTAGTAGCTGTCGTGCCGCCTAAGCCACGGGAGGCGCAGCTCCTCGACGAGCTCGACGTCGCGTATCGAGGTCGCGAGGCCGACGAGCGCCTCCGGGCTCAAGCCCCAGAACCAGCCCGCACCGTGCTGCTCACGTTCGAAAGGCTGGTTGGCCACAGTCCGCGTGATGGTGGCGTACCGGCGCCGGTCGGCGGCGTCGAGGCCCGGGTAGTAGACCGCCGCGCCCGGTAGGCCCGGCACGGAGGGCAACACCTTCGAGCCGATGATGAGGTATTCGCCGGTGATCGAGAGCAGGTTCGCCATCACGAGGTAGGGCAGTGGCGTGTGGTACATCAGCCCGGAGCACCAGACGACGTCGTGGACGCCGAGCGCCGCCACCTGGTCGGTGTCGTGGAGGTCGGCCTGCGCGAAGCTCACGCGCGATGCGCGGCGTTCGCGTTCGGCCTCGAACGCCTCGGAGGCGGGCGAGAGGTCGGAGGCGGTGACCGAGTCCGCGCCGAGCTCCTCCGCGAGGAACGCGCAGCTTCCGTCCATCTGCCAGAGGCAGGCGAGGTCGATGAAGCTGCGGCCGGGCGCGTAGCGACCGATCAGCTCTTCCTGAGCGCGGAATACGGCGGGAGTCCTAGTCGAGAACTGCTCCGCGCCCGCCGCGGCGGATCGCGCGTTGGCGAGGCGCCGCATCCGCCGGCCCAGAAGGCGCGAGAGCGCTCGATCCTCGAGCCGAGCCACGAAACCGTCGATCCCCGATGCCGTCATTGCCACCAACCTAACTCGGCGGGCCGAGCAGTGCGCCGGGCGGCGGCCGGGGCTTTGGGGGTGCCGAGCGCGTGGACCCTGCGGGGCCCACGACCGGCAGCGAGCGTGGTCCTAGGCGGACCCCTCCTGCTTCCGGCCCTTCTTGCCGCGGCGGCCCTTGTTGGTCCGGTTGCCGCCGCGGAGGCTCATCGTCGACCCCTTGCGGGGCAGGATCCGCGCGTGCTCGAGGTGTCCCGTCGGGACCGCGTGCACGCAGATCCGGGAGTAGTGCTCGTGCCGCTCCTCCTCCCAGACGGTGCTGATCCCCTCGAAGCCGGCGCTCGTCAGCATCTGCTCGAGGCAGAGCTTGTTCGGCGTCCACCAGTTCGACGGGTTGTCCGTTCCCTCGCCGCCGCCGTGGTAGATCATCATCGGCACCTCCGGCTGCAGGCGCGAGATCCCGGTCTCGATCACGAGCAGCTCGCGTACGACCTTGCGCAGCCGGAAGAGCAGGCTCATCACGTTCTCGACGTGGTAGAGGACGCCGGAGCAGAGGACGACGTCGAACTCGCCCAGCTCCATCCACTTCTCGCTGAAGATGTCCATCTGCAGGAAGTCGAAGCCGTAGCGGCGCACGTTGAAGCGCAGGTCGTCGGAGGTGCAGAGGTCGATGCCGACGACCTGGCTCGCGTCGCGACGGACGGCCTCGGCGCAGTGCATGCCCTCCCAGCAGCCGACGTCGAGGAAGGTCCGGCCGCTGAGCTCGACCGGCATCCGGAACTGCTCCCAGCGCGAACCCTTGCCGGCGGCGCGCAGGGGCTCGCCGACGCCTTCGATCTCCTCGCTTCGGGGTGCGGGGGCGGCCATCAGGTGCGAGAGGCTAGCCGACTAATCTCGGGGTATGGCGATCACCTCAACCGAAGCACGGCAGCAGATCCTCGACGAGCTCGCCGAGGCGATCGAGCGGATCGGCTTCGCCGCCGCGCGTCTCGGGGAGGCGTACGAGGCGCTATCCGTTGGCGCAGCCGACCGGCTCGAGTCGGAGCTGTACATGCCCGTGCAGCGCGCCTTCGGCCGGGGCCGGCGCGCCTACACGCAGTACGCGGAGCGCTCGGGTCTCGCGGCGGGCGGCTTCGCGCCGCCGCAGCCCGGCGTGCCCTCGGCGGGCGCCCGGGGCTGGATCGAGGAGGCCGCGGCCGCCGCGGCGGAGGCCGACATCCGCGTCGCCGAGCTCCAGGACAGCGAGGTCGCGATCGAGTTCGGGGACCCCGAGCTGCGCGCGGGCCTGAGCGAGGTCCGCTCGCTGCTCGGCGGCGTTCCGGCGGCGACCACCGCCTTCATGCGGACGCTCGGACGGTAGGCCGGTGGCAGAGCTCCATCCGCTCGCCGTCCATTTCGAGTCGGTCGTCGAGCAGTACGAGGACGGGCGTCCCGAGTTCCCGCCCGCGGTCGTGGGCGCCATCTGCGCGGAGCTCGGAGTCGGTCCGGGTGCGCGCGTGCTCGACCTCGCCGCCGGCACCGGCAAGCTGACCCGGGCGCTGCTGGCCGCCGACCTCGACGTGGTCGCGGTCGAGCCGGGGGCGAAGCTGCGTGAGCGGCTCGGCGCCTCGATCGGCTCCGAGCGGATCCTCGCCGGGACGGCCGAGGAGATCCCGCTGGAAGAGGGCAGCGTCGATCTCGTCACCGCCTCCGACGCCTTCCACTGGTTCGACGTGCCTGCGGCGCTGGCCGAGATCAGGAGGGTCCTGCGCCCCGCGGGGTCCCCCGGCGGCCTGGCGATCATCTTCGTCGGGCAGGACTGGAGGCCCGCCCCGTGGGGGATGGAGCTGGCCGAGCTCCTCGGCGAGCTGCGCGGCGAGGACCACCCGCTCTGGAACGGGCCCTCCTGGCGCGAGCTGGTCCTCGAGGCCACCGGCTGGGACGGCCTCCGCGAGCTCACGATCAAGATCGCCGCGCCGGCGAGCCGCGCGCAGATCCTCGACTACCTGACCTCGTTCAGCTACGTCGCGATGCTCGCGCCCGACGAGCGCGCGGATGCGGTCGAGCGCGCCGCTGCGGTGATCGACGGCGGCGAGATCCCGGCCGAGCTGCCGGTCCGCTTCGCGATCTCGCTCACCCGCCCGGCCTAGACGGGCCGGTCGGCCTCGAGATCGGCGATCGCCGCCATCGCCGCGTTGCGGCCGTTGAGGCCGATCACCGAGCCGCCGGGGTGGGTGGCCGCGCCGCACATGTAGAGGCCGGCGATCGGGGTGCGGTGATCGAAGCGCCGCTCCCACATCTGCTCCGGGAGGGCCGAGCCCTGGAAGATGTGCCCGCCGGTGAGCCCGATGCGCTGCTCGATGTCCGCCGGGCCGAGTGCCTCGACGAACTCGACGCAATCGCGGATGTCGGGGGCCGCGGTCTCCACCGCCTCGAGGATCGCGTCGGCGAGCTCGGGGCTGCCGGCGCTGCCCGGCGGCACGTACTGGGCGAAGACGCTCATGGTCTGCCGTCCCTCGGGCGCGACGCTCGCGTCGTAGGCGGTGTGGAAGTAGAGCTCGCAGAAGCCGATCCGGATCTCGCCGGCGTGCGCGCCCTCCCAGGCCCGCTGGCCCTCGTCCATCGGGACCGAGACGCCCACCATCGCCCGCTCGGGCCGGAAGCTCTCCGCCGCCGCGGTGAAGGTCGGCATTCGCAGCAGCCCGGCGTTCAGCTTGGCGACCGGCGAGCTCGTCTGCCAGTCGTCGAGCCGCGAGGCGAGCTCGGGCGGCGTCGAAGCTGCCGGCAGCAGCCCCCGCAGCCGCTTCGGATCCGCGTTGCAGATCACGGCCCGGGCCCTGACGAGCTCGCCGCTTTCGAGCTCGACGCCCTCGCCGGGGAGGATCGCGCCGACCGGCACCCCGCTCGCGAGCGTCGCGCCGGCCTCGCCCGCGGCGTCCGCGATCGCGAACGAGACCGTGCCCATGCCGCCGTGCACGAAGCCCCAGGCGCCGCCGACGCCGTCGAGCGTCCCCTGGCTGTGCATGAGCTTCACCCCGCCCGTGCCCGGCGTCTCGGGCCCGGCGTCGGTACCGATCACGCCCTGGCCCCACAGCGCCTGGTGCAGGCGCTCGTCGGCGACGTGGCGGCGGAGCAGGTCCGCGACGGAGTCCTCGAACACGAGGCCCACCAGCTCGGGGTCGCCGCCGAGCATCCGCTCCAGCTCGTCCCGGCTCGGCGAGCTCCCGACCCAGCTGTCGCGCTCGCCCCCGCGCAGGGCGGTGCGGGCGCGGGCGATCAGGCCGTAGTAGGCGTCGAGCCCGGCGACGTCCGCGTCCGAGAAGCCCTGCCCGCGGAGATAGTCGGCGGTCGCGCTGGGATCGGCAAAGTCGACGTACGAGCTGCCGTCGGCGAAGCCGGCCCACAGGTGCGGGTCGCAGGCGCTGACCCGATAGCCGTGGCGACGCAGGTCGAGCTCGGAGACGACGAGCTCGTCGAGCAGGCCGACCACGTAGGCGCAGGGGGAGACCAGGTAGCGCTCGTCGGCGAACGGGCGCTCGATCGTGCAGGCGCCGCCGAGCTGCTCGCGCCGTTCGAGCACGAGCACCGAGCGGCCCGCACGGGCGAGGTAGGCGGCCGCCACGAGGCCGTTGTGCCCGCCGCCGACGACCACCGCGTCCCAGTCCCGCGCGGCGAGCTCCGCGACCGGCATCGGCAGCCCCACCTTGCCCTCCAGCTCACGCACCGACGCACCCATCGGCGCCGATGATGCCACCCGGTCAGCCGAGAAGCTCTGCGAGTCCGGCGACGGTGTGCCGCCACGCACGCCGCTCGCGGAGCGCCGCCACGCCCTCGCGCATGCGCTCGAGCTCGGCGCGGTCGGAGAGGCGCTCGATCGCAGCCTGCAGGGCGGCCGGCTCCGGGTCCCACGCGGTGATCCCCGAGCGCGCCTCGCCCTTGGCGATCGAGTCGACGAGGATGCCGCTGCGCCCGTCGATGACCATCTCGGACATCGGCGGCTTGTCGTTGGTGATGATGGGCAGGCCGAACGCCGTCGCCTCGAACAGCGGCAGGCCCAGGCCCTCCCAGCGGGTCGGTGCGAGGCACACGTCGCAGCCGGCGAAGCGGACCCGGTGCACCGGTTCGGGGTCGTCCTCCAGTGCCAGCTCGATGCGCGGATCCTCGGCCGCCGCCTCGCGCAGGAACTCGTCGCTGCGCGGCACCTGCGCGCTGATCAGCAGCCGCAGGTGGTCGCCCTCGGCGCGGCCGAAAGCCTTGATGACCTTGCGCGTCGGCTTGCGGCGCCCGAGGAA
The DNA here is from genome assembly GCA_963764275.1 of uncultured Solirubrobacterales bacterium. Taxonomy (GTDB): domain Bacteria; phylum Actinomycetota; class Thermoleophilia; order Solirubrobacterales; family 70-9; genus CAXMST01. Next base: position 157,405 of record CAVXRV010000006.1, read on the forward strand.
GCTGCCGGGAAAGTAGAAGCGCACCACCTCCGGGTCGCGCTCGGCCTCGACCTCGAGCAGCTCCGGGTGAATTCCCCACTGCACGTAGGGGCTCTCGATCCCCAGCTCCCCGTAGCGGTCACGCTCGCAACGGGTAAGCGAGTAGATCGTCTCGAAGGCGGTCTTCGCCGCGTGCACGTACTCGGCCCCGAAGTACTCCCAGACGAAGCGCCCGATCGTGCGCACCCCCTGCTCACGCAGGTGATTGATCTCATCGAACTGGTAGTTCTCGTCGCAGAAGACCGCCTCGATCGAGTTCGCGCGGACCCATTCCTCGTAGGAGGCCAGCGGGACGTGGTGCTCGCTCGCCTCCGTGATCCGCGGCTGATCCCAGACCGGATCCACATCGCCGGCCGCGGCGGAGGCGGCGAGCTGCGCGCGTGGACCGGACCCGGGTCGCGCGAGCACGAACGTCTCGTGTCCGAGCTCGTCCAGCGCCGAGCGGATGTGGCGGGCGACGACCGCCTGCCCAGAGGCGATCCACTTGCTGACGATGCCGACGCGCAAGGGCCCTAGCGCTTCATGAGCAGCGTGATCCCGTCGGCCACGGGGATCATCGCCAGCTCGACGCGCTCGTCGTCGCGGAGCTTCGCGTTCAGGGTGACGATCGCCTGCGCGTTCTCGCTCTCGCCCGGGTCGAGCACGCGCCCGTCCTGCAGAACGTTGTCGACGACGATCAGCCCGCCCGCGCGGACGAGCTGCAGGCACTTCTCGTAGTAGTCGTCGTAGCCCGTCTTGTCGGCGTCGATGAAAGCCAGGTCGTACTGCTCGACGCCCTCGGCCAGGAGCCCGTCCAGTGTCTCGCTGGCGGGGCCGACGCGGACCTCGATCCGCTCCGCGACCCCGGCCCGCTCGAAGTTGCGTCGCGCCGTCTCCGCCCGCTCGGCGTCGAGCTCGCAGCAGACGAGGCGCCCTCCCTCCGCCAGCCCGCGGGCGATGCAGATCGCCGAGTAGCCGGTGAAGGTCCCGACCTCGATCGCCCGCTCGGCGCCGATCAGTTGCGCGAGCATCGTCATCAGCGCGCCCTGATCGGGGGCGATCTGCATGCTCGAGATCGAGCCCATCGCCGCGGTCTCCTCGCGGACCGCGGCCAGCGCCGCATCCTCGCGGGCGCCCTCGGCGACCACGTAGGCGTGCAGCTCGTCGGTCAGCGGCGTGAACTTCGACATCGGTGGAAGGGTGCCACGAAGCGCCGGCCGGGCGCCGGCTCAGGCGCGCCCGGCGGTGCCGACCTCGTAGCCGAGCTCGGTCAAGAGCTCGCCCGCGGCGGCGTCGAAGTCGCGCACGTCGTCGGCGGACATCTTCTCCTTCCACCGGTACATGGCGCTCGGGTCGGGCGGCTTCTGCGTCATCGCGTGCGCCTGCATCCGCTCCTCGCCGGGGCGGACGGGCTTGCCGTCTGCGGAGGGCAGATCGCGGGCCATCTCGCTCATCCGGTCGGCGGCGGTCTCGTAGTAGCGCAGCATCACGGGGTCCCAGTCGAGCTCGATGAACTCCGCGATCTTGCGCAGCGTCGGCTCGGTGTCGGTGACGAGGTCCTCGTAGCGGAGCTCGAGGTAGTGGCGGAGCTTCTTGCCCTGCTGTTGAGCGCGGCGGATACGGCGCTGCCAGCCCTCGGCGACCTGGCTCGCCGGCGCGCGCTTGCCCTCGCCGAGCGTCCGCTTCCAGCGCGAGAGGGCGACGTCACGGCCGTCGCGAATGACGTGGATGAAGCGGGCCTCGGGCATCGCCCTCTCGATCAGGCGCATCTTTCGTACGTACGCGGGCGTCTTCTCGCCGACGCGGGGCTTGCCCTGGCGCTCGCCGTAGATCGCGTAGAAGGCGCGCAGTGCGTTGCCGGCGTTCCAGTCGGAGACCGCCTCGAGGCGCGTCCGCACCTCGTCGGGGTCCATGTGCAGGTCGCCCCACTGGCGGACCGACTGCATCACCTCGACGGCGCGCGCGGGATCGGCGCCGTCGTCGATCGCCTCGATCAGGTCGGGGACGAAATGGGTCTCAGGCGGGATCGTCAGCTGCGGGTGCGCGTCGAGCATCAGCCGCAGCATGGTCGTGCCGGAGCGGCCGACGCCGACGATGAACGGCATCGGCGGGAGGTCCGGCGCCTGCTTGCTTCCGAACAGGGGGGTCATCGGGGAGGAGGTTCGCAGGAACCGGGCGATCGCGTCGCGTGCGGCGCGGTCGCTCAGCTGTGGCAGGGGAGCCCGATCGCGTCGGCGGGAGAGCAGAACGAGGGCTTCGGAGTCGTCTGATCAGAGGCGACGACACCGAAGCCGCGCTCGAAGCGAAGCGGCGAGTCGGCCTGGTCGAAAAAGCGGTGGATCGTCACAACGGGGACGCCGTCACCGGCGAAGTCCTTGACGATGCGCTCGAGCCCGCTCGCCTGCTCGGACTCCGAGATCGCGTACTGCCCGGCCGTCGTCAGCCCGACCTCGGTCACCCAGACGGGGACATCGGGGGCGACCGCGGCGGCCGCCTCCTTGCCTTGGTCGTAGAGCTTGATGCTCTCGGTGACGGGGTCCTTGCCGACCTGCAGCAGGCTGTAGGGGTGCAGGCCGATCGCGTCCACGTCCGGCGCGTCGGGTCCCTTCATCACCTCCTTGATGAACGGGACGAAGCCGATCTTGTCCGGGTCCTTCGCCACCTGATCCGCGGTGGTCGGCGAGGGGCCCGCCGCCACGACCGGCACCTTCGAGCCGCTTGCGTGGACCGCGTCGGCCGCCGCCGCGAGCAGCTTCCTGTAGAGCTGCGGATCCGGCTTCGGGCGCCAGAAGTTGGGGATGTTGGGCTCGTTCCAGACCTCGATCCCGAGCGAGTCCGGGTAGTGCTGGGCGACCTGTGCGACGAAGTCGGCGAACTGCCCGACGTGCTCCGGCGTCGGCGCCAGCGAGGGTCGCTGCGGCCCGCTGCAGGGTGCATCGGCCGCCCAGCAGGGAGCGCTCGTCACCACCCACAGCGGCCGCAGGCCGGACTTGGCGAGCAGCTCGTAGATCTGGTCGAAGGGCGTGAAGTCGACCTTGCCCTCGGTCCTCTCGGCCGTCGCCCAGACGAGCGGTGTGCGGATGAACGACGCCCCCGACTGACGCAGGAGCGGGTTCTCCGCATTGTCGGGGAGGATCTGCTCGTTGAAACCGAGGAGCGGGCGCTGTTTCGGCAGCGGCGGCAGCTGGACGTTCTCGGCGCTCGTGCTTCCGCCGGAGCCCGAGCCGCAGGCGACGGCGAGCAGCGCGCAGGCGGCGAGCGCCCCCGCGGCGAGCAGCGTCCGCAGTCGGGCGCTCATCCGAGCAGCTCGCGCACGCTCTCGACCGCGCGCTCCCAGCTCAGCTCCTCGCGCCTGCGCGCGGCGCCGCGCTCGAGCTCCGCCCGCAGCTCGGGATCGGCGAGGCGCTCGATCGCGCCGGTGAGGCCGGGCACGTCGACCGTCTTCGCCGGGATCCCCGAGTTGGCGTCGCCGTCGTGGTGGGAGGGGACGAGGAGGCCGTTGACGCCGTCGGTGATCAGCTCGTTCATCGGCGCGTCGTCGTTGCAGACGATCGGCTGGCGGAAGGCGATCGCCTCGTACAGGTGCAGCCCGAGCCCCTCCCAGCGGGCGGGGGCCATGCACACGTTCGCGTCCGCGCACATCTGGAGGTGGCGGTCGGTGGGCAGGTCCTCGAGCACGAGCTCGATCCGCCCGTCCTTCTTCGCCGCCTTCTGCAGGAACTTCATCCGGCGCTCGATCTGGGCCTTGACGATCAGCCTCAGGTCCGGGTTCTCGGTTGCCGAGAAGGCCTCGACGATCTCCTTGAACGGCTTTCGCTTTCCGAGCAGGCCGGCGTGGTAGTGGAAGCTCACGGGCGAGGCACTGCGGTGCGGCTCGATCCGGTCGTACTCGGGGTGGATTCCCCACTGAAGGAAGGGCGTGGAGATCCCCATCGTCCCGTAGCGCGCCTGCTCGGCCCGGGTCATCGAGTAGATCGTCTCGTAGGCCTCGAGCGCCCCGGCGACGTGCTCGTCGTTGAACCGCTCCCAGACGAAGCGGCCGATCGTGCGGACGCCACGCGCCCGCAGCGCCGCGACGGCCTCGAACTCGTAGTTCTGGTCGAAGAAGCAGGCGTCGAGGCGGTGTTCGGCGGCCCAGCCGACGAGCTCTTCCTCCGGGATGAAGAAGTCGGAGGCCGCGGTCACGCCCTCCTGCGCCCAGACGTCGTCCTCGCGTGCCTCCTGCGGCATCGGGAACGACTCCTTCGTCGGCCGTCCGAGCACGAACGTCTCGTGCCCGAGCCCGTCCAGGGCTGAGCGCAGCTGGCGGGCGACGACGCCCTGCCCGCGGTTGAACCAGAAGGCGCAGATTCCGATGCGCATCGATGCCGACATGGAGCCGCGCATGGTGGCAGAGCGGGGCGGTCGGGCGGGCGAGAGCGCGACGCCTCGGGGCAGCTAGGTCTCGGGCCGGCTGTGGATCCGGCGCGCGCCGTGGCAGCCCGCCGACGTCCCCCGACACGACGACGGGCACGGGCCCTCGCGGACCCGCGCCCGTCTCCTCACGCCGCTCCGCTCAGGCGGAGGGCACCGGCTCCGGCTCCGGCTCGATCGCGCGGCGCGTGCGGGGCAGCCAGCCGAGCGAGCTCGGCAGGTACCAGTTCCACTTGCCGAGCAACTTCATCGAAGCCGGCAGCAGCACCGCGCGGACGACCGTCGCGTCGATCAGGACGGCGACTGCGAGGCCGACGCCCATCTCCTTCATGTCGATCAGCCGCAGCGTCGCGAAGATCGCGAACACCGCGACCATCACGATCGCCGCGCTGCTCACGGTTCCCGCCGTGTCGGTGATCCCGGCCCGGACCGCCGCATCGGTGCTCATGCCCCGATCGACGTACTCGCGGATCCGGCTGACGATGAACACGTGGTAGTCCATCGAGAGGCCGAACAGGATCACGAACAGGAACAGCGGCAGCCAGGCGGTGATCGACCCCGGCGTGTCGAAGCCGAGCAGCTCGTGCCCGAGCCCGTGCTGGAAGACCAGCACCAGCACGCCGTAGGCGGCGCCGACCGACAGCAGGTTGAGCACGATCGCCTTCAGCGGGATCACGATCGAACGGAACGTGACCAGCATCAGCACGAACGCCAGCATCAGCACGAAGCCGAACACGAGCGGCAGACGCTGATTCATCCGGTCGCCGAAGTCGACCGTCTGGGCCGTCTGGCCGCTGACGTCGACGCTGACGCCGTCGATGCTCCCGAAGGCGGCGGGGATGAGCTGCTGGCGCAGCCGCTCCAGCGCCTGCTTCGAGCGTTCATCGTTGCCGTTGCCCGCGATCGGTACGTCGATCCGTGCCGCCGTACCGTCGTTGCTGATCGCCACCGTCGAGCGGTTCGCGAACACGCCGCCGGCGTTGCCGGCTGACGTGAGCTCGTCGATCGCCTGCGCGACCTCGGGCGAGCGCACGTCGTCGGCGGAGACCGCGACCAGCGCCGGGATGTTCTCCCCGGGGAAGGCCGCCTCGATCCGATCGTACGTCTGCACGATCGGCAGCTCGCGCGGGAACTGGTCCGGGCCGGTGACCTGCATGTTCATGCCGAGCGCCGGCACCGCCAGCGCGATGAGCGCGCCGCCCGCGAGGGCGACCGACAGCGCCGGGCGCCTCAGCACCCGGTCGACGACCGTGCCCCAGGCGCCGGAGCCCTGACGCGGCTTGCGCGCGACGAGCCGGCCCAGCAGCGGGATCCGCCCTCGCTCGACGCGATCGCCGAGCCAGGACAGGATCGCCGGCAGGACTGTGACCGATGCGGTCATCGCCACGGCAACGACGAGCATCGTCGCCACCCCGAACGAGATGAACGTGCCGTCGCCCGTGAGCAGCATCCCGGCCATCGCCGCGATCACGGTCAGCCCGGAGACGAGTACCGCCCGCCCGGAGGTCGCCGAGGCGATCCGGAGCGCGTCCCGGCTCGAGCGTCCGCGAGCCCGTTCCTCGCGCTCGCGCCGCAGGTAGAACAGCGAATAATCGACGCCGACGGCGAGCCCGACGAGCAGGATCACCGAGGCGACGTCGCTGCTCATCGGCAGCAGCTGACTCGGCAGCGCGATCAGGCCGAACGTGGCCATCACCGCCGAGATCCCGAGCAGCAGCGGCACGCCCGCCGCCACGAGCGAGCCGAACGCGATCACGAGGATCAGCAGCGTGATCGGCAGCGACAGCGTCTCCGCCCGCTGCATGTCCTGGCTGAAAGCGTCGTCGATCGCCGCATTCGCGCTCGCATCTCCGAACTCTTCGATCCGCAGTTGCGGGTGCTTCGCGGCGAGCTCGTCGACGGCGCTCGTGACCGGACCGATCCGGTCGGACGCCGTGTCGGGATCGCCTGCGACCTCGAACTGCACGAGCGCCGAGTGCCCGTCGGCCGAGACGGCGCCGCCGCCGTCGGCGGGTGAGCTCACGTGGCGAACCATGCCGATGTCGCTCAACTTCGCGGTGACGTCGCCAACGACACGCTCGAAGCCCGGGTCGTTCGCCTTCAGCGTGTCGCTGTGCACGAACACGGATTCCGATGCGGGCGCCAGGCCGGTATCGGTGAGTGTCTTCGTTGCCGCGCCGGACTCGCCGGGGGTCTGCTCCGCATTCGTGAGCTCGCGCGTGCCGATGTTCGAGCCGGCGAACAGCGCGACAACCACGAAGGCGATCCAACCGAGGATCGCGGCCTTGCGGTGTTCGGCGCTCCAGGCGCCGATCCGGGCGGTGAGCCCGGGTCGCGGGCCCTCTCCCTCAGCAGCGAGTGAGCCCGAGCGGTGCGTATGGGTGGTGGTGGTTCTCATCGTTTCTCCCTCGTCCTCCGGGCCGCGCCCGGCGTGTGGATTCGACGCATTCCAGGCTCCCGGAGCCCGGGGGCGGTTCCAATGCGGCTCGCAGGGGTCCGCGATGGGTGCTCGCCCCCGCCCGCGGTGCGGTTATCCGTACCCACAGCTGCCGTCCAGAGGAGGAAACTTGCGTCCGTGAAGACGGTTCTGATCGTCGACGACCACGAGGGCTTCCGGGCGACGGCCCGGCGCCTGCTCGAGTCCGAGGGCTACGACGTCGTCGGCGAGGCGATCGACGGCCCGAGCGGGATCACATCGGCGCGCGAGCTGCGTCCGGACCTGGTTCTGCTCGACGTGCAGCTGCCGGGCATCGACGGGTTCGCGGTCGCGCGCGAGCTCACCGCCGATGGGCCGGGCGCACCCGCGGTCGTTCTCACCTCCACCCGCTCGGCCGCCGACTACGGGCCCCTCATCGCTGCCAGCGGCGCCCGGGGGTTCGTGCCCAAGGCTGAGCTCTCGGGTCGGGCGATCGGGGAGCTGGCCGGATGAGCGCGCAGGCCCCCTCAGCCCGCGGGCCGTCGGTGGCGGCGATCGCCGCGGTCGCCCTCGCCGCGGTCGCAGCCGGCGCCGGCGGCATCGCCCTGATCCTGAACAGCGACATCGCCGACGGCGGCGTCGTGTTCGCGGTCATCGCCGCCACGATCACCTGGTCGTTCGTCGGCGCCGGCCTCGTTGCCTGGAAGGCGCGACCGGCGAGCCGGATCGGGCCGCTCATGATCGCCGTCGGCTTCGCCTGGGTGATCAACGCCCTCACCGGCGCCAACGACCCGTGGGTCTTCATCACGGGCATTCTGTTTTCGAACGTCTGGATCGTGCTGCTCTACCAGCTGCTGCTCACGTTCCCGGAGGGGCGACTGCAGACGAAGGCCGAGTGGCGGCTCGCCGTCGCGGCCTGGGTGTCCGGGGTCGTGCTGCCGATCCCGCAGTTGCTCTTCCAGCCGCTGCCGGATCCCGACTTCTGCGACGGCTGCCCGTCCAACCCGATCCTGGTCAGCGACAACACCGCCCTTTCACATGGGTTCTTCTACCTCGACGTGGTCGTCGCGGTCGCGGCGCTCGTCGGCCTGCTGATCCTCCTCGTCCGCCGCTGGCGTGGCACGAGCCGGGCCCGCCGCGGCGGCTTCTTGCCGCTGCTGTGGGCGGGTGGGATCACGATGGCGCTGATCGCGCTGCAGCTGTTCAGCGCCGCCGTCATCGACCGCGACGTCAGCAACGCGATCTTCATCCTGGTCCTGCTTCCGTTCCTGTCGGTTCCCTATGCGTTCCTGCTCGGCCTATTGCGGATGCAGATGTCCCGCGAGGCCGCCGTCGCCGAACTGCTCGACGGGCTTCGTGAGCTGCCTGTCCGTGGCGGCGCCCTGCGCGATCTCCTCGCCGACGCGCTCGGCGACCCGACGCTCGAACTCGGCTTCTGGCTGCCGGAGGAGTCGCGATGGATCGGCGAAGGCGGCGAGCCACTCGACGTGGATGAGCGTCGCGACCGGCTCGCGAGCATCGTCGAGCGCGACGGGCGCAGGATCGCCGTGTTGCTCTGCGACCCTGCGCTCACCGATCAGCGCCGGCTGATCGACGCCGTGGGCGCCGCCGCGGCGCTGGCGCTGGAGAACGAGCGGCTCGAGGCGGCACTGCGCGCGCGAGTGGAGGAGCTGCGCTCCTCGCGAGCGCGCATCGTGCAGGCGGCGGACGCCGAGCGCCAGCGGCTCGAGCGCGATCTCCACGACGGTGCTCAGCAGCGGCTCGTCGCCCTGGCCCTCGACCTGCGGATGGCGCGCGACCGGCTCCCCGACGACCCCGAGGCCGGGGCGGCGATGCTCGATGCCGCACTCGCCGACCTCGAGGCCGCGACGGGCGAGCTGCGTGAGCTCGCGCGGGGGATCCACCCCGCGGTGCTGAGCGACCGCGGTCTGCGCGCCGCCGTCGAGGCGCTCGCCGGCCGCGCAGCCGTTCCGGTCGAGCTCGGCGAGCTGCCCGAGGAGCGGCTGCCCGCAGACGTCGAGGCCGCCGCATACTTCGTGATCGCCGAGGCGCTCACCAACGTCGCCCGCTACGCGGGGGCGGACGGGGCCGCGGTCGACGTGCGGCGCCGCAACGGGGCCCTCGAGGTCTCGGTCAGCGACGACGGCGTCGGCGGCGCCGATCCCGGACAGGGGTCGGGTCTGCGCGGGCTCTCGGACCGGGTCGCCGCCCTCGACGGCCGCCTCGAGGTCTCCAGCCCCGCCGGCGGTGGAACCGCGATCAAGGCGGTGATTCCGTGCGCGTCGTGATCGCCGAGGACTCCGTCCTGCTGCGCGAGGGAATCGCGCGCCTGCTCGGTGAGGCCGGGCACGAGGTGGTCGGTCAGGCGGGCGACGCCGAGGACCTGTTGCGGAAGGTCCGCGCGCACAAGCCCGACATCGCCGTGATCGACGTGCGGATGCCGCCGACGCAGACGGACGAGGGCCTGCGGGCGGCGCGCGAGATCCGGGCGGAGCTTCCCGACGTCGGTCTGCTCGTGCTCTCCCAGTACGTCGAGGAGGGCTACGCGATGGAGATCCTCGCGGAGAGCGCGGAGGGGGTCGGCTACCTGCTCAAGGACCGGGTCGCCGACATCGATCGCTTCCTCGAGGCGCTGGAGCGCGTGGCCGAGGGCGGGTCGGCGCTCGATCCCGAGGTCGTCTCGAGCATGCTGGGTCGGCGTCGGGCCGACGACCCGCTCGCCGAGCTCTCACCGCGCGAGCGCGAAGTCCTGGCCCTGATGGCCGAGGGGCGCAGCAACAAGGCGATCGCGGAGAACATGGTCGTCACCGAGCGCGCGGTGGAGAAGCACGTGACGGCGATCTTCTCGAAGCTCGACCTCGGCTCCTCGCCGGAGGATCACCGGCGGGTGCTTGCTGTCCTCACCTTCCTCAGCTCCGACCCCGGCGCCCTCTGACGCTGCGCCTGAGCGCACCCGCAGCGGGCTTATGTAGCTCCGCTACACCGCGCCCGGTGCGGGCGCGCTCAGGCTTGGTCAGAGGGCGCCGGGGCGGGCTCGTGTGGCTTCGCCACACTGCGCCCCCCGGCCGTGCACGGCCAGGCTTGGTCAGAGGGCGCCGGCGGCGAGCTTGGCTGGCTTCGCCACACTGCGCCCCCCGGCCGTGCACGGCCGGGCTTGGTCAGAGGGCGCCGGCGGCGAGCTTGGCTGCCGATTCGAAGAGGCGGAGGCCGTCGGCCGAGCCGGTGAGCGGGTCGACCGCGTGCTCGGGGTGCGGCATCAGGCCCATCACGTTGCCGGCCTCGTTGCGGACGCCGGCGATGTCGCGCAGGGACCCATTCGGGTTCTGACCGGGCGCGTAGCGGAGTACGACCTGGCCGTTGGCCTCGAGGTCGTCGAGCATCTCCTCGGGGGCGAAGAAGCGGCCGGTCGTGTGCTTGACGGGAATCGAGAGCCGGTCGCCGGGCGTGCAGGCGGAGCTCCAGGCCGAGTCGGTGCTCTCGACGACGAGGTCGACCTGGCGGAAGAGGAACTTGAGGCTCTCGTTCGTGAGCAGGGCGCCGGGCAGCAGTCCCGCCTCGCAGAGGACCTGGAAGCCGTTGCAGATGCCGAGCACAGGACCGCCGGCGGCAGCGAACTCGATCACCCTCTCCATCATCGGCGCGAAGCGTGCGATCGCGCCCACGCGGAGGTAGTCGCCGTAGGAGAAGCCGCCCGGGACGACGATCGCGTCGACGCCGCTGCAGGTCGGAGTCGCCGTGCCACAGGATCTCCGCCTCGCCCACGCGCTCGCAGGCGAGCACCGCGTCGACCTCGTCGCAGGAACCCGGGAAGCGGATCACGCCGAACCGGGTCACGCCCCGCTCAGACCTCCTCCTCGTCGCCGCCGGGCGCGAGCGGGACTTCCTCGCCCTCGAGCTCGATCTCGTAGTCCTCGATCAGCGGGTTGGCGAGGAGCTTCTCGCAGAGCTCAGGGAGCGAGTCGGGGTCGTCGATCTGCAGCTCGACCATGCGGCCGACGCGGACCTCGTCGACGCCCTCGAAGCCGAGCGTCGGCAGAGCCCGCTCCACCGCCTTGCCCTGGGGGTCCACGACCCCCTGCTTCGGTCTGATCAGTACGCGGGCGAGCACGGGCCTGAGTCTACGAAGCGCCGCGGTCAGGCCCGGCCGCCGAGTCGCGCCCGCGCCCGCGCGAGCAGGCCGCCGCCCGTCTCGGCGTCCGGCAGTCCCTCCGCGAGCTCGCCGTATCCGGCGTCGGTGAGCGCGCCGGCCATGCCGAGCTTCGCGAAGGCGCGCGCCCAGCGCTCGTCGTCTGCCGCGAAGGGCATCTCGGGGGACTTCACCTTGCCCCGCGCCCAGCCGGCGACGGCTGCCGGGGTCGGCCTGCCCGCGGTGGCGTAGAGGCGGTCGAGCGCGGCGACGGGGTCGGCGCGCAGCTCCTCGTTGCGGAGCAGCAGGTAGCGGTCGCCGAACAGGCGCCTGCCGTCGGCATAGGTGCTCTCGAAGGTGTGGCGCCAGACGAGCAGGATCCGCTCGACGTTCGTGAGGCGCCCGAGCCCGCGAGTACTCGGGCAGCGCCTGCAGCGCCTTGGAGATCTCGCGCGAGGACCAGAGCTTGCGTCGCTCCGTCTCGGAGAAGAACCGTGCCGGATCCTCGTAGTCGGCCGCCCGCTTGCGGCCGCGTCCCATCATCATCGATGCGGCGACCGCTCGCGGGTCGCGGACGACGTGCACGAGGACGGCGCCGGGCGCGAGCGGTGCGACCCGCTCGAGCTTGTCGTAGATGCGGGTGAACTTGACCATCACCTCGCGCTCGCCGCCACGCGCTGAGCAGGTCGGCGAGGAAGCCGGTGCAGTGGTCGGGCAGCTCGGGGCCGATCTCGAGCGCTCCGTCCCGGGGACCGCCCCAGTTGAACTCCTCGATCGGCAGCTCCGGATTGTTGGCCGCGGCGTAGGCCTCGCGCAGCGCCTTCGTTTCGGCGAAGGGGTCGCTGGCGCGGGCGTCGCTGCCGCCGCCCGGCGTCTCGGTGTTCTCGCGCAAGGGCTCGTAGAAGCAGTGGAGCTCCGGGTCCTCGAGCAGCGCGTCGTAGAGGATCGTCGTCCCCGAGCGCCGCATCCCCTGGATCAGGATCGTCATCGCGGCGCGGAGGTTAGGTGGGAAGAGGTTCGGCGGGCGAGCCGTCGCGCCGTTGGCAGCGAGGGAGGCGAGCTTGCGGAGCTGTCACGAGGGGCGCAAGGACGCGAGGCCTCCGTGCGTGGTCGGGACGGCCGTGCCGCGAGTGGTCACCTTCCACCTCAAGATGAGGTGAAACGTGACCAGTCGTCTGGACCGAAGCCGGAACCTGGCGCGCAACCGTCACGAGACTCAGGCGCCCCATCGCGGAACACGGAACTCGGCCCTCCATCCCCTCAGTGCAATTCGCCCGTGCCAACCGCGCGGCGGCCCGCCCTCAGACGTCCAGGTCCTCGGGCAGCGGTACGTCCTGCGGGGAGCCGCCCTCCTCGGCCTCCCAGCTCTCGTACGCGGTCGCGTCGCGGCTCGCGTGCTCACCGGCTCCGCCGAGCGCGATCATCTGCAGCAGCTCGCTGCCGCGGTTCGAGATCTGCCGGCGGACGTGCGGCGCGACGCGGATCAGCTCGCCCTCGCCGAGCGTCTCCTCTTCGCCCTCGATCCCGATCGTGAGCTCACCGGCCAGCACGAGGTAGACCTCCTCCTGGTCGGCGTGGCGGTGGATGCGCCCGCGCTGCCCCGGCTTCAGGTTGAGCTGGTTGATCCCGAAGGTGGTGACGCCGAGCTCACGACGGAGCAGGACCATCCGGTCCTCGGAGTCGGGGTCGACCCGCGCGCGCGATGTTCCTTCGCTGAGCGCCATCGGTTCAGTCGAGGGGCTTGCCGGTGATCCGCTCGTAGGCCTCGCGGTAGCGGGCGCTCGTGCCGTCGATCACCTCCTGCGGCAGCCGGGGCGCCGGCGGGGAGTGGTCCCAGCCCTGCTCGTCGAGCCAGTCGCGGACGTACTGCTTGTCGAAGCTCGCCTGGCCGCGGCCGGGCTCGTAGTCGTCGGCGGGCCAGAAGCGCGAGGAGTCGGGCGTGAGCACCTCGTCGCCGAGCACGATCTCGGCCCCCGGGGCGGAGCCGAACTCGAACTTCGTGTCGGCGAGGATGATCCCGCGCTCGAGCGCGTGCGCTGCGGCGTGCTCGTACAGCGCGATCGAGATGCCGCTTGAGCTCCTGCATCAGCTGCGCGCGAGCCGACGATCTCGGCCGCGCGGTCGAAGTCGACGTTCTCGTCGTGGTCGCCGATGTCGGCCTTCGTCGCCGGCGTGAAGATCGGCTCGGGCAGCTTCTCGCGACTCCTGCAGGCCGGCGGGCAGCTCGATCCCGCAGACCGAGCCGTCCGCCTTGTACTCCTTCCAGCCGGAGCCCGTGATGTAGCCGCGGACGACGCACTCGACCGGGTACATGTCGAGCTTCTTGACCCGGATCCCGCGGCCCGCGGCCTCGGGCGGCACGTCCTCGTCGATGAAGTGGTTGGGGACGATCTCGCTCGGTCGTCTCGAACCAGAAGATCGACATCTGGGTCAGGACCTTGCCCTTGTCGGGGATCGGGTCGCGAGGATCACGTCGTAGGCGCAGATCCGATCGGAGGCGACCATGATCAGCTCGTCGCCCGCGTGGTAGATCTCGCGGACCTTGCCGCTCGAATGGAGCTCGAGCTCGTTCAGGGAGGTGGGGGAGGCGCTCATGGCGCCGAACCTAGCAATGGGGGCCGCAGCCTGACGCGCCGGGGTCCTACGATTGCCGCAATGAGCGGATTCCGCGAGGTCAGCTCGACGGCGTCTTCGAGTGGAGCGCACCGCATCCCGGGATCGGACAGGTCGTCCACTCCTGCTGGCTGCCGGGCGCCCGCACCGTCATCGACCCGATCGGCGCTCGACTGGCTCGCCGACGAGCTCGAGCAGCGCGGCGGAGTGGAGCGGGTCCTGCTCTCCAACCGCCACCACCGCCGCGGCGTGCGCCGAGCTGGTCGAGCGTTTCGGCGCGCGCGTGCTGGCGCCGGCCTCGGGCATGCACGAGTTCGGCCCCGAGACGACGATCGAGCCCTACGAGTGGGGCAGCGAGCCGGCTCCCGGTGTGACGGCGCACGAGATCGGCGTCGATCTGCCCCGACGACGGCGCCCTCCACATCGCCTCCGGGTCGGGGGCGCTGCTGATCGCCGACTCGGTGATCCGGTGGGACGGCGCGCTCGCCTTCGTGCCCGACTTCCTGATGGACGAGCCCGAGCGAGACCAAGGAGGGAACTCTGCGAGCGCTCGAGCCGCTGCTCGAGCTCGAGTGGGACGCGCTGCTGCTCGCCCACGGCGAGCCCACCTCCAGCGGTGGCAAGACCGAGCTCGAGCGGTTCATCGCCGAGCCCTCCTCAGCCGACTTCACGATCTGAGCCAGTGCCTGGGCGCCGGGCATCGTCGCTGCCCGCGGGTCCGCGGCTGTCGGCGGTGCTGCAGACGGCGCGCTGGCTCAGCCGCCACATCTCCTTCATGGAGGAGAACCGCCGTCGCTACGGCCCTGCCTTCACGCTGCGCTTCTGGGGCGTTGCGCCGCTGCTTTTCGTCTGGGACCCCGCCTCGGCGAAGGCCCTGCTCAGCGCCGACAGCCGGCACTCGCTGCCGTCCGGGCGCGCGCTGCTGCTGGAGCCCGTGCTCGGCTCGCGCTCGCTGCTGCTCCTCGAGGGCCGCGAGCACCTGCGCCGCCGCAAGCTGATGCTGCCGCCGCTGCACGGCGAGCGCATGCGCACCTACGAGGAGACGATCGCGACGGTCGCGCGGGAGAGCGTCGAGCGCTGGCCCCGCGGCGAACCGTTCCCGATCCGCGAACGCACTCAACGGATCACCTTCGAGGTGATCCTGCGCGCGGTCTTCGGGGTCACCGACGACCGCAGCGCGCGCCACGAGGAGCTGCGCGAGCTGCTCGACCGGCTGCTGCGCGAGGGACGCGACAGCGTCAGGCAGACCCTCGTCTACGCGAGCGAGCGGCTCGGCGGCTTCGGGCCGGCGGCGCGGCAGCGCGCGCTGCTCGCCCGCGTCGACGAGCTGCTCGCCGCGGAGATCGCCGAACGTCGCGCCGAACCCGGCGTCGCCGGGCGCGACGACATCCTCTCGCTGCTGCTGACGGCGCGCTTCGACGACGGCTCGGCGATGGACGACCGCGAGCTGCGGGATCAGCTGATGACGCTGCTCGTCGCCGGTCACGAGACGACCGCGACGGCGCTCGCCTGGGCCTTCGACCTGCTCCTGCACACTCCCGGGGCGCTGGAGCCGGCCCGCCGCGCCGCGCGCGATGGCGACGACGCCTACCTCGCGGCGATCGGGTGGGAGGCGCAGCGGCTGCGCCCGGTGATCACGAGCGTCGGCCGCAGCATCGGCGCGCCCGGGACCTACGGCGGCGCCACGGTCGACGCGGGCACGTCGGTGATGGCCTCGACCTACCTGCTGCACACCAACCCCGACGTCTACGCCGAGCCCTACGCCTTCGATCCCGCCCGCTACGGCGGCAACCGTCCCGACACCTACTCGTGGCTGCCGTTCGGCGGCGGCGTCCGCCGCTGCATCGGTGCCGCCTTCGCTGAGCTCGAGCTCCGGATCGTCCTCCGCGAGGTCCTCTCGCGGGTCGATCTCCGCGCCGCCGCGCCCGGTCCCGAACGCCCGCGGCTGGCGGGGATCACGCTGATCCCCGAAGGCGGCGTGTCCGTCCTCGTCCCGGCCGGCGCTGCCGCGAAGGGCGTTCAGCCCTCGAGCGCCTCGAGCCGCTCGAAGACCTCGCCCGCGTTGCGCAGGTAGGCGGTCGGGTCGAAGACGGCGTCGAGGTCGATCTCCGGCGCCCCGCCCGCCGCGATGCGCTCCGCGAGCAGCTCGCGGAAGGGCGTGCGCGTGTCCCAGCCGCGCTGGGCGAGCTCCTGGACGACGCGGTAGGCGTCGTCGCGGCCGAGCCCGGCGTCGAGCAGCGCGGTCAGGGCGCGCTGGCTGAAGACGGCGCCGTAGGTCAGCTCGAGGTTCTCGCGCATGCGCTCGGGGTGGACGACCATGTCCGCGGCGACCCGGCGCCCGAGGTGCTGCATGTAGTCGAGGCAGATCGTCGCGTCGGGCAGGATCACGCGCTCGGCCCCGGAGTGGGAGATGTCGCGCTCGTGCCAGAGCGCGACGTTCTCGAGGCCGGCCTGCGCGTAGCCGCGCATCACGCGGGCCAGGCCGGTGATCCGCTCGGTCGTGATCGGGTTGCGCTTGTGCGGCATCGCCGAGGAGCCCTTCTGGCCGCTTGCCGAACGGCTCCTCGACCTCGCGCACCTCGGTCTTCTGCAGGTTGCGGATCTCGGTCGCGAAGCGCTCGAGCCCGGCGGCTGCGAGCGCGCAGGCGCCGAGCAGCTCGGCGTGGCGGTCGCGGGGCACGACCTGGGTCGAGGCGTCCTCGCGGCCGAGGCCGAGCGCGCTCCATGACGCGCCTCTCGATCGCGGGCGGCAGCGAGGCGTAGGTGCCGACGGCGCCCGGAGAGCTTGCCGACCGCGGCCTGCTCGAAGGCGCGGCGCAGGCGCTCGACGTTGCGGTCGGCCTCGAAGGCGAAGCCGGCGAGCCGCAGGCCGAAGCTCGACGGCTCGGCGTGGATCCCGTGGGTGCGGCCGACGCAGACCGTGTCGCGATGCGTCAGCGCCTGCTCGATCAGCGCGTCGCGGTAGTCGCGGGCGCCGGTGAGCACGATCGTGCCGGCGTCGACGAGCTGCGTCGCCAGCGCCGTGTCGAGCACGTCGGAGGAGGTCAGCCCGTAGTGGATCCAGCGGCCCTCGGGGCCGATCGAGGCCTGGACGACGTCGACGAAGGCGGCGACGTCGTGGTTGGTGGTCGCGCTCGCGCTCCTCGACGGCCTCGACCGTGAACGCGGCCCGCTCGCGGCAGGCGCGGGCGTCGTCGGTCGGGACGATGCCCTCGTCGGCGAGCGCCTCGGTCGACGGCCAGCTCGACCTCGAGCCAGCCCTCCATCTTCCGTTGCTGGGTCCAGATCGACCCGATCGCCTCGCGTGTGTAGCGAGGGATCATCGGCGCGCGCCCTCAGCCGTTGATGATGCGGACGGCGAGGTGGGCGGCGTTCTTGGAGTTGTCGATGCCGACCGCGGCGACGGGGACGCCCGGGGGCATCTGCGAGATCGACAGCAGCGCGTCGATGCCGCCCAGCGTGCCGGCCGAGATCGGCACGCCGATCACCGGCAGCTCGGTGTGCGCGGCGGCGACGCCGGGCAGCGCCGCGCTCAGGCCGGCGCCGGCGATCAGCACGCGGAGGCCGCGCGACTTCGCGTTGCGGCAGTACTCGACGACGAGTCGGGCGTCCGGTGCGCGCTCATCACGCGGACCTCGTAGTGGATGCCGGCCTCCTCGAGGATCGGCTCCGCCTTCGCCATCGTCTCCTTGTCGCTGGCCGAGCCCATGATGATCCCGACGAGCGGCTGCTCGACGTCGATCCCGTCGAGCTCCTCCTCGAGCTCCGTCCACGGGGGTCTGCTGGGTCTCGGTCTCAGGGGCGTCGTTCATCTGCGGTCTCGTCTCCAGTTTCGAGGTGATCGATAGGGGAAGAGCTCAGCCGCCGAGCGCCCGCTCGGCGATGTCGCCGCGCATCTGCATGCCGTCGAAGCTGATCTTGCCCGCCGCATCGTACGCGCGCTCGCGCGCTTCGGCAGGCCCGGGGCCGAGCGCGGTCACGTTGAGCACGCGGCCGCCGTTGGTGACGATCTCGCCGTCGCGCTCGGGCGGTGCCGGCGTGGACGATCTCGGCCCCGGCGGCCTCCGCCTCGGCGAGCCCGCCGATCACGTCGCCCTTCGAGGAGCTCTCGGGGTAGCCGCGGGAGGCGAGCACGAGCGTCACGGCCCACTCCGGCGCGAACTCCGCCTCGAAGCCCTCGAGCCCGCCGGGCTCGCGCGCGTCGAGGCAGATCTGCAGCAGGTCGGAGCGCAGCCGGGGCAGCACCGCCTGCGTCTCGGGGTCGCCGAAGCGGGTGTTGAACTCGAGCACCCTCGGACCGGCGGCGGTCATCATCAGGCCCGCGTAGAGGACCCCGTGGAACGGGGTGCCGCGGCGCGCCATCAGCTCCACGATCGGTCGGTGCACGGCGGCGACGATCTCGCGCGATCTGCTCGTCGCCGACGCCGGGCACCGGCGAGTAGCTGCCCATGCCGCCGGTGTTCGGCCCCTCGTCGCCGTCGAAGATCCGCTTGTAGTCCTGGGCGGGCGCGAGCGGCACGACGTTGCGGCCGTCGCAGATCGCGAGCAGCGACAGCTCCTCGCCCCTCGAGGAACTCCTCGAGCACGACCGCGGTCTCGCCGAAGCGCCGCTCGGTGAAGAAGACGTCGATCGCCGCCTCGGCCTCGCCGGCGTCCGCGGCGATGATCACGCCCTTGCCGGCGGCGAGCCCGTCGGCCTTGAGCACGACGGGGAAGCTCGCGTTCGCGATCTCCTCGAGCGCATGCTCGCGATCGCGCAGGGTCACGTGCGCGGCCGTCGGTACGCCGGCCTCCGCCATCGCCTCCTTCGCGTAGAGCTTCGAGCCCTCGAGCCGCGCGGCCGCCGCGCTGGGCCCGAAGGCCGTGATCCCCGCCTCCTCGAGACGGTCGACGAGCCCGGCGACGAGCGGCGCCTCGGGCCCGACGACGACGAGGTCCACGCTCTCGGCGCGGGCCGCCTCGACGAGCCCGTCGACGTCCTCGGCGCCGACCTCGAGGCAGCGCGCGTCGGCGGCGATCCCGGCGTTGCCGGGCGCGCAGAGCAGCTCCGGATCGCTGCGGCGAGCGCGCGAGCGCGCGCACGATCGCGTGCTCGCGGCCGCCGCCGCCGACGACGAGGACCTTCAAGCTCCGGCCTCCACCGTCGCCGCTGCGGCCGCTCGGCCTCGCTCCCGCACTAGAGGTTCTTGGCGAACTCCTCGGCGGGAATCGCGGTCAGGGTGTGGTTGGTGGTCGTCCCGCGCGAGCCGAGCTCGACCGAGGCCCGGGCCATCGTCTCCGCGTCCGGCGCCTCGACGATCGAGACGAAGTCGTACGCGCCGAGCGTCGCCCACTGATGCAGGACCTTGAGCCCGATCTGCTCGACCTCGGAGTTGACCTCGCCGATCCGGGCCGGGTTGTTCTTGATCGTCTTGACGCCGTCCGACGTCAGGTTCGTCAAGAGGATGAACTGCGGCATGTTTCCTCGCCTCCTCGTGTCTGTCACCGCGGCCTGCGCCGCGGACCTGCACGGAGTCTTATACGCCCGCGGCCTGCCGCTGCGCCGAGCCCCAGATCATCGGCCTGACGATCGGCGGTGCCTCGGCGATCTCGCCGCGCTCGAGGTCGTCGAGCTCGAGCGGCGAGGAGCGGATCGTCGCCGCCGTATCGCGGTTGCGTGTGACAGCCGTGGCCGACGAAGTACCACGGGCCGTGCAAGACGTTCTGGGCGCGGACGAGGCCCGGGGTCTCGGCGCGCACGTGCTCGATGAAGAACATCCGCCCGCCGGGCTTGAGCACGCGGGCGACCTCGCCCAGCGTCCGCGCCGGATCGGCCACGGTGCAGAGCACGAGCGTCGCGACGACCGAGTCGAAGGTCGCGTCCTCGAAGGGGAGCTGCTCGGCCGGGGTCTCGACGACCTCCGCAGGGGGGTGTCCCGGCGCCGCGACGCGCTCGCGCAGGCGTTTCGCCATCGGCTCGAACGGCTCGGTCAGCACCAGCGAGCTGACCTCGGGCCCGTACCGGGAGAGGTTGAGGCCCGTGCCGGCGCCGAGCTCGAGCACCCTGCCTCGCGCCCGACCGACGATCTCCTCGCGCCGGGCCCCGAGCTCGCCGCGCTCGCCCGCGGCCATCGAGCGGTCGTAGAGGGAGGCGAAGAGCCGGCCCCAGGTGGCGTCGTAGGCGCGGCGAACGGGCGAAGGGCGCGCGGATGTGCTCACGGGTGGTCTCCCTCTTCGATCAGCCGGCCGATCGTATCGCGGCGGTAGTCGAAGATCCGCTCGAGATCGCGGCGCACCACCAGCCGCTGCGCGAGCTCTCCGAGCGGCCCGAGCCGCTGCGCGTAGCGGACCGTGTCGGTCATGCGCGTGCGGGCGCCTCCGCCGGTGGGCTCGAAGCGGTGGGTGTGGTGCCACAGCGCGTAGGGGCCGCGCAGCTGCGCGTCGACGAACCCGTGCGGGGGATCCCATTCCTCGATCCGGGTGAGCCAGCTGATCGGCAGCCCGTGCAGGCGCAGCCGGTAGCGGATCAGGGCCCCGACGTGCATCTCGATCGGCGTCGGCGACGTGATCCGGAAGCGCAGCCAGGGGGGCGTGATCGCCTCCAGGTTCTGGGCCTTCGAGAAGAACTCGAAGGCGCGCTCGGGCGGCGCCTCGAGCAGCTGCTCCCGCTGCAGGACGTGCTCGCTCACGCCGGCCCCCCGCCGTGCGACGCGCCGCCGACAGACTCCACGAGCGCCGCAAGATCGGCGATGGTCGTCGCCCAGCTCAGCTCCTCGCGCCGGGCGCGCGCCCCCGCTCGCAGGTGCTCGCGCAGGGCGGGGTCGCGGAGCCGCTCGATCGCCGCCGTCAGCGCCGCGACGTCCGGCCGGAAGGCGGCGATCCCCGAGCGGGCGGTGCCGTCGGGGATGCCCGGGACCAGCAGCCCGTTGCGTCCGTCCTCGACGATCTCGTTCATCGGCGGGTTGTCGTTGGTGACGATCGGGATCCCGAGCGCGGTCGCCTCATAGAGATGCAGGCCGAGCCCCTCCCAGCGGCTGGGGGCGAGGATCGCCGCGGCGGAGGCGAACAGCGCCATGTACTCCTCGGTCGGCAGATCGGCGCTGAGGATCTCGATCCGGCGGTCGCTGCGCCCGAATCGGCGGCCACCCCGAGCGAGCCGGCGCGCCTCCGTCAGGCGCCGGTCGACCTGGGCCTTGAGGATCAGCCGCAGCTCGTCCCCCTCGGCCGCGCGGAAGGCCTCGACCACCTCGGCCAGCGGCTTGCGCTTGCTCATGAAGCCGCCGGGGAAGAGCAGCGGCAGCCGTTCGGGGCCGGGTCCCTCCGCGCGCGCCGCTGCAACGAGATCGGGGTGGCAGCCCCAGCGCACCCGCGGGCTCTCGATCCCGAGGGTCGCGTAGCGCTCGCGCTCGCACGCGGTCAACGAGTAGATCGCGTCGAAGGCGCGCCGCGCCGGGCCGACGTGCTCGTCGGCGAAGTGCTCCCAGACGAAGCGGCCCGCGGTCCGCACGCCGCGCTCGCGCAGCCTCTCGATCTCGCCGAACTGGTAGTTCTGGTCGAACAGCGCCAGCTCGATCGCGCTCGACTCGGCCCAGGCCTCGTACTCGGCGAGCGGGATCTCGTAGTCGGAGGCGGCGGTCACATGCTCCTGCGCCCAGACGCCTCCGGAATCGATCCAGTCGGGCCGGATATTCGTCTTTCGCGTCGGTCGCGCAAGCACGAAGGTCTCGTGCCCGAGCTCGTCCAGGGCGGAGCGCAGCTGCCGGGCGACGACGCCCTGCCCGCGGTTGAACCAGTAGGCGACGATTCCGATTCGCACGCGGCGAACCCTGCCATGAACGCGGGGGCGGGGGCGCGCGGCCGCGGCGCCAGCCGGAGGCGGACGCGGCGCCACGCCGGTTTCGGGTATCACCCTGGGATGGAGCGTTGGAATCCGCCCGCCTGGGCGCTGCCGCTGATCGTTGCGGCGATCGTCGTACCGCCCTTCCTCGGCTTTGCGCTCGCCGGCGCGGCGGCGGGTGCGGCGCTCGGCTTCCTCGTCGGCGCGGCGCTCATCGTGATCGCGGTCCGCTTTCGCCCACGCGGCCCGATCGCGCTCGCCTCCGAGAGCGAGGACGCCCCGCTGCTGGCGCTCGCGCTCGCGCCGATCGACGACGGCGGCGCCGCCAGCCAGGTCGCGACGCTGGCGGAGGCCGATCGCGAGGACGGGGACGGGCCCGCGGTGCTCGTGCTCGCTCCGGTGCAGTCGACCGTGACGCAGCGCTGGCTCAGCGACGAGGAGCCGGGCCGGGTCGCCGCCCAGGAGCGGCTGGCGGTCTCGATCGCGACGCTGACGGCCGCCGGCTGTCACGCCGAGGGCAGGGTCGTGAGCGAGAACCCGGAGCAGGCGCTCGAGGACGTCTCGGCCGAGCACGGCGCGCGCCGGCTCGTGTTTGTCGTCGCCGACGACGCCGACGATCGCCTGATCGAGGAGTTGCGCGAGCGGGTCGACTGCCCGGTGCACCGCGTGGAGGTGGGCGGCGAGAGGCAGGGTCAGAGTCGGGCGACATAGACGGCATCGCATAGCTCAACAAGGAGGCGGCGGCGCTCGGCCAGAATCCGAGCCAGCAGCAGGCCTACGGCCCCACCGCCTGCGGCAACAGCTGAGGCCTCGCCGCCGGCGCTAGGCCGCAGCGGCGGTCGGCCGGCCGGCCCGCTCGAAGGTGAGCTCGCCGTCGGCGACGTCGACGCGGATCACATCGCCCGGCTCGAAGCGGCCCTCGAGCAGAGCGAGCGCGAGGCGGTCGATGAGCTTGCGCTGGATCACGCGCTTGAGCGGGCGGGCGCCGTAGGTCGGGTCGTAGCCGAGGTTGCCAAGCAGCGTCTTCGCGTCCTCGGTGAGCTCGATCTCGACGCCGCGCTCGTGCACCCGCCGGGCGAGCAGGTCGACCTGGAGCTCGACGATCCTCGCAATGTCCTCGCGCCCGAGGCGGTGGAAGATCACCGTCTCGTCGATCCGGTTCAGGAACTCGGGCTTGAAGTGGTTCGAGAGCACGCCCTCGATCCGCTCGCGGATGTTCTCGTCGATCGTCTCGCCCGCGATCTCCGAGGAGCCCACGTTCGAGGTCATGATCAGAACCGCGTTCGTGAAGTTCACGGTCCGGCCCTGCCCGTCGGTGAGGCGACCGTCGTCCATGATCTGCAGCAGCGTGTTGAAGACGTCGGGATGCGCCTTCTCGATCTCGTCGAGGAGGATCACCGCGTAGGGGCGGCGGCGCACGGCCTCGGTCAGCTGCCCGCCCTCGTCGTAGCCGACGTAGCCGGGCGGGGCGCCGATCAGGCGCGAGACGGCGTGCTTCTCCATGTACTCGGACATGTCGAGCCGGACCATCGCGTCCTCGGAGTCGAACATGAACTCCGCCAGCGCCCGGGCCAGCTCGGTCTTGCCGACGCCGGTGGGTCCGAGGAAGAGGAAGGAGCCGATCGGCCGGTTCGGGTCGGCGAGCCCGGCGCGCGAGCGCCGCAGCGCGTTGGCGACGGCCTCGACGGCCTCGTCCTGACCGATCACGCGATCGTGCAGGCGCGCCTCCATGTGGATCAGCTTCTCGACCTCGCCCTCCATCAGCTTGCTGACGGGAATCCCGGTCCAGCGGGCGACGACCTCGGCGACGTCCTCCTCGGTCACGGACTCGGTCAGCATCGAGCCGCCGGCGGCGTGGAGCTCGGCGAGCCGCTCCTGGTGGGAGGCGACATCGCGCTCGAGCTCGGGGATCCGCCCGTACTTGAGCTCGGCGGCGCGCTCGAGATCGCCGGTGCGCTCAGCGCGCTCGGCCTCCCGGGTTGCCTGCTCGAGCTCGTCGCGCGCGACCTTGATGCCGTCGATCGCGGCCTTCTCGTTCTGCCACCGGGCCTTGAGCTCGGAGGCGCCCTCGTTCAGTTCCGCGAGCTCCGACTCCAGCGTCTCCAGTCGCGCCTTCGAGGCGGCGTCGGTGTCCTTGGCGAGTGCCTGCTTCTCGATCTCGAGCTGGGTGATGCGCCGCTCGACCTCGTCGATCTCGACGGGGGAGGACTCGATCTCCATCTTCAGCCGCGAGGCGGCCTCGTCGATCAGATCGATCGCCTTGTCGGGGAGGAAGCGGTCGGTGATGTAGCGCTCGGAGAGCGTCGCCGCGGCGACGATCGCGGGATCGGTGATCGTCACGTTGTGGTGCGCCTCGTAGCGCTCCTTGAGACCGCGCAGGATCGCGATCGTGTCGGCCTCGGTGGGTTCGCCGACGTTGACCGGCTGGAAGCGCCGCTCCAGCGCCGCGTCCTTCTCGATGTGCTTGCGGTACTCGTCGAGCGTCGTCGCCCCGACGGCCCGCAGCTCGCCGCGCGCCAGCATCGGCTTGAGCAGGTTGGCAGCGTCGACCGCGCCCTCGGCGGCGCCGGCGCCCACGATCGTGTGCAGCTCGTCGATGAACAGAACGATCTGACCCTCGGCCTCCTTGATCTCGGCGAGCACGGCCTTGAGTCGCTCCTCGAACTCGCCGCGGTACTTGGAGCCGGCGAGCAGTCCGCCAACGTCCAGGGCGATGACCTTCCGCCCGCGCAGGGACTCGGGGACGTCGCCGGCGACGATGCGCTGGGCGAGGCCCTCGACGATCGCCGTCTTGCCGACGCCGGGCTCGCCGATCAGGACCGGGTTGTTCTTCGTCCGGCGCGAAAGCACCTGGATCACGCGGCGGATCTCCTCGTCGCGCCCGATCACCGGGTCGAGCTTGCCCGCCTCGGCGGCCGCGGTCAGGTCCTGGCCGAACTTGGCGAGCGCCTCGAACTTCTCCTCGGCGTCGGGGGAATCGATCTTGTGGGGCCCCTGGGCCTCGCTCACGGCCTTCGCGAGCGAGTCGCGCTCGGGCAGGATCTCCCCGACGCCGGAGTCCTTCGTCGCCAGCGCCAGCAACAGGTGCCCGATCGACACGTAGGAGTCGCCGAGCGCCGACATCTCGCGCTCGGCCCTGTGCAGGGCGTTGACGAGCTGCGGGGAGGGACGCGTCGGCGGCTCGTTGTCGCCGCTGACGGTCGGCAGCTCGGCGACGGCGCGCTCGGCGCGGTCGTGGATCGCCGCGAC
This sequence comes from uncultured Solirubrobacterales bacterium, assembly GCA_963764275.1. Taxonomy (GTDB): domain Bacteria; phylum Actinomycetota; class Thermoleophilia; order Solirubrobacterales; family 70-9; genus CAXMST01. The sequence goes on from CAVXRV010000006.1 coordinate 182,056, forward strand.
GTCGGCGGAAAGCTTGTTGAGGATCGGCACGGCCGAGTTGTCCTCGGCGTCGAGCAGCGCCAGCAGCAGGTGGGCGGGCGCGATCTCGCTGTTGCGGAACCGCGTCGCGAGGCGCTGGGCCTCCTGGACGGCCTCGGCCGCCCTGGTGGTGAATCGGTCTGCTTGCATGTGGCCAGTCTACCTACCCAAATTGGGTATGTCAAGAAATCTAAGCCGAAAAGACTTAGATCATGCGGTTCTTGGCCCGCGGGGCCTGTCGCCGGTGGATCGGGCACCGGAATCCGCTCCGTTCACTTGGTTCCGGCACCCGCTCCACCGGCGCCGCCCGCGGGAGAGGCGGTCATGCCGGCGTCTTCGAAAACGGGCGGCTCTCAGCGGTTCGCTGCTCGGTGCGCGCGAAAGGGCGCTCTACGCAGGCGCTGCTTCGATCCGGGCGATCGTTGTCAGCGATTGGTAGAGCACGTCGCGGCCGAAGCCCGGCGCTGGGAAGAGGAATCCCTGGGTGGCGGACGGCACCTCGACACGGGCCCGGTCGTCGCCGCTGTCGAGGTCGAGGACGACGAGCCGATCGCTGCCGGTGCGCAGCGAGGCGCGCCGCACCGCCGCCGATCGCGACAGCAGCGGGCCGAGCGCACGCAGCACGGGGCGCACGGCGGCGTGGCGCAGCGATGGGCTGTCATGCCAGTCGCCGACGACGAGCTCGCGCGTGTCCGGATAGACGATCAGGTGGCCGGCGTGGGCGAGGTCATCGCGCCGCCACAGCGGCTCGAGCTCGTCTCCGGCGAGGCGCCAGGCGCGGAGCACGGCGTTCCCGGCGTCGTAGGCGACCGCGATCCGGCCCTCGGGATCCCACCCGGGCGGGTTCGACTCGGTTCCGAAGGGCAGGCCGCTGACCTCGGTCGAGCGCACGGCCCCGTCATCGAGGCGCGCCCACCAGAGCCGCAGCGCCCCGGAATCGACGCCGCTGCCGAGCATCGTCCGGTCAACGCGGTTGCGGCCGTTGTCCATCCACAGCACGTGCTCGTCGGTGAGCACCGGATCCCAGCCGTAGCCGCGGCCCTGGGCGGGGCCGTAGGCGGGCGCCCAGTCCTCGTCGACCGTGAGCCGCCCGTGGCCGCGGTCGAGTCGGATCCGGAACAGGCGCGTGGTCCCGACCGCGATCACGCTCTCGCCGTCGCAGGAGAGGCGGGCGATCGAGGGTTCCGGCAGACGTAGCGGCGGGGCCACCGGCAGCAGCGTCTCCGGATCGAGCGCGGAGACGGTCGCGGGCTCGGTGCCCCGCGGCGCGTCGCAGTCCTTGGTCACGAGCTCGCCGCCGTCGAGGAGAACGAACGAGTTGTGCGGCCGGGGGGCCGGGAGGCGGTGTGAGGCGAGCAGCTCGAGCGCGGGGGAGAGCCGATGCGCCCAGCGGCCGAGGACCATGTGAATGTCCCCGCACGCGTGCGCTGCGATCCCGCCCGGCCACCAGCTCCCGGCGGGCAGCCGCGGGCTCACGGCCGTGACGGCCAGCGTTCGCGGGTCGAGCCGCTCGATCCAGCCCTCGACCGGTCGCGACTGCGGCCCCCCGAGCGGGACCGGGTGCCGCAGCGCGTACAGCTCCCCGGGCTCGCGGCGGATCAGCATGTCCGTCGCGAAGGCGTCCCTGACAGCGGCCACTCGCAGCCGGTCGCCGGGCCCGATCCCGAGGCCGGGTACGCCGGCGCAGCCCCAGCGCTGTGCACCGCCGTCCTCGCACGTCCAGGGCCGCGGCCAGTACGCGCCCGGACCGGCCATCGGCGTCCGCCTCAGCGTCCGACGGAGTCGAGGACCGGCAGCCAGAGCGCCGCCAGCGTCGCAGTCGCAGTCGCGACGCTGACCCGCGGCTCCCGCCCGAAAGCGTCGAGCAGGTAGCTCTCGTTGAGGATGTTGAGCGCGTGCGCGATCTCGCTCACGTCGCCCGCTTCGCGGCCGTGCTCGGCCGCCGCCTGCCGCAGCGTCGTGGCAACGAGGTCGTCGAAGTCGCGACGGATCGAGTCCTGGTCGGCAGCGACGAGCTGCTCGGCTGCGACAGCCTCGGAGACCGCGCGCAGCAGCGGGCCGTGCTCGCGGTAGATCCTGACCGGGATCTCGAGCGCCTGGCGAACCGCGTCGGGACCGTGGTCGACGCGGGTCTCGGCGAGTGCCACCTGGCCGGCGTAGAGCTTGTCGATCGCCTCACGCCCGGCCCCGAGCAGGAGCGCGCCGACGTTCTCGAAGTGGCGGTAGAAGATCGTCCGCTCGAGCCCGGCGCGGTCCATGATCTCGGCCACGGTCAGCTCCGCGAACGAGCGCTCGCGAACGAGCTCGATCGCCGCGTCGATGATGCGGCCGCGAGCCGCCTCCCTGCCGACCCGAGGGCGCGGCTTCGGCGGACTTGTGACACTGTGTGGCACGCTGTGTTACATTAGCAGCCGGGAGAGCGCATCGAGGAGGAAGGAATGGGGGACAAGGGCACGCGCCCATCGAGCGGGACCCTGGCGATCCACATCGCCTTCGCCGCGCTCGCCCTGCTTGCCGCGCTCCTCGCGACGGCGCCCGGCGCGTCCGCTCGGAGCGCCGCGACCGCGACCGCCGATGACGGACGGCCGAACATCCTCGTCGTGATGACCGACGACATGGCGAAGAGCGACGTCAAGTTCATGCCGCACGTGCAGCGGCTGCTCGCCGCCAAGGGGACGACCTTCGCCGATGCCGTCGACTCCTTTCCCCTGTGCTGCCCTGCTCGGGCGACCTTCATCACGGGCCAGTACGCGCACAACCACGGCGTCGGCGGCAACTTCTACCCCTACGGCTGGTACGGAATGAAGGACCGGCGCAACATCCTCCCGGCCTGGCTGCACCGGGCCGGCTACCGGACCGCGGCGATGGGGAAGTGGCTCAACGGCTACGGCGCGCGCGACGGGCACGGCGAGATCCCGGCCGGCTTCGACATCTGGCGCGGGCTCCTCGACGTCTCCGCCTACGACTACTTCAACTACGTGATGAACAGCGACGGCGACATCCGCACCTGGGGCGACGCTGACTTCGCCAAGGCTCTGGTCCGGTTCGCGCACATCGAGGTGACGCCCAATCCCGGCGGCATCGTCGGCATCCTCGGGGCGCTGCACGACGCGATGGGACCGCCGCCGTACGACTACTGGGGGGCGCGCAGAGCGAGGGACTACTCGCCGGACGTCACGGGCAGGATGGCGACGCGCCTGGTCCGCAGGGAGCGGGGGCGGAAGAAGCCGTTCTTCATCTGGTGGTCGCCCGCGGCGCCGCACCGCGAGGACGTCTCGGTGACGCTGATGGACAGGCCGGGCCGCGACCCCCGCCCGGCGCCCCGCTACGGCGAGTGGAGCAAGAAGCAGAAGCTGCCGCGACCGCCGAGCTTCAACGAGAAGGACATCTCCGACAAGTCCTCGCCGCTGATCGACAAGGCGCCCCGGCTGACGCAGAGCGACGTCCACCACTTGCAGCTCGACTACGAGGGCCGGGCCGGCTCGCTGCGCGCCGTCGACGATCACGTCGGCAGGCTCGTCAGAACCCTGCGCCACACGGGGCAGCTGCGGAACACGATGATCGTCTTCGTCTCCGACAACGGCTGGCTGCAGGGAGAGCACCGGATCCCCGGCGACAAGTTCCTGCCCTACGAGGAGTCGCTGCGGGTGCCGTTGATCATCCGCGGCCCGGGCGTGCCGAAGGGGGAGACGATCCACGGGCAGGTCTCGAACGTCGACTTCGCCGCGACCCTGCTCGATATGGCGAAGGCGAAGGCCGGTCGGACCCAGGACGGCGTCTCGCTGATGCCGACGATCCACCACCCCCGGCGGGTTCCGGATCGCGCGATCGAGATCGAGGCCCTGGCGCCGCTCTTCGCCGACAGCTCGATTCCCCAGAACCAGTGGGACCGGCCGTACACGGGAGTCCGCACCGACCGCTACACGTACGTCGTCTGGACCGAGACGGGCGAAACCGAGCTCTACGATCGGCGCAAGGATCCGTATGAGCTGACCAACGTCGCCGACGATCCCGCCTATCCGCGCGTGCTGGCCAAGCTCCAGCGCAAGCTGAAGAAACTCAAGGACTGCAAGGGGAACTCATGCGCGGTCAAGCAATAGCTCTGAAACTCGCGATCGCGGCGCTGCTCGCCGCCCTCGCCGCCGGCCTGCTCGCCGGGCACGCCTCCGCTGAGCATGGCGGCCAGGCGAAGCTCCACGATGCCCGTTACTGCGAGATCTTCGAGCTCAAGGGCCGCCCGCCGGACGCGAAGGTCATCGTCTGGAACACGATCGGGCTCAACCACTGCCCGGCGCGTTGGTGGGATGGGCTCGACACGAAGGCCCTGGCCGCGGAGCGCGGTGACACGCTGGTGCTGCTCAACGGGCCCCGCCACTGGGTGATCGACTCGGCCCGGGGCAGGACCGGCAAGGTCGACAGCTTCGACGGCCGGCAGCTGCGCCGCGTCGCCTCGATTCCGATCCACAGCGCCGCCGATCTCGCCAGCACCCCGTATTCCGAGCGCACCGTCGACCGCGTCAACACCTGGCACTGGAAGAAGGGCCGGAGGATTTTCGAGCTGCGGGCGCCGGACGGCCACGATTACGTGATGCAGAGCTACTCGCAGATCGTCGATCCCGAGCTTGGGATCGGAAAGCTGCGCAAGCTCGGCGACCGGCTCGACCTGCCGCAGGGCTGGCGCTACCGCGTCAAGCGCCTGAAGCAGCCGATGACGCTGCGGGCAAAGGGCAGCGCGACGATCCTGCAGGACGACCTCAAGAACACCTACCAGCGTCTGCCCCGCCATCTGCAGCGGCGCACGCACGCGGTCTCGATGCGGGGGCAGACGAAGTCGGTCGGCTCGCCGGCGCCGGGCACGATCGAGGACCAGGGGACGGTCTCCGGCCGGCCCTTCGGGAAGGGGACGATCGATCTCTTCGCGACCTTCGCCGGCGGCAACCGGATGACCGCCACGTTCACGATCGCAACCGAGCGCGGCTCCGCCTTCGGCACGGCCAAGACCACGTACACGATCGCCGGCGGTGAGATCGACTTCACCGGAACCGCGAAGCTGACGGGCGGCACCCGCCGCTACCGGGGTATCGTCGGGCGCAAGCTGAAGGTCCACGACCACAACACCCTCGACGGCCAGAACGGCAGCATCACCCTCGATGGCAGCGCCCGATACTGAGCCGACGGGCGCAACGCGCCCCCCGAACCTGCTGTTGCTGATCACCGACCAGCAGCGGCAGCCGCGCCACTGGCCCGACGAACCGGGATGGATGCGGGAGCTGATGCCGAACGACGCCGAGCTCGCGCGCACCGGGCTCAGCTTCCGGAACGGCTTCTGCAACGCGGCGATGTGCTCGCCGAGCCGGGCGACCCTGTTCAGCAGCCGCTTTCCGGCCGAGCACGGTGTCGGGCTGACCCTGACCGCGGCGGACCTGCGCCCGGATCCCGCAAACACCCCCGCCGTGCTCGGTGAGATGGCGGGCATTCTGCGCCGGGGCGAGGCGCCGCGACAGCGGATCCTGGCCCAGTTCGCGCGCGGCGCGCTCGGTCTCAATCGCAGCAGCGGCAAGGAGACCGAGCTGCCACCCGACCTGCCGACCCTGGCGACGCTGTTGCGCGAGCGCGGCTACCACGTCGCCTACAAGGGCAAGTGGCATCTCACCCACCCATCGGGGACGGAGGGCGAGGACGGCGGCCTGCTCGGCGGCTGGACGAGCCGCGACGCCGAGCGGCTGGAGCGCGAGTACGGCTTCGCCGAGTGGGAGCCACCGGATGCGGGCGAGAACGCGAAGGCGTCCAACTTCGGCGGCGGCAACGCGGGCGCGGGCGAGGGCTGGGACGAGGTCTACACCCGGCAGGTCGAGCGCTGGCTCGCACGGGAGGAGCTGCCCGAGCCGTTCTGTCTCGTCGTCTCGCTCGTCAATCCGCACGACGTGCTCGGCTATCCCGCCCAGTATCTGGACGGCGGCTACCGGCACGCCGAGTTCCGCGATCTCGGCGTCCGGCTGCCGCCGACGTTCGACGAGAACCTCGAGGGCAAGCCCGCCGTTCACTCGCTGATGCGGATGGGCATGGCGGCCTACCTGGGCCCGCTCCGGAGCCACAGCGAGCAGCTCGACTACGTCAACTTCTACGCCCACCTGCACCGCGTCGTCGACGAGAAGATCGGCCGCATCCTCGACGCTCTCGGGGACCCCGAGGACCCCGGCTCGCTGCGCTCGAGCACCGTCGTCGTCCGCTGCGCCGACCACGGCGAGATGGGGCTCTCGCACGGCGGCCTGCGGCAGAAGGCGTTCAACACCTACGAGGAGACGATCAACGTCCCGCTCGTCGTCTCCAACCCCGTGCTGTTCCCGCAGGGCGCCGAGACGGAGGCGCTCGCCTCGCTCGTGGACGTGCTGCCGACGGTCCTCGGTCTCACGGGCGAAGGGGAGGCGGACGGCCTGCGTGGACGCGATCTGAGGCCGGTGCTCGCCCGGGCCGCCGGCCCCGAGCGCGAGCGGCGCGAACGCTCGACCGTGGACTGGAGCCCGGTGCTCGACGCAGAGCCGGCTGCGTCGGTCCAGGACGAGGTCCACTTCACCTACGACGACCATCAGGCGGGCACGGCGACGCGCGAGGCGCCGGGCCAGCCGAACAGGATCCGAGCGGTGCGGACCGCGACCGAGAAGTTCGCCGTGTACTTCGATCCCGAGGGCAGGGCCGACCCCGAGTTCGAGCTCTACGACCTGGACAGGGATCCCGACGAGCGCCACAACCTCGTCGACTTCCGCACCGGGGAGCCCCGCGCGCCCGGTGATCGCGGGCGCGTCGAGGCGGCGCGGGAGCGCCTGCGCGAGACGGTGCGGCGGGCCGGAACCGAGCACTCGGGCCTGCGCATCCAGTGGACGCGTCCGTAAGTCCGGTCAGATGCCGGCGAGTGGCCGGGCACGGCTGAGGGTGCACGGTGGCCGCCCGCATGCCGGTTGGCATGTGGGCGGGCGACGGGTGCGCTCAGGTGGGTCCGGACGCCGCCGGGGCTGATCGTATTTGCGGACGGGTCCACTAGCTCGACCGGGCGAACGTGACCAACGCACGGAGGGGCAACCCTCCGCCGCTTGCGGGGTTCGCTTAGATGTGGCCGCCGACGGGAAGGAGGCGGCGAGCACTTCATGCAGCCCGAACCCACCACCCACGAGACCGGCGAGATGCCCGAGTCCGACAGCGCCCCCGAGCGCACGAGCGCGCAGGGCGAGCGCGTTGCGGCCTTGCGCCGTGCGACCGCGCTGCGGAGCGCGACCTCGCGCGCCTTCGACACCCGCACCGAGCGCTGGCAGGAGGTCGGTCTCAGCGATCAGATCGACGCCAAGGAGTCACGCAAGGCGTGGCGTGAGGCGGGTCTGCTCCTCGTGCTGCTCATCGCAGTCCTGTACGGCTTCGCGCACCGGCACGACATCGCCTTCATCACGGCCAACGGCCTGCTCGCGGCCTCGCGCTGGGTCACGGCGTTCCTGCTCGTATTGATCGGATGGGGACTGGCGCGGACGATCGCCAAGGGGTTGGCGCCGGCGCTGATGCGGCGCATGGAGCCCGGCGACCGCCGGCAGCGTCGGCTTCCTGTTCCGGCTCTTCGACGATCGTCGCCGTCGTCTTCAGCTCGCTCGCGATCGCCGGCGTCGACCCGGCGACGCTCGCCGTCGGCGGCGCGTTCACCGCGGTCGTCCTCGGCCTCGCCGCGCAGCAGACCCTGGGCAACGTGATCGCCGGGGCCGTCCTGCTCAGCACGCGGCCCTTCCGCGTCGGTGACCTCGTCGCGGTGCAGGGAGCCGGGATCAACCGCGAGGGGACCGTCGCCTCGCTCGGGCTCTTCTACACGACGCTGCTGCAGGGCCGCGACCGGGTGCTGATCCCGAACAGCGTGCTCATGAACATCGCCGTGATCCCTCAGGGCGAGCCCGACGCGGTCGAGCTGGTCGCGCGATTCGACTCGCGCAAGGTGACGCCGGACGCGGCTGCAGGAGCGGCTCGAGGAGGAGATCGAGGTGCCGCTCATGCGGCCGCCCCAGATCGAGCTCGAGGAGATCGACGCGAGCGGGCAGGTGACGTTGACCGTCCGCGCGACCGCGGTCGACCGGCCCACGGCCCATGCTCGCCTCGCAGGTGCTGGACGCGATCCGCGCCGTCGGCGGCGAGACCGATCCGCAGGGCCTGCCAGCCCGCCGCGGGCAGGACCGGGCGAGCTCGCCGCGGCGAGGCAGTCAGCCGGAACTCAGAACTCAGAGCCGGCGCAGCGCCCAGACGCCGAGCGCGGCCGCAGCGGCGCCGAGCGGCGCGTTCAACGCGGCGGTGCGGTCAATGCCGTCGCGGCGTGCCAGCGCCGTCGCGAAGGCGATCGCGTCGCCGGCGTCGACGAGGGCCCCGAGCGCCGCCGCCTCGCGGAGCGGTGCGGTCGGAGCCGGCGGCGAAGGCGCTGAGGCCGAGCGCGATGTCCCGGCCGCCCGCGAGGCGGGCGAGGGCGACGGTCGCGCCGCCCGGGGACGTCGAAGCCGAGCGCCGCGAGCGCCCGGCGCGTGAGCGCGAAGGCCACCGGTGCCGATTGCGAGGCGACCGCGGCGGCCGAGCGGCGAGGTGGTCGCCAGCGCCGGCGCGGTGCCGTCGGGAGCCTCGTTCTCAAGCACGGCGCCGCCGGCGCTCGATCGGGATCGAGACGGTCTCGGAGCGCGCCTCGTCATCCCCTTCGACGGTCAGGGTCGTGGACTCGTAGGCGCCGTAGGGGACGAGCTCGGCGCCGAGCGAGCGGCGCGCGCGCTCGACCTCGTCGGCCATCCGCCGCTCCATCTCGGCGGCGCGCTCCTGCATCCGGCGAGAGCTCGGCGCGCATCCGCTCGAGCCTGCTCCTCGAGCTCGAGGACGGTCTCGACCCCGGCCAGGTTGAGGCCCTGCTCGGCGGTCATCTCCTGGATCCGGCGCAGGCGCTCGACGTCCTCCTGCGAGTAGAGGCGGGTGTTCTTCGGCGAGCGCTTCGGCTTGATCAGGCCGCGTGCCTCGTACATCCGCAGCGTCTGCGGGTGCATGTCGGCGAGCTCGGCCGCGACCGAGATCATGAAGACGCCGCGGTCGCGGTCGATCCGGCGCTGACGCGGGTCACGCGCCGGCCCGCCGCCTCCGTCCTCCTGCTGCCGCCGCTCACGCTGCACCAACCTTGCCCGACTCGCCGGACCGATCGCCCCGCGCGCCGCGCGCAGCCGCGCGTCGCGGAGGATGCCGCTCGCGCGGGTCGCGGCCGTCGAGGGTGCGGGAGAACTCCTCCAGGGCCTGGCGCTGCTCGTCGTCGAGGTCGTTCGGGATCTCGACGAGAGCCGGTAGTGGATGTCGCCGCGGCCGCGCACCGCCGGGCTTCGGCGGCCCCTCGCCGCGGAGCCGCTGGACGGTGCCGTGCCGGGTCCCGGGCGGGATCCGGATCCGCTTCGTCCCGCGCAGCGTCGGGACCTCGATGTCGCCGCCGCCGATCGCCTCGGCGATCGTGATCGGGACCTCGACCTCGAGGTTGCCGTCGTCGCGCTGGGTGAAGACGGGCGAGGGGGCGACGCGGGTCGTCACGAAGAGGTCGCCGGACGGGCCGCCGAGCGGGCCGTCCTCGCCCTTGCCGGCGAGCCTGATCCGGGTCCCGTCCTGACCCCGGCGGGGACGTTGACGCGGTAGCGCTTCCGCTGCTGCGTCAGCCCGGTGCCGCCGCAGTCGGGGCAGGGGCTGCTCGATGATCTGGCCGCGACCGCCGCACTGCGGGCAGGGCTGGCTGATCGAGAAGAAGCCCTGGCTCTGGGCGTCGATGCCGCGGCCCTCGCAGCGCGGGCAGGTGATCGGGCTGGTGCCCGGGCGCGGCGCCGTTGCCGCTGCAGGTCGGGCAGCGCGCCTGCTTGGGCACGGTGACCGGGATCTGGGTGCCCTCCATCGCCTGCTCGAAGCTGAGCCGGATCTCGGTCTCGAGGTCGCGGCCGCGCGGCGGCTCCGGGCCGCCGCCGCCGCCGCGGCCGAAGATCGTGGAGAAGATGTCGCCGATGTCGGCGGCGACGCCGAAGCCCGCCGGCCCCGGCCCCCGGAGCGCGCCGCGGCCGAAGCCGCCGAAGATGCCGCCCGCGTCGTACTCCTTGCGCTTCTCGGGATCCTTGAGCACGTCGTAGGCGGACTGCCGATCTCCTTGAAGCGCTCCTCGGCCTTCGCGTCGCCGGGGTTGCGGTCGGGGTGGTAGTCGCGGGCGAGCTTGCGGTAGGCCCGCTTGATCTCCTCGTCGGAGGCCTTCTTGTCGACCCCGAGGACGTCGTAGTGATCGCGCGCCATCGCCGCTCCCGTCTAGCCGCTGACGACGACGCGGGCGGGCGGATCACCTGCGCGTCGACCCGGTAGCCGCGCTCGAGCGTCTCGAGCACGATGGCCGCTGGCGACGCCGTCGGCGCTCGCCGGTCGCGATCGCCTCGTGGTGGGAGGGGTCGAACCGCTCGCCGACCGGGTCGAACGCGACGACGCCGGAGCGCTCGAGCGACGGTCGCCGAGCTCGCGGTAGACGAGGGCGACGCCCTCGGCGAGCGCATCGCGCGCCGAGACCTCTCGCTGGCCGCCTCCCCACCGGGATCGGGCCGCTGTCCGGGTCGACGCCGGCGGCGAGCAGCGCCCGCTCGAGGTTGTCGAGCGCCGGCAGCACGCCGCGGGCGAGCGTCGCCCGCCCGCGCTGCTCGGCCTCGGCGATCTCGGTGCGGACGCGCCGCCGGTAGTTCTCGAAGTCGGCGCGGGCGCGCTGGGCGAGCTCGAGGTACTCGTCGCGCTCGCGGGTCCGCTCGGCGAGCGAGCGCGTCGAGGTCGGGTCTCGACCTCGGCCGCGACCTCCTCGTCTCCCTCCGTCGGCGACGACCTCCGCATCGACCACCTCGGGCTCATCCGTCACGCGACGCGAGCGCCCTCGGCCCTGCCGCGGCTCCGCGCTGCCTCGCTCTCGCTGCTCTCTCGCTCATGCCGCTGCCCTCGTTCGCGCCCTGGCCCGAGGCCCATGACTCGTCCTCGACGACCTCGGCATCGACGACCTCCTCCTCGGGATCGCCGCCGTTGGCGCCGCCGGCCGCCGCGCCCGCCCCGTCGGCCGGCCGTGGCCTGCTGGGCCTGGGCGTTCGCGTAGATCTGCTCGGAGACCTTGTGGAAGGCGCTCTCGAGCGCGGCCGTCTTCGCCTTGATGTCGTCGACGTCGCTCGACTCGACGACGGCACGGAGGTCGTCGAGCGCCTTGCTGATCGTCTGCCTTCGCCGCCTCGTCGACCTGATCGCCGAGGTCGGCGAGCTGCTTGTCGCCCTGGTAGACGGCCTGCTCGGCGACGTTCCGCGCCTCGGCCAGCTCCTTGGCCTTGCGGTCCTCGTCGGCGTGGGACTCGGCGTCGGAGACCATGCTCTGGACCTCCTCGTCGGAGAGCCCGGAGCCGCCCTTGATCTCGATCGTCTGCTCCTTGCCGGTGCCGAGATCCTTGGCCGAGACGTTGAGGATGCCGTTGGCGTCGATGTCGAACGTGACCTCGATCTGCGGCATCCCGCGCGGCGCCGGCGGGATCCCGGTGAGCTGGAACTTGCCCAGCGACTTGTTCCCGGAGGCCATCTCGCGCTCGCCCTGGAGGACGTGCACCTCGACCTGGGTCTGGTTGTCGTCGGCGGTCGAGAACGTCTCCGAGCGCTTCGACGGGATCGTCGTGTTGCGCTCGATCAGCTTCGTCATCACGCCGCCCTTGGTCTCGATGCCGAGGGTGAGCGGGGTGACGTCGAGCAGCAGCACGTCCTTGACGTCGCCGGCGAGCACGCCGGCCTGGATCGCGGCGCCGACGGCGACGACCTCGTCGGGGTTGACGCCCCTTGTGCGGGTCCTTGCCGGTCAGCTCCTTGACCTTCTCCTGGACGGCCGGCATCCGGGTCATGCCGCCGACCATGACGACGTGGTCGATGTCGGAGCCGGCGTCGGCGAGCGCCTGCTTGACCGGCGCGACGACGCGCTCGAGCAGGTCGGCGGTCAGCTCGTTCAGCTTCGACCGCGAGCAGCTTCATGTCGAGGTGCTTCGGCTGCCCTTCGACCGCGGTGATGAACGGGATGTTGATCTGCGTCTCCTGGGTGCTGGAGAGCTCGATCTTCGCCTTCTCGGCGCTCTCGTAGAGCCGCTGCAGCGAGTTCTTGTCGGCCGCGAGGTCGACGCCCTGGTCGCGCTTGAACTCGGCGACGAGCCAGTCGACGATCGCCTTGTCCCAGTTGTCGCCGCCGAGGTGGTTGTCACCGGCGGTCGACTTGACCTCGAAGACGCCGTCGCCGATCTCGAGCACGGAGACGTCGAACGTGCCGCCGCCGAGGTCGAAGACGAGGATCGTCTGGTCGGAGCCCTCCTTGTCGAGCCCGTAGGCGAGCGACGCGGCGGTCGGCTCGTTGATGATCCGCTTGACGTCGAGGCCGGCGATCTTGCCGGCGTCCTTGGTCGCCTGGCGCTGGTCGTCGTTGAAGTAGGCGGGGACGGTGATCACCGCCGAGTCGACGGTCTCGCCGAGCTTCGCCTCGGCGTCGGCCTTGATCTTCTGCAGGATCATCGCCGAGATCTCCGGCGGCGGGTACTGCTTGTCGCCGATGTTGACCCGGACGTCGCCGTTCGGGCCGGCGGTCACGGAGTAGGGGACCATCGTCTCCTCCTCCTTGACCTCGGCCTCCTTGCGGCCCATGAAGCGCTTGATCGAGAAGACCGTGCGCTCGGGGTTGATCGACCGCCTGGCGCTTGGCGACGGTGCCGACGAGGCGCTCGTCGCTGTCGGTGAACGCGACGACCGAGGGGGTCGTGCGGCCGCCCTCGGTGTTCTCGAGGACGGTCGGCTCGCCGCCCTCCATGACCGCGAAGCAGGAGTTGGTGGTGCCGAGGTCGATTCCGATCGTCTTGCCCATGTGCTCAGTTTCCTTTCGTAAAGCTGTCTGCGTGAATGCTGCTGGTGAAAATCTAAGTGCCAAGCTAGCAGATCGTTCCGCGGGTTCCAAGTCGGCCGGCGAGCGGATACCGGCGGCGCATGCGAATCGCCGCGGCTAGTGTTCTCAATCACGACGCGCCGGATGCAGAACCGGCGTCCCGCAACCACCAGTCCGCCAAGGACACCAAGGAGAGAACAACCCGAAATGCGCTCCCGTGTACTGACGCTTTCCCTCTTCGCGCTTCGCGACCGCGGCGCTGCTCGCGCCCGCGATCGCGCACCGCCGGCAAGCGTACCACCGCAAGACCAGCAAGCCAGCCCACAAGAAGAAGGACGCGAAGGTCACCGTGATGACCCGCAACCTCTACCTCGGCGCCGACCTCGGCCCGGCGATCAACGCGACGTCGATCTGCCGGGGCGATCGACGCCGCCGGCAAGATCGTCAACGACGTCGACGCCTCCAACTTCCCGGCCCGGGCGAAGCTGCTCGCGAAGGAGATCGCGAAGGCGAAGCCCGACCTGCTCGGCCTCCAGGAGGTGGCGCTCTGGCGGGACCAGAAGCGCGTCCGACTACACGGCCACACGCCGGCGACCGACGTCCGCTACGACTTCCTGAAGCTGCTCAGAAGCAGCTGAAGGCGACGGGCGCGCAAGTACAAGGTCGCCGTCGTCCAGGACGAGTTCGACCAGGAGCTGCCGGCCGACGTCGATGGCAACGACGCGACCGGGACCGGCCCGCTCGCTGCCTGCGGCGCCGACATGGACGGTCGGCTGACGATGCGCGACGCGATCCTCGTCCGAAGGGCAGCAAGGTCAAGTCGAAGAAGTCCGACATGGGTCACTTCGAGCACACCTACGACGTCAACCTCGGCGGCGTGCTGCCGATCAGCGTCACCGCGGCTGGGAGTCGGTCGAGGCGAAGGTCAAGGGCGAACAAGCGGACAAGGGCGCGAAGTTCCGCTTCGTCAACACCCACCTCGAGGCGTTCGGCGACCCGACGATCCGCGAGGCAGCAGGCGCGCGAGCTGTTCGCCAAGGGCGGCCCGCTGCGCACGCAAGAAGCAGCTGATCTTCGTCGGCGACATCAACTCCGGCGGCCAGAAGGACAAGGTCGGACCCGGCTACACCGATCCCGGTGACGAGGGCGCCTACAACGCCTTCACGAAGGACTTCGGGATGACCAACCTGGGGACGCGGCAGACCTGCTGCTACCCGGACGTGTTCAGGTCGGCGATCGGCGGCTACCGCTTCGACCACACGGTCGACCACGTGCTGGTCAAGCCGCGGATCAGGCAGGTCAGCGCCTACGTCACCGGCAACAACCCGAACGTGAACGCGACCGGCGCCAGCTCGTCGGCTCCGACCACGGCGGGCTGGTGAGCCGGCTCAAGCTCCCCTAGCACACGGCTACGGCAAGCTCGGGGGAGCGGATCGGGCGGCCCTTCGGGGCCGCCCTTTTCGCGCCGTGGGACCGGCGTGGCCGGCGGGCCTCGCGGGGCGTGCGTCGAGGAGGGCGCCGGTTACTGGCCCGCGACGTTGGCGACGAAGTGGGCGACCAGCTTCGCGTTGTAGCCGCGGAGGATGCCGGCGGGCATGTGGCCGTTCGACGCCGTTCTTGATTGCGGTCTCGACGCGCTGCGCGTTCGACTCCGGCGGGACGCCGCCGAGCAGCTGCGTCCAGGTTCGGGCCGACGATGCCGTCGGTGCCGGCCTTGGCGAGCGTGTGGCAGGTGCCGCAGTTGGTCGCGAAGAGCTTCTTCGCGTAGGCCTCGGACGCGGGCACCTTCTCCGGGGAGGCGCTGTCGTTGCCCTCCTTCGAGAAGGCCCAGAGCGGGCACGGCGACCGCGAAGGCGACGAGGAAGACGGCGAAGAAGAGGAAGCTGCGCTTGTTCATCTGCTTGGCGCGGGGTCCGGCCCCGCGCGGACGCGGATACTACCCGGGGCGGCTGCCGTCGGGGGCCGTCGGCTCAGGCGACGGGCTCGACGAGCCCCTCGCGGTAGGCGACGCACATGCGCCGCAGCGCGCATTCTCCGCAGCGCGGCTTCGGGCGGCAGACCGCGCGCCCGTGGGCGATCAGGTTCATGTGCAGCTCGTAGGCGTCGGCGGGATCGGTGATCGCGAGCATCTCGTCGTGCGCCTGCTCGAAGGATGCCGTCGGCGGGAACAGCCCGAGCCGGCCGCCGACCCGGTGCACGTGCGTGTCGACCGGGAATCTCGGGCCGGTCGAAGGCGAAGATCATCACGCAGGCGGCGGTCTTGCGGCCGACCCCGGGCAGCGCGGTCAGGTAGTCGATCGCGACCCCGCGCGGCGCCGCCTCGAGCCAGTCGAGGTCGGGATCGGGCCCGAGCTCGCGCAGCACCTCCTGGATCCGCGGGCGCCTTGGTGTTCGCGAGGCCGCCGGGCCGGATCGCCTCGATCACCTCCTCCGTCGGCGCGTCGCGGACCGCTGCCCAGTCGCCGAAGCGCTCGCGTAGGCCGCGGTAGGCGAGTGTCGCGGTTGCTGTCGTTGGTGTTCTGGGAGAGGATCGTCAGGACGAGCTCGTGCACCGGATCGCCATGGGGGTCGTTGACGCTTCGCCCCGTAGAGCTCGCGGAGCCGGTCGCGGATCGCGCGGACCCGCGGCGCCGGACGGGCGCTTCCAGCCGCGAGGAACCGGGAGGCGGGGGCGCGCGTCGAGGATCACCGCGCTCGCCTGCGTTCCCGCCGTCGCGCGTATCCGCGTTCGCCGCCGCCGGTCATCGCGGCGAGGATAGGGCCCCGGCGCGGCCGCGGAGGGCCCCGAAAACGCGTCGGGCCGCCTCGCGGCGGCCCGAGCGCTGGGCGATGCGGCTAGGTCCTACCCCACACGGTTCGCTGCGCGAAACGCGGTCCGACTTACCGGAGCCGAAGGGCGTCGAGGCTCCGGCATATCGCCCAGAGTGCTGTATGCGACTCCCCTATCGGCAGCCGCGCCGCGATTCTTTAGCTGCCTCCCTCGGTGTAGCGACGCCACCGCGGGCCGGACCGCGGCGAGCCCCTTAGGATCGGAACGATGCCCGGACGGCCAGAGCACTACACAGCGCTGCTCGGTGGTATCCGCACGGCCCTGCGCCGCACTCCGGGCAGCGGCGACCCCGTCGTCTTCGTTCACGGCAACCCGAGCTTCTCGTTCGACTGGGAGCCCCTGATGCTGCAGCTGCGCCGGCCGGCGATCGCCTTCGACCTGCCAGGGTTCGGTCACTCCGAGCGCCCGGACCCCGGCCGCTTCGACGCGACCCTCGGCGCCTATTCGGAGTGGGTCGCCGAGGCGCTCGACGGCCTCGGCCTCGAGCGCTTCGGGCTCGTGGTCCACGACTGGGGCAGCCTGGCCCTGCCCGCCGCCTGCGCGCGAGCCGAGCGCCTCGACCGACTGGCGGTGATCAACGCCGTGCCGCTCTTCAGCGGCTACCGGTGGCACTGGGTCGCCCGCCTCTGGCGCCGCCCCGGTCTCGGTGAACGAGTCATGGCGACCGCCACGCGGGCCGGGTTCGCGGCCGGTCTGCGCCTTGCGCGCCCGGGTCTGCGCCCGATGCCCAGGGGCTGGATGGACCAGGTCTGGCCCGCATTCGACGAGGGGACGCGGGCGGCGGTGCTCTCGCTCTACCGCTCCGCCGACCCCGAGGCGCTGGCCGCCGCCGGGGCCGGGCTCGGCCGGCTCGGCTGCCCGGCCCGGGTCTTCTGGGGCACGGCCGACCCCTACATCGGCGTCGACTGGGCGCATACCTTTGCGGCGGCGCTCCCGGATGCAACCGCGGTCGAGTTCGAGCGGGCCGGCCACTGGCCGTGGCTGGACCGACAGGACGCGCGCGCGGCGATCAACGGCTTTCTGGACGAATAGGTCCGGGATCTGACTCCCGGCCGCTGTCTCACTCTTTACCAGCCGGTAACGAAGCTCTTACAATGGCCGCCTTGTGAGTCGGCCGATCTCCTATATCGGGAGCCGGCTGCCCAGAGGCTGGTCAGACCTTCTGCTGCAGCTTGCGCTCTTTTTCTCCGTGTACCAGGGGTACCAGCTGGTGCGCGGGCTCTCCGAGGCCAAGGAGACGCTGGCGATGGAGAACGGAGAGCGGATCATCAGCGTCGAGCGCTCGATCGGGCTTTTCGTCGAGGGCCACGTGCAGTCGTTTGCGATGAGCCTGAGCTGGCTCGTCGACAGCGCCAACTGGATGTACGTGAACTCGCACTTCATCATCACGACGAGCTTTCTCGTGTGGCTGTACCTGGCGCGGAACGAGCACTTCTACTTCGTCCGCAACATGTTCATGGTCGCGATGCTGCTGGCCCTGACCGGCTATCTCCTGTACCCGACCGCCCCGCCGCGGCTCGTGCCCGGCAGCGGCATCGAGGACACCCTCTCGGCGATCGGCCACCTCGATACGGACTCCAACGCCGTCAGTCTGCTCGTCAACAAGTATGCGGCGGTGCCGAGCATGCACATCGGTTTCGCCACCATGATCGCCGGGACGGCGATCCAGCTCGTCCGCCACCGCTGGCTCAAGGTGCTGTGGGGCTGCTACCCGTTCATGGTCCTGTTCGTCGTTATCTCGACCGGCAACCACTTCTGGTTCGACGGCCTCGTCGGGGCGCTGGTGGCGGCGGCCTCCGCGCTGATCGCGAGCCGCGTGCTGGCGCCGGTCCGTCCCGAGCAGTGGGCGTTCCGGCCGGAGCCCGAAGGAGCGACAGCCTGAGCCGACCGCCTCGCTCCGCGTGACGGGGTAGGTTCCCCGGCATGAGCGAGCGGCAGCAGCCCGAGGGGCGGGCGACGATGCGCGACGTCCGCACGGGTAGCGAGCTGCGCAGCTACGCCCGCGACCGCCTGATCGAGTCGCGGCTGACGCCGAACACGATCTCGATGACGGGCCTGGTCCTGAACCTCGCCGCCGCGGTCCTGATCCTCGACCGCGACTTCGTGCTCGGGGGGATCGCGTTCATCGTCGGCTCGGTGATGGACACGCTGGACGGCCGCTACTCCCGGATGTCCGGGAAGGGAAGCCTCTTCGGGGCGTTTCTCGACTCGACCCTCGACCGGGTCGAGGAGGGCGTCGTGATCGCCGCCGTCGCCTGGCATTTCGCTGACAGCGGCAACGACGTCGCGGCCGCCGCCTGCGTGCTCGTCGTGCTCGGTTCGCTCATGGTCTCCTACACGCGTGCCCGCGCGGAGGCGCTCGGGGTGGAGTGCAAGGTCGGCATCGCGACGCGACCGGTCCGGGTGGTCCTCCTGTCGATCGGGCTGCTGTTCGCGGACGGCGAGCTGATCTCGAGCGTCGACCTGCTGCCCGCGGCGATCTATGTGATGGCAGGCCTGACGGCGTTCACCACGCTGCAGCGCGTCTGGCACGTGCGCACGGAGCTGCGCAAGGTCGACGCGGCCGGCGCGGGCGTCTGAGTGGACTCGTGAACAGCCTGTAACCAAACCCCACGGGTGGTGTCATTGGCCCCGATTCGGCTTTGCGACGCCGCCGGGCCCCATCCGCGACCCAGCGACGCGCGACGTCCGCGTCCTTAGATCCGGCAAATCTCGCCATCCACCCCGAGGAGGCACACGCTTACCCATGACTGAGAACGGACTTCACAAGAGCGGCGGCTCGGCGACGCCCGCCCGCACCGACGACGGCAAGGTCCGCGTCGCCATCGTCGGCGTCGGCAACTGCGCCAACGCCTTCATCCAGGGCGTCACCTACTACCAGGACGCCGATCCGGCCGAGCAGGTTCCGGGCCTGATGCACGTCGACCTCGGGGGCTACCACGTCCGCGACATCGAGTTCGTCGCCGCCTTCGACATCGACGCCGAGAAGGTCGGTAAGGACCTCTCCGAGGCGATCTGGTCGGGTCAGAACGACACGATCAAGTTCGCCGACGTTCCTCACCAGGGCGTCACCGTCCAGCGCGGCATGACCCACGACGGGCTCGGCAAGTACCTGAAGCAGAAGATCAAGAAGGCTCCCGGGGAGACCGCCGACATCGTCGGCATCCTCAAGGAGTCGAAGGCTGACGTGCTGGTCTGCTACCTGCCCGTCGGCTCCGAGCAGGCGACCAAGTGGTACGTCGAGCAGGCGCTCAAGGCGGGCGTCGGCTTCGTCAACTGCCTGCCCGTGTTCATCGCCCGCGAGGACTACTGGGACAAGCGGTTCGAGGACGCCGGTCTGCCGATCATCGGCGACGACATCAAGTCGCAGGTGGGGGCCACGATCGTGCACCGTCAGCTCGCCCGCCTCTTCCACGAGCGCGGCGTCGAGATGGCGCACACCAGCCAGCTCAACGTCGGCGGCAACATGGACTTCTTCAACATGCTCGAGCGCGAGCGGCTCGACTCGAAGAAGATCTCGAAGACGAACGCCGTCACCTCGGTGATGGGCACCGAGCTGCCCGCCGACGACGTCCACGTCGGCCCCTCCGACTACGTGCCCTGGTTGACAGACCGCAAGTGGGCCCACATCCGCCTCGAGGGCAAGGCGTTCGGCGATGTCCCGCTCAACGTCGAGCTCAAGCTCGAGGTCTGGGACTCCCCGAACTCGGCCGGGGTCGTGATCGACGCCGTGCGGCTGATCAAGCTGGCGCTCAACAACGGCGTCGCCGGCCAGCTCGACGGCCCGTCCTCCTACCTGATGAAGTCGCCGCACACGCAGCGCCCCGACTCCGAGGCGCGCGAGCAGACGGAGGAGTTCATCGCCACCTACGCGCGCGAGGCCGCCGCCGGGCGCGCGAAGGAGGACCTGGACTCGCAGAAGACCGAGGCGCAAGCCGAGGTCTGAGCGAAACGCGAGACAAGCCGGATCTCGCCGGGGGCGCAGCTGCAAGGCTGCGCCCCCTTTACTTTGGGCGAATGGACCCCTCCGACGAGATCAAGGCGACGATCGCCGAGCTCCGGCTCGGGGTCGACCCCGGCGCCTGGGCGGAGGCGGGCTTCGCCGTCGACGACGACCGCACCCGGATCGGGACGGTCCCCGTCGCGCTCGCGAGCGCGCGCGGCTGGACGCTGCACGGGCCGCCCTCCGACGACTTCGACGGGCTGCCCACCCTGCTCGGCCCGGCCGCGCCGGAGGAGCCCGCCCTCGAGCACCCGATCGGGGCCATTGCGATCGATCACGTCGTCGTCTTCACGCCTTCGCTCGAGCGCACGACGAAGGCATTCGAGCGCAACGGCATCCGCTGTCGGCGCGTGCGTGAAGCCGGCCCCGAGGACGCGCGCCTGCGACAGGCGTTCTTCCGCCTCGGGGAGGTGATCTGTGAGGTGGTCGAGGTTCCCGAAGAGCAGGCCGGCCCGGACGGCGCTGCCCGCTTCTGGGGTCTGACCGTGACGGTCGCCGACCTCGAGGGCGCGGTGGCCGAGCTCGGGTCGCGGTGCGGGACGATCCGCGACGCGGTTCAGCCGGGCCGGCGGATCGCGACAATCAGGCGCGACGCAGGGCTGGGGTTGCCGGTGGCGTTGATCACGCAGGCGCCGCAGCGGCGGGACGACCTCGGTCCGGTCATCCGCCGGTCTTGATCAGGTCCGCTGCCTTCTCGGCGATCATGTAGGTCGGCGCGTTGGTGTTGCCGCGGGTGATCGTCGGCATCACCGAGGCGTCGACGACGCGCAGGTTCTCGACCCCGCGGACGCGAAGCTCCGGATCGACCACGGCGTCATCCCCGGTGCCCATCTTGCAGGTCCCGACCGGGTGGTAGAGGAGCTGCACGCGCCGGCGCGCGTCGGCGACGATCTGCTCGTCGTCGGCGACGTCGGGTCCCGGGTAGATCTCGCGGGTCGCCGCCGCGGCGAGCGGATCGGTCGCCGCGAGCTCGCGCGCGAGCTTGATGCCGTGCACGAGCGCGTCCACGTCCTCCTGCTCGGTCAGGTGGTTGCCCAGCAGCCGTGGCTTCGCCGCCGCGTCGGCACTGCGTAGCTTCACCCAGCCACGCGAGCGCGGAGCGACGAGGACCGGACCCATGGTGAACGCGTGGCCGTCGAACTCCTCGAAGCCGTTGTCGGCGAAGTAGGCGGGGGCCATGTGGAACTGAAGATCGGGCGCTGTGGCCTCGCGGTCGGCGCGCGTCCACAGGAACGCCTCCGCCACGGTGGAGGTCAGCGGTCCGCGCCCGCCGCGCAGGAACTCGAGCATCGCCCCGGGCTTCTCGGCGTCGGCGAGGGAGCCGGTCTGGGTCTCCCAGATGCAGACGACGTAGGGGTGGTCCTGGAGGTTGCGGCCGACGCCGGGCAGGTCGACCCGGGGCTCGACGCCGAGCGGGCGCAGCTCGTCGGCGGGACCGATCCCGGAGAGCATGAGGAGCTGCGGCGAACCGATCGCGCCCGCGCTGAGGATGACCTCGCGTGCTGCCGTCGCGGTCTCGGTGCGCCGCCTGCGCGCGTAGGTGACGCCATCGACCCGGTTTCCGTTCATGGTGAGGCCGACCACCTGGGCGCGGGTGAGCACGGTCAGGTTCGGGCGCTTCATCGCCGGCCGGAGGAACGCATCTGCGCTGCTCCAGCGACGCCCGTTCTTCTGGGTCGTCTGCACGCGGCAGATGCCGTCCGGCTCGCCGTCGTTGTAGTCGGGGTCGAGCGGGAAGTCGTGAGCGCGCGCGGCCTCCACCATCAGATCGGTGAGGCCGCGGGGGTCGCGCGCGTCGGCGACGTTCAGGGTGCCCGCGGCGCTGTGCGCGGCGCCGGGGACGCCGTCGCTCTCACGCCGCTCGGAGCGCTTGAAGTACGGCAGCACCTCTTCCCAGCTCCAGCCGTCGCAGCCGGCGGCGGCCCAGCCGTCGTAGTCGGCGGCGCAGCCGCGCACGTAGAGCATCGCGTTCATCGAGCTCGACCCGCCGAGTGAGCGCCCGCGCGGCACGTACAGTCGCCGGTCGTCGCAGCCGGGCTCCGGCTCGGTCTCGAAGTTCCAGTCGAGCTTCGTCTGGAACTGCTGCGCGAAGGCGGCGGGGATCTTGATCTTCGGGGAGCGATCGCGGCCGCCGGCCTCGATCAGCAGCACCGTGGTGTCTCTGTCCTCGGTCAAGCGAGCGGCCAGCAGACACCCCGCGGAACCCGCTCCGATGATCACGTAGTCGTAGCTGCTCATGCTCGTCTCTCTCCTTCGCTTGCCGGCGGGCGGCTGCCCTCGGCGGCAATCGTATGCAGCGGGGCATCTATCCTGCCCCCGTGGCGGACAGCGCGCGCCTGACGATCGCCCACGTGACGCCCTACAGCTGGGGCTCGCACGACGAGGTGAATGAGTACGCCGGTCGCGTCGCGGCCGAGCTTGGCCTGCGCGGGCACCGGGTCGCCGTCGCGGCCCCGGTCCCCTCGCGGCGCGAGGTGCGGAGCTCCCACGAGGCGATCGAGCGCGCCCGCGATGACGCCGGCAAGCTCTTCGACGGTTCCTGGGGCGGCCGGCGGGTCGGCGAGGACGGCCCGCCGATCATCGCGATCGGACAGGGAATACCGATGCCGCGGGGCCCGAAGCCGCGAGCGGCACCCTTCCCGCTCGATGTTTCCGGCACGCTCGAGCTGCTGCTCAGCTCGGTCCCCTTCGACGTCGTCCACGTCCACGACCCCTTCGCGCCGAGCGCCTCGTCGGCAGCGCTGCGACACTCGCGCGCCCTCAACGTGGGCAGCTTCCACGAGCCGACCGAGCGGATCCTCTCGACCCAGGTGGCGCGGCCGCTGGTCGAGATCTTCCTCGGCCGGCTCGACGCGCGGACGGTGTCCGGGCTCGCAACGGAGGAGCTCATGCGCCGATTCTTCGCCGGCTCCTACGAGCGCGTGCCCGCCGGCGCCGACGGGGCCGAGCCGCGCTGGCCGCGGCCGGAGCCGGAGTCGGGGGACCGCCCGATGCGGATCGCGTATTGCGGGCGCGAGGAGCGCGGTGCCCTGCGCCTGGCGCTGCGGGCGCTGCGCCGGCTCCCGCTCGATGGCAGCTGGGAGGCGGTCGTCTGCCTCGACGAGTCCGGACAGACGCCGCGCGTCAACCGGGACGTGGCCCGGCACATCAGCTTCGTGCGTCCGGGGGAGGTCGCGGCCGAGTCCGTGATCGCCGCCGCCGACGTCCTCTGTCTCGCCTCGGGCGGGCCGCGCCCCGCCGCCGGTCTGGTCCATCAGGCGTTCGCCTCCGGCACGGTCCCGGTCGTCTCGCAGATCCCGCCCTACGCGGAGGCCCTCGGCGACGACGAGAGCGGCTTGACCTTCGCCGCCGGCGACGTCATCACCCTCGCCGGGCATCTCGCGAGGCTCGCCGGGGACCCGAAGCTGCTCACCCGCATGGAGAGCGCGGCGAAGGCCCGCGCCCGCCCGTGGGCCGACGTCGCGGATGAGATCGAGGCGATCTACGCGCGCCTTGCGGCGCGCCGCCACGAGGGCACGGGCGACCCCGAGGTGCGGCGCCGGATCACGCGGCGGCCGACGATCGACTGCGACCTGCACATGCATACCGATCACTCGAACGACTGCGCGACGCCGGTCGAGGTCCTGCTCGAGACGGCCAAGGACAGGGGCATGGGCGCGATCGCCGTCACCGACCACAACGAGATCTCGGGGGCGCTCGCCGCGCGCGATGCCGCCGAGCGCGACGGCGGCATCAAGGTGATCGTCGGCGAGGAGGTGAAGACCGCGGAGCAGGGCGAGGTGATCGGCCTCTTCCTCACCGAGAAGATCGAGCGTGGGATGACGATGGCGGAGACGATCGCCGAGATCCGCCGCCAGGGCGGGCTCGTCTACGTGCCACACCCGTTCGACCGCCTGCACTCGGTGCCCGACTACGAGCACCTGCTGGACATGGTCGAGGAGATCGACATCCTCGAGGTCTTCAACCCGCGCGTGGCCTTCAGCGGTTTCAACGAGGAGGCGGAGCGCTTCGCGGCGAAGTACCGGATCGTTCCCGGCGCCGGCTCCGACGGGCACGTCGCGCAGGCGCTCGGCAGCGTCCGCATCAGGCTCCACGAGTTCGACGGCCCGGCGGAGTTCCTCGAGGCGATGCGTTCCGCCGACATCGTGCGCAAGCACAAGAACCTCGTCTACGTCCAGGCGCTGAAGTGGATGCAGGCGGCGAGCGGCCAGGCGGGAGGCCGTAAGCAGGTCAGCAACCCGCGCCCGGTGCAGGGGGGACGGCGGCATGAGGCGAAGCGCGCCCGCTCGAAGTCGCGCGGAGGCACCGCCCCGCGTGGCAAGAGTTGATTCACGGGGGGATAACGGGGTGCAACCGAAAGGAGAGCGAGGCGGGCCGTCAAAACCGTCCATCGCCGTGCCCACCACAGAGGACCAGATCAAGGAGAAGTACCTCGAGCGTGCGATCCGGGAGCTGAACCAGCTCACGCACGACCTCCAGGACTGCGAGGAGTGCCCGCGCGGGAACCTGATGCCGGTGCTCGGCTCCGGCCACCCGCAGGCGGACGTGATGCTGCTCAAGCACGCCCCGAACCCGGCCGAGATCGAGGAGGGCGTCGCCTTCTACGGGCGCACCGGCAACGCTGTGATGAAGAGCCTCAAGCGGCTGCAGGTGGACCCGCTCGCCGTCTACGGCACGATCTGCGTCAAGTGCCCGCTCGCCGACCCCGCGCTCGCGTCGCCGGGCTGCGTCGCTCGGCTCGTGACGGAGATCGCGATCGTCGAGCCGCGCTGCATCGTCGTCATGGGAGAGGCGGCGCTGGAGACGCTCAACGACGTCCAGGTGCCGATGGCCCGCGAGCTCGAGCCGCTGCCGGGCGAGATTCAGCGGCTGACGCCGTCGATCGACGTGATCTTCACTCCCGACATCGACGCGGCCCTCGACAGCGAGGAGCCGAAGCGGGCGTTCTGGCGTGCGTTCCGCGCACTCGGCACCTGGTACGAGGATCTGCCCCCGTACTGATCCGCACGGGTCGGCGGAGGATCACCGCCCGCTGACCCGGCCTCTCTGGGAACATTGGCGGGCATGCACCCGATTCGGGGGATAGGTGTCCTCGTCGCAACGGTCGTGGTCGCTGCGCTCGTCGGCTTCGGCGTGCCGCTGGGCTGGGTCTGGATCGGCTCCCAGGTCCAGGGTGGGTCGAACACCTCGAGCCTCGACTGGTCGGTCGCGATGCTGATCTTCTTCGGCATCGTCGTCACGTACGCGCTCGTGCTCTACATCGCCGGCTGGGTGATCGCGCTGCTCGAGCACGAGCCGGAGCCGACGAAGCAGAAGGGCTCGGCGCGGAACCCATGGATGCGGGGAATGACCGACACGCGCCCGGTCAAGCCTCGCGATGAGGACAAGACGTGGGCCGTCGAGACGGTGTTCGTGGGAACGACGCTCATCGTCAGCGCCGCGGCGCTCGTCTGGTTCTTCGTGCTCGCGGGTTCACCGCTGCCGACCCAGTGAGGGCGGGCCTCCGCCGCGTCTAGCTCGGCTGCGCGGCGTCGGGCGCGGGTGGGCGGGCAGCCGCTGCGATCCGTTCCAGCATTGCGGCCCGGGGCGCGGCGAGCCCGCGGATGACGAGCAGATCGAGCGTGCGATCGTACGGCGCGAGCGCGGTCGCGAGCTCGGAGGGGTAGTCGGCGAAGGCGCCCGTCCGTCCGGGCTCGGAGTCGAGGCGGGCGAAGTGCTCGCGCCAGCCGGGGCGGGCACGGAAGAAGCCCTCCTCGCGGGCGAGGCGCGTCTCCGCGTCGGCGCCGACCGAGGCGCGCACGTACCCGGCGAGGGGTGGCGTCGGGCGGGACGCCGCCGCGGCCCCCGCCTGCAGGTTGGCGCGAGCGCGCTTCGATGGCCGCGGGCGTCATCCAGGCGACGAGGAGGCCGTCGAAGCTGCGGCCGGCGAGCTCGCACATGCGCGGCCCCCTCGCCGCGAGCAGCAGCCGGGCGCCGGGCAGCAGCTCGCGGAGCTCGCTGAGCGCCGATGCGGCGAGCTCGAGCGGGCGCTTCGAGGTGCCCGCTCCGAGCGCGAGCCACAGGCGCGTGGGGTCGAGGCCGAGCGCTTCGACCTCGGCCGCGATTGTCGCGGGGCGGTGGCGGTCGAGCGCGAGGGCGCCGACGCCGAGCGCCAGGCCTCCGGCGCCCGGCTCGAGGCCCGCCAACGTCCGCAGGGCGCTGCCGCTCGGCGGGCCGACGGCGGGATGGTCGGTGCTCCAGATCGAGCTGTAGCCGAGCTCGGCGCAGCGAGTTGCGAGCGGCGCGGCGAGCTCCGGGGCGAGGCCGGCGGAGACGGCGAAGCCGCGCCCCGCGAGCGGGGGAGGGGAGCTCACGCCCCGGCGGGTCGCTCCAGGACCGCGACGCACTCGATGTGCGGGGTCTGGGGAAACATGTCGACGGGGCGGGCGCGGAGCAGTTCGTAGCCACCGTCGTCGACCATCTGGCGCAGGTTTGGGGCCAAAGTGGTCGGGTTGCAGGAGACGTAGACGATGCGCCGCGCCTCGCACTCGAGTACGCGGCGGACGATCTTCGCCGAGAGGCCCGCGCGCGGCGGGTCGATGACCACTACGTCGGGTTTGCCGGCCTCCTCGACGAGGGGCCGGATTCCCAGGCGGGCGTCGGCGGCGCGGTACTGCGCGTTGTCGATCCCGTTCGCCTCCGCGTTGAGCTCGGCGTCGGCGACGGCCTCGGGGACCGACTCGATCCCCCACACCTCGTCCGCGTCGCCGGCGAGGGTGAGCCCGATCGTGCCGACGCCGCAGAAGAGATCGAAGAGGCGCTCGCCGCCCGTCAGCGCCGCGTACTCGCGAGCGACGGCGTAGAGGCGTTCTGCCATCTCCGTGTTCGTCTGCAGAAAGGCGGTCGCGGAGACGTCGAAGTCGAGACCGCAGAGCTGCTCGCGCAGGCGCTCGGCGCCGAGGGCGCCGGTCGGGCCGTCGGTCGAGCCGCTGTCCTGGGCGACGACCGTATGCAGGTCAGTCGGCGGCCGCGGGATCGAGGCCGGGCCGGTGACCAGGCGGGTGTGGATCTGTCCGGTGCGCCGGCCTTCGCGGACGATCAGGTTGCGCAGCACGCCGACACCGCCGGTCCGGTCGTAGGCGGGGACGACGTTCTCGCGGGCCCACGCGCGGACGTCGTTGCGGGCTGCGTTGTTCGCCTCGGAGACGAGCAGGCAGTCGTCGATGTCGACGACGCGGTCCCAGCGACCGCGCGCGTGGAAGCCGAGGGCGATGCCGGCCTCGGCGTCGCGATCGGCGCCGAAGGAGTACTCGGCCTTGTTGCGGTAGCGCCAGCGCCCGTCGGGGTCGGCGCCGACGATCGGCTCGATCTCGACGTTTTCGAATCCGCCGAGCCGCGCCAGTGCCTCGCGCACCTGCGCGCTCTTGTGCTCGAGCTGCAGCTCGTAGGGCAGGCCCTGCCAGGGGGCGCCCGGGCAGGGCTCGGCGCCGTGCACGCAGGCGTTGGCGATGCGCTCGGGCGCGGCCTCGATCAGCTCCGCGGTCGTCGCCTCGGCGTAGGCCTTCTTCGACTTTCCGATGCGGGCGCGGACGAGGTCGCCGGGGAGGGCGCCGGCGACGAAGACGACGAAGCCGGTATCGGTGCGGGCGACGCCGCGGCCGCCCTGGGCGAGCGAGTCGATCCGCAGCTCGAGCTCGTCCCCGCGCCGGGGACGCGCGGAGCCGGGCTTGACGTCGTCTCCGGCAGCGGGTTGCACCCGCCTATCGTTGCAGCGACGCGCTCAGGCGGCGAGCCGCTTCTCGATCGCGTCGAGGATGCTCTTCCGGGCCTTGTTGCCCTTTTCGTAGGTGCGCACCTTGCGGGCGTCGGCCTTCGTCAGGTCCGGGATCCGGCTCTTGACCTGGGCCGCGGTGAGCTGGTCGTAGGCGGTGATCGGGAAGCCGGGCAGGCCGGCGCGCGAGCGCAGCTTGTCGGCCTGGGCGATCGGCTCGTCGGCGGCCTCGATCACGGCCTTGGTGGCGCGGTCGACGCGCTTGCGAGCGCCCTTGCGGGCCTTCGTCGTCTGGCTCTCGACCTGCTTGCGCGCCTTCGTCGTCCGGCTCTCCACCTCCTTGCGGGCCTGCTCGATCGCGCGCTCGACCTCCTTGAGCAAGTCCTCGGTCTGCTTGCGGCCCTTGCTCACGAGCTTGGTAACGAGCTCGTTCGCGTCGTCGCGGGTCATCCGCCCGCGCTTGACGGCGTCGTCGACCACCTCGCGGAAACTCTTCTCGAGCGCCTCACGGAACGCCTCGACGGACTTGTCGGCGCGGTCCGCGGCTCGCGCCGGGCGCTTCGCGGTGCTCTTCGCAGAGCCGCTCTTCTTGCTCGCTGTCGAGCGCTTCGTCGTCGTCTTCTTCGTCGCAGCCATTTCCGTCGGCCCTCCGTTCGATTGTGCCCTCCGGACCGGAAACCTATCCCCCCGGCGGAGCTTCATGTGAAGGTTGGCGCAGGAGCTGGTCTGCGGCTTGCGGGGTTTGCGCTGAGGTCAGAGGGGTGGTTTGCCGGTGATCGCTCCGCCCGGGACCGCAAAGCAGGCCTCCACGGGGGCGTGGTCGGAGAGCCGAATTGGAAGGGACGGGCCGTCGCGTGGCGCCGTCGGATCGGGGACCTCGCGGCGCGCGGCCGGCCAGGTCCGAGGCCCCTCGACGACCTCGAGGTTGCGAGCGAGGAGGTGGTCGATGGCCTGGCGGGATGCGGGGCTGCCGAAGCCGTACTCCTCGGCGAGCGCGGCGAAGGCGCCGGGCGAGCGCGCCGGCCGCAGGTTGAAGTCGCCGCCGAGGATCAGCGCCCGGCCGTCCGCCCAGCGGACGGCCGTCCTCGCCGCGGCGAGGAGCTCGCGTTCGGCGGCGGTGGCGTCCTGCGAGAGGTGGATGTTGGCGATGCAGAGACCGGTGCGCAGCCGGCTGTAGGCCATGCGGCGCGTCTCCGGCCGACGCGCCAGGGTGAGCTCGCGCCGCTCGGCGATCGTCGGCGCGCCGTACGCCCCGCGAACCAGTGTCAGGTTCGAGCCGCCCTCCCATGAGCCGAGCAGGTCGGGGTTGAGACGCCCGCCGAGCCGCTGCAGGGGGGCGAGCGGCGCGGGCAGGTTGCGCGCGGTCAGCGCCCGGTGGGCATCGGCGCGGCAGCGGACCGCGAGCTCCTCGGCCCAGCGGGGCGGGCACTCCTGCAGGAGGGCGACGTCCCACTCGGCGTCGGCGAGCACATCCGCGAACTGCTCGAAGAGGTCGCTGTTGACCTGCGCGTGGGCAGCGCCGCGCTCGGTCCTCCTCAGCAGCCGCGAACGTAGCGTCCGGAGCTCGCGCTCGGGCGGGTGGTCGCGGCCGTGGAAGAGGTTCCAGGTCAGGACCCGCGCCACCCCGTCGGCCATGCCGCGATCATTTCGCGATCCGCGGCGGCAAGCCGGGGGAGGCCAGGCCGATGCACTACGATCCCGCGCTTCCCATGGCGCCCGGATTCATCACCGGCGAGGAGCTCAGCGGCGAGCAGCTGGTCGCGCTGCTCGACCGCGCCGGCGAGCTCAAGGCCTTCCGCCGGGAGATGGTGACCGAGGCGCTCGCCGGACGCTCGATCGCGCTCGTCTTCGAGATGCCGTCGACCCGGACCCGGATCTCGTTCGAGGTCGGCGTCGCCGAGCTCGGCGGCCACCCGGTCGTGCTCCGCGGGGGCGAGATGCAGCTCGCCCGGGGGGAGTCGATCCGCGACACCGCCCAGGTCCTCTCCCGCTACGTGGCGGCGATCGTCGTCCGCAGCGGCTCGCACGCGAACGTCGTCGAGCTCGCCGAGCGGGCCGACGTTCCGGTCATCAACGCGCTGACGCCGCTGCACCACCCCTGCCAGGCGCTGGCCGACCTGCTCACGCTGCGCGAGCACTTTGGCGAGCTCCAGGGGCTCCGGGTCGCCTATGTGGGCGACGGGAACAACGTCGCCCGCTCGCTGGCGCTGATCGGGTCGGCAGTCGGGGTCGAGGTCATCGTCTCCTCCCCCGACGGCTACACGCTCGACGACTGCCCGCAGGCCACGCTCGTCACCGACCCACGGGAGGCGGTCGCCGGCGCCGACGCCGTCTACACCGACGTCTGGGTCTCGCTCGGCGAGGACGAGGAGACGGCCGCGCCCAAGCGGCAGGCGCTCGAGCCCTACCGGCTCGACGCCGAGCTGCTCGCCGCCGCCTCTGACCGCGCCGTCGCCCTGCACTGCCTCCCCGCGCACCCGGGTGAGGAGATCAGCGCCGACGTGCTCTACGGCGACCGTTCGGCCGTCTGGGACCAGGCCGAGAACCGCCTCCACGCCCAGAAGGCCCTGCTGGAGCTGTTGCTGGGCCAGACGGGTCAATAGAGCCCGTCGAGCCAACGCCGCTCCTCGAAGCCGGCGTATTCCTGGATCGCGCCGAAGATGTGCTGGACGACTTCGGTCGAGTTCACGGTGACGGTGCAGACGCCGTAGGGCAGCTTGTTCACCTTCCGTCCGCTGCTCGACGTTGGGTTGTGATTCAACTGGTGCTTGCGAAGGCAGCTGCGCGGGAGCTCCAGCGCGTCAAGCCAGTGCGACTCGATGGCCGCCAGCGGAATCTCGTTCCCGAGGTAGACGTTGAGCGAGACGCGGACATTCTCTGTCTCCACACCCATCGAGTCCCGGAGGAACCGCATGAAGACCGTCATCATCGCCCGGTCCGAGTTGCACATCTTGAGAACGTTCCGGTTCTTGCTCCCCTCGCACCAGTAGAGCAGGCAGCCGGCCATGTGCAGTTGGTCTCCAGCCGCCGCGCGGGCCCGGCCCGCCTGCTGGTAGGCGAGGCGCTTGGCTCGGCAGCGACCCGACCAAGTCTCGACCCGCTTGCGCACCGCTTCGGCCGTCTGCGGGCGCGAAAGGATCGCGCGGCGGAGCTCCTCGCTGAGCTCGACGTCGCGAGTCCATCGATGCGCGGTCGCGGAGCTGATACCCAGCTCCGCTGCGATCTGTTTGTAGGACAGCCCCGCGGCGCGCAGCTCGCGCGCGCGGGCGTGCTCGTTGAGAAGATAAGGGCGGTTCTTGCATCCGGCGAACATGTGTTCGACTATGACCGGAAGTTCCGCGCGGGTGGGTCACGGAATGTGCCGAATTCGTGCCGAACTAGACTCCGCCTTCGCGCCGCGGCCCCGTGGTCTAACGGTTAGGACGTTTGGTTTTCAACCAAGAAGCAGGGGTTCGACTCCCCTCGGGGCTACTACTCATTCGCCTCCATGTACCCAGAGATCCACATCGGCCCGCTCACCTTGCAGTCCTTCGGGATCTGCTTCGGGCTCGGGTTCATCGCTGCCGGGGCCGTCTGCGCGAGACGCTTCGAGGAGCTCGGCAAGCCCCGTGACTGGGCCTACGAGATCGTCTTCGCCGCGCTCATCGGCGGGCTCGTCGGGGCGCGCCTGTACTTCCTGATCGACAACTGGAGCGACGTCAAGAACGACCTCCTGGGGAGCATCTTCTCCGGCTCGGGTCTGACCTGGTACGGCGGCGCGATCGGTGGCGCGATCGCCGTCCTCGGCTGGGCGGCGTGGCGGCGGATCCTCAACCTGACGCTGCTCGACCTCGCGAGCGTGCCGCTGGCGATCGGTTACGCCATCGGCCGCGTCGGCTGCCAGCTCTCCGGCGACGGCGACTACGGCAAGGCCTGGGACGGTCCCTGGGCGATGGCGTATCCCGACGGCACGAAGCCGATCGACACGCCGGTGCACCCGACCCCGATCTACGAGACGCTCGCGATGGGGTCGGTCGCGATCGTGCTGTGGACGCTGCGGGACCGCTTCCGGCCCGGCCTGCTGTTCGCCCTGTATCTGATCCTCGCCGGGCTCGAGCGCTTCTTGATCGAGTTCCTGCGCCGCAACGACGCCGTCTTCATCGGCCTCACCGAGGCGCAGCTGCTCAGCCTGGCAATGGTCGCGGTCGGCATTGGCTGGTTCGCGATCACGCGCAACCGCGGCGGCTGGGCCCCGCGCCGGGCTCAGACCGATCGCAGCAGCCCGCCGTCGAGCGGGATCACCGCGCCGGTCAGGTAGGCGGCGCGCTCCGAGCAGAGGAAGGCGACGAGGTCGCCGTACTCCTCCGGCGTGCCGAGCCGCCCGGCGGGGACGTCGCCGCTCGCCTGCCGCTCCGCCTCCTCGAGGGAGCCGTACAGCTCCGTGAGCCGGTCGGTGCCGAAGCGTCCGGTCGCGACCGTATTCACGGTGATGCCGTCGGCAGCCACCTCCCGCGCGAGGGTCTGCAGCATCCCCAGCGCCGCCATCCGCAGAGAGTTGGACAGGGCCATCCCCGGAATCGGCTCGCGCAGGGTGGACGAGCCGACGTTGACGATCCGGCCCCAGCCGCGCTCGCGCATCGCCGGGAGCGTGGCCTCGACGAGCGTGCGGCCGGCGAGCACCAGCGTCCGGTAGGCCGTGTCCCACTCCTCGGGGGAGTTGTCGAGGACGCCGCCGTGCGGGGGGCCGCCCGTGTTGATGACGAGGATCTCGACCGGCCCGAGCCGCTCGGCGACCTCGGCGGGCACAGCGGCCACGCGGTCGAGATCCCCGGAGTCGGCGGGGACCACGGCCGTCTCGCCGCCGAGCTCTCCCGCCAGCTCCGCGAGCGCGGTCTCGTCCCGTGAGCACAGGGCGACCTTCGCGCCCTCCCGCGCGAGCACCGTCGCGATGCCGCGTCCGAGGCCGTGGCTCGCGCCCATCACCAGCGCCGTTCGTCCTTCGAGTCCGAGGTCCATGTCGTCCCGCCGCTCCCCTCGTCGCTACTCAGGACAGTTTGCCGTACAGCAGCACGTTCGTCTTGTCGTCGGGATCGGCCTTCGCGTCGAACGCGGCCCCCTCGACGTAGTCCTTCTCGGCGCCATCGGGGAGGTACTGCACGACGATCGCGTGGTAGGGGTCACCGTTCCCCTCGACGGTCACCTCGAGCGTGTACTCCTTGTTGAACCCGTCGGTCGCGCCGCTCATCCCGACGGCCCCGATCACCGCCGTGCACGGGACGCCGCTGGTCGCGAGCTTGTTGACCAGCACCGCGTAGTCGGCCATCGCCGGGTCCGTACCGGCGCTCATTGCGTCGCCGGCCTGCTTGGCGACCTTCTGCGCCTGGTCCATCTGCCCCTTGAACCTGTCCATGAATCCCATTTCGGGTCTCCTGTGTAGCGGGACCTGCCCGCGCGAGCGTATCGCCGCCGGGCCCGGCGAGCGTGACTGTCGCTGCCGCCCGCCCGTCCCCGTCCGCTACCTTCCGCGACATCCCGGGCGGTTAGCTCAGTTGGGAGAGCACCTGCCTTACAAGCAGGGGGTCACTGGTTCGAGCCCAGTACCGCCCATGTTGGGAACCTCAGCAGCCAAGCCGTTTGGCGCGTGATGTCTTTGGCAGACGAGGCGACTGCCGCGCAAGCGGCGGCAGCAACTGGTGCCCAATGGAGCCCGTTCGCGAGCTTCACCAGTGCCTCACCAGCTCTGCGCGAGTGACGGCTTCCGCCCGCCCTGGCGGCGGAGTCGGAGGGGCCGACGCTTCGGAAGCAACGCTCCCACTTGCGTTGCTGGGCAAAGTCGATGATGTTGATCGTCGTCGTGCACCCAGGATCGCAACGCTCCTTCGGTAGCTCTCGAGCTTTTTGTCATCGCGTTGCTCATCACGATGATCACGATCAGTGTCGAGCTCCCCAGTGCGTCTTCGCCACATGCGCTGCTTCCAATCGCCATTTACGCAGTATCGATTCGCCGTTTGCGCCACCAAGCGTCAACGCCCTGCACGAGCTCGCCGAAGACAACGATCCGCTCAGCGCTGTTGGCCAGCTGCGCCAGATGGCCACGCGTGTTCGAGATGACATCGGCCTCATCAGCACCGACCGCCTTCGCCGCGAAAGCCGCAGTGGCAGCGCCGGCTTCTTGCGTGGCGGCCTGCTGCTCAGTTGCCCGGGACGGGCGGCACCTTGTCGACGGTCCTTGTTTGCGTGACCACGGCCGAGCCCATTCGCCGCGAGTCGAGAAACTTCTCGCGGTGCTGCAGCCGCTCGACTTCAGCCAGCGCCTGGCCGGTTGAGGGGGCGAAGAAGAGTGTTGATGCCGAGCCGCCGCGTCTCTGTTCGGTCAGCGTCAGGGCCGTCGCCCGGCGGCCGACGGGATCGCGCGCCGCCGGGTCGACCTCGACTCCTGGGATAGCGCTGATCACCCTGTAGCCGGCCGCCCGCACGTCGTCATCGATGTTCGGACTCATGACGAGCCCGCCCGCGGCACGGAATAGGACCTCGTTCGCTGGGAGGTTGGCGTGTTGGACGGCGTCGGAGTTGATCAACTGCTGCCGTAACTCCTCCGGGTCGGTGGAGAGCGAGTCCGACGGTGGAAGGCCGGGGGGCAGAGAGACCTCCTCGGCAAGCTGTTCGGCGGAGAGCTCCGCGTCGGAGTCCTCGGGCAGGCGTCGTCCTTCAGCCTGGGCGAGCGAGCGCTTGTCGCTCTGCTGCTTCGCACGCCGCTTGTCGCGCGGCCCCGGCCACTGCGCGGGGAGGTGGGTGCGACGGACACGCCCGGACCCATCGGGACGGACCCAGACGTCGATCACGATGGGTAGCCGCAGCGAGTAAGGGGCGCCGGGCCTGCCAGTTGTCACCAGCCCCTCGACCTTCATCCGCGAGTACTGCACGCCGCCGACCGCGGAGTTCGAGGACCCGGCGCCGTTCGCTGCTTTCGAGCCTCCTCCAGTCCCCGCGATGAACCAGAACGCTGCGACCAGCCCGAGGGCCGCTACGACGGTTGCTGCGAGCCTGATCCGCCGCCGGCGGGCTCGCGTCCGCGCCTCCTCGATGATTGCTTGGAGCTCTTGCTCGTCGACCGGAGTTTCGTCCGGTGCGGCCACCCCTTGTTTGACTCCCGCGTCGATAAAGCTATTGTGCATAGCACTATGCTCGAAGTCAAGGTGGATCGATCGGAGTCGCTCGAACTACACGAGCAAGTTGCGGCGCGGATCCGGCGAGCCATCGCCGACGGTGAGGCCGGGCCCGGTGATCGGCTGCCGCCCGCCAAAGACCTCGCGGCCGTCGCCGGTGTCAACAAGAACACGGTGCTGCGCGCGCTGCGCATGCTGAGAGAAGAGGGAGTGCTCGAGTTCCGCCGCGGTCGTGGGATCACGGTCTCCGGGCAGCCGGAGCGAGCAGCCGTCATCGAGCGGGCCCACGAGCTGGTCGACTTTGCGCGCAGCAGCGGCTACGGACGCGACGAGCTCCTCGAGATCATTCGCGGCGTCGGGTGAGGAACAGTAGGGATTGGGCACCGGCGCACTTCTGGTGCCCGAATCGGGCGTAAAGGACGGCAATCCGCGGTAATCCGACCAGCTGGCTCGCACGCGGCAGTCGGCCGCATTCCGCTTGCTAGAGCCGGATGCAACGCCTCGAATGGCGACTACCCCCCACGCCTTACAAGCAGGGGGTCACTGGTTCGAGCCCAGTACCGCCCATGTTGGGAACCTCAGCAGCCAAGCCGTTTGGCGCGTGATGTCTTTGGCAGACGAGGCGATTGCCGCGCAAGTGGGGGCAGCGGCTGGTGCCCAATGGAGCCCGTTCCCGGGTTTGCCACCTCTCTCCTGGCTCGAGGGAAACTGGAGTCTCCGACGCCGCGAGGGACGCTGTCCGAGGCTCCGCGTGGGTTTGATTGGGGACTCTTGCAGGCACAGCGTGCAGAAGTCCCCAACCAAGCGGGAGTGCCGCTCCGCGCGAAGACGGCCAATGGTCAGCCGCGGCGAGCGGATTCAATCTCGCGAAGCAGCCAGAGCGACGTCGCTAAGTCTCAATTCGATGCATCCCGGGCGTGCCGTGAAGGTCGTGAAAAGCCCTCGCGGTACCAGCCCCTCGTGCCGGTGCTCGTGAACCACGCTGAGCGGGCACGCCAGTTGGCCGGCAGGGCAACCGCGTGCCTGGACCCGACGGTCTCCACCGAGGTAAAGCCACTGTCGTAAGGGTTGGCTCCGACGGCCCCCGTCCAGTGGGCCCCGCCATCGGTTGTCTCCTGGACAGGCGAGCGCTCTCCAGCCAGGTACCAGGTCCCGCGGCTCACAGCGGCGATGCTCGTCGCATAGCCACCGAGCACCGCCGTTGTCACCGACCGCCAATGCCGGGCGCCGTCCGTGGAGACGAAGAAATGCTGCATCTGCTCACCGGCCCCGGGTATCCCCGCGCACGCCAAGACGAGTCCGGAAGAGCTCCATGCGCCCAAGGTCCGGCTCGAGGTGGCACACCCGCGGGGCAGCGCCTCGAAGGACCAGCTCCGTCCGTCCGGAGAGGCCGCAATCAGCTCTCGCTTGGGGGAGGAATGGACGTGCGGACGGATGAGCGCATAGACCCCGTGCCCGGCGGCAGAAAGGGAGTCGGCAGAGTAGAGCCCGCCCGGTAGCCCGAACCTGACCAGCGACGGAACAGGTTTGAGTTTCCCGCCCGCAATTGGTCCTGTGAGCAGGCTTCCATCCTGACACTCCCCACCCTCGGCGTTGCACTCCGCGCCGAATACGTAGAGCCGCCGCCCGGCGCTCACCACATCCCTAACCACAAGCGAGCGGTTGCGCACCTCGGTGCTGACCCGGGACCAGCTCCGGCCGCCGTCGTGGGTTGCGTAAAGGTCGCCGCCGAACAGCCAGCCGTCACGAGCGTTGGCGAAGTAGATCTGATTGACGGAGCCGCCCACCGGGAGGGCGAGGCTGAGGATCGGCCGGGATGGTCTCAGGGACGGAGCTGGCCCCAGGGACTTCCAACTGCGACCGAAGTCCTTGGTCTCAAGGACCTCGCCACCGGCGCAGCCCTTTGACTCGCAGCGCTTTCCGAGAAGCATCCAGCCATGGGCCTCCGAGGGGAACGAGACCGAGACGGGATGGCCGGCCGGGAGGGCGACGCTCTGCGGACGATGGTGGGCGCTCGCTGCCGGGCTCGGGGATGGGTGAGTGCTCACTGCGGCTGTGCCGCCGCCGTGGAGAGCGAGGTAGACGCCGAGGGCGGCGAGAGCGGCGATGGCGACCAGCGCTGCATAGCCCATCCGCCGCCGCCGCGCCCGTCGTCGCGCCTCCTTGATGATGGCCTCGAGTTCGTCGGAGGAGGCGGGGCGCGGTGGATTGATTGTCGCGGGTGTCATCCTGAAGCTAGTATCTCTAGCACCATGCTTGCCGTCAAGGTCGACCGCGATGAGCCCCGTGGCCTTCACGAGCAGGTAGCTGCTCAGATCCGGCGGGCGATCTCCGAGGGCGAAGCGGTTCCGGGTGATCGCCTACCCCCGGCGAAGGACCTGGCGGCCGTCGCGGGCGTCAACAAGAACACGGTGCTGCGGGCGCTGCGTCTGCTCCGCGACGAGGGAGTGCTGGAGTTCCGTCGCGGCCGCGGCATCACGGTCGCCGGCGAGCCCGAGCGGGTAGCGCTGATCGAGCGGGCCCACGAGCTAGTGGACCTTGCGCGAAGTAGCGGCTACGGTCGCGACGAGCTGCTGGACATCATCCGCGGTGTCAGGTGAGTCACCCTTGAGGCCCGAACCCTGGGGTGGAGCTCACGCACCCGGCTCGCCGGCGGCAGCCTTCTGAAGACGTCTCGTGGTTAGCGGCACCCTGCCTGGTTACACGAGTTCTAGCTGGGTTTCGTTGCGACCCGCCGACCTGGCGTGGTGAGGGCCTAACGCAATGGAGCGCTCCCGTTGCCCACAAACGCGAGCGCCGTCTCATTCGGAACCTTTCGGCCGCGGACGCATCTCGCCTGGCTGAGCTGGCAGATCAGGATGCGGCTGCGCCCTTGCCGTAACGCCGTGGCGACCCGGTCCGCGCGCGGCCCGTCGAAGGCCACGCCGTTGAAGAAGCTGCCGTGTGGAGAGTCGGCCCGCGCCCGGGCATCGAGCGTCAGCACCCGGTCGAGCCGCAGACGAGTGTCCCCGCCGAAATGGATGGCGACGAGCGCATCTTCGCTTCCCTCGTTCGCCCGAGCGACGATCGTGTCGCGCCGCCAGACACCCTCACCGAGACCGGATGAAAGCGGAACGTGAGCGGTGTTCTGTGCGAGATCCAGAGTCGCAACCGTCTTGCCGTCAGCAACTGCCACGACCGACACGGCTCCTGTTGGCAGGGGCTCGACGCGGTTCGCGAACTTCCCACCGACGACCAACCGCCCGTCCGGGCTCACCGCGGTGATCGTGTCGATCGGGAGCCTCCTAGCCTCGCCCGGGCCGCTGAAGGCAAGAACGCCCGGTCGAGGCACCCCGCGGCACTCCTCGAGCGAGCATGGGTCGACCTCCACGAGCAGCGTCTTGCCGGCCCAGGCGATCGGCCGATACGGGCCGGGCCGAGCGCTCCAGACGCGCGCCGGTTGGCCGGGACTCGGTGCGACAACGACGTTGCCGAGATACGGCGTTCCGCTGCTCGGCTGAAAGCGAGGGTGCAGCGCCTTGAAGTAGGCGAACCCAGCCCCCCAGGCGGCTGCCTGAGCGCCCTCCGCAACGCGGGAATCGGCTCCGGTCCGTGGGTCGATCAGCCGCAGAGACGGAGTCGAGTGCCGCCACGCGTGGTAGGCGATCTCATCCCCGGTGGGCGAGCGAACCGCCAGCGGCGCCGAGGCGCCGAGCAAGGGGGCGGAGAGCGGCTCAGACAGCTTGACCGGTGAGGAGCCCGGCCGGTAGAGATGTCGGCCCGCGATCACAGGGGTCCGCAGGGCTCGCGGGATCGCCGCCGGTTTGGTGCTGACGGACGCCTCCTCATGCTTACCCGAGGTCAGCGCCACCGCCACGGCGCCTCCGGCGACGAGCGCTGCGAGGGCCGCGAAGAGCGGCAGCGGCCGGAACCAGCGCCGCGAGCCGTGGCCGGCGCGCGTCTCGACCTCGCTCCAGTCCGGCCGTCCCCCACCCTGGGCGAGTACCTGCAGGCGGGCCTCGATCCGATCCTCCGTGCTCATGGCTGGACCTCCTTTGCCTCGAGGATGGCCCGCAGCTCTGCCCGTGCGTCGGCCAGCGTCGCGCCGACCGTGCCCGTCTCGATCTCGCAGCACGCCGCGATGTCGGCGTACGAGAGATCGGCGAAGTAGTGAAGGAAGACGATTAGCCGACGACGTGGGGGGAGCGTCATCAGCGCAGCTGCGAGCTCCTCGTCTCGCTCGGGATCCTCGACCGCGAGGTCGAACGAGTCGGCGAGCGGCAACTCCTGCCCGGCGGTGGCACGGACGTCGAAGGCCTCCCGCTGCACGATTCGCCAAACCCAGGCCTCGATCGAGCCGCCGCGGAATGAGCGCCTGTTCCGCAGCGCCTTCGCGAAGGCGCTCTGCACCACGTCATGTGCATCCCCGTAGCTACCGAGGATCGCCGCCGCACCGTGGCGGAACCCGGCGTAGCGGGCCTCATACAGCGTTCTCAGGTCGTCGACGGACGCGGACACTCTCCCCAGAGACTGCACTCGCCCTCGGATTCTTTAGCCGATGCTGGGTCAATCCCCGCGACAAGACACTGCGAAGCCGCCACCAAAGCATTGGGCACCAGCCCGCCTCTGGTGCCCGAATCGGGCGTAATCCACGCCAATCCCCAGCAATCCGGTCGCCTGAGATCGACGTGGGCGGCGAGTCGCATCTCGTTTACCAGAGCCAGGGCTGGCAGTCGAATGGCCAGCTCAGTTGGCCCGGCGCCGGCCGGTCCTGTCCAGCGTGGCGGTTGAGCTCCGCGCGTTGCCCAAGTGAAACGCCGGCGCCGGATCCGGACAATCAGGTGGCTGATGGCGACTCAGGCGAGTGAGCGGGAGCGGTTCGACGCCCTCTGGGAGATGCACCGCGACGTTGTCGCGCGGTTCGTCGCGCGGCGGCTGCCCGCGCACCAGGACGGCGCCGATGTCGTGTCGGAGGTCTTCCTCGCCGCGTGGCGCCGCCTGGACGAGCTCCCAGCGCACGCGGCCGCGGCCCGTCCGTGGCTCTACGGCGTCGCGCGCAAGACCCTTGCAAACCGCTTCCGCAGCGACCGACGCGCGCGGCCTTGCGGGCTCGGCTCCGCTCAGAGCACAGCCTGGAACCGGTGATCGCGGACGATCCGTCGGCCGCCCCGGCGCTGGTCGCTGCGTTCAACGGGCTGAGCGCGTCTGACCGCGAGGCGATCGCGCTTGTGACCTGGGAGGAGCTCGAACCGAAGGAGGCGGCAGCGGTCCTCGGCATCAGCCCGAGGCGGTTCCGGGTGCGCCTACACCGCGCTCGGCAGAGGCTGCGCGAGCGCTACGAGACGTTCACCGCGAACGCCGCCGAGCCAGCCGTCGGCCGTTGCAGAACGGAGGAGGCATGACGTCCAACGTCCTCGAAGAGTTCCGAGCGATCGATGCCGATCCGGCGGAGGAGCGCCCATTCGGCGAGCTCACGCCGCCAGCCCTTCCTCCACGGGAGCCCCAGCAGCTCCCGCCACACCGGACCGCCCGCCGCGTGGTCGCCGCCGCCACCGGCATCGCGGCAGCGACCGCGGCGGTTCTCGTAAGCGGACTCCCCTTCGGCTCGGAGCCCGGGGGGAACAGCGAGATCCCGGCAGCGCTGCTGACGGCGAGCCTCGCCTCGGAGAACTCGGCCGCCGATGGGGTCCGCTACACGCGGACAAGAACCGGGGGGCTAATGGCGACCGGCGCACCCGGGGCGATGTATTCGCCCCGCATGCCTGTCGTCATCGACTCCTGGGTGCGCCCAGACGGGTCGGGGCGGGTCCGTCGCACATATCTCCCGGCGAAATGGCCGGGGCCCCGCGACAAGCGGGTGGCGGAGAGGCTGGGGGACAAGCGCTCGCTCGCCCAGGCCAAGGGGCGACGGCTGCCCGACAATTTCGACAAGAAGCTCTCCGCCGAGGAGCTTGCCAAGGAAGTTGATCTCCCCGGCCTCCCTGCACCGGACTCGCTCTCCACGGACCCGGAGAAGCTGCGCGAGCAGCTGACCGACTCGGACGTGGTTCGCGACTCGGGCCAGCCTCTGGACGAAGCCCTGTTTCGCGCTGCAGGCGGCCTCGTGCTCGCCCCGAACATCGACGGCGACGTGCGGTCGGCCGGATACAAGCTGATCGGGTCAATCCCGGGAATCGAGATCGATCGCACCGCGCGGGACCCACTGGGGCGCCGAGCGACGGCGGTAACGCTGAGCGAGCAACGGCGCGTGGGGTCTGCCTCGACGCTCTACTTCGACCCGTCCACCGGGCAGGCCCTGGCTGGGGTCCAGCGGCTGAAGCACCGGCAGAAGTTCATGGACTCGCGCCTGCTCGGCTCGACTGTCGTGGTGCGGACGAAGACCTTCGATCGGGTGCCGCCGGTTCCGGGGGGCTGAGGCCGCGTGCGCCCAAAGGCGCTCGCGGACCTATCGCGGCGATTGTCATTCCCGCGACCGAGATGGGCTCCCGCCGGGGCCCGGACCGCGGATTCGGGCGGGGTGGGTTTCGACATCAGCCAGCACGCGCCGGCTTGGCCGGCCCGCTAGGGGGCGAACCGGTAATGGGAGGCCAAACCGCCGTTTGACATGCAGTCGATCGCCCAGCCCTTCAATGCGGTGGCGCCACGCTCGTACTCGCATGAGCCTTCTTCGACAGCGAAATCGCCCGACTGGAGTTCGCGGCGGCTGACGTCGGGGTGTATCAGGACGGCGTCGGAAAACCCGCGGATCGCGTCGCCGCGTCCAATTGTGTCGTTGGCGTCGATCGAAGACCGATCCGTTCGGGAGGCGGAGTCGTCGTCACAAGACACAGCGACCAACGTCATGGTGGCGATCACCAAGCCAAGGGCGATTCGCGGCATGGTCGGCATACGAGATTCCAGGGCCGAAAGGTCCAGAGCTGATCTTCCAGCTCGGGCTGGCGGCCTCGCCGCGGGACCTACGGCCACAGATCCCGCGTACGAGATCTGTGAGCCCTCGAGTCCTCCCGCCGCTGCTCGTCGCGATGACACTCGTCGTGGTCGGCTGCGGCCAGGCCTCCGAGTCCTCCACGTCCGCATCCGAGTCGCGTCCGGCTCAACTCCTCCTGGCCGGGATTGGAACTCTCTGGGAAGTCAACAGCGCGACGGGCGATGTCAGGAAGATCAAGCGTTCGGAGATCGGAGCCGGCGACCCTCCTCACCTCATCACCCGCGTCGGCAGCAAGCTCGCCATGTGGAGCTCCCGCAAAGTCACTGCGATCCCGGTCGGGCGCCCCGCGGCCAAGCCCATCGATCTGGCTCGGAGGGGCTTGATCTTCATTCCTGGCGCAGGCGCAGAGACGATCTGGGTCGCGTACCTCGACCGCCAGCAGGGCCAGCGCGCTCGCCGCGTATCGCGACTGCGCGAGATCGATGATTCTGGTCAGGTCGTCGCAGGGGGGCGACCACTGCCCCACACAAGGGACTCCGTCCCGCTCGAGGCGTTGTCATCCGGGCTGCTCTTCTACTGGAGGGGCAACGTGGCACTGTGGGATCCAGTCGCAAGGCGGGTGTTGGGTGGCTTCTCCTCGCGGTCGATCGGAGACATCGGGCCTGCCTATGGGGACCTGCTGGCATCGAGCTCCGCCTCGGGCCGCAAGCTCGTTCTCAGCGACTACAGCAATG
The DNA here is from genome assembly GCA_963764275.1 of uncultured Solirubrobacterales bacterium. GTDB lineage: Bacteria > Actinomycetota > Thermoleophilia > Solirubrobacterales > 70-9 > CAXMST01. The sequence continues at coordinate 224,380 of CAVXRV010000006.1, forward strand.
GGATGCAGCGATCGATTCGGCCGCCCCGCGGTTACGACGTTGCCGCGTACGACGCGACCTTCTCGCCCGACGGAAAGACCCTGGCGGTGCCGATCTACAGGTCGGGAGGCTGGCGTGCCGCGACGAGCCGCAACATGCGCCTTGCACTCGTGTCCACGGCCTCGGGGGAGACCAAAGTCGTCCCCAACTCGGCCGTTCCCCCGGGCTACGTCTTCACCGGCTTCTCCGACGACGGATCCGAGGCTTTCCTGGTCGGCGGCGGACCAGAGCATCCGCGTCGCTTCGTCGCCTACAGCATTGGTGAGAAGGCGGCCAGGCATCTCGACGTGCACGTCGATGACTTCTACGACTTCGCCGTGGGCTGACGAGCCGGCGGCGTGGACGCTCACGGGATCAGCGCCCAGAAGGCGTCACCGAGTGATCGTCCCGACCGACGCGCCAACCGTCGCCTGGGCGAGCACCGCACAGTCGTAGGGGTCAGACGGTTTGAGCTCGCTGATGCCGATCGTCAGGACAGTCGGTTGTGCGTCTCCCTCGCTGATCGGCGCGAGGGTCCAGGTCTGGATCCCGGGGTTTCGCAGTGGGACGCCGAGGGCCGTTCCGGGTTGCAGCTTCGGCTGTAGGACGCCGACGCCGGTGGACGAGACGACGGCGCTGGTGGTTTGTCCGCGCCCCGTGACCGTGACAATCGAGCGGCGTCGGTGGCCGCATCTGACGTCGATCTGGGCCGAGGGGACCTTGAGCAGCTCCGCCGACGATCCCGACTGCAGGTATGCGTCCTGCGCGTAGACCGTGCCGGTGTCTTCTCGTGGAGGCGCCTTGGCCGCAGACTGCGCCGAGGCTTCGTGGTGAGATGGAGAACCCCCGCAGCCGGATGCAGCGACCCCAGTCAGCACCACGGCGAGCATCAAGCTCGCGGGCGACCCCCGCTGCGCCCCTCTCAAGCCGTCCTCCGAGCGGTCATTCCGCCCCGTCTACGGCGATCGCCTGTCCACAGGTCCACATGTAGGCCACGGTCGTCGACCGAAGTCGGTGGACCTATCCACGCCCCGCGGTCGTACCGTAGGCAGGGGCCCCCGACGGGCCGCGCAGCCATGCCTTCCGATCCGCCAGCATCAGCGACCGCGTTGCCGCGATCGGTCCTGGGAACGGGACGACCGCGGCTGCTCGCCGCGGGGGCCCAGCGGCTGGCCCGCCGCTCAGAGGCGAAGCTGATCCGCCAGGCCCAGTCCGGCTCACAGGAGGCGATCGAGGAGCTCTTCCGTCTCTACTGGCCCGTCGCGTTCCGGGCCGCCGGCTACATCACCCGCGATGCCGCGGCGGCCGAGGACATCGCCCAGGAGTCCTTCCTCGCCGCCATCCGAAACCTCGATCGTTTCGATCGCTCGCGGCCATTCGGCCCCTGGTTCCGGCGACTGGTTGCGAACCGTGCCATCGACTGGACGCGAGCACGGCGGCTGCGTGGCTATGACCTCGGCGAGGAGACGATCGATGCGGCCGGCGGCGGTGAACCGCAAGGGAGACGTGACCGTGAGCTTCCAGAGGACGTCGCTGACGCGATCCGCGGGCTGCCACTCGACCAGCGCACCGTTGTCGTCCTTCGCTACCTGCTCGAGTACACGCCGGGCGAGATCGCTGGGCTACTCGGCGTCCCTCGCGGCACGGTCAACTCGCGGCTGCGCCGCGGCCTCGATGCGTTGCAGGGGGAGGTGAGCGCACCGTGAGCACACTCGAGGAGCAGGACCTTCGCCGCGCGCTGCGAGAGGGCGAGATCGAGGGCGAGGGCGAGGCGCGCGAGAGGACGTTCGCGACCGTGCGCGCGGCCTTCGCCGAGCGCGCCGATCCTGCTCGCAGCCGCCGCTGGCCTGGGCTGATCCTCGGCGTGCTCGCCGCGGCCGCGGCGGCGGTCATCGGGCTCACCCCCGCCGGCGCGGATCTCCGCCACTGGGTCGGCACGACGATCAATCCCGAGGCGACGCATCCGCGGCGGGCGCTCACGGAGCTGCCGGGCGGCGGCAAGCTGCTCGCTGAGAGCCGCGCCGGCGCCACCGTTGTGCACGCGGATGGGTCCCGCCGCTTCCTTGGGGACTTCTCGGGTGTGTCGTGGTCCCCGCACGGTCTCTATGTCGGTGCGGCCTCCGGCCGAACCCTCACGGCGCTCACCCCCAGCGGCGATCCGCGGTGGTCACTGACGGCCCCGGGGCCGGTCCGCTTTCCCGTCTGGTCGCAGAAGCTCGGCTACAGCCTCGCCTACCTGAGCCACGGGAAACTCCGCGTCGTCGCCGGCGATGGGAACGACGATCGAGTACTCGGCCCGGCGGCGGCGGTAGCACCGGCGTGGCGGGGGAGGACCGACAGCGTCCTCGCCTTTGCCGGCAGCGAGGCTGAGATCCGCGTGCTCAACGTCTACACCGGCCAGATTCTGAGCCGGCTCGGGGCTCCATCTCCGCTCGCCGGGCTGGCGTTCTCCGCGGACGGGCGGCGCCTGCTGGCCTACTCGCCGCACAAGCTGCAGATCACCGACCGGAGCGGTCGAGCCGTGGCCTCATACACGGCACCTCGCGGGTCCAGGCTCCGCGCCGCCGCCTTCATCGGCGGCAGCGACCGCGTCGCGCTGCTCGAGGCTCGAACGAGCGCGGGCGGATCGATCAGCAGCAGGATCTCCATCCTCGGCGCCCATGCCGGCGGGGGGAAGGAGGGCAGCGCCTCTCCGAACGTGATCTTCCAGACCCCAGGCCGCCTCTCCGGGCTTGCCGCCGCGCCCGATGGGTCGAGCCTCCTCGTCGGCTGGCGCAGTGCCGATCAGTGGATCTTCCTCGAGCCGCACGCCGGTGGCAAGGTGAGCGCGGTAGACGATGCCTCGGCGCAGCTCGACCCAGGGGCGCGGCAGCCACCGTTTCCCGCGCCGAGTTCGTGGTGCTGTTCGAGGTAGCCGCGATCAGCGCGGCTCGAGGCTGTTGAGCAGCTTCAGCACCTGGCGGCGATCGGAGCCGCGCAGCTTGCCTGTCCGGTAGCTGATCTCGGCCTGCAGCAGCCGGCCCCCGCGGCGAAAGTGAAACTCCGTCCCGTGGCCGAGGCACTCGAAGTTGCCGCTGCGGCTGTCGGTGGCGCGGAGCTCGCCGGGCGGTCGGCGCGGCGAGCCGCCGTAGTTCTTGTCGTATTCCAAGACGTAGGCGAGGAGCGCACCCGCTGGTGGCTCAGCGGCTGAGCAACCTCCGCGCTCATGCCAGTCGAGACGTGCGGGCGCCACGCTCGCGACAGCAAGGATTTCTCGAGGCGATACGAGGCCGGTCACGGGGCGATGGACCACGTGCCAGCCGACAGGCGGTTGGAAGGCGGCGTCGGCGTTCACGATCTGACGCTTCGCAGTGGACTCTCCCGACGGGGCGCCTTCGCCGCAGCTCGCGGCTGCCGCGACCAGCACTGCGGTCAGGGCGAGAGTCGCCGGCCAACGTCGCACGTTCTTGAATACGAGCCGGCCTGGCCAATCGGTCCGCGGTCGCAGCTTGCAGCGATCAGCGGCGCAGCTCGCAGGCTGGCGTTACGGCGTGAAGTTCCAGGTGAAGGTCTGTCCTCCGCGCTCGCAGCGCAGCGACCAGCCGCCAAGCTCACGGGAATAGCGGTCGTAGTGGCACGTCCAGCCCGCTGCACGGATCTGTCCTCCCCCGAGCTTCTCGGCGCTCGCCTGGTAGTCGGCCATGTCAACCTCGCGGTAGGGAGTGAAGGCTCTAAGGAGGTGGTCCTGGATTATTCGCCCCGCTTTAGCGCAGGTGATCCCCGATACGCGGCCTCCCCAATTCGAGGCTGAACTTCCCGTTGGGTCCCTGGGACACCGCGCCAGCTTCGTGGCGGCCTGAGCCGCCCCGTTTGCACCAACGCCGGCTTTGCCTGGACTGGAGGCGGTGGGCGGGTCGGACCCCGAGCATCCAGCCGCGCCGAGCAGCGCACCAAGTACCCCGAGGACCGCCAGGAAATGGCTCGTGGAACTGACCACCGCGCACGTTACGGCAGAGGGGCCTCTGGAAGTCCCTGCTTCGCGGTGAACATCTCGCCGCCATTGGGCACCAGGCCCGTTCCGGTGCCCGAATCGGCCGTAATCGACGGCAATCCCCGGCGATCCGGCCGCATGAGGTCAACGCGGGCCACGAGCGGCACCTCGCTTGCCAGAGCCAGATTCCCGGCTTCAGAGGCGATCACTCCTCCACGCCTTACAAGCAGGGGGTCACTGGTTCGAGCCCAGTACCGCCCATGGCCGGGATCCTCAGCAGCCAAGCCGTTTGGCGCGTGATGTCCCTGGCAGACGAGGCGACTGCCGCGCAAGCGGCGGCAGCGACTGGTGCCCAATGGAGCCCGTTCGCGAGCTTCACCAGTGCCTCACCAGCTCTGCGCGAGTGACGGCTTCCGCCCGCCCTGGCGGCGGAGTCGGAGGGGCCGGCGCTTCGGAAGCAACGCTCCCACTTGCGTTGCTGGGCCAAGTCGATGATGTTGATCGTCGTCGTGCACCCAGGATCGCAACGCTCCTTCGGTAGCTCTCGAGCTTTTTGTCATCGCGTTGCTCATCACGATGATCACGATCAGTATCGAGCCCCCCATTTCCTGGATACAATCGCCATTCGCGCAGATGTAAATCGCCATTTACGCAGTGCGTCTTCGCCATATGCGCTGCTTCCAATCGCCATTTACGCAGTATCTATTCGCCGTTTGCGCCACCAAGCATCAGCCATGAAAAGGATGTATCCCCGCCACCTTCGTCCTCTCGTCCTTGAGGCGCTGTCGGATACCCGGATTGTGTTCGTTGCAGGGGCGCGCCAGGTCGGAAAGACCACACTCACCACCGACATCGTCGATAGCAGCTATCCGATGAGGCGGTTCACCCTGGACGACCAGGCGACGCGCGACGCGGCAACGCGGGACCCAATGGGGTTCGTCGCCGGCCTCGACGGCCCGACACTGATTGACGAAGTGCAACGCGCGCCCGACGTTCTCTTGGCCATCAAGGATGCGGTCGACATGGACACCACTCCGGGTCGCTTCCTAGTCACAGGCTCGGCGAACATCCTTACGTCGAAACGCATCAAAGACGCGCTGACGGGCCGCGTCGAGACCCTCCGGCTCTGGCCCCTCTCTCAATCCGAAGTCGAGGAGGGGACCAAGAACTTCGTTGATGCTCTGTTCCGTCGAAAGCCCCCGGGCGTTCAAGGAGCCACGACGGGTCGTGAGGCGTTTACCGGTCGCGTGATCGCGGGTGGGTATCCCGAGGCAAGAAGGCGCAACGCATCTCGTCGCGCCTCCTGGTTCGACAACTACCTTGACTCGACCCTCGACCGAGACCTGCGCGACATCACGGACGCGATAAAGGTCGATGAAATGCCTCGCCTCCTTCGCCTGTTGGCTGCACAGGCAGCCAACGTCTTGACCTACCGTGGCGTTTCGGAGAAGTTGGATCTGAACCATGAAACTGTCAAGGCGTACGTGGGCCTGCTGGAGCAGATGTTCTTGGTGCGGCGCTTTCCCGCGTGGCGGCCCGGCCTCGGATCGCGAGAGGTGGCTAAGCCGAAGATCTACATCACCGACACCGGGCTGCTTTGCCATCTGATGGGCGCAGACGCGACCAGAGTTGCGGAGGACGACCAGGTGACCGGGAAAGTCCTTGAGAACTTCGTCGCAATGGAAATCTTGCGCCATCAGGAGTGGGCCTCCGAGCGGACCCGCATCTACCACTACCAACGGGACCGCGAAGACGTGGACCTGGTGCTTGAAAGAGCCGACGGATCCGTCGTGGGCGTCGAGGTCAAGTCTGCGGCAACCGTCAGGCCGCGTGACTACCGCTGGCTTGAAAAGCTGCGCGAGAGGCGGGGGGAGAAGTTCGCCGCTGGCGTCGTAATCTGCACCGCAGCCCAGACGACGCCTCTGGGAGATCGTCTTTGGGCCGTCCCTGTCAGCGGACTCTGGGCCTGACCCGCCGAGCGCGAACTGGCGAGCGGGGTCCTAGCACCTTCGTCACCTAGAGCGGTTCGCGGAGTGTCACTAGCGCGAACAGCGGTGCGATCTATTTCGGCGCCAGCACCGTCGGCAACGTCAGCTTTCCATCCTGCCGTGGGCCAAACCTGCTGTCCGGCTTGCCACCTCGCCTAAAGCTGACTGCAAATCCTGCCTGGCACGGCCTGACCTTGCCCTTCTTGGACTTCCGGCAGCGATCGGCGTGCACCGATCCCGCGATGATGACCCCGCCCTTCTTCCCCAGCGCGACCGTCTCCGTGTCTACGGGGCTGCGCTTGAATCGGAGGATGGCGGTGCCACGCTTGCCGAAGGAGCGATCGAGCCTGCCATCGGCGTGGAGGCGAAGGACGCCCGCGTTGTGATTCGGCCTGTAGCCGGCCGTCTCAGCACTGATCAGCAATCTGCCGTGTGAGTCAAGGACAGCGCCTGAAGGCCTAATGCATCCCACCGGCCCGGTGAAGCTCTCATAGAGAGAGCCGTCCCCGCGAAAGCCCGGATCAGGCGTGCCGTCGGCCAGCAGTCGGGTGATACGCGTCTGCGGACAGCCGGCCCCGGCCGGGTCGTCAGTCTGGCTGCTGACGACATATGTGTTCCCGTTCGGGGACAGAAGAAGTGCTGCGAGACCGAGGTAGGCAGGCACGTCGTCTGGCGGCGAGTCGAGTTCGGCGACGCCGCCGACCCCGAACCCTGGGCTCGGCGTCCCCTGCTTGGTGAAGCTCGCGACCTCCAGCCCCGATCCGGGCGAGACGTCGCCGTTGATCGAGACCATGACGCTGTCATCAGGGCGCAGCGCCAGCTGCCCCGTGCTCTTGGCCAGGTAAGGGCCATTGGCAACCGTCGCCAGACCGTCGACACCGAAGTCGGGATCAGGGGTGCCGTCGGGCAGGTAACGCGCGACCGCGGCCTTCGGGCCGGGATTGCCGACGGTCGTCGCGACGAGGACCCGGCCTTGGCTGTCGACACCTACATCGGTCGGCGCCATTCCGGCGAGCAACACCCTGCCGTCGTCGCCGAAGCTCGCGTCGAGCTTGCCTGAGTGGGTGAGCTTTACGAGCTTCGAGAGCGTGGATGCCTTGCCGCTCTCGAGCGTTGTCAGATAGATGGAGCCGGCTTGATCCTCGGCCAGGCCGTTGACCTGCAGCTGGCTGCGGTGCAGCGGCGTTCTGCTGACTCCCCCGTGGGCACCGAAGCGACGCGCGAGTGAGCCGTTGGCCTTGACCCGGGTGACGATGAGCGAGCCGTGCTTGCAGAGCAGCGGCATCTTGCAGTTGGCTGAGGTGCCTGCGAGCAGAGTCGATTCGCCCGGCTCGCTGTAGCTCTGCAGGAACTGGGTGTCGGTCCCCAGCGACCTGGCCGGATTCGCTGCTGCCGCCTGAGCGGGTGCGGCGACGGCGCAGAGGGCGAGGGCGCCGAGCGCCGCGGTCAGAGCTGTGTGTTGCATCCGTGCTCTCCTCTGGCGCATCGCTGCTTCAAATCAAGAACTGCTGTGAAGTATTGCTGCGCGCGATGGCTCTTCGCGCGAAAGCCGCTACTCGGGCATTGGGCACTAGCCCGCTTCTGGTGCCCAAATCGGGCGTAATCGACGGCAATCCCCGGCAATGCGGGCCACCTGAGAGCAACGCGGCACGGAGCCGCATCCCGCTTGTTGGAGCCAGATTCACCGATCCAAGAGGGTCGGCTCCCCACGCCTTACAAGCAGGGGGTCACTGGTTCGAGCCCAGTACCGCCCATGACCGGCGCGCAGCCGGCCTTGCTGCGGCCTGGCGCGGCGGGGTGCCTCGCGCGAGTGCTGCACGCCTCGAAGGGAAACCTGGCAGGTGAGCCGACTGCCGCGAGGCGGCTGGTGCCCCCTGGCTCTGTGGTGCCTACTTCTTGGCGCGGCTCGTCTTCGCCTTCGAGGCGCTCGCCCGCGCCTTCGACTTCGTGGCGGGCGCGCGCTTGGGGGCGCTGCCGTTGCCGCTCAGCTTCTGGCCGACCTCGTCGAGGTCCTCAGCGAGCGTCTTCCGGACCCGGCGCAGGTTTCCGCGCGCGTCCTTGAGCGTCTTGTCGACATCCTTGACCAGGTCCTTCCGGCCACGGCTGAGATCGCCGCGCAGGTCCTTGAGCGCATCCTGGGCCGCGGCGATCGCTTGGTCGACGCGGTCGACCGGCCCGGCGGCCCTCTTCGCAGTTGACGCCTTGCGGGCTGTCGAAGCCTTTGGCTTCGCGGTTCGTGATTTGGTGGCTGTCTTGGGCGGCATCGAGACTCCTTCTTGAGGTTGCGGACCGACGGTAGGCGCCCCGTCGGCTGCGGACCACCGTGGTCGGCCACCCACCTACCGCGTATTCCTCACGATGCACAGACCGTCGTTGCCGCGGCGTTTCCCGCGTCGCTCCTCAGGCACCTGTAACCTGATTCATTAGACGCGACTGCCGGTGGTTCAAGACCAGCATCTGTCGGCGACTTTCTTGCTGCCTTCGGCCTTCGCCATCGATGCGGCCCGTGTGCGGTCCTGCAACTGGGGAGTGGAATGCTCGGAAGTAGCGTCTCGTCGAGGTCGTCACTGCGTACCGCCAGCAGGTGCCCGGCCGCCGCTCAGAAGGCCCGCCTGCGGCTCGCCGCCTGCCTGGTCGCTGCCCTCGCAGTCGTTGCGGTGGTTCCGCAGGCCGCCTCCGCCGCGTTGTTCGCGCCAAAGACCGACTTCCCGCTGGCCGGCGACGCCAGCCCGACCGCCGTTGCGCTCGGAGACTTCAACGTCGACGGCAAGCCGGACCTCGTCACCGCCAACCCGGCTTCGTCCGCCGCCTCCACCGTCTCGGTCCTACTCGGCAACGGCAGCGGCAACTTCGGCCTTGCTGTCGACTTCCCCGCTGGCGTGGGCGCCGGTGCGGTCGCGGTAGGTGACTTCAACGTCGACGGTAAGCCCGACCTAGCCACCGCCAATGGGGGCGCGAACACCGTCTCGGTCCTACTCGGCAACGGCAGCGGTGGCTTCGGCGCGAAGACGGACTTCCCCGCCGGCGCGAGGTCGAGCGCCATCGCCGTCGACGACCTCAACCTCGACGGCAAGCCCGATCTCGCCACCGCCAACGGGGGCGCGAACACCGTCTCGGTCCTACTCGGCAACGGCAGTGGTGGCTTCGCCCCGAAGGCGGACTTCGCCGCCGGCAAGGGCCCCGCGTCCGTCGCCATCGGCGACCTCAACCTGGACGGCAAGCCCGACCTCGCGGTGGCGTCTGAGGACTCCGGGAACGTCTCCGTCCTGCTGGGAGACGGCAGCGGCGGCTTCGGCCCGAAGACCGGCTTCGCGGTCAGCACGATCCCCGCCTCCGTCGCAATCGGTGACCTCAACGGGGACGGTAAGTCCGATCTGGCGGCGGTCGGTCAGGTCACGGTCGGGCCGCTGACGGTCTCGGTGCTGCTCGGCAAGGGCAACGGCAACTTCGACGCGGAAACCACCTACCCGGCGGGCCCGTTCTCCTCGTCGATCGCCATCGACGACCTCAACCTGGACGGCAAGCCCGACCTCGCGGTGGGCAACGTCGGTGCCTTCCCCGGGTCGGTGTCGATCCTGCTCGGCAAAGGTGACGGCAGCTTCAAGTCCAACGTCGACTTCGAGACCGGCATGGAGCCGGTGTCCGTCGCCGCCGGCGATCTCAACCTCGACGGCAAGCCCGACCTCGCGGTGGCCAGCAACGAAGGCAGCGTGGTCTCCGTCCTGTTGGGGACCGGCGGGGGCGGGCTCGGCAGCGGATCTCCGGGGTCCTGCGCTGCGGCAAAGGCCGGGCTCAAGCGGGCCAAGTCCAAGCAAGCCGGGGCGCGGAAAGCGAAGGCGAAGGCCGAGCGGGCTCTCACGAAGGCCAAGGACACGGGTGGCAAGAGGAAGGTCAAGAAGGCCCGGAAGCAGCAGAAGCGGGCGAAGAAGAAGCTCGAGAGGGCCAAGGCGGCGGTCGCCGACGCCGATGCCGAGGTGACTTCGGCCTGCTGATCACCGCACGGCCTGAGCCAGGACTGCCGCATGCAGCTCCGAGACCCAGGCGGGCGTCAGCTCAAGGCCGCGAGTGCTTTGCCGGTGCGCTGAGAGAGCGTGACCGCGCCCACCCTTTCTTCGAAGGCCAGCGCATCGGTGTAGTGGGTGCGGGCTCGCGCCTGCTCCCCGAGGGTTCCAGCGAGTTGCCCGAGGATGAAGGCGGCGCTGGCGGGGATGAAGACGCCCCAGAACCAGACGAGGAGCTGACCGTCGTAGGGGAGGAGCTCCTCGTAGAGGTGGCGGGCGGCATCCCGGTCGCCGATCGAGTGGGCGCATTCCGCGAATCCCCACAGTCGCGCGGAGCGCATCGCGTCCGCGATCAGCGGACGGCCGCCCGAGGTCCAGGCGTCGAGGATCGCCTGGGCTTCGGCGGTGTCACCCTGCGCGGCGGCAACGGCGCCGAGGAGTGCCGTGCAGTCGAACAGCGGGGCCGAGTCGAGCCGCTCGGCGATCGGGCGCGCTTCGTCCGCCCGGCCCCGTGCGAGCAACTCGGCGATTTCGAACGCGGCCTGGCCCACCACCGACGAGGGTTCGTCGGGGGACGGCCGCCCGGCGGCGTCCATCGCACGGCGTGCATCCTCGAACCTGCCGCGCGCCAGCGCCTCGGATGCCTTCATCACATGCGCGAGGCTCAGCAGGAACCGATCACCGCTGCGCTCGGCTATGAGCAGGGCCATGTCGGCCCAATCGCACAGCTCGTCCAGGCGCCCGAGCCTGGCGAGTGAGATGGCCCCGGTGAGCCGGCCCATGCCGCGGAAGACCACGAAGTCGACGTCCGCGACTTGCTCGGCGCTCCGCAGCTGCCCTTCGGCGTCGGGGCTTCCTATGAGGGCGATCGCCCGGAAGAAGAGGGCTTCATCCGCGATCTCGGAGTCGGCGCTATGTGCGGCGAGGCGGCATGCCTCGTCAGCCAGCCCGAGCGGCGTTGCGGCGGGCAGTTGGGCCCCGATCGACGGCAGCGGCAGGCCGAACGCCCAGTCGGTGGAGAGTTGCTCGAACCCCCACGCCCTCAGACTCGCTGCGTCCAGGTCCTGCCAGGACCACCCCAGGGACAGGCGTTGACGCCCGCTGAGGTCCAGGCTCGAGACATCGACGCCGAGCGCGCCCGCGAGCAGCTCGAAGTCCTCGGCCTCGGGCGGCCGGACCCAGGTGCATACGTCACTCAGCCATGGGAGGGCGTGCAACAGCATGACGTCGTCCTCGAGTTCGCGCGCGAGCGCGAGCCACTGGTGGGCGAACTCCTCGAGCCGCTCGAGGTCGAAGATCACCCAGCAACACATGACCCGCCGCGCGAACAGGCGCTCACGCCACAGGCCGTCGGGGTCGCTCTCGACCGGGAGCAGCTCCAGCGCCTGCTCGAGCAGGTCGGCGCCCTGCGCCGGGGCGGCGCGCTCGAACGCCTGCACCGCGGCGCGCTCCGCGTAGCGGGCGGCGCGCTCGCCTTCGCCCAGGGCGGCAGCCTCCGCGAAGTGGTGGGCGAGGTCGGCGACCGCGCTCTCGGTTGCGCCGTAACGCCGCTCGAGCGCCAGGCCGATCTGCTGATGGGTGTGCAGGCGGCGCATGGTGGAAAGCTCCTCCTCCAGCGTCTGCCTGACGAGCGCGTGCGCGAACCGCAGCCGGCCGGGCGAGCCGGTCTCGAGCACCAATCGTGCGGTCAGCGCCTCGTCGAGGCCGTCGAGTGCCTCCGCCATCGGCTGCCCGGCCACCTCGGCGACGACCGCGACATCGAACTGCGGCCCGGTCACGGCGGCGACCGTAAGTAGCTCCTCGGCCTGCCGCGAGAGCCGCGAGACGCGACGGCCGACGACCTCGCGGACCCCCTCCGGCACGACGAGCTCATCCGTGCCCCCGGCGGGGACCCAGCGCCCGTCCACCTCCTCGATCGCGCCGGACTCCGAGAGGTTGCGGAGAACCTGTCCGACGAAGAACGGGTTGCCCTGGGTCTGCTCGCTGAGCAGCTCGACGAGCTCCCTGGAGTCGTCGTCCAGCGCGGCGCCGCGCGTGGCCTCCACGAACGCGGCGACCCCCTCGGGATCCAGGCCGCGGACGGCGATCCGCTCGACGCCGTCGACGCGCCTCAGGTCCGCCAGCACCTCGGCGAGTGGATGCCTGCGGTCCAGCTCCGTGTCGCGATAGGTACCGATAACGAGGAGTCGCGGCAGTCGCTCGCTGCGCACGAGGTGCAGCAGCGCCTGCAGCGTCGGCTTCGGAGCCCAGTGGATGTCGTCGAGCACCAGCACCACGGGCCGCTGCTCGGCCTCCATCGCGAGCCAGTCGACGAGCCCCTCGAAGACCACCCACGCCTCGGCCTGTCCTCCCGGTGCCTCCTCGACGAGTTCCGGCACGAGCCTCGCGAGCACTCCGCCGCGCATCCCGAGCACCCGCTGGCGCGTTTCCTCGTCGACGCTCACCAGGTAGTGACGCAGCGCCTCGGCGAACGGTTGGTAGGCAACGGCGAGGTCCTCCTCGACGCGACCGAACAGCACCAGGGCACCCTCCTCGTGCGCGCTGACGGCCACCTCCTGAGCGAGCCGCGTCTTCCCCGCGCCTGGCTCGCCCGCCAGCAGCCCGACGCGGAGACCGCCCTCGAGAACCTCCCGCCAGAGACCGTCGAGACGCTCGACCTCGCCGCTGCGGCCGACGAACGACCACGCCGACTCGAAGGCGAGCCGCGGCGGCAGCGGCACGGGCGCGAGGCGGCCCGCCTCCGCCAGCGGGGCCCAGCCGACCTCGACGGTCGGGACCGGCTCCGCCAGGCCCTTGAGCTCGATCGGGCCCAGCGAGGTGCAGGCATGGCCCCCGCGTGATCCGGCGAGTGCGCGGACCGTGTCGGTCACGAGGATCTGCCCGGCGGCTGCCGCAGCGCACAGTCGCGCCGCCTCCACCACCGCCGTCCCGTGCAGGTCGCCATCGTCCGAGACGGTCACGTCCCCCGAAGCGACCCCGACGCGCAGCGGGAGGCTTTCGTCGCCGCCCCGGCCGTGGGCCTCGACGGCCTGCTGCATCGAAACCGCGGTGGCGAGTGCGTCCGCCGCACCGGTGAACTCGACCATCAGGCCGTCGCCGAGGCTCTTGACCTCGCGCCCGCCGTACTCGTCGACCGCGCTGCGGAGCAGATCCAGGTGCGACCGCTGGACGACGTCGAATCGCTCGTCGCCCAGCCGCGCCAGCGCTTCCGTGGAGGCCACCGCATCGGTGAACAGAACCGTCAGCGTCGCCTCCACAACCCGACCATACTCCCACCCGTCGACCAAAGCAGGGCTCAGGGTTCGTCCGGAAAACATCGGGTGTGCGAGCGGACTTCAGGCTCACCGCGGCTCCGATCCGGGCCGGCCTTGACCGTGCCGGTAGGTTCTCTCGGGAGCTGGGAATACAACTTCGGGGGATTGAGGACGAGCGTGCGCATGGATGCGATCAATCATCGTCCGGGCCGAGATCAGGACAGATCCCGACCCGGGCGCGCGGACGCCGGTCGGGGTTCGGCACCTCTGCTGCGCCGCCTGCGGTGGCCGCTGGCCGTGCTCCTCGCCGCCACGTTGGTGCTGCCCGGCGGGGCGCTGGCCGCGACTGCGCAGTCCTCGGGCAAGGCCGCATCGAAGCTCGGCAGGCTCACCCAGCTCGCGAAGACGAAGGGCTGTGTCGTCGACCGCTCGCGCTCGCGCGCCTCCTGCGCCAAGGCCCGCGCCCTCGACGGCCCCGGGCCCTTCCTGGGATCGCGGGCCGTCGCGGTCAGCCCCGACGGCCGCAACGTCTACGTCGCCGCTTCGAAGAGCGACGCGATCGTGGTCTTCCGACGCAACGCCAAGAAGGGAACGCTCAAGCAGCACCAGGGCAGCGCGGGCTGCATCGCCGCCGACGGCGCCCACGGGTGCGCCAGCGCGGTCGGGCTCGACGTGCCGAACTCGGTCGCGGTGAGCCCCGATGGCCGCAACGTCTATGCGACCTCGAAGTCGAGCGGGTCGATCACGGTCTTCAGCCGCAACTCCTCCAACGGCGCCCTGCACCAGCCGGCCGGGCTCGGGCTGCATCGCGGCGCAGGCGCTGGCCGGCTGCAAGGTCGGACGTGGGTTGCGTGGCGCCGATGTCGTCGTCGTCAGCCCTGACGGCCGCAACGTCTACGTGGGCGCCTTCTTCGGCAACGCGGTCGCGACCTTCGATCGCGACCCTGCGAGCGGCGCCCTGACGCAGCCGGCGGGCGCGAGCGGCTGCATCGCCGAGCTGGCGAACGGCGGCTGCGCGAAGGGGCGCGCCCTCGCCGCCCCGGAAGGGCTGGCGATCAGTCCCGACGGCGACACCGTCTACGCCGCCGGTGCCCTCTCGAACTCGGTCGTCACCCTCAGCCGAAACGCGTCGACCGGGGCTCTGTCCGAGGCCCTCGACGGCAGCGGCTGCATCGTCGACGGCGGGCGTCCGGGATGCGCGACCGGCGTCCAGCTCAGCGGTGCCAACGCCGTCGACGTCAGCCCAGACGACGGCAACGCCTACGTGACCTCCCTGTTCAGCGACAGCGCGACCTCGTTCACGGCGGGCGGTTCGGGCTCGCTCGACCAGAACCCGGGTACGACCGGCTGCCTCGTCTACCTGGCCGCCGTCGGCTGCTCGCTGGGCCATGCGCTCCAGGCGCCCGAGGGTGTCGTGGTCTCCCCGGACGGAGCGAACGTCTACGCCGCCGCGTTCGAGTCGGGGGCGATCGCCGTCCTCGACCGCGACGGCGACACCGGCGGGGTGATGCAGAAGGCCGGCAACCAGGGCTGTCTCGCCCGCGGCTCGAACGCGGACTGCAAAAAGGGCCGGGCTCTGCGCGGCGCGAGCTCGCTCGCCATGAGCCCCGACGGCCGCTACCTGTACGCGACGGCGTTCGGCAGCGACGCGGTCACGGTCTTCCGGCGCCGGACCGAAGCCAACTCGAGCGCGGCCCGCTGAGCGCGGCTCCGGCTCGAGCACGAGGGCTCCGGCGCCGGCGCCCTTGTCTGCACAGCATCGCTGCGCAAACATCTCGAGCGACGTGGACGTCCCCGACTACACCAACCTGCTCGCGCAGCCCACTCGCGTCCGGTTGTTCGAGGCCCTGCAGGGCCTGCGGCGGGCGGCGAGCACCGAGGAGCTGGCCCGGGAGCTCGGCCTGCATGTCAACGGGGTCCGCCGCCAGCTCGAGCGGATGCACGAGGGCGGGCTTGTCGAGCGGCGGCGCGCGACCCACGGGCGCGGCCGGCCGCGCGACGAATGGTCCATCGCGAGCGGTGCCAGCCCCACGGGCCGTCGGCCGGAGGCCTACGGCGAGCTGGCCGGATGGCTGGCCCGCTCGATTCCGGCGGGACCCGGGCGGCTGCGTCAGATCGAGAAGGCGGGCCGCGAGATCGGCCGCGAGCTCGCTCCGGCCGAGAGCGACGACCTGAAGGAGAGCTTCCGCCAGGCCTTCAGCGCGCTGGGATTCCAGCCCCATCTGAGGGTGAGCGCGGAGGGCACGCTCTCCTGCACCCTCGAGAACTGCCCGTACCGAAGCTCGGTGCGCCAGAACCCGGAGCTGATCTGCACGCTCCACAAGGGGATCACCCAGGGCCTGTTGGACGAGCTCGACCCGACCGGCCGCCTGACGCGATTCGAGCCACGCGATCCCGATCAGGCCGGCTGTCTGGTCGAAGTGAGTGGAGCCGAGCGGCTCAAGGCCTCCGAGGTCCCGGGGTGAGCGGCGAACCTGTGAGGGGGACCGTTCGACGGTGAAACGATCGGACGCGCTGACGCCGCTCTCGCGCGATCATCACCAGGCGTTGGTGGTGGCTCAGCGACTGCGGCGGGCCGAGAGCGCCTCCGGCGCGGCGGTCGAGCTGTTTCGGAGCTTCTGGCGCGAGCACGGCGCCGCTCACTTCCGCGTTGAGGAGGAGGTCCTGCTGCCGCTGTGGCGCGTCCTCGGAAGCCCGGACCCCGAGCAGGTGGCCCGCGTCGCGCAGGAGCATCTCGAGATCAGGGCGCTGGCGTTGGCGGTCGACGGGGGAGAGCCCGGCGTGGAGCAGATCCACCGGCTGGGCGAGCTGATGCAGGCACACGTGCGCTACGAGGAGCGCGAGCTGTTCCCCCTCATCGAGGATGATCTGGACGTCGGCGCACAGCGGCGCCTCGCGACCGCGGTGTTGGCGGCGGAGTCGGCGTAAACGCTTTGCCGTAGCGGGGTCTCGCAAATATCTCCACGCTGATGTGAAAAACAGATAGCGTGCGGGCCGTGGTCACCGCGAGGCCGCGAAAGAGCCGCACGAGCCCCGCGCGATCGGGCGGCGGCCGGGGTGTACGCCGGCATGGCACGGCGAGCAGACCGAGGAGCCGCCGGCCGTGAGCGAGGGTCGAGCCCGGCTCCGAGCGCGGCAGTTCTTCGAGCCGCGCCAGCGCTCGCAGGAGGGCTGGAGTGAGCGCTCGACCTACGCCCGCGATTGGGAGGAGGCGTATCGCCGCCGCTGGCAGCACGACCGCGTCGTCCGCTCCACCCACGGAGTCAACTGCACCGGTTCGTGCTCGTGGAAGATCCACGTCAAGGGCGGACTGGTCACCTGGGAGACCCAGCAGACCGACTATCCCTCCAACGGCTCCGAGACGCCCGACTACGAGCCGCGGGGTTGCCCCCGCGGCGCCTCCTTCTCGTGGTACCTGTATTCGCCCCTCCGTCCCAAGTACCCCTACGTGCGCGGGGTGCTGCTCGATCTCTTCCGCGAGGCGAAGGATCGCCTTGGAGACCCCGTCGAAGCCTGGGCGGAGATCGTCTCCGACCCCGTCAAGGCTCGCGCGTACAAGTCGCAGCGCGGCAAGGGCGGCTTCGTGCGGGCCGGCTGGGACGAGGTGTCGGAGCTGATCGCCGCGGCGCACGTGCACACGATCCGCAGGTTCGGGCCCGACCGGATCGCGGGCTTCTCGCCGATTCCGGCGATGTCGATGGTCTCCTACTCGGCGGGCACCCGGTTCTTGTCGTTGATCGGTGGGGTCTGCCTGAGCTTCTACGACTGGTACGCCGACCTGCCTCCCGCCTCGCCACAGATCTGGGGCGACCAGACCGACGTTCCCGAGTCGGCGGACTGGTGGAACGCCTCCTACCTGATGCTCTGGGGGACGAACATCCCCCAGACGCGGACCCCCGATGCCCACTTCATGACCGAGGCGCGGTACAAGGGCCAGAAGGTGGTGGTGGTCTCGCCCGACTACGCGGGCCACACGAAGTTCGCCGACGACTGGCTGCCGGCTCGAGCCGGCACCGATGGAGCACTGGCCATGGCCATGGGCCACGTGATCCTCAAGGAGTTCCACGTCGAGCGGCAGCCCGCCTACTTCCGTGACTACGCCGGGCGTTCACCGACCTGCCCTTCCTGGTCAGCCTCCGGGAGCGCGAGGACGGCTACGTCGGCCGGACGCCTTCCTGCGCGCCTCGGACCTCGGCGAGAGGAGACGCGGAGTGGAAGACGGTGCTGGTTGACTCAGCGAGCGGCGAGCCGGTCGTTCCCAACGGCTCGATCGGGCACCGCTGGGGCGAGGAGGGAGAGGGGCGCTGGAACCTCGACCTGGGCGAGGTCGAGCCGGTGCTGAGGCTGATCGATGCAGCCGACGAGAAGGTCGAGGTCTTGCTGCCGCGCTTCGACGGAGGCGAGACGAGGGCGGGGGGACCGTCTCCCGCGGCGTGCCCGCGCGGCGCCTCGGCGGGACGGCTGGTGACGACGGTCTTCGACCTGACGCTCGCCCAGTACGGGGTCCAGCGGCCGGGCCTGCCCGGGCAAGTGGCCGGCCGACTACGACGACGCCTCGGAGTCCGGCACGCCCGCGTGGCAGGAGCCGAACACCGGGGTCGATGCCGGGCGCTGCGTCCGCATCGCGCGCGAGTTCGCCGCAACGCCGAGCAGACCGACGGCCGCTCGATGATCGCCATGGGGGCCGGCATCAACCACTGGTTCCATGCCGACCAGACCTACCGCGCGATGCTCTCGCTGGTGCTGCTCTGCGGCTGCCAGGGCGTCAACGGTGGCGGCTGGGCGCACTACGTCGGCCAGGAGAAGGTCAGGCCGATCACGGGCTGGACCACCGTCGCGTTCGCGCTGGACTGGTCGCGCCCGCCGCGCCAGCAGCCCGCGACGCCGTACTGGTACCTGGCCACCGACCAGTGGCGCTACGAGACCTTCAGGGCCGACGAGTTCACGTCCCCGGCCGGCCCGGGTCGCTGGGCGGCAAGCACACTCGCCGACTGCCACGCGCTGGCCGCACGGCTCGGCTGGCTGCCCTCGTACCCGACGTTCGATCGCAACCCCCTCGAGCTCGCCGACGAGGCGAGGGCCGCCGGCGCCGAACCCGCCGACCACATCGTGCGAGGAGCTCGCGCGGGCCGGCTGCGCTTCGCCGGCCGAGGACCCCGACGATCCCGCGAACTTCCCGCGCGTCTTGACGCTGTGGCGGGCGAACCTGCTCGGATCCTCGAGCAAGGGGCACGAGTACTTCCTCCGGCACCTGCTCGGGGTGCCGGACGCGGCGGTTCGCGCCGACGAGTCGGCGCCCGAGCAGCGGCCCGCGGAGGTCGCGTGGCGGGAGCAGGCGCCGAAGGGGAAGCTCGACCTGTTCACGACGATCGACTTCCGCATGAACGGGTCCTGCATCTACTCGGACGTCGTGCTCCCCGCGGCCACCTGGTACGAGAAGCACGACCTCTCGAGCACCGACCTGCACCCGTTCGTCCACCCCTTCAACGCGGCGGTGCCGCCGCCATGGGAGGCGCGCTCGGACTGGGACGCCTTCAACGCGGTCGCCGAGCGGTTCAGCGAGCTCGCCGAGAAGCACCTCGGGACCCGGACCGACATCGTGGCCGGCTCGCTCCTGCACGACAGCCCGGACGAGCTCGCCCAGCCGGGAGGCAAGGTCCGCGACTGGCGGGCCGGCGAGTGCGAGCCGATCCCGGGCAAGACGATGCCGAAGCTCACGGCCGTCGAGCGCGACTACACGGAGGTCGCCGAGAAGATGCAGGCGCTCGGCCCGCTCGTCGAGAAGGCGGGCGTCGGCGCCAAGGGCGTCAGCTGGAAGCCCGAGCTCGAGGTCGAGGAGCTGCGCCACCGCAACGGCGTCGCCGGGGGCGGCGGCCGGCCGACGGTCGCCCGCGGATGGGCCGCGACATCGAGGTCTGCGAGACGATCCTCGCGCTGTCCGGGACGACCAACGGCCGGCTCGCCGTCGAGAGCTTCGCGCAGCTCGAAGGCAGCGTCGGCCGGCCGCTCGTCCAGATTCCCGAGGACCGTGCCGACGAGCGCATCACCTTCGCCGACATCACGACCCAGCCGCGCAAGGTGATCGCTTCGGCCGAGTGGTCCGGGCTGGAGTCGCGGGAGCGCCGCTACTCGCCGTTCACCGCGAACGTCGAGCACCTGATCCCGTGGCGGACGCTCACCGGTCGTCAGCAGCTCTACGTCGACCATGAGTGGATGCTCGACCTCGGCGAGGGCCTGCCCGCCTATCGGCCGCCGGTGGACGCCGGCCAGCTCGTCGGGCTCGGCGGCGCCCCCGACGCCGAGGAGGCGCTCGAGATCACGGTCCGCTACATGACTCCGCACTCGAAGTGGTCGATCCACTCCGAGTTCCAGGACAACCTGCACATGCTCACGCTGTTCCGCGGCGGCCCTGCGATGTGGCTCTCCAGCGAGGACGCCGAGCGGATCGACGTCGCCGACAACGACTGGCTCGAGGTCTACAACAAGCACGGCACGGTCGCCTGCCGCGCCGTCGTCTCACATCGGATCCCGAACGGCGTCGCCTTCTACTACCACTCCCAGGACCGCCATGTGAACGTCCCGGTGTCGGAGATCTCCGGCGCCCGCGGCGGCACCGACAACTCCCTGACCCGGATCTCGATCAAGCCGAGCCACCTGATCGGCGGCTACGCGCAGCTCTCATGGGGCTTCAACTACTACGGCGCCGACCGGGCCGCAGCGCGACCAGCTGATCATCGTCCGCAAGCGGCGCTCGGAGGTGGAGTACTGATGAGGGTGCGCGCCCAGATGGGCATGGTCATGAACCTCGACAAGTGCATCGGCTGCCACACCTGCTCGGTCACGTGCAAGAACGTGTGGACCAACCGGCGCGGCGCCGAGTACGTCTGGTTCAACAACGTCGAGACCAAGCCGGGTCGCGGCTATCCGCGCGATTACGAGGATCAGGAGCGATGGCATGGCGGCTGGAAGCTCGACCGCAAGGGCCGGTTGAAGCTGCGCGCCGGGCGGCAAGCTGCAGAAGCTGCTCAACATCTTCTGGAACCCCGACCTCCCCGGTCTCGACGACTACTACGAGCCCTGGAGCTACGACTACGAGAACCTGATCGGCGCGCCGGCGGGGGACCGGCAACCGGTCGCCCGGCCCCATTCCCAGGTCTCCGGCAAGAAGCTCGATCTGGAGTGGGGGCCGAACTGGGAGGACGATCTGGCGGGCTCAGGCCGGCACGCGGCCCTCGACCCCAACCGCCGCGGAGCTCGAGGAGCAGGTCCGGCTGGAGTTCGAGAAGAGCTTCATGATGTATCTGCCGCGAATCTGCGAGCACTGCGTCAACCCCTCGTGCGTCGCGTCCTGCCCCTCGGGCGCGATGTACAAGCGCGAGGAGGACGGGATCGTCCTGGTCGACCAGGAGGCGTGTCGCTCGTGGCGGTTCTGCGTATCCGGCTGCCCCTACAAGAAGGTCTACTTCAACTGGGACACGGGGAAGGCGGAGAAGTGCAAGTTCTGTTACCCGCGGATCGAGGCCGGCCTGCCGACCGTCTGCTCGGAGACCTGCGTCGGCCGCCTTCGGCATATCGGGATCGTGCTGATCGACACCGACCGGGTGGAGGAGGCGGCCTCGGTCGCCGACGAGCGGGCCCTCATCGAGTCGCAGCTGGAGATCATGTGCGATCCCGAGGATCCGGAGGTGCGTGAGCAGGCCCGCCGCGATGGCATTCCCGAGGATTGGGTCCAGGCCGCGCGGCGCTCACCGGTGTACGCCATGTGCAAGAAGTGGCGGATCGCCCTGCCGCTGCATCCGGAGTACCGGACGCTGCCGATGGTCTGGTACGTGCCGCCGCTGTCCCCGGTTGAGAGCCTGGGGGAGCGCACCGTCGCGACCGGAGGCGACCCCGACAGCGTCTTCGTCGCGATCGAACAGATGCGGATCCCGACCGAGTATCTGGCGAGCTTCCTCTCCGCCGGCGACCCCGAGCCGGTGCGGCGTTCGCTGCGCCGGATGGTGGCGATGCGTAACTACAAGCGGGCGCTCGAAGTCGACGGGGAGGCGCGGCCCGAGATCGCCCGGGAGGTCGGGATGGAGCCGGACGAGCTCGAGGAGATGTTCCGGATGGTCGCGATCGCGGACTACGACCAGCGCTACGTGGTGCCTCTCCGCCACGGCGAGCTCTCGCCCGCGGCCTTCGCCGAGCAGGGAACGGCGGGGATCGACTTCGTCAGCGGCGGCGTGATCCCGCCGCCTGAGATGGAGCCCGACCCGACCGCCGAAGACTTCGATCTTCGCCGCCATCTGTCCGAGGTGCCGGGCCGAGGCCCCGCGGCTGCCGGCGGAGACGGGGGCGGAGGGACGGGCCCACGATGAGCGCCGACGCCATCTCGCCGCTGCGCATCGCGGCCCTGCTCCTTCAGTACCCGAGCGAGAGCCTGCAGGAGGCGCTCGGCTCCCTCGAGCGGCGCGACCTCCGCGGGGCGAAGCGCAGTCGGGCTGCAATCGAGCGCCTGCTGGCGCTCTACGCCACGACGCAGGCCGGCGAGCTCCAGCGCCTCTACACCGAGACCTTCGATTTCAACAAGCAGCGCACCCTTCATCTCACCTACCAGCTGCACGGTGACAGTCGCCAGCGCGGGATCGCTTTGCTCCGGCTGAAGCAGGCTTACGAGTCCGCCGGCTTCGACCTCGTGTCGAACGAGCTCCCCGACTACCTGCCGTTGATGCTCGAGTTCGCCGACCTGGTCGGCCCGGCGGGCACCGAGCTGCTGGCCCAGCACGCGATCTCGATCGAGTTGGTGCGAGCGAGCCTCCATCGGGACAGCAGCCCCTGGGCGGCGGCCCTCGATCTGGTCTCGGATCGGCTGCCCGGCCTGAGCCGCCGCGAGCTGGCTAAGTTGCGGCGGGTTGCCGCCTCGGGCCCGCCGACCGAGCGGGTCGGTCTCGAGCCGTTCGCGCCGCCCGAGGTCATGGGCGGCGAGGGCCCCCCGCTGCCGCTGGTCGGGGGCAGGCCGTGAGCCAGGGCGAGCTGATCCTCTACGCGGTCCTGCCCTACGCGGCGCTCGCCGCCTTCGGCGTCGGTCACTGGTGGCGGTATCGCACCGACCAGTACGGCTGGGGCGCCCGCTCGACGCAGCTGCTCGAGAGCCGCGTGCTCCGGTTCTCGAGCATCACCTTCCACCTCGGCGTGCTGGCGGCGATCGGCGGGCACGTGCTCGGGCTCCTCGTCCCCCGCGCGTGGACCGCTGCGATCGGAGTGAGCGATGAGGCCTACCACGTGATCGCGGTGGTCGGCGGGCTCTCGGCGGGCCTTGCCGTGGTCGTCGGATTCCTGGGCCTCCTCTACAGGCGCGCCCGCTTCCCCCGGGTCCGAGTTACGACAACGCGGATGGACGTCACGATCTTCGCCCTCCTCCTGCTCGGGATCGTCACGGGCACGCTGGCGACGATCACGAACTTCGGCGATTCGGTCCACTACCGGGAGACCGTCGCTCCCTACTTCCGCCAACTCTTCATCCTCGACCCGGAGCCGGAGCTGATGACGGGCGGGGGTGTGACCTTCATCTTCCAGCTGCACGTGGTCTCCGTCTGGTTCCTGTTTGCACTCTGGCCGTTTAGCCGCCTCGTTCACGCCTGGAGCCTGCCGATCGACTACCTGCGACGGAGCCCGATCGTTTATCGGAGCCGGGGTCCACGCGGTCGCGCCGTCGAGGGCACGGCGGCGCTGCGGGCTCTGCGCACTCATCCACAGCCGGAGGGACACGATCCCGCCGGTGCCAGCCCGGCCGTGAGGCGCTCATGAACGGGACCGGCGCCGGCCGACAGACCGTCCTCGCGACAGTCGCCTTCGCTGTCTGCTTCAGCGCCTGGGGAATGCTGGCGCCGATCGCGCCCGATCTCCAGGACAAGCTCGGGCTCTCCGATACGGAGACCTCCATCATGATCTCGATCCCGGTCGTGCTGGGTTCGCTGCTGCGGGTCCCGCTCGGGCTGGCCACCGATCGGCTCGGCGGGCGCAAGGTGTTCGCGTTCATGCTGGTCTACTCGGCCGGCGCCGCCGTTCTCGTCGGCTTCGCCTCGAGCTACGCGGCCCTGCTCGGAGCCGGGTTTCTGCTCGGCGCCACCGGGGCCACCTTCGCGATCGGAATCCCGTTCGTCGCCGAGTGGGTTCCACCTGAGCGCCAGGGCCTGGCCCTCGGCATCTACGGGATCGGCAACGTCGGCACCGCGGTCGCGGCCTTCTCGGTGCCGTCGATACGCGATGCCACGAGTCAGGAGGTCGCCGGCCTCGTCATTGGCGCCGTGATCGCCGTCTACGCGGTGATCTGGTGGGTTTTCGCGCGCGATCTCCCTGACCGCGAGCCCAAGCGGCAGCCATACATGGAGGTCCTGCGTTCGGGGTGGCGGCTCTACCGACTCGCGCTGTTCTACTTCGTCACCTTCGGCGGCTTCGTCGCGATGGCGATCTTCCTCCCGAAGTTGCTCACGGACTGGTTCGACTACTCGCTCACCAATGCGGGACTCCGCGCCGCCGGCTTCACGCTGGTGGCGACCGGCGCTCGCCCGGTCGGTGGCTTGCTCGCCGATCGCCTCGGTGGCAACCGTGTGCTCGCGGTGGTGTTCGCCGGGGTTGGCATCGACGCGATCGGCCTCTCGTGGCAGGCGGCGGATCCGGCGATCGTGCCGGTGACGATCTTCAGCCTGACGATGGCCCTGTTCCTTGGCATCGGTAACGGGGCCGTCTTCAAGCAGGTGCCGCTCTTCTTCCCGAAGGCGACCGGGGCGGCGACCGGGATAGTCGGTGCCGCCGGCGGCCTCGGCGGCTTCTTCCCGCCGCTCGTTCTCGGCATCGTCAAGGACGCCACCGGCGAGTTCGTCCTCGGCTTCGTGTTCCTCGTCGCCTTCGCCTGGATGTGCGCGGGAATGGCCGTCTCGGAGTCCGAGGAGGGCTTCGGTCCCCCCGGCGCCCCCACGGCCGCCGGCGAGTAGTTCGGGATCGAGGCTCTCCGGGCATGGCGGGACCGACGCTGCCGGACCGGATCACCGTGCCCACGTGCATCGCCTGCGGTGCGATGGGACGCGAGGAGCGCTGCTTCGGCGAGTGCTCCGAGCACCGCCTGCCGCTCATCGCGGCAGCCGACTTCGATGCTTTGCAGGCGGCCGCACGATCGGCTCAGGCCGAGCTCGCGCTGCTGGAGCCCATCGTCCGCACCCTCGTCCACGAGACGCCCCCCGAGTCCAGCTGCCCGGAGGCCTACCGCGCCCTGCGCGGAGACGCCCGCCTCGTTCTGGAGCGGGTACCGCCTCGGGATCGCCACCGTGACTGGAGCGCACCCGACCGCGTGGTTGGCTGGTGGTGCGCCGAGTGCGGCAACGTCGACGCTCCGCAGCCGTGCCTGGGCGTGTGCATCTGGCGGCCGCTCGAATGGGTCTCTGCGTCTTCCTATGCCGCCGAGCATGCGCGTAGCGCCGGCGCGCTGCGCGGTGCCGAGGCGCTCGTCGGGTTGCTGGCGCGGCTCGTGAGCGTGCGGCCGAAGAGCCGCCGCTGCGCGCAGACGTGGGCCGCGTTTCGAGCGCACGCCCTGGAGGTCTCAGCCGGGATCGCCCACGGGGCGTGAGCCGACCGCTGGAACTGGTCCCCGCATCTCGATACGGGGTTACGGCGGCCCGACCCAACCTGCGCGCGGGGCTGACCCGGCTCCTACACTCGCGGATCCGAGGATGGAGGCGGTCAGCTCACCCACGCCCGCGACCGGGGATCGCGGATTCAGCCTCCGGCTGCTCGGGGGCCTCGTCGCCGTGGCCCTCGTCTGCGGCCTGTTCGCCGCGTCGGCCCGTGCCGACGCCCCCGTGAAGATCACCGACGTCGAGCACGTCGACAAGCGCTTGATCACGCTCACGATCTCGACTCCGGCCTTCACCGAGCCGACCAAGGTCGACGTCGGGCTCCCCGTCGGCTACGCCAAGCACCGCCACCGACGCTGGCCCGTGACGTACTTCACGGCGGGCACGATGAACAACTACGACGCCTTCTTCACGGTCGTCGACGGCGAGAAGCTGACGCGCGACTACCCCTCGATCATCGTTTCGCCGGACGCCAACAGCGGCTACTGGAGCGACTGGTACAACGGTGGCGCCTTCGGCCCGCCCGAGTACGAGACGTTCGTGATCGATCAACTGCTGCCCCTGATCGACTCACGCTTCCGGACGATCCCCAATCGCGCGCATCGGCTGATCTTCGGGATCTCGATGGGCGGCTACGGGGCGATGATGCTCGCCGCCCGCCACCCGGACCTGTTCTCCTCCGCCGCGAGCCTCTCCGGCGCGGTCGACAGCAACCTGGCCGCCAACGGCGCGGTCCTCTCGTTGAGCTCGACCTTCGACGGCGCGCCGCCCGACGCGATCTACGGACCGCGCGCGACGCAGGAGGTCCGCTGGCGCGGTCACAACCCGACCGATCTCGCCGCGAACCTGCGCTCCCTCGACCTGCAGGTGCGCAGTGCCAACGGCATCCCGAACCCGGGAATCGGGGAGCAGGCAGCCTCTCCCGACAGCGTCTCCTGCGTGGTCGAGGGCGGCGTGCACATGGCGAGCGTCGACCTGCACCGCAAGTTCCGCTCGCTCGGGATCGGCCACCTGTGGAAGGACTACGGTCCGGGCTGTCACACGGTCCCGAACTTCACCCGCGAGGTCAGCGACACGCTCGATACGTTCAAGCCGCTGCTCGCCGATCCCCCAAAGCGGCCCCGTCGCTTCGACTACCGCTCGATCGAGCCCCACTTCTCCGTCTTCGGCTGGAACGTCCACGCCGACCCCGGCCGCGCGCTCGAGTTCCTGCGCATGCAGCACGCGGGCCGCCGGGGCCTGACCCTGATCGGCTCCGGTACGACGAAGCTCAAGACGGCCCCGTACTTCCGGCGCGCGCGCCGGGTCGAGGTGATCTCCTCCAGCGGCGAGCGGACGACCGTCAAGCCATCCCGACGCGGCCGCATCCGCTTCGACGTCGACCTCGGCCCGCCGCATCCGGACCAGCTCTACACACCCGCAGCCAAGGCGGCGGGAGGCGGTGAGCCCGACTACTTCAAGCGGGCCACGGTCTGGCTGCGCCCGCGCGGCCACCGCGGGCACCACCGCCATCGGCGGCGCTGAGCGCGAACCGGCGCCATCCGGGCGATCACGCCGCCGCCGGCTGCCGCCGCCGCAGCGGTCAGCATTCGTCTCACGAAATCCGGGGAGCGAGCGTTTTGAACGACATGACCGCGCACGCCACAAGCTCCGCACCGCCCGGGCCCCACTGGGATCTCGTCGAGACCCCGATCGGGACGCTGACGGTGCTCGGTGCGGGCGACCGCCTACGCGGGATCCGCTTCGGTGACCGCGGGCTCGGGCTCGCCCCCGCCGCCCGTGATGCGACCGCGCTCGAGCCGGCTCGTCGCCAGCTCGCCGAGTACTTCGCCGGCGAGCGCCGCGGCTTCGAGCTCGAGCTCGACCTTGGCGGCCGCGGCGACGAGCTCTCCCGCCGGGTGTGGGCCGAGCTGCGCCGGATCCCCTACGGGGAGACCGTCAGCTACGGGGAAGTCGGCGCGCGCGTCGGCCACGACGATCCGCGCGATATCGGGACCTGCGTCGGCTCGACGCCGATCCCGATCGTGATCCCCTGCCATCGGGTGATCGGCGCCGACGGCTCCCTGCGCGGTTACGGCGGCGGCCTGTGGCGGAAGGAGTTCCTGCTCCGGCTCGAGCACGAGGCCTCCGGCGCCGGCGGGACGCCGATCTGGGCGCGCGGCGAGCAGCTCAGCCTGGCGTGACCGCCGCCGGCTCGACGAACTCGGACATCCGCCCCCGCGTAGGTTTGCGCGTTCTCCCCCGCTGTCGGTTCCGACGCTGCCGTCGCCGGCTCGACCCCGGCGGCTGCGGCATCATCACGGCATGGACGTGATCGGGCTGGCTCCTTATGAGGAGCGGGATCTGGAGCTGACGGTCGCGCTCGAGACCGACCCGGAGGTGATGAAGGAACTGGGCGGGCCGAGCACGCGCGAGCAGCTGCTGCCGGTCCACGCCCGAAGGCTGCAGGCGGAGGCCCGCGGCGGGCTGTGGCTGGTGATCACGCTCTCCAGCGGCGGTCTTGCGGAGCCGCGGCGGATCGGCCAGATCGGCGTCTTCCGCTCAGGCGCGGTCGCCGACGCGGTCGACGAGGTCGGCTGGAGCGTGCTGCCGGCGTTCCAGGGTCGCGGGATCGCGAGCCGGGCCCTGGCCGTGCTGATCGAGCGGCTCCGCGAGCGGGGCTCACCCGATGCCGTCTACGCGTTCCCCGGTGTCACCAACGCACCGTCGAACGCGCTCTGCGAGAAGCTCGGCTTCGAGCTGCTCGGCCAGATCACGGTCACGCACCGCGGCAACGTCCTGCGCTGCAACCGCTGGCGCCTGCGCCTCTGACGGCTCAGCGCCGGCCGCGCCCGTCGACCGCGACCGAGCCCGCGCCGACACCGCGCAGGACGGTCCTGACGCGGGAGCCGGGAGCCTCCGGTCAAGGCCGTGCACTAGCCTCACCCGGATGCGAGCGACGGTCATGTACGAAGCGGGTGACGTCCGCGTCGAGGACCTTCCCGATGCAGCGATCGAGGCGCCCACGGACGCGATCCTGCAGGTCACGCGCGCCTGCATCTGCGGCTCCGATCTGTGGCCCTACAAGAAGATGGAGGCCGACCCCGAGGGCGCCGGCGCACCCGATGGGGCACGAGTTCATCGGGATCGTCACCGACGTCGGCGCCGATGTCGCAACGGTCGTTCCCGGAGATCTCGTCGTCGCCCCGTTCGTGTTCAGCGACGGGAGCTGCCAGTTCTGCGAGGAGGGCCTGCAGACCTCTTGCGTCAACGGCGGTATCTGGGGTCGGAACGGAATCGGCGGCGGGCAGGCCGAGGCGATCCGCGTCCCGCAAGCGGACGGGACCCTGGTCAAGCTCCCGGTCGGGCCCGACGACGCGCTGATGCCGTCGCTTTTGACCCTTTCCGACGTGATGGGGACCGGTCACCACGCCGCCGTCTCGGCGCGGGTGCGTCCCGGCGTCACCGCCGCCGTGGTCGGCGACGGCGCCGTCGGCATCTGCGGCGTGATCGCCGCCCGGCGCCTCGGCGCCGAGCGCATCATCATCCTCGGCCGCCACGAGCAGCGCACCGACCTGGCCCGCGAGCTCGGCGCCACCGACGTCGTCGCCGAGCGCGGCAGAGAGGCGGTCGAGCGGGTGCGCGAGCTGACCGGGGGAGAGGGCGCGCACTCGGTGCTCGAGTGCGTTGGTCTCGAGGAAGCTTTTCAGACCGCGATGCGGATCGCGCGGCCGGGCGGCGCCGTCGGCCGCGTCGGCGTGCCGCAGTTCGACTCGCTGCCGGGCGGCGGCCGTCGGCTTCGTCAGCAACATCACCGTTTCCGGCGGCGTCGCCCCTGCCCGCGCCTACATCGAGGAGCTGATGCCCGAGGTGCTCGAGGGCTCGATCGAGCCGGGTCGCGTCTTCGACTCCGAGGTCGGACTCGACGCCGTGCCGGGCGGCTACGAGGCGATGAACGAGCGCGCGTCGCTCAAGGTCCTCGTCAAGCCCTAGCGGCGGGCGTCCGACCGGGGTAGCGTTCCGGCCGATGGACGATCCCGGTCCGAAGGCCGTCACCGGCGGCGAGCTCAAGGCGCAGATCGAGGCCGAGCGCGAGGGGCGGCCGTTCCTCGCCTATCGCGACGAGGACGGCGAGCAGCGCATCCTGGTCGTCGAGGACGGTCGCCGCGAGCTCTGGATCGGCCGCGCCGACTCCGCCGACATCACGCTCGACTGGGACCCGAGACGTCGAAGCTGCACGCCCAGATCGAGATCGTCGGCGACGACTGCGCCCTCGTCGACGACGGGCTCTCGACGAACGGCTCCTTCGTCAACGAGGAGCGCGTCTCCGGTCGCCGTCGCCTCGCCGACGGCGACATCATCCGCACCGGCCGCACCCGCTTTCTGTTCCGCTCGCCCGGCGTTGCGCAGGAGTCGACGGTGATCTCCGCCGACGCGCTCAGCGCCGCCGGGATCTCTCCCGCGCAGCGCCGCGTTCTCGTCGCGCTCTGTCGCCCGTTCAAGGACGGAGCCGCCTTCGCCGCCCCGCCCGGCAACGCCGAGATCGCGGCCGAGCTGCACCTCAGCGTCGACGCCGTCAAGACCCACCTGCGCGCCCTGTTCGAGAAGTTCGACCTCGGCGACGTGCCTCAGAACGCGAAGCGGGTCGACGCTCGTGCAGCGGGCGATGCAGAGCGGCATGATCACGCCGCGCGACCTCTAGGACACCTCCGGCATCTCCTCCGCTGCGCGTCCGGGGATGCCGGATGCGCGGGCGGTTGTTCAGGCCGCTCGCTGCAGGGCCTGCGGGTCGGACGATTCGAGCAGCAGCTCGGTGACGAGCTCGGGGTCGTCCCAGTTCGGCGTGTGGCCGCAGCCCTCGAGGACGACGAAGCGGCTGCCGGGCGGCCGCCGCGTCCGGCTCGGCGGCCGCACGAGCCGGTCGAGCTCGCCCCAGGCGATCGTGACCGGTACCGCGACGGACTCGGGGTCCTCGAAGACGTGGCGGCGCATCTCCGCGTTCGAGGCCTCGTAGCCGGGCGCCTCGATCCAGTCGCGGATCATCCGCAGGCCGTCCTCGGCGGGCACGTTCGCCGGCCGGGCGACGACCGTGCGCAGCATCCCTCGCCCGCGCGGCCGTCGCTGCGGGCCGCGGCGAGCAGCAGCGGCTTCAGGGCCCTGCGCGACCCCGCGCGTGTTGACCGTGCGCGGGCCGAGCGGGTTCTGCCAGAGGCCCGCCGGCGAGATCAGGCAGGCCGAGGCGGCGTCGCCCGGCCTTCGCCATCTCCAGCGCGACCCAGCCGCCGAGCGAGTTGCCGGCGACGTGCGGGCGCTCGATCCCGAGCCCGCGCGAGGAAGCCGGCGATCGTCCGCGCCGAGCGCCGCCGCGGTCGGGGCGGCGGCCCGGCGAGCGGGCTCGGAGTCGCCGAAGCCGGGCATGTCGAGCGCGATCACGTCGCGCTCGCGGGCGAGCGCCTCGAGCTGCGGCTTCCAGATCAGCTTCGTGGCGCCGAGCCCGTGGATCAGCACGAGCGGCGGCCCGGAGCCGGCGCGCCGATAGGCGATCCGCGGTGGCGGCAAGGGGGGCGCATACCCTGATCATCGGTGCCGGCGCCGATCGGGATCACCCGATCCGGCGTCCGGTCCCGATAGCTTGGAGCCGTGAGAGCTGTGCTGATCGCGCTGGCGGCGCTCGTCGCGGCGGCGCTGCTTGCGACCGCCGCCGACGCCAGGCAGACGAGAACCCGGCCGGTCAGCCGCCGTTCGGCGCCGAGCCGCTCGCGCCGCTGCACGGGTTCCCGACCTCGACCACGCGCCCGCCGGGCTTCCAGCTCAGCGCCGGCGAGGCGATCGCGATCGCCGACGCGAGCCACCGCGGTCTCCGAGCGAGCGCGCCGAGAGCCCCGGGATGCAGCCGCGTCGCCTCCACCCGCGGCGACGACCGCTGGCAGATCGACTACTTACGACGGCGACCCGAAGGCCGGCGCCACCGAGGTCGCCCAGGTCGTGGTCGACGACGCGACCGGCGCGTGATCGAGGCCTGGCGCGACCAGCAGGTCGAGGTCAAGCTCGCCCGCGGCTACGAGGACGCGGTCGCCGGCAACGTCAGCGAGGCGTGGGTCTGGATCCCGCTCTGCCTGCTCTTCGTGCTGCCGTTCTTCGACCCGCGGCGGCCCGTTCCGGCTGCTGCACCTCGACCTGCTCGTGCTGCTCTCCTTCAGCGTCTCGCTGTTCTTCTTCAACAAGGGCGAGATCGTCGTCTCGGTGCCGCTCGTCTATCCGGTGCTCGGCTACCTGTTCGTGCGGATGCTGATCGCCGGCTTCCGGCCCCGGCGCGAGCGCGGGCCGCTGATCCCGCTCGTCCCGGTCGGTGGCTCGCCTGGGGGGCCGTGGCGCTGCTGTCTGGTCCGGATCGCCCTCAACATCGATCGACTCGCAGGTGATCGACATCGGCTTCGCCGGCGTCGTCGGCGCCGACCGGATCGCCGACGGGCCAGGGCGATCTACGACGGCCAGCTTCACGCCGCTGATCGACCGCGGCGACTCCTACGGGCCGCTCAACTACCTGCTCC
The DNA here is from genome assembly GCA_963764275.1 of uncultured Solirubrobacterales bacterium. GTDB lineage: Bacteria > Actinomycetota > Thermoleophilia > Solirubrobacterales > 70-9 > CAXMST01. The sequence goes on from CAVXRV010000006.1 coordinate 255,753, forward strand.
TACGTCCCGTTCGAGCAGCTCTTCCCCTGGGGCGGCGGGCTCGAGCCGCTGCCGGCGGCGCACGCGCTCGACGATCGTCTTCGACCTCGCCGTCGTCGCGCTTGCTCGCTCCTCGCTCGGCCGGCGCCTGCGCGACGGGAGCGAGGGCGCGGCGCTCGGCATCGCGCTCGCCTTCGCCTGGCTCGCCTACCCGTACACGCTCTACGCGCTCGACGTCAACGGCAACGACGAGCTCGTCGCGGCGCCGCTGCTGGCGGCGCTGCTCGCGTTCGGCTCGGCCCCCGCGCGCGGGCCTGTTGGTCGGCGCTCGGCGCGGCGGCCAAGTTCGGGCCGCTCGCGCTCGCGCCGCTGTTCGCGGCCGGCACCGGCGAGCGGCGCTGGCGCGACTCGTGCTCTTCGCGGTCGCCTTCGTCGCCGTCTGGGCGGTGGTCCTGATCCCGCTGCTTCCCGACGGCGGCTTGCGCGAGTTCTACGACCGCACCTTCGGCTACCAGGCCTCGCGCGGCTCGCCGTTCAGCGTCTGGGGGCTCGAGCCCTCGCTCGGCACGGCCTGCAGGACGGTCGCGCGCGCCTTCCCGGTCCTGCTCGGGATCGCCCTCTTCTTCCTGCCGCGTCGGCGCGGCCTCGCTGCAGGTCGCGGCGCTCGGGGCGGCGCTGCTGATCGCCACCCAGGTCGGCTCGACCCACTGGTTCTACTTCTTCATCCTCTGGTGGGCGCCGCTGGTGCTCGTCGCGAGCTTCGCATCCGCGGAGCGCATGGCCCCGGGAATGGGCGCGCCCGTCAGCGCCGCTTCCGGTAGCTCACCCTGAGCCTGCCGCCGGCACTGCCGAAGTGGGCGTGCAGGACGCCGTTGCGGTAGATGAACGGGACGCGCTCGCCGTCGAGGGTGAGCTTCCGGGGCCGGCGCGGCAGCTGCCACTGGAGCAGGAAGTAGCGGCTCCGCGGCGCCTTCATGACCCTGGCCACGTGGCCCTTGAACGCGAGCATGCGCCGGCTGCCGCGCCCGCGCTGCACAGCGTCACGCCAGGACGGACCTCCGTTCGGCAGCAGCTCGAGCTCGGAGCCCGCGCGCACGAACATCGGCAGGTCCGCGAGCGGCGCGGGAACCGTGACCTCGCGGCCCCCGCGCACCGTCTTCGCCCGCTGCAGGTTCTGCAGGTGCGGATCGGCGACGCTTCGCAGATCGATCCAGCGTCCGCGGGGCAGATAGAGCTTGCGCTCGGTCGCCCCGGGATTCAGTACCGGAGCGACGAGGATCGAGTCGCCGAACATGTACTCGTCGTCGCGCCCGACGGCGCGCGGGTCGTTCGGGTAGGCGAGCGCGAGCTGCCGCATGACCGGCATGCCCGTCCGGTCGTAGATCCGCTCGTAGCGCTGCAGCTCGGGCAGAAAGCGCGTCCGCAGCTTCGCCCACCGAGCCCAGATCGGAAGCACCTCGGGGTCGATGATCTGGGCTCGCCGGCCGGCGATCTGCTCGCCGAGGTCGAAGCCGTTGCCCTCCGTGCGCATCACCCCCGACGCAAAGCCGAACTCGATCCAGCGATCGAGCAGCTCCGGCGTCGTCTCCGGTACCGAGAGCGCGAAGTAGCCCCCGATGTCGCTGCCCCACCGGGAGACGCCGCTGAGGCCCATCGAGAGCCCGTTGCGGACCGCCGACGTGAGCCCGTCGAAGCCCCAGTCGGTGGTCGGATCGCCGCCCCAGACGATCGGCGATCCCGCCGCTGAGCCCGTCCAGCCGGAGCGCGCAAAGCGCAGCAGCCGCTGCTTGTGGGTCGCCCGCCAGACACCGAGGTGGTACTCGCGAGCGTAGGCGTTGTGAGCGGCGGTTCCCGTCTCCCCGTTCGCCTCGACGGCGTCGTCGGGCGTGTACTCGCCGAAGTCCTCCATCCAGCCGTCATGGCCGTCGGCGAGGGCCTGGTTGGTGAGCCGCCGATAGAAGCCGATCGCACCCGGTGCCGTGAAATCGATCTGGCCGACGTCGAAGATCCTCGAGCCGGTGTAGTGGTAGGTATACGAGCGCCCGCCCGCGTCCTTGGTGAGCCAGCCGTTGCTGTCGGCCTTCGCGTACCGGGGGTGGTCCGTGCAGATCATCGGGTTGAAGTACGTCGTGACGTCGAGCCCGGCCTTGTGGAAGAGGGCGACGCGGTCGCGCTCGGAGTCGCGCTTGCCGACCTGTGAAGCGCACGGGAGGTAGTGGGTGTACGTCTGCGCCACGGAGCCGAGCGCCCCCGCGGAGCGCAGCCTCTGCAGCCACTCGGAGTCCGGGATCCCGCCCGAGCCGGGCTGCCACCAGGGCCCGAGCGCGGTGGGCTTGGTCGGTGGCTGCCGGCCGACGCGGGCGCTGAACCGCCGCACGACGTCGCGCGGCTGCGGGCCGGCGACGATCAGCAGCGAGAGCCGGCGCCCGTCCGCCTGCGCCGACCAGGGGGAGCCGAGCTGGAAGCGGCTTTCGTCGTCGTTCTCGATCAGGACGCCGTAGCCGCGGGTCGAGACCAGCCACGGGACCGGGAAGTAGGTCGCATCGCGCCGCGCCGTGTAGCCCGGCGGCGGCACCAGGGCCTTGATCGCGGGCAGCTCGGCGGTGCGGTAAGGGCCCTCGGTGACGCGGTTGGTCACGGTGCCGTGCCGGCGCACCACGGCGTCGGAGCGTTCGCCGAAGCCGAGGAAGCGCTCGCCCCCGGGGCGGGCGAAGCGGGCGGAGATGCGGCGCGTGCCATGCGGCGCCGCGAAGCCCACGCGGATCATGCCCCGGCCGATCCGCTTCAGCTTCGGTGCGAGACCGTGCGGGCTGGTGGCGGTCAGCTCGAGCGTCGCGCCCGGGTGGCCCGGTTGTGTGAAGCGGACTCCGCCGCCGTCAGCTCGTGCGCGCAGCGGTCCGGCGACGGTCGACGCGTTGGCCGCGGGGGCCGGCGGAAGGGCCAGCGCAGTGAACGCGGCGACGGCGACGGCCGCACCGCGGACTCCCCCTCTCCGCTGCCTCCCGGACATGCGACGAGACTAACCAACCGGAAAGGGCGGCCCCGCGTGGGTGGGACCTTGGCTCCGCCGGCATCTCCGCGAGCGTTAGAACGCTTACCGTCCGTCGGCGGGAAATTCAAGATCGGTCGTGAGTTGCCGATATGGCCTCGTGCAGGGTTTACGCCGACCTCGCCGGTACGGTGCCGGGCGAATCCACGCAGGATTCGGTTCCGAAACTTGTGTCCCGGCGAGGGGTTAGGTGATACCCGGCGAAGGAACGCCGTACCGCCAACTCAGAAAGCCGTTCATGTCACGCACCGTCGTCAGTCGCGCGCTGCTCGCGTTCGCGTCTTCCTTTGCCTTTTTCCTGCTCGGCGCCTCCGCCGCCCAGGCCGACGGCACCCCCGATCTGCAGCTGACGGGAGGTCCCGCCGGCTCGGTCCTGTACGGCAACCAGGTCCCGGTCGACCTCACCGCCTCGATTCCGGCCGGCCAGCCGAAGGGCTACAACCTCGCCTTCCGCGCGGTGCTCCCAGACGGCACCTCCTACGTCCCAGGCTCCGCGGGCTCGCTCGACGGCGAGCCGCAGATCCTTCACAACGCCCCGGCGACCGGCAAGACGACGCTGATCTGGGAGAACGTCGACGACCTCGTGCCCAGGTCGAGCCACACGCTCTCCTTCAAGGTTGCCTACAACGACACGAGCTCCTCCTCGACGCCGATCTACGACGTCGGCGATCCGATTCCGATCGACTCCGGGGCCTACATCTCGACCGAGCCGCGCGACGAGACCGACTTCGACGGCAGCGGCAACCCGGTCGGCCCCGGTTCGGGCACCTACACGGGCAAAGCGGAGCAGTCCACGATCACGCAGCTGACCGCGATCAAGGTCGACAAGTCCGAGCCGCACCCGGAGGGAGAGATTCCGCGCGGCCTGCACGACCACCAGACCGTCTACACGCTCAAGGTCACCAACAACAAGGTCAACCCGACGACCGGCGTCTCGCTCGAGGACTACATCCCGGCCGGGCTCGAATTCCTCGGCTGCGCGAACACTCCCGACCACACCACGGACGCGCCGACCAACCCCGGCAGCACGAACGAATACAAGGGCTCGGGCCCGATCGACGTCTCCCATCCGACGGCGGCGGAGGACTGCGTGCAGCCCGACCTCGTCGAGACCGTCGACGTCGACCCGGACGGCTCCGGACCGCTTCCCGCCGGCGTCTACACGCACGTGAAGTGGAACGACATCGGGGACTTCGCGCCCGACGGGACGAGAACGATCACCTACGGCGCCGCGATCCCGATCCGCGAGAACACGATGGACTGGAATGGGGCCGCGTCCGGCGACGGCACCGCTCCCGCGACCGACGGTACCCAGACCGCCAACCTCGACAACAACAGCGGCCCCGAGACCTACGACGAGCAGCCGCTGCTCAACGGCGCGATCGTCGCAGGCACCTACGAGGCACCCTCGAAGCTGGGCAAGGACGTCTCCGACGAGGGCACGCTCCTGCGCACCGCCGAGGACATCGCCATCCAGAAGTCGCGCGACATCGGCACGCTCGAGCAGGGCGACATCACGAAGTGGACGCTGAACATGCAGACCTCCGAGTATCGGACGGTCGACGACGTCGTCGTCCACGACGTGCTCCCGAACGGCCTCTGCCCGCTCGGTAGCAAGAACTACGAGAACCCGGTCGATCAGAAGGCCGAGTGCGACCCGGTCACCGGCAAGGATCCGAGCCCGGACTACACCAGCGTCGCCGAGCAGCCCGACGGCACCTACGACATCAGCTGGGATGCGAGCACGGTTCCGGCGCTCGCCCACTTCGATCCGAGCTCGACCTACCAACTGACCTTCTACTCGCGGACGCGCGACAACTACCAGTCGAACTTCGTCGACACGACGCCGATCCTCTCCAAGGACAGCGTCAGCAACGCGGTCGACACGAGCGGCCTCGACTACGTCATCAACGGCTCCGACGGGAACAAGATCGACCACGACGAGACCGACGGCGTGGCGGACATCGACGTCTCCTCCGCGGGCAAGGCCGCGAGCGGCCCGGTGCTCGAGAAGACCGTTGCCGCGCACCTGCCGGCGTCGGGCGACTGCAACGATCTCGCGGACGCCGCCTACGGCAAGACCGTGCCCGTGTACGGACCGGGCGATCAGGTCTGCTGGAAGCTGCGCCTCGTCTTCCCGCAGAAGCTCGACACGACGAGCCAGGACGTCTTCGACATCCTCCCCAACGGGATCGACTACGTGCCGGGCTCGGACCAGGTGACGGCGAACGACACCGTCCCCGTCGGCGCGATCGACACGAGCACGGCCGGCCGCCTGCGGTGGCCGATCGGCACTGCCGACGACGTCGACAGCGGTGGTCAGGTCTTCGAGGTCACCTTCAAGAGCACGGTCGGCTCGCCGAGCGGCCACAGCTCCGGGGACGTCGAGGGCAACCTCATGAAGTTCTCCTACGAGAACACGGCCGGCATCGCGTTCCCGCTCCGCGACCGCACCGACTTCGCGCTCAAGGTCCCGCCGATCAAGCTGACCAAGGGCGTGCGCCAGATCAACGGCACCGGCTCTGTGTTCGGGCCGAACACCGACAACAAGCAGATCATCGGCGGCGACAGCGTTCAGTACCGGGTCGATGTCACCAACCCGGGCGAGGACCCCCTGACCGGGATCCGCGTCTGGGACAAGCTTCCGACGGGGATCACCTGCGCGGACGTCGACGGCAGCTCGATCTCGGACAGCGGTGCCTGCGATACGGCCGACAACACCGTCAAGTGGTCGGGCCTGGGCCTCTCCGCGGGCCCGGGGACGTCGAAGACCCTGACCTACACGGTCGACTACCCGACGGGGCTGAGCCCGGATCAGAACTTCATCAACAGAGCCGGGGTCGTCGAGTACACCTACACGACCAACGACGGGCAGCCCTACCAGCTGATCCCGGACAACCCGAACGTCAAGGACTCGAGCCTGCCGGACGCGAACGTGCCGAAGGCCGAGGACGCCTCGAACGTGCGGACCGTCGCGTCCTCCGTGGTCAAGACGCGGACGACGTCGATCACCGATACCGGCAACAACGCCGCCTCGCAGGCGACGATCGGCGAGACGATCGACTACACGGTGACGACGACGATCCCGAAGGACACGACCCTGTACGGGACGCCGACCGTCGTCGACGCGCTCGGCTCGCGCCAGACGCTCGTGCCCGGCAGCCTCTGTGCGACCGCCTGCACGTTCGACGGCCAGCCCGTCAGCTCTGCCGGGATCACGGTCGCCGAGTCGCCGGCGAACACGGTGACCGCGACCTTCCCGTCCACGTACGCGAACACCAGCGGTCACGACCAGAAGCTCGTGCTCCACTTCAGCGTCCGCGTGAACGACGTCGCCGCCAACGCCGGCGGCGGCACGCTGCCGAACTCGGCGAAGCTCACCTACAAGGACCAGCAGGACCGGACCGTGAACAAGAGCGGCTCGGTGAACACCAGCCTGGTCGAGCCGAAGCTGACGATCGACAAGTCGTCGAGCCCCTCCTCCTACGTCGAGGGCGGCGACACCGTCACGTACACGCTCAAGGTCAAGAACACCGGCTCCGCGCCCGCCTACGACGCGGACGTGACGGACGAGCCCGACGCGACCCTGGGCAACGTCACCAACGGCTCGCTGCCGCCGGGCGTGCACGCGACGAAGACCTGGTCCGCCGGCGATCACACGATGAGCTGGCACATCGACGGCCCGATCGACCCGGGCGCGACGGTGACGATCACCTACACCGCTGACATGCCCGCGGCGAGTGCGCTCACGGCGGGGGACACCATCGACAACACGGCAGCCGTCGGCCACTACCACGGCGTCCCGCAGTCGGACTACGACGGGGGCGGCTACCGCGACTACACCGGACCCAGCGACAGCGTCCACCTCACCGTCGCCAAGCCGGACCTGTCGATCGCGAAGACGCCGGACAACGGCCACGCGGTCGCGGGCCAGGCCTCGAGCTTCACGGTCAAGGTCACGAACACGGATCCGCACGCGACGGCGCACAACGTCAAGGTGCACGACGTCCTCGATGCCGGTCTGCACTACTCGGCCGGGAGCGCCACCGCCTCGCCCTCGTCCGGCTTCTCGGAGACGGGCGCCTCGGGTCAGACGATCGACTGGAAGATCGCCACGCTCGGACCCGGCGCCTCGGTGACGATCACCGTGCCGGTCACCGTCGACGCCAGCGTCGCCAGCGGCACCCATCTCGTCAACACCGCGTCCACGCACGCGGACGAGGTCCCGACCGACAAGACCGACATCGGCTCGCTCAACGTCACCACGCAGGCCGATCTGAAGGTCGACAAGAGCACCGACCACGACCCCGTCGTCCCGGGCACGAACATCGTCTACACGATCGTGACCCACAACAACGGGCCGTCGGACGCGCGGGCCGCCAAGATGACCGACACCCTCCCGGGCTATCTGACGTTCGTCTCGCTCGACGATTCGACGCACTGCGCGACGAGCGGCCAGGACATCACGTGCAACTACGGCACGCTCGCACCGGGGGCTACGCGCACGGTCAAGGTCACGGCCAAGCTCGACCCCTCGCGGACGACGCCGATCTCCAACGGGGCCGACGTCGACAGCACGACCCCGGATACGAACCCGTCCAACAACCACAGCGACGCGCCGAACAACGTCAAGCCGACGGCCGACGTCTCGATCACGAAGACGTCCGACCACGGTCAGTACGACGGCGGCGACATCGTCACCTACACGCTGAAGGCGCACAACGACGGGCCCTCGACGGCGAGCGGCGTGACCGTCGACGACGACCTGCCCACGACCGACCTGACGTTCGTCTCGGTCGCGCCGACACCGGCGTGCGCCCAGTCGGCCGGCCACGTGCACTGCAACTTCGGCTCGCTCGTGCCGGGCGCGAACGCGACCGCCGTCGTGAAGATGAAGGCGAAGGGGAACCCGCCCGCGCCGGACAGCGGCGAGACGCACAAGATCACCGTCTCCAAGCAGGAGCAGTACCTGAGCCTGCAGGCCGGTGAGACGAAGACGGTCGACGTCGCCTGCCCGGGCGGGATCGCCGCCGACGGCGCCGTCCAGGTCGTCGACGTCGAGTCAGGGAAGGGCACGCCCGAGGGGGTCGAGGTCCGGCAGGCGAGCTCGATCGCGAAGGACACCTACCGCTTCACGATCCACAACGGGACGAGCGGCCAGGCGCAGGTGCGTCCGCACGTGACCTGCCTGCCGCAGCGGACCGACGACAGCGAGCATCCGCTCGAGGTCGGCGGCCTGCAGACCAAGGACACGGGCACCCTGGCACCCGGTCGTTACGAGTTCACGATCCCCGTCGACGATCAGCATCACGCGATCGCACAGGGCATCGAGGTGCTCTCCGGCAGCGCCCGCCTCGTCGGCAGCGAGCCGACCAGCGGTGGCTGGAAGTTCACGGTGGACGTCACCGACGCCGCCAGGGTCCGGCTCAGCCTGCGGACGCTGCTGAACACGACGGGGCTCGGCGGTACGCCGCAGCACGTGCACGCGTTCAGCTTCAAGCACGTCGAGCGGACCGTCACGATCCAGCCCGGCCGCACGAACCAGATCCGCGTCGGCTGCCCGACCGGTTACGAGGGCATCGTCGGCACCTACGACCTGCCGCCGGGCGTGGTCTCGCTCGGCAGCGTGCCGGAGCCGATCAACCGCGACTTCGACCTGTGGAACGGCAACGACCACGCGGTCCAGGTCACGCTCGATCTCGAGTGCATCTCGATCGAGACGGGCCCGCCGCTGGACGAGCTGCTGCCGATCGTCAACACGGCCACGGTCGCGACGACCGCGTTCGACCCCGACCACTCGAACGACAGCGACTCAGCGACGATCCACGTCGCCCGCGCCGCCGGCTCGGTCGGCGGTGGCGGTGGGGGTGGCGGCACGCCGCTCGTCGCCGGCAGCTCCGCGCGGGTGAGCTCGAGCGGCTCGACCGCGAAGGTGAAGCTGAGCTGCTCGGGTGCGGGGAGCTGCGCCGGCACGGCGAAGCTGACGGCGATCGTCCACAAGTCGCATCTGCGGCGCGCGGCGGCGACCGCTGCGGGCAAGGGCGGGAAGCGCAAGGTGGTGCTGGGCCGCTCCCGCTACGCGATCGACGCGGGCAGCACCGCCAAGGTCAAGGTCAAGATCGCGAAGCGCTACCGGCAGCTGCTGCGCAAGCGCAAGGTCAAGCGCGTGACGCTGAGCGCGGGGGAGACCAAGACGCGGGTCAAGGTCGTCGTCCACAAGCGCAAGCACCACCACAAGCGTCACCACCGGCACGGCAAGCACCGTCGCCACTAACGCCCGGGGGACGGCGGCTCGGGGCTTCGGCCCCGGCCGCCGGGGGCCCTGTCGGCGGGCGCGCTCGCTCCGCCGACAGGCTCAGCGCGCGAGCCGCGTATGGAGCTCGCCGAGCTGGGGCGAGCTGACGATGACCTCGTCGCCGTCCTGCAGCCAGATGCGGGGCTGCCGCGTCGAGCCGACACCGGCGGGAGTGCCGGTCGAGACGATGTCGCCGGGCTCGAGCGTCATCAGTGTCGACAGGTGGGCGACGAGCTCGGCCGCGCCGAAGATGAGATCGCCGGTGTCCGATTCCTGCAGGCGCTCGCCGTTGAGGTCGAGGGCGACCCCGATCGCATCGGGTGGGCCGACCTCGTCCGGCGTCACGAGAAAAGGGCCGCAGGGTGCGCTGCCGTCGAAGACCTTGCCCGGGATCCATTGCGGTGTCGCGAACTGCAGGTCGCGGGCGGAGAGGTCGTTGAGCAGGGTGTAGCCGGCGACGTGCTCGAGGGCGGCGTCGACGGGCACGTTCGCAGCGCGCTTGCCGACCACGAACGCGACCTCGGCCTCGTAGTCGACTTTGGTGCTCGCCACCGGCAGCCGGACGGTCGCACCAGGCGCCGCGAGTGCGTTCGCGAACTTCGCGAAGAAGGTGGGGGAGGCGGGCGGCTCGAGCCCGGCCTCGGCCGCGTGCTCGGCGTAGTTGAGCCCGATGCAGATGATCTTTTCCGGGTCGGTGACCGGCGCCAGCAGCTCGACCTCGGTCAAAGCCGGCCCCGCCTCGGCGGCCGCAACAGCCGCCGCGACGGCGGCGAAGTCCTCCTGCTCCAGCACCGCCCGCAACCCCATCGGCAGCGGCTGCGGGCGTGTGTCCTCGCCCGGGGCCCAGGAGTGCCCGAGCGCGTCCCAGACGTCGACGACCCCGCCGTCGACGAGCGCGCCTGCGCGGACGCCGCGTTCGCCCCGGTAGCTGAGCAGCCTCATCGCCGGTGAGCCTATCGGCCCGGTCCGCCATGCCATAATCGCCCGTCCCCGGGCGCGTCCCGGGCCCGGGCCCTTGCAGGGCACCTCCCGGGGGCGTAGCTCAGTTGGTTAGAGCGCCGGCCTGTCACGCCGGAGGTCGCGGGTTCGAGTCCCGTCGCTCCCGTCCTTGCCCGGGGCCAAATCCCCGGTTTTCGTGGGCACCGGGGGCCGCGACCATGCGAGCGGTCAGCGCTTGCGGGTCATTGCGCCGCTGACGAGCAGTTCGAACAGCAGCGACAGCGCCGGGGCCGGATCGGCATGCGCGGACTCCGTGCGCTCGACATCGGTGAAGTGCATCACGAGCGCGATGATCGCCTCGGCCAGCGTGGCCGCGTCGAGCTCGTCCAGCCCCTCACGGTCGATGGCATCCACGATCAGGCCCTCGAGCGTGGTTCGTGCCGCGGCGACGTGGCGCTCGAAAAGCAGGCGGGCCGGCACGTAGCCGTTGATGGCCTGGATGAGGGTCGGGCCGAGGCTGTGCAGCCCATCGGCCGCGGCTGTCCCCAGGACGACGACGCGCTTGACCGGATCCTGCTCGCCCTCGATCGCGTCAGTGCCCGCCTGCGCGATGCGGCGCAGCATCCGGTCCAGGACGACGAGGAACAGCTCCTCCTTGCTGGCGGCCAGCTCGTAGAGCGTGCGGCGCGAGCAGCGTGCCTCGGCGGCCAGCTCGCCGATGCGGACCCGGCGCAGTCCGTCGCGGCGGAACACTTCCTCGACGACGTCGAGCACCTCCTCCTGCCGCGCGGAGTGGCGGGATGGCGCAAGGCTGGCCGCTGGCATGGGTGCGGACGCTACCAGGTGCGGTACCACGATCTTCTCTGTGGTACCGTCCCCGCGCGATGCGAGGAGTGGTTCGCCCGGGATTGGGAGCGGTGGTTGTCGCGTGCGCGTTGGTCTTCTGCAGCGGCGCACAGGCGAACCGGCTGGTGACGATCAAGATCAAGGATCGCCATCACTATGTCCCGAGTCAGTGGTACGGCTACTCCGGGCCGCCGCGGGCGCGCGTGCTGCTCCCGAACGACTACCGGCGCCAGCGGGCTTACCCGCTGGTGCTCCTCCTCCACGGGCTGTCGAACAACTACGCGACGTACTCCGACCCCGACACCATGGACGTACAGAGGCTGTTCGCGCACGTGAACGCGATCGTCGTCATGCCCGAGGGCGCCTCGGGCTGGTGGCTCGACTGGTTCAACAACGGCGCCCGCGGGACGCCGCGGTGGGAGAGCTACGTCCTCGGCGAGGTGCTGCCACAGATCCGGCACCGCTACAGGCTTCGGTCCGGACGGCGCTGGCACTCGTTGTTCGGGAACTCGATGGGCGGGCTCGGCGCCGCCTACATCGGCGGCCGGCTCCCGGCCTACTTCGGATCGGTGGTGCTCCTGTCGGGGTTCCTCGACCTGCAGGTGGCTCCCGACGTCGTGTCGGCGGGGATGGACGTCGAGAGCGGCGCCCCGCCCGGATCCGTGATCGGGCCCGAGGATGGCTTCTACGCGACGGGCCACAACCCGACCGCCCTCGTGGACAACCTGAAGTACACGCGCGTGTTCGAGACGGTCGGGGACGGGACGCCGACCCCCGCCGACGGCACCGGCGGCGGCGTCGGCAACGCGGAGGAAGCCGCGATCATCCGCCCGATGTCGGACAACTTCCACGCCGCGGCAAAGGCAGCCGGGGTTCCGGTCACCTATGAGACGCACCACGGCTGCCACTGCTATCCGGACTTCCGCGAGGAGATCCGCAAGGCGATCGACTGGGGCCCCTTCAAGCGGCCCCCGGCGCGGCCACGGAGCTGGGTCAACGACACGGTCGCGACTCACGGTCGCCTGTGGGGGATCCGCTATCGGTTCCGCAGACCGCCGGACGCGGTCGTGCGCTTCCACCGCTCGGGCAGGTCGCTGTCGGTCGGCGCGGCGGGATCGGCGGTCACGCTGACCAAACGGGGATGCACCCTTCACGTCACCACGCCCGCGACCGTCAGGCTTCCGAAGCGGCGTTGCCGGTGAGGCTGGCAGCACTCACCGCGGCGACCGTGACCGCCTTGCTGGCGCTGTGCTGCACCGCGCGCGCGAACGAGCTGACAACGATCACGCTCCCGGACCGTCATCACGAGATCCCGTCGCGGTGGCTCACCTACCCGGGGCCGCCGCGGGCGGACGTGCTGTTGCCCGACGGCTACCGCCCCCACAAGCGCTACCCGCTGATCGTGTTGCTCCCTGGCTTCAGCAATACGTACGCGGTCCTTGGCCCCGACATGCTCGATGCCAAGAAGGTGCTCGCCGGCCTGCGGGCGATCGTCGTCTCGCCCGAGGGTGAGGTCGGCTGGTACACCGACTGGTACAACAACGGCGCCTACGGAACGCCCGAGTGGGAGAGCTACATCCTCGACGAGGCGATCCCGCAGATCCGTCGCCGCTACCGGATCCGGCGGCAGCGGCGCTACCACGCTCTGCTCGGAGTCTCGATGGGCGGGCTCGGGGCGGCGTACCTCGGTGGCCGGCTCCCCGGCTTCTTCGGCTCGATCGCGGTCATGTCGGGCTTCCTCCATCCGCAGGAGGGCGGCCCCGTCGGACCGCTGGCGCAGGACGCGCTCAGCGGAGTGTCACCCGGCTCCGTCGTCGGGCCCGGCACCGGCTTCTACGCGACCGGACACGACCCGACCGAGCTGGTGCAGAACGTCAGCCACACGCGGCTGTTCGTGAGCGCAGGGAATGGGGTGCCGACCGCCGGCGATGGCACCGGTGGCGGCGTCGGCAACGTCGAGGAGGGTGCGGTCATCCGCCCGATGTCAGACGCCTATGTCGCCACGCTGAGGGCCGCCGGCCTCCACGTCACCTATCAGAGGCATGACGGCTGCCATTGCTGGCCCGACTTCCAGGAGGAGCTACGCAAGATCGTTGCCTGGGGACCGTTCAAGCCGGTGGTCAAGCATCCGGGAAGCTGGATCAACGACACCGTCGCCACCCACGGCCACCTGTGGGGCATCCGCTACCGCTTCCACGCGCCCCCCGATGTCGTGGTCCGCTTCACTCGCACCCCCCGGCGACTGCAGGTCGGAGCGGCGGACACGCGGGTGAGGATCACGACGCGCCGCGGATGCATCCTGCGCCTGGCGACGCCGGCGGACGTACGGCTGCCGTTGAAGCGCTGCTCGCGCCGGCGCTGAGGGGGCAGCGATCTCGCCCCTTCCGACAGCTCGCCCTACGTGCTCGCCTCCGACGCCTACGACGAGTCCGATCACATCGACCTCAGCGCGAATCCGTCGGGCTTCTGCGTGTTCACGGACAGCAGTGGGTCGGGCAACGTAGCGACGACCAGCGCGAAGCTGACCCTGCGCGGCCGGCGCTGAGGGGCCCCACAGCACACGAACGCCCGCCTTCCGGCGGGCGTTTCGTGACTCTCCTCCTCCCCTCCCCAGGGGAAAACATCTCCTCTGTGCACAGTACACGATCGGCTCCGAGTTCGTGCGCATCGTCACAGGCAGCGGCGACGTCGCCAGGAGGGGGAGAGTCGGCGTGTCCGCGCGGCGCCGCCCGGGTAGGGTGGCCTCGATGGCCTACAGCGCGGATCCCAATCGCTACGAGGGCACGATGACCTACCGGCGCACGGGCGCCTCGGGGCTCGACCTGCCGGTCCTCTCGCTCGGCTACTGGCACAACTTCGGCGACGACCGGCCCTTCGAGGTCCAGCGCGAGATCTCACGCCGCGCTTTCGACCTCGGCATCACCCACCACGATCTCGCCAACAACTACGGGCCGCCGTACGGCGCCGCCGAGATCAACTTCGGGCGCCTGATGAAGGAAGACTTCCGCCCCTACCGTGACGAGATGATCATCTCGACGAAGGCGGGCTGGGACATGTGGCCGGGGCCGTACGGACAGGGGGGCGGCTCGCGCAAGTACCTGCTCGCGTCCCTCGACCAGTCCCTCGAGCGGATGGGGCTCGACTACGTCGACATCTTCTACTCGCACCGCCTCGACGCCTCGACCCCGCTCGAGGAGACGATGGGCGCCCTCGATTCCGCCGTGCGGGCCGGCAAGGCGCTGTACGCGGGCATCTCCTCCTACGACGCCGAGCGCACGCGGCAGGCTCACGCGATCCTCGCCGACCTCGGCACGCCGCTGCTGATCCACCAGCCCTCCTACTCCATGGTCAACCGCTGGATCGAGGACGAGGGGCTGCTCGACGCCGCCGCCGAGCTCGGCATCGGCGTGATCGGCTTCACGGCCCTCGCCCAGGGGCTGCTGACGGGTCGCTACCTCGACGGCATCCCCGAGGACTCCCGCGCCGCCAAGGAGACGACCTTCGACACCGAATGGCTCAGCGACGACATGGTCGAGCGCCTCCGGGGACTGAACGAGATCGCCGCTCGCCGCGGCCAGTCGCTGGCGCAGCTGGCGCTCGCATGGGCACTTCGCGACGCGCGCATCACCTCACTCGTCGTCGGTGCCTCGTCGGTCGCCCAGCTCGAGCAGAACGTGGCCACGCTCGAGAACCTCGAGCTCTCCGACGCGGAGCTCGCCGAGATCGACGAGCTCGCCCAGGCGCCCGGCGGCGTCGACCTGTGGGCGAACGCGCGCGTCGGCGAGTGGTAGACGGCCCGGGCCGCCCGCCTACAGGGAGCCCTTGACCTCGCCCGCGGCCCGCTGCCCCGACTGGATCGCGCCGTCCATGTAGCCGGCCCACTCCGTCGCCGTCTCGGTGCCGGCGAAGTGGATCGAGCCGATCGGGTCGCGGATCGGCGCCCTGGTATGCCGATCAGCACTGCCGGGCGGCATGAAGCCGACGTAGCAGCCGCGGCTCCAGCGGTCCGAGGCCCACGACTTGTCGATGTAGCCGCGGAGGTTCGACCCGCGCCTGGCGGCCGAAGTAGCGCTCGAAGCAGTCGATCACGGCCTCCTGCCGCTGTCCTCGCCGAGGCGCCGGACCACGTCGCGCGCCGTCCTGGCCCTCGATGAAGCCGAGCAGGACGCCGGGCGAGCCGTCGGGCGGCGAGTTGTCGTAGGTGAGCCGCACCGGGCCCTTGGTTCGAGGTCGCCATTCCGCTCAGGCCCATGTCGCGCCAGAACGGGTTGTCGTAGATCGCCAGGCACTTGATCACCGACCCCATCGGCACCCGCTGGTCGAGCTGCATGCGCGTCGCCGGCAGCGGCGGCCGCTGCGGATCGTCGGGTTCAGCGCCGGCGGCAGCGTGTTGATCACGCGCTTGGCGATCCAGGTGTCTTGCCGGTGCGGACCTCGACGTGCTTGCCGCGGTCGCGCACCGTCCGGACCGGCGAGCGCAGGTGCACGGCCTTGCCGAGCTGCTTCGCCATCCGCGATCGAGATCTCGCTGCGAGCCGCCGACGATGCGGCTCTCCTGGGCGCCGCCGGTGGTGTTGATCAGCAGGTTGATGTCACCGGCCGCGGCAGCGATGTAGAAGAGGACGTAGAGCAGCGAGATGTCGCGCGGGCTCGGCCGCGAACACCGACGCGATCGCCGAGGTCGATGAGCTCGCGGGCCTCGGCGGTCTTGACGTGGTCGAGCTTCCAGGTCCTCGAACGTCTGCTCGTCCCAGGCTCGCATGCCGAGGGCGCCGTCCAGGGCGCGTCGGCAGGGACCTTGCCGCCTTCTCGTTGAGCGCGTCGAGCGCGATCGCGACCTCGGCGAGGGCCGGCAGCTGCGCCGGCGGGATCGTCCCCGTGTAGGTCTGCTTGCTGCCGTTGCGGTAGTAGACGTTGTCGCCGTCGACGTAGGTGTCGAAGGTCTTCAGGCCGAGCTCGTCGATCAGCGCCGAGCACGCTGATCCTGCGTCGGCCCGACCCACTGGCCGCCGATCTCGACGACCTTGCCCCGGCCGAGTCGTGGTTCAGCGTGCGGCCGCCGACGCGGTCGCGCGCCTCGAGCACCGCCACCGACGCCCCTTGCTTGCGCAGCTCGCGGGCGGCGCTGAGCCCGGCGAGGCCGGCGCCGATCACGATCACGTCGCGGCGATGCTTGCGCTTCGCGACCGCGTCGGCGGATTGCGCAGCCCGGCGAGCGCGTAGCCGCCGCCGCGCAGCGGCGGCGGCGCCGATCAGACCGCGCCGGCTGAGCGCCGCGCCGCGGCTGCCCCACGTCCGCCGCCGGTCGTCGCTCATCAGAGCGCCCGCCCGCGGCGGCCGGCGCCGTCGGATCGGCGCCTTCCTCGCCGAGCGACTCGCGGGCGAGGTACTCCTCGGCGAGCAGCGGGTTCTCCCGGGCGCGCTCGACGACCTTGAGCAGGTCGGACGGCGGTCGAGACCTCCTCGGTCTGCTCCTTGATGAACCACTGCATGAACTGCTCGCCCTGGTAGTCGCCCTCCTCGCGGGCCTGCGCGGCGAGCGCGTTGATCTGCTCGGTGACCCGCTTCTCCTGGGCGAGCGCGAGCTCGACGGGGCGACGATGTCGGCGAAGCTCGTCTGCGGCGCCTCGACGGCCGGGGATCGTCGACCTCGATGGTCGGCGTCGAGCAGGTACTGGATGATCATCATCGCGTGGTTGCGCTCCTCGATCGCCTGGCGGTAGTAGAAGGCGGCGAGCCGCGGCAGCGTCTCGGAGTCGTAGTAGACGGCGATCGCGACGTACTGCTGGTGGGCGGCGAACTCGTGCGCGACCTGCTCGTTCAGCAGCTCCCCGAACGACTTGTCTGACATTGGGATCTCGCTCCTCGAACGTTCGGTCTCGCGCCGCGCCCCGGCGCCGGACGCGCCGAACCTAGCGGAGATCCGGAGTTAGGGAATCCGTCCTCGCGGTTAGGGAACCCGAACGCGGCCCCGGTGCGCTCAGCGCGCCGGCGTGAGGCTCAGTCGTCCCGAGTCCGAAGCCGGCGGCCAGCGGCCGCAGCTCGGAGCGGGCTCGAGGGCAGCCGCCGGAACGTCGGTCTCGTTGTAGCCGCGCGGGGCGACGTCGTTGGGCGTGGTCGGGTGCATCATCGCCGCCAGGTACTGGATGTGGTCGCGGCCGACCGAGAGCTCGGTCTGGCCGCCGCCGTAGGCGCCGATCCCCTCGCGCTCGCAGTACTCGTAGGCGTCGAAGAGCGCCTGCAGGCCGCCGATCCGGGAGGGCTTGACGTTGACGATCTTCGGCTTCCAGGTCGAGCGACTCGATGTCGGCGACCGAGTGGATCGGCGCGTCCCAGGTGATCCGCTCGCGGTGCGGCTCGAGCACGGGAGCGGGTCTCGTCGTTGATCTTCGGGATCCTCGAGCCAGGCGTCCGGAAAGCCTCGTCGCGAAGCGCTCGTAGAACTCGGGCTCGGTCTCGACGTCGACGGGCGTGCCCGCGTAGCAGCCCTTGAGGTCGAGCGAGTCGACCGTCGCCGCTCTCGAGCAGGTAGGCGATCAGCTCGTCGTCCCAGTCGGGCTGGGGGTCGAGCTTGAAGCGGATCTCCGGGTACTTGTCGAGCCGGTCGCGTGATCGGCTTCAGCACCTCGCGATGTCGGCCACCGACTCGTCGACCGGGTTGGCGCGGACCGAGCAGACGAAGGTGAGCGGCTGCGACCTCGCGGCCGACCACCTCGTGCAAGCGGCTTGCCGGCCTGCCGCAGGGCGAGGTCGAGGGCGGCGCTCTCGTAGGCCCAGCGCCGGTACAGGCGCGAGAAGTCGCGCACCGGCGGCGGCCGGCGAAGAGGTCGAGCGAGCCGATCAGCTCGCAGAGCTCGCCCAGGGTGGCCGGGCCGCTGAGGTCGTGGACCGGGCCGGCGTCGCGGTGGGCGATGTGGTCGAGGTCGTCGTAGACGACGTCCTCGCCGAGGCCCTTCGAGGCCGCCGCCGCGCAGCGTGATCAGCGTCGAGGGCCGCGTGAAGCCCGAGTCGAAGGTCTGTCGAGCGCGCTCAGCTCGTAGGAGTCGATCTCGATCGGCAGCTCGCCGGATCCGTTCCCACAGCTCGCTCATCGGCTCTCCTCTCGTTGCTGCAGCGATGCAGACTATGGCCGCCGAGGATCGGAGCCGGCATCGGCGCGCGAGGCCTGGCCGCGAGCGGCGCGGCGATTCGCTCGATCAACGCGCCTCAGCGCGGCTGCCGCCAGAGCCGGCCGAAGGCGTCGATCGCGGCCTGCAGGTCGGCTCGTCGGCGTCGCTCCTCCCGGGCGTGGGTGATCCCGCCGGTCGAGGAGGCGAAGATCATCGCGCCGGCACGCCGGCGGGCCATCTCGGCGGCATCGTGGAGGGCACCGCGGCGCATCGGCCTTCGGCGCCCGCCCGCCGCGGGCGCAGCCGTCGGCGGCGGTCGCGACGAGTCCGGGTCGAACGGGATCGGCGCGATGCTCCAGATCTGGTGCTCGGCCAGCTCGCAGGCGCGCTCGCCGGCGACCGCGTCGGCCGCCGCCGGGACCGCCGCCAGCATCGCCGCGAGCGCCTCGGCGTCGGCGTGGCGCAGATCGACGCGACAGCTCCGCGCGCGCCGGCGAACGGCGGTGACGATGCCCGGGTCGAGCTCGAGCTCGCCGGTGGTGCCGACGCCGCCGTGCGTCGGCGGCGATCCGCTCGACCGCCAGGGCGACGCTCGGCCGCGGCGAGCCCGGCGTCGTGGCGCACGTCCATCGGCGTCGTTCCGGCGTGCGAGGCCGGCCCGTCGAAGCGCAGCCGCAAGCGCTCGACGCCGGCGCAGCCCGCAGACCGCGGCGCAGGCTGTCCCGCGGCCTCGAGCACCGGCCCCTGCTCGATGTGCAGCTCGAGGTAGGCGCCGATCGCGCCGAGTCGCGCTCGTCGGCCTCGGGCGCCGCGCGCGAGCTCGACGCCGCGTGCTCGGCGAGCGACCGCGGCGGTACCGCGGTGCCGTCGGCGTCGCGTCAGGCCCGCGAGCTCGCCCGGGTCGAGGGTGCCGCCGAGCGCCGAGCTGCCGAACAGGCTGCGGCCGAAGCGGGAGCCCTCCTCGTCGGCGAAGTCGATCAGGACCAGGTCGCGCGGCGGGATCCGCCCGCGGC
This sequence comes from uncultured Solirubrobacterales bacterium, assembly GCA_963764275.1. GTDB lineage: Bacteria > Actinomycetota > Thermoleophilia > Solirubrobacterales > 70-9 > CAXMST01. The sequence goes on from CAVXRV010000006.1 coordinate 274,983, forward strand.
GGCCTCCAGGCGCGGAGCACGCCGAGCGCGGCGAGGACGCCGAGGGCGCCGTCGAGCCAGCCGCCGGCGGGGACGGAGTCGAGGTGGGAGCCGAGGCCGAGGGCCGGGCGCCGCGGTCGTCGCCCGCGCAGCCGTCGCCCAGAGGTTGCCGGCCTGCGTCGAACTCGACCTGCGACGCCGACGCGGTCCGAGCTTCGCCGCGAGCCAGCCCCGGGCCGCTGCCACTCCGGCGCCCCAGGCAGACGCGCCGGCGCCGCCGTCGGGGCCCGCCGGTCAGATCGGCTCGAGCTCGGCGAGGTCGGCGACGCACCCGGCGCGGCGTCGATCGCCGGCGAGACCCGCCGCGTCCCCGTCGCGTCTCCACTTCAGGCCCCGACGCGCTCCCGCCGCAGCGCCTGGGCGAGGCAGTGGGCGCCGCCGCCGCCGAGGGTGAACATCTCGAGGTCGGGGTCGAAGACCTCGAACCCGCGGGCGCGCAGCTGTGCGTTGAGGCTCGTCGAGTGACGCGGTCGAGATCACGCGGTCGTCGCCGAGCGAGATCGCGTTGACGCCGAGCGCGAAGGCGTCGGCGACGCTGCACCTCGAGGATCTCGAAGCCGGCGTCGCGCAGCCAGCCGACGAGCCCGGCGCTCGCGGCCTCGACGCAGACGGCGGCGAGCTTCGGCGCGAGGATCGAGACGAGCACGTCGATGTGGACGAAGTGGCTCGGGATCGGCTCGATCCGGACCTCCCAGCCGAGCTCCTCGAGATCCAGCCGGCGAGCTGGTTGGCGGCCGGCCTGGTCGGTGCGCTCCTCGCCGTTGCCGATCAGCATCCGTCCGGGCTCGACGATGATCACGTCACCGCCCTCGAGCGTGCCCGCGGTGATCATCCGCGTGGATCGGGATCGCGGCCGACTCGGTAGAAGCGGATCACCGGCGGCATATTCGCCTCGGCGCCACGGCTGGGCGAGCTGGGTGACGACCGGGCCGAGCGGTGTCGCGACGCTCGAGTCGCGCGCGAACACCTGGTAGGGGAGGGCGGCGTCGGGCTCGAGGAAGTGGACCGTCGACGCCCGGCCGACTCGTAGGCCGACGACCATCTCGGCGTGCTGACCGAGCGCGGTCTCCGGCTCGAAGCTGACGGCCTGCTGGCGAGCGTCGCCTTCGAGATCACGCTGGTCGCTCCCCAGCGGAAGTTGTCCGGCGGGCAGAGCAGGACGTCGCGCAGAACGCCCGAACTCGGAGTCGACACCCCAAGCCGGCACCGTCTCGGGTTCGCCCTCGCCGCTCACTCGATGACCACCCTCATCGTCCGTAGCGTACGGTCGCTGGCGCCCCGGACCTGGCCGCCGTGTGCGAGCGAGTCAGCGATGTAGTCGAGCGTCGCCCGCGTCAGCCGCTCGCCGGGGAGCACGTTCGGCACGCCCGGGTGGGTACGCCGCGAGCGACTCCGCTGCGATCCGGCCTTCGGCCTCGTCGAAGCCGACCGACTCGGCCGGGCCGAGGAAGGCCTCGCGCGGAGTCATCTCCGTCGGCCCCCAGGGTGGGGGCGGCGCGAACTGGACCCTGCGGATCTCGCCGGCGACGTTGAGCTCGTCGGAGGCGTCGCGCAGTCCCGCCAACAGCCGCGCGCCGGAGGCGGCGACATCCTCGCCGATGCCGAATACAGCGACGACGACGTTCTCCGCGTAGAGCTCGAACCAGATGTTGTGCCGCTCCTGCATCAGGGTCGCGATCGCGTGTCCGGTGACGCCGGTGCGCCGGACGTCGATCGTCAGCCGCAGCGGGTCCCAGGCGGCGACGCTCGCCTGTTCGGCGATCGACTCGTCGAGCACCTCCATGCCCTTGATCGAACGGATCTTCTCGCGCAGATCGGCCAGGGCCGTCACCGTGCCGGGCAGCAGGCGCGGGCCCTCGGTAGCCGCGTAGCTGCGGGCCGCGTCGAGCGAGGCGGTGAGTAGGCCGCTCGGGCTCGTCGACTCGACGAGGGTCACGGAGCGGTCAAGGATGCGCTCGTCGAGCAGCTCGGACCCGACGTGCACGATCGCCGACTGGGTCAGGCTGCCGCCGAGCTTGTGGACCGAGTTGAGGACGACGTCGGCACCGCCGGCGAGCGCGTGCGCGGGCACCGAATCGGAGAATGCGAGGTGGGCGCCCCAGGACTCGTCGACCACGAGGGGGACTCCGTGCGAGTGCGCGACCTCGGCCAGGGCCGCGATGTCGGCAACCGCCCCGAAGTAGGTCGGCGAGACCGCGAACGCGGCGACGGCGTCGGGGACCTGCGCGAGCGCCTCGTCGAGCGCCTCCGGGAGCAGGCAATGGGCCACGCCCATCTCGACGTCGAGCTCCGGAGCGACGAAGTGAGGGCGCATTCCAGACAGCACGAGTCCGTCGATGACCGACGAGTGGACGTTGCGCTGAACGACCGCGCTCGTGCCGAGGTGCGCGAGCGCCATGCAGATCGCGTGGTTGCCGCCCGAGGCCCCGTTGTTGAGGAACCAGCTGCGGCGGGCGCCCCAGGCCTCAGCGGCGAGCTGCTGGGCGCGCTGGAACGGGGTTACGAGGGGGTCCGGGCCGATGTCGATCCCCTCGAGGCCGGCCGGCAGGTCGAGCAGCAAGGCCCGCTCCCCGACCGCATCGATCAGCTTCGGGCTCGCCCCGGTGCCGCCCTTGTGCCCGGGGATGTGGAAGCGCCCGGGATCGCTGCGGGCACGCTCCAGCAGCGCATCCAGGTACGGCGTCTCGCGCTGATCCACGGCGGGGACGGTAGCGCCGCGGCCGCGAGCCGGGCGGGGCGACCGCGCTCAGCCGCCGGCGCGAAGCAGGTGCCGGAGCCGGGCCGCGGTCGGCACCCGGGCGGGATCGGCGAGCGCGAGCCAGCGCACGCGCCCCTTGCGGATCCCGAGCAGGAGCTCACGCCGCGGCCGCCCCCACCGCTGGGCCTCGTAGACGGTCGTCCGGCCCGTGCCGAGCACCCGCGCGAGAGCGAGCCGCCGCCCCGCTCGCCGGCGCCGGTCACCGACGCCGACGCCGTTGGCCTCGAGACCCGGGTTGTCGGTCCGGATCAGGGCCGCGCCGCGAGCGCCGCGGCCCGCCCGTCTCGCGCCGCCCGGTGGCGCACGGAAGCTGACGTGGAGGCTGGAGCCCCCGTTGACGCACCAGCGCGAGATCCCGTGTCGTCTGCGTCGGGGCGGACCGAGCCGCTTGCGCAGATGCGTCGAGCTGATTCCGAGCCGAGCCGCGCCAACCCGCCGGCGCTCGATCGGCCCGCCGGGCGCGATGCAGTCGCGGTAGCGGGGCTCGTCGCGGTAGACCTGCTGCCGCTCAGCTGGCGTGTCGACCTTGGCGCCGCAGCTCGGATCGGGGTCCGTCTCCAGGAGCACGATCGCGCCGCCCCCGCCGGTGGGCTCCGTGTAGGGGGCGTACTGAGGCGGGACGTAGGGCGTGACGTCGACGGGGACGCCGCCGACCCGGAGGTTCTTCACGTGGGCGCCCCCGATGCCCTTGGCGCGGTCGAAGAAGTAGTCCCCGTCCCAGTGCCACAGCTCGGGGTCCGAGCCCTGCACGATCGAGCCCGTCCAGTGGTCGCGCTGGAAGTAGAAGCACTTGCTCGCGGCCGCCGCCGTCCGCGCCGGCTCCTTCAGCAAAAAGTCGCCGATCCCGAAGTCGGTCACGTTCTGCGACGTCTTGTCGAACTCCACGCAGAACGGGTCGGCCTCGGGGTGGGGAAAGTCGGTGCCCTTGCCGACGTCCTGGTTGACGCAGTTGAAGGGATTCGAGCCGTCCCACGGGCCGACCGGCGTCGGCTCCTGGGCCGGAGCGGGCGTCGCCGCGAGGACGAGCGCGGCGAACGTGGCGAGCGCGGCCGCGGCGGCGGCCCGGACTCGGAACGGGCTCCTCATCGCGTTCACCGTACCGGCACATCGGGCCCTGGGCGCTGGTACGTTCGGCCGATGGAGGACGAAGCCGAGGGCGGGCTCCGGGCGAGCGCTATCCGCAACGATCTCGCCGCCGAGATCTCGCGCCGCCAGCTGCTCCGCGGCGCCGGCGGGATCGGCCTCGCCGCGGTGGTCGCCGGGGCGCTGCCGACGCTCGCGCGCTTCGCCAATCCGTCCTCGGCCGCCGCCGCGCCAGCATCCGCGCCGCCGCTGAGCTCGACGCTCGAGCCCTTCTTCGACACGATCCTGCCGGGCCGCAAGGTCTCGCGGACGCAGCTCGGCAACCCGGTCACCCCGGGCGCGATCCTCGGGGTCGATCCCGAGCCCGGCGCCGTCGAGGCGGACGCGATGAAGCTCGCCGAAGATCCGCGGATCGGCTTCGGCGCCCTCGCTCCGGCCTTCGCGGCCGAGCTCGAGGCGCGGGCGCTCGCCCACGGCGGCACGATGCTGAGCCTCGGCTACGAAGGCCGGCAGGCGGCCTGCATCGACGGCCTCGCGTTCTCGAACCCGACGCGGCTGATCTGGGAGGCGGCAGCGGCGATCCCGTTCACGGCCTTCTGCGCGGCGGCGAACGAGGTCGATCCGACCGACCGCGATGCCGTCGGGCTCGCGGTGATGGGTCACCCGGGGACGGCCCCGCACGGCTACCGAAACCCCTCCTACCGGCGCCGGCTCTCCCGTGAGCGCACCCGCGCCGGGTCGCTTCCCTGATGGCCGAGCGCGTCGACGTCTGCATCGTCGGGTCCGGGTTCGGGGGCTCGATCGCGGCCTGGCGGCTGGCCGAGCTGTACGAAGCCGCGGGCGCCGACCCGGCCAACATCCTCGTGCTCGAACGCGGCCGCAACCTGGGCCCCGACGACTTCCGGCAGTCGATGGACGTGGGTCACCTCTCCGACATCTACGCGCTCGTGCAGGGCCAGGGCGCGCAGATCGTGATCGGCAACCTGGTCGGCGGCAGCTCGAACCTCTACCTGGCGGCGTCGCTGCGGGCGCCGAGCGAGACCTTCGAGCGCACCGATCACCATCCGGATGACGGCCCGCGGCGCCGGATGTGGCCGCGGCGGCTGAGCCGGCGCACGCTCGATCGGTACTACGGCCGCGCCGAGGCGGCGCTGCGCGTGCGGCAGCCGCGTTGGGATCAGGTCTCGAAGTCGGGCGGGCTCTGGGCGGCAGCGCTGCACCGGGCCGGCTACACGTGCGACCGCGTCCCGCTGGCGATCGACCCGGGGCGCTGCGTCGACGCGAAGTGGTGCCACACCGGCTGCATCTTCGGCGCCAAGAACACGGTGCTCACCAACTATCTCGGCGCGGCCGCTCGCCGCCGGCGTGCGAATCCGGCCCCATCACCAGGTCGACTCGGTTGCGACGACGCACGCGCGCCCCTACCGGTACGTGGTCCGCGGTTCGCGCCTCGATCCCGGCGACGAAGCAGCCGGCGAGCTCCTTCGACGAGATCCACTGCAAGGTCCTGATCCTCGCCGCCGGCGCGATGGGCTCGCCGGTGATCCTGATGCGCTCGAATCCGGCCCTGCCGGGGCTCTCCGCGCACGTCGGCAAGCACCTCGGCTCCAACGGCGACCACATCGCCGGCGTCGAGTTCTCGCGCAAGCGGGTCAAACGGGTGCTTGGGCTCGACTACGACGAGTTCTACAAGGGCAAGCCGATCACGACGATGAGCTACGACTTCTTCGCCGGACGGCGCGGCCACCGCCACGACGGCACCCGCTTCACGCTGCAGGAGATCTTCCTCAGTCAGCTCACGAACTTCCTCTACGACGACGGGCGCGGCTCTCCCGACCAGCAGCCGTCGTGGTGGGGACGGGAGAAGAAGCGCTCGGTCTCGACCTGGAATCGGCACATCGAGCTGCTGGCGATGGTCGAGGACACGAACGACGGCGAGTTCTACGTGGCGCCCCCGGAGGGCGGCAGCCACATCCAGCCGAACGGGGGGCCGATCGGGGTCGGCACCTTCACTTACAGCTTCTCGCCCCAGTCGAGCCGGATCCGCGAGGTCGCGAATGAGACGATGCGCTCGATCGTCGAGCGCAAGGGGATCGGGCGGCTGCTGCCGCTGACCGAGACCGAGGGCGCCTACGTGGCCCACCCGGTCGGGGGCTGCCGGATGGCGGACGAGATCGGCTTCGGGGTCACGAACCATCGCTGCGAGGTGTTCGGCTACGAGGGCCTGTTCTGCATGGATTCCTCGGCGATCCCGACCAGCCTCGGCGTGAACCCGTCGCTGACGATCTCGGCCGTCTGCGAGCGGGCGGCGGCGGCGCTGACCTTGCGCGCCGGGGACTACGGCCTGCCCGAGCGCCCGGCCGACTTCCGGCACCGCACGCCTCCGTTCCACACCGGGCGGAAGCGGCGCACGACGGCCCCTGCCTGAGCTTCAGCCGACGGGCGCAATAACGCCTCTCGCCGCTGCTAGCCTGACCCTCTCGCCGATGCCTGACGACGAGGATCCTCGAAGTATCAGCTCGGTCTCCGCAGGAGGGAGGCCGCAGAGATGACAGCGCTCGCGCTCGCCGCGCTGCTGCTCCTCGTTGCCATCAACGGCGTATTCGTGGCGGCTGAGTTCGCGCTCGTCCGCACGCGACGGGCGCGGATGGAGGGCCTCGCCGCCGACGGCATCCGCAGCGCCGGCCTCGTCCTCAAGGAGCTCGACTCGATCGACCGCTATCTCGCGGCCTGCCAGCTCGGCATCACGATGGCCTCGCTCGGGATCGGCTTCCTCGGCGAGCCCGCGATCGCTGCCCTGATCGAGCCCGCGTTGCAGGGCCCGCTCGCGCACGGCGCCGCCACGGCGGTCGCGCTCGCGCTCGCCTTCACGATCGCGACCGCCCTGCACATCACCGTCGGCGAGCAGGTGCCGAAGATGGTCGCGATCCACCGCGCCGAGGGCGCCGCGCGGCTCGTCGCCCGTCCGCTGCACGGCTTTCGGGTGATCTCCGCCCCCTTCACCTGGGCGCTCTCGACCGCCTCGAATTCGCTCGTGCGCCTGTTCGGGATCAACCCGTCCTCGATCGAGGAGCACCATGACGTCGAGGACCTGCGCTCCATGATCCAGACCTCGGGCAGCCAGGGGGACATCGAGGAGAACGAGGCGACGATGCTGACCGGCGTCTTCCACCTGCACGAGCAGGAGGCGCGCGAGGTGATGACGCCCATCCCGGCCGTGGTCACGATCGACTCCTCGGCGACGGTCGAGGACGGGCTGCAGCGTTGCGTCTCGTCCGGCCATACGCGACTCGTGGTGATCGAGGACGACAATCCCGACCGGGTCCGGGGCATCGTCCACAACAACTCGATCGCGCGCCTGTACATGAACACGGGCGCCGACGCCTCCATCGAGCCCGCGATCCGCGACGCTCCGATCGTGCCGGAGACGAAGCCGCTCGACGATCTCTTGGCCGAGCTGCAACGGCAGCGGAGCTCGATCGCGGTCGTCGTCGACGAGTACGGGCGCACGGTCGGGATCGCGACCGTCGAGGACATCCTCGAGGAGGTCGTCGGCGAGATCGAGGACGAGACCGACCCGCGCGCCGACTCGGTGCGCAGGCTGACCGACGGCGACTGGTACGTCCGCGGTCACGTCTCACTCGGCGACCTCGAGGACGCCGGCATCGAGCTCCCCGTGGAGACCGACGCCTACAACTCGATCGGGGGTTACGTGTTCAGCGAGCTCGGGAGGCTCCCGAAGCGCGGCGATGAGATCGTCGCCGACGGGCACGCGATCCGGGTCGAGTCGGTGCGCGAGAACCGCATCGTGGCGCTGCGCATCCATGCCCTGCGCCCGACGGGGCCGCCCGCCGGAGCGCCCGGCGAAGGCGCCGACTGACGCACCGGCCTCTCGCCGGCTGCCTTCCGGGATCCCGGAAAGGCGCTCTTTGCGAGCGCTGCAGCCGTGGGCTTCCGTCCGCATTCGTGCCTAGTTTTCGGTGATCGGTGGCGACACAGAGAAGGAGGCCCCTATGTGGGTAGTCCGATTGAGCGATAAGCAACTCGAGGTCCTCAAGGCCCTGCTTCGCTCCGAGGACCACCTCGGCCCCGCTCTCTCCCGCGCTCTCGATGCGCTCGATCTCGCCCGCTGGGACGAGCTCCCGGACGCCGAGCTGCCCTGGGAAGACATCGAGCGGCTCGCGAGCGAGCAGGGTGTGAGCGAGGCGGACGTCGTCTGGGACGCCTGCGGCCGCCGGGCCCGGCACCGCGCCGGCGACGGGGCCGGTCAGCAACCCGGCACCGCCATGGTGAAGCGCGCCGCCTGAGGCGGCGCTGCTCGGCGTCCTCGGTCGCTTACGTAGCGCTGCTACGCCGCGCTCCCTGCGTCCTTGGTCAGCGCCGCCTGAGGCGGCGCGCTCAGTCGTAGTCGTAGAACCCGGACTTGCTCTTGCGGCCGAGCTTGCCGTCGGCGAGCATCTGTCGCAGGAGCTCCGGAGGGCCCTGGTAGTCCTCGCCGCTCTCGGCGATGAGGGAGTCGCCGATCGCGACCGAGACGTCGATGCCGATGAAGTCGATCAGCTTGAGCGGGCCCATCGGGTGGCCGGCGCCCATCGTCATGCACGCGTCCACGTCGGCCGGCTCCATGCCGGTCGCCTCGAGGAAGCGCACGGCATCGAAGAGGAACGGGAAGAGGAGGCGGTTGACGACGAAGCCGGCGGTGTCGGGGACCTCGACCCCCGTCTTGCCGAGCGCCGTGGTGAAGGCGCGAGCGCGGTCGGCGACGCCCTCGCCGAGCGTCTCCGGGAGGCAGAGCTCGATCAGGGCCATGCGCGTGACCGGGTTGAAGACGTGGAGCCCGTAGAAGCGGTCCGGGACGCCGATGTCGCTCGCGAGGCGACCGATGTTCAGCGAGGACGAAGTGGTCGCCAGGTCCGCGTTGGGGCAGACCTCGGCGAGCCGCTTGTGCAGGGTCACCTTCGCGTCGTGGTCCTCGACGATCGCCTCGGCGATCAGATCGCAGCCCTCGAGCTCGGTGGCGTCGGTGGTCACCTTCAGGCGCGATGAGTCACCGCCTTCGAGCTTGCCGCACAGCTTCTCGACCTGCTCCTCGGCCCGCCAGGCCGATTCGTCCGAGCGCGCCAGCAGGCGCACCTCGCCGAGGGTCGTGGCCGCGGCCGCCAGGCCGGCGGCGATTGCTCCGCTGCCGGCGACGGCAGGGCTGAGATACCCGTTGGGGCTGCCTTCTTCGGTGCTCATGGGTGCTGCTTGCTATCACGGCGCGGCACATTCGTGCGCTGACACCCACCGGGCCGGAGCCGGTTCGCTTGCGCGGCGTCGCCTCTACCCGTACCCTGCTGCGGCGCGCTGTCGCGGCGGGGCGAGGCGAGGTCATCCGATGTCTTCATTCGAGCAACCCGATCACCGGCGGCTGCGTCCGCGCCCATCCCCGATCGCTCTCGCGGTCGCCGCCGGGGCCGCCGTCTTCACCTTCGCTGCGGCTCCCGCATCCGCGGCGAGGATCTCGGTGACGAGCCATGCGGACTCCATCGCCGCCGACGGCGCCTGCACCCTGCGCGAGGCCGTGATCGCAGCCGACATCGACAAGGCGTTCGACGGCTGCCCGGGGGGAACGGGGGACGACACGATCAAGCTCGGTGACGGCTCCTACAAGCTCACGATCCCGCCGTCGGGAACGGCCCTGGATGCGAGCAGCGGCAGCCTCGATGCCTATGACCTCACCGGCGACGCGCTTCTGATCACCTCCGACAGCGGGCTGGCGACGATCGACGCCTCGCCCATCGCCGACCGCGCGATCATGGCCGTGACCCCGCTCTCGGTGAGCGGGCTGACGATCCGCGGTGGCGACAGCTCCGGAGCCCCGGTGGCCGACGGCCAGGGCCTCGGCGGTGCGATCGCCTCCTTCGGCGCCTCGACCAGCCTCGTCGTACGCGATTCGCTGCTCGTCGACAACGCGGCGACGGTCGCCGGCGGCGCGATCCACGCCGGCGGCCCGTTGCAGGTCGACGCCTCGACCCTGACCCGGAACTCCGTGGACAGCAGCGCCGGCGGTGGCGGCGGTGCGATCGACGCGGCGAGCTCGGTCAACCTGCGCCGCTCGACGATCGCCGGCAACACCGTGAGCAGTGGCGACGACCTCGGCGAGGGCGGCGGGGTGCGGGTCTCCGGCGCTTCCGGCTCGCTGCTCACGCTCGGCTCGATCATCGCCGACAACGTGACCGACGGGCCCGGCGCCGAGTGCGCCGCCTCGGGCGGCGCCACGGTCACGTCCGGGGGCTACAACGTGATCGAGCACGTAGCGGGCTGCGGGCTGGCACTGAAGGGCACCGACAAGCAGGCCGATCCCGGGCTCGGGACCCTCGCCGCCAATGGCGGTCCCACCCTGACGATGGCGATCCCCCCGGGCTCGCCGGCGGCCGACATCGGGCCGGCGGCGTCGAGCGCCGGCTGCGCCGGCCAGAGCGACCAGCGGGGCGTGCCGCGCGGAGGCAGCGAGACCGGGGCCTGCGATGCGGGCGCCTACGAGATCGCCTTCTGCTCGCTGCATCCGGCCAACGTGATCGGCACGGGTGGGGAGGACGCGATGCGGCCGAGCCGCGCACCGGCTTACGTGATCGGCCTCGGCGGCGGCGACTCGATCACCGGCGGCAGCGGTGACGACGCGCTCTGCGGCGGCGCGGGTCAGGACCTGCTCACCGGCGGTCCCGGTTCCGATGCGCTGATCGGCGGTCCCGACGTCGATATCGCGACCTACAGCTCTTACGCTCAGCCCGTCTCGGTGAGCCTCGACGGAAAGGCGAACGATGGCCGGGCGGGAGAGGGCGACCTCGTGCAGACGGAGAGCGTCGTCGGCGGCTCGGCCGGCGATCTGATCGTCGGTGACGCCGGCTCCAACGGCGTTCAGGGTGGACCCGGCAACGACCGCATCGGCGGGGGAGGGGGCAGCGACTCACTGCTCGGTGGCGACGGCAGCGACGTGATCGACGGCGCCGGCGGCAACGACCAGGTCCGCGGTGACGCCGGCAACGACCGGCTGCTCGGCGGCGACGGCAACGACCGGATCGAGGGCGGCGACGGCAACGACGACATCGAGGGCGGGGCCGGCGCCGACCGGCTCTTCGGACAGGACGGCAACGACACGCTCGACGGCGGTGCCGGCAGCGATCAGATTGACGCGGGAGGTGGCCGCAACAAGCTGATCGGGGGCGACGGCAACGACACGCTGATCGGGGGGCCCGGCAAGGACACGTTCAAGTGCGGCGGCGGTAAGGACTCCGTCGAGGCGACCAAGAAGGACAAGGTCGCGAAGGACTGCGAGAAGGTCCACCGCAAGGGCCACAAGAAGGGCCACGGGGGCGGCAAGGGCAAGGGCCACGGGGGCGGCAAGGGCAAGGGCCACAAACGCCATCACCACGGCGGCAAGAGCGGCCGTCGCTGAGCGGACGCCGCTCGCTCAGAAGCTGGCGACCAGCCGCTCGAGCCCGTCGGTGCCGCGGAACGGAGGCCCGTGGCCTGGGCATGTCAGCGCCGGGTCGAGCTCGAGCAGCGTCCGGATCGATCTCCGGTTGAGCTCCGGGTCGAGGGAGAAGATCTGGGGCGGTTCGCCGACGCGAACCCGGCCGGTGAGGAAGTCGACGTTGTTGACGACGTCGCCGCAGATCGCGACGCGGTCGGAGTCGCGGAAGTAGATCATCTCGCCGGGCGAGTGCCCGGGGGCGTGCACGACGCGGAAGCCCGCGACCTCGTCGCCCTCGCGCAGGATCCGCGAGACGGGGTACGGCGGGCCCTCCCAGAAGCGCTCGATCAGGCGGTTGACCGGGTTGTCGGGATTCGACTGCTGCCGTCGCACCCGGCCCTCCATCGCGTCGACCTCGGACTCGTGGCAGGCGAGCGGGATCGAGCGCGCCTCGCAGACCGCCTTCGCCGCGCCCTGGTGGTCGGGGTGCACGTGGGTGAGGGCGAGCAGCGAGAGGGGGTGCCCCTGGACCTGGCTCAGGATCCGGCGACGGGCGAGCTTCGTCGCGGCGTCGACGAGCACGTCCTCGGCGAGGTAGACGTTGATCGCGTTGCGGAAGCCACGCAGGTGCCAAACGCCCGGCGCGAGCTGTCTCACGCCGCCAGCCTTCCGCCGACGAACTGCACGAGGCCGCTGAGGCGCTGGTGCACATCGCCGAAGCCGCGCTCGCGGAGCGCCCCGACGACCTCGTCGTGCTCGAAAACGCGCATCCCGCTCGCGCGTTGGACCAGGGGCTTCAACGGCGGCACCGCGAGCCGGCGCCGGACCGAGGTGAGGATTGCGATCCGGCCTCCCGGAGCGAGGACCCGGGTCATCTCGTCGAGCGCCGCGAAGGGATCCGCGAACAGGTGCAGCGCCGCGAAGCAGCAGACCGCGTCGAAGGTCCCGTCGCCGAACGGCAGGTCGAGCACGTCGGCGCGCACATAGCCGACGCTCTCGAGCCCGGCGCGATCGGTGTCGTGAACCGCGCGCCGCAGCATCGTCGGCGAGGCGTCGAGGCCGACCGCAAGTCCGGAGGGACCGACCACGCGGGCAAACCGCGGGTGAAGTTGCCCGGACCGCAGGCGACGTCGAGCACGCGCTGACCCTCCTCGAGCCCGAGCAGCAGGCGCGCGATCTTCGCTTCCTCCTCCATCCCGGGGCCGGTGAGGCCCTTGACGGCCCGGCCGAGTGCCGGTCGCCACCAGCGCTCGTAGATCGCCGGCACGGCGCCGCTCAGCATCAGATCCTGGGCCGGTCCGGTGCTGGGCGGCGCGCCGCGCGTGCCGAGCAGGTCCGCGTAGCCGGCATCGGTCGAAGGGGTCCCGGCGTCCGGATCGAGGAGGGCCTCCACGCGCGCGAGCCCTGCGCCCGCGGCCGGCCCGGTGCTCAAAGCGGGCTTCCCGGCCCGGGGCCGCGGGGCTCGCCGGTGTTCGACGCGAGCTCGGTCAGTCGGCGGACCTGCATCTGGCCCTCGATCCGGGCTGGATGATCCTCGGGCAGGCGCGCGATGAGGCGCTCGATCCGGTTCCGGATCTGGAGCGAGAAGTGCGGCGTCGCCGGGCCCGCCAAGGCGCGGATGTCGTCGACGGTCGGCTCCCGGCTCGGGTCGAGAAGGTCGGATCGCTCTGCCTCGCTCATCGCGAGCAGCAGCCTATCCGCCAGCCTCGGGCTTGGTGGTCCCAGCCGGCCCGGCCGCGCCCGCGCTGGTCCCCTGGCGGACCTTGGCTAGCTCGGTGAGGTGGTCGACGTCGGCCTGGAACTGCGGCGAGATCGCCGCCGAGTCGCCGATCAGCCAGACGTGGTTGTAGATCGCCCGGGTCGGGTCGTCGACGTAGCCGGGCTTGGTGTCGAGCAAGAAGCTCTGCAGCGCCGGCGGCGGCTGCGCCGCGTCGTCCGTGAGCAGTAAGGGGCCGGGCTTGCCGGCCGCCGACAGGGGAGCCGCCGCGGCCGCGTCGCCGGGCAGTGAGGTGTTCGCGATCACGAATCCGTGCCCCGGGTCGGAGATCCCGAAGCCGAAGGTGCCGTCCGAGAACCGCGCGAACTCGATCGCGTTGTCGACCGCATCCTTGGCCCCGATCCGCACCGGCTTGCGGCCGTTCACCGCGAGCGTCTTCATCGCCGCGTCGCTGATCACGTCCTTCGGTCCGAGCACGTAGATCGCGGCGTCCTTGTGGCGCGCGAGGACGTCCAGGGTCTGCTTCGGGACGCGGTCGCCGTCCGCGAAGACCACCGGATCGCCGGAGCGGGCCGCCCACGCCGCCGCCGGCATTGCGAACTCGCCCGCGCTCGAGGAGACGACGAGGATGTGCTCGGGATCGCGCACGCCGCTCAGCTTCGCCCGCTGTTTGTCGATCTGGTCCGCGATCTCCGCAGGGTCGGTCGACTTGATTGCGATCCGCTCGAGCCCTTCCGGGGCTGCGACCTTGCCGACCACGAGGGCCTGGACGCCATCCGCGCGCTTGACGCCGGTCGGCCCCAGCGCCGCTGCCGCCTGCGCCGTGGCGTCCGGTACGGAGTCGGGGCCCGAGAAGAGCACGGGCGAGCGGACCGCGGGGGCGGCCAGCGACGCGGCGGCGATGCCCGCCTGCCAGGACGAGGCGGGGACGATCGAGACCATCCGCGGGTGACCGACGTCCCCCTGCGAGGGATACGCGGCGAGCGCCACCCCGGCGGCCGATGTGGTCGGGTCGGCGCCGCCGACCCGGGTCGTGTTCAGGGTCGCGAAGCCGGCGAACCCGAGGTCGCTGGAGCTACCCGAGTCCGTGCTGTGCGGGCCGGTACCGCCGGTGACGACGACGGTTGGCCCGACCGTCGAGGTCGACTGCGAGTCGTTGTGGAAGGCGAGCCAGCCGGCCCCGAGGCCGAGCGCGGCGATCACGAGCGCCGCGCCGGCGAGCGCCAGCGCCAGCGGCGTCCCGACGCGCCCCGGCTGGCCTGGCCGGCGGGCGGGGGACATCGCCGTGGTTTCCGCTTCCGCCCCCGGGGGGGTGGAAGCCTCAGGGGTCCCGACGCGCGCCGGCGCCGGCACGGGAGCCGGCGCGCCGGTCGGCGGCGGGATCTGCTTGGTGTCGGGCGGCGCGGGTGCGTCCGGGGCCGGGGGACCGCTCGGCGGTGGCGCGTCGGGCGCCGCGCTCTGGGAGGACGTCGCGTCGGCCGCTCCCCCGCTGGGGTCGTCGCCGGCCTCGGGCGTCTGCTCACCCGTCATCGCCGCACGCCGTCGACGGCTGCGATCGGCGATCGCCCGCATCTCGTCGAGCCCCAGCAGCTTCAGCCTCCTCGCCACGCCGGGAGTGATAGCGGACCTGCCTCCCCGGCCTCCCCGGGGGACCCGGATCCAGCGGCCACGGGCCGGGAGGCGGCGTATTTGCAAGCGATCATGCAAGCTTCGAGCACGCTGGCACCGCCCTGCAATTTTCCCTGCAGACAAGCGGTGCAAACGGCATTGCAGGGGCCGCGCACTCTGTTAGCAAACGCTCAAGAAAGCCCTTCCCGATGGTAGGCTGCGCCGGCCTTTCCGGGTCCCAACCCATGAGCAGCATCGGACAGAAGCCCAGCGCGGCGCGCCCGCGCAAGCGAACGCGCCGCGCGACCGCCGTCCTTGCGGCGGCGATCGCGGTTGCCCTCGGTGCCGCGGCCCCGGCAGTCGCCGACCTGCAGGGAAAGCTCGACTCGAAGAAGTCGGCGCTGAGCGATGCCCAGGCGAAGAAGGGCGTGCTCACGACCGACATCGACAACTACAACAACAAGATCGACTCCCTTACCGGCCAGGTCGCCGCCCTCCGCAACCGCGAGGCCGTCGTGCGGGCCGACCTGCGCGACGCGCAGTCGCGGCTCAACGACGAGCAGCACAACCTGCGGGTCCAGCGCGAACGGCTCGCACATTCGATCAAGGTTCTGCGGCAGCGCCTGATCGCGATCTACAAGACGGGTCAGCCGGACGCGCTCACCGTCGTCCTCGAATCGGACGGATACAACGATCTGCTGCAGCGGTCCGAGTACCTGTCCCGGATCCAGCAGCAGGACTCGAGCATCGTCGACAACGTGCGCCAGCTCCGCAACGAGGCCAAGGACACGGTCGTGCGCATCCGCGGGGTCCGGGACGAGATCGCGGCGAAGAAGCGCGAGCTCGAGCGGACCAAGGGCGAGCTCGTCCAGCGCAAGGACCAGCTCGCGACCGCCCGCGCAGACAGCCAGAAGCTGCTCTCGAAGACAAAGGACCACATCCACAAGCTCGACAACGACGTCAGCGACATCGAGGGGAAGATCCAGAAGCAGCTGATGGCCGCCTCCGGGACCGCGCCCCTCCCGGCGGGCCCCATCCGCCAGGGCTCGGGTCGCTTCATCTGGCCCGTGAACGGCCCGATCACCTCGCCGTTCGGCATGCGCTGGGGGACCTTGCACCCCGGCGTGGACATCGGCGTCCCGGCCGGCACCCCGATCCGCGCCGCCGGCGACGGCACGGTGGCCCTGATGCAGCCCGAGGCCTCGAGCGGCGGCTACGGCAACTACACCTGCATCGACCACGGCGGCGGGCTCTCGACCTGCTACGCGCACCAGTCCCGGCAGATCACCACGGTCGGCCAGCACGTGAGCCAGGGCGACGTGATCGGCTACGTCGGCTGCACCGGCTACTGCTTCGGCGACCACCTGCACTTCGAGGTCCGGATCAACGGCCAGGTCACGGACCCGATGCCCTACCTGTAGCCGCGTCGCGGCGCCGAGCGGCGGACGCCCGTCCAGGCTCGGACCGGAGCGGCTCAAGCAGCCGTCGGGCTGGCCGATAATGGGAGTGCACCGCTGGTGTCACGGGGGTCGCCTTCCGCCGGTGCAAGCGCAGGAGATGTGATCCGCTCGAGATGACGAACGTCCGCACATATGTCGCCGGCATCGGCAGCGGTGGCGCCATGCTCGGGGCGGCCGTGGCGGCCTTCGTCGCGCTCGTCGCGATCGTCGGCGTCAACGGGCTTCCGCGGAGCAGCGCCGAGAGCAACTCGCACGCGATCGCCGTCTCGAACGCGCCCGAGATCGCCGCCGCGAACTCGGTCGGGCCACGGGCGGCGCCGGCGGCGGCGCCCGCCCCGGCAGCGACACCGGCGGCGACTACAGCGCCCGGGACCGGCGGCGGTGGCGGCGGTGGCGGCGCCCCAGGCGCGCAGAGCGGCGGCGGTGGCGGCGGCTCCGACCAGCCGATTACCGTGCCCGACGTCCCGGGTGGGCTCGGCGGTGGCGGGAGCAACGGCGGCGGCACCGGTGGCGGCGGTGGCACGCAGACCCCGACCCCGGCAAGCGGCGGCGACGTCGGCAACGCCGTCGGTCAGGTCGACAAGGCGGTCGAGGACACGACCGGCCTGAACCCCGACCTGAGCGGCAAGACGAGCGGAGTGACCGGGGCCGTCGACGGCGCGATCGGCGGTGTCACCGGTGGCAAGGGACTCGGCCTCGACAAGGTGCAGCTCCCCGACCTGCCTCGGGTCGTGAACCTGGGCGGGCACTAGCGCTAGCCCGCTCAGAGCTGCGACTCGAGCCAGCGCAGAGCGCTCGCCTGCAGCTCCGCGTCGTGCTGGACCGAGCGATGGTGTCCGCCCGGGACGACGATCAGCCTCTTCGGGTCGCCGGCGCGCTCGTAGAGCAGCTCGGAGGAGGCGACGGGAACGCGTTCGTCGCCGCGGGCGTGGAGCAGGATCAGCGGTCGCCCGGCGAGCCGCGTCACGGCCTCGGCGATGTCGTGCTCGCCAAGGAAGGCGTCGAGCGCCATGGCGTCCACGCGCATCTCCAACTCACCGCTCGCCAGCCCTCGGCGGAGCCCCTCCTCGTTCGCCGGGCAGATCGCGATCACACCGGCGATGGCCTCGGAGACGGCCGCCCCGTGGATTGCCAGATAGCCACCCATGCTCGAGCCGCGGGCACAGATCCGCCGCGGGTCGACGTCGTCGCGCGCGGCGAGCATCGCCGCCATCCGCCCGACGTCCTCGATCGCCTGCGGGCCCATCTCATCCTCGCTGTCGCCGTGCCCCCGCTGGTCGTAGCTGAGCGCGATCCAGCCCGAGCCGGCGCACAGACGTCCGAAGTCGGCGTGGTTCTCCTTCGCCGATCCCGCTCCGTGCAGGATCAGCATCGCCGGGTGCGGCGGCCGGGAAGGCTCCGGCACCCACATCCACCACGGCCGGCCGCGGTACGTGCCGCGCTCGCTCGGGCCCCGTGGTAGCTCGCCGCCCACGGGCGCGAATCTAGTGGACCCGTCCGCAAATACGATCAGCCCCGGCGGCGTCCGGCCCCGCCTGAGCGCACCCGCCGTCCGCCCACATGCCAACCGGCATGCGGGCGGCCGCCGTGCACGCTCAGCCGTGCCCAGTCACGCGCCGGCATCTGACCGGACTTACGGACGCGTCCACTGGTGGACCCGTCCGCAAATACGATCAGCCCCGGCGGCGTCCGGCCCCGCCCGAGCGCACCCGCCGTCCGCCCACATGCCAACCGGCATGGGGGCGGCCACCGTGCACCCTCAGCCGTGCCCGGCCACTCGCCGGCATCTGACCGGACTTACGGACGCGTCCACCAGCCGCTGCACGCCGGGGGCCGGGCCGGGCCCTCTGGGCCGCCTGCGCCGTCCACAGCGCGCGCTCGCGCGGGCGCTGTGAGAATGGCCGCGTGAGCGAGACAGCAGAGAGCCCGCCGGCGAGGGCGCACGACCCCGTCGCCGGCTCGCCCGTCTACCCGGCGGGGAGCCGGTCAACGAGGCCGGCCACCTCGAGGTCGGAGGCTGCGATCTGGTCGAGGTCGCCCGCGAGCACGGCACCCCCGCCTATGTCTACGCGCCGGAGGAGATCCGCGCCCGCGCCCGCGCCTACGTCGACGGGCTCGGCCGCGCCGACACCGACTCCTTCGAGGTCCTGTATGCGAGCAAGGCGGCGCCGATCACCGCGATCTACGAGATCTGCCGCGAGCAGGGCCTGTCGGTCGACGTCGCCTCCGGCGGCGAGCTGACGATGGCGCTGCGGCGCCGGGTTCGAAGGCGAGCGCATCTACATGCACGGCAACAACAAGACGCGACGCCGAGCTGCGCCTGGCGATCGAGGCCGGGGTCGGTTGCATCGTGATCGACTCCTTCGACGAGATCGACCGCCTCGAGCGCCTGCTCGAGCGCCCGCAGCGGGTGCTGGTCAGGCTCACGCCCGGGGATCAAGCCCTCGACGCACTCCTATGTCCAGACCGGCCAGCTCGACTCG
The DNA here is from genome assembly GCA_963764275.1 of uncultured Solirubrobacterales bacterium. Lineage (GTDB taxonomy): Bacteria > Actinomycetota > Thermoleophilia > Solirubrobacterales > 70-9 > CAXMST01. The sequence continues at coordinate 293,587 of CAVXRV010000006.1, forward strand.
AAGTTCGGCTTCGGGCTCGCCGACGGGCGTCGCCGCGCGCCGCCGTCGAGCGGATCGGCGCCAGCCCCGATGCTCGAGCTGGTCGGCGTGCACGCCCACATCGGCTCGCAGATCTTCGAGCTCGAGCCCTTCGAGCGCGGCGTCGAGGCGCTCGCGGCGTTCTGCGCGCTCGCATCTGCCGGAGCCCGAGATCGTCAACCTCGGGGGCGGTCTGGGGATCGCCTACGCGGTCCGGCGACGAGCCTCCCTCGATCGCCGCCTACGTGGGCGCCAAGGTCGGCGGCAGTGCGGCGGCACTTCGGCCCGGTGCCGAAGGTGCTGGTCGAGCCCGGCCGTTCGCTGGTCGGCAACGCCGGCCTGACGCTGTACGAGGTCGGCACCGTCAAGGAGGTCCCCGGGGACGCGGACCTACGCCGCCGTCGACGGCGGCATGTCCGACAACCTGCGGCCGATGCTGTACGGCTCCCGCTACGAGGCCGCTGCTCGCGAACCGGGCCGCCGAGCCGCGCGGCCGCGCCGGTCGACGATCGCCGGCATGCACTGCGAGTCGGGTGACATCCTGATCCGTGACGCGCCGCTGCCGCGTGCCCGCGGGTCGGCGATCTGCTCGTCACTCCCGCGACGGGCGCCTACGGCTATGCGATGGCGAACAACTACAACGGCGTCCCGCGGCCGCCGGTGATCTTCTGCAGCGCCGGCGAGGCGCGGGCCGTCGTCCGCCGCGAGCGCTGGGAGGAGCTTGATGTGCCCGCGATGTCTGAGTCCGGCGCCGGTCAGGATCGGTCTGCTCGGCCACGGCACCGTCGGCGGCGCCTTCGCGCGCCTGCTCGCGCGAGCGGCGCGAGGCGGTCGCGGCGGCCGGACGGCCGCCGCCCGAGATCGGCGGGCGTGCTGCGCCGCAGCGAGGGGGACTTCGAGCGAGATCCTCGCCGGCTCCGACCTCGATCGTCGAGCTGATCGGCGGGCTCGAGCCCGCGCGGGAGCACGTGCTCGCCGCGCTCGAGGCCGGCAAGCCCGTGGTCACCGCGAACAAGCAGCTCGTCGCGCGCTACGGGGACGAGCTCTTCGCCGCCGCCCGCGAGGCCGGCGTCCAGCTCCGCTTCGAGGCCGCGGTCGCCGGGGCGATCCCGGTGATCAGGGTCGTCGCCGAGAGCCTCGGCACGCTCGAGATCGAGCGCGTCTCGGGGATCGTCAACGGGACCACGAACTTCATCCTCAGCGAGATGGCCGCGACCGGGGCCGACTACGGGGAGGTCCTGGCCCGGGCCCAGGAGCTCGGCTACGCGGAGGCCGACCCGACCGAGGACGTCAACGGCGCCGATGCCGCGGCGAAGATGGCGATCCTCGCCCGGCTCGCCTTCGACTCGCAGGTGTCGCTCGCCGACGTCTCCTTCGAGGGCATCGAGGAGATCCGCCCCGACGACATCGCCTACGCGCGCGAGCTCGGGCTCTCGCTGAAGCTGCTCGGGGTCGCCGAGCGCCACGGCGAGGGGATCAGCGTTCGCGTGTTTCCCTGCTTCCTGTACCGAGGCCATCCGCTGGCGCCGGTCGAGGGCGCCTTCAACGCGGTCACGGTCGAGGTCGCCGTCGATCACCGAGATCACGATGTCCGGGCCCGGCGCCGGCGGCATCGAGACGGCCTCGGCGGTGCTCGGCGACGTCGTCTCGATCCTCGCCGGCGAGGCGCCGGTCCACGTCCCGAGCCGGGCCTTGGAGATCGTCACCGACCTCTCCTCGTCCTTCTACTTGCACCTCGAGGTCGCGGACCGGCCCGGTGTGCTCGCTGCGATCGCCGAGGTGCTCGGGCGCAACGGGCTCTCGGTCAAGAGCGTCGTCCAGCGCGGGCTCGGCGAGGAGGCGCGCCTGGTGATGGTCCTGCACCGCTCGCCCGAGGCGGCGTTCTACGCGTCCGTGCGCGAGATCTCCGAGCTCAGCTTCCTGCGGGCGGCTCCGCGGGCGATCCGCGTGATGGAGAAGGAATACCTCTGATGGGGACGCGCCGAAGGAGGGGGAGGCGGCGGTGCCGGGGCTGATCGAGCGCTACCGCGATCGGCTTCCGATCGCTGCCGGCGACCCGGTCGTCTCCCTGAACGAGGGCTCGACGCCGCTGATCCCCGCGCCCCGGCTGGCCGAGCGGATCGGTGTCACCGCCTACCTCAAGTTCGAGGGCGCGAACCCGACGGGCTCCTTCAAGGACCGCGGCATGACCGTCGCCGTCTCGCGTGCGGTCGCGAACGGGGCAGAGGCCGTGATCTGCGCCTCGACCGGCAACACGGCGGCTAGCGCCGCCGCCTATGCCGCTCGCGCCGGGCTGCGCGGCGCTGTGATCGTGCCCGAGGGCAAGATCGCGATCGGCAAGCTCGCCCAGGCGCTGATGCACGGCGCGCGCGTCGTCGCCCTGCGCGGCAACTTCGACGACGCCCTGCGGATCGTGCGCGATCTCGCCGAGCACCATCCGATCGAGCTCGTCAACTCGGTCAACCCGTTCCGGATCGAGGGTCAGAAGACCGCCGCATTCGAGGTCTGCGACGAGCTCGGCGGTCCCCCTGACGCGCTCGCGATCCCGGTCGGCAACGCCGGCAACGTGACGGCGTGGTGGAAGGGCTTCGGCGAATACGGGGTGGCCCCGGTCCTGTACGGGTTCCAGGCCGAGGGCGCGGCGCCGCTCGTCCGAGGCGAGCCGGTGCCGGACCCGGAGACGGTCGCGTCGGCGATCAGGATCGGCAACCCGGCGCGCTGGGAGGAGGCGATGGGCGCCTTCAGCGGCTCGCGGGGGCGGGTCGCCGCGGTCAGCGACGAGCAGATCCTCGAGGCGTACCACTTCCTCGCCGCGCACGAGGGCGTCTTCTGCGAGCCCGCCTCCGCGGCGTCCGTGGCCGGGCTGCTCGCGCACGGCCTGCCCGTGCCCGAAGGGGTCGCCGCCCCGCAGTCCGTCGTCTGCGTGCTCACCGGCCACGGGCTCAAGGATCCGGACACAGCGCTCGGCAAGGCGCCGTCGGTGATCGGGTGCGAGCCGACCACCGCGGCGGTCGAGCGGATCGTCTTCGGATCAGACTGAACGCACCGGTCCGGGCGCCCCGTCCCGCGGCTAATGGTCGGCATCGCCGCAGCCGATAGACAGTCAGGGGCGTCGGCGACACTGGGGTGCTTCGGGGGAAGCGGTCGCCCGGCGAAAGCCCGGTCGACATACGCAGGAGCTGAGCACCCGTGCGCACGAACCGACTCGAGACGGCGGCATCCCGGTCCTCCCGACGGGAGGCGGCTGCGGGGCCACTCCCCGGTCGAGGCCCGCTCGCCGATCGGGGGCGGCCGTCGTGCTGACGGCCGTCGTCGCGGTCGCGGTCGTCGCCGCGATCGTCGCTGCGCTGATCTGGGGCTTCCTCCGCACGCGGGCGACCGACCGTCGCTACCGGCTGCTGCTCGAGCACCTGCCGCAGACGTCCGTGGTCCTGTACGACCGCGACCTGCGAATCCGGCTCGTGGTCGGCAGCGCCCTCCGCGAGAGCGGCCTCGAGCCGAGCCAGGTGCAGGGCAAGCGGCTGCAGGACGTGGTCCCGCGCGAGCAGGGGGAGGTCCTCGCGCGCTACTACGAGGCGGGGCTGCGCGGCGAGAGCCCCTCGCTCGAGTACAGCTCGGATGCGGACGGCGGCGACTACTGGCTGCGGATCGTCCCGATCCGCCAGGGCGGCCGGATCACGGGCGGGATGGCCGTCTCGCAGGACATCACCGATCGCAAGCAGGCAGAGCGAGCGCACCAGCGTGCGGAGGGCGCCCGCCGGGGCACCATCGAGGCGATGAACGAGGCCTACGTCGCGGTCGGCCCGGACGGCCTGATCAAGGACTGGAACGCACGCGCCGCGCAGCTGTTCGGATACACGCGCGAGGAGGCGATCGGCCGTCCGGCGAGGGACCTCCTCCCGCCCGAGAAGCAACCCGGGTTCGACAGGGTGGTCGTCGGCCGCCTGCGCCCCGACGGGGAGCCGCTCGAGACGCGAGCGGAGCGCACGGTCGTACACAAGGACGGTCGCCGGTTCCCGATCGAGTTCGCTGCGGCGACGCTGCGGCGCGGTGACAGCGTGCAGCTCCACGCCTTCATGCACGACATCAGCGATCGCAAGCTGGCCGAAGCGGAGATCGCCCAGCACGCCCGCGAGGTCGAGGCGATCGCGGAGGCAACGGGGACGCTGGCGCGCAGCACCGACCCGGAGCAGGCGCGCGAGGCGATCTGCCGAGCCGCGACGACCGTCGCCGAGGCCGACTTCGCGCTCCTGTTCGAGCCCGATCCCAGCGGCAGTGGCCTTGCGGCGACGGCAGCGGTTGGAGCCGAGATCGGCGAGGAGCCACTGCCCTTCGTCGGCCCGCCCTCGGGTGCGGTCCGCAGCTTCGTCTCGAACGAGCCCGTGTTCATCGACGACGTCGAGGCTGCCGACGACCGCGGCGTGATCCGCCGGATCGGCGCCCGCAGTGGCTACTGGACGCCGGTCCGTCGCGGTGCCGCGCCGCTCGGCGTGATCGTCGTGGGCTGGCGCCGGCCCCTGGCCGAGTTCTCCCCCCGACTTGGGCGCGTGATGGGGTTGGTCGCCGCAGAGGCGGCGGTCGCGATCGACCGCGCCGCCCTGCTCGAGCGACTCGCGCGGATGGCCCGGACCGACGACCTCACCGGGCTGCCGAACCGGCGCGCGTGGGACGCCGAGATGGTGCGCGAGATGGCCCGGTCGCGACGAGAGGGGACGCCGCTGACGGTGGCGATGGTCGACCTCGACTTCTTCAAGGCTTACAACGATGCCCACGGGCATCAGGCCGGTGATCGCCTGCTCAAGGAGGCGGCCGGCGCCTGGCGCTCGGTCCTGCGCGAGACGGACGTGATCGCCCGATACGGCGGCGAGGAGTTCGCGATCGCGCTGCCCGGTTGCCCGCCCGCGGAAGCGGAGAAGCTGGTCGAGCGGCTGCGGGCTGTGACGCCCGCGGGCGAGTCCTGCTCGGCCGGGATCGCGACCTGGGACGGGGCCGAGCAGTCCGAGGCGGTGCTCGGCCGCGCCGACCAGGCCCTTTATGAGGCGAAGCAGACGGGCCGCAACAGAACCGTCGTCGCTTAGGTGCGATTCGGCACCGATTCGCGTCCCATTCGCGCGCCGATGCGGGCGATGCTCGGCGTGTGCAGCGCGTAACGATTCCCGAGGCGATCGCCGATCTGCTCGCGCCGCCGCGCTGCCCGGCCTGCGCGTCCCGGGCCGCCCTCGCCCCCGGGGTCGGGATCTGCGGCCACTGCAGGACCGCCTTCGCCGCCGAGGCGCCGCGATCGCTGACCCTCCCCGGCGGGTTGCCGGCGGTCGCCGCTGTCGCCTACGAGCCGCCGGCGACGGGCCTCGTCGCCGCCCTCAAGTCCGGCCGGGTACCGGGTGCGAGCGCTGCGGCGGTCGAGCTCGTGGCCGAGGCGGTGCGGCCGCCCGGCCCGAACGCCGTGCTCGTGCCGGTCGGAGCTTCCCGCCGGCGTCGGCTCCAGCGCGGGCTCGATCCCGCCGCCGAGCTCGCGCGCGGGCTGGCGCGGGCGTTCGGATGTGGCTGCCGGCCCGGCCTGCTGCGCCGTCGCGGCGGGCGGCCCCAGCGCGGCCGCAGCCGCGCCGCACGGCTCGCCTCGCCACCCCGCTTCGAGGTGCGGGAGCGGCCCCTGCCCCGATCCGGCGAGCCGGTGGTGCTGGTCGATGACGTGATCACCACGGGCGCGACGCTCGGCTCCTGCGCGGCGGCTCTCCGGGACGTGGGAATCGGGGTTGCGGGTGCCGTCGCATTCGCCTGGGCCCCGGCACCGGGGAGCGGCCGAAGACGCGCTTGACGAGCACCGGACGGGGCGTAGGATGGGGCCTGCCCGAGGGAACAGAGGACATAGGAGGGGCTGCTGTGAGAATCGAGGTCGTCGGCCGCAACGTCGAGGTCACCGAGGAGCTGGAGGAGCACGTCCACAAGCGCTTCCGGCGCGTCGCCCGCCAGGTCTCCGAGCTCGCCCGCCTGGATGTCGTGCTGCGCGAGGAGCCGAATGCGCCCGCCGATGAGCGCCAGGATCGCGGAGGCGACCCTGTCGCTGAAGGGGACGACGCTGCACGCCTCCGAGCCGGGCGAGCAGATGACGAGCGCGATCAGCAGGCTCTCCGACGACATGAAGCGCCAGGTGAAGCGGCAGCGGGAGCTGCGCCGCAAGCGCAAGCGCACACGCCGCCTCGTCGCCGAGATGCGCCGGAGGGCGCCCGAGGCCGGCGCCTGATCAGGCGCGGCGGCTCCCGAAATCGGGTTCGGCGCTCCGCCTCGTGACCCGGCGCCTGACCGGCTCGCGCCGATCGCTACGCTGAGGGCATGCCCAGAGGAATCGGCCTGATCGACCGCGCTCTGCGGCTCGGGGAGAGCAAGCAGTTCCGCGAGCACGAGCGCAGGGTCGAGGTGATAAATCGCTTCGAGCCCGAGATGGAGCTGCTCGAGGACGCCGAGATCCGCGAGTCGGCGGACGAGCTGCGGCGCCGCGTCCGCGAGGATGGCGACTCGCTCGACGACCTGCTCCCGGAGGCGTTCGCGCTCTGTCGCGAGGCGGCGAAGCGGACGCTCGGTCAGCGCCACTACGACGTGCAGCTGATCGGCGGGATGGTCATGCACTCGGGCGCGATCGCCGAGATGAAGACCGGGGAGGGCAAGACGCTGACCGCGACGCTGGCCGTCTTCCTGAACACGCTCGCCGGCAAGAGCGTCCACCTGGTCACGGTCAACGACTACCTCGCCCGCCGCGACGCCGAGTGGATGAAGCCGCTCTACAACGCTGCTCGGGGTCGAGGTCGGCGTGCTCCAGGACGACGATCTGCCCGACCATCCGGAGCGCCGCCACGCGGCCTACGCAGCCGACGTCACCTACGGCACCAACTCCGAGTTCGGCTTCGACTACCTGCGCGACAACATGGCTTCCGAGCTCGAGGGCTGCTTCCAGCGCGACCACAACTTCGCGATCGTCGACGAGGTCGACAACATCCTCATCGACGAGGCGCGGACGCCGCTGATCATCTCCGGCGCCCCCGAGCAGGCGGCCGAGCTGTACCACACGTTCGCGCGGCTGGCGAAGCAGATGGTCGGCGAGGAGTCGAAGCCGAAGCTGAAGGCGCTCGGCGAGAGCAAGGACACCTCCGAGGCGAGCCTACGACTTCGAGTACGACGAGAAGCACAAGACCGTCGCGCCGACCGAGCGCGGCGTCGAGCGGGCGGAGAAGTTCCTCGGGCGTCGACAACCTCTACGTCTCCGAGCACGGCACGCTCGTCAACCACCTCGTGCAGTCGCTCAAGGCCGAGTCGCTGTACAAGCGCGACAAGGACTACGCCGTCGTCGACGGCCAGGTGATGATCATCGACGAGTTCACCGGCCGCATCCTCGAGGGCCGGCGTTGGTCGGAGGGCCTGCACCAGGCGGTCGAGGCGAAGGAGGGTCTGGCGCCGCGGGAGGAGAACCAGACGCTGGCGACGATCACCCTGCAGAACTACTTCCGGCTCTACGACAAGCTCAGCGGCATGACCGGCACCGCCCTGACCGAGGCGACCGAGTTCATGAAGATCTACAAGATGCCGGTGGTCGAGGTCCCGACGAACCGGGACATGGTCCGCGACGACCAGAACGACCAGATCTACAAGACCAAGGACGGCAAGTGGAAGGCGGTCGTCAACGAGATCGCCGAGCGCAACGAGAAGGGCCAGCCGATCCTCGTCGGTACGGTCTCCGTCGAGGTCTCGGAGATGCTCTCGGAGCGTTTCAAGCGCCGCGGCATCGACCACGTCGTGCTCAACGCAAAGCCCGAGCACGCACAGCGCGAGGGTGAGACCGTCGCTCAGGCGGGGCGGCTCGGGGCGGTGACGATCGCGACCAACATGGCCGGTCGCGGCGTCGACATCAAGCTCGGCGGCGACCCCGAGCACATGGCCCTGCACGAGCTCCGCAAGCTCGGCCTCTCCGAGGAGGAGCCGAGCTTCGCCGAGGAGCTGGCGCGACTGACGGCCGAGCTGACGCCGCGCTGCAAGGAGGAGGGCGATGCGGTCCGCGAGCTCGGGGGGCTGTTCATCTGCGGCACCGAGCGGCACGAGTCGCGGCGGATCGACAACCAGCTTCGCGGCCGCGCCGGCCGCCAGGGCGATCCCGGCGCCTCGCGCTTCTTCCTCAGCGCCGAGGACGACCTCGTGCGCCTCTTCGCGGGCGACCGCATCTACCGGATCCTCGACCGGCTCGGGCCGGTGGACGAGCACGGCGAGGAGTACCCGCTCGAGGCGAAGATGCTGACGAAGCAGATCGAGTCGGCGCAGAAGAAGGTCGAGGAGCAGAACTTCCTCACCCGGAAACGGGTGCTCGAGTACGACGACGTCATGAACGAGCAGCGCCGCGTCGTCTACAAGTACCGCCGCGAGATCCTCGAGGGCCGCGACATGGGCGAGGTCGCGAGGGACCAGATCGGCGAGCTGATCGCCCGCAAGGTCGGCGAGTACACGCAGTCCGACGTCTTCGAGGAGTGGGACCTGAACGGGCTCGAGACGCTGTGCGCCTCCATGTGGCCGCTGGCGGAGGACCTCTCCGAGATCAATCCGTCGAGCTCGAGCCGGGAGACGATCACCGAGGCGCTCGTCGACGACGCCCTCGGCGCCTACGAGGAGCGCGAGGAGGAGTTCGGCGAGGAACTGATGCGGGCGCTCGAGCGCCACATCCTGCTGCAGATCATCGACACGCGCTGGAAGGAGCATCTCCACGAGATGGACTACCTGCGCGAGGGCATCCACCTGCGCGGGTTCGCCCAGATCGATCCGCTGGTCGCCTACAAGAACGAGGGCTACCTCATGTTCGAGTCGCTGATGGCCTCGATCTGGGAGGAGTACACGCGCCTGATCTTCCACGTCAACGTCGAGCTCCAGCCGAGCGAGGTGGAGGAGGAGTTCGGAGCGCCCGAGGCGTCCGACCGACGTCGACTACTCCGGCGGCACCGCCGAGGACCAGCCTTCGGCCCTGCAGGCGGCGGCCGTCGCCGGTGGCCCCGAGGAGGCGGCCGCCCAGGCGATCGGGGGAGGGGAGTCCCCGAGCCGTTCGGCGGGCGATGCGGAGGGCAATGCCGAGACCGTCGTCAAGTCCGAGCAGGAGAAGATCGGTCGCAACGATCCCTGCTGGTGCGGCAGCGGTAAGAAGTACAAGAAGTGCCACGGGGCTTAGGGCGGCGTCGCTAGTGGCGCTGCTGCGTCGTAGTTCGCCCGGCACTCTCTGACGCTGCGCCTGAGCGCACCCGCAGCGGTCTTGGTCAGCGGACGTCTGCGCGAACCATGTGGAGTTTTGCGGCAATACGCCTCAAAACTCCACATAGAACGAGCCCGCCCTCTGCAGCCGAGCGCCCGCCCTCGCCCTCGCGGTCTACCTCGCTCCCCGCGCGCGCCCGTCCCAGCGGCACCGCGGGAGGCGCGGGCGACAACCAACCCGGGCACCCACCCAATACCCTCCCGCCATGCCCGAGCTCCTCGCCCATACGCAGGCCGACGGGGTCTCCCGGATCACCATGGACGATGGGCGGGTCAATGCGCTCGGGACGCAGATGCTCGAGGAGCTGCACGAGGCCGTCGATGCGGCCGCCGCGGCGGAGGAGATCATCGTTCTCACCGGGCGCGAGGGGTTCCTCACCGCCGGCTTCGACCTGAAGCTCGAGCCGGAGAAGTTCGGCGATGCCGTGGGGCGTGGCGGGGCGCTGGCGCTGAAGCTGGCGGAGCATCCCCGGCCGGTGCTGGTCGTCTCGACCGGGCACGCGATCGCGATGGGCTCGCTGTTGCTGCTGGCCGCCGACTTCCGGATCGGGGTCGAGGGCGAGTTCCGCTACGGGCTGAACGAGGCGGTGATCGGGCTGACGTTGCCGAAGTTCGCCGTCGCCCTCGCCGACCACAGGCTGAGTCCCAACTACCACGATCGAGCGATGTTGATCGGCGAGTTCTTCGGTCCCGCCGAGGCTCGGGAAGCCGGGTTTCTGGACCGCGTCGTGGCCGGCCCGGAGCTCGACGCAGCCGTCGGTGAGACGGTGGGGTTGCTGTCGGCCGCCAAGCCGGAGGCGCACCGGGGCACGAAGGCGCTCGCCCGCCGCGAGCTGCTCGAGCGCATGCACGAGTCGATCGACGGCGACGGCGGCGCCCTCTGACGCGGCGCCTGACCGCACCCGCGGCGGGCTGATGTGGCTCCGCCACACTGCGCCCTCCGCGTGCACGCTCAGGCTTGGTCAGGGGGCGCCTTGGGGTACCTTGGGCCGATGTCGGTGCGTCTGGTCTTCCGCTGTGATTTCTGCGGGGCGGAGCCCGATCCGCAGACGTACGAGAGCCTGGTCTCCCAGCAGTCGCTGCTCCTGCACGGCACCTACCTGGACGCCGACCCGGGCCACTGGCTCGTGTGGCACGGGCGCGGCGTGTACGGGCGGCACATGTACGCCTGCGCCGAGCACCGGGCGGAGCTGAAGGCCTACCTGCGCCGGCACTACGGCGGCTGGCACGTCTGGGCCGAGGGTCCGCACCCCGCCGGCTGGCATTTCCGCGAGACGGCGGAGGGGACGCGCAGGCGCAAGCGCATGTACCACTCAGGGCGCACGTTCGGCGTCGGCTAGGCTGGCGCGCGATGGCCGAGGCACCCGCAGACACCGGCGCCCGCGTCGCGGAGGTCCGCGAGCAGCTCACCCTGCTCCGGGACTACCTTTGACCCGGCTGGGCTGAAGGACGAGATCGAACGGCTCGAGGGGGAGATGCAGGCCCCGGGCTTCTGGGACGATGCCGAGGCGGCCGCGAAGGTATCGGCGTCGCACACCCGGGCGAAGCGCAAGCTCGACCTCTGGGACGGGCTCGCGGCAGATGTCGGCGACATCGGCGAGCTCGCCGAGATGGCGGATGAGGATGAGGAGATCGCGGCGGAGCTCGAGGGCCAGCTCGCCTCGATCGAGAAGCGGCTCGCCGAGCTCGAGGAGGAGCGGCTGTTCAGCGGCGACTACGACTCCGGCGACGCCGTCGTCACCGTCCGTTCCGGCGCCGGGGGCACCGATTCCCAGGACTGGGCCGAGATGCTGCTTCGGATGTATCTGCGCTGGGCCGAAGGCCGCGGCTTCACCGTCGAGATGAAGGAGGTCTCCGAGGGCGAGGAGGCGGGGATCAAGTCCGCGACCTTCCTCGTCCATGGTGAGAACGCGTACGGGCTCTTCGGCGCCGAGCGCGGCGTCCATCGGCTCGTGCGGATCTCGCCCTTCGACTCGCAGTCGCGTCGCCACACCGCTTTCGCCCAGCTCGACGTGGCGCCGCTCGTCGACGACGGCGTCGATGTCGAGCTCGACGAGGCCGATATCCGGGTCGACACCTACCGCGCCTCCGGCGCCGGCGGCCAGCACGTGAACAAGACCGACTCCGCCGTCCGTCTCACCCACGCCCCGACCGGGATCGTCGTCCAGTGCCAGAACGAGCGCTCGCAGACGCAGAACAAGGCGACGGCGATGCAGATGCTGCGCGCGCGTCTGCTCGCCGAGCAGGAGCGGCAGCGGGCCGAGGAGATGGCCGCCGAGCGCGGTGAACAGAAGCCCGCCGAGTGGGGCTCGCAGATCCGCAGCTACACGCTGCATCCCTCGACCCGGGTCAAGGATCACCGCACCGGCCACGAGGTCGGCGACGCCCAGCGGGTGCTCGACGGCGATCTCGACGAGTTCATCCGCAGCTATCTGCTGCAGAGCGCTTCGGCGAACTAGCGGACCCGTCCGCAAATACGATCAGCCCCGGCGGCGTCCGGACCCGCCTGAGCGCACCCGCCGCCCGCCCACATGCCAACCGGCATGCGGGCGGCCGCCGTGCACCCTCAGCCGTGCCCGGCCACTCGCCGGCATCCGACCGAACTCACGGACGCGTCCACTACTAGGCCGTCCGCCGGGGGCGGGGCGAGGTCCGCCTGCCGCCGTCCGGAGAGGGGTACCGTCCCCCTATGACGCAGAGGATCGCAGTCGGCCTCTCGACGGCCCCGAATACGATCGACGCCTTCACCGAGGCGGCCGACGTCGCCGCCTCCGGCCTCGGCGGCGAACCCGATCTGTGCGTCGCCTTCGCCGGGCCACATCACCTCAGCAACCTCGAGCAGGCCCTGATGGAGATCCGCGCCCGGCTCGCGCCCCGCGCGTCGATCGGCTGCGCCGCGGCAGGCGTCGTCGGTCCCGGCCGCGAGCTCGAGGAGGGGCCGGGCGCGCTCGTCTGGGCGGCCGAGCTCCCGGGGGCGGAGATCGAGACGTTCGCCGTCGGCGGTGAGCTCGGCGACGGGCCCGAGGCTCTGACGGGGGTGCCGGCCGGCGGGGACGCCGACGCCGTCTTCCTCCTCGCCGACCCCTACCGGTTCCCGGCGGCGGCCTTGCTGGGCCGCCTCAACGACGAGCGGCCGGGAACGCCCGTCCTCGGCGGCCTGGCGAGCGCTGCGGTCGGCGGTTCCGCGCCTTTGATCCGCGACGGGACAGTGGCAGATGCCGATGCGGGCGCGGTCGGCTGCGTGCTGCGCGGCGTCGAGCTGACGCCTTGCGTCTCCCAGGGCGCGACTCCGGTCGGAGGCGAGATGGCCGTCACCGCCGCCGACGGCAACGTGATCCACGAGCTCGCTTTCAAGCCCGCGCTCGAGCGTCTGGGCGAGGTGGTCGCGACCCTGCCCTCGCAGGAGCGCGAGCAGGCGGCCCGCGGGATGCTGCTCGGCATCGTGATCGACGAGAACCAGCCGGATCACCGCCGCGGTGACTTCCTCGTGCGCCCGATCGTCGGCGCGGACCGCGACTCGGGTGCGGTCGCCGTCGGCGAGCACGTCCGCGTCGGTCAGACGGTCCGCCTGCAGGTCCGCGACGGGATCACGGCCGACGCCGACCTGCGCGAGGCCCTGGCCCTGCAGGCCGGCGCGATGGGGCCATCCGGAGCCGCGGGCGCCCTGATGTTCACCTGCAACGGACGCGGACGCGGGCTCTTCGGCGTCTCCGACCACGACGCCGACGCGGTCGAGGACGCGCTCGCCGCCCCGGTCGGCGGCTTCTTCTGCGCCGGCGAGATCGGCCCGGTCGGGGGCCGCAACTTCCTGCATGGCTTCACCGCGACGCTCGCCGTGTTCGCGAGTTGAGCGCCCTTCGCCCCACGGGCCGGGCTGAATAACCTGCGCCGATGGACGCCCCCGCCGATCTCGAGCGACTCGTCGCGGGCGCGCTCGCGGAGGATCTCGGCTCCGGGGACGTCACGGCCGCCGCGACCGTGCCCGAGGAGGCGCGGGGGCGGGCGCGGATCGTGCAGAAGGAGGCCGGGGTCGCCTTCGGCTTCGACATCGCCCGAGAGGTGTTCCGGCAGACGGGCACGGGCGAGCTCGACGTGCTCGTCGTCGAAGGGCAATGGCGCGAGGCCGTGCCGACCGAGCTCGCCTTCATCAGTGGACCGGCTCGGGCGCTGCTGGCCGCCGAGCGGACTGCGCTGAACCTGCTCGGTCACCTCTCCGGAATCGCGACCTTGACGGCGCGCTACGTCGAAGCCGCGCGCGCTGTCTCCTCCTCGGTCGCGATCCTCGACACGCGCAAGACGACCCCGGGCCTGCGCGCGCTCGAGAAGGCCGCGGTCCGCGCCGGCGGTGGCCGCAACCATCGAATGGGGCTCTATGACGCGATCCTGATCAAGGAGAACCACGTGGCGCTCGCGGGCGGGCTTGCCGAGGCCGTCGCCGCCGCCGGCGCCGCCCGACCCGATCTGCCGGTCGAGATCGAGTGTCGCGATGCGGAAGAGGTCGCCGCTGCGCTCGCCGCCGGCGCCGACAGGCTCCTACTCGACAACATGGACCCGGAGGAGCTGGCCGCTGCGGTCGCCGCCCGCGACGCAGCGTCTTCCGAGGCGACCCTCGAGGCCTCCGGCGGCGTCAACCTCGAGACCGTCGGCCCGATCGCCGCAACCGGTGTCGACTTCATCTCGGTCGGAGCCCTGACCCACTCGGCCCCGGCACTGGACCTCTCGATGCTGATGACCCCGGCGTAGGTACCGGGACCGGGCAGCGAGAAGGGCGGGGAGCCGGAGGCCACCTACGTAGCCGTCCACTTAAGGACCCTATGGGGTCCTCAACTGGACGGTTCCCTCCGCTCAACCAAGAGACCGCCGCCCGGCGCGCCCGCGAGAGACGTCGGCGGGAGGTGGGGCACCCCCACCGGAGGTGCTGCTGTCGCCGGAGGTGGCGGCGGCCGCACCCCGCTCAACCAACAGACCGCCGCCTGGCGCGCCCGCGAGAGACGTCGGCGGGAGGTGGGGCACCCCCACCGGAGGTGCTGCTGTCGCCGGAGGTGGGGGTGCCCCACCTCCCAACCACCCAACACCGTTACTTGAGCAGGCGCGACAGCCGGCGGTCCGCGAACAGCTTGCCCTCGTTCTGCTCCTCCGGGCAGTAACAGGTGATGTGATCGGAGTAGTGGATCGCCGCGATCGTCGCGCCGCAGCGCGGGCACGCCTCGCCCTCGCGCCGGTGGACCTGCAGCGGCATCGGCATCTTGTCGGGGACCTCGTCGCCGAGCACCTCGTCGTAGTGGTCGATCGCCTCACCGAGCGCGGCGAGCGCCTCGTGCAGGCGGCCGAGCTCGTCGCCGCTCAGCTCCGAACCCTTGCGGAAGGGCGACAGGCGCGCGCGCCAGAGGATCTCGTCCACCCAGGAGCGGCCGATGCCGGCGATCGTCCGCTGGTCGCGCAGCAGCGGGTGCAGATGACGCGGTTGGTCGAGGCGCTCGGCGAGGACCTCGAGCGGAGGCGCCGGCCATGCCTCGGGGCCGAGCGTCGCCACCATCTCCTCCTCGTCGAGCGCGGCCGTCGCGAGCACCTTGCCCCAGGCGCGTTGCTTGGTCCCGAACTCGCGCAGCCGCAGTTCGCGGCCGTCTTCGAGCCGGATGAGGATCCGGGAGCGCTTGTCCCGGAGCGAGGCACGCTTGCCGAACAGCTGCAACCGCCCCGCCGACATGAGGTGCACGAGCAGCGTGAGGGGCTCGGCTCCGTTCCCGGCCGCGAAGTCGACGTGGGGCATCTTCCCCCGCCGTCCCACGCCGACGACCTCGGCACCGACGATCGCGTCCAGCGGTGGCTTGACGCTCTTGAGCGCGACCATTCCCGGGGCCAGGGTCGACTCGACGACGGCGCCGCGCAGGCGCTCGGCGAGGAGTCTCGCGGTGGCCTCTACCTCGGGCAGCTCCGGCATCGTGCCGAGGGTAGAGGCATGCCGATTCCGCCGAGCGCGCGAGCGCACCCGGTACCTTGAACGGTGCCGGGATGCCGTCTCCGTACCCGCCGAGCGCAAGGGGGGCCTCTGCCTCGCTCCTACGGTCCGCTGTGACCGTCGTCGCGCTGCTCGCGGGGTTTGTCCTGGTCGGCACGGGCGTCGCCGGGGCACTTCCGAGCGATCCCCCGTCGGGGTGCGACACGACGACGAACCTCGATGACTCCGGCAACTACTTCGAGGGCAGCGACACGGCGAACGACGAGGTCTTCGCGCGCGGCGGCGACGATCAGGTCCTCGGAAAGGGCGGCAACGATTGCCTCTACGGGCAGGACGGCGCCGACAACCTCGAGGGCGACGCGGGCGAGGACTATCTCGACGGTGGCAGCGGCGACGATCTGCTGCAGGGCAACGAGGGCGACGACCGGCTGCTCGGTCGGGACGGCAACGACACCGCCTACGGTCAGGACGGGTCCGACTACATCGACGGCGGCGCGGGTGCCGACAACCTGCAGGGCCTCGACGGCAACGACATCATCCTCGGCGGCGCCGACAACGACACGATCTTCGGTCAGGCGGGGAGCGACGAGTTGCGGCCCGGTTCAGGCTCGGACACCTCCTACGGCGCCGAGGGCAACGACGTGATCGCCGACGCCGCCGGGAACGATCAGATCCACGGGGACGACGGCGCCGACGGGCTGGCGGGCGGCGACGGCAACGATCACGTCTGGGGCGGCAGCGGCAACGACAAGATCGACGGTCAGGCCGGAGACGACACGCTCGAGGGCGAGGGCGGCGCCGACACGATCACGGGCGGGCCCGGGGCGGACTCGATCCTCGGGGGCGGGGAGAACGACACGATCTATGCACGGGACGGGGTCGTCGACTCGATCAGCTGCGGAGACGGCACGGACTCGGTCCAGGCGGACAAGGCGGACGATGTGAGCGGCGACTGCGAGAACGTCGACCGCGGCACGGCGCCACCTCCCCCCGGCGGCGGCGCGAAGTGCCCGGGCGCGAACGCGATCTCGGGCGACGACGGTGCGAACACGATCGAGGGTACGAGCGGCAACGACGCGATCCACGGCGGCAGCGGCGGCGACACGATCAACGCCCAGGGAGGCGAGGACTGCCTCTACGGCGAGCGCGGACAGGACACGCTCAACGGCGGCAGCGGCAACGACTTCGCCTCGGGCGGGCCGGCCCGTGACGTCCTCAACGGTGAGCGCGGCAACGACATCCTCGACGGCGCAGCCGGCGAGGACAAGCTCTACGGCCAGGGCGGAGCCGATCTGATCCTGCCCGGCGCCGACAGCGACCAGAGCCACGGGATGAACGGCAACGACATCATCATCGACGGTGCCGGCGAGGACAAGATCTACGGCGACGCGGGCGGAGACGCGCTGCACGGCGGCGGCGGCGGCGACGTCGTCTACGGCGTAGGGGGCAACGACACGATCTACGGCGACGAGGGCGACGACCTGCTGTGGGGAGGGGAGGGGAACGACATGCTCGTCGGCGGGCCCGGCAAGGACAAGCTCTGGGGCGAGCGGGGCCGCGACGTGATCGACGCCCGCGACGGCGTACGCGACGTCGTCGACTGCGGGCGCGGCAAGGACGTCGCCTACGTCGACCGCGCGGACTCCGTAGCCCCCAACTGCGAGAGCAGGCAGCTGCCGCCGCCGCTGGTGAAGCCGTGCACGAACGCAATCACCGGTACGGGTGGAGGCGAGGTGATCAACGGCACCGCGAACGGTGACTCGATCCACGCCGGCGCCGGCGACGACGAGGTGCATGCTTCCGGCGGCGACGACTGCGTCTGGGGCGAGGGCGGCGCCGACTCGCTCAGCGGCGACGCCGGCGACGACCGCCTCGCCGGCGGTGACGGCAACGATGAGGTGTTCGGCGGTGACGGCAACGACGAGCTCACCGGCAACGCCGGCGGCGACGCCCTCGACGGCGGCCCCGGCGACGACACGATTCTCGCCCGCGACGGCACGGCTGACCGGATCGACTGCGGTCCCGGCAGCGACTCCGTCGAAGCCGACGCCTCAGACAGCTTCTCCGGTTGCGAGCGCGTGAGCCTGCCCCCCGGTCCCTGCAGCAAGGTGCGCACGGGAGGCGCCGGCGACGACGAGCTGCGCGGCACCGCCGGCAGCGACGGGATCTTTGCGGGAGCGGGGAACGATCTCGTCGACGGACTGGATGGCGGTGACTGCCTCTACGGGGAAGCGGGAAGAGACCGGCTCTTCGGCGAGGCGGGAAAGGACCGGATCGATGGTGGCCGTGGCGCTGATCGGCTGCATGGCCAGGGCGGCGAGGATCGGCTGCGGGGCGGCAAGGGCAACGACGTGCTCGTCGGCGGGCCCGGCCCCGACCTGCTGCGGGGTGGAGAGGGCCGCGACGCGATCGAGGCCCGGGACGGCGAGCGCGACGTCGTGTCCTGCGGGCGCGGGCACGACACTGCAACGGTCGACCGGGTGGATGCCACGCGCTCCTGCGAGCGCGTGCGGCGCGGTTGAGCCCCCGGACTCCGGGCGCCCGGGGCATCCCGGTAGACTTGCTGTACGTCATTCGCCCGTCCGTACCCGGCTGGCGAACATAAGCGTCCACCTCCGAGCGGATCTCGCGCGGGGGCAGATTGGAGCAGGACCATGCAGGAGCTCCCAACAATCCAGGCACCTCCCGAGAGCGGCCTGACCCAGGCAGAGATCGCCGAGCTGAGCGCCGAGGTCCGCGAGCTCGCCAAGAGCCGCAACGCGGTCGTTCTCGCTCACAACTACCAGCTGCCCGAGCTGCAGGACGTGGCCGACTTCGTGGGGGACTCGCTCGCGCTCTCGCGCGAGGCGGCTGCCTCCGATGCGGACGTGATCGCCTTCTGCGGCGTCCACTTCATGGCCGAGACGGCCTCCGTGCTTGCGCCTGAGAAGACCGTTCTGATCCCCGACCTCGACGCCGGCTGCTCGCTCGCGGACTCGATTACGGCGGATCAGCTGCGCGCGTGGAAGGCCGAGCATCCCGAGGCGCTCGTCGTCATGTACGTGAACACCTCGGCCGAGGTCAAGGCCGAGACCGACTACTGCTGCACCTCCTCGAACGCGGTCGACGTCGTCCAGCACATCTGGGCCGAGCACGGCCCCGAGCAGGAGATCCTCTTCGGTCCCGACATGTGGCTCGGCAGCTTCGTCGAGCGGGAGACCGGCGTCGCCGACGATCCCGAGCGCCGCGCCCGCTTCCACATCTGGGACGGCGAGTGCCATGTGCATGCCGGCATCCGGCCCGACGACATCACCGAGATGCGCGGCGAGCACCCCGATGCCGAGTTCCTGATCCACCCGGAGTGCGGCTGCGTGACCCAGGTCATGGAGTACGTGGCGGCGGGCGACATCGAACCGGAGGGCGTCCACATGCTCTCCACCGGGGGCATGCTCAAGCACATGCACGAGCACCCACGGGGCGAGTTCATCGTCGCGACGGAGGTCGGGATGATGTACCCGCTGCACCAGGCGGCGCCGGGCGCAACCCTGTTCGAGGCCAACCGCATGGCCTTCTGCAAGTACATGAAGATGATCACGCTGCCGAAGCTGCGGGATTCGCTCCGGGATCTGACGCCCGTGGTCAAGGTGCCTGCGGACGTCGCCGAGCGGGCCAAGGTCCCGATCGAGCGCATGGTCGCGATCGGCTGAGCGCTGCGCGGACGCCGGCGCCGCTGAGCCGCCTCGACAGCAGGCCGTTTCGGGAGTATCGTTGCTCCCGTGCGTTCGGGGAGCGCGGCAAGCGCGAGTACAGGCCGTCGTTCACTCCTGCCCGCGCTGCTCGCAGCCTGCATGCTCGTCGCGGCACCGGCTTCGGCCTCCGCCGCCAGCGAGGTCGTAGTCGATGTCGCCACCGACGGCACGGGCAGCGGCAGCGAGTGCGAGCTTCGCGACGCGATCGTCGTGCTCAACACCTTCGGCACGCCGAAGGACGGTTGCACCGCCACCCCGATCGCCGGCTCGCTCGACCTGATCAGCTTCGACATCGGGGCTTCGGGCTCGCAGCACACGATCGCGCTCACCTCCCAGCTCAACATGCCGACCTCGCCGTCGGAGCTCGACGGCCGCAACGGCGGCTCGCTGCCGGCGATCGGGCTCGATGCCTCCGGCCTTGCGTCGGGTAACGGGATCGTGCTCTCCAGCGGCGCCGACGGGAGCCGCGTGCACGATCTGGCGATCTACGGCGCCCCGAGCTGGGGCGTGCTGGTCGACGCCCCCGGCACGACGCTCCAGCGTCTCCTCGTGGGTACCGATCTCGCAGGCTCGAGCGGGATCGGCAACGGGGCCGACGGCGTCAATATCCGCGCCGACGGCGTGACGGTGGCCGACAGCGTCATCTCTGGCAACGGCCAATCTGGAATCGACTTCAGCAACCTCTTCGATCCCTCGGCCGACGGCAGTGGCGCGACGATCGTCGGCAATACGATCGGGATGAACCCCGCGGGCACCGCACCGTTGCCAAACGCCGCCCATGGGATCCAGGCCACGCTCGGCACGGGCCTCGGGC
The DNA here is from genome assembly GCA_963764275.1 of uncultured Solirubrobacterales bacterium. Lineage (GTDB taxonomy): Bacteria > Actinomycetota > Thermoleophilia > Solirubrobacterales > 70-9 > CAXMST01. The sequence continues at coordinate 313,382 of CAVXRV010000006.1, forward strand.
CTGCCGACGGCGTCACGATCGGCGGTTCCGACCCGATCGGAAGCGGCTGCGGCGTGCTCGCCCTGAACGACTGCAACCTCATCGCCGGCAACGCCGCCGACCAGGTGCACCTCACGGTCGGCGGCTCGGGCGGCGCCAGGGCGGACGGCTGGAGGATCTCCGGCAACTACATCGGCACCACGGCCGATGGCAGCGCCGCAGCCGACAGCACGCCGGTCGGCGTGGGCTGCAGCAGCTCCCCGCTGGGGATCGAGGTCGGCGGCTCGTTCGCCGATCTCGAGATCGCGGGCAACCTCGTCTCCGGCGTGCGCGGCCGCGGGATCGGCCTCAGCGCCGCGCCCGGCGCGAGCAGCGACACGGGCCCCGTGCGGACGGCGATCGACGGGAACCGGATCGGCACCGACGCCGGCGGCACGGCCGCCGTGCCGAACCAGTGCGAGGGCGTCAGCATCGCGGCGACGATCATGGCCGGCGACGGCATCTTCGACCCGATCCCCAACACGGTGATCGGCGGCACCGCGGACCCGACGCCCGGTGGCGCCTGCGACGGCGACTGCAATCTGATCTCCGGCAACGGAACCAGCGGCGTAGCGATCGTGGGGCACGTCACCGGGACGAGGGTTCGCGGCAACTACATCGGCACCGGCGTCTCGGGCCTGGCCGCGCTTCCCAACGCCTCGTACGGGATCACCGTCTCCGGCTCGCATTTCGATTCCGGCGAGACGCTCGGGACGATCGGCTCGGCCGGAGCCGGCAACGTGATTGCCGCCAACGGTGCGAGCGGCGTCACGGTGAACCCGAACTCCAGCTTCCCGCCCGGTCCGCTGACGATCGCCTCGAACCGGATCGGGGTTGGGGCGAACGGCTCCACCGCGCTCGGGAACGGCGACGACGGGGTCACCCTCGGCGGCCAGGGAACGACGGGGGTGACGATCGGGGGCACCGCCGCCAGCGCCGCGAACACCATCGCCGCCAACGGCGGCGATGGTGTCGAGCTGCAGGGCGGCGTCGAGCCAGCGCACGGCAATCCGATCCTTCGCAACTCGATCTATTCGAACGGTGATCTCGGGATCGATCTGATGCCGGACGGACTGACCAGCGGGGTCACGGCCAACGGTTCCTGCCTCACCGGGGTGGGCGCCAACGACTGCCAGCGCTTCCCGACGTTGACAGCCGCGGCGGGCGGCGGTGCGGCCGCCATGGGCACGCTCGTGGGCGCCCCCTCGACCGACTACCGGATCGAGCTGTACGCGAACACGACGAAGGACGCCTCCGGCAACGGGGAGGGCCGGCGCTTCGTCGCCGCGACCGACGTGAGAACGGGCCCCGCCGGCAACGTTGGTTGGATCTTCGGCTCGAAGTCGGCGACGATCAACGACGGCGAGTTCATTTCGGCGACCGCGACGCGGCTGAGCGGCGCCGGCGCGCCCGGCTCGACGTCGGAGTTCGCGGCGGACGTGCACGCGCCGACCTGCTCGCTGACCGGCGGCCCGGGGCCGAACGTGCTCACGGGGGGCTCCGGCTCGCAGGTGATCTGCGGCAACGACGGCGCCGACACCCTGACCGGCGGCAGCGGCGCCGACGCGATCCTCGGCGGCGCCGGCAACGACACGATCCATGCCGACGACGGGGAGGCCGACCCGCTCGTCGACTGCGGCGCCGGCACGGACACCGTCTACTCGGACGCATCCGACGTGCTCAGCGGCTGCGAATCGGTGAATCCCGTCTCGCCTCCGCCTCCGCCTCCTCCCCCGCCGCCTCCGGCCGACACCGACCCGCCGAAGCTGAAGCTCTCGGGAAGCCAGAAGCAGAAGAGCAAGAAGAAGGTGATCGTCAAGGCGAAGTGCAAGGACGAGGAGTGCGACCTGAAGGCGACGGGGACGATCAAGATCAAGGGTCGCTCCTTCGATCTGAAGAAGGCGAAGAAGTCGGGTGTCGGCGCGGGGGAGAAGAAGAAGCTGAAGCTGAAGCTCCGCAAGGAGGCGAAGCGCAAGCTCGGCAAGGTGATCAAGCGGAAGAAGTCGAAGGCCAAGGTGAAGGTCACCGCCACCGATGCCGCCGGCAACTCCGCGAAGGACAAGTTCAAGGTGAAGGTCAAGCGCTAGCCGCGGCGCCCCGCCGGCGGTACCCTCGAGGTGATGCTCGAGGTCCTGCTCCGGCTCGCGCTGGCTCTGATCCTGCTCGCCGCGGCTGCCGCGAAGCTCATCGATCCGCGCCGCTCGGCCGCCGCGATGGAGACCTTCGGCTTCGAGACGAACGGCGCCCGTCGCGGCGCCCTCGGGTTGATGATCGTCGCCGAGACGGCGCTCGGGGTCGGGGTCGCCATCGGCAGCGACCGCGCCTCCTATCTGGCCGCGGCGTTGATGCTGCTCTTTGCGGCGACGCTCGGCTCGGCGATGATGCGCGGCCGCGTCGGCGCCCCCTGCGCCTGCTTCGGCCCGGGTTCGACCGTCGGCTGGGGCGCGATCGCACGTAACCTGCTGCTCGCGTTCGCGTTTGCGGCGCTGCCGTCGATCGCCGACGCCGGTCTCGGCACCGACGGCTGGCTTGGAGTCGGCCTCGCTCTCGCGCTGCTCGCCTGCGCGACGCTGGCCGTGGCCGTGCTCGGGCTCACCCGCGAGGTCCGCCGGCTCCGGCTCCGGCTCGGCCTGGGAACCGCGCTCGAGGGCGGCCCCGACGGTCCCGAGGTGGGTGGCGGAACGGCACTGATCGAGCAGTTCGACCTCGAGCCGGGCAACGAGCTCGCGCTCGCCGTCTTCACGGCAATCGGCTGTCACGTCTGCCGCGTCCTGGCCGAGTCCGTGGAGCTCCTGCGTCGGGACCCGACGCTCGCGGTAGCGAGCTTCGAGGAGAGCGCCGACTCCGTTGTCTTCGAAGCGCTGGCGATCCCCGGCGTTCCCTACGCGATCGCAATCGATCGCGACGGCACCGTGCTCGCAAAGGGCGCGGTCAGCAACCTCGCACAGCTCGAGGGAGTGATCGCGACCGCCTCACGCCGCAAGCTCGAGCGCGAGCGGATCGAGACGCTCGGGGTCTGAGCGGTTGCGGGGCGGAGCCGCCTCGCAACCCCGCAATTTGCGGGCTCCGGGGTTCCGGAAGTTCGTCCCCGGTCGCGGCTACCGTGCAGGTTGGTGGAGGAAGCCGCAGCAGCGCAGCCGAGGCAGTACGAGGCGACGGCCCGGGGTGGCGCGGGGGGCTCTATCCTCGCGGCCGTGCATCACCTCCGGCCGGTCCCCGATCTGAAGCCGCCGCCGGCGCCGATCGACGGCGAGGCCCCCTCGATCGGCCAGCTCGAGCGCTGGGCGACCGTGCTGCGGATGGACTGCGTGCGGATGCTGGCGGTCGCCAAGTCCGGTCACCTCGACAGCTCGCTCTCGGCCGCCGACATCGTCACGGCCCTCTACAACCGGGTCCTGCGCCACGACCCTTCGAACGCGGGCTGGCCCGAGCGCGATCGCTTCGTGCTCTCCAAGGGTCACGCCGCCCCGATCCTCTACGCGGCCCTCGCCCGCCACGACTACTTCCCGCTCGAGGATCTGATGGGCCTGCGGAAGATCGGCGCCCAGCTTCAGGGTCACCCCGACATGAACAAGACGCCCGGTGTCGAAGTCTCGACCGGCTCGCTCGGCCAGGGCCTGTCGATGGCGCTCGGCATCTGCCTGGCGCTCCACCTCGACGGGCGCGAGGCGCCGCGCGACGTTCGCGCTGCTCTCCGACGGCGACTGCCAGGAGGGACAGACCTGGGAGGCGGCGACGGCCGCGCCGCACTTCGCCGAGCGCGGTGGCAGCAGGCTGACCGCGATCGTCGACTACAACCACCTGCAGACCGACGGCACGACCGAGGAAGTGATGGACATCGGCGACATGCGCGCCAAGTTCGAGTCCTTCGGCTGGGACGCGGTCGAGATCGACGGCCACGACATGGGCGCGGTCGTCGAGGCGCTCGAGCGCAGCCGCGAACTCGAGGCGCCGGCGGCGATCATCGCCCAGACCAAGAAGGGCCGCGGCGTCTCGACGATGGAGGGCCGTTTCGGCTTCCACGGCAAGCCGCCGACGCCCGAGCAGGCTGACGAGGCACTGACCGAGCTCGAGGCCCTGTACAGGGAGCAGACCGAGGCGCTCGAGGCGGCGACCGGCGAGTTCGAGCGGGTGCCGGCAGACGGCGACGGACCGGGGGAGAGCGGCTGATGACACCGCTCGCAGCGCCCGAGCCCGCGACCGAGCCGAAGGCGACGCGCGCCGCGTACGGCGACGCGCTGCTGGCGCTCGGCGGGCGAGCACTCCGAGATCGTCGCCTTGGACGCCGACCTCTCCGTCTCCACGCAGGCCGCAAAGTTCGGCAAGGAGTTCCCCGAGCGATTCTTCAACGTCGGCGCCGCCGAGGCGAACATGATGTCGATGGCCTGTGGGCTGGCGGCGACCGGGAAGGTCCCGTACTGCTCGACCTTCGCGATCTTCGCCTCCGGGCGCGCCTACGACCAGGTGCGGCTCGGGATCGCCCACAACCGGCTCAAGGTCCGGATCGGTGCGAGCCACGGGGGCGTCTCGCTCGGCGAGGACGGGGCCAGCCACCAGATGATCGAGGACATCGCCCTGATGCGGGCGATGCCGCGCATGCAGGTGATCGTCCCGGCCGATTACAACCAGGCCTACCGCGCGGTGCTGCACAGCTTCGAGAACGAGGACGAGCCGATGTACATGCGCTTCGGCCGGCCGGCGACGCCGGTCGTCTACGAGACGGTCCCCGACAAGCTCGAGTCGGTCGACGTGCTGCGCGAGGGCAAGGACATCAGCCTGATCGCCACCGGCCACATGGTCTGGCGTGCGCTCGAGGCCGCCGAGCAGCTCGAGCAGCGAGGACGGGATCGAGGCCGAGGTCGTCAACGTCGCGATCGTCAAGCCGATCGACAGCCAAGCGATCATCGAGTCGCTGGCAAAGACCGGCGTCGCCGTCACCGCCGAGGAGCATCGCGTCGTCGGCGGACTCGCCGACGCCGTGCGCCAGGTGAGCGCCGAGCAGCATCCCGTGCCGGTTTTCGCGGTCGGCATGGGCGACTGAGTTCGGCGTCTCCGGCACCGGCGAAGCGTGCATGGAGCACTTCGGGCTGACCAGCCGCGGCATCGCCGACCGCGCCCGCGAGGCGCTCGTGCTGAAGCCGATCGTCAGCCATCCGCCGCTTCACGGCCCCGAGTGGACCTGACCTGACGGGCTGCGGGCGCCGAGGGCGGCGTCCTCCGCGGCTTGCGTGCGAAGCACGCGGCGCCTTGCCTGACGGGCCGGGGACGTCGAGAGCGGCGTCATCGGCCGGCTTGCGGGCGAAGCACGCGGCGCCGGCCTCTTCCTTGCTCTCGACGCCCCCGACCTCGTCAGGAAGCCCGGGGGCCGTGCCTCACTACGCTCCGCTCCCTATGGAGGCCGGTTCGAGTGGGTCTGGGGTGCAGCGGTCCTTGCGGGCGCGGCTCGCCGATCGCGTCCGGGACGAGATCGCTGCGATCTCGCCGGAGCGGACCCGGCGGGCGACATTCGTCGAGCGGATGACCGTGCAGCGCCTGTCCTGGTCGCAGGTCGTGCGGCTCAACCGCTGGCTCGAGGTCGTCGGACGGCTGACGACAGTCATCTACGGCGTCTTCGTCGTCACCCTGGTCCTCGGCGTCGACTGGAAGCACGGGGTCCAGGAGACGTTCAACAACGGCGAGCCGGTGCGCGGGGTGCTAGCCGTCGTGGTCGTGCTGCCGACGCTGGTCTTCGTCGCCCTGCACTCGATCACCGGCTACGGGCGCTGGCGGCTGCAACGCGAGCTGTGGCGCCGCGACGTCGCCTCGATGAGCGAGGGTCTCGGCGAGGTCGCCGAGGAGGCGGTCACGGGCTCCGAGGGCGGGCCGGAAGGGACGGCTGAGCAGGCGTGCCGGCGCTCAGCCGGGGTCGGCGGCGCAGCGGAAGCCGATGTGGCTGGTCGATGTGTCGATCGCCTCGGGATGGCGGGCGGCGGGGCGGTAGCGGAAGCAGTACTCGATCGCGCACAGGTGGGAGCCGCCCTTCAGGACCCGGCGCGGGATGTGAGCGCCGGGATTGCCGAAGTCGTAGCTGGCCTCGGGGCTGCCGACGCGTGGGTTGTGGGGAGGGCCGCAGCAGGACTTGGCGACGTGCCCGGGCGCGCCCGGGACGCCGGCGCCGCGCCGCGAGAAGAAGTCGGTCGTCCACTCCCACACGTTCCCGGTCATGTCGTAGAGCCCGTAGCCGTTGGCGGGAAAGCTCGCGACCGGGGAGGTCCCGCGCCAGCCCTTGGCGCCCTCGTTACGCCACGGGAAGGCACCCTGCCAGTGGTTCGCCATGAGCGTTCCTCCGGGCCGTTCCTCATCGCCCCAGGCGAAGACCTTGCCGTCGAGACCGCCGCGCGCCGCGTACTCCCACTCGGCCTCGCTGGGCAGCCGCTTGCCGGCCCACTCCGCATAGGCGGCGGCGTCGGGGTAGGCGACGTGGGTGACGGGGTGCTGGGCGAGCTGGGAGACGTCGCTGCCGGGCCCGCGCGGGTGCCGCCACTGGGCGCCGGGGACCCACGCCCACCAGGCGCTCGCGTCGGTGAGCGGGATCGGCCCGCGCGAAGGCTGGAAGACGAGCGAGCCTGGGACGAGCAGCTTCGGGTCGGCGCCCGGGTAGTCCTTGGGATCGGGCGGGACCTCGGCCACGGTCACGTAGCCCGTCTCGCGCACGAAGCGGCTGAACTGCTTCACCGTCACGGGCCTCGCGTCGAGCAGGAAGGGGTCGACCGCGACCTCGCGGACCGGGGCCTCCTCCGGGTAGAACTTCTCGCAGCCGATCCGTGCCGTGCCCCCGGGGATCTCGATCATCCCGGCGGGCACCGTCTCGCTCGTCGCCATGACCCGAATCGTAGGGCGGCCGGGACCTCGGCTTCGGTCCGCCAGGCGGCCGGGTAGGCTCCGGGCGGGGGTGTCATCGGGTGAGAGTCCGGCTCGTAGTCGATTCCGCGCAACAGCTCGTCAGAGCCGTCAAGGTCGACGACGCCGCGATCGCGGACGCGCTCGCGCAGCTCAACGCCTGGGACTCCGCCGGAGTCAGGGTCCCGGCCGCGGTCGTCGCGACCGATGCCGCCGGCCTGGAGGAGGCGCGCGAGACCCTCGCCCGCGGCGCCGGCGCCGTCCTCTCGCGGCGCCTCGTCCTCTCGCTCCCCGAGGCGGAGCTCGAGGACTGCCGCGAGGCCGCCGCCGCCCTCCGCGGGGAAACCGGCGCCCACGTCGCGGTCGCGGGTGCCGAGGGCGGGTCCGGCAGCGGCTTCGACTACCTGCTCGACTACCCGGCCGACCTGCTCGAGCTGGGTCCGGGAATCTGCTCCCGCGCAGCCGGACGCGGCGGTCGCGAGGTCCTGGTCGAGGTCTGTTCGATCGCCCATGAGCTGGGCTGGACGGTGGGTGCCGACGGAATCTCCGACGGCGCCCGGCGCGGGCTCTGCGCGCGCTCCGGCGTCGACGTGATCAACGGCCCCGCCTGCGGTCCTGCCGTCCCGGCGCCCGAGTTGGCGGCGCTGATGGCTTCGCGCGAGGTGGTCTTCGACCCGCGGCCGCTGCCGCGACGCGAGGTCCCTGCGGCGGCGAGGTGCCCCCGTCAGCGGTCGCATCTGCGGCCGCGGCGACCGCGGCCTCGCCGGGCGCCGCCGTATCCGCGACCGCGACCGCCCCGCCCCCGGCGCCCTCGCAAGCGCTTCCGGGAGGGTGGGCCTCGGCGGTGAAGGATCGCCCGCGGGAGCAGCCCGCCGCGAAGGGTGCGGGCCGTCGCGCGCTCGCCGGCCGTCGCGCCGTTGCCGTCGCCTGCGCGCTGATCGCGCTCGCTGCGCTGGTCGTCTTCCTGCTGCTGCGCTGAGCCCTGGCCGCCCGCCGCCTAGGCGAGGTCCTTGGGGCGCATGAAACGCTCCAGCGCGACCACGGTCGGATCCGTCCGGACCCATCTCGATGCGACCGCGAACGAGGCGAGGGCGGCGGTCGGGAACTTCGAGCGGATCCGGGCCGCTGGGGGACCCGCCTCGCCGGCGAGGCGGGTGGCGAGCTCGCCCAGGCCGGGGTTGTGGCCGATCAGCATCACCTCGCCGATGCCCTCGGGCAGCTCCCGGATCAGGTCGAGGATCTCGTCCCCGGCGGCACCGTAGAGACGGTTCTCGGTCCAGCGTTCGGCGTCGTGGGGCAGCCCCGGCGCGAGCCCGTCGAGCGTCTGCCGGGCGCGCGTGGCGGGCGAAGTGATGATCGCGTGCGGGCGCACCTCCGCGCGCGGCAGGTAAGCCGCCATCTGCCTGCAGGCGCGGCGCCCCCGCCCGTTCAGGGGCCGCTCGCGGTCCGCGAGGCCCGGCTCGGACCAGCTCGACTTCGCGTGGCGCACCAGGTGCAGTCTGTGCACGGGTGTGTCTGCGGAGGCGCTCAGACGGGATCGATCTCCTCGGCCGGTTCGACGCGGTGGCGCCGGCTCTTGCCGACCGGCAGGCCGGCGATCCGGCGGCTCTCGTCGTGCAGGTGCTTGTGGCGACGCCGCACGTAGAGCAGCCGCTGGAGGTAGAGGGTCGCCAGCCCGGCGGCAAAGATGCCGCCGAGGTTGATACAGAGCTGGGCAGCCGCGCCGCCGACCGTGCTCCAGTCCGCGTAGGCGGCGGCGACGCCGATGTTGGCCGCGGCGGGAATCGTCGTGACCGAGATCAGGACGCCGACCAGCGCGCTGGACTTCGACGAGGTGAGGCTGAGCATGCCCGACGATGCCGGCGGTGATCGCCACGTAGAGCGAGAAGAGGTCGGGCTGGGCGATGAAGCTGGTCAGCGGATGCGAGTCGAAGTTGATCGACGCGGGGAGCTGCCCCGTGAGGTCGAACAGCTTCGTCGCCAGGAAGGTGAAGAGGATGCCGAGCGGGAACCCGACGGCGAGTGCCTTCAGCGAACGCCGGGCGAGCTCGGGCTCGCGGTTGACGATCGCCACGCAGGCACCGGCGATCGGACCGAACTCGGGACCGACGACCATCGCCGCCGACGATCAGGATCGGCTGGTCGAAGTAGATCCCGACCGAGGCGATCAGCATCGCCAGGACCATGAACAGCAGGAAGCTGGCGGAGAGCTCGACGCTCTCGTTCGTGCGCGAGCCGAGCTCCTCCCAGACGACCGGGTCGACGTCGATCATGCTCCGCTTCGCGCTCGAGCTGGGCGGCCGCTTTCGAGATCTCGGCGTCGATCTCCTCGACCGCGATCGAGCCCTCGTCGTCGATGTCGAGCTCGCGCAGGTCGGCGATCACGACGCTCGCATCCTCGCGGGCGACGTCGCAGAGCAGCACGTCTCCCTCGGGCCGTCGAGCCGCGCGCTCGAGGTAGACGAGGTTGCAGACCGAGTCCGTGTTCTCCAGCAACTCGAGCGCGTTGCTGCGCCTGGTAACTGGGGACGACGATGCGCAGGTGGATCACTGGCGGTCATCGTACGCCGCGCCGCAACCGGGCGGCCCTTGCAGGATGCTGGCGTTCGATTAGTCATATGTGAGCCTATGCTTATATGCACGAATCGGTCCAGCCCTCGGAACGAGCGCAGGAACGAAACCCCCAGAGCAGAAAGATCCGAGGCGATGGCAACCGCAAGACGACGCACCCGTTCCCGCACACGCCGCTCCCGGATGGAGCAGGCGAGCGCCGCGCACCAGCATCCGAGTCGGCGCGATCGCCCCCCGATCATCCAGCTGCGCGACACGACCGTCGTCTACCCCGGCGGACACGTCGGCCTCGAGCGGGTCTAGCTCTCGATCGATCGCGGCGAGTTCGTCTTCATCGTCGGCTCGACCGGTTGCGGCAAGTCGACCCTGATCAAGCTGCTCATCCGGGAGCTCGAGCCCGCCTGCGGCAAGGTGATGGTCGCCGGCAAGGACATCAACGACATGCCGAAGAAAGCGTGCCGCTGCTACGGCGCCGGATCGGCACCGTCTTCCAGGACTTCAAGCTGCTCCCGAACCGGACCGTCTACGACAACGTCGCCTACGCGCTGCAGGTGACCGGCACCTCGCGGGGGGAGATCAGGCGCCAGGTGCCCGAGATCCTGCGCATGGTCGGCCTCGGAGCGAAGATCCACAACTATCCGGACCAGCTCTCGGGCGGCGAGCAGCAGCGCGTCTCGGTCGCCCGCGCGTTCGTCAACCATCCGCCGTTGCTGCTCGCCGACGAGCCGACCGGCAACCTCGACCCCGAGACCTCGATCGGGATCATGCAGCTGCTCTACCGGATCAACCGCTCCGGCACGACCGTCCTCGTCGTCACCCACGACCGCGAGATGGTCGACAAGATGAAGCGCCGCGTGCTCCAGCTCCACGAGGGCCGCGTGATCCGCGACCAGTCGGCTGGCATGTACGCCATCCGAGGAGGACACCACCGAGTTCGGCGCGCGCGTCCGCCACGAGATGGGCCTCGACCGGGCAGGCTGAGCTGATGGGGCGCGTCCTCTTCTTCGTCGGCGAGGCCTACCGGGCGCTGCGCCGCAACGCCGCGCCGTCGATCGCCGCGATCGTGACGATCGCGATCACCGTGCTGCTGGTCGGCGTGCTCGTGCCCGTGCTCAAGGCCTCGGGTGCGAAGACGCAGGACGTCCGCAACCAGATCGCGCTCAAGGTCTTCCTCTTCAAGGACGCGAAGAAGCCCGAGGTCGGGACGCTCCAGAAGCGGATCGAGAGCATCCCGCACGTCGCCGCAGGTCTCCTACGTGTCGCCGAACGCGGCGCTGAAGTCGCTGCAGGGCGACCTGCACGAGAAGAACCTCCTGGGGGCGCTCAACAACCGCAACCCGCTGCCGCCGTCGTTCAACGTGCGCCTCGACAACCCCGACAACCTCGAGACGGTCCAGGCCGCACTCGCAGCCGTCCGACAACGCCGGCAAGCCGCAGCCGATCAGCGCCGCGATCGAGCAGATCACGGCCGGCGGCTCGCAGACCAATCAGATCCGCGAGGTGACGGGTGCGGTCAAGATCCTGCTCGCCGTGATCGCGGTCCTGCTCGGCGTCGCCTCGCTGTTCCTCGTCGGTAACACGATCCGTCTCTCGATCTACGCGCGCCGCCGCGAGGTCGAGGTGATGCGACTGGTGGGGGCGACGAACTGGTTCATCCGCTGGCCCTTCGTGATCGAGGGCATGGTCGTCGGGGTCTTCGGCGCGGCGATCGCGGTCGGCATACTGTTTCTCGGCAAGGTGACCATCGTCGATCCGCTGTCCGACAAATTTGCTTTGGTCGAGAACCTCAACACGATCGCATTCGCGCCGCTGGTACTGCTGCTGGTCGGCTCCGCGATAGCGGTCGCGGCGCTTGGCAGCGGAGTGACGCTGCGCCGCTTCCTCCGGATTTGAGCCCGGCGCAGGGGCCCGAGCAGGGGTCCTGGCCGCGGCGCTCCGCCTTCCTCTGGGGGTTGGTGCTCGGCGCCATGGTCCTGTTCGGGCTACTGACCCTGATCGGGCCGCTGCGGGACGCGATCCTGCCCGGCGGCGGGCAGAACCGCAGCGAGCAGGCCCGCCAGATCATCGAGGACTCCTACTTCCGCAACCCGAGCGCCTCCGAGCTCGACAACGGCTCGATCTCGGGCATGGTCTCGGCGATCCGCAAGCAAAGCGGAGACAAGTTCAGTCACTACTTCGACCCGAAGACGTTCAAGCGCTTCAACCAGGCGAACGAGGGGCAGTTCTCCGGGGTCGGCCTCGCCGTCAGCGAGGTCCCGAGGGGGCTTCGCGTCTCGCAGGTCTACCCCGACACGCCGGCGAAGCGGGCGGGGATCGAGGTCGGTGACACGATCATCGCGGTCGAGGGCAAGTCGATCGCCGGCGTCTCGGCCACCGATGCCTCGGGCCGGATCAAGGGCCCGCCGGGGACGAAGGTGACGATCACCGTCGCGCCTGCGAACGGCGGCAAGCCGAAGGAGATCACGCTCGAGCGCGCCTCGGTGGAGATCCCGGCTGTCACCGGACATCTGATCCGCCACGACGGCCACAAGATCGGCTACGTGCGGCTGGCGACGTTCTCCGACGGCGCCCACGACGAGGTCCGTTCGGAGATCGACAAGCTGCGCAAGCGCGGCGCCGAGGGCCTCGTCTTCGATCTGCGCGGAAACGGCGGCGGTCTCCTGCGCGAAGGGGTCCTGATCGGATCGATCTTCGTCAAGTCAGGCCCGATCGTGATCACCGAGGGGCGCTCGCGCCCGCGCAAGGTCTACGACGCCACCGGTGACGCGATCGATCCGATGCCGCTCGTCGTGCTCACCAACCGCGATACCGCCTCGGCCTCCGAGATCGTCACCGCGGCGATCAAGGAGAACGGGCTCGCCAAAGTCGTCGGCACGCGCACCTACGGCAAGGGCACCTTCCAGGAGGTGGTCCCCCTCAAGGGCGGCGCCGGGCTCGACCTCACCGTGGGCGAGTACCTGACCGCGAACGGCACGTCGATTCTCGGCAAGGGCGTCAAGCCGGACGTACACGTCGCCGACAACGATGCCTCCGACGGCGACCAACAGCTCCAGCGCGGGGTCGCGATCGTCGGCCACGAGATCGCCTCCGGCAAATCCGGATCGGCCAAGGCGTCCGGCGGCAGCGGCAAGTAGATGCCTCGCTCCGGAGCGGCCAGCCGGCCGGCGCCCGCCGTGCTCGAGGTCTCCCGCCGCGGCCGGGCCCTCGTCGGTGAGCCCCTGTTCGCGCGCGGCGAGCAGCTGCCGCTCGCGCGGGGGCGCGTCCGGGTCGCTCCCGGCTCGATCGCGCTGTGCCGGATCGACCGGCGTGGCGCCCAGCCGATCGCTGACCTCGGCCGCGCCGATCGCGCCCGCGATGTGGTCGCGGCGCTGCTCGCCGACCGCGGCCTGCGCCCGACGTTCCCGAAGCGGATCGAGGCCGAGGCGCGCGCCGCCGCCGAGGCGGTGCGCTCCGATCCGGGCCCGCGCCGCGACCTGACGGAGGAGCCGACCTTCACGGTCGACCCGACGACGGCGCGTGACTTCGACGATGCGGTTTCGGCCCGCCGCGAGGACGATGGCTGCCGCCTGTGGATCCACATCGCCGACGTCGCCGCGCACGTGCGTCCCGAGAGCGGCCTCGATCGCGAGGGGCGGGAGCGCGCGAACTCCACCTACGTCCCCGGTCTCGTCTCGCCGATGCTGCCGCGGGCGCTGAGCGACGATGCGTGCAGCCTCAACCCCGGCGTCGAGCGCTTTGCCGTGACGACCGAGATCTCGCTCTCCGGGGCCGGCGCGGTGCGCTCGGTCTCCTTCTATCGCTCGTTGATCCGCTCCGACGCGCGCCTCGACTACGACGGCCTCGACCGGATCTTCTCCGGCCGCGAGCGGGCCCCCGAGCCGGTCGCGGACGCGGTCGGGGTCGCGCGAGGCGCCGCGCAGCTGCTCGCCGAGCACACGCGCGCGGCTTCGCTGGTCGTCACCGGGTCCGAACCCGAGTTCACCTTCGACGAGGACGGCAACGTCGCCGCTGCCCACGTCGTCGCCGAGACGGAAGCGCACTCGCTCATCGAGCGCCTGATGGTGCTCACCAACGAGCAGGTGGCGTTGCTCACGGAGCGCCGCGGCGTTCCCTCCCTCTATCGCGTGCACGAGCAGCCGGACGCGGCCCGGGTGGAATTGCTCGTCTCGCAGCTGGATGCGCTCGACGTGCCGACCCCACCCGTGCCCGAGTCGATGTCGCCGACGGAAGCGGGGGCGCTGGCGGTCGAGACCAGCGCCCTCGTCGCGGCCGAGGCGGAGCGTCGCGGCTACGGTGCCGCGAGCCTCTCCTCACTCGTCCTGCGGGCGATGAAGGCGGCTCGCTACGACGAGCGCAACCTCGGTCACGCGGGCCTCGGGATTGCCGCCTACGCGCACTTCACCTCGCCGATCCGCCGCTACCCGGATCTGATCGCGCACCGCGCGCTTCTGGCGACGATCGGCGCGGGGGAGGAGGCGCCCACGCGGGCGGAGCTGGCCGGCCTGGGTGAGCACTGCTCGGACATCGAGCGCGAGTCCATGAAGCTCGAGCGCAGCGGCGATGACGTCTGCCTCGCCTTCCTCCTGCAGCGCGAGATCTTCGAGGCCGGACCCGAGCACGCCTTCTCGGGCGAGGTGTCGGGAGTCGTCGGGGCGGGCGCGTTCGTACGCTTCGGCGGCGAGATGTCCGATGCCTACGAAGGGTTTTTGCCCGTGCGCCTGATCCGCGGCGACCACTACGACCTCAACGACACCGATTCCGCGCTCGTCGGCGCCCGCACGGGTCGCCGCCTCGGCTTCGGCGACCGCGTCGAGGTCAAGGTGCAGTCGATCGAGGCGCCGCGCGGCCGAGTCACGCTCGAGCCGCCTGACGCCGAGCGGCGCTCGGAGCGCAGACGCGCGCCGAGGCGAAGGGGACGGCGATGAGCCCGAAGGGGGACGAGCGCGGCCGCGACGTTGCCACGAACAGGGCTGCGCAGCACCGCTACGAGACGGTCGAGACGATGGAGGCCGGGATCCAGTTGCGCGGGACCGAGGTCAAGGCGCTCCGGGAGGGCACCGCCCGCCTGCAGGACTCCTACGCGGCGATCGAGGAGGGCGAGGTCGTCCTCCGCGGTGCCCACATTCCGCACTACGCGCCGGCGGCGCGGGAGAACCACGAGCCGGAGCGGCCGCGGAAGCTGCTGTTGCACCGGTACGAGATCGAGCGTCTGATCGGGCGCATGCAGCGCAAGGGGCTGACCCTGATCCCGACCCGGATCTATTTCAAGGGGGAGCACGCGAAGGTCGAGCTCGCCCTCGCTCGCGGCAAGGAACGGCGCGATCGGCGGCGCGAAATCCGCGACCGCGACGTCGCCCGCGACGTCGAGCGGGAGCTCAAGGAGCGCAACCGCTGAACGCGAGGCTGCACCCGGGGTCGGATCGGGCCACGGGGCGTCCCGATTGCCTATGGTGGGCCTCCGATCTCCGCCCGGCGGAGGGGCGAGCTTGAGCGAGAACGAGAACGACAACAGCGGCGAGAACGCGGAGTACGGCGGCCCCGCCGGCGGTGCGCCCGAGCCGCCTCCGCGCGAGGTCGTCTTCTCGATGGAGGACGAGGGCGAGGGCAGGCCCGCGCCTCCGCCCGCGCCACCGGCCGATCCATCCGCCGCGCCTCCGCCCGCGCCACCGGCCGATCAGCCGCCACCGCCCGATCCATCCGCCGCGCCCCCGCCACCACCGCCGGGGACACCCCCGCCACCACCGCCGGGGACACCCCCGCCGGCCTCCGACGCACCCACCTCTCAGCCTCCGCCCAGCATCCCGCCGCCGATTGCCGCTCCCCCGCCCGCCGCGGGGCCCACGCCGTCGCCCCCGGCCGCCGAGTCGACCCGCGATCGCCGTAAGCGCGAACGTGAGGAGCGGCGTCGGCGCCGTGCCGAGGAGACCGCTCGCCGCCGCGCTGAGAGCGCGGAGCGCAAGTCGGCGATGAGGGAGGCGCGCGCGTCGGGATCCGGTCAGGCGTCCAAGCGCAAGGGCCTGTTCTCCCGGAAGGCCGAGCCGCCGCCCGCTCCCCCGCCCGCGCAGGCGCCGCAGACGACGCCCGCGGAGGAGGCCGCCGGCTCCGCCCCGTCGACCGCCCCCGCGCCGGCCGAGCCCCCGCCGCCGCTCGGCGCGCCACCACCGCCCCCGCCCCCGGACCGCCCCGACGCCGGCGACGCCCAGCTTCCACCACCGCCCCCGCCCCCGGACCGCCCCGACGCCGGCGACGCCCAGCTTCCACCACCGCCCCCGCCCCCAGCGGCGCCCGCCGAGGGATCCGAGCGCTGGCCTTCGCCCCAGGCGCCCCAGGCGCCCCAGACGGCCTCGGGCGCGGCCCAGGCTCCAGAGCCGCCGACCGTCGCGCAGCCCGCGGTCAGCCCGCCCCCGGCCTCGTCCGCGGGGCTCAACCGCAAGGAGCGGCGCGCGGAGAAGAAGCGTGAGAAGGCGGAGGCCAAGGCGCGCGCCCGCGCCGAGCGCGAGCGCGCCCGAGCCGAGCGTCGCCGCGCGATCGAGGAGAGGCGCCGCGAGAAGGCGGGCGCCAAGGGCGCTTCCGGCACCCAGCCCGCGGGCCCCGAAGGCCCGCAGCCGCCGGCCGGCGGCTCGGGGCCGATGCCGACCCCGACGCCGATGCCCCCTCCGGCCGTCGCTCCCTCCCCGCCGCCGCCCGCCCCGCCTCCGCCGCCGGAGGCCGCTACGGACGGGCCTCCGCCTCCGGACGCTGCTCAAGCCGAGCAGGCGCCGCCGCCCGAGCCGGCGCAGGAGCGAGCCGCGGAGGAGGCCGGCGCCGCCGAGCAGAGGCTTCAGGACGCGGAGCACCGTGAGGAGGAGGCTCTCGTCGAGGCCCGAGCGGCCGAGGCCGAGGCCGAGGCCGAGCGGCGCGTCCGCGAGGTCGAGCAGATCCAGCTCCTCGCCGAGCAACGGGTGGCCGACGCGGAGCTGGGCGTGCCCTCGGCCCCGACGTCCGGCGCCGATTCGGCCGGGGAAGAAGGCGGTCTTCCGATCGACGCCGAGCTGCGTGCGACCGACGAGCAGATCCGCCGCCGCCAGCGGCGCGATCGCGAGATGGTCGCGGAGCTCGAGCGGACCGAGAGCGCGATCTCGGGCGCACGGGACCGGACCGAGACGGCGCTCGCGGAGGCGCAGCGGCGGCTCGAGCAGATCGAGCAGCAGGCACGCGAGGCTGAGGAGCGGGCTGCCCGGGCGGAGCGCCTGGCGGAGCTCAAGCAGCAGGAGGCGGATCGCGAGCGCCGCCTGCACGAGATGCTCGAGCGCATCAACGAGGCCGAGCGGCGCGCGCGCGATGCCGAGCGGCGCGCGCGAGAGGCCGTGGTCGACGTGGCCCGTCCCCCCGAGCCGCTCCCGCCGCCCGAGCCCCTCCCGCCCGAGCCCGAGCCCGATCCGATCGAGAAGCTGAAGCAGGCTGCAGCGAGGCTGCAGGAACCCGCCGAGCCCTCGCCAAGCCCACCGGCCGCGCCCGAGGCAGGCGGCGAGTCCGAGAGCGGCGCCGAGTCGGCGGGGGAGACCGGCTCGAGCGAGAAGGAGGAGGAGAAGAAGGAGAAGGAGACCTCCGGCGCCGAGGAGGAAGACCGCAGTCCCTGGCTTCCGGAAGAGGGGAGCCCGCCGCCGGCCGCACCGCCTCCGCCACCGCAGGCATCCGACTTCGCCGCCTCACCTCCGCCTCCGCCACCGCCGCCGGCATCCGGTCCCGTCGACGAAGAGCAGCTCCCGCCGCCCCCGCCCTCGGCGGCTGCCCCGGCCCCGCCGCCCCCGCCGGTCGAGGAGCAGGCGGAGGGCCAGCCCGTGCGGCCGATCCCGTCCGGGCCCGACGCGCCCGAGGACGCATCCGAGGGCCGGGTCAGCCTCAACTCGGCGAGCTTCGAGGAGCTTCGTGACCTCGGGCTATCCGTCACACAGACAGGGCGCGTGCTCGCCTATCGCGAGCGCTCGGGGGGCTTCGAGTCCGTCGATGAGCTCGACACGATCCCCGGCTTCCCGCGCGACTTCCTCACCTCGATCAAGGACCGCCTCGAGCCCTGACCGCCGTTCCCTCCGGGGCTGCGTCCGGCCGCTCAGACGCCGAGCGACTCGAGCAGCTTCAGCCAGATCTCGCTCCGCGTCGGAAACGCCGGCACGGCGTGCGCGAGCTGGGAGAGCGTGAGTTCGCCGGCGATCGCGATCGTGGCCGCGTGCAGGAGCTCCGCCGTCTCGAAACCGACGAAGGTGGCGCCGACGATCACGCGTCGGCGCTCGTCGACGACGAGGCGCGAGCTGCCCGGCGTGTTGCGGCCGTAGAACGAGGCGCCGGCGCTGCCCGAGGTGGTCACCTCGGCCGTGATCGCATCGATTCCCCGCTCCTCGGCCTGCGCCAGGGTCAGGCCGACGGCGGCGACCTGGGGATCGGTGAAGACGACGCGCGGCGAGCCCGCCGCCTCCGCCGTCGCGGGCTCCGTACTGTCGCCGAGAATCGCGGCGGACGCGATCCTGGCCTGGTATTTGCCCATGTGGGTGAGCAGCGCCCGGCCGTTGACGTCGCCGATCGCGTACAGCCACTGCGCGTCGGCGCCCGCGCCCGTGACCCGCATACAGTCGTCGACGTCGACGTAGCCGCCGTCGGAGAGCCCCACCGAGTCGAGTCCGATTCCGTCGCTGTTCGGTGTCCGGCCGACGGCGACGAGCAGATGCGTGCCCTCGAGCATCGAGCCGTCCTCGAGGCGCGCGACGATCGTGCCGTCCTCGCGCGCGACCGAGACGAGTGGCGCACCGGTGCGCACGTCGATGCCGGCCGCCTCGAGGGCGTCGGTGAGCTCGCGCGAGGCGAAGGGCTCCTCGGCCGGCAGGATCCGCGGCGCGGCCTCGACGATCGTCACGGCGCTGCCGGCCGCGCGCCATGCCTGCGCCATCTCGCAGCCCACGACGCCACCGCCGAGCACGATCAGGCTCTCGGGCACCTCGGAGCTCGTCGTGATCTCGCGGTTCGTCCAGGCCGAGACCTCGGCGAGGCCCTCGATGGGGGGGATCGCCGCGCGGCTGCCCGTCGCCAGGACGACGGCCCGGGAGGGTCGCAGCACGCGTCCATCGACCTCGACCGTCCCCTCACCCGCGAGGCGTGCTTCGGCGCGGATCAGCTCGATTCCGCGCTCCTCGACCCAGGGGAGCTGGACCGAGTCGTCGAGCCCGTGGATCACCTCGTCCCGCCGCCGGAGCATGCTGGGCACGTCGAGCTCGCCGCTGGAGGCCTCGGCCGCGCCCGGGACGCGCTCGACCTCGGCAAGCAGCTCCGGTGCCCTCAGCAGCGCCTTGGAGGGCATGCACGCGTAGAACGAGCACTCGCCGCCGACGAGCTCGCGCTCGATCAGCGTCACGCCGAGCCCCCCGTCGGCAAGCCTGCCGGCCGCCACCTCGCCCGCGGGCCCGGCCCCGATCACGACGACGTCGGGCTCAGTCATCGGCACCCTTGGCGGCGTGTTCAGGGTCGTGCGGCTCGCCCGAGACCTGGACGAGCCTCGTGATCGTGACGAAACCGATGCCGCCAATCGTATTGCCCAGCGCTGCGATCGCAAGATGCCAGATCACGGCCCAGGCGCTGGTCGCCGTCGCGCCCGAGAAGACGGCCAGCAGGACCTCGCCGCCGCTGACGATCACGTGGTTGAAGACCGGCAGCAGGAGCACGTAGCCGATCAGCAGCCCGATCACGACGCGGGTTATCTCCTCGCGGGCAGCGAGGGTCAGCCACGTGTAGAGGGTGATCGCGGCACCCGCCAGGATCGCGCTGGCCAGGGCCTCCCAGACGCCGCGGTCGACGAACTTGTCGCCGAGCACGCCGGCCGCGTCGAGCGCGGAGGCGGGGAGGACGCCGTCGATCGACATCAGGCCCGCGAAGATCGCGAGCCCGACGAGGTTGAAGACGAGGGTCAGCACCCACATCGTGCGCAGCTGCTGCAGCGTGCCGCGGCCGGCGAAGAAGGCCCCGACCGGGACGAGGAAGTTCTCGGTGAAGAGCTCCGAACGACCGATCGAGATGAAGACGAACGCGGTCCCGAACGGAATCGCTCCGACCGCGTGCGCGAGGTCGTCGTTCGTGACCAGCATCAGCGCTCCCGTGAGCGTGAAGACGATGGCGAGCGCGAGCATCACCTCGAAGCCGCCGAGCAGGGCCGTCGAGGCCTGCCCGATCGGGGCGCGGCTCATCCGCCGCTCGCCCTCCTCGAAGCCCTGGTCCCAGATGTCCCGGGGGAGTGGAGCGTCGTTCATCCGCGGCATCGTAGAGAGCGGCTCCAGGAAAAGATGCACGTATCCGGAAACTGTTGCCGCATGACGATCCGGTGGCTGATCCGGTGGCTGAGCCGGGGCGCGGCGCTGCGATGATCCCTGGTCATGGAGGTGGCTCTGCCCGCAGACTTCCGTTCTGACACGGCCGTCGAGGCGCTCGGCAAAGGCCGCTTCGGCGCTGCGATCCGCGACGCCTGGTCGGGGCCTCCGGGCCCGAACGGCGGCTACGTCGCGGCCTTGCTCCTGCGCGCGATCCGGGCCGCGGTCGACGACACGGCTCGCGAGCCGCGGTCGCTCACCGTGCACTACCTGCGCCCCCCGCGCACGGGCGAGGTCGAGATCGTCGTCACCGTCGAGCGCTCCGGTCGCTCGGCCAGCACGTGCACGGCGCGGATGCTGCAGGCGGGCCGGGAGGCGTGCATCGCGATCGCCGTTCTCGCCCCGGACTTCGAGCCCGCCGCCAGCTTCGCGACGCCGCCGCCTGAGGCGCCGCCGCCGGAGGCTCTGGATCCGCTGGACACCTCGTTCCTGCCGCCGCGGATCTTCGAGCAGCTGGAGATGCGGATGGTCTTCGGCGACCCGCCCTTCACCGAGTCCGAGGCGGCTGAGTCGGGCGGCTGGATCCGGACCCGGGTCCCGGCCCCGCTCGAGCCGGAGCTGATCGCGATGTACACGGACTGCTGGTGGCCGGCGCCGTTCGCCCGCAGCCCGGCGCCGTTCTTGGCCCCGACGCTCGACCTCACGATTCACTTCCGCGGGCGCCCGCCCGCGGGCGAGCACGAGCACGTGCTGGGCCGCTTTTTGACCTCGACCGCCGACCGCGGCTACTTCGAGGAGGACGGCTGGCTGTGGGCGGCCGACGGAACCCTGCTCGCGCAGTCGCGGCAGCTCGCCCTGAGCCGGCCCTGGACCCCGCCCCCGGAGCGCTGATGGCGAAGAAGCGGGCGAAGAGAGCCGGCAAGCGCGAGCGGCGGAAGCAGAACGCCGCTGCGATCGCCTACACGGACAACGACGGCAACACGCTGCGTCTGCGGCGGACGCTGAGCGCGAAGTCGGTGGCGAAGATCGACGAGCTGCCCGCCGGCGACGCCCGCACGATCGACGACGCCTGGCAGCGTCGAGAGGAGATGCTGTTCGAGCGGCTCGTGGTCGAGTGGGACGTCGCAGGCCTGCCGATCCGCGAGCAGAAGATGCTGCTCGGCCGCTACCGGATGGCCACGGCCGCCGAGCGGCGCTGGATCAGGGCGACGATCACCGAGCACGTCGAAGCCTGGATTCCCGCCCTGCGCGGTTCCGGCCGCGACTGAGCGCTCCGGCGCCCCGCCGTCAGCCCCCACCCGGGGGTGAATACGACCACCCCGCCCGGGCGGCGGGTCCCTCCCGCGGGCCCCTGGGCGGCGGGGCCGATCGGGGGCAGGATGGAGCCATCGAACGAACCCGCACCGAACGGCACGGATTCACCCCAACTCGAGACATCAAGGAGACACAAATGTTCAAGATCAAGCTCATCGCCGCCACCGCCCTCGTCGCGCTCGCCGGAGCCGTCGCCGCGGGCCCGGCCGCCGCCCACAGCCTGACCCCGACCAAGGTCAACATCAAGGGCCACGAGGGCGACTACTACGGCTACGTCAAGAGCTCCGATTCGCAGTGCGAGCTCAACCGCAAGGTCAAGGTCTTCAAGATGCTGGGCTCCTCGCCCGCGCCGAAGACCGACCAGAAGATCGGCACAGACATCGCCCAGCCGAACGGTCCCCACTCGATGTGGAGCATCGGCAACAGCGGCTACAAGCACGGCTACTTCTACGCCAAGATCGGCAAGACGAGCACGTGCGGCGGCGACTTCAGCAAGGTGATCAGCCGCTAGGCCCACCCCCTCCACAGGAGGACCCCCGACACGGAGGCCGGCCCGCTCGAGCGGGCCGGCCTCCGCTCGTGCCTGGACCCGGCGCCTACAATGGGTTGCACATAGCACGGGGACGACAGGCTTCGACGTGGTTGTTCCGTGCGTTTGATCGCAGGTCGAGGTTCCCGGAGGCCTCGTTAAACCCCGGGACAAACCAAGAAGTGCGGACCACGAGTTCGCCCTCGCTGCTTAGTTAGATCTAAGTAGGTGAGCATCGGCCTTCCCTCGGCCCGTGGGGAAGGGTTCCGGTGTCAGCAACGGGCTCGCCCGGAAGGCCCGCCTTCGCCGACCGGGGACATTCAAGAAGGCTGGTCCCGAGGATCAACCCGCCGGTAGCGGACCCTCGGGACGAGACCCAAGCGCCGGCTAAGCCTGTAGACGTCATTCGACACGCGACCGCGGACGTGGGTTCGATTCCCACCGTCTCCACTCGTGCGAAGCGGCCCGCGCCCGCTGGCGTCGAAGTTGAGCTGTTGCTCGATATGCGAGCACAATCCCAACCTCGTGAGCTGCTAAAGCGCCCGGGCGCACCGGTCGAGGAGGGTGCAGTGGGCAAGGTCTGGACAGCGCTGACTCGCCCTCGCAAGTTGGCGAGGCTGCAGATGTCGAGCGCTCAGAAGCGGTCCGCGCTCGAGCGGGCTCGGGAGCACTGGTCCGGGAGTCGGCCCGAGGCACGCGCGGAGTTGCGTGCGCTGATCGAGCGGGCGCGAAAGATTCCGATGACGGCCGAGCGGCGGCTTGACTACGGGGAGGCCACGCATCTCGTGGCCCTCGCCCGCCAAGGGCGGAAACTCGACGAGCGTCAGCGCGGTGCTCTGGACCGGCTTGGGGCGGAGCTGGAGTCGGCCGGGGTGGTGCCGGGTACGGATCAGGTGCGGATCTCAACGTCGCTACTGGATGAGATTGTGGAGGGTCTTCGCGAGTAGGTCCGGAGCCGTGGCGGCGCTGCCCGGGCGCTCAGCGCCCGAACAATCGGGACCAGAATCCCGGACGACGGGGCTCGACCTCCTCGCGAAGGGGCAGCCGGCCCTCGCGCCGCGCGTTCTTCACGCACTCGGTATGCGCGTGCCGGCGCCGAGATGGATCCCCGTCCGGCAGCACGAGCACGTGGTCCCTGAGGGCCGGCAGAAGCTCCCCGCACAGCGGGCAGCGATAGGTCGTCGGCTTACGGTTGGCGGCGGGGCGCAGCGCGTACCAGCGGGCCTTCGCGAAATCGTCCATGCTCCTCGTGGTCTAGCGAATCCGCGCAGCGGCGAACGGCGGCACTCCTCCGTTCGTATGGAATCCGTATCTGGATCTTGCTTTCTGGCACCGTCGCGAGGATGATGCCCTGGAGCCGGGATCGGCTCGTTCCTACCCGCAGACAGGAGACGCTATGAAGAAGACGATTCTCGCCGCCGCAGCGGCGATCGCGGTGGCCGGGGTCTTCGCCGCCGGAGCCCTCGCCGGTCACAAGATCGACACCAAGGTCACGATCAAGGGCCACCAGGGCGACTACTACGGCTACGTGAAGAGCTCGAAGTCGAAGAAGTGCGCGAACAACCGCAAGGTTGTCGTCTACAAGCTCAAGGGGAACGGCTACGACCCCAAGAACGACAAGGTGATCGGCTCCGACATCGCCCATCCGAACAACGACGGCTACATGTGGAGCATCGGCAACTCCGGCTACAAGCACGGCAACTTCTACGCCTACGCGAAGAAGACCAGCAAGTGCGAGAAAGCCTTCAGCAAGGTGATCAGCCGCTGAGCAAGCCCGCCGGTACACGCGCCGGACGAGGGCCGGCCGCAAGGGCGGTCGGCCCTCCCGCTTCGCCACCGCCGCGCCGGCTCGCGGCAGCTAATCGCCGGCGGTGAGCACCACCTTGCCGAACTTGCCGCCGGCTGCGAAGCGCTCGTAAGCGTCCTGCGCCCGCTCGAGCGGGAAGGTCTCTGCGATCGGGACCTGCAGGCGGCCGGAGGCGACCCCCCCGAGCACGTGCTTCTCGACGAGCCGGGCGACCGTCGCCTTCTCCTCGAGCGGGCGCGCGCGCAGCGTCGAGGCGTGGATCGAGCCGCGCTTGCCCATGAGGGCCAGGAGGTTGAGCTCGGCCTTCGCCCCGCCGCCGACGCCGATCACGCAGATCCGCCCACCGGTCGCGAGAGCGCTCAGGTTGCCCGCCATGTTCGGTCCCCCGACGAGCTCGAGGATCAAGTCGAAGGGTCCCTCGTCGGCGAAGTCCTCGGGCGCGATCGCCTTCGCTCCGAGCTCCTTCACGGCTCCCCGCAAAGCCTCGTTGCGCACGGTGGCGGTGACGTCGACGCCGGCGTTGACGCCGAGCTGGATCGCGGCGGTGCCGACGCCTCCGGCGCCCCCATGGACGAGCAGGCGCTCCCCCGGCGCCATCCCGCCCTGGGTGAACAGCGCGTCGTAGGCGGTGCAGAAGACCTCCGGAAGACCACCGGCTGCGGGCCAGTCGAGGCCCTCGGGAACGGGCATGAGCTGGCTCTCGTGGACCGCGCAGAGCTCGGCCTGGGCGCCCCCGCCGACGATCGCCATCACCCGGTCGCCTTTCGAGACGCGCAGCACCCCGGCCCCGAGCGCGACGACCTCACCCGCGAACTCGAGCCCGGGGATGTCGGGCGCGCCCGGGGGCGGCGGATAGTGACCTGCCCGCTGCAGGATGTCGGCGCCGTTGACGCCGGCGCCGCGGACGCGGATCAGGCACTCGCCGGTGCCGGGCTCGGGATCGGGACGGTCGGTAACGACGATCTCGCCGTCGCTGATGGTCGCTGCTCGCATCGGGCCAGTCTATGAGGCCGTCTCTATGCGCAGTCCCTGGGAGGGGTAGGCTGCCGCAGATGGCAGACGCGGCGCGCAACGCCGAGACGATCGAGCGCTTCTACGAGGCGTTCGGACGGCGCGACGGAGCCGCGATGGAGGCGTGCTACGCACCCGACGTCCACTTCTGTGACCCGGTTTTCGGAGACCTCGAGGGTCGCGAGGCGGGCGCGATGTGGCGAATGCTGACCGGGAACGCGACGGATCTCAAGATCGAGCTGCGCTTGCATGAGGCTGACACCGCCGGCACGGGCCGAGCGCGCTGGATCGCGACCTACACCTTCCGCACCGGCCGGCGCGTGGTCAACGACATCGAGGCGAGCTTCCGCTTCGACGAGCGCGGGCGGATCGCCGATCACGTCGACCGCTTCGGCCTCTGGCGCTGGTCGCGGCAGGCCCTCGGTCCCGTCGGGCTGCTCGCCGGCTGGAGCCCGGCGGTCCAGGGCCGTATCCGCAGCCAAGCCGCCGAGCAGCTCGACTCATTCCTCGCCGAAGAGCGCGCCTGACGCCACCGCAGCGCGCCGGGCGAGGAGGCGTGTTCAGCCTCGCCGGCCGCGGACCCGAACGAGACCGCCCTTGGCGGGGATCATCGTCACGTTCCGGTGCTGCGCCCGCTCGGGCTCCGGATCGGCGAACTCGAGGTCCAGGGCCGCCGCCATCGATTCGAGGACGACGCGCTGCTCGGCCATCGCCAGGGCCGCGCCGAGGCAGCGGCGGATGCCGCCGCCGAAGGGGATCCACTCGTAGGTGCCGGGCTTGTGCCCGAGCCAGCGCTCGGGCCGGTAGGAGAACGGGTCGGGATAGAGATCCGGGCGGTGGTGGAGGAGCAGGATGCTCATCGAGACCGGGGTTCCGGCGGGGACGCCATAGGGCCCGAGCTGCCACGGGACGGTGATCCGACGCCCGATGATCGGGATCACCGGACGTGAGCGCATCGACTCGTGGATGACCGCCTCGGTCCACTCCGAGCGCGTCTCCTCGTCGCCGTCGCGCACGGCGCTCACGTACGCATCGAGCGCCGCGGGGTTGTGGACGAGTCGCTCCCAGGCCCAGGCGAGCGAGTTCGCGGTCGTCTCGTGCCCGGCGAGGACCAGCGTCAGCAGCTCGTCGCGGACCTCGCGGTCCGTGAGCCGCTCGCCATCCTCGGTCTCGGCCTGGAGGATGATCGACATGATGTCGCGGCGTTCGCTCGAGGTCGCCGGCGGCGCGCCGGTCGGCGATTACCCGGTAGGTCGCGCGGTCGAGCATCCCGATCGCGACCTTGAGCAGCCCGACGGGCTCGGTCGCGACCGATGTTGACGATTTCGCCGAGCTTCGCGAGCGGCTTAGTCGAGGCCTCGGTGAGACTGCGGATCACGGTCCGCAACCGCTGCTCGGGGCTGCCGTGCTCCGGCTCGCCCTCGATTCCGAAGATGCCGGCCATGATCACGTCGAGCGTGATCGCCTGCATCCGTGGCGCCAGCTCGATCGTCTCGTCGACCGGCCAGCGCTCGATCTCGCGGCGGGCCGCGTCGGCGATCATCGCCGAGTAGGCGGCGATCGCCTCGCCGTGGAAGGGCGGGAGCAGCAGCTTGCGCTGGCGCATGTGTCGCGGGCCGACCGCCGTCAGGACCGAGTTCGGTCCAACGATCGGACGGCAGAGGCGACTCGCCCGTGATCGAGGGGGCGTGCTCGGGCTTGGCGGTGAACAGCGAGCGCACGTGGTCGGGGTGCGAGGTGATCGCCGGGTCGCCGGGAATCGTGCGCCTTCATCCGGAAGACCTCGCCGTGGATGCGCGGCGGGCAGCGAAGACGAACTCGATCTGCCGCATGGCTGAAGCGGCAGCGTGTGGCGCAGCCGGCGAGCCGCGAGTCGGGGCGGGGCCGGCAGTGCGGCGAGCTCGCTCTCGCTGATCGGTCCGGCCGGGGAACTGGGGGAGCGCGCCGATCGAGCCGGTCGCCGTCGGCCGTCGCGACCGGGCCGTCGAGCCTCTCGCGCGTGACCGTGGCCATGGTCGCCTGGATCATTACACCGATCGATGTCGAGATGTGTGACATCGACACACGGTCCCAAAGTGGCGCGGCGGAGCGAGGGCGGGGGTCGGCGCTGATCTAGCCTGAGATGCGATGGCGGTCGCGATCGCATCGCAGCTCGGCATCCACGTCGGCGGCGAGCCGCTGTTCGGGGACGTCTCGTTCAAGCTCGAGCGCCGCGAGCGGATGACCCTTGCGGGCCGCAACGGCGCCGGCAAGTCGACCCTGCTGCGGATCCTCGCCGGCGAGCTGATCGCCGGACGAGGGCAACGCTCAGCCTGCAGAAGGCGCGCGCGCGTCGCCCTGCACGACCAGCGCCCCCCGCGCGAGCAGGAGTCTGAGCCTCGGCGACTACGTGTTCGGCTCGCGGGCGGAGATGATCGAGCTCGAGCGGAAGCTCAGCGGCGCTCGAGCAGCGATGTCGGAGGGCGCCCACGACGAGGCCACGATGGACGCCTACTCGAAGGCGCAGCACCGCTCGAGGCGGCCGGCGGCTACCGCTGGCGCGACGAGGTCGTCGCGGTCCTGCGCGGGCTCGGCTTCGACGACGCCGAGCAGCTCGAGCGCGAGCTGCAGACGCTTCTCCGGCGGCGAGCTGACCCGCGCCTCGCTCGCCCGGGCGCTGGCCGGCGAGCCCGGACCTGCTGCTGCTCGACGAGCCCACCAACCACCTCGACATCCCCTCGCTGGAGTGGCTGGAGGAGCACCTGCAGGGTCTCGACGCCGCGGTCGTCCTCGTCGCCCACGACCGCTGGTTCCTGGAGGCGGTCGGCACCTCCGTGCTCGAGATCGAGGCCGGGCCGGGCCCGCTACTTCGCCGGTCCCTGGCACGCCTGGCGGACCGAGCAGGCCGCGCGCGAGATCGCGCTCGGCAAGGCGATCGACAAGCAGCAGGCCGAGATCGCGCGCATGGAGCGCTTCGTCGAGCGCTTCCGCTACAAGGCGACGAAGGCGCAAGCAGGCCCAGTCGCGCATCAAGCAGATCGAGAAGGTGAAGGCGAGCG
Organism: uncultured Solirubrobacterales bacterium; assembly: GCA_963764275.1. Classification (GTDB taxonomy): domain Bacteria; phylum Actinomycetota; class Thermoleophilia; order Solirubrobacterales; family 70-9; genus CAXMST01. The sequence continues at coordinate 340,877 of CAVXRV010000006.1, forward strand.
CGGTCACCGCGACCCGCGCGACGAGCGCAAGCTCGCCTTCTCCTTCGCGCAAGGCCGAGCGGACCGGCCGCTTCCCGCTGAAGCTCGAGGGGGCGCGGATCGAGGTGCCCGGCCGCGTCCTGCTCGACGACGCCTCGATGCGGATCGAGCGCGGCGAGCACGTCGTCCTCGTCGGGCCCAACGGGGCCGGCAAGACGACCCTGATCGAGACCCTGACCGGCGAGCGGCAGCCTGCCGCCGGCACGGTCAAGATCGGCCACAACGTCAACCTCGGCTACCTCTCCCAGCACGCCGACACGGCCGCCGGGACCGGCACCGTGATCGAGGCCGCGCAGCGCGGCACCGGGCTCACCGGCCAGAAGGTGCGCGATCTGCTCGGCCACTTCCTCTTCAGCGGCACGGACGTCGACAAGCGGCTCGCCGACATCTCCGGCGGCGAGCAGCGGCGGCTGTCGCTGGCGATCCTCGTCGCCTCGGGGGCCAACGTGCTGATCCTCGACGAGCCCACCAACCATCTCGACCTCGAGAGCCGCGAGGCGCTCGAGGACGCGCTGCTCGCCTTCGAGGGAGCGCGTGCTGCTGATCTCCCACGACCGCGCCCTGCTCGAGGCGGTCGGCTCGCGCACGGTCGCGCTCGAGGACGGGACGCTGCGCAGCTACTACACCGGCTGGGCCGACTACCAGCGCGACAAGGAGGAGCGCGCCGCGCTCTGCGGCCGGCGGCCGCGGCGCGTCCACGGGTCGGTCGGACGGCAAGGGCAGCCGGCGCGGCAAGCCGGGCGGTCGCAGCCGGCAAGCCCGAGCGGACCGTCGAAGAACGCTCAGCGCAAGATCGCCGATATCGAGAAGCAGATCGAGAAGGTCGGAGAGCGCCCTGGCCACGCTCGAGGACGAGCTCGCCGATCCGGCCGCGTGGTCCTCGCCGGAGCAGCAGCGAGGCCTCGACCCGCGCCACGAGGATCTCAAGCGCCGGATCGAGGAGCTCTACCGAGAGTGGGAGGCGGCCGCGGGGCGGCGCGGCGCCGGTAGGCCGGGCAACCGCCGCTCAGCGGCTGCCGATTAGCCGCCGCCGAAGCCCGCGGCTGGAGGGCAGGTCGCGCGACTCCACGATCCGGTCGACGAGTCCGTAGTCGACCGCCTGCTCGGCGGTGAAGAAGCGGTCGCGGTCCATGTCGTCGTGGATCCGCTCGACTTCTGCCCGGTGCGATCTGCGTAGATCTCCTCGAGGATCTCGCGGTCGGAGACGATCTGGCTGGCGTGGATCTCGATGTCGGCGGCCTGTCCACCGAGCCCCTGCATCGACGGCTGGTGGATGAGGATCCGCGAGTTCGGCAGCGCCATCCGCTTGCCCTCCGCGCCGGCGGCGAGCAGGAACGAGCCCATCGACATCGCAACGCCGAAGCAGATCGTCTGCACGTCGGGCTTGACGTACTGCATCGTGTCGTGGATCGCGAGCCCCGCGTAGACGCCGCCGCCCGGCGAGTTGATGTACATCGAGATGTCCTTATCGGGGTCCTCGGACTCGAGGTGGATGAGCTGAGCGACGATCAGGTTCGCGATCTCGTCGTCGACGGGCTGGCCGAGGATCACGATGCGCTCGCCGAGGAGCCGGGAGTAGATGTCGGCGGCCCGTTCGCCGCGGGAGGTCTGTTCGAGGACCATGGGTACGAGAGGCATGGCGGTCTCCTTCCGCCGCAAGGCGGCTCGGTGTCTGCGGGGCGTAGTCGCGAAAAAGCGCAATCGCTAGGTTGCACATGCGAAGAGGCTATCATGCGCAACGCAACAAGTTGCACTTGTCCCGGAGGCGCCCGATGAGCAAGACCACCGCCGAACAACAGACCGAGCCCAGCGTCGAGCGCGAGACGACGCTGGACACGAGCCCCGAGCGAGCGTGGGAGGCGATCTCCGACGAGGACGAGCTCGCGCGCTGGCTTGCCGAGGAGGTCGAGCTCGAGCCTGTCGAGGGGACGCCCGCCCGCTTCGTCGTCGACGGGGACGAGCGGCATGGCGAGGTCCGTGAGGTCGAGGAGGGGCGCCGCATCTCGTTCACTTGGCGCGCTCCCGAAGAGCCTGCGACGCTCGTCGAGCTGACGCTCGAGCCGATCACCGATGACGGTCCGGTCCGGCTCACGGTGGTCGAGACCGCGCCCGCGGGAGTGCCGATGGCAAGCACGGCTGCGTCGCCTGGGCCGCCCGCACTCGTGCCGCGACCCGGCCGTGCGCTCCGCATCGTCGTCTGCTGAGCACGCGGTCGATGCCCACCGTATCCGACGCAACCTTCGCAGCGATCGCCGATCCCACCCGCCGCCATCTGATCGAGACGCTAGCCGGAGGTCCCGCGACCGCGACCGGACTTGCGGCGGAGTTGCCGATCACTCGCCAGGCCGTGGCCAAGCATCTCGGCCTGCTGCGGGAGGCGGAGCTGGTGGCCTCCGAGCGCTCAGGGCGCGAGACGCTCTACACGCTGCAGCCCGAGGGTCTTGCGCGGCGTCGCGGAGTGGTCGGCCGCTGTCGGAGAGGCGTGGGAGCGCCGCCTGGGACGGCTGGAGCGCCTGCTCGAGGACTGAGCCGGGGACCAGGGGAGTCTCAGGGTCCGTTCGGGGTCTGAGCCTCGCGGCCGACACGGCTTAACACCGGTTATAGTGGTGTCGCGATGAGCGCGACCCACCATGCACCGACGCCGGCGGAGATCGCCGTCCCTACGCCGGAGGCTCTCACCGCCTGGGCCGAGCACGGCCCGCCGCCCGAGTGGGACTACCGCTTCCACTTCGTTTCCGGCCGGCCGTCGCTGGACTTCTGCGCGACGACCGGCGAGCGCTGGCGGCGCAACTTCGAGCGGCTCCGCAGTCCCGCCGATCTCGGTCGCTGGGCGGTCGAGGCGGGCCTGCTCGCCGAACCGCCCGCGGTCGACCCGCCCATTCTCGTGCAGGCCCGCGAGCTGCGTGAGGCCATCTACCGGACGGCGAAGCTCGCGGGGGAGGGAAGCCCCGCGTCAGCGGACATCGACGCGATCAACCGCTGGGCCGCCCGCCCGCCGCTGGCGCCGAGACTGGCCGCGGACGGCCGCTCCGCGCAGCTCTCCGGCGGCACAGGTGCCCTTCTCGCGACGCTCGCCCGCGACGCGATCGACCTCGTCACCGGCCCTTACGCGCACCGCGTCCGCGAGTGCGCGAGCGACACTTGCGCGCTGCTCTTCGTCGACGCCTCGCGTCCCGGACGGCGCCGCTGGTGCTCGATGGAGGGCTGCGGCAACCGGCAGAAGACGGCGAACTACAGGAGGAGGGCAAAGGCATGAGCGAGACTGGCGAGACGGCGGTGCTGCGCGCGAGGGAGCAGCTCTGGCGACCCTCGAACGCGATGCGGGTCGCCAACGCCGACCTCGGCGGGCAGCTCGGCGCGACGGCGATCGGAGCCCGCCTCTGGCGGCTCGAACCCGGTCAGGCGTCGACGCGGCATCGGCACGAGACCCAGGAGGAGCTGTACGTGCTGCTCGAGGGGATGGGCAGGATCCGCGTCGGCGAAACGCCGCACACGCTCGACCCGCTCGACTCGCTGCTCGTGCCGCCCGACGTGGTTCGCCAGATCTTCAACGACACCGGCGAAGACGCGCTGTGGCTCGTCGTCGGGGCCCCGCGCGAGGCGGTGACGAGCACCCTCGAGATGAGCGAGGAGCTGCTCGAGTACATGTACCCGGACGGCCCCCGCGGACTGCCCCCGGAGCTCGGCGGCGGGCAGTTCGTCCCGCCGGAGGAGGCCTGATGCACACGGCCGAAGTCGGCGCCGCGCCGGTCCGCGACCGCGACGGACTGCGCTCGCACCTGCTGCTCGATGCCGGAGATGTGCCCGGCTCCGGGCTCGCCGTGACGTGGGTCGAGGTCGAGCCGGGAGGCTCACAGGAGCTGCACTCGCACGAGCCCGAGCAGGTCTACGTGATCATCGCCGGCGAAGGTCTGATGACGGTCGCCGACGAGGAGCGTCCGGTACGGGGCGGGACGCTGGTCCGGATCCCGCCCTCGACGCCGCACGGGATCCGCAACGGGGGCGCCGAGCAGCTCGTCTACGTGTCCGCGGCGACACCGCCATTCGACCTCGCCGAGGCGTACGACTCCGGTTCGCCCTGGCGCTCCTGAACGACGGTCGCCGGTCGCAGCGCGCCGAACGCGGAGGGCTGCGAAGCTGCGGGCTTCGTGCTCGGACTGCCTGAAGACATCGAGGGCTGCCTCTTCGATCTCGACGGGGTGTTGACGCCGACCGCAAAGGTCCACTCCGCGGCCTGGAAGCAGATGTTCGACGGCTTCTTGCGCGAGCGGGCCGAGCAGTCGGGCGAGGAGTTCCGCGAGTTCACGCCCCGCGACTACGCCGACTACGTCGATGGCAAGCCGCGCGCGGACGGGATCCGCTCCTTCCTCGCCTCGCGCGGGATCGAGCTTGCAGACGGCGAACCCGACGACGGCCCCGACCGGGAGACGGTGAACGGCCTCGGCGTGCGCAAGAACGACCTCTTCGAAAAGGTCCTCGCGGAGCAGGGCGTCGACGCCTTCCCCGGGTCCGTCGCCTACGTCGACGCGGCCCGCGAGGCGGGGCTCGCCTGCGCGGTCGTCTCCTCCAGCGCCAACTGCCGTCCGGTGCTCGAGGCGGCGGGGATCATCGAGCGCTTCGACGCGATCGTCGACGGAATCGTCGCCCGCCGCGACCACCTCGCCGGCAAGCCGGCGCCCGACACCTTCCTCGCCGGCGCCAAGGCTCTGGGCCTCGAGGCTGGGGTGTGCGTGGTCTACGAGGACGCGCTGGCGGGCGTCGAGGCGGGCCACGCGGGCAACTTCGGCTTCGTCGTCGGCGTCAACCGCGCCGACCAGGCCGAGGCGCTGGCCGAGCACGGCGCCGACGTCGTCGTCGACGACCTCGGGGAGCTGCTCGACCGGTGACCCCGCATCTCGATGTCGAGCCCTGGTGCCTGCGCGAGCACGGCCTCGACCTCGATCGGCTCGGTCCGACGGAGTCGCTGTTCGCGCTGGCCAACGGTCACATCGGCCTGCGCGGCAATCTCGACGAGGGTGAGCCACACGGGATTCCGGGCACCTACCTGAACGGCCTCTACGCGAGCCGCCCGCTGCCCTACGCCGAGCGCGCCTACGGCTACCCGGAGGACGGGCAGTCGATCGTCAACGCGACGAACGGCAAGCTGATCCGCCTCCTGGTCGAGGACGAGCCGCTCGACCTCCGCTACGGAGAGCTGCTCGAACACGAGCGCGAGCTCGACTTTCGCGACGGCGTACTGCGCCGCAAGCTTCGTCTGGCGCTCGCCCTCGGGCCGGGTCGTCCGGATCAAGAGCACGCGCCTGGTCTCGCTCGTGCAGCGCGCGGTCGCGGCGATCCGCTACGAGGTCGAGCCGGCGGACGACGGCGGCCTCTTGCGCGTCGTCGTCCAGTCCGAGCTCGTCGCGAACGAGGCGTTGCCGGAGCCGGACGAGAAGGACCCGCGGGTCGCCGCCGCGATCCGGGCGCCGATGATCGCCGAGTCCTCGAGCTGTCAGGGGACGCACGCGACGCTCGTGCACCGCACGCCGAGCACCGACCTGCGCGTTGCGGCCGCGATGGACCACGAGGTCCGCGGGGTCGATGACCACGGCCTGAAGATCTTTTGCGAGGAGGACCTCGCGCGGCTGACGATGATCGGCGACCTCGAGCCGGGCGAGCCGCTGGTCGTCGACAAGATGCTCGCCTACGGTTACTCCTCGGAGCGCTCGGTGCCGGCGATGCGGGACCAGGTCGAGGCGGCCCTGGCCGAGGCCCGACACGCCGGCTTCGATGGGCTCGCCCAGTCGCAGCGCGACGCGCTCGACGACTTCTGGGCCGGCGCCGACGTCGAGATCGACGGCGACGCCGAGTTGCAGCAGGCGGTCCGCTTCGCCCTCTTCCACGTGCTCCAGTCCTCGGCCCGCGGCAACCGCGACCCGATCGCCGCCAAGGGCCTGACCGGCGGCGGCTACGACGGCCACGCCTTCTGGGACAGCGAGATCTACGTGCTGCCGGTGCTCACGTACCTGTACCCGCACGCGAGCCTGGCCGCCCTGCGCTGGCGCTGGCGCACGCTGGATGTCGCGCGCGAGCGCGCGAGCCAGCTCGGTCTCGAGGGCGCCGCCTTCCCGTGGCGGACGATCCACGGCGAGGAGTGCTCCGGCTACTGGCCCGCCGGCACGGCCGCCTTCCACGTCAACGCCGGCATCGCGCACGCGACCGTGCGGTACATCGCCGCGACCGAGGACGAGGACTTCGCCCGCGGGGAGGGGCTCGAGCTGCTGGTGGAGACCGCCCGGCTGTGGCGCTCGCTCGGCCATCACGACGCCGCCGGCCACTTCCGCATCGACGGGGTCACGGGCCCGGACGAGTACAGCGCGATCGCCGACAACAACGTCTACACGAACGTCGATGGCGCAACTCAACCTGAATGCCGCGGCGCAGGCCGCGGAGCAGTACGGCGACGAGGCTGCCGCGCTCGGCGTCGACGAGGAGGAGACGGCGGGGTGGCGCGACGCGGCCGCCGCGATGATCATCCCGTTCGACGACACGCTCGGCGTCCACCCGCAGTCGGAGGGGTTCACGCACCACGCCCGCTGGGACTTCGACTCGACGCCCACCGACGCCTACCCGCTCTTCCTCAACTACCCCTATTTCGACATCTACCGCAAGCAGGTCGTCAAGCAGGCCGACCTGGTCCTGGCTCTGTACCTGCGTGGCGATCTGTTCACGCCCGAGCAGAAGCGCGCCGACTTCAGCTACTACGAGCCGCTCACGATCCGGGACTCGTCGCTGTCGGCGTGCGTGCAGTCGGTCGTCGCCGCCGAGGTCGGCTTCCTCGACGTCGCCTACGACTATCTCGGCGAGGCGGCGCTGATGGACCTGCACGACGTCTCCAGCAACTCGGCGAGCGGTCTGCACATGGCCTCGCTGGCGGGCGCTTGGATCGCTGTCGTCGCCGGGCTCGGCGGCATGCGGGACAACCGCGGCCAGCTCCATTTCGCGCCGAGGCTCCCCGGCGCCCTGCAGCGGCTCGCGTTCCGGGTTGGCTTCCGCGGTCGGGTGATCGCCGTCGAGGTCCGCGACGGCCAGGCCTCCTACGAGCTGCTCGACGGCGAGCCGCTCGAGATCTTCCATCACGGCGAGCGGTTCGTGCTCGAGTCCGGCGGTCCGACGCGGCGCGAGGCGCCGCCGCTGCCCGCGGGGCTGACGGCGCCGAGCCCGCCGCGGGGCCGCGAGCCGACCCGGCGCGGCCACCCCAAGGGCCAGCACGGCCACTCGCACTGATCCAGCCGGCGCGCGGGCCGCCCGGCAGCGGGAGGCGGGTTGCGGGCGTGGAAGCATTGGGGCCATGAACAAGGCTCAGAAGCTCGTTCTCCGGCTCTTCGGCGAGCACGGTGCGGAGCTCGAGCGGGAGGCTCGCTCGGTGATCCTCACCTGCCCGGAGTGCGGGCACGAGGTGTCGTGGTGGGAGGCGGCGGGCGTCCGGCCCGTGCCGTCCGAGCAGGGCGCGACCGTGCGCATGCGATGCGATTCGTGCGGAATCCGGACGCGGCACACGCTCGAGCGGCGGCACCCTCCGCCCCCGGCCGGCTGAGGGCGCGGCGTGGCAGTCCCGATCGCCGAGATCACCTGGGCTCAGATCGTCCTGCTCGCCGTGCTGGTCCTGCTCGGCTCGGGCGCGATCCCGGCGCTGGTCCGGGGCCGCCCGCTCTCGCCCGCCGGCCGCACCTTCGGCCTCGTCTTCGCGGTGATCCTCGTCGCCGCGGTGATCGTGAAGCTGCTGCCCGACGGCTGGTGGCCGTGGAGCGCGCTCGGGGTCGGCGCCTGCGTCGCAGTCGGCGTCTGGGCCGCCGGGTCCGCCCGCGCTGCGGCCCGCTGAACTCGGCCTGTTCGGCCGCCGCTTGCGAGGTGCCCGGGCCCCGCGGCTATGCGCCGATCCCGGCGAGCACGGCGGCGGACCGCTTGTCGAGCTTGGCCGCACGTTTGGAGGCGAGGCCACCGGCGAACTTGCGGATCGCCTTGGCGAGCCGCTTCGACCGGCTGCCGCGCAACGTCGAGGCGAGATGGCGGAGCTCGGCGGCGGCGGGACGGGTGAATCGGTGCTGGCCACGCAGCATCAGCGCGGCCCGCTTCGCGTAGGCAAGCTCGGCGCGATCCTGCTGATCGAGTGCGGCCGCTGCTGCCAGATTGCCTTCCGAGAGCGCCTGGTAGGCGGCGCTGGCGCGGTTCTGGGCCGTCGTTACCGCGCCTACGAGCCCGGCGATCTTCAGGTATCGCTGCATCAGCTTGTAGGTACCGGAGACGGGGCGGCGCAGCGAGGAGAGGCCTTTGGCGTGGGGCGGATGTGGTTTCGCGACCTTCGTGTAGTTGGAGTCCGGCGGGTCCTTGGCGATCTGCTGGTAGCGCGCCGCCTGGCTCGACAGGTAGATGAACTTCGCGCTCAGCGACAGGCAGTACCACTTGCCGCCCCGGTCACCCTTCGTCAGCGCGCCGATCGGGCCAGTGCACTGGACCGTGTAGTTGAGCTTAGCCTCCTTCGTCTCGTGCTCGTATTGCTTGGCGGCCCGCGCCGCCTCCTTCTTCGTCTTGTCTTCGATGCAATTCGGCGCGCTCGCGCCGGAGCCGGATTCGCCGGCCTTGTGACATCGGCGCGAGAGGGTCAGCGTCCCGCTCCAGCTCAGCGTCGCCGAGCACGCGGTGTTGCCGGTGGCGGGGTGCCCCACCCCCAAGCAGCTCGAGGCGATCCGTCCCGGCGCGGATCCGGAACCGACTGGCTGAGAGAAGTCCAAGAACGACGTCGAGCCGGGGACGTTCAGCGCGGCGGAGGTCGAGTCCGGCAGGGAGTCGGCGAGGACGCTGAGATCGCGGCCGGCGATCTGCGCGGCACCGACCGTGTCGCAGCCGCTCGCGAGGGGCCGGCCCGTCAGCGACTGGGCCTCCAGATGTATGCGATCCGCGCCCGACACCGCCAGCACCGGCGGCGGGGAAGCCGGGGCGGCTCCGAGGCTGGCCGTGCAGGGGAGACCGCGAATTCCACACCCGATGGGGCCCTGGGCGCTCTCGGTCACAGACAACGACCCGGGGCCATCCGCCAACGTCCCCTGGGCGCCCTGGGGACGACCGTCCTCGACGGTCGTATCGAACTGTGAGCGCCAGTTGAGCGAGATCACGTCATGGGTGTCGACGGTGCAGTCGCCGCTGTCGTTGACGTACGTCTGATCGATCGTCGCCGATCCAGTTGCGGCGAAGGAGGCCACTACCGGGACGGACGTGCCGGCGTTGGCGGGGACGGCGGCGACGAGCCCGATCGCCGCCGCGGCGGTCGCCGCGGCGACCGCGGCAAGACGCGTGCGCGCCGTGCTCCTCCGTCGTCCGGGGCGCGCCTTGGGCCCGACTGCCGAAGATAGGCCTCGCTGCGACTCCGCTGGGTGCCTCACCTTTCGATCCCCTCCCTGTTCGCTCGGACCGGCTAGCGAGACGTATTGAGTCAGATCCGGACGGCGTTGTCATCGTGGTCGCTGCCACGAACTTTGCGGCCGGCCGGACGCACCCCCAAACGGGGGGAGATGATGAGTGTGCCTCGCCCGACCGACGCCTGCGGCGCGCGCTCCGCGGCTCAGGACGAGGCTGACGCGGCCGCCGACCCGACCTGGCTGGCCGCCTCGGAGGGATCGAGGATCCCCTCCTCGATCCATGTGTGGCGGCCTTCGAGCACGGCCATCGCGCCCGCGTAGCCCTCGTCGTCGTCGTTGAACCAGAGCGCATGGAACAGCGCCTCGGCACGGCGCCGCGCCTGGGTGCAGAACAGGTCGGCGAGCTCCATCGCCTGCTCGGCCCGCTCCGGCTGCTCGCCCGCGATCGTCTGCGCGTAGGTGACGGCGGAGGCGATCGCGTACAGCTCGGCGCCGATGTCGACGATCCGGCCCAGGAACGACTGCCGCTTCTCGAGCCCCGCCTGCCAGCGACTCATCCCCCAGAACGTCGAGCGCGCCAGCTTGCGCGAGTTGCGCTCGACGAAGCGGGCGTGCTTGGCGAGCGGCCCGAAGCTCGTCGTACGCGGACGGGTTCTGCCCCTTGCCCACGGCGAGCTGCGGCAGCCACTTGGCGTAGAACTTGCCGGCGCCGAGCGCGGCCTTGACCTTGTCGGCGGGCTCGACGTCGCCCTCGAGGACGTCGCCGGCGACCTCGAGGTGCTGGTCGACGGCCTCGCGTGCGATCAGCAGGTGCATGATCTCGCTCGACCCCTCGAAGGTCCTGTTGATGCGCATGTCGCGCATCACCTGCTCGACGGGAACCGGCTTCTCGCCGCGCGCGCTGAGCGAATCGGCCGTCTCGTAGCCGCGGCCGCCGCGGATCTGCATGAGCTCGTCCGTGACCTTCCAGCCCATCTCCGAGGCGTACAGCTTCGCCAGCGCCGCCTCGAGGCGGATGTCGTTCTTCTTGTCGTCCGCGAGCCGGCTCGATACGTCGAGCATCGCCTCGAGGCCGAAGGCCGTGGCGGCGATGAAGGAGATCTTCTGCGCGACCGCGTCGTGCTTGCCGACCGGCTGACCCCACTGGACGCGCTCGGAGGCGAACTCGCGCGCGATCTTCGTCGCCCACTTGGCGACGCCGACGCAGATCGCCGGCAGCGCCAGGCGGCCGGTGTTGAGCGTCGTCAGCGCGATCTTGAGGCCCTCGCCCTCGCGGCCGATCCGGTTCTCGGCGGGGACGAAGGCCCCGCTCAGCTCGGTTACGGAGTTCTCGATGCCGCGCAGCCCCATGAACTGGTTGCGGTGCGTGACCTCCACGCCCTCGGTGTCGTAGGGGAGGATGAAAGCGCTGATGCCGCCGCGGCCACCCTCGTGCTCGGGCACCTTCGCCATCACGACGACGACGTCGGCGATCGCGCCGTTCGTCGCCCACAGCTTCGTCCCGCTGAGCTCGTAGCCACCCTCGACGGGCTCGGCGACGGCGCTCATCCGCGCCGGATCGGAGCCGACGTCGGGCTCGGTCAGCAGGAAGGCGGAGACGTGCGTGCGCGCGACCTTCGGGAGCCACTCCTGCTTCTGCTCCTCGGAGCCGAACAGCATCAGCGGCTGCGCGACGCCGATCGACTGATGTGCCGAGAGCAGCGTCGAAAGCGACGAATGCCAGACGCCGGCGACCGCCAGCGCCCGGTTGTAATACACCTGCGAGAGGCCGAGCCCCCCGTACCGCTCGGGCACCTTCATCCCGAGAGCGCCGATCTCCTTGAGGCCGTCGATGACCTCGGCGGGGATCTTGGCCTCGCGCTCGATCTCGAAGGGGTCGACCTTCTCCCGCAGCAGGCGCTCGAGCTCGCCCAGGAAGCGCTCGCCGCGCTCGACCGCCTCGGGGTCGAGCTTCGGCTGCGGGTGGATCAGCCCGAGATCGAGCTCACCCATGAACAGGCCCTTGCCGAAGCTCGGCTGCTTCCACTCGGCCTCGCGCGCCTCCTCGGCGACCTGTCGCGCTTCCTTCTCACTTACCTCGACGGCCACGGCGGTGCCCCTTTCATCGGCTTACAAAGGTTGATCTCCGACGATCCCTTACCCGCAAAGCGGCATCGAGCAACCTCGGCCGGCGCCGGCCGAAGCGGGGGCCCGACCGTGGGAGCGGCTTCGGAAGGGCTACGCGGCGACGCCCGGGCGCAGCGCGTGGTCGACCACGCGCGCGCAGCGGCGGCCTTCGGCGATCGCGGTGACCACCAGCGAGGCGCCGACGCGCGCGTCGCCGGCCGCGTAGACGCCCTCGGCCGAGGTCGCGAACGTGGCGGCCTTGACGTTCCCGGAGCGATCGAGGTCGAGGCCGAGATCGTCGACGATTCCGTGGTGCTCGGGGTTGGTGAAGCCGATCGCGACGAGTACGAGGTCGGCCGGCTCCGTGTAGTCACTGTCGGGAACCGGGACGAGCGTCCTCGAGCTGTTGCCGGTCACCTTGCGCGCGGCGACGCCGGTGACCCGACCGTCGCTGCCCTCGATCCCGATCACCTCGGTCCCGAACTCGCGCTCACCGCCCTCATCGAGCGCGTAGGTGGTGACGAGCCGTCGCGGCTGCATCGGCCACGGGGTGAAGTCGTAGCGGCCTGTCTCGGGAACCTGTGGGTAGACGTCGAGCAGCCGGACCGACTTCGCCCCCTCGCGCATCGCGTTGGAGACGCAGTCCATGCCGGTGTCGCCGCCGCCGATCACGACCACGTTCTTGCCCTCGGCCGTGATCACGTCCCCGGGTGCGACCTCGCGGGCCTCGCGGCCCTCCATCCGCGCGACCGCGCGGTTGCGCTGGTAGAGGTACTCCATCGCGAAGTGGACCCCGCCCAGCTCGCGGCCCGGAATCTCCACGTCACGCTCGACCCGCGAGCCGATCGCGAGCACGACCGCGTCATAGGAGTCCCGTAGTTGCGCGATCGGCAGCTCGGCGCTCCCGACCTCGGCGTTGCAGCGGAATTCGATCCCTTCGGCGGCGAGCACGTCGGTGCGGCGCTCGATGATCCACTTCTCGAGCTTCGCGTCGGGCACCCCGAAGCGGAGCAACCCGCCGAGACCCTCGTCGCGCTCGAAGACCGTGACGGAGTGGCCGACCTGGTTGAGCTCGTCGGCGGCGGCGAGGCCGGCCGGACCGGATCCGACGACGGCGATGCGGCGCCCGGTCCGCTCCTCGGGCGGATTCGGCGTCACCCAGCCCTCGCGGAACGCGTTGTCGATCGTCCAGTACTCGATCTGCTTGATCATCACCGGGTCGTCGTCGATCGCGAGCACGCACGCCGCCTCGCACGGCGCCGGGCAGATCAGCCCGGTGAACTCGGGGAAGTTGTTGGTCGCGTGCAGCTGATCGATCGCCTCCCGCCAGCGACCGGTGCGGGCGAGGTCGTTCCAGTCCGGGATCAGGTTGCCGAGCGGGCACGCGTTGTTGCAGAAGGGGACGCCGCAATCCATGCAGCGGCGCGCCTGCTCGCGCACCCCCTCCTCGGGCAGCGTCTGGTAGATCTCGCCGTAGTCCCGGACGCGCTCGCGCGGATCCCGCTCGGGAGCGGGAACGCGATGGACCTGCAGGAAGCCGCGGGGGTCGGCCATCAGGCCGCTGCCTCGCTCGCGGCGTCGGCGTCGGCCTCCTCGGCGACGAGCTTGGCCATCGCCTCCTTGTAGCCGCGCGGGATCACGAGGGTGAACTCGTCCAGAGCCTCGTCCCAGCGGTCGAGCAGCTCGCGGGCGACGTCGGAGCCGGTCCGGGCCATGTGCTCGATCAGGAGCGTCTGGAGCTGCTCGGCGCGGCTCTCGTCGACCGGGTCGAGGTCGACGAGCTGATGGTTGGTACGCGCGGCGAGGCGCCGATCGGGGTTGTGGACGAACGCGAAGCCGCCGCTCATGCCGGCGCCGAAGTTCTGGCCGGTGGGGCCGATGACGACCACGATCCCGCCGGTCATGTACTCACAGGCGTGCTCGCCGACGCCCTCGACCACCGCGAGCGCACCCGAGTTGCGGACCGCGAAGCGCTCGCCGACGCGCCCGGCGAAGAAGGCGCGCCCGCTCGTCGCGCCGTACAGCGCGACGTTGCCGGCGATCACGTTGCGCGAAGCCTCGAAGTGGCTCTCGCCGGCCGGGTAGACCGCGAGCACGCCGCCCGACAGGCCCTTGCCGGCGTAGTCGTTGACGTCGCCCTCGACGCTCATCTCGACGCCGCGGGCGAGCCAGCCGCCGGCGGTCTGGCCTGCGGAGCCCTTGAGCTCGATCTCGATCGATCCCTCGGGGAGGCCGTCGGGGCCGTGGTCGGTGACGATCCGGTTCGAGAGGGTGCCCCCGACCGCGAGGTCGCCGTTCGTCACCGTGGCCGCCACCTTCAGCGGCTCGGAGAAGTCGGGGTCGGTGACGCGGTGCTCGGCGTAGCGCTTGACGAGCAGCCGCAGGTCGAAGCTGTTCGCCGACTCGCGCCGCGCGAACGGGATCCCGGACACGAAGCCCTTGGGACGACCCTCGGCGATCGGCGGTACGGCGAGCAGCGGCCGCAGATCGAGGGTCCGCGTCTTCCAGTTCGTGTCGTTGAGGGTCGGGTCGAGCAGGTGCGTCTGCCCCGTCATCTCCGCCATCGAGCGGATCCCGAGCGCGGCCATCAGCGCCCGCGCTTCCTCGGCCACGTAGAGCATGTACGTGACGACCTGCTCGGGCGTGCCCTTGAATCGCGCCCGCAGCTCCGGATCCTGGGTCGCGACACCGACCGGGCAGGTGTTCAGGTGACAGACCCGCATCATGATGCAGCCCGTCGCGATCAACGGCGCGGTCGAGAGTCCCATCTCGTCGGCGCCGAGCAGGGAGGCGACGACGATGTCGCGGCCGGTCCGCATCTGTCCGTCGGTCTGCAGGATCACGCGGTTGCGCAGCTCCGAGTCGAGCAGCGCCTGCTGGGTCTCGGCGAGGCCAAGCTCCCAGGGGACGCCCGCGGACTGGATCGAGGACTGGGGCGAGGCGCCGGTGCCGCCGTCGTGACCGGCGATCACGATGTGGTCGGCGCCTGCCTTGACGACGCCGACGGCGACCGTGCCGACGCCCGCCTCGGCCGCGAGCTTGACCGAGACCGAGGCCCCCGGGTTCGCCGCCCGCAGGTCGTAGATGAGCTGCTTCAGGTCCTCGATCGAGTAGATGTCGTGGTGGGGGGAGGGGAGATCAGCTCGACCCCGGGCGTGGAGTGGCGCAGCCCGGCGATGTAATCGTCGACCTTGTGCCCGGGCAGCTGGCCGCCCTCGCCCGGCTTCGCCCCCTGGGCGACCTTGATCTGGATCTGGTCCGCATGGCTCAGGTAGTCGACGTCGACGCCGAAGCGGCCCGAGGCGACCTGGCGGATGCGGCTGCGGCGCTCGTCGCCGTTCGGGTCGGGGGTGTTGCGGGAGCGGTCCTCGCCGCCCTCCCCCGAGTTCGACCAGCCTCCGAGCCGGTTCATCGCCACGGCGAGCGTCTCGTGCGCCTCCTTCGAGAGGGCGCCGAGGCTCATCGCGCCGGTCGAGAAGCGCTTGACGATCTCGGACGGCGGCTCGACCTCGTCCAGTGGGATCGGCTCGGGCCGGGTGCGGAGGCCGAGCAGCCCGCGAAGCAGGGCGAACTTCGCGTTTTCGTCGTTGACCCTCCGCGAGAACTCCGCGTATGACTCCGGACCAGCCGCCTCGTCCCGGACCGACCGTTGCAGGCTCGCGATCGTCTGCGGGTCCCACATGTGGCGCTCGCCATCGCGGCGCCAGCGGTAGACGCCTCCCTGGGGGAGCAGGGCCGCGTGGTCGGCCGGCAGCAGCTCCTGCTCGACGTACTCGGGCAGGGCCAGCCCATGCTCGGCGGGCCAGCCGCGCCCGTGGCGGGCGATCGCCTCGCGAGCGAGGCCGCGGGTGCCGATCCCGCCGAGCCGCGACGGCGTGCCGGTGAAGTGCTCGGCGATCAGCTCCCGATCGAGCCCGATCGCCTCGAAGATCTGCGCGCCCCGGTAGGAGTGCACCGTCGAGATCCCCATCTTCGAGAGCACCTTCTTCAGGCCCATGCAGACGCCGTCGATCGAGCGGCGGACCGCGTCGGCGGATGAGATCCGCTCGCCGCCGACGACGATGTCCTCCATCTCGGCGATCGACTCGAGCATCAGGTACGGGTTGATCGCCGTCGCGCCGTAGCCGAGCAGCAGGGCCAGATGGTGGATCTCGCGCGGCTCCCCCGACTCGGCGACGAGCGAGGCCTGGAGCCGGGTGCCGCTGCGGACCATGTGCTGATGGACGGCGGCGGAGGCGAGCAGGGACGGGATCGGCACCCGCTCGGGCCCGATCTCGTGGTCGGAGATGATCAGCATCGTCGCCCCGTCGGTGAGCGCCAGGTCGGCCTCGCTGCAGATCCGCCTCACGGCGGCGGCGAGACCGTCCTCGCCCTCAGCGAGCGGCCAGGTGGCGTCGATCGTCACCGCAGCCAGCTCCGGCTCGGCGGCGTTGCGGAGCTTGTCGATGTCCTCGTTCGTGAGGATCGGGTGGGGGATCTCGATCTGGAACGATTCGTTGCGCTCCTCCGCGAGCAGCCTTCCCTTGGCGCCGAGCCGGGTGCTCAGCGACATCACGACCGCCTCGCGGACGGGATCGATCGCGGGGTTGGTGACCTGCGCGAAGCGCTGCTTGAAGTAGCTGAACAGGGACGGCTCCTGCTCGCTGAACGCCGCGAGCGAGACGTCCGCCCCCATCGAGCCGGTCGGCTCCTTCGCCTGGGCGACGAGCGGCTCGAGCAGGATCTTCAGGTCCTCCTGCGTGTAGCCGAACGCGAGCCGGCGCCGCTGCGAGGAGAGCCGCTCCGGCGGGCGCCGCTCCGGTGCCTGGATCTCGTCGAAGTGCTTGGTCGCGGCATCGTCCCACTCGCCGTAGGGGTGGCGGCGAGCCTCGGCGAGCTCCACCTCCCCGTCGGCGTGCACGGACCCCGACTCGAGGTCGCAAACGACGAGCTGCCCGGGCCGGAAGCGACCCTTGCGGTAGATCTTCGCCTCGGGCACGGTGAAGATTCCGGACTCCGAGCCCATCGCGAGCCAGCCGTCGTCGGTGATCAGCCACCGCCCGGGGCGGAGGCCGTTGCGATCCACGATCGCCCCCAGCGTGCGCCCGTCCGAGAAGCAGATCGCCGCCGGGCCGTCCCACGGCTCCTGCATGCGCGAGTGGTAGCGGTAGAAGCCCTCGAGCTCGGGCGGGATGTCGTCGCGACCCTCGTGCGCCTGCGGAATCATCATCATCATCGCGTGCGGGAGGGTGCGCCCGGCGAGCGTGATCAGCTCCAGCGCCCGGTCGAACGCGGCCGAGTCGGACGCGGTCTCCGGGATCAGGGGGAAGAGCTTGTCGAGCCCGGGCAGCGTGGGGTGGCTGAGGGTCGCCTCCCGCGCCCGCATCCAGTTGACGTTGCCGAGCGCCGTGTTGATCTCGCCGTTGTGGGCGAGCAGCCGCAGCGGCTGCGCCAGCTCCCAGCTCGGGAGGGTGTTGGTGGAGAAGCGCGAGTGCACGATCGCGAACCGGCTCTTGAGCTCGCGGTCGGTGAGGTCCGGATAGAACTCGGGCAGCTGCGGCGCCGTCAGCATCCCCTTGTAGACGATCGTCCGCGAGCTGAAGCTGGGGAACGAGGCAGCGCCCCCGAACTCGATCTCCGCCCGGCGCCGGGTCAGGAACAGAGCCCGCTCGAAGGCGTCCTGATCGCCGCGGTGCTCGGGCCCCGCGCCGATCAGCAGCTGCATGATCGTCGGCGCCGCCTCGCGGCCCATCTTGCCGGCGGCTCCCGGCTCGACCGGGACCTCACGCCACACGAAGGGCTCGTGGCCGTCCTCGGCGACGAGCTGCTCGACCCGGCGCTGGACCTCCTCCGCCTGGCCCCGCTCCTGCGGGAAGAAGCAGACCGCCACGGCAAGCTCGCCCGGGGGCGGCAGCTCTGCCGCGCGCGGCCCCGGCCTCGGCGGCGCGGAGCCGGAAGAAGTCGTGGCAGAGATCGATCAGGATCCCGGCGCCGTCGCCCGTGCTCTCGTCGGCCCCCGAGGCGCCGCGATGCTCGAGGCGGTCGAGCGCGATCAGTCCGCGGGCGATGACTTCGTGCCGGGGCGCGTTGTCGAGGCGGGCCACGGCGGCGACGCCACAGGAGTCGCGGGCCCAGTCGGGGTCGTGGACGCCGCCGCTGAAGGCCGGCCGGGGCAGCTCACCGACACGCCGGGCCACGGGGGGCCGGGCCGATGCGATCTCGGGGTCGGTGAAGCGGTCGGACATTCCCAAAAATTACGTGTGTCGGGGGGCTGCCGAGCCGTGGAGGGCTGAGTCAGGACCGCTGTCCAGTCACCCCTGGCCCCTCCGTACAAGCCGGCATGGGGGGCTCGGAGCGCCCTCTCGACGACACCGGCAAAACAGACGGATTCGCGGCGCTGTGAACCGGGAATGGTACCGAGAGGGGGCCGAGGGCGACAGGCGCGAGCGGCGCCGGGCTCAGGCAGGGACGGCGTCGCGCTCGGCGGTCCGGATGGCGCGGGCGTCGCGGACGTCCAACTCGGCCCCGCAGCGCTCGCAGATACGGCGGTCGTTGACGCGACCGCCGCAGCCCTTGTGGACGATCCGCACGGGCGGCTCGGAGCCGTCGGGCAGCGAGTACTTGTCGCCGAAGCCCATCAGCGCGACGAGCACCGGCCACAGGTCGAGGCCCTTCTCGGTCAGGAAGTACTCATAACGGGCCGGCCGCTCGCTGTAGGGCCGCTTCTCGAGGATCCCCTCGTCGATGAGCCGGCCGAGGCGCGAGGCGAGCACATTGCGGGCGACCCCGAGCGAGGACTGGATCTCGTCGAAGCGGCGGTTCCCGAGGAACACGTCGCGAATCACGAGCAGGCTCCAGCGCTCGCCGATCAGCTCCAGGGTGCGGGCGATCGAGCAGTCGAGGTCGTAGTCGCGGGCGAGCATGGTGTCGGTGGGTGGTGGCCGGAGTCGGTGCACCCGAGCGCGCACTGTGGCGTCGGTCACAGAAGGGCGATGCGCTATCGTGATGCAACCTTGAGTATCCGCTACAGCTCGCGTTTCGTCAAGCAACCGATGTGTCGCGACGGCGTCGCATCGTGGGAGAGGAGGAGCCCATGCGCTCCATCGAGATCGACCCCAATCTCACCCTTCGAGATCTCCTTGACGACCGAGGAGATCCTCGCCGACCTCAACTATCCGGTCCTGCTCACGAGCGAGCTCGGCCGGTGAGCGAAGCCTCCTCGATCGCCCCGGAGGCGGCCCCCTCGGCCCCCGCCGCCTCCGGGGTCCGTCCCGCCGACGGCGGTCGCAGCCGACCAGCGGCGTCGGCTCGGCCGCCACCCGCGTTGATCCGCGGGAACCGCCTGTCGAGGCGGGGATCCGCGGAATCACTCGCGCCTACGCCCGCCCGGCCTCGAGCAGGCGGCTCAGGAACTGGCGCGTCTCCGGCGCCCGCGGGTCCTCGAGCACCTGCTCGGGCGGGCCGACCTCGAGCAGGCGGCCCTCGTGCAAGAAGCCGACGCGGTCGGCGACCTCGCGCGCGAAGCCCATCTCGTGGGTGGCGATGATCATCGTCACGCCCTCGTCCTTGAGCTCGCGGATCGCCCGCAGCACGTCGCCGACGAGCTCCGGGTCGAGCGCGCTCGTGACCTCGTCCAGCAGCATCGCCCGGGGCCGCGTGGCGAAAGCCCGCGCGATCGCGACGCGCTGCTGCTGGCCGCCGGAGAGGCGATGCGGGCGGTCGTCCTCACGACCTCCGAGCCCGAAGTGCTCGAGCAGCTCACGCGCCTTCGTCCGCGCCTCCTCACGCGGGACCTCGTGGCCCTTGTGGATGCCGAGGACGACGTTCTCGATCACGGTCAGGTGCGGGAACAGGTTGTAGGCCTGGAAGATGAGCCCGAGCCGCCGCCGGACGGAGACGGGGTTGACGGAGGGGTCGGTGATCACGTCGCCGTCGAGCAGGATGTCGCCGTCGTCGATGTCGGTCAGCAGGTCGATGCAGCGCAGGATCGTCGACTTGCCCGAGCCCGAGGCGCCGATCAGCGCGACCGCTTCGTGCTCGGCGACCTCGAGATCGATCCCGCGCAGGACCTCGAGCTCGCCGTAGGCCTTGGTCACGCCCTGCAGCTCGATGACTGGCGTCGCGCTCATCGTTCGCGGCGACGCTCCCAGGCGTCGAGCAGCCGCGCGAGCGGGAAGGTGACGGCGATGTACAGCAGGGCCGCGCCGACCATCGGCGTGTAGTTGAAGTCGGTCGAGGCGAAGATCTGGGCCTGGGCGAAGGCCTCGCCGGCGACGCCGAGGATCGCGAGCAGGGCGACGTCCTTCTGCAGGGCGATGAAGTCGTTAAGCAGCGGCGGCCCGACGGCGCCGATCGCCTGCGGCAGCACGACGTGGCGCATCGCCTGGTTCTCGGTCAGGCCGACCGCCAGCGCGGCCTCCCGCTGGCCCCGGTGCACGGAGCGCAGCCCCGCCCTGTAGACCTCGGAGACGTAGGCGCCGTAGGAGAGGGTGAGCGCGATCCCGCCGAGCAGCACGGGCTTGCCGGCCAGGGGCTCGAGCCAGCCGAGCGCGTTGTTCCCGCTCGCGTCCTCGCTGACCGAGACCAGGGCCGGCACGCCGAAGCCGACCATGTAGACGAGCAGGATCGTCGGGATCCCGCGGAAGAGGTCGACGTAGACCGTCGTCAGCAGTCGCAGCGGGAACAGCGCCGGCGAGCCCGACGTGCGGAGCAGGGCGACGAGCAGGCCGACCAGCAGGATCGCGACCTCGGCGAGGAGGAAGACGCGGACGTCGAGCCAGAAGGCGCTGAGGATGTCCGGGAAGGTCTCCTTGAACTCCGTCCAGTTGAAGAACGTCTCGCGGAACGCGGGCCAGCCCGGGCTGGTCAGGATCAGCGCCGCGAGGCCGCCGATGACGACGACGGTTGAGACCGCCGCGATCGCGAATCCGCGCCGGTCGCGGGCCCGGCGGGCGGCCGCCCGCTCGGCGCGGCGGTCGGAGCTGCCGGCGCCCTTGTCGGTGCTCGGGGCTACTCGAGCACCGGCGCCTTGGTCTGCTTGTCGATCCAGCTCCTGCTGGATCTTCTCCAGCTGGCCGCTGGACTTGAGCTCGTCGATCGCCGCCGATACGCAGTCGGTCAGCGACGAGTTCTTGGCGAGCAGCGCGCCCCACTTGTCGCCGCCCGGCGCCGGGAACGGAGCCGACGATCTCGCCGTCGGGCACCTGCACCGCGGTCAGGTAGAAGGCGGTCGGCACATCGACCACGATCGCGTCGACCTGGCCCTGCTTGAGCGCCTGGACGACGTCGTTGGAGTTCTGGAAGACGCGCGGCTCCGTCGACGGGTCGATCTCGGACTGCACGGCCTCGAGGCTCGTGGTGCCGATCTGCACGCCGATCGCCGCGTCCTTGAAGTCGTCGAGCGAGGTCGCGTTGGCGAGGTCGGAGCCCTTCGTCGCGACGATCGCCTGGTCGGCCTCGTAGTAGGGCGTGGAGAAATCGACTGCCTGGGCGCGCTTTGGCGTGATCGAGATCTGGTTGACGTCGAAGTCGAAGTCCTTCGGCCCCGGCGCGTAGGAGGCGTTGAACGGCTCGGTCACCCAGTTCACCTGGTCGGCGCTGAAGCCGAGCTTGTCGGCGATCGCGTAGGCGACGGCGCTCTCGAAGCCCTTGCCGTTCGACGGGTCGTTGTCCTCGAAGTACGGCGGGTAGGCCGGCTTGTCGGTGGCGACGGTGAGCGTCCCGCTCTTGAACGTGTCGAGCGAGTCGGCCTGACAGTCGGCGAGCGAGACGTCGACGAGGCGGTCGTGCCCGTCGAGCTCGTGCTGCTGCCGCCGCCGCAGCCGGCGGCGATCACGAGCAGCGCGCCGAGCGCGAGCAGCATGGACAGGGGCAGCAGACGGTTGCGCACGGGAGACCTCGTTCGGTTCGCTTCAGCAGGACGAGGCGGCAATCCTACGCGCCGCCGCGGAGCGCCGCCTGCCGGGCCCGCTCGGGGCTGACTGGCTGGTCGACCAATATGACACCGATTGATGTAATCCGTGCTACAGTCGGATCGACGCGGCGACCGTCGATCCCGTCGCCGCGCGCGCGTAGAGCAACGCACCGCAGACGTACCCACGCACGCAACTGTTTCCGCACTCCGACCCACAGGGGATGAATCCGAGATGAGCATCGCTGATCAGGCAATGGGCTCCGGGCTCCGCGCCCTCAACCGCTTCGCACAGCTCGACGTCGTCGATCGCGTCGGCCTCCGGGAGCCCGCCGAGCGCCTCCTCTACAGGGCCACGCGCAACGGCTTCTCGGCGGCAAGCGCCGCCGGCCGCACGTTCGCGGCGGCGCAGAAGCTCGGCCGGCCGGCGCGCCAGTCGCGGCCGCGCGCCAGCGATCAGTTCGACCTGACGCCGAGCGAGGAGCAGGCGATGATCACGCGAGGCCTTCGGCGACTTCGCAGCCGAGAAGCTGCGCAAGATCGCGACCGAGGCCGACGCCGCGTGCAAGGCGCCGCAGGAGGTCCTCGACGCCGCCAACGAGCTCGGCACCGCTGCCCTCGGCGTCCCCGAGGAGCTCGGCGGGGCCTTCGAGGAGCGCTCGGCGGTGACCTCGGTGCTCGTCACCTCGGCCCTCGCCCACGGCGACCCGGGCCTTGCCGTCGCGATCCTGGCCCCGGCCGCGGTGAGCACCGCGATCAGCCTCTGGGGCGACGCCGACCAGCAGGCCACCTACCTGCCCGAGTTCACCGGTGAGAACCCGCCCGCGGCGGCGCTTGCGATGCTCGAGCCACGCCCCCTCTTCGATCCGTTCGAGCTCGAGACGAAGGCTCGCAAGGTCGGCGGCGACTACGTCATCGACGGCCTCAAGTCGCTCGTCCCGCGCGCCGCTGATGCGGAGCTGTTCGTCGTCGCGGCCGACCTCGAGGGAACCGGCCCGGCCCTGTTCATCGTCGAGTCCGGCAACGACGGCGTCCTCTTCGAGGCCGAGCCGGCAATGGGGATCCGCGCCGCCGCGACCGGCAGGCTCAAGCTCGAGGCCGTCCGGGTTCCCGCCGGGGCGCTGCTTGCGGAGGGCGATTCCGCCGCCTACGCCGAGTGCGTTCGCCTCGGTCGGCTCGCTTGGTGCGCGCTCGCCGTCGGGACGACCAAAGCGGTCCTCGACCACCTGATCCCGTACGTGAACGAGCGGACCGCCTTCGGCGAGCCGATCAGCCACCGCCAGGCGGTTGCGTTCACGATCTCGAACATCGCGATCGAGGCCGAGGGCATGCGGCTGGCGACGCTGCGCGCGGCCGGTCTCGCCGACCGCGGCAAGGACTTCAGCCGCGAGGTCGCCGTCGCCCGCAGGCTGTGCGCGGCGAAGGGCATGCAGATCGGCTCCGACGGCGTCCAGATGCTGGGCGGCCACGGCTACACGAAGGAGTACCCGGAGGAGCGCTGGTATCGCGACCTGCGCGCCGCCGGGCTCATGGAAGGAGCGCTTCTCGTCTAGGTCGGCCCCGCGGCTCGATCCGGAAGGACAAACCCATCATGGCTATCTCACTCGAAATCCCGAAGAAGTTCGTCGCCCTGCAGCAGCAGGCCAATCAGGTCGCGAAGGAGGTCCTGCGCCCGATCTCGCGCAAGTACGACCTCGCCGAGCATGAGTATCCGAAGGAGCTCGACATGCTGGCGGCGCTGATCGACGGCATGAACGACTCCGATGCCACCTCGGGCGCCGGTGCGACCGGTGCTGCGAAGAGCTCGGATGAGAAGTCCGAGCCGGAGGGCAACAAGAACGGCTCGAACATGGCCTCGGTGATCGGCATCACCGAGATGTGCTGGGGCGATGTGGGGCTGACGCTGTCGATGCCCCGCCAGGGTCTCGGCAACGCCGCGATCGCCGCGGTCGCCGACGAGGAGCAGAAGCAGCGCTTCGCCGGCAAGTGGGCCGCGATGGCGATCACCGAGCCCGAGGCCGGCTCGGACTCGGCCGCGATCCGCACCACGGCCGTCCGCGACGGTGACGAGTACGTCCTCAACGGCGAGAAGATCTACGTCACCGCGGGCGACCGCGCCGACCTGATCGTCGTCTGGGCGTCGCTGGACCCCGAGCAGGGGCGGGCCGCGATCAAGTCGTTCGTGGTCGAGCGCGACAACCCGGGCCTGAAGCTGGACCGGCTCGAGCACAAGCTCGGGATCAAGGCCTCGGACACCGCGAACTTCATCCTCACGGACTGCCGCGTGCCGAAGGAGAACCTGCTCGGCAGCCCGGAGATCGACACGAAGAAGTCGTTCTCGGGCGTGATGAAGACGTTCGACAACACGCGCCCGCTCGTCGCCGGGATGGCGGTCGGCCTCGCGAAGGCGTGCCTCGAGGAGACGCGCCGCATCCTGACCGAGGCCGGCGTCGAGATCGACTACGACAAGCCCGTGAACGCGCAGTCGGCCGCCGCGGCGGAGTTCATCGAGCTCGAGTCCGAGTACGAGGCGGCGCGCCTTCTGATGCTCGAGGCGGCGTGGATGGCCGACAACCGCAAGCCGAACTCGCTCGAGGCCTCCTACTCGAAGGCCAAGGCCGGGCGGACCGGCACCGACGTCGCCCTGCGCTGCGTGGCGCTCGCCGGCGCCGCCGGCTACGACGAGTCGCAGCTGCTCGAGAAGTGGGCTCGCGACGCGAAGATCCTCGACATCTTCGAGGGCACCCAGCAGATCCAGCTGTTGATCATCGCCCGCCAGCTCTTGAAGAAGACCTCGGCGGAGCTCCGCTAGCAGCGGCGGCGAGTCCGCCATCCCCCGTTTCCATCGCCCCTCCCGGAGGTAGATAGACCCCATGCCACAAACCCGCAAGGCCGCGATCCTCGGCGGCAACCGCATCCCGTTCGCGCGCTCCAACGGCGCCTACGCCAAGGCCTCGAACCAGGACCTGCTGACGGCGGCCCTGGACGGCCTCGTCGAGCGCTTCGACCTCGACGGCGAGCGCCTCGGCGAGGTTGCAGGCGGCGCCGTCGTCAAGCTCGCCCGTGACATCAACCTCACGCGCGAGTCGGTGCTCGGCACCAGGCTCGCTCCTGAGACCCCCGCCTACGACGTGGGCCAGGCGTGCGGTACCGGGCTCGAGACGACGATCCTCGTCGCGAACAAGATCCAGCTCGGCCAGGCCGACTCCGCCGTCGCCGCGGGCTCGGACACGACCTCCGACCCGCCGATCGCCGTCTCGGACGAGCTGCGCGGCGTCCTGACCGAGATCAACGCGGCCCGCTCGACGACCGACCGCCTGCGGGCGCTGACGAAGCTGCGCCCGGCGATGCCGCTCGACATCCCCCGCAACGCTGAGCCGCGCACCGGCCTCTCGATGGGCGAGCACACGGCGATCATGGCGAAGGAGTGGGGTCTGACCCGGGCCGAGCAGGACGAGCTCGCGGTCGCCAGCCACGTCCATCTCGCCGCCGCCTACGACCGCGGCTTCATGGACGACCTGATGACCTCCTACCTCGGCCTCGAGCGCGACAACAACCTGCGCCCCGACTCCACGGTCGAGAAGCTCGCGAAGCTGAAGCCGGCGTTCGGCGGTCCGGAGGGGACGATGACGGCCGCGAACTCGACGCCGCTCACCGACGGCGCCTCCTCCGTCCTGCTCTCGAGCGAGGAGTGGGCCGCCGCCCACGGGATCGAGCCGCTCGCCTACTTCGTCGATGCCGAGACCGCGGCGGTCGACTTCGTGACCAAGAAGGAGGGCCTGCTGATGGCGCCCGCCTACGCGGTTCCGCGGCTGCTCGACCGCAACGGCCTCAGCCTGCAGGACTTCGACGTCTATGAGATCCACGAGGCCTTCGCGGCCCAGGTCCTCTGCACCCTGCGGGCCTGGGAGGACCCGGTGTTCTGCAAGGAGCGCCTTGGCCGCGAGGAGCCGCTCGGCGCGATCGACCGGAGCAAGATCAACGTCAACGGCGGCTCGCTCGCGGCCGGCCACCCCTTCGCCGCGACCGGCGGCCGGATCGTCGCGATGGCCGCGAAGCAGCTCAAGGAGATGGGCGGCGGCCGCTGCCTGATCTCGATCTGCGCGGCCAGCGGCCAGGGCGTCGTCGCGATCCTCGAAGCCTGATCCACCCCGCCAGGAGGTAAGCCCCATGTCCGATCGTTACTCGCAGCTGGTCAACAATCCCGTCGGCGGCTTCATCGCCAAGAACGTCGGCCTGCCGCAGCCGGTCGAGCTCGACCGCTACGAGCCCGGCCAGCCGCTGCTCTCGGGCCCGGCCCTGCTCGGTGCGGCGCCCGGCGGCCGGCTCGCCCGGTCCGCCGCCCGCGTGCTCGCCCTGGCCGAGGCCGAGGTCGACACGCCCCCCGGCGATGAGCTCCGCGCCGCCGCCGCGGCCGGCGATCTCGACGCCGGCATCTGGAACCCCGAGGCGCCTTCCAGCAAGCGCTTCAAGGCCCTCGTCTTCGACGCGAGCGGGATCTCCGACTCGACCCAGCTGCGCGAGCTCTGGGAGTTCTTCCATCCGAGCTTCCGCCACCTGCTGCCGTCGGGCCGCGCGATCGTGCTCGGGACCCCGCCATCGGAGTGCAAGAAGCCGCGGGAGGCGACAGCCCAGCGCGCGCTCGAGGGCTTCGTCCGCTCGCTCGGCAAGGAGGCGCGCGCCGGTGCCACGGCCAACCTCGTCTACGTCTCCGACGGGGCGGAGGCGCACGTGGATTCGACGCTCCGCTTCTTCCTCTCGCCCCGCTCCGCCTACGTCTCCGGGCAGGTGGTGCGGGTCGGCAAGCCCGCGGCGAAGCCGCCTCTCGAGCGCGACATCGACTGGGACCGCCCGCTGGCGGGGAAGGTCGCGCTGGTGACGGGCGCCTCGCGCGGGATCGGCGCGGCGATCGCCCGGACGCTGGCTCGCGACGGCGCTCACGTCGTCGGCCTCGACGTACCGCCGCTCGCCGACGATCTCCGGGCCTTGACCGGCGAGATCGGGGGCAGCGAGATCATCGTCGACATCACGGCCGAGGACGCCCCGGCCGTGATCGCCAAGCGCCTGACCGACGAGCACGGCGGCGTGGACGTGGTCGTCCACAACGCCGGCGTCACCCGCGACAAGACGATCGTCGGTATGGACGCCGAGCGCTGGGACGTGCTGCTCGACATCAATCTCTCGAGCGAGGAGCGCATCAACGACGCGCTGCTCGACTCCGGGGCGCTGAACGAGAACGGACGCGTGATCTGCGTCTCGTCGATCGCGGGCATCGCCGGCAACGCCGGCCAGACCAACTACGCGACCGCGAAGGCGGGCGTGATCGGCATGGTCGACTCGATGGCCCCCGTTTTCGACAAGGCGAAGGCGACGATCAACGCCGTCGCCCCTGGCTTCATCGAGACGCAGATGACCGCGGCGATGCCGATCGGCACGCGCGAGGTCGGTCGCCGGCTCAATTCGATGAGTCAGGGAGGCCTGCCGGTCGACGTCGCCGAGACGATCGCCTGGTACGCGAGCCCCGCCTCGGCCGCGCTCAACGGCAACCTGGTCCGCGTCTGCGGTCAGAGCCTGCTGGGGGCGTGACGATGACCGAGCGCACGCTCGAGGCACCGCCGAACCTGCTCGCCCTCTACGGGAAGGCTGCGCTCGGCGGGATCCCCTACGCCGACAAGCTGCCCGTGCTCGGGATCGGGGGCCGCTCCCGGGAGATCCCAGAGACGACGCTCGTCATCCCCGAGGTCGAGGTCGACCCCGACCGGCTCGCCGATTACTGCCGCGTATGCGGCTTCACGCTCCGCGAGACGCTCCCGATCACCTATCCGCACATGCTCGCCTTCCCGTTGCACATGTCGCTGATGACCGAGGAGGACTTCCCGTTCGGGGGCATCGGGCTCGTGCACATCGCGAACGAGATCACCCGCCACCGGCAGATCAAGCTCTCGGAGAAGCTCGAGGTGCGCGTCAGCGCCACCCCCCTGGAGCCGCACCCGAAGGGGCGGCAGTTCTCGTTCGTGAGCGAGGTCCGCGTCGGCTCCGAGCTCGTCTGGGAGTCGCGGTCGGTCACGCTGCGCCGGGGCGGGGGAGAGGAGGGCTCCGCGGAGAAGGCGGACGCCTTCGAGGCGACGGATTTCGCGGCGCTGCCGGCGGCAGCGGAGTGGAAGCTCGACGCGGCGCTCGGACGCCGCTACGGCGCCGTCTCCGGCGACCGCAACCCGATCCACATGTCCGAGTGGACCGCGAAGCCGCTGGGCTTCCCGAAGGCGATCGCGCACGGGATGTGGACCAAGGCCCGGTCGTTGGCCGCGCTCGAGGGCGACACGCCCGACGCCGCTCGCGCCCAAGTCCGCTTCAAGCGCCCCATCCTCCTGCCCGCACGGGTCTCGTTCGCCTCGGCCCCGCTCGCCGGCGCCGAGGCCGGCAAGATCGCGTTCGCCGTTCGGGACGCGCGTAAGGGAACGCCCCACCTGGAGGGCCTGCTCAGCCCACTCGGCTGAGCCCGCAAGATCCCGCCCAGGGAGCGCGCAACCGGCTTCCGGAGCCGGATTCGAGGGCCGTAGCTGCGTCGGGGCCGCTCCGAAAGCTCCTGCAAATGAAATGGATCTTGCAGGATTGTTAGGAGTCGCTTGCAGAATCCTTCAAACCGGTAGATTGCCCGCCTCACGGTCCCCGTCCCCGTCGCGGGGGTCGACCCGACACCCCATGCCGGCGCCTACCCCTGCACCCACATCCGTACGCCGCCCTCGCCGGGCGGCCGTGCTCGTCGCGTTCGCGGCGTTGTTCGCGCTCGTTCTCGGGCTCGAGCTGAGCGCCTCCGCGCTGGGCGAGACGAAGACGGCGCAGCTGCACGCCGTCCAGAGCCACAAGCAGAAGCTGGCGGCCGAGCTGCAGGCGCACAACGGTGAGGTCAACGCTCTCATCGGGCGCGTCTCCGACCTGCGTCAGCAGGAGGCCTCGGCGACCGAGCAGCTGCAGGCGAAGGAGGCCGAGCTCGAGAAGGCCTCGGCCGAGCTCGCCGCCGGGCGCAAGAAGCTCGAGGGCCTGCGCAAGGACTTCTTCGCCGCCAGCGGCGAGCTCAAGGACATGCTCGTCCGCATCTACAAGGCGCCGACGCCGGACCTGGGGTCGGTCCTCCTCAACTCCTCCGACATCCAGGACTTCGAGAACAACAGCCAGTACTACGACCACCTTCAGAACTACCAGTCGAGCGTCATCAACCGCGCCCGGGATCTGAAGCAGCAGATGTCGGACACGGTCTCGGGGCTCGCCGACGACAAGCAGCGGATCTCCGACGCCCGCGACGAAATCGCGGCCCGCCGCGACGCGCTCGCGAACCAGCGCGCCTCGCTCGAGGCCCAGGAGGCGCAGCTTCGCGCCGCCCGCCAGTCGCGCCGCGCGATGCTCGACCGGCTCGATAACAAGCAGATCGACCTCGAGAAGGCGATCGAGCGCCAGGCGCAGCGCCAAGCCGCGCAGCAGGCGGCCGAGCAGGCGGCCTCGACCGACACCAGCACTACGACGACCACGAGCACACCGCCGCCCGCGGCTCCTGTGCCCGGCGATACGGCGACCCTCAACGCCGACGGGTCGGCGAGCCCGCCCGCCAACGCGCCGCCGCAGGTCGCTGCCGTGATCCAGGCTGCGAACGCGATCCGCGATACCCCGTACGTCTGGGGCGGCGGCCACGGCTCCTTCGACTCCTCCGGCTACGACTGTTCCGGCGCGGTGTCGTATGCGCTGCACGGTGGCGGCTTCCTCTCCTCGCCGCTCGACTCGACCGGCCTCGAGAGCTGGGGCGCGTCCGGGCCGGGCCAGTGGATCACCGTCTACGCGAACTCCGGGCATGCGTACGCCGTCATCGCCGGGCTCCGCTGGGACACGTCGGGCACCGGCGGCTCGGGCCCGAGTTGGAGCACGAGTCTCGACGGCTACATGAGCACGTCCGACTACGTCGCTCGCCACCCGGCCGGCTTCTAGTGGACGGGTCCACCAGCGCCACTGGCCCGTGAGCCGAACCGGCGCTAGGCTGGAGCCGTGAGCGAGCTGATCCACACCTGCTACCGCGTCCTCGACCTCGAGCGCTCGGTCGACTTCTACGAGAAGCTCGGCTTCGAGGAGGTGGGCCGGATGCCGATCCGCGACGAGGCGACGAACTGCTTCATGGGGTTGCCCGGCGACGGCGCCCGGCTCGAGCTCACCTACAACCATGATGTGAGCGAGCCGTACGAGATCGGCACCGGCTACGGCCATATCGCGGTCACGGTCGGCGACCTCGACGGCACCCTCGAGCGCCTGGCAGAGCTCGGCATCGAGCCGGAGAAGCCTCCCTACACGGTGCGCGAGGGCGGATCGCGATTGTGTTTCGTCCGCGATCCGGACGGCTATCGGATCGAGCTGATCGAGCGGTCCGACCTGCTCGAAGGCTGAGGACTACGGCCGGCCTGAGCCGCGCGCGGAGCGGCGCACGCCGGAACCGCAACCTTTAGCGTTCTGTCAGGTTATTACCGGGAACGGGCTCACAATGAGCGGCAGCGTCCTCGGGCGCTGCGCCGCGAGCGCGCCCAAAAAAGCACGATGCAAGCGCACGAGCGAAGGAGCTGATCGAGCTGCTCGACCACCCACATCGACGCCTGTACGAACGCATTGCCCTCGGGGTTGCCGTGATCGCGATCGCGGTCGTGGCCCTCAGCGCCGGCACCGACGACGCGCGCGCGTCCGGGGGCGGGGCCACGGCACACGCCAACAAGTCGAAGAGGAAGAACGGCGGGCGGCTCCGCCTCAAGGTCTCGGACTCGACGCCGGACCAGGCGATCATCGACTCCCATCGGGCAGCCCGCTTCAAGTTCGAGCTCGGCGGCACCGGCCGCCAGGACGTGGTCGTGCGGGCGATCAAGGTCAAGAGCCGCAAGGTCGTGCGGCACTGGCGCTATGACGGCCTGGAGACGAAGAAGAAGACGAAGCTGCGCTGGAACGGCAAGCTCAACCGCAGGGGCTTCGCCGGGAACGGCCGCTACACGTTCAAGGTCTACCGGCGCGGGGACCACAGCCAGCCGGCTGACGCCAGCCGGGCGAAGGGGAAGACGAGGATGCATCTGCATCGCAACCAGTTCCCGATCGCCGCCCATCACAGCTACGGAGACGGCTTCGGTGCCGGTCGCCATCACGAGGGCCAGGACATCCTCACGCACTGCGGCAAGAAGATCCGCGCCGCGCGCGGAGGCCGCGTCCAGTACAAGAGCCGCGGAGCGGCCGCGGGCAACTACCTCGTCATCGACGGCAAGGGCACCGGCTTCGACTTCGTCTACATGCACATGCTCAAACGCGGGATGGCGCATCAGGGCGACCATGTGAAGACGGGCCAGGTGATCGGCTACGTGGGGCGCACCGGGGACGCGACCGCGTGCCATCTCCACTTCGAGATGTGGTCCGGGCCGGGCTGGTACGAGGGCGGCTCGCCGCGGCCCCCGACGAAGGCGCTGAAGAAGTGGGACCGCTACAGCTGAGCGGTTGAGCTCTCCAGGCGCTCGCGCAGGGCTCCCATCTGGGAGAGGAGCGCGATCCGCTTCGCGGTCGAAACCGGCCCGGTCTCGCCGTCGCGCTCGCGGGCGATCATCGCCACGTTGACGAGCGTGCGCTCGGGGCCGAGCCACTCGCCCCAGGGGGAGGTTCGGTACTCGACCCCGCGCACGAGCGCCTCGGCGAGCTCGACGACGGCGTCGCCGGCGCCGGCGGGCACGCTGCGGATCAGATAGCTCCAGTAGCCGATCAGGTCCTCGAGGCAGTTGCGCTCGCAGACGGGTCCATGGCCGGGAACGATCGCGAGAGGGTCGAGGCCCGCGATCCGCTCGAGCGAGTTGATCCAGTTCGAGGCCGGCCCGGCCCACATGATCGGTGTGACGCCGTTGAAGACGACGTCGCCGCTGAAGACGACGCGCGCGTCCGGGACCCAGGCGATCGCGTCGCCGGGGGTGTGCGCGGGCCCGACCTCGTACAGCTCCACGCGCCTGCCGCCGACCTCGAGGGTCAGCTCGCCCGAGAAGCACTCGTCCGGGAGCCGCGGATCGATCCCGGCGAACTCGTAGCGGGAGAGCTGCTCCGAGAAGGCGGCGATGCCGCGCAGGCGGCTCTTGCCGGGAAGCAGCGGCACCGAGATCAGCGCGTCGCTGACCGTCGAGAGGGGCCCGAGCCGCGTCAGCATCGCCGGGGGCTCGGCGCGCATCTGGCGCTCCGCGGCATCGGTCGCGACGATGCGCGCGCCGCCGACGAGACCGTTGCCGTACCAGTGGTCGCCGTCGCCGTGGGTGTTGAAGAGCGTCGTGATCGGCGCCCCGGCGCGGGCCGGGACGAGCGCGTCGAGCATCCGCCTGGTCAGCCGTTCGTCCCAGAGCGTGTCGATCAGAAGGCTCGCCCCGTCGCCGACGACCAGGCCCGCGTTGGACTCGCCGAGCTCGCCGTTGGGCTGGATCCAGGCGAACGCTCCGGCACCGACGGGCTGGACGCCGCCCTCGAAGGCCGGCGGGTTGCCGAGGGGCGTCGCGGCGCCGGCTTCGACGGCGCTCTCGGATGCGGCGGCGGACACGGGCTGGGACCGTAGCAGCGGCGCCCGTGTACGGTGCGCGTTTCGATGGACGACCGCGACTGGCAACAGTGGATCGCGGCGGCGACCGACGCGATCGAAGAGCATGCCGAGCGCGACGTAGCCGCCCTGGTCGATGTCTCCTCGCCCTCGGGCGATGTCGAGGCGGCGGAGGCGGCCCTCGCCGTCGCGGCGGCGCTGCTCCCCGACGGGGTCGCGGTCGAGCGGCTCGATTGCTCCTCACCCCGCCACGCGCGCGACCTGCTCGCGCACCTGCCGGGCACCGGAACGGGCCGCTTGCTGCTGCTCGGCCACGTCGACACCGTTATCCCGCACGCCGAGCACCACCCGCTGCGCGAGGAGGGGAAGCTGCTCTACGGGCCCGGGACGATCGACATGAAGGCAGGCGTCGCCCTCGCGATCGGCGTCCTGCGCGCCCTGGCGGCGAGGCCGGAGCTGTACGCGGAGACGGCGCTGCTGCTCGTCGTCGACGAGGAGTGGCGCACCGTGCCCTTCGTCCATGCCGAGCGCTTCGGGGACTTCGA
The DNA here is from genome assembly GCA_963764275.1 of uncultured Solirubrobacterales bacterium. GTDB lineage: Bacteria > Actinomycetota > Thermoleophilia > Solirubrobacterales > 70-9 > CAXMST01. Next base: position 373,427 of record CAVXRV010000006.1, read on the forward strand.
CGCATGCCTCTGCTTCGAGGGCGGCGAGCTGACCCCGGACGGGGAGGAGGCGGTGATCGTCGCGCGCAAGGCCGCCGGCACGGTCCAGATCGAGGCGTTCGGCCGCGCCTCCCACTCCGGGTCGGAGCCGGAGGAGGGCCGCAACGCGCTCCTGGCGCTGGCCCGGGTGGTGCCGGAACTCGCTGCTCTACACGACCCCGAGGGCCCGCAGCGGCTCACGGTCGTGCCGACGATCATGCGCTCCGGGGAGGCGTTCAACATCGTCCCCCCCTACGGCGAGCTCTCCTTCGACGTCCGCGCCGGGAGCCTGGAGTCGATCGAGGACCTGGTCCGCCGCGTCCCGGACGAGATCGACGGCGTCTCGCTCGAGGCGAAGCTGACGCGCCGCTGGCCGGCGATGGAGATGACCGAGCGGGCGGGTCCGCACCTCGAACGCGCCTCGGAACTGCTCGGCCGCCGGATCGTCGGCACCGAGCGGGGCGGAGCCAGCGACGCCAGCCATCTGGCCGCGGGCGCGCCGCTGCTCGCGATCGATGGTCTCGGACCGCTCGGGGCGGGCTCGCACGCTCCCGAGGAGCACATCGTCAAGGCCTCGCTGCGCACGCGCGCGGAGGTCGCCCTCGCGCTCGTGGCCGCGCTACTCGACCGTCTCTGATCGGTCACGCCGCGCCGGCTGCGCCGGTCCGCAATGATGTGGCGGAATTTGGCCGCCTGGCCAGTCGACGAGAGGAGAGCGAGAATGGCGCGCAAGCAGGTCAAGTCCGTATCCGGGAAGGTCGTCGCGATCACCGGCGGCGCCCAGGGCATCGGGCGGAAGACGGCGGAGGCCCTGATCCGGCGCGGGGCGCGTGTCGCGATCGGAGACCTCAAGGCCGAGCAGGCCGAGCAGACGGCGACCGAGCTTGGCGGCAACTGCGTTGCTTTCGAGCTCGACGTGACGAGCCGTCCCAGCTTCGAGGCGTTCTACGCGAACGCGGCGAAGGAGCTCGGCCCGATCGACGTCCTCATCAACAACGCCGGGATCATGCCGCTCAACCTGCTCACCGACGAGAGCGACGAGATCGCGAAGCTGCAGATCGACATCAACCTGCACGGCGTCATCTTCGGAACGAAGATCGCGATGGCGGACATGATCCCGCGCAACACGGGGCACATCGTCAACATCGCCAGCCAGGCCGGCAAGGCGGGCTTCGCGGGCGGCGCAACCTACTGCGCCACCAAGCACGCGGTCGTCGGCCTCTCCGAGGCGGCGCGCGGCGAGCTGCGCGACACGAACGTCGAGGTTTCCTGCGTGATGCCGGCGATCGTCAACACCGAGCTCGGCTCGGGTCTGCACGAGGCGCGCGGCGTGAAGACGCTCGAGCCCGAGGACGTGGCAGAGGCGATCGTCGAGGCGATCGAGACGAACCGGTTCGACGTCTGGGTGCCGAAGGAGACGGTCTACATCGCCGGCGCGATGAACCTGCTGCCGCGCCGCGGCCGTGAGGCGATCGCCCGCTTCCTCAAGGCCGACGACGTGCTCTCCGCACCGGATCGCAACGTCCGCGCCGGCTACGAGGACCGTGCCGCGCACAGCCGCACGGAGGAGTCCGCGCAGGCGGACGCGGACGCGGAAGCCGCCGCCGAGGTCGAGAACTAGCGGACCCGTCCACTAGGGATTCGGGGCAGCCCGGCGCTCAGCCGCCGGGCTGCTTCAGCTTCGGGCCGTCGTACTCCTCGTCGCGGCCGGGCTGCAGCTTGCCGCCGGCGCCGGCGAAGGCGTCGAGCCCGCCGGAGACGGCGGCTGCCTCGATCCCTTCCGAGCGCAGCTGCTCGGCCGCTTCGCGCGCGCGGTCGTCATCGTCGGCGAAGACGAGCACCGGCAGCTCACGCTCGTGCCGGGCGCCCGCGGCCGCCTCGGCGACGTCGCCGTCGACGACGATCGTCGCCCCCGGCACGTGGCCGCCGGCCGCCGCGTCCGGGCCGCGGGCGTCGATCGCGCAGGCGCCGCTGGTCGCGAGCAGCTCGCGCGCCCGATCGCCCTTCACCTCCTCGCCGATGTCCTCATTCCCTGCGTCGTCGCGTCCGCTTCCCGCCGTCCCGCTCACGCTCTCTCCTCTCGTTCGCTGACTCGGTGCACGTTCCCACCGCGGGCGCGGCACAAACGCGAGAGGCGGCGCCCGGCTCAGGCGGGCGGCAGCTGCAACGGGTTCGAAGCGACCTTCGGCACGGCGTTCCCGACGGTCCGCATCAAGTTCCAGAAGAGGGGCAGCTCCGGATACAGCACCGGCTTGCCCGAGGTGATCACGGCGGCGGACAGCGCCCGCTCGGGGTCGGCCCAGCCGATGATGTTGGTGAACCCGAGATGGCCGAAGGCGTGCTCGGTGTCGGGGCCGTAGATGGAGAGCCGCTGGGCGCCGAGCATCATCCCGAGGCTGAAGCGGGTCGGGAAGCCGAGGGTGAAGTCGATCTCGAGGTAGGACTGCTCGGAGAGCATGCGGCGGATCGTGCGCGGCTCGAAGACGCGGACGCCGTCCAGCTCGCCTCCGCTGCGCAACAGCTCGAAGAAGCGGGAGAGCTCGTTCGCGGTGGTGACGGCGTTGCCGGCCGGGATCACTGCGGTCAGGAACTCCGGCTCGTTCGCGAGCCGGGCGGCATCGGCGACGCTGACGCCCAGCGCCCGCTTGAGCAGGGTCGAGAGCGGCGGCAGCAGCGGCGCCCCCGTCGCATGGCTCGTGGCGACGGCGTCGACGTCGGAGGGCGCGACGCCGTAGTTGGTCCAGCGAAAGCCGAGCGGGTCGAGGAGCTCGTCCGCGAGCACGTCCCGGATCGAGCGGCCGGTGACCCGCTGGACGACCTCACCGATGATGAAGCCGCCGGAGATGGCGTGGTACGCGAGCGAGCGGCCCGGCCGCGACTGCGGCTTCGCGTCGCAGAGGATCTCGATGATGAGCTCCCGGTCGTCGGCGTTCTCGACGTCGAAGGCCTCGGAGGGGAGGTTGGGTACCCCGCCCCTGTGCGAGAGCAGGTGCGCGATCGTGATCGCCTCCTTGCCGTGGCGCGCGTACTCGGGGATGTACTCGGCGATCCTGTCGCCGACGTGGAGCTTCCCCTGCTGGTCGAGCAGGTGGGCGACGCACGCGGTGAGCGCCTTCGAGGCGCTGTAGATGACGTGCGGGGTGGCGGGCGTGTTGGGCACCGGGTCGGCGTCGTCCGGCGCCTCCGGCCCGACGCCCTTCGCCCAGCCGATCGCGCGGTCGAGCACGACCTCGCCCTCGCGGCGCACGCAGAGGCTGAGCGCCGGGTGGACACCGCTGCGATACAGGCTCTCCGCCGCCGACCAGATCCGCTCGATGTCGCCCGCCTCGAGCCCGCCCGCGGCGGGCGGAGCCTCCTCGCCGATCGTCGTGATCTCCTCGAGATCGGAGGGGACCTTGATGCGGCGCAGGGGATCGGGGCCGACGGGCAGCCGCGGGATGCCGAGCTGGGCTGTCACGGCCGGAACCGTATCCGGCCGCGGGGCACGGGGCCTCAGCCGTCCTTGCCGTGCAGCTCGCGCTCGAGGACCTGGGCGGCGATGTCGGGCACGTAGCGGTTCGTCTCGCGCGGGGGGCGTACGTAGCCCTCGTCGCTCTGCCGCTCCGGCAGCTCGATCTTCGGCTCGGGCCCGCGCTCGTAGGGGACGGTCGCGAGCAGGTGCGCGATGCAGTTGATGCGGGCGTTGCGCTTCGCGTCCGATTCGACCACGTTCCAGGGCGAGCTCGTCAGGTCGGTGTGGACGAACATCTCGTCCTTGGCGCGCGAGTAGTCGACCCAGCGCGCCTGCGCCTCGAGGTCCATGGACGAGAGCTTCCACTGCCGCAGCGGGTCCTCGAGTCGCGAACGGAAGCGCCTCTCCTGCTCCCGATCGGAGACGCTGAACCAGTACTTGACGAGGATGATCCCGTCGTCGATCAGCATCTGTTCGAAGATCGGAGCCTGGCGCAGGAACAGCCGGTGCTCCTCGGGCGTGCAGAACCCCATCACCTTCTCGACGCCGGCGCGGTTGTACCACGAGCGGTCGAAGATGACGATCTCTCCAGCGGCCGGGAGGTGGGCGACGTAGCGCTGGAAGTACCACTGCGTGCGCTCGCGCTCGGTCGGTGCCGGGAGGGCCACGGTCCGGGCGACGCGCGGCGGGAGGTACTCGGTGATGCGCTTGATCACGCCGCCCTTGCCGGCCGCGTCGCGCCCTTCGAAGACGAGCGCGATCCGCTTGCCCTCGCGCCGGACCCAGTCGGCGAGGACGACGAGCTCCTCCTGCAGGCGCAGGAGCTCGGCCTCGTAGACCTTGCGCGGGAGCTTCGGCGTGGCCATACGGCCTCCGCTCAGCCGCCGAGCTCGGGCTTGCTCATCTCGGGTGCTTCGTAGACAGCGCCGGGCGTGGCGCCGACGACGAGCAGCTTGATCGGCTCGTCGGAAGTCACCACCTGGCGTCTCGCCTCGGGCGGGACCGCGACCCACACGCCGGGCTCGAGCGTCGCCGTCTCCCCGTCGACGGTGATCTCCGCCTTGCCGGAGAGCGCGGTGTACAGCTCCTCCTGACCGTCACCGGTGTGGTCGTGCTCGGGGTAGCCGTCGACGTTCGGCGGGATCTCGATCACCGCGACCCCGAAGGAGCTGATCCCCAGGCTGTGCCGGACCAGCTTGAAGGCGCCGCCGTATCTGGTCTCGAGCTCGGACTCGCGTTTGACGACGAAATCGGCCATCGGGTTCTCCTCTCGAGGCGGGATGGAACACCCGCCGCGCGGGAATCTAGTCAGTCGCCGTCGCCGTCGCCGTCCCCACCCGGCTCCGGGGCGGCTGCCGGCGGCTTGCCGATGTGCTTGCGCCCGTACTTGGACCGGTACGGGCCGAGCAGCTCGCGCCGGACCTCCGCGATGCCCTCCGCCAGGTCCGCCGCGTCGCTGTGGCGCCAGCGGTCCGTGTCCAGCCCGGAGGAGTTGGGGCCGGGCGGCGGCGGCTCGGAGCCGCCGCCGTGGACCGACTGCCACAGGATCCTGTCGAGCAGCCGTTGCGGGACGCGGTCGGGCAGCGCCAGCGGCAGGTCGGACGACAGGCGCGCGTCCGGAGCGTCGGCCGGGTTGCGCGCGTTCCGGTCGACGCCGGGAACGATCGCGTTGTAGGGCGCGTCGTTGCCGGCGGTGCTGGAGTCGAAGGCGTCGTACAGCGGCACGGCCGTCGCGTCGAACAGGTTCAGGGGCTTCATTCCGGTGACGAGCTCGAGGGTGCGGATGAAGCTGAGGAAGTCGTAGCGGTCGTGGATCACCGCCCCGCGCTTCGTGTAGGGGCTGATCGCCAGGGCGGGGATCCGGTGCGCGTCGACGTGATCGGCACCGTCCTGGCTGTCGTCTTCGACGACGAGGATGAGCGAGCTGTCCCAGATCTTCGAGTGGCTGATCTCGTCGACGATCTGACCGAGGGCGTAGTCGTTGTCGGCGATCATCGCCTGGGGCGTGCGCCGGCCCGGCGTCGTCCCCTCCGTGTGGTCGCTGGGCAGCACGAGGTAGTTGAAGGCCGGCACGTTGTTCTGGGCGAGCTGCTGCTCGAAGCGCTGCTTGAAGCACTTGAAGCGGCTCTCGTTGTTGGCGGGGCTGACGCCGGGCGGCAGGCTCGAATCGAAGGTGTCCTGGCCCGTGATCACGTTGCTGCCGATGGAGGCGTCGTTCGAGTAGCAGGGCGACGGCGGCGGCAGCTGCGGGCCGGGGTTGAGGGGGCCGACGTCGGAGCGCGCGAACTTGGCGGTCACCTCGGCCGTCTCGGAGGCGTTGCGATCGAGGTCGTTGAGCGGCAGCGTCCCGGCGATCGCCTCGCCGTAGTTGTAGTAGCTGATCCCCTGCTTCTGGGCTTGGTCGAAGAGGAACCCGCGCGAGGGCCAGGTGACCGAGTAGACGCCGAAGTCGTAGGGGCGGCCCCGGTTCGCGTAGTTCGCGTGCCAGTTCTTGACGACGTAGTCGGAGACCGCTCCGGCGGAGGTCCAGAAGTGACCGTCGATCGAGGCCTCGGAGTTCGCGTAGACGTGGTCCAGCAGGGGGAAGCGGCGCACGAGGGCGTGGGCGTTCGGCGTGATCTTGCGTCCGAACAGGGTCAGCTTCGGATCGCCGTCCCCGCGACGCACGTCCCCGAGTATCTGGTCGTAGCTGCGGTTCTCGCGGACGACGTAGAAGACGTGCTTGATCGGACCGTCCGGACGCAGCGGCGTGCCGGCCGGCGGCTTCTCGGCATTGATCGGCTTGATCTGTCGCGCCGCCTTCGGCGTCAGCTTCTCGATCCGCTTCGACGAGGGGTAGTGGAGGATCCCCGACATGCCGCGGACGTTCGAGGGCAGGTAGTCGAAGCGGAACCGCGGCGGCGCCCCTGAAGTCGCCGAGCCCGGATCCTCCGGCAGGACTCGCCCACGGGCGTCGTTGCGCCCGACGCCGAGCCCCTTCGCCGCGATCCACACGAGCTTTCGCGCCTGCGGTTTTTGCGGCGTCGTGAACGCGGCCGCTGGATAGGAGGCGACCGGAATCCGCCCGACCAGCTGCCAGCGCCGGCTCCGCTTCCGCACGGGGTTCCGGTGCTGCCGGGCCTGGGCGGCCTGCTCGGCCCGGTCGCCGTAGAGCTCGGCCTTGGCCGCAGTGAGCGAGTCTGCATGGCCGGAGCCGGCGCGGCCCTCGTGGCGCAGGATCCGCTCGGCCCGGGCCGCGAGGTGGTGGCGCCGGTGGCCGTGGTGGCGCCCCTTCGAGGGTTCGCAGCGCTTGCCGGTGCGCAGGGCGAAGACGGCGATCGCGTCCTCGCCCGAGTCCGAGGACAGGAGCCTGCAGCCGTCCGAGGTGACGCTGACGTGGACCGGGCTGGTGCCGATCCCCTTCGGCCGCTCGACGGAGAGCATGCGCACGACCTGCAGGCTCTGGGTGTCCACCACGGCGATCAGATCCTGGTTGGTGACGGCCACGTAGGCGAGCGGGCGCCTCGGATCGATCGCGATGCTCTCGGGGTGGGAGAGGTGGGGGCCGACCGTCACCCTCCCGCGGACCTGTCCCGTCGCCATGTTGATCGCGGTGACGGTTCCCTCGGTCTCGCTCGTCACGAGCCCCGTCTTGCCGTCGCTCGTGATTCCGGCGCCGTACGGGTAGCGGCCAACCGCCGTGTATGAGACCTTGCCCGTCTTGGTGTCGACGATCGCCGCCTGGTTGGCGAGGTTGAGCGCGGCCAAGAGCTGTGTGCCGTCGGGGCTGACGGCGAGATCGCGGGGCCAGGAGTAGACGTCGCTGTTGGTCGGGGGGAAGTTCTGCGGCGGGAGGGTGCCGGCCGGCGGCGGCACCGGGATCAACTTGGCCCGCTTCGCGTGGCCCGAGCGACGCTTGTATCGGAAGGTGTGGATCACGTCGCCCTCCTTGCCGGGGACGCTGTCGGGCACGGCGCCGTCGGCGTGATCGGTGGCCGGGGTGCCGGAGACGTAGGCGACGTTGCGGGTCGGGTCCATCGCCATGCCGCCGCTCAAGCCGGGCATCTTGATCTTCTGCACGACCTGTCCGACCGTGCGCTTCTTCTTGCGCCGGCAGCGGTTGCCTCGCGGCGGCTTCGGGCACTGGTTCAGGTTCGGCCGCACGCGCACGATGCGGATGTCGTTGGCGCCGCGCCCGGCGGACAGCGTCCACAGGAAGCGCCCGTCCCGGGTCAGCGCGCCGCCGGTGGGCAGGTTTCCGAGCTTCGTGGTGCTGCCGACGGGATTCAGCTTCCGGCCGGAGGGTTGGATCCGGCTGCGCGGGCCGATCCTGCCCTGCTTCTTGTCGCCGCCGGTCGAGGCGAGCACTGCGCTCGCGCCGAGGACGAGCACGAGGATCGTCGCGAGGACCGTGCGCACCTTCATCGAGTGGCGACGCTACACCCCGCGGGGCCGCCATGCGACAGCCGACCGGGCGCTTTCACCGGTCGCTCACGCGGCCGGCGCCGGCTCGCAGCCTCAGACCTCGAAGAAGGCGCCCGCGGGGCCGAGGTTGGCGATCTCGGTGTCCCCGATCCGCGAGCGGGTTCCCCAGCTCTCGTGGATGTGGCCGCAGACCGCGAGGCGGGGCCGCCGCTCAGCGATCGCGTCCGCGATCGCAGTGCTGCCGAGATGGGCGCCGGTCGAGCTCTCGTCGCAGTGACCCTGGGGGGGCGAATGGACGACGAGAACCGCGGCTTCCGGGCAGGCGGCGAGGCGCTCGGCCGCCGCCTCCTCGTCGAGGTCGAAGCTCCAATCCCACGGGGTGATCGGGATCCCGGCGCCGAGCCCGAAGAAGGTGACGCCGTCGATCTCGCTCGCGGTGCCGTGCAGGACGGTTGCCGCCGCCCACTCGCCCGCCGTCTCGCGCAACGCCTCCTCGGTCTCGTTGTTGCCGGGGATGAGGATCGTCGGGGTCTCGATCGCCGAAAGGGCCGAGATCGTCTCCTCGAGGCCGTGGTGCTCGTTCGCGAAATCGCCGGCGCCGACGACGACGTTGGCCTCCTCGCTCGCCGCGCGCAGCACGGCCGCCTGGTCGAGGTCGCGGTGGAGGTCGCTGAACGCGAGTAGCTTCACTGCCCCCCGACCGTAGCCCAATAGCCCGGCCGGTGCAGGAGCTCGAGCTTGATCCCGTCGGGATCGGCGAGGAAGGCGGAGTAGTAGCCGGGCGTGTAGTCGCGTTCCGCGCCCGCCGAGAGGAGCTCCCCGCGCCCGTCGGTCCGGACCCATTTGGCGCGCTCGTCGACCTCCGCCCGCGAGGGGACGTCGATGCAGACGTGGTGGACTCCCGGCGCGTAGCGGTCGTAGGGGACTGGATGCGCGTCGGACTGCGCCTGCCGGAGCCCGATCGCCGCGACGCCGGAGCCGGGGACGGAGATGTAGTGGACGTCCTCCCCGCGCTCGCCCTCGATCGTGTCGTGATCGCTCCAGCCGATCGGGCCGAGCAGGTCGAGGTAGAAGGGCAGGCTGCGCTCGAGCGAGGTGACGACGAGGTCGACGTGGCTGAGCTTCGAGGAGCCCGCGGCGAGCCGCGCCTGGCCGCTGCGGCCGCCGGTCGCGGGCAGGAGATCCGCGGCCCCCCGGCCCCCGTCGATCAGCAGCGAGCCGACCTCGAGCTCGTCAACCCGCAGCCGGCCGAAATGCGCCCGGCGGACGGTGAGGCGGCCGATCGCCATGCGGCCGATCGCGAGCGCGCCGATCGAGGCTGCGCCGACGGCGAGGGCACCGATCGCGATCGTGCCGTTCGAGCCGATCAGGGTCGCGCGCAGGCCGACCGCCTCGCCGACCGCCTTGTGCGATGGATGGAGATCGAGGCGTTCGCGCATCTTCACCACGGAGTCATCTTCCCACCAGTGGCTTCTGTCATAACCTCTTCCCGGATGGAGGCCGCAACCCAGACTGAGCCGACGCGGGAGGGGAGCGCGGCGATCGTCTCCTGCCGCGACCTCGCGCGGCGCTTCGGCGAGGGACAGGCGGCCGTGGACGCGCTGCGCGGTGTCGACCTCGACTTCCCGCGAGGGCAGCTGACGGCGATCGTCGGGCCCTCGGGCTCCGGCAAGTCCACGCTCATGCACCTGCTCGCCGGCCTCGACAAGCCGACCGCCGGCGAGGTCTGGGTCGACGGGACCGAGATCACCGGCCTCTCCGACAAGGGGATGACCGAGCTGCGCCGCACCAAGCTCGGCTTCGTCTTCCAGTTCTTCAACCTCGTGCCGGTGCTCAACGCCGCCGAGAACGTCTCCCTGCCCCTCCGGATTGCGGGCGAGCGCGTCGACGACGTGTGGCTCGGGGAGCTGCTCGGGATGGTCGGGCTCTCCGACCGAGCGACGCACCGCCCCTCCGAGCTGTCGGGCGGTCAGCAGCAGCGCGTCGCAATCGCGCGCGCTCTCGTCTCTCGCCCCGCGGTCGTCTTTGCCGACGAGCCGACGGGCAACCTCGATTCGACCTCGAGCGCGGGGGTGCTCGAGCTCCTGCGTCGGGCCGTCGACGAGTACGGGCAGACGGTCGTCATCGTCACCCACGATCCGCGTGTGGCCTCCTACGCCGATCGCGTGGTCGTGCTCGCCGACGGCCAGGTCGCCGCCGACCGCGTCGTCTCCGGCGAGGACGAGGTGATCGAGCTGATGCGGGGCATCTGATGCGCCGGAGCCGGTAGTGCTCCGCCTGGCGCTGCGCGGGCTCACCGCGCACAAGCTCCGCTCCAGCCTGACGGCCGTCGCGATCCTCTTCGGGGTGGCGATGATCGCCGGGACGCTGATGCTCAGCGACTCGGTCAACCGGTCGTTCGACGACATCTTCTCGACCGCCTCCGAGGGCATCGACGTGGCCGTGCGCCCGAAGCAGGAGTTCGACGCGAGCTTCTCGCTGCCGCAGTCCGGCGCGGCGCTGCCGAAGTCGCTGCTGCCGCGCGTCGCCGCCGTGACCGGCGTCAAGTCCGCCTCCGGGACGATCGCCGACTCCTCCGCGATCACGATCCTCGACTCGAAGGGCAATCGGATCGGCCCTCCCAATGGGGGTCCGCCGCACATCGTCGACAGCCTCCAGCCGGCGCCGTTCAGCCCGACCACCTACATCGAGGGCAGACCGCCGCGCAACGGCCACGAGGTCTCGGTCGACGAGTTCACAGCCGATCAGGAGAACTACGAGCTTGGGCAGAAGATCCCGATCACGGGCGTGACCGGGCTGCGCCGCTACAAGCTGACGGGGATCACGCGGTTCGGCTCGGGAGTGCCGCTCGGGGGCGCCAGCCTCGTCGAGATGACGCTGCCGGAGGCGCAGCGCGTGACCGGCAAGGAGGGCCAGTTCGACGAGATCGACCTGCAGGCCGAAGACGGGGTCAGCCCTGAGGAGCTGCGCAACCGGGTCAGCGAGGTGCTGCCGAAGACCGCGGAGGCGAAGACGGGACAGCAGGTTGCGGCGCAGGACTCGCAGGACATCAAGGACGGCTTCCAGTTCCTGACCACGGCGCTGCTGATCTTCGCCGGGATCACGATCTTCGTCGGCGCCTTTCTGATCTTCAACATCTTCAGCATCACGGTCGCGCAGCGGACCCGCGAGTTCGGGATGCTGCGGACGCTGGGGGCCTCCTCGCGCCAGGTGCTCGGCTCCGTGATCGCGGAGGCGGTGGCGATCGGACTGGTCGCCTCACTCATCGGCATCGCCGCGGGGGCGGGCTTCGTGAAGCTGCTGGTCGCGGCCTTCAAGGCGCTCGGCTTCGACCTGCCACAGTCGGGGCTGCCCCTCGAGCTGCGGACGGTGCTGATCGCGCTCCTGGTCGGCCTGCTCTCGACCCTCGTCTCGGCCTTGATCCCGGCGTTCCGCGCGACGCGGGTGAGCCCGCTCGAGGCGCTTCGCGAGGACGCGGGCGTCGAGAAGGAGGGGATGAGCCGGCGGCGCACGGCGATCGCCTCGATCCTTGCGGCCCTCGGCATCGTGATCATCTGCGCCGGCCTGTTCTCAGGCGGCGGAATCGGCCCGGCGCTCAGCCTCATGGGTCTCGGCCTGATCCTGCTCTTCATCGCGATCGCGATGCTCGGCGCCAAGCTCGTCGCGCCGCTCGCCTCGCTCGTGGGCAGGCCGATCGAGCGCCTGCGCGGCGTGACGGGGCGGCTCGCGCGCGAGAACACGCTCCGCAATCCGAGCCGGACCGCCACGACCTCCTCGGCGCTGATGATCGGAGTGGCGCTCGTCGTCTTCGTGCTGATGCTGGGCTCGGCCATCACCAAGTCGGTAGCCGACGCGCTCGACAAGACCTTCACCGGGGACGTCGCGATCTACAACATCGACGGCTTCTCGCCGATCTCGGAGGAGATCGCCCCCGCCGTCTCCCGCATCAAGGGCGTCCAGGCCGCCTCCCCCGTGAACGCGGCCGGAGGGCGCATTCAAGGGGTCGACGGCGATCAGCTCATCACGGGATTCGACCCCCCGACGCTGACCAAGGCCGCCGACCTTGACTGGGTGGACGGGTCCAACTCCACCCTCGAGAACCTCCCCCCGGACGGCGCCATCGTCGAGTCCGACTTCGCCGACAAGAACGGAATCAGCGTTGGCGACCATCTCACTCTGACCACCTCGACGGGCGAGCAGGTGCCGGTCACGGTCGCGGGCAGCATCCGCGACCGGATCTCGCTGCTCGTCGCGAGCATCGCCGTCCCGGGGGCGGTGCTGCGAGACAAGTTCGACGCCCGCCAGGACCTCTTGGTGCTGACCAAGTTCGACCCGGGCGCGAACTTCGACGCGACGAGGGCAAAGATCGACAAGCTGCTCAAGCGCCGCTTCCCCAACGCCGAGTCACGCTCCCAGCAGGAGATCAAGGACGACCAGGAGCAGCAGGTCAACCAGCTCGTCTCCCTGATCTATGTGCTCCTGACCCTGGCTGTGATCCTCAGCCTCGTCGGCGTCGTGATCACGCTCGTGCTCTCCGTCCTCGAGCGCAAGCGCGAGCTCGGCATGCTGCGCGCGATCGGCGCCTCCCGCTCCCAGGTCCGGCGCATGGTCCGCTACGAGTCGCTCATCACCGCGATGATCGGCGCCATCGTCGGGGCCGTGATCGGGATCGCCCTCGGCATCGCCGCCGTCAAGGCCCTGGCCGACCAGGGACTGGTTCTCTCCTTCCCGATCGCAGGCATCGTCGCCGTCCTCGTCCTCGCCGCGATAGCGGGCGTCCTCGCCGGCGTCTTCCCCGCCCGCCGAGCCTCGCGAATCGAGGTCATGGAAGCCCTCCAGTACGAGTAGCCCTGCACACCGTCACCGCCGGTCCGCCGCTCGGGAGCCTCACGCAGCCGGGGCCGCCTCGCCCCACGAAACCACCCCGTCCCCAGGGCACCGAGGGGAGCGATCCCGAGCCCCAGACCACCGAAACCCCCTCGCCGCAACGCGAGTGGTCACAAAACCTCTCAACTTGAGAGGAAACGTGACCACTCGCGAAAAACCACGCCCTCAAGGGGGCGTCCCGAACCATGACTGGTCACAAAACCTCTCAACTTAGAGGAAACGTGACCACTCGCGAAAAACCACGCCCTCAAGGGGGCGTCCCGAACCATGACTGGTCACAAAACCTCTCAACTTGAGAGGAAACGTGACCACTCGCCTCAACCCCCTCCCTCGTTGCCCAAAGGCCACGCCCCCTGCGCCCCTGCGGCCGCCGCCCCGCCAGGCCAAAGACCCCCGCCTGAGACGCTCACCACCCCCTCCCGGGCCCGGCCCAGCCCTCCCGCCGACGAGCCGCCCGTCCAGCGCTGCCTCCCGCGGGTGGCGCGGGGAGGGATCCCACGGACCCGGAAACCAAGTGAACCAAGCGGATTTCCGGTCCGTGGGATACCCCGCGACAGGACCCGCGGGCCGGGGACCCACGCAAGCGACGCCGCCCGAACCCCGACGCCGTAACACCCCAGCCAAAGACCCCCGCCGGCAACCGCCGGCCAAACCCCAACGCCGGCAACCGCCGGCCGAACCCCAACGCCGGCAACCGCCAGCCAGCGCCCGACCCCTACCGAGGCTTGGGCTCGTGAAACCCCCGTAGCTCTTCGGCCATGCGCATGGTCGCCTCGTCGATGCCGGCCCGGGTGACCTCGTACCGCCCGGCGAGCTCGGCGCGGAAGGCGTCGCGGACCTCGTGCATGAGCGGGTCCGGGCCGTCGTCGGGCGGAGGCGGGGCGCCGAGCGCGTCGGCGACGCTGCCGGCGGTCGCCGGGTCCCAGTCGAGCCCGAGCGCTTGGTAGATCGGGATCAGGACGCCACGGATCGCGCCCGCGTCGCGGACTACGAGCACGCCGCCGACATGGGCGCCGCCGGCGATCACGCGTTGGCCGATCCCGGCGATCTTGGTGCGCCCGCCCTCGTTCACGCTCCAGTCACCCGGGCAGTACTCACCGGCGACGGCGCCGATCCGGGCGTCGAGGCCGACCCGTCGCAGGGTCCCTGCGACGATCTCCGCCATCTCCTCGAAGCGAGTGCTGAGCCCGGCCCGCAGCGCGGACTCCCGGCTCGCCTTCGAGAAGGCAAGGGTGCCCTCGTGGAAGACGGCCGCGCGCCCGCCGGCCATGCGCTCGACCGGCTCGTAGCCGTGCTCCCGGGCGATGTCCAGCGCCTCGCGGTAACCGCTCGACAGCCGGTCGATCCGCCCGAACGCGAGGCTGCGGCCAGTGCGGTGCACGCGGGCCGTCTCCGGCAGGTCCCCGCGCGCCACGCGGCGCATGATCGCGGCCGAAACGCCCGTTCCGAGCGCTGCTGTGCGGCCCTCGAGCGGCTCTTCGACGAGGGCCAGCGGCGGCCGGGGATGCGGTGGCGGGGGCTCGGGCATAGGAGGATCGCGTGCGGCCTATGTGAGCGAAATATTGCGAGTGTGAGCAGTCGCACACATCTCCGCCGCTTTGACCGTCACTCTACGCGTCGTCAAAACGACCCCCGGGCCCGCATGCCGAAGGACGGCACGCGACTGCACACGCCGCCCGGGAACGCACCCGCCGCACCCGCGCGCAGGCCGAGGCGAAGAGCCGAAGCCCGAGCCCGCGGACCGCGCCCCAGCCGGCCAAAGGCCTGAGCTCCGGGACGCGGGGACCGGCGTGCCCACGGAGGTGTCCCTGGTGCCCAAGCTCACGAAAACCCACAGCCTGATCATCGCGACGATCGCGATGCTGTTCGCGCTCGCCGCCTTCTTCGCCGGCATCGCTGCCGGCTCGGCCGACGGCAGCATCGCCCAGCTCGGCTTCAAGATCGAGCGCAAGCCGCTCGAGCGCGCCCTAGAGGTGACGAAGCAGCGGCGCGAGTACCGCAAGACGTACGTGGAGGCGAAGAAGCTCGATGTCGCTCCCAAGCAGGCGGCGCTCCCGCACGACCTCAGCCTGCAGGCGGCCCGGAGCCGGACCCGCTCATTGGAGGCGAAGGTGCGCAAGGCGCGCAAGCCCAAGTACCCGACGCCCGAGTCGGTCGGTGTTTCGTCCGCGACGCTGAACGCGATCGCCTCCTGTGAGTCCGGCGGCAACCCTGCCGCCGTCGACTCCTCCGGCACGTACCGCGGCAAGTACCAGTTCGACCTCGGCACCTGGTCGTCGGTCGGCGGCTCAGGCGACCCCGCTGCGGCGCCGGCGGCCGAGCAGGACTATCGCGCCGCGCTGCTGTACGAGCGCTCGGGCTCGAGCCCCTGGCCGATCTGCGGTTCCTGAGTTCCGGAGGCCCGCCGCGGGCGGCGGCGTGGCCGTTCAGGCGCCGAGCGCGGCTCTGAACATGCGCTCCTCATCGTCGAAGAGGAATCCGTAGAGCTGCTCGCGCTCGAGCAGGATCCGCCGCTTGCTCTCGAGCGTCGCCCGCCGGGGCCGGCCGGTGATCTCCCGCGCCAGCGCTCCGGCCGCGGCCGCGGCCTCGCCGGCCGCGACGAGCTGGCCGACGATCCCCTCCCGCAGCGCCCCCTGGCCGTCGACGATGCGGCCGCTGAGGCAGAGCTCGCGCGCGAGCGCGGCCGGCAGCGTTGCCCGCGCCCAGGCGAACGACGGCGGTATCCCTCGCGGCAGCTCGGGGAACCCGAAGCGGGCCGCCGGCTCGGCGATCCGGATGTCCGCTGCCAGCGCCAGCAAGAAGCCGCCCGCGAGCGCCGGCCCGTTCACAGCGGCAAGCACCGGGACGGGGCAGCGACCGACGGCGTTCATGCAGGCGAGGCTGCTGTCGACGAGCGCGCGCCGGTTGGCGGCATCGCCGCCGAACTGCGTGGTGTCCATGCCCGAGCAGAAGGCCGGCGGGGCACCCGTGATCACGACTGCGCCGACCGCCTCGGTATCGAGATCGGTGAGCGCAGCCGCGAGCGCCAGCCGCAGCTCGATCGACAGGGCATTGCGCTTCTCGGGACGGTTCAGCGTCAGCGTCAGTACCCCGTCGGCCGAGTCGCTCACGAGCGGCGGTTGCGCTCCCTCCGCGTCAGCTGCGCCGCCCGTCATGGCGGCATGATCGCGCACGGAGCCGACCGCGGTCCGGTCCGTCCGGCACACTGCGGACGATGGAAGCGAGCGGGCCGAGCCTGGCCGAGCGCGTATCGCACGCGGGCGTAACCGTCCCCACGCGCGGCAACCGGCGCCTCGAGCGCCTCCTGGAGGCGGCCAACGGCGACGGCGAGCTCGCCGCGCGCTGGTACATGCAGCAGGTCACCTCGGAGCGGCTCGGGATGTCCGATCACAGCCGCGTGCACATCCAGATCGTCGCCAACATCGCGCTCCGCATCCTCAGGCTCGCGATTCGCGGCGGCATCGAGCCGGCCATGGTCTCCGACCACGGCCTCGGCGAGCGCGACGCTGAGGTCGTCGTGATCGGCGGCGCGCTGCTGCACGACACCGGCATGGGCATCCACCGCGCCGACCACGAGGCCTACAGTCTCTTCATCGCGGACCGCAAGCTGCGGGAGCTGCTCGCCGCCATCTACGAGGAGCCGGAGCTCACCGTGGTTGCGTCCGAGGCGCTGCACTGCATCATCGGCCACCGGCGGCGCGGCGAGCCGTACACGCTGGAGGCGGGGGTCGTCCGCGTCGCCGACGCGCTCGACATGGCCGAGGGGCGTTCCCGCCTGCCCGTCGAGCGCGGGGAGATGGGCATCCATGCGATCTCGGCTGCCGCGATCGACCGGGTCACGATCGAGAAGGGGAGCGAGCGTCCGATCAGGATCGAGATCGAGATGAACAACTCGGCCGGGATCTTCCAGGTCGACGATCTGCTCGCGACGAAGATCCGCGGCACGCCGCTCGAGGGGTATATCGAGGTCGTTGCCGCGGTCGAGGGCGAGACCGAGAAGCGGCTGCTGCGCGAGTTCCGCATCTGAGGCAGGGGGGAGGGATAGAAACGATCAAGATCCAGGCGCTGACAACGGGAACGGTGCGCGTCAAGCGCGCGTTCCTGTACGCACGGAGCGGCGTCCGCCGCCAGCTCGACCTCTTCCTGCCAGGCCCATTCTCGGATCCCCTGCCGATCCACGCCTGGCTCGTCGAGCACAACGGCCGCCGCATCCTCGTCGACACGGGCGAGACGGCCGCAGCCAGGGACATCCCGTTCGCCCGCTTCGAGGTCGACCCAGTGGACGAGCTGCCTGCTGCGCTCGCCGCCGCCGGGTGCGAGGCGGCGGACATCGACGTGGCGGTGCTCACGCACATGCACGGCGACCACATGGACGGCGCCGTCCACCTCGGCGAGCACCCGGTGCTCGTGCACGAGCAGGAGCTCGCCTACACGCGGACGTTCGCCGCCCGCTTCTTCCAGCGCGTACTTCGTCAGCCGATCCCGACCGGGGTCCGGTTCGAGCCGCTCGCTCTCGACGACGGCTCGTTCGGAGCCTTCGAGGCGAGCAAGGCACTCAGCGACGACGGCCGCGTGCTCGCCGTTGCGACGCCCGGCCATACCCCGGGGCACGTTTCGGTGCTCTGCATCGATGACGACCGCAACCACGTGCTCTTGGCCGGCGATGCGACCGACACCGTCGAGCAGCTGCTCGCCCGCCGCCACGACGCGGTCGGCCCCGACCCGGCCGTCACGGTGGCCACGATCGACCGCATCCGCGCGCACGCCGCCGACTTCCCGCTCGTCTATCTCCCCTCACACGATCCCGAGTCCCGGGCCCGGCTGGAGGACCGCACGACCCTGTAGGCGGGGGTATCCGGCCGTCAGAAAGTGCCGCCGCGCCCCTCGCCCCGTGCGAAGCGCCCCGCGCCGCCGATCGCGATGTCGATCGTGCGGCGGCCGGACGCGGCCTCGAGCGCGAGCCCGTCCTCGAGCTCCATGCCCGATCCCTCGATCGCGGCACGGCGGTCGGCGAGCATCGTCTCCTGAGGGAAGGAAGCGATCGCCTCGGCGAGCTCGAGCGCCCGCTCGAGGTGCTTGCCGGCGGGCACGATCTCGTTCACGAGGCCCCACTCGTGGGCCTCGGACGCTTCCATGATGCGGCCGGTGAGGATCAGATCGAGCGCGCGCCCCAGCCCGACCACGCGCGGTAGCCGCTGCGTGCCGCCATCGATGAGAGGGACCCCCCAGCGCCGCTCGGGGTAGCCGAGCCTGGAGTCGGCCGTGGCGATGCGCAGATCGCACCACAGAGCGATCTCGAGTCCACCCGCCAGGCACCAGCCGCTGATCGCTGCGATCGCGGGCTTGCTCGGGACAAGCCGCGTGAAGCCCATCGGCCCCTCGGGCCGGTCGATGTAGCCGCTGACCATCTCCTCGGGCGGCTCGGGCCCGACCTCCGAGAGCGCCTTCAGGTCGGCCCCGGCGCAGAAGGCGACGTCACCGGCTCCGGTCACGATCAGCACGCGGGCTTCCTCGTCGGCTTCAAAGGCCCGATAGCCGCTGAGCAGCTCCTCCGCCGTTTGGCGGTCGACAGCATTGCGCCGCTCCGGACGCTCGATCGTGAGCACGGCGGCGGAGCCGACGCGCCCGTAACTGGTGCGCTCGCCCGTCGTCATCGTGGGAGCGCGGCTGCCGCCCGCCTAGGGCTTGCGGACCCGCTCGAGCTGCTCGCGCGCCCGCTCCTTGCGGGTGTCGAGCTTGTGCTGGATGATCGTCAACACCGTCGGCAGGAGCACGAAGAGGGCGATCACACCGAAGCTCCACATCGTCACGTCGAAGTCCGTCGTCTTCCCCCACACGCCTTCGCCGTCGGCGGCGAGAGCGGACGGCGCGAGCGCCAGCATCGCGATCGCGGCGACGGCAACGGCGCCGGCGACGCGGCGCAGGCTCTTGCGGGCTCCACTCATCCGGCGGGACATTACCCGACGCGGCTCCGGGCGGTCGCCGCAGCCCCCGGGTCACCAGGCGTGCTTCACGCCTGTTTTACGACCCGTTCACATCAGGTTCACAGATCGCCCGCCGGCGAACGCGACAGTGGCCGAAGCCTGCGGCCAAGGGGACATCTCCGCACGCCCAGCGCACTCCGTACGCAACCCGAACAGGAGAAAAGAAACAACGTGAAGAGCCTACGCTTCATAGGTGCCGCGGCGCTCGTTGTCGCTATTGCCATCGGCGTCGCCGCCTGTGGCAGCAGCAGCACGACGAGCTCCTCAGGCGGCAACAACAGCAGTGGCGGCGTCCCCAGCGGCCTCTCCGGCAAGCTCGCCGGAGCGGGCTCGAGCGCCCAGCAGGCGGCCCAGGAAGCCTGGATCGCCGGCGTTCAGGACCCGAACCCCGACCTGACCATCTCATACGACCCGATCGGCTCCGGCGGCGGCCAGGAACAGTTCCAGCGCCGGCGGCGGTGGCCTACGCGGGCTCCGACGCGCCCTTCGACGACGCGGGCGTCACGAAGGCCGCCAAGCGCTGCGGCAGCAGCGACCTGGTGCAGATCCCCGTGTACCTGTCGCCGATCGCCGTCATCTACAACCTCAGCGGCGTCGACAAGCTGCAGCTGAGCCCCGAGACGCTGGCTCAGATCATGAACCAGCAGATCACGACCTGGAACGACCCGGCCATCGCCGCCGAGAACCCCGATGTCGATCTGCCCGACACGCGGATCACCCCGGTCAACCGTTCGGACGATTCCGGCACGACGTTCAACTACACCGACTACCTGTCGCAGGCGGCCCCCAAGGACTGGCCGTACCCCGCGGGTGAGACGTGGCCGGTGAAGGGTGGCGAGGCCGCCGAGGGTACCTCCGGCGTTGTCGACGCGGTCAAGAACGGCGACGGCACGATCGGCTACGCCGACTTCAGCCAGGCCGGCGACCTCGGCGTCGCCTCGGTCAAGGTCGGCAGCGAGTACGTCGCAGCCGACGGCCGACGGCGCCGCCGCGGACATCGACGCGTCGAAGGTCGACAACTCCGGCGGCCGGTACGTGTTCAAGTACTCGCTCAACCGGACCAGCACCGACCCGAGCGTGTACCCGATCACGCTCGCCTCGTACGAGATCGCCTGCACGGGCTACGACAGCGCCGATGACGCGAAGAACGTCAACGCGTTCTTCAACTACATGATCAGCGCCGACGGCCAGGATGCCGCGGCCCAGAACGCCGGCTCGGCTCCGATCAGCGACAAGCTGCGGTCGGATATCCAGCCTGCGGTCGACGCGATCGGCGGCTGACGAAAAGCGCCGGAATCGGCTCTATCGAGGGCCCCGCCGGAGACGGCGGGGCCCTCGTCATTCCGCGTTCACAGCTCGGTCACATTCGTGACCGGACCAGTCGCCACCCTGCAGGCGAATGAGCGCAATCGACACGACGACGAACGCCGGGCAGATCCTCGCCTCGGCCACCGGCGGCAGGCGGAGCCCCGGCGACCGGATCTTCTCGAACCTCACGGTCGCTCGCGGGGATCACGATCCTGGCGCTGCTCGCAGGCGTCGCGATCTTCCTCGCCGTCGAGGCAGTGCCGGCGATCACGGCCGACTCCGCCGAGCTCCCCGGCGGCAAGAGCCTGATCGCCTACATCTGGCCGCTCGTCTTCGGCACGCTGCTCGCGGCGGCCCTGGCGATCGTCATCGCCGTCCCGCTCGCCGTCGCCGTGGCCCTCTTCATCAGCCACATCGCCCCGCGCGCCCTCGCGCAGCCGCTCGGCTACCTCGTCGATCTGCTCGCCGCGATCCCGAGCATCGTCTACGGGCTCTGGGGCGCCGCAGTCCTCGGCCCGGCGACGGTCGACCGCCAGCCCAGTGGCTCGCGGACCACTTCGGCTGGATCCCGCTCTTCGCGGGCCCCGCATCCGCCGACCGGGCGGACGATGCTCGTCGCCGCCCTCGTCCTCGCGGTGATGGTCATGCCGATCGTCTCCGCGGTCGCCCGCGAGGTATTCACGCAGACGCCGAAGAATCTGCAGGAGGGCGCGCTCGCCCTCGGCGCCACGCGTTGGGAGATGATCCGCATGACGGTTCTTCCGTTCGGCCGCTCGGCGCTCATCAGCGGCTCGATGCTGGGCCTCGGCCGGGCGCTCGGCGAGACGATGGCGGTCGCGATCATCCTCTCCGTCTCCGGGGGCGTCACCTTCAACCTGATCAGCTCGGCCAACCCCTCGACGATCGCGGCGAACATCGCGCTCAACTTCCCGGAGTCCTCGGGCGTCGCCGTCAACACGCTGATCGCCTCGGGTCTGGTGCTCTTCGCGATCACGCTGTTCGTCAACATGGGCGCCCGTGCCGTGATCGCACGCCAGCAGGGAGGCGAGTGACGCGATGAGCGCCGTCCCCGCATCGGCGCTTCGGCGCGCACACGGCAGGCGTCGCCCGAGTGGACCTCCTACGGGGTCGGCGGGGCGCTCGCCGCGCTCATCGTGATCGGGCGGATCGCCACGGGGCTCGGCTGTGGGCCTGGTGGTAGGGGCCGCCGTCGTGGTCGTCGGGATCGCGCTGTACGCGATCTCACGCGCCGTCGAAGGACCGCGCGCCGCCAAGGACCGGGCCATCACGTTCTCGATCGTCGCTCGCCTTCGTCGCTCGCGCTGGTACCGCTGCTCTCGCTGCTCTACACGGTCGTCAGCAAGGGCCTCGCGCGCCTCGACATCGACTTCTTCACGCGAGATTCGCGCGGGGTGATCGGGGCGGGGGGCGGCGCCGCGCACGCGATCGTCGGCACGCTGATCATCACCGGGGTCGCGACCGTTGATCTCGGTCCCGGTCGGGATCATGGCCGCGATCTATCTGAACGAGTACGGCACGGGTCGGCTGCGCGAGAGCGCTGACCTTCTTCGTCGACGTGATGACCGGCATCCCCTCGATCGTCGCCGGCCTGTTCGCCGTCGCGTTGTTCACCATCATCTTCGGGCCGGGCACGCGGCTCGGCATCATGGGCTCGATCGCGCTTTCGGTCCTGATGATCCCGATCGTGATCCGGTCCGCGGAGGAGATCCTGAAGATCGTGCCCAACCATCTGCGCGAGGCCGCCTATGCGCTCGGGACGCCGAAGTGGAAGGTGGTGACGAAGGTGGTGCTGCCGACCGCGCTCGCCGGCCTCGTAACCGGCGTGATGCTCGCGGTGGCCCGCATCATCGGCGAGACGGCGCCGCTGCTCGTCACCACCGGGGTCGTCGACTCGATCAACACGGATCCCTTCTCGGGCCGGATGCAGAACCTCGCGGTCTACGCCTTCAACGAGTACAGGTCGCCGGGCGTGCCGCCCGAGGCCGGAATCGCGCATGCCTGGACGGCGGCGTTGATGCTGATTCTGATCGTGATGCTCCTCAACCTGATCGCGCGATTCGTCTACCGACGCTACGGAACCGAGATTCGCTAGTACCCTCGAGCCAAGTGGAAGAGAGAGACCAGGAGATGACCGAAAGCATGACGCCGAGCCCTGAGGCGACAGAGACCCCCACGCCCGAGTCCACGCGGCTCGAGGGCGACGGGCGCACGGCGCCGCAGCAGTCGAAGGGCTGGGGCAGCCACAAGGCGGACAGCACGGCCCGCAACGTCGTCGCCGAGGACGTTCACCTCTACTACGGCGACTTCAAGGCGGTCGAGGGCGTGACGATGACGATCCCGGCGAACAGGGTCACGGCGCTGATCGGCTCGTCCGGATGCGGCAAGACGACCTTCCTGCGCTCGATCAACCGCATGCATGAGCTCACGGCCGGCGCCCGGGTCGAGGGCCGGGTCCTGGTCGACGACGCCAACATCTACGACCCGGCGGTCGACCCGGTCCAGGTGCGACGGATGGTCGGGATGGTGTTCCAGAGCCCGAACCCGTTTCCGACGATGTCGATCTACGAGAACGTCGCCGCCGGCATCAACCTCAACAGCCGGAAGATGAAGAAGCCCGAGAAGGACGAGGTCGTGGAGCGGTCGTTGCGCGGCGCCCACCTGTGGGACGAGGTCAAGGATCGGCTCGAGAGGCCAGGCTCCGGCCTCTCCGGCGGCCAGCAGCAGCGGCTCTGCATCGCCCGCGCGATTGCGGTCGAGCCCGAGGTCCTGCTCATGGACGAGCCCTGCTCGGCCCTCGATCCGGTCGCTACGCTCGCGGTCGAGGACCTCATCCAGGAGCTCAAGGAGCACTTCACGATCGCGATCGTGACCCACAACATGCAGCAGGCCAGCCGCGCCAGCGACTACACGGCCTTCTTCAACCTCGAGAAGAGCGGTGATCCCGGACGCCTCGTCGAGATGGACGAGACGACGAAGATCTTCTCGAACCCCGCCAAGAAGGCGACGGAGGACTACGTCTCCGGCCGCTTCGGCTGACGGCGGCGTCGCTGGTGCCGTTGCTGCGCCCCGCTTCGCCCGGCGCTCTCTGACGCGGCGGCTGAGCGCGCGCGTGGGGCGCTTATGTGGCTCCGCCACACTGCGCGCCTCACCCGCGCGCTCAGGCTTGGTCGGAGGACGCCTCGAGTCGACGCCGCCGTGGCTCCGCCACACTGCGCGCCTCGTTCGTTGGCGGCTGCCCGTCGAACCACGTGGAGTTTCGACGAAATACACGTACAAACTCCACATAGAACGAGAATCCGAGAGGCCGGCCTGACCACCTCCCTCACCGCCTCTCCTTTCCACGCCCCTCCCCCGGCGACGCCGGGGGGCGGCCGACCCGAACGGCCGGGCCCCTGGCCCCGCACGCGGAGGGCGCACTGTGGCGACATAAGCCCGTTGCGATTGCGGCCAGGGCCGCGCCGCGCCGCGGCCAAAAGAAAAGCGCGCGGTCTGGGGCAGGGAGGAGACCGCGCGCTGCACGAGAGAGGATCTCGCGGTAGGCGGGACTCTGTCGCGTGAGGGGGGCGAGGCGGTGAATATCCCGCTACGAGCGTGTGAACAACCTGTGAAGGGGATGGGCGGAGCGCCCGGGCGCGTCCGTTCCACCCCTACAATGACCGTGCCGCTCCTGGTGAGCGCACTCTTATGAGCGCACCTCGCGGAACACTCAGAGTCGCAGTCATCGACCGCGACCCCGCACTCCTCAAGGTTCTCGGCAAGCGTTTCGACGCAGCCGGCTGGGAACACAGGGTGCTGCCGGGCGGTGCCCCGGTCGAGGAGCTTGTGGCGATGAAGCTGAACGCGCTCGTCCTCGATCTCACCGTGCTCGGCCCGGAGGCCGGGCTGGGAGTTCCTCGAGCGTGTCGCCGGGACCCTCCCGGGTCTCGCGATCGTCGTCTGCACCACGAACTCGACGGTCGCCCAGCGCGTCCGCGGCCTGCGCATGGGCGCCGACGACTGGATCTCGAAGCCGTGCCATCCCGAGGAGGTGCTCGCCCGTATCGAGGCCGTCGTCCGCCGTCGCCGTCGCAGCCGTCCTGAGGTCGACGGCGGGCCCGTGGTCGTCGGCGAGCTCGAGATCCGCCAGGACCAGTTCCAGGCATTCGTCGGCAGCGCGACCCTCGACCTGACCCGGCGCGAGTTCGAGCTGCTGAACACACTCGCCGATGCGGCGGGCAAGGTGCTCGAACGTGAGGAGATCTATCGGCGCGTCTGGGGTTACGAGATGGCGCACGGCGACCGCTCCGTTGACGTCTTCGTGCGCAAGCTGCGCTCGAAGATCGCCAAACAATCGCCGGACTGGGACTACATTCACACCCACTTCGGCATCGGCTATCGATTCGAAGCGGTGCAGGAGGGCGTCGAGCCCGTCGAGACCCCGGTCGTCGGCACCGAACCTTCCGAGCCCCCGGTCGTCGAGGCCGACTGGCCCGAGCGCGCCGCCGTCTGATCGCGACCGCGGCTTAGCACCATTTTCACAACCTCCCGTTTGACCGCGGACTACGATCGCGCCAGACTCACGGAAGCAGCAGGAGCGGCGTCCGTTCGCGCCCCGAGGAGAAAGTAACGATGCCGGATTCGACGACCAGGGCCCAGTACCAGGAGGAGCTCGAGGAGCTGGAGCGGCGCGCGCTCGGAGGCCTCGACCTCGTCTGTGCCTCAATCGAGCGCGCGGTGGAGGCGACCGAGCACTCCGATGTCGAGCTCGCGCAGATCGTCGTGCTCGATGACGACAAGATCGACGGCCGCTACCTCGAGGTGCACCAGTCGATCCTTACGCTGCTCGCCACCCAGGCCCCCGTCGCGACCGACCTGCGGCTGATCTCGGCGCTGCTGCACCTGATGAAGAACGTCGAGCGGATGGGCGACCAGTGCGTGAACATCGCCAAGGTGATTCCGATCACCGGCCACGAGCCGCCCCGCGACGACGAGATCCTCCGCGACATCGTCACGATGGGCGGCCATGCCCGCTCGCTCGTGCGCCAGGCGAAGCGCGCGTTCGAGGCCCGCGACGTCGAGCTCGCCCGGGACCTCGTCCGCCAGGACGACGTCATCGACAACCTCAACAAGGCCGTCTTCCGGCGAGCGGTGGAGATCGGCGACGATCACGACCTGCGCGAGTGGGCGACGACGATGCTGCTCGTGGCCCGCGCGATCGAGCGCATCGGCGACAACGCCGTCGACATCGGCGAGCAGGTCGTCTTCCTCGTCACCGGCCTCTTCCGCGAGTTCGAAGACGCCTCGCACCCGGAGCTGGACCAAGCGAAGCCCTAGATCGTCGGCACCTCGCGCGGCGACCGGATCGCCGGTCGTGCCGGCAACGACAACCTCCGCGGCCGCGGCGGACACGACCGGATCAACGGCGGTTAGGAGGCCGTGAACACGGCGTGCCTGCAAATCGGGGGCTTTCGCGGAGGATCACGACCGCGTAACGGATTCCGCCGTCGCGAGAGACAGACTGGCCCCGGATGGCAACTCGGGCCGGTTCCAGCAGTACGGGCAAGCGCCCCGGCGAGAGGATCGAGGGTCGCGCAGCTCTCGCTGCGCGCCGGATCATGCGGAGGGCGGGCGCGCGGCGGTCTGAGAAGATGGCCCCTGGGGACATGCTCTGCGCAGCGATCGACATCGGCTCCAACACGACCCGCGTTCTCGTTGCCGAACCCGAGGAGGGGCAACTCCGCAAGGTGATGGAGCAGCGGGCCTACACCCAGATCGGCCGCGACACGAAGGCCGGCAGCAAGATCTCGGCGACGAAGATCGCCGAGGTCGCAGATGTCGTCGCGACCCAGGTGCGGCTCGCGGACGAGCTCGGCGCGGAGGCGATCCGGATCGTCGCTACGGCCGCCATCCGCGAGGCCAAGAACGGTGAGAAAGCGGCGGAGGAGATCTCGCGCAGCGCCGGCCTCCCGGTCGAGATCCTCGACGAGCGCGAGGAGGGCCGGCTCGCCTTCATCGGCGCCACGAAGACGCTTGGCCACCCGGTGGAGGGCGAGATCGGCGTCGTCGACGTCGGCGGCGGCTCCTCCGAGGTA
Source organism: uncultured Solirubrobacterales bacterium (assembly GCA_963764275.1). Taxonomy (GTDB): domain Bacteria; phylum Actinomycetota; class Thermoleophilia; order Solirubrobacterales; family 70-9; genus CAXMST01. Next base: position 399,571 of record CAVXRV010000006.1, read on the forward strand.
ATCCTCGGCAGCATCGCCGAAGGCGTGCACGACGTGTATTCGTTCAAGATCGGCTCCGGGATGCTCGCGGAGGAGTTCTTGAGCTCCGATCCGCCGAGCCCGGCCGAGATCCGGGCGATGCGCGACCGCATCGCCGAGCTCTTCGAGGACGTCGAGATCCGCCAGCCCGAGCAGGCGGTCGCCGTCGGCGGCAGCGCCACGTCGCTGCGCCGGCTCGTCGGAGCGGTGCTCGAGTACGAGACGCTCGAGCGCGGGATCCGCGTGCTGACCGGGGATCCGGCGTCCGAGGTCGCCAAGCGCTTCGAGCTCGATCCGCGCCGCGTCGAGATCCTCGCCTCCGGCGTGCTCATCCTCGAGCAGATCAGCCAGCTCCTCGGCCAGCCGCTGCAGATCGGCAAGGGCGGGCTGCGCGAGGGCATGATCCTCGATCAGCTGCACGAGGACATGAAGGACAACGGCAAGAGCGTCGCCGCCTGAGCCGGCAGCCGCCGCCGCCCCACCGGCCACGCATAGACTCGGCCGACGATGGCTAAGGAGTGGGAGGTCGAAGGGATCTCCGAGCGGATTGCGTTCGCCGCGGCCGGCGCGAAGGTCGTCGAGACCCGCGCCGCTGAGCTGATCGCGCACTCCGACGGCGTCCTCGACACCACCGACATCGAGGGCGTGCACGACATGCGCGTCGCCACTCGGCGCCTGCGTGCGGCGCTGGAGGTCTTCGCGCCGTGTTTTCCGCGCGGCCCGCAGCGGCGTGCCCTGAAGGAGGTGAAGGCGATCGCCGACGCGCTCGGCGAGCGGCGCGATCGCGACGTCGCGATCGAGTCGCTTTCGAGCTTCGCGGCGCAGATGCCCGCACCCGACCGGCCCGGCATCAACTCGCTGGTCGCCCGCTTCGTCGACGAGCAGCAGCAGGCCAACGAAGCACTGGCGCCGTTCGTCGAGCGGAAGCGCCTCGAACGCCTGCAGGCGACGCTCGCCGAGCTCGCGCAGGCCGCCCACGAGGCGGCCGCGGAAGCCGAGGCTGCGGACGGGGTCGCCGCGACCGACGGGCCGCGGCAGGAGAGCGCGTGAAGGCGAAGCGGATCAAGGGCCTAGATCCGGCCGCCCCGCTGGCGGAGGGGGCCGCCGCGATGGTCAAGGTCCGGCTCGCCGAGTTGCGCTCGTTCTTGCCGCAAGCCCTCGACGAGCGTGAGGCCCAGGCGCAGCACGACATGCGGATCGCGGCGAAGCGCGTCCGCTACGTGCTCGAGGCGACCGGTTTCTGCTTCGGCAAGCCCGGGGCCAACGGCCGCCGGGCCGCTCGCGACCTTCAGGACCTGCTCGGTGAGATCCACGACGTCGACGTGATGCTCCCCCGCCTCGCAGAGCATCGGCGGCTGATGCGGGATGAGGACGCCGCGAGCATCCGCGAGGCGGCGGGCGCAGCCGGCGACCTCGACCCGGCCCTGGCCGGCCGGGCGCCGCATCGCACCGCCTACCGGGGCCTCGAGGTCTATGAGGTCTACCTGCTCGCTCGCCGCACCCTCCTGCACGAGCGCTTCCGTGAGCTCTGCGCCGAGCACGCGGAGCGCAAGGTCTGGACGCGACTCGAACGCGCTGCCGAAGTGGAATGGGAGGCGGGCCGCAAGCGCCGCCGGGCGGCCGAGCGGTCCCGCGAGCTGCGGGCCGAGCTCGAGCGGACGGAGCGGGCCCGGCGCGAGGCGGAGGAGCGTCGCCGGGAGCTCAGCGACGCGCTCGCCGCCGCCGAGCGCGACCGCCGGAGCTGAGCCGTCCCGGTTTTCCGGTTGACAGCGTCCGTAGCATGCCGCTCATGAGCGGGCGCGGCAGGCTGGTACTCGTGGCGATGATCTTCGCCGTGGCGATGATGTTCATCGACCAGACGATCGTCGCGATCGCGGCGCCCGACCTGCAGAAGGACCTCGGGCTGAGCGAGACCGGGGTGCAGTGGATCATCAACGGCTATCTGCTCTCGCTCGCGGCGCTGTTCGCCTTCGGCGGCCGGCTCGCGGACATCGCCGGTCACCGCTCGATGGTGATCCTCGGCGTGATCATCTTCACGACCGCCTCCGCCCTGTGCGGGGCGACGCCGACCGGTTCGGGCGCTGAGGCGTGGCTGATCGTCTTCCGCGTGATCCAGGGCGCCGGAGCGGCAATCATGTTCCCGGCCGCGCTGGCCATCGTCATCGACGCCTTCCCGATCGAGACCCGGGGCAAGGCGCTGGCGGCCTTCTTCGGGATCACGGGCGGTCTGACCGCGATTGGACCGCTCGCCGGCGGTTATCTGACCGAGATCACGTGGCGGGCGATCTTCTGGGTCAACATCCCGGTGGCGGTGATCGCGCTCCTGCTCACGTGGCGGGCGCAGCCGCGCAACGACAAGCACCCCGCGCCGATGGACTACCGCGGGCTCGTGCTCACGGCCGGTGGCATGGGTCTCTCCGTCCTCGCGCTGCAGCAGTCGACGAACTGGGGCTGGGACAGTGCCGCGACGATCCTCTGCCTCGCCGCGGGACTGGTTCTGATCGGCCTCTTCATCCGTCACTCCCTCACCGACGCGAACCCGCTGCTACGCGTCCGCTTCTTCGTCAACAGGGCCTTCGCGGTCGACAACGCCGTCCTCTTCCTGCTGATGATGGTCTTCGTCCCGGTCTCGTTCTTCGCCAGCACGTACGCGCAGATCGCGCTCGACTACAGCGCTTCGGAGGCGGGTCTGTTCCTGCTCGTCTTCTTCGGCGGCTTCGCCTTCGCGTCGCAGTGGGGCGGTCGCGTCCTCGACGCCAGCGGCGCCCGCCCGACGGTCCTCGCCGGCGGCATCATCGGCGCCGTCGGCTTCTACCTGTGGGCGAAGCAGCTGCCCGATCTGAACTTCAACAACCAGTGGTACTGGCTGGCGATGGGGGGAGCGGGATGCGGGCTGATTCTGAGCCCGGCGGCGACCGACATGATGAATCGCGTGCCCGACGCGGTCTACGGCGAGGTCACCGGCATCCAGCAGACGCTGCGCAACTTCGGCTCCAGCCTCGGCCTCGCGATCCTCGGCTCGATCCTGATCACCCAGACGCGTCTCAACATCGAGGGCTCGCTCTCGGGCTTCGGGCTGCCGAAGACGCAGGCCGACTCGATCGCCGAGTCGCTGACGCAGTCCTCCGGGTCGAGCGCCGACTTCAGCTCCCATCTCGGCTCCAAGGGGCAGGAGATCTTCGCCGCCGTGCAGACCGACTACGGCCACGCGACGGCCTCGGTCGCCTTCGTGATGGCAGGCGTCCTGCTCGCAGTGGCGGTCGTCGCGGCCTTGCGGATGCCCGCCGGCAAGGTGGACCCCCAAGCGCCGCCCGAGGTCGACGGCACCGGCAGGCGTCCCACCGCGGCCCCGGCCTCGACCCTGCCCTCTACTCCCGGGTCCTGAGCTCGATCGGGCGCTCCGGCGCGCCGGCAGGGACCGCGACCGTCCAGCGCCCGCGCCTGTAGCCGATCGAGGTCCCGTCGGCGAGCAGCGCCTTCGTGTGCCCGAGCCGCGGGGCGCCCCACAGCGTCGCCTCGAGCGGGCGCGTCGCGGTGCCGTCGTCGCCGAGCCCGGAGGCGACGCTCTCGGCGGGGTGCATGGTCAGGATCGAGCCCTCCCGCACCCAGACGGGGATCCGCTCCAGCGGCGCGGGCACGACGACGTCGCGGCCGCCGGCGACGTGGGCGCCGGTCCAGAAGTCGATCCAGCGGCCGCGCGGCAGATATGTCCGGCGCCGGGCGGCGCCCTCCTCCAGCACCGGCGCCACCCACAACGCCGGGCCGAACATGTAGGCGTCGTTGATCGTCCAGCTGCGCTCGTCCCCGGGATCGACGAGCGCCAGCGGCCGGATGATCGGCAGGCCGCTCCGCGCTGCAGTCCTGGCCGCCGCCATCACGTACGGCACGAGCCGCTCATGCAGGAGGACGAGCTCGCGGAAGGTGTCGAGGACGTCACGCCCGTAACGCCACGCCTCCTGGTCGAAGCGTCCGTGCGCCTGCATCAGCGGCGTGAAGGTCCCGAACTGAGCCCAGCGCAAAAGCAGCTCCGGATCGCAGCGCTCGACGAGCTTGCGGCCGAGGTAGCCGCCGACGTCGTGGGAGAAGTTCGAGATCCCGGTCGCGGCGGCCGTCAGCGTCGCGCAGACGAGCGTCTGCAGGCTCCAGAAGTCGGAGACTTGATCGCCGCCCCAGAGGTGCCCGGGGCCCTGAGCGCCGCTGTGACCGCTGCGAGCGAAAAGGACGCCGCTCTCCGGGTGCTCGGCGTCGAGGGCTTCCTGCATGGCGGTCCGGTAGTGGCGGGGGAAAGCCCAGGCCGCCTCGGCGCCGGTGCTGCCGTCGCCGAAGCGCGCGTCAGGCGGGAAGTAGTAACCCTCACCGTCGTCGGCCTTGATCCCCTCGACCCCCAGGCGCAGCACCGAGCGTGCCTGCTCGATCCACCAGCGCCGGGCGGCGGGCAGGGTCAGATCGACCGGCGAGCCGGTACCCATCCACCAGCGGGCGACGTAGGCCTTTCCGTCGGCGGCACGGACGTAGTAGCCGCACCGCTCACCCTCGGCGTAATTGGCCGCGGGGCGGCGATGGCTGCGCTCGGAGCCGGCGTCGGGCGGCCTCTGCCCTTCGGCGGAGTCGATGTTGACCCACGGGGTCGTCCACACGACGGTGCGGACGCCCTCGGCGCGCATGCGCCGGATCAACCCGGCGGGATCGGGGAACTGCCAGGGGTTGAACTCCCAGGTGTTGTATTGCGTCTCCCAGGGGGAGTCGAGGACGATCGCGTCGAGCGGCAGCCGGTGCTGCCGGTAGCCGTCGAAATCCTCGAGGACGTCGCGCTCGTGCGAGTAGACGTCGCGGCTCTTCCAGTGACCGTATCCCCACTCGGGAAGCACGCCGGGGAAGCCGGTGAGCGTGCAGTAGCGGCGCAGCAGGGCCCCCGGCCCCGGACCGTGCAGCAGGTGCAGGCGCAGCGGCCCGGCCGCAGCCCGGACCGAGACCGAGACATCCGCCTGCAGATCGAGTTGGATCCCGGGCCCGTCGCACTCGATCCAGGCACCCCACCCGGCCGAGGAGAGCAGCCACGGGACCGGGACGTAGTCGCCCATCGGCACCCCTCCCGCCTCGAGCATGTCCGGGGGGCAGTCGGGCCCCGTGTAGCGGCGATCCGCGCCGAGGTCGATCAGCCGACCGGTCTGGTCGAAGCGGAGCCCGTGCCGGCACCCGGCCCCGGTCACGTACTCGGACGCCGCCAGCGGCCAGCTGGCGCCGACGCGCAGGACCTCGTCCAGCGGGTCGACGACGATCAGCAGGTGCCAGGGGGCGATCAGCTCGGCCGAGACCTTGGCGCGGACACCGTCACGCTCGGCGATCCCCGGTAGCGCCGGCGGCACCATGTCCGTGCGGACGCCGAGGTTCTCGGTGACGATCACGCCCTCGGTGATCTGAATCAGCTGATCGGCCGCGGTGCCGCCCTGGACCCAGAGCCGGACCTCGCCAAGGACCGGCGCGCCGTCCCGCGTCCAGCGCACGCCGCGGGGACCGAGGTCGACTTCTCCGAGGCCGCCGCCCGCGCTGCTGCTCGACGCCTGCGGGGTCGCGAGGGGCTCCATCCGCGAGACCGTTCCAGAGCCCCGTCGAGCGCTCGTGTCTTTCCTGTAAACGGGTCCTGAGCAGGCACTTTCCCGGCCGGTTTCCGTTCACGGCGCTTTCACGGGAAGTTTTCGGCCTCTTCACCGCCCGATCGTTCGCGGGCTCCATGCTGGTGGCGGCAAGACGAGAGAAACGAAAGGGACGGAACAACGATGGTTCCCAACGCAAGCGCCACCGGCCACGAGCCTGACTCCCCGAGGCGGCCCGGCCGCCGCAGCGCGGCGGAGTCAGCGACGGCCGATCTGCACTGTCACAGCACCGCGTCGCAGCTCTCGAAGCTCGGCGTCCAGCGCAGCGCCGGCCTGCCCGAGTGCGCGACGCCGCCCGAGGAGGTGTACGAGCTCGCCAAGCGGCGCGGCATGGACTTCGTGACGATCACCGACCACGACACGATCGACGGCGTCCTCGAGATCGCCCACCTCCCCGACGTCTTCATCTCCGAGGAGCTGACCGCGCACTTCCGCGGCGAGGATCAGGCGGTGCACGTCCTGGCCTACGGGATCAGCCCCGAGGACCACGAGTGGTTGCAGCGCAACCGCGGCTGCGTCGAGTCCTGCGCCGAGTACCTGCGGGCGAACAACATCGCCTGCGCCCTGGCGCATCCGTTCTACGCCGTCGAAGCCCCGCTCACCTCGCGCCATCGCCGCCGGCTGACGCGCCTGTTCGAGGTCTGGGAGACGCGCAACGGCTCCCGGGCTCCCGAGCTCAACATGCCGGCCGCCGTCTACATCGAGACGCACGGCGGGAGCGGGGTGGCCGGGTCCGACGACCATGCCGGTGTGGACATCGGGCGCACGTTCACGCGTACGCCCGCCGCGTCCACGCCGGAAGAGTTTCTCTCCCATGTTCGAGGGGGGCGCACGGAGGCGTGCGGCGAGCAGGGCAGCGCCGCCAAGTGGGCGCACTCGGCGCTGGCGCTCGCCGCGCGCAGCCTCGCCCCGCGGGTCCGCACCGAGCCCGGGCCCGCGCCGGCCGTCGAGCCGGCGGCCGTGCTGCGGCTCTCCGAGCGCGTTGTGAGCCAGGGCAGCGCCCGGACCGGGGCCGAGGGAGGCGAGTTCGGCTCCGAGGAGGCGCGGGCGCTGCTCGAGGCCTGGATGGGCGCCCTTGGGTTCGACTCGACGCGGGCGCTGCTCGAGACGATGCAGGCCGAGCGCTTCACGCACTCGGAGCTGCAGCGTCGGGCCCGCGCAGTGCACGACAGCGGCCTCGCGGCGGCGACGGAGACCGCGATCTCAGCCCTGACCGAGGGCGACCCCGAGCTTGGCGAGGTGCTCGCCGGCCTCTTTGGAGCGCTCGTGCCCGTCGTCCCCTACGCGCCGGCGATGACGTTCCTCGCCGGCGAGAAGCTGAAGCTGGCCGACCGCGACGCACACTCAGGGCGCGTCGCGCTCGTCGTCGACTCGATCGACTCGATGCACGGCGTCTCGCACACGATCGAGCGCATCCGCGAGCTCGGCGTCCCCGGCTACGAGGTGGAGGTGATCGGCACGGACCGCGGCGTCGACCGGCGCCTGCCGGCGGTGGCCGAGGTCGAGGTTCCCTACTACGACGGTCTGAAGGTGGGCGTTCCGAGTCTGCCCGCGCTCGTCGAGACCCTCGTCGAGGGCCGCTACGAGCTGCTGCACGTCGCCTCGCCCGGGCCTGCCGGCGCCGCGGCGACGCTGCTCGCCCGGATCGCGGGCCTGCCGGTGCTCACCAGCCACCACACGGACCTCGTCGCCTACGCGAAGCTGCGCTCCAGCGACGAGCGCGTCACGGGGTTCACCGGCTTCGCGATGGCGCTGCTGTACGGGCAGGCCCAGCGTGTGCTCTCGCCGAGCGACGCCTCCGATGAGGACCTGGCCGGCCTCGGGCTGGAGCCGCACCGGATCGGGCGCTGGGTCCGCGGCGTCGACACGAACCGCTTCGACCCGGGGCTGCGCGATGTCGGCGCCTTCCCGGGCGAGGTCAAGGTGCTCTACGCGGGCCGGCTCAGCCGCGAGAAGGGTGCCGAGCTGCTCGCCGAGTCCTTCCTCGCCGCCCGGGAACAGGACCCGCGCCTGCATCTGCTGCTTGCAGGCGGCGGGCCCGAGCAGGAGTGGCTTGCCGACCGGCTCGGCTCCGCCGCCACCTTCCTCGGATGGCTCGGCGGCACCGACCTGCCACGCGCGTACGCGAGCTCGGACATCTTCCTGTTCGCGTCCGAGACCGATACCTACGGCCAGGTCATCGTCGAGGCGCAGGCGAGCGGCCTTCCCGTGATCGCCGTTGAAGCCGGCGGCCCCCGCGACCTGATCAGCGACGGCGACAGCGGCCTGCTGCGGCCGCCGCGGGCGGCGGCCCTGGCCGAGGCGGTCGTCGCCCTCGCATCCTCGCCCCTGTTGCGGCGGCGCCTGGCGCTCGGCGGACTCGCCGCCGCGCGCGAGCGCAGCTGGACCGCCGCGCTCGAACAGCTCGCCTGCGGCTACGACGAGGTACTCGGACGGGTCCGCGTCGCGCCGGCGCCGGCCCCGGCGCCGAGCGAGCCGACGCCGCTGATCCGCGCCGCCTGAGCGCTCGGGGCGCCGGGCGGGCTCGCCCGGCTATGGGAGGCGAACATGCGTGGCGGCCGGGGGGTTCTAAGATCGGTGCTCGTGGAGATCGGAGAGTCGGATTTGAACGTCGGGGATGAGAGCCGGGCTCCAGCCCCGGGCACCGACGACGCTCCCGCTTCCTCCCGCGGCGATGCCTCGCCGCCACCGGGCCCGCCGGCCACCTACGCCGGCGCGCCGCTTGCCGAGCCCCCCGCGCCGGCGTCGCAACCGCGAGGGTCCGAGGTCAACATCGAGGATCCGTCCCTGTACTTCAACCGGCAGGTCTCGTGGATGGATTTCAACGACCGCGTCCTGCAGCTGATCGAGAACCCCGAGCTGCCGTTGCTCGAGCGGCTCAAGTTCTGCGCGATCTGGGAATCGAACCTCGATGAGTTCTTCATGGTCCGGGTCGCCGGGCTGCACGAGAAGGTCGATGCCGGGATCGAGGGGCGGGGTGCGGACGGTATGAGCGCCGCCGAGCAGATCACAGCGGTCTGCGAGAAGGTGACCGAACAGCGCGATCGGCTCGAGCGCTGCCTCGAGAGCGAGCTGCGGCCGGCGCTCGCCGAGCATGGGATCCGGATCATCTCCTACGAGGAGACCTCCCCCGACGACCGTCGCGAGCTCGACGCGCTCTTCGGGCGGCAGGTGTTCGGAGCGCTGACGCCGCTCGTGCTCGGCATGGGCAGGCCCTTCCCCTACATCTCGAACCTGTCGCTGAGCCTGCTGGTCGTCCTCCGCGATCCTGAGCAGGAGGGGGACATCCTCGCCCGCGTCAAGGTCCCGAAGGAGCTGTTGCGGCGCTTCGTCCCGCTGGCCGACGGGATCAGCTTCGTCGCGATGGAGGAGGTCATCGCCCGCAACCTGGGGGCGCTCTTCCCGGGCATGGAGATCGTTGGCCACTCGCTCTTTCGCGTCACGCGCGACACCGACTACGACGTCTCCGATGAGGCCGACGACGTTCGCCAGGCGGTAGAGGAGGAGATCCGCCGCCGCCGCTTCGGCGAGGTGATCCGCCTCGAGCTCTCGGGTGGGCTCGATCCGCGCCTGCGCGAGCGACTCGTCTCCGCCCTCGGGATCGGCGACGAGCAGGTCTACGAGTACCAGGGAATACTCGGCCTCGACGACCTGTGGGACGTGGTTGGCGTGCCCGGCTTCGAGGAGCTCCGCGACAGGCCTTTCACGGGCGTCACCCAGCCCGCCCTGCAAGGCGAGGACGGCGAGCCGGCGGACATCCTGGGAGCGATGCGCGAGGGCGACATCTTCGTGCACCACCCCTACGACGCCTTCGCGACCTCGGTCGAGGACTTCATCAAGCAGGCGACGAACGATCCGGACGTGATCGCGATCAAGCAGACCGTGTACCGAACGAGCGCCGACTCGCCGATCGTCCGCTCGCTGATCGACGCCGCCGAGCGCGGCAAGCAGGCGGTCTGCATGGTCGAGCTCAAGGCGCGGTTCGATGAGCAGGCGAACATCGCCTGGGCGAAGCGCCTCGAGCAGTCGGGCGTGCACGTCGTCTACGGGATCCCGGCGCTGAAGACGCACGCCAAGTGCGCGCTCGTGGTCCGGCGCGAGGGCTCCGGCGTCCGCCACTACGCGCACGTCGGCACCGGGAACTACAACGCGAAGACCGCGCGCCTGTACACCGACTTCGGCATCTTCACCGCTGACCCCGACATCTGCGCCGACATCGCCGAGATGTTCAACTACCTGACCGGCTACGCGCGGCCCCAGACGTACCGCAAGGCCCTCATCGCCCCGCACAACCTCGCCGAGGGCATGCTGGCGGAAATCGAGCGCACGATCGAGTCGCACTCGCCCGAGCGTCCCGCGCGCATCAGGATGAAGATGAACTCGCTCCTCGACCCGCCGATGATCCGGGCCCTCTACCGCGCCTCGCAGGCAGGGGTCGAGGTCGAGCTCAACGTGCGCGGGATCTGTGCGCTGCGTCCCGGAGTGCCCGGCGTCTCCGAGAACATCACGGTCGTCTCCGTACTCGGGCGCTTCCTCGAACACTCGCGCGTGTACGCCTTCTTCCGGCACGGCGAGGAGCCCGCGGTCTACATCGGCTCCGCCGATCTGATGCAGCGCAACCTCTACAACCGCGTCGAGCTCGTGATCCCGGTCGAGGACGCTTCGATCCGTTCCGAGCTGCTCGACGTCCTCGAGTTGAGCCTGGCCGACGAGGTCGGCGCCTGGACGCTCGGCCCCGGTGGCGAGTGGAAGCCCCGGCCCGTGCCGGACGATCCGGACGACCGCATCGATGTGCAGCGAACCCTGATCGAGCGGCACTCCCAGCGCGCCGCCGAGGCGGTTGCCCCCTAGCCGAGCGCGTTCCGCCCGGCCCCCCGGCCGTGGCGGACTCCTGCGCGCGAGGCCGGCCGGTAATACTGGGGCCCACAGATGCGCCACGACGCCCACGGCCACTGGATCGCGAGCACGGAACCGATCGACCCGCGGCCCTCGCTCGAGGGCGAGCGCTCCTGCGAGTACGTGGTCGTCGGTGGCGGCTACACCGGGATGTGGACCGCTTGGTGGCTGAAGCAGATCGATCCCGATGCCGACGTCGTCCTGCTCGAGGCCTACGAGTGCGGTCACGGGCCGAGCGGCCGCAACGGCGGTTTCTGCAACTCGCTCTGGTTCAGCCTGCCGTCGCTCGCGTCGCGCTTCGGCGACGAACGCGCACTCGAGGTGGCGCGGCTCGCGGAGGAGTCCGTCGACTACGTGGGCAGCTGGTGCGAGCAGAGCGGCGTTGACGCGCACTACCGCAAGGGCGGTTACATGCAGGTCTCGACCTGCGAGGCCCAGGACGGGACCTGGAAGCCGGTGCTGGCGGAGATGGCACGGCTCGGGGTCGCCGACGTCGGCCGCGAGCTCAGCGCCGACGAAGTGCAGCGCCGTTGTGCCTCGCCCCGCTTCCGGGCCGGCGCCCTGTATCCCGGGGCGACGGTGAACCCGGCGCGGCTCGCGCGTGGCCTGCGGGCCAAGCTGATCGAGATCGGCGTCGACGTCTACGAGCACACGCCGATGGTCCGGCGCAAGGCGGCCGACGGGGAATCCGGGCTGCTGACCCCCTCCGGCTCGATCCGGGCCCGGCGTGCGATCTACGCGATGGGCGGCTCGCTGCTCGGGCTGCCGCGCCTGCATCGCGCCCTGACGGCGACCTCGTCGCACATGGTGGTGACCGAGCCCGTTCCCGACGTGATCGAGGAGATCGGCTGGAGCGGGGGAGAGTGCATCACGGACTCGCGGGCGATGATCCATTACTTCCGGACCACCGTCGACGGCCGCATCGCCTTCGGCTGGGGCGGCGGGCGCATCGTCCGCGGCGCCCGGGTGTGGGGCGGGCGGGCTGAGGTTGACCCGGCGATGGCGGAGCAGGTGCAGAGCCATCTGCTCAGCTTCTTTCCGGGTCTCGAGGGGCGCCGCATCGAGCACGCCTGGGGCGGCCCGATCGACGTCTCGCCCACGCATCTGCCGATCATCCGCTCGCTCAGCGACACCGCCTTCGCGGGCTTCGGCTACACCGGCAACGGCGTCGGTCCCTCGCAGCTCGTCGGCCACTCGCTCGCCTCGCTCGCCGCCGGCGAGAGCGACCGCTACGCATCGATGGCGCTGGTGGACCCGCCCGCGACGCGCGTGCCGCCGGAGCCGTTCCGCTTTCTCGGCGGCAGCGTCATCCGCAACGCGATCCTGCGCAAGGAGAGGCTCGAGGAGCAGGGTCGTCGCCCCGGGCCGCTGACCCGGGCCGTGTCCGGGATCCCCGAGCGAGTCGGCATTCACGTGGGTCGCTGAGCGGGTTCGGATGGCGACGGCAGCGGACCTCGACTTCACCTACTCGCTGATCGACCGGATCTTTCGGCTCAGCCTCGGCGAGTTGGCTGACTTCAGCGGCGCCAAGTTCGACGGCGACTTCTCGCTCACCCTCGAGCAGGCGCAAGCCCGCAAGCACGAGTACATCGCCGAGCAGATCGGGATCGGCCCGGGTCGCCGCGTGCTCGATCTCGGCTGCGGTTGGGGACCGCTGCTCAACTTCATCCGCGACCGGGGCGCCCAAGGGGTTGGCGTGACCCTCTCGCGCGGACAGTACGAGTCCTGTCGCCGGCACGGGCTCGAGGTGCACCTGCAGAACGCGCTCGAGGTTGACCGCGACACTTACGGCCCCTTCGACGCGGTCGCGAGCCTCGGGGCCTTCGAGCACTTTTGCTCGCCCGAGGATCATGAGCAGGGCCGCCAGGAGGAGATCTACGGCTCCCTCTTCGAGAACGTGGCCGGGCTGTTGCCGCCGGGCGGGCGCTTCTTTCTGCAGACGATGGTCTTCGGGCCGAACGCCGGCGACCCGACCCGCGCCAGCATCGACGCGGACCCCGACTCCGACGAGTACATGCTGGCGCTGATGTCACACCAGTTCCCCGGCTCCTTCCTGCCCTTCGGCTACGAGCAGATCGAACGCGCGGCCGCGCCTCACATGCGGCTCGTCGACCGCAGCAGCGGCCGGCTCGACTACATCGAGACGATCGCTCGCTGGCGCAGCCGGTTCGCCGAGCCGAGCCTGCGCAAGACGCTCCTCAAGGCGAGGCTCGTGCCGAAGTATCTGACGAGCCGCGAGTTTCGCCTCGCGTTCACGTCCGGAGTCAGCTCCAACACCGAGTGCTTCAAGCGCGAGCTCTTGGAGCACTACCGCCTCGTCTTCGAGACGTAGGCTGCGGCTCGAGGGACGGCCCAAGACGCCGCACGCCGGCGAACGACCCGTCGACCAACTCGAAAACCCGCCGCAAGCAGAGCCCGAGGGCACCGAGAGGAGCGATCCCGAGCCCCAGACCACCGAAACCCCCTCGCCGCAACACGAGTGGTCACAAAACCTCTCAACTTGAGAGGAAACGTGACCACTCGCGAAAAACCACGCCCTCAAGGGGGCGTCCCGAACCATGACTGGTCACAAAACCTCTCAACCTGAGAGGAAACGTGACCACTCGCCTCAACCCCCTCCCTCGCTGCCCAAAGGCCACGCCCCCTCGCCCCTGCGGCCGCCGCCCCGCCAGGCCAAAGACCCCCGCCTGAGACGCTCACCACCCCTTCCCGGACCCGGCCCAGCTCCCTCCCGCGCCCGAACGCCGCCCAGCGCTACCTCCCGCGGGTGGCGCGGGGAGGGATCCCACGGACCCGGAAACCAAGTGAACCAAGCGGATTTCCGGTCCGTGGGATACCCCGCGACAGGACCCGCGGGCCGGGGACCCACGCCGGCGAGCGCCTGCCCAGCGCTATCTCCCGCGGGTGGCCGGGAGGCCTGCGCAGCCCCCGGACAGGACCCGCGGGCCAAAGCCTCACACCGGGAACGCCGGCCTCAGTCGCCCGCCGAGTACTCCGAGTACGGATACCACCACTCCTTCTTGGCGATCTCCGTCTCGATGTGAACGTGCTTGGTCTCCTGGAAGGCCTCGATGCCCTCGCGGCCGAGCTCACGGCCGAGGCCCGACTGCTTGAAGCCGCCGAAGGGCCCGGCGTCGTTGTCGGTGAGCGGATCGTTGATCCACACGGTTCCCGCGCGCAGTTCACGCATGCAGCGGACCGTCGTCTTCAGGTCCCGCGTGTAGACGTTGGCGCCGAGCCCGTACCGCGTCGAGTTTGCGAGGGCGATCGCCTCGTCGAGCGACTTCACGGGGACGATCGGCGCGACGGGACCGAACGTCTCCTCCCGCAGCAGGTCCGTCTCCACAGGGGCTCCCGTGATCACGGCGGGGGCGAAGAAGTGCCCTTGCGTCTGACCGCCGTCGCCGCCCCCGACGAGCAGCTCCGCGCCCGCCGCCACCGCCGCCTCGACCTGGCCCGCGACCTTGCCGCGCTGCGTTGCCGAAACCATCGGCCCGAGGTCCGTGGCGGACTCCATCGGGTTGCCCAGGACGAGCCCCTGTGTGTGCTCGACGAAAGCGTTGACGTAGTCGTCGAAGATCGCCGCGTCGACGTAGAAGCGCTCGGCCGACGTGCAGACCTGGCCCGCGTTCAGGTACGCCGCCCAGGCGCCCCCGCGGGCGGCGATCTCGATCTGTTCGGAGGAGTCGATGTCGGCGCAGACGATGAACGGGTCCTTGCCGCCCATCTCGAGGTTGGCGCGCGCGTTGCGCTCGGCGCAGGCGATGCCGACCTGACGGCCGGTCGCGACCGAGCCCGTGAAGGCGATGCAGTCGACGCGCTCGTCCGCGCACATCGCCGCCCCGGTCTCACCGGCGCCGGCGACGAGGTTGACGACGCCGGGCGGCAGGTGGTCGAACAGGGGCCCCAGAGCCAGCGTCGCCAGGGGCGTCAGCTCCGACGGCTTGGCGACGACCGTGTCGCCGGCGGCGAGCGCCGGCGCGACCTTCCAGATGAGCAGCAGCAGCGGGTAGTTCCAGGGGACGATGCAGCCGACGACGCCGAGCGGGTCCTTGACGACCATTGCCAGCTGCGTCGACTCGATCGGCGGGATCACGCGGCCGGCCGAGTCCCGGCCGATCTCCGCGTAGTAGTCGAAGCAGGCAGCGCACCAATCGATCTCGTCGTGGTTTTCGACGAACGGCTTGCCGCCCTCCTCGGTCAGCAGCGCCGCGAGGCCGTCCTGCCCCTCCCGGAGGCGCCGCGCCGTCTCGTGCAGCAGCTCTGCCCGCTCACCGGCCGTCGTCGCCGCCCACTCGGGCCAGGCCGCACGCGCAGCGGAGACCGCGGCGTCGAGCTGCTCCGCCGACGCCGAGCCGACGGTCGCGATCGTCTCTTCGGTGAACGGGTTCTCGATCGCAAGCGGCTCGCCCTCACCGTCGACCGCCTCACCCCCGATCCACAGGCGGGTGTCGGGCCCGGCGCTCATGCCCCGGCCGCCTCGGCGCTCGGGATCTGCGAAGTGCACTGCGGACACCGGCGAGCCGCGAGGGGGATCTCGCTCGCCGCCACGACCGGCGTCAGCAGGTCCTCGACCAGCGAGGTGACCACCGAGTTGAAGGCCGCGCCGATGACCACGGCGACCGCCAGGTCGACCACGTTGCCGCGCATGATGAAGTCCCTGAAGCCCTTCAGCACCGAGTTCACGCTCCTTCCTCGAAAAGCCTCGGAGGCGGGGGCAACCTATCGCAGCCGCAGCGCGCCAGGGGGCCGGATCAGGCGCTGGCGCCGGGCACGGCGCCGGTGCTGAGCGCCGCCATTCCGGTCACCTCGTCGTCCTCGCGCACGCTCGCCAGCTCCTCGGCGCGCTTCTGCTGCCAGGTGACGAAGACCATTGCCAGGACGGTGACCGCGAACAGCATCGTCGCGAGCGTGTAGATGTTGACCGGGATCCCGCGCTGGGCCGCGCCGAAGATCCACAGCGGGAAGGTGACCGTCTGGCCGGAGTTGAAGTTCGAGATCACGAAGTCGTCGATCGAGAGCGCGAAGGCGAGCAGCGCGCCGCCCATGATTCCGGGCGCGAGCAATGGCAGGGTCACGGTCCGGAACGTCGTCCACGACGCCGCTCCGAGGTCGCGGGCGGCTTCCTCGAGTTTTCGGTCGAACCCGATCAGGCGCGAGCGCACGACGATCACGACGAAGCTGATGGAAAACATCACGTGGGCGATCAGCAGCGTCCCGAAGCCGAGCGAGACGCCGTAGGTGACGAACATCGACAGCAGCGCCGCGCCGAGCACGACCTCGGGCGTCGCCATGGGCACCGCGATCAGCAGGTTCGCCGCTCGCCGGCCGCGGAACTCGTGCCGGACGAGCGCCAGCGCGATCATCGTGCCGAGGATCGTCGAGAGGATCGTCGACAGCGCCGCCAACCGCAGGCTCGTGAACAGCGCGTGGTTGAGGTCGGGGATGTCGAACGCGTGGGTCCAGTAGTGGGTCGTGAAGCCCTGCCACGTGTAGTTGTACTTGCCCGCGGGATCGTTGAAGGAGAAGACCGCGATGACCACGATCGGCAGCAAGAGGTAAGCGATCGCAAGCGCGCCGAAGATCGTGATCGCGTTGCGCCGCAGCCAGGCGATCGGACCGGTCATGTCGCCTCCCCCTCCTCGCCCATGAGCGCCTCGGAGCCCGCGAAGCGGATGTAGACCATGACGACCGCGAGGATCACGACCATGAGCAGGAACGAGAGCGCCGCTGCGGTCGGGTAGTCGCGCAGGTTCAGGTACAGCGACTGGATCGCGTTGCCGACCATCGACTGGTTGGGAGAGCCGAGGAAGAGCACGTTCACGTAGTCGCCCGCTGCGGGGATGAAGGTGAGCAGTACGCCGGCGACGATGCCCGGTGCCGAGATCGGGAAGGTCACGCGCCAGAAGGCCTGCGAGGCCGACGAGTAGAGGTCCTTGGCGGCCTCGATCAGGCGCGTGTCGATCCGCTCCAGGCTCGCGTAGATCGGCAGCACCATGAAGGGCAGGAAGTTGTAGGTGATGCCGGCGACGACCGCGGTCGGCGTCGCCAGCAGCCGCCCGTTGTCACCGAGGATCCCGAACGTCTGCAGGGTGTGGACGACGAAGCTGTCGTCGCTGAGGATCGTCGTCCAGGCGATCGTCCGGATCAGGTACGTGGTGAAGAACGGGGCCACGACCGCGAACAGCAGAACGTTCTTCCAGCGGCCGCCGCGGAAGGCGATCGCATAAGCCAGGGGATAGCCGATGCAGAGCGCGATCAGCGTCGCCAGGCCGGCGTACTCGAAGGAGCGGATGAACTGCTGGCTGTAGCTCGAGATCGCATCGCTGAAGTTCGAGAACTGCCAGGTGAACTGGAAGCCGGTCTCCAGGGTCCCGGACCGCAACGCCACGATCCCCATGAAGAACATGGGGACGAGGAAGAAGATGACCAGCCACAGGACCCCCGGGGCGAGCAGCCCATAGGGGACGAAGCGGCGGCGGATCGAGCTCGAACCTCCTTGAGTCATCGAGCCCGAATCCGCCGCCGTCCGTAATTCCGTTCCGGGGCCGGCCTCAGCCGGTGATCACCGACTGGAACGCCTTCTCGACGTCGGAGACGTCGGAGGCGGAGCCGGGCGGATCGACCTGGGTCGAGCAGTTCTTCGTGAAATCGCTGCTCGGGAACACCAGATCGCTCTTCGCCGCAGGCGAACCCTCCTTCGCGAGGATCGGCTGCACCCCGGTGACCGGTGTCACGTAGTAGTCGTAGTTCGCGATCTGGGCCTGGTTCTCCGGCTTGTACACGTAGTTCATCCACGCGTAGGCGGCCGTCGGGTTCGGCGCCCCGACCGGGATCACCATGTTGTCGGACCAGAGCATGCAGCCCTCGGTCGGCATCACGAACTTGATGTTCGGGTTGTCGGCCTGCAGCTGCACGGCGTCGCCGGACCAGCCGATTACCGCGACGGCGTCGCCGCTGGCCAGGTCCTTGGCGTAGTCGTTACCGGCGAACTTCCGGATCTGACCGGACTCTGACGCCTGCTTGATCTTGTCGATCGCGTCGAGCCAGTCCTGCTTCGTCGCGTTCGCTGGATCGACGCCGTCCGCCTTCATCACGAGCGGCACGGTGTCGCGCATCTCGGTCAGCATCTCGACCTTGCCCTTGTACTTGGGGTCGAAGAGGTCGTTGATCGACTTCACGTCCGGTGCCTCGTCCGTGTTCACGATCAGGCCCGTCATACCGGTCTGCCACGGCAGCGAGAAGTCGCGGTTCGGATCGATCGACGGGTGCTGCAGATCGGGCCGCAGGTTCGCCATAGCCGGCGCGACCGCCTGCTTGTCGAAGTTCTGCAGGTACCCGAGGTCGTGCATCTTCTTCGCCATCCAGTCGGTCACGACCATGATGTCGCGGCCCCCCGATTGGCCCTGGTTGAGCTGCGGCTGCATCTTGCCGAAGAACTCAGCGTTGTCGTTGATGTCCTCGGTGTACTTGACGCTGATGCCCGTGTCCTTCTCGAAGTCCGGCACGGTCTTCTTGTCGATGTAAAGCGGCCAGTTGGAGATGTTCAGCGTGCCGCTCGCCTTGCCTTCGGCCTGGGCGGTGCTGACGCTGGTGTCTCCGGCACCGCTGCCGATGCCACTGCCGCCACCGCCGCACGCCGCCAGGGCGAGGGCTGCCAGCAGTACCAAAAAGCCGACGCCTGTCAGCCGCGCGGCGCTTCTCTTCTCGTCGCTCACGTGATCGTGCTCCTCTCTCGCCGCCGTCAATCGGCGGCCGCTGTTTGCTCCACTTGGGCTGGTGCGCCGTTCCCGGCGACCGACTCGCGGACGAGGTGGACGTGTTCGGGGGCCCAGCACAGGCGAACCTCGGCGCCGCCGCCGGGCAGGCGCTGCCGTTCCGCTTCGTCGGCGTTGGGGACGAGCACGGTCATCGGCACGTCGCCGCCGAGGCGGACGACGATCTGCGTCGAGGTGCCGAGGTAGACGGAGCTGTCGACGGTGCCCTCGACGCTGGCGTTGCCGGCGGGGGGCGTCTCCTCGCGCTTTTGGATCAGCAGCTTCTCGGGGCGCACGACGGCGAAGCACTTGTCGCCGCTGGCGAGACCGTTGGCGTCGGCGCTCACCGTGCCGCCGGCGTCGAGCTCGACCGTCGCAGAGCCGTTCTGGATGCCGCGAACGACGCCCGGCATCAGGTTGGAGACGCCGATGAAGCCGGCGACGAAGGTGGTGGAGGGGTGCTCGTAGACCTCCTCGGGCTCGGCGACCTGCTCGATCACGCCGGCGTTCATGACCGCGATCCGGTCCGACATCGTCAGCGCCTCCTCCTGGTCGTGGGTCACGTAGACGAACGTGATCCCGACCTCGCGCTGGATCCGCTTGAGCTCGATCTGCAGGCCCTTGCGTAGCTTCAGGTCGAGAGCGCCGAGCGGCTCGTCCAGCAACAGCACCTTCGGGAGGTTGACGACCGCGCGAGCGAGCGCGACGCGCTGCTGCTGGCCGCCTGAGAGCTGGTTGGGCTTCCGGTTCGCCTCGCCGCCGAGGCCGACCCGCTCGAGCTCGGCTTCCACGCGGCGTTTGATCTCCGCCTTGTCGACGCCCTTGCGCTTGAGCCCGTAGGCGACGTTGTCCTGCACGCTCAGATGCGGGAACAGGGCGTAGCTCTGAAAGACGGTGTTCGTCGGGCGCTTGTGCGGCGGCAATCCGGCGACGTCGCTGCCGTCGATCTGGATCTGCCCCTCGGTCGGGAGCTCGAAGCCGGCGACCATCCGCAGCGTCGTCGTCTTGCCGCAGCCGCTCGGGCCGAGCATCGTGAAGAACTCCCCCTGGGCGATGTCCAGGTCGATCCCCTTGACCGCCGCGAAGTCGCCGAACTTCTTGACGACGGAGCGCAGTGAGACGCTCGGGACGGAGCTACCGGGACCCGGCGCGTCGGCGCTGGCGGATGTGGAATTCGACTCGCTCACCTTTACCCGATCGGACGCCTCGGCGTCCGGCAGGCCCGAACTATGTCCGATCGGGAAGACATTGCAATGCCCGGATGCCCCAAACTCGTGGCCACGATTTATACACTTGGTATAAGACCATATCGCCGACTTGAACGAATCTCCGATTGAGGAAGCCAGAACGGGTGTCTACCGTTGTGCAAACCGTCGAGTTAGACGTTCGAGCAAGGAGAGTGTGTCGCAATGGCAGTGAGCTTCAAGTCCGAGGACGCTCCGCATCCCGCAAGCCCAGAGGGGCAGAGCCCGCTGCAGGAGATCGGCCGCCGGCACCTGTGGATGCACTTTTCCCGGATGGGCAGCTACGACCCGGGCCACGATATCCCGATCATCACCCGGGGCGAGGGCCCCTACGTGTGGGACGAGCACGGCAACCGGTACCTGGACGGTCTCAGCGCGCTGTTCTGCTGCAACGCCGGTCACGGCCGCGCCGATTACGGCGAGGCCGCGGCCGCGCAGGTGCGCGAGCTCGACTTCTATACGAACTGGAGCTACGCCCACCCGCGCGCGATCGAGCTCGCCGAGAAGGTCGCCGACCTCGCACCCGGCGATCTCAACCGCGTCTTCTTCGTCAACTCCGGGTCCGAGGCAGTCGAGTCCGCGATCAAGGTCGCGCGCAACTGGCATCGCGCCCACGGCCGGGGGCAGCGGACGAAGATCATCACCCGCGAGGTCGCCTACCACGGGACGACGATGGGGGCGCTCACGGCGACGGGCCTGACCGACCTCAAGGTCCCGTTCGAGCCGACGATGCCCGGTGGCAACCACGTCCCGAACACGAACTCCTACCACTGGCCCGACGACCGCGACCCGCTCTGGGCTGCCGAGAGGCTCGCCGAGCGGATCGAGTTCGAGGGACCGGATACCGTCGCGGCCGTGATCCTCGAGCCGCTGCAGAACGCCGGCGGTTGCATCCCCCCGCAGGAGGGCTACTTCCAGCGCGTGCGCGAGATCTGCGACGAGTACGGGATCCTGCTCGTGAGCGACGAGGTGATCTGCGCCTGGGGTCGTCTCGGCCACTACTTCGGTTGCGAGCGCTACGACTACCAGCCGGACATCATCACGACGGCGAAGGCCCTGACCGGGGCCGTGATCCCGATGGGCGCGATGATCACCTCCGACGAGGTCTTCGAACCCTTCGCCTCGGGCAAGGCCTCGTTCGCGCACGGCTCCACCTTCGGCGGTCACCCGGTTGCGGCGGCCGTTGCGCTGCGCAATCTCGAGGTCTACGAAGAGGAGGATTTGTGCGGCCACGTGCGCGCGAAGGAAGGCGAGTTCCGGGGCATGCTCGAAGAGCTGCGCGAGATCCCGCTCGTCGGCGACGTGCGCGGTGCCGGCTTCTTCCACGCGATCGAGCTCGTCAAGGATCGCGACACGAAGGAGGCGTTCACCGACGACGAGGCGGAGTGGCTGCTGCGCGGCTTCCTCTCGGGCGAGCTCTACCGCCGCGGGCTGATCTGCCGCGCCGACGATCGCGGCGATCCGGTGATCCAGCTGTCGCCGCCGTTGGTCTGCGACACGGAGCAGTTCGAGGAGATCACGGGCGTCCTGCGCTCGGTCCTCGAGGAGGCCAACGAGAAGGTGGAGGCGAGGGGCTGACCCTGCCGGCCGCCCGGGGCCGTATGCGATGTTGACCGTTCAGGGCCTGCTCGACGACCTCGGGCTGAAGCCGGCGTTCGAGCTGGGCCCCGACCCCCGGCCGATCCGCTGGGTGCACATCAGCGAACTCGAGGACCCCACCCCGTTCCTGTCGGGCGGGGAGCTGCTGCTGACGACGGGCATCAACCTGAACGGCGTCACGCGCCAGCGGCGCTTCGTGAAGCTGCTGGCCGACAGCGGCGCCGCCGGGATCGGTCTGGGCACCGGCTTCGATCACGCCGGGGTCCCGCCGGCGCTGCGCGAGGAGGCGGAGCGGCGGGGGGTGGCTCTGTTCGAGGTTCCCTACGAGGTCCCCTTCATCGCGATCACCGAGCGCGCTTCGACGACGCTGGTCAACGACCAGTACGACGTCCTCGAGCGCGGGATCGAGGTTCACGCCAAGCTCGAACGCCTCGTGCTCGCCGAGCGTGGCCTCTCGGAGGTGATGCGCGGGGTCGCCGAGAGCGTCGGCGGCGCGGCCCTGTTGCTCGACGGGCGTGGCGCCGAGCTGGCCCGGCATCCCGTCGAGCGTGGGCTGTCCACCGAGGCCGTGGACTCGGTCCGCGCCCAGATCGAGTCCCGGGCGAACCGCTCGCGACAGTCTCTCTTCGTGCCCGACGAGGGCCCGCTCGCCTCTCGCGCGGTGGCGGTGCCGGTACCGATCGGCGGCGACGGACCCCGCGGGCACTGGCTGGTCGTCGCGCGTCGGCGCGGCGAGGCCGGCGACCTCGAGCGCCTGCTCGCAAGGCAGGCGGCGATGGTCGTCGCGCTCGAGCTGATGCGCGAGCGCGTCGTCCGCGATACCGAGCGCCGGCTCGCCGGGGACGTGATCGCCGAGGCGCTCGGCGGCAATCTCGGCCCGGAGGAGCTGCGGAGCCGGCTCGAGCCGTTCGGGATCGGCGGCAGCGTCTCCGTCGCCCTGTACGAGCTCGAAGGCCGACCGGGGGACGCCGAGCGGCTGACCGAGGTCCTCGCCGAGTCGGGGGCGCCGGCCCTGGCGGCGATCAACACCGCCGCCGGGCGCCCCCTGGTGTGTGCGATCTTCGCGACGGGCGACCGCGATCCGCTCGAGCTCGCTCGGCTCGGGCGGGAGGCGCTCCTCGAGGACGGTCGCACGGTTCGCGCCGCCGTCAGCCGCCCGGCGCCTGCCGCGGCCCTGCGCAAGAGCTTCCACGAGGCACGCTGCGCGCTCGAGGCGACGCGGACGCACAACGGGCGGGCGCCGGACGTGGCCTCCTACCGCGATCTCGGAGCTTTCACCCTGCTGCTCTCGCTGCAGGACGACGATGCGCTGCGCACGTACGCCGACAACCTGCTGCGCCCGATCGAGGACGGCGAGGGCGACTACGGGCCGGAGCTGCTGCGATCGCTGGAGGCGTTCATCGAGCGCAACGGTCAGTGGGAGCGGGCGGCACGGGATCTTTACTGCCACCGACATACGCTGCGTTACCGGATTCGCCGGGTCGAAGAGTTGACCGGGCGCGATCTCGCGCAGGCTCAGGACCGGATCGAGCTCTGGCTGGCGCTTCGCGCGCGGGAGCTCGTGCGATGAACTCGAGGCCGACGACGACTATGGAGGTACGCAGATGAAGGTCGGGGTCCCGACGGAGATCAAGCCCGACGAGTACCGGGTGGCGCTGACCGCGGTCGGTGCCCGGGAGCTCGCCGAGCACGGTCACGAGGTATTGATCCAGCGCGGCGCGGGCGAGGGCAGCGCGATCAGCGACGGCGACTACGAGGCTCAGGGCGCGAAGATCCTGCCCTCGGCCGAGGACGTGTTCGCCGAGGCCGACCTCGTGCTCGGGGTGAAGGAGCCGCAGCCGGACGAGGTCGCGTTGCTGCGACCCGAGACGACGCTCTTCACCTACCTGCACCTGGCCCCGGATCCGGAGCTGACCAAGGGTCTCCAGAACACCGGAGCGACCTGCATCGCCTACGAGACGGTCACGGACGGCCGCGGGCGCCTGCCGCTGCTCGCCCCGATGAGCGAGGTTGCGGGCAAGATCGCGACGCAGGCCGGCGCCTTCTTCCTCGAGAAGCCCCTCGGCGGCCGCGGCATCCTGCTCGGCGGCGTTCCCGGCGTGGCAGCGGCGAACGTGATGGTGATCGGCGGCGGCGTCGTCGGCTTCAACGCCGCGGTGATCGCGATCGGTATGCAGGCGGACGTCTTCGTCTACGAGAAGTCGATCGACCGCCTGCGCGAGCTCGACGTCGCCTTCGCCGGCCGGTGCTCCACCGTGTACAGCTCGACGCTCGCGGTCGAGGAGATGCTGCCGCACGCCGATCTCGTGATCGGGGCGGTGCTGCTGCCGGGCGCGGCGGCCCCGAACGTGATCCGCCGCGAACAGCTCAAGCTGATGAAGCCGAACGCTGTCCTCGTCGACGTCGCGATCGACCAGGGCGGCTGCTTCGAGACGTCGCGCCCGACGACGCATGCCGAGCCGACGTTCGAGGTCGACGGCATCACGCACTACTGCGTCGCCAACATGCCGGGGGCGACGCCGATCACCTCGACGTTCGCGCTCACGAACGCGACGCTTCCCTACGTTCTCGCGCTCGCAGACCACGGGGTCGAGGGTGCGATCCGCAAGGACCCGGGCCTCCGCCCCGGCATCAACGTGGCCGCCGGCAAGGTGACGCATCCCGCTGTCGCCGAGGCCGTCGGCGCCGAGTACCTCTCGCCCGAGGAAGCCCTCGGGCTCGAGCCGGTGGCCGCCTGAGGCCCCGGTACGCAATCGTCCAACACAAAGCAGAGGAGAGAGAGATGAGCAGCAGCTACGGAGTCGTCAACCCCGCCACGGGGGAGAAGATCAAGGAGTACGCCGAGATGACCGACCCCGAGCTTGCGGGGGCGATCGACAAGGCGTGGGACGCCTACGGGAGCTGGTCGCGCTCGACATCGGTGGCCGAGCGTGCGGCGATGGTGCGCCGCGTCGGCGAGCTGCACGTGGAGCGCAAGGACGAGCTTGCCGCGATCGCCGTCCGGGAGATGGGAAAGCCCACGGAGCAGGCGGTCGGCGAGGTCGAGTTCTGCGGCGACATCTACGGCTACTACGCCGACCGGGCCGAGGACTTCCTCGAGGACGAGCCGATCGAACTCCTCGCGGGCGAGGGTACGGCCGTGATCCGGCGCACGGCGATGGGCCCGCTGCTCGGGATCATGCCGTGGAACTTTCCCTACTACCAAGTGGCCCGCTTCGCCGGCCCGAACCTGATCGTCGGCAACACGATCCTGCTCAAGCCGGCGCCCCAGTGCCCGGAGTCGGCGGAGGCGATCCACGCGATCTACGAGGAGGTCGGCTTCCCGCATGGCGCGTACCAGACGATCCTTGCGACGAACGATCAGATCGCGGAGACCGTGATCCCCGACCCGCGTGTCCGCGGCGTCTCGGTCACCGGGTCGGAGCGGGCTGGGTCCGCCGTCGCGTCGCTCGCGGGTAAGCACCTGAAGAAGGTCGTGCTCGAGCTCGGTGGTTCGGATCCGTTCATCCTGCTGGCGACCCAGAACCTCGACGAGGTGGTTGAGGCGGCGGCCGACGCCCGGCTCGACAACACGGGGCAGTCCTGCAACGCCGCGAAGCGGTTCATCGTCAGCGAGGACCTCTACGACGACTTCGTCGCCAAGCTGACCGAGAAGATGAAGGCCGCCGAGGCCGGGGATCCGACCGAAAACCCGGCGATCGGCCCGCTCTCGTCCGCCACCGCGGCCGACCGGCTGCAGGACCAGATCGACCGGGCGAAGGCGCAGGGTGTGGAGGTTGCGCTCGACGGCGGCCGCGACGGCAACTTCTTCGGCACGACGGTCCTCACCGGGATCAAGCCCGAGCACGACGCGTACTCGGAGGAGTTCTTCGGCCCGGTCGCGCAGGTCTACAAGGTCGCCTCCGAGGAGGAGGCGGTCGAGCTCGCGAACGACGTCCCGTTCGGTCTCGGCTCGTACGTGTTCACGACCGATGCCGAGCAGGCCGACCGGGTAGCCGACAGGCTCGACACGGGGATGGTGTTCGTCAACGGCGTTCTCCTCGACGGCGCCGAGCTGCCCTTCGGCGGTGTCAAGCGCTCGGGCTTCGGCCGCGAGCTCGGTCCCTACGGGATGGACGAGTTCGTCAACAAGAAGCTGATCCGCGTCGCCAAGTAGAGCGCCGCGCGCGACTCGCCGGCCGGCTCTCGGGCCGGTCGGCGGGCCGTGGGATCAGAGGTGGCGGAAGTGCTTGCGGTGGAAGCCGCCGTTGGAGCGCATGTGCCGGCTCCAGCGCGGGCCGTTGCCGCCGGTCATCGAGGTGTCCCAGCGGAGGCCGGCGATCACGGCGTAGGCGTGTCCGCCGTTCGCGTAGACGGTGACCCAGCGGCCCTTGCCGCGCCGGCCCCAGGTGCTGGCGAGCGTGCCTGAGTCCATCGGCGTGTGCAGCATGTGGCCGCCGTGGAGCATGTAGCTCACGGCACCGGAGCAGTCGTAGCCGCGATCGTGCCACTTGCCGTGGCCGCCGCCGTAGATATAGGGCTTGTGGCGGATCTTGTTGGCGGCGCGGATCGCCTTCTTGATCCGCTTCGGGGCCCGCTTCGGCGGGACCGCCCGGCCGCTCTTCAGCAGCCGCGCCTTGTGGGGCTTCGCCTTCGGGCGATGCTTACCGCTGTGGGCGGTAACGCCGCCGCCGGCGGCTCCCGCCGGGGAGGCGAACAGGGTCAGCCCGAGCGCCGCGAGCGCGGCGACCACGAGCAGGATCGTGAGGCCCAGGATCGGATCGAAGTCTTGGAATCGCTTTCGAATCATCATTCGGTTCAGCGTCGGTGCCTTCGGGGTTAGCTGACGGGCTGGCGCGCGGTTGGTGAGCTGTGAGGCTCGGATCCTGTTGCGCGCTCCCGCGCCGGCAGTGGCGCGGATTCGCCCCGTCCTCGCCTTTTTCTTCGATGGCGAGGGAGTGGGTCCCCCGATCCACGGCGCCGTGGTGCCGCGGACTCGGCGTTTGCTGGCGGGCACCCTAACGGATTGCTCATTCTTTTGCAAGCAGACCCTCACACAAAAGCCGCAATCCGCTTGCAGATCTTGGTTTCCGGGGTTGGAGGGATGGCGTCGGACCGCGGTTCGTTCCGCGAGTCCGGGTCGCAACCTCACCGCCGCCGCGCCACGGATAGAACCGCGCCACGGATAGAAGGCACGTATTGCACCGTCCGCGGTGCACGATGTGACATCTGTCGGTCTGGGGGCCCGCCCTCGCGTAATGTGGCGCCCATGCGGATCGCCGGCACCAGGGCATTGCTGACCGGCGCGACCGGCGGCCTCGGGACGGCGATCGCGCGGGCGCTCGCGGAGCGCGGCGCGACCCTCGTGCTGAGCTCGCGCAAGGGGGAGGAGCTCGAGCGGCTCACGGCCTCGCTGCCGGGGGCCGGGCACGAGGCGGTCGTCGCCGATCTCGCGGCCGATGCAGCCGGTGAGCGGCTCGCGGCCGATGCGACGGCGGGAGGTCCAGTCGACGTATTCGTGGCCAACGCGGGGCTGCCCGGCTCAGGCCGGCTCGAGGATCTCTCGGCCGAGGAGGTGACGCGGGTCCTGCGCGTCAACCTGGAGGCTCCGGTACGCGCGACGCGGGCGCTGCTGCCGCCCATGCTCGAGCGGGGAGCCGGCCACTTCGTCTACATCTCCTCGCTGTCGGGCAAGGTGCCGTCGCCGCGTTCGGCGATGTACTCGGGAACCAAGTTCGGGTTGCGCGGCTTCACGCTCGCGCTCCGCCAGGACCTGCGCGGGAGCGGCGTCGGCGCCTCACTCGTCGCGCCGGGGTTCGTCAGCGACGCGGGCATGTTCGCCGACGCCGGGATCGAGGCCCCCGCGGAGATGGGGACGAGCACGTCGGCGGAGGTCGGCGACGCCGTCGCCCGGGCGATCGAGAGGAACCGGGCCGAGATCCTCGTCGCGCCGGTGCGGGGGCGCCTCGCCGCCGGGTTCGGATCGCACTTTCCGGGCGCGGCGGCGATCGCCCAGCGCGGTCGCGGCGAGCGGCTCGCGGAGAAGCTCGCCCGCAATCAGCTCGACAAGCGCTGAGCCGGGGTTCCGAGCCCGGCCTTCCGGGTAACGCAAAACCCTGACGGCGTAAGCGATCGAGCAAGGAGCGAACGAGATGCAGGATGAGGATCCGGGGCTTCCGGACGAGGAGGCAATCGAGCGACGCGCCCAGGAGCAGGCGCCCGTGGAAGAGGCCGGCGGCGGCGAGTCGGAGGGGTTCGAGCAGGCCGAGGAGGCCCTGGTGGACCGGGCCGAGGGCGAGGCCGGCGAGGGTCATCCGCTCGGCGATCGCTTTCCGGCGGAGGACACCGACCCGGAGGAGCACACGGCTTTCGGCGACGCCGACGAAGTTGCCAGCGACGCCGACGAGGGCGGGACCTGACCCCGGTCGCCGCCAGGCGCACGGCGCCCATCGAGACCCCGCTTCCCCCGGGCGCATAGAGTGAGATAAGAGCGACTGTCAGCGGAAAGGAGCGGACATGGCATCGAACAGCTACGGATCGAAGTCCACCCTGGAGGTCGGCGATCGCTCATATGAGATCCACCGGCTCGACGCTCTGCAGGAGAAGTACGACGTCGCGCGACTGCCGTACGCGATCAAGGTTCTGCTCGAGAACGTGCTGCGGCTCGAGGACGGGGAGTCGGTGACCGCCGCCGACGTCGAGACGATCGCCCGCTGGGACGCCAAGGCCGAGCCCTCCGACGAGATCCCCTTCCAGCCCTCACGGGTGCTGATGCAGGACTTCACCGGCGTGCCCGCGGTGGTCGACCTCGCCGCGATGCGCGACGCGATGGACGACCTGGGCGCCGACGCGACGAAGATCAACCCGCTCGTGCCGGTCGACCTGATCATCGACCACTCGGTTCAGGTCGACGCGTTCGGCAACCCGCGCGCCTTCCAGATCAACGCCGAGAAGGAGTTCGAGCGCAACCGGGAGCGCTACGAGTTCCTGCGCTGGGGCCAGACGGCCTTCGACAACTTCCGGGTGGTCCCGCCGGCGACGGGCATCTGCCATCAGGTCAACCTCGAGTATCTCGGGCGCGTCGTATGGAGCGAGGAGGGGCCCGACGGTGAGCTCCGCGCCTATCCCGACACGCTCGTCGGCACCGACTCTCATACGACGATGATCAACGGCCTCGGCGTCCTCGGCTGGGGCGTCGGCGGGATCGAGGCCGAGGCCGCGATGCTCGGCCAGCCGATCTCGATGCTGCTGCCGCAGGTGATCGGCTTCCGGCTTGACGGACAGCTCCGGGAGGCGGCGACCGCCACCGACCTCGTCTTGCGCGTGACCGAGATGCTGCGCGAGAAGGGGGTCGTCGGCAAGTTCGTCGAGTTCTACGGCCCCGGCCTGCCGAACCTCGGCCTCGCGGACCGGGCGACCCTCGGCAACATGTCGCCCGAGTTCGGCTCGACCTGCGCGATCTCGCCGCCCGATGCCGAGACCCTCCGCTATCTCGAGTTCACCGGCCGGCCGACCGAGGTCATCGAGCTCGTCGACGCCTACACGCGCGAGCAGGGTTACTTCCACACCCCCGACAGCGAGGAGCCGACCTTCTCCGACACGCTCGAGCTCGACCTGGGCGATGTCGAGCCCTCGATCGCGGGACCGAAGCGGCCCCAGGACCGCATCGCGCTCTCGAGCTCGAAGGCTGCGTTCCTGGAGATGCTTGCCGACGTGAACGGGGACGACGTGGCCGAGGAGCTGATCGGCCGGGACGAGGCCGTTGCCGAGTCGTTCCCGGCGTCGGACCCGCCCGGCGAGGACGGCGACCCCAACGACGCCCCCGTCCACTCGCCGAGCGGCGGCGGCACGGTCACCGCCGAGCGCGAGAGCGAGGACGCGATCGAGGTGGAGATGGACGGCGAGACCTTCGAGCTCGACCACGGGCGCGTCGTCATCGCGGCGATCACGAGCTGCACGAACACCTCGAACCCGTCCGTGATGATCGGCGCCGGACTGCTCGCGAAGAAGGCCGTTGAGAAGGGTCTGGGGCGCAAGCCGTGGGTGAAGACCTCGCTGGCGCCGGGCTCGACCGTGGTCACGAACTACCTCGAGCGCTCGGGCCTCGACGAATACCTCGATGAACTCGACTTCGACCTCGTGGGCTACGGCTGCACGACCTGCATCGGCAACTCGGGCCCGCTCCCAGACGAGATCTCCGCGGCGGTCAACGAGAAGGACCTGGTCGTCTGCTCGGTCCTGTCCGGCAACCGCAACTTCGAGGGCCGGATCAATCCCGACGTCAAGGCCAACTATCTCGCCTCGCCGCCGCTCTGCGTCGCTTACGCGATCGCCGGCCGCATGGACTTCGACTTCGAGTCGGAGCCGCTTGGCACCGATGCCGACGGGGAGCCCGTCTTCCTCGCCGACGTCTGGCCTTCGCCGCAGGAGATCAAGGACACGGTCGCCGAGGCGGTCCGGGCCGAGATGTTCAAGAAGAACTACTCGAACGTCTTCGAGGGCGACGAGACCTGGAAGGCGATCGACATCCCCGAGGGCGATCGTTACGACTGGCCCGACTCGACGTATGTGCGCCGGCCGCCGTTCTTCGAGGGCATGGACCCCGAGCCGCAACCGCCGGAGCCGATCGAGGGCGCCCGTGTGCTCGCCAAGCTCGGCGAGTCGATCACAACCGACCACATCTCGCCCGCGGGCGCGATCAAGAAGGACAGTCCGGCGGGCCGCTGGCTCATGGACCAGGGGGTCGAGCCGCGCGACTTCAACTCGTACGGCTCTCGCCGCGGCAACCACGAGGTGATGATGCGGGGCACGTTCGCGAACGTGCGGCTGCGCAACCAGCTCGTCGACCGAGAGGGCGGCTGGACCCGCCACATCCCCTCGAGCGAGGAGATGTTCATCTATGACGCCGCGATGAAGTACGCGGAGGAGGGGACGCCGCTCGTGGTCGTCGCCGGCCCCGAGTACGGCTCCGGCTCCTCCCGCGACTGGGCCGCGAAGGGCACGCTGCTGCTCGGCGTCCGCGCGGTGATCGCGGTCTCCTTCGAGCGGATCCATCGCTCGAATCTGATCGGGATGGGCGTACTGCCGCTGCAGTTCCCCGACGGCGAGGACGCCGACTCGCTCGGGATCACGGGCGAGGAGACGTTCTCGGTCGGCGAGCTCGACGTGGAGTCGGGGACCGAGGTCGAGGTCACCGCCGAGCGCGACGACGGCGATCCGATCACCTTCACGGCGCGCGTCCGTCTCGACACCCCGAACGAGCGCGAGTACTTCCGCCACGGCGGCATCCTTCACCGAGTTCTCCGCGACCTCCGCTAGTCCGGCGGCGGCGCCCTCTGACGCGGCGCCTGGCCGCACCCGCGGCCCGCTTATGTAGCTCCGCTACACCGCGCGGGCCGCGTGCACGGCCAGGCTTGGTCAGAGGGCGCCTTGAGGTTACGCGGGCGGGGCAGGCACGCTCCGGCGAATCCTTCGCCGGCGCTGCATGGCCGGAGGCCGGTGCGAAGCGCAGCCTTGCCCGAGGCCGAACGGTCGTGATCAAGGAAGAGGGAGCACGGGTATAGCAGCGCTATCCCGGGCGACCGATGACGCCGAGCACGGCCGTTCGGACCGGGCAAGGTGGAGCGGGGCCGCGGGAGGCAGGGGGTCCACGCGGCCCGCGCTCTCACCAGCGCGTCGGTAGCCAGGGAGGGATGCCGACGCGATTACGCCCCCGGAGGCGGGACTGACCGGGGACGAGTGATCAATCGTATCTGAGAATCTGATTGCTTTCAGGCACACCGCAGCCGTGCGAGCGGGATACCGTAGTTAACCGCCGCAACGGTGCGCACGGGATACCGTAGTTAGCCGCTTTGCGCGGCGCCGGCCGGCGGTGCCGAGTCCGGGGTTCGTGTCGCTTCCTGCGACCGCTCCCGGCGCTCGATGTAGGCGACGCCGAGCGAACTGCCGACCGGCCCGACCGGGGTGAGGGCCGAAGCCAGGAGCCAGAACGGGGCCTCGCGGCGGAGGACGGCGACCCAGATGAGGATGCAGAGCGCGACGAAACCGACGCCGTGTGCGGTGCCGAAGATGAAGGTCGCCTCGTCCATCCCGGGAATCGCCCAGACGATCAGCAGGCAGGAGAAGATCGCGAGCTCGATCAGCGAGGCCCGCTTCACCCACGGGAAGAGCGTCCCGGTGGCGCGCGGCCGGAACTCGCGCTCGCCGGCTGCGGATGCGGACTCCGTTGCCATCCCAGGGGAGGCTAGAGCGAAGCCTCCCCCGGCCGCACCGGCGAGCTGCTTCCGACACCCCGTACAAGTCGGGGGTGGCAGGTTTCGACCGCGGTACAGCCACCGGCCGCGGTATGCGCGACAGACTTTCCGGCAGTGAAGAGGTCTTCCTCCACAACAACGAAGAGGGTCGGTGAGCGGGCTATGGCCCGCGTCCGGGAAGCTCGTCGCACTGTTGGGCGCGAGCGCCACTGTCTCTGCTCGGACTGTGGCTTCGAGCGTCGTTCCCGGGCTGTCATGCGTAGCTGTCCGAGTTGCGGTTCGGGCGTCTCGCTGACGGCTCTGAAGGGAGCGGCACTCGCCTGACCCGGTGTCCGATCCCTCTCCCCGTGGGTGCCGCGTTGGCCCCGGTTGTCAAGTCAGACAACCGGGGCCTTCGCATGTCGGCGGCGGGCGATCGTGGCGCCGCTCGCCGGCATCCTGCTGCTTCTGCTGGTGGTCAGCTACCTGCCCGCGCTTTCCTACGGCAAGGAGGGCGGCCTCGACGAATGCGCGGCGGCCGCGTCGGAGACAGGGCCGCCTGTCTCGCCCAGGATCACGGTGTGGCCGGCGAGCCTCGAGTGTGTCGTGTCCCGCTCCGACGGCGCGACGCGGGTCAAACGGGCGTACTCGTACCCGGCCTGGCTGACCGTCGGCCAGGCCGTCCTGCTGCTGACCGCGCTCGGGAGCGTCGCCCTGGCTGCCGTCGTCGACGGGCGACGGGCCCGCCGCCGGTCGCGCGTGCGCCCGCCGCTCTCGGCGGAGACGCTCGCCTCGCTCCGGGAAACCTGACGAGGCTGAGACGTCGCAGATCAAGGAAGAGGGAGGACCGGGATAGCAGCGCTATCCGGTCCGACCGATGACGCCGAGCTGCGGCGTCTCAGCCCGTCAGGGCTGTGAGGACGATGCGCTCCTGCTCAGAGCGGTGCGCCGCGGGGTAGCCCTCGGAGGGGCTGGCGCGCTCGGGGCGGCCGATGTAGCGGAAGTCGACGCCATCGGGCACGAGCTCGGGTATGCGCCTGTACATCACCGACCAACAGCCCATGTTCTTCGGCTCCTCCTGGAGCCAGACGATCTCGGTCAGGTTCGGATAGCCCGAGATCAGCTCGCGGAGCTGCGCCTTCGCGAAGGGGTAGACGAGCTCGACCCGGCCGATCGCCACGTTCTCGGCGCTCTCGCGGCGGTCGTGCTTGGCGAGGTCGTAGTAGACCTTGCCGGAGCAGAGGACGAGGCGTGTGACCTTCTCCCGATCGGGCACGGTCGGGTCGTCGAGCACGAACTGGAACGCGCCCTCGGTCAGGTCGGACAGCTTCGAGGCCGCGTCCGGCAGGCGCAGCAGGCCCTTCGGGGTGAAGACGACCAGCGGCCGCGGCTTCGCGATCCGCGCCTGGCGCCGTAGCAGGTGGAAGTACTGCCCCGCCGTCGTCGGGTTGGCGAGCCGCATGTTGCCCTCGGCTGCGAGCTGCAGGAAGCGCTCGATGCGGGCGCTCGAGTGCTCGGGGCCGGAACCCTCATACCCGTGCGGGAGCAGCATCGTCAGGCGCGTCTGCTGGCCCCACTTCGACTCGGCGGAGGCGATGAAGCTGTCGATGATCACCTGTGCCGAGTTGGCGAAGTCGCCGAACTGGGCCTCCCACAGGATCAGGCTCTCCGGCGAGGCCGCCGAGTAACCGAACTCGAAGCCGAGGCAAGCGTTCTCCGAGAGCGGTGAGTTGTGGATCTCGAAGGGCGCCAGGGCTCCGCTCAGGTTCTGGATCGGCGCGTACTTCAGCCCCGTCTTCTCGTCGTGGAGGACGAGGTGGCGGTGCGAGAACGTGCCGCGCTCCGAGTCCTGGCCGGTGAGGCGGATGTGCGTGCCCTCGGTCAGAAGCGAGGCGAAGGCGAGGCTCTCGGCGTGCCCGTACTCGATCGGCCCGTCCTCGAGCACGTCGAGGCGTCGCAGCAGCGGCTTGCGCAGCTTCTTGTGGAGGGTGAAGCTGTCGGGGAAGTTGAG
Organism: uncultured Solirubrobacterales bacterium; assembly: GCA_963764275.1. Lineage (GTDB taxonomy): Bacteria > Actinomycetota > Thermoleophilia > Solirubrobacterales > 70-9 > CAXMST01. The sequence goes on from CAVXRV010000006.1 coordinate 432,961, forward strand.
CAGCTCCTCGTTCAGGGTTCGGATCCGCTTCTCGGACACCTTGGTCTCGACGTCCGGGCTCTTGCTGCGGTCGAGCTCGCCGGTTCCGGTGCCGGCCACGGTCGGATCCTCGAATTCCCCGCGCTCGATCTTGCCGCGCAGGTCCTTGTGGATCTCGCTGAGCTCGTCCCGTCGCGCCGAGGCACGCTCGTCGACGTCGGTGTCGCTCACCACGCCCTCGGAAACGAGCTCGGACGCGTACAGCTCGCTGATCGGGGGATGCTTCTTGATCTCCGCTGCCGCCTCGGGTTGCGTATAGGCGGGCTCGTCGGTCTCGTTGTGGCCGTACCGCCGGTAGCCGATCAGGTCGATGACGATGTCGCGCCCGAACTCCTTGCGGTACGCCATCGCGAGCCGGATCGCGGCGATGCAGTTCTCCGCGTCATCGGCGTTGACGTGGATGATCGGCACGTTGAAGCCCTTCGCCATGTCCGCGGCGTACGGAGTCGAGCGCCCCTCGTACGGGTCCGTCGTGAAGCCCACCTGGTTGTCGGTGATGATGTGGATCGTGCCGCCGGTCGAGTAGCCGGTGAGCGACTGCAGGTTGAGGGTCTCGGCGACCACCCCCTGCCCCGGGAAGGCCGCGTCGCCGTGCAGCAACACCGGCACCGCGAGGTGCGGGTCGTGGTGCAGCCGCGGCCCCGCGTGGCCGGTCTGGGCGGCGCGGGCGCCGCCCGTGACGACGGGATCGACGTACTCGAGGTGCGAGGGGTTCGGGTACATCCGCATCTTGATGTCGCCGTCCGAGGTCTCGAGGATGCCCTCGGCGCCGTGGTGGTACTTGACATCGCCGGTGCCCCCGTGGCGGAGCGCATCGGTGCGCTTGACGGCATCGAGCGCCTTCGCGCCCTCGAACTCGGCCATGATCGACTGCAGCGAGCGGCCCAGGTTGTGGGCGAGGACGCTGAGCCGGCCGCGGTGGGCCATGCCGATCACGACCTCCTCGGCTCCCTCGCGCTTCGCCAGCGCCGCGATCTCGTCGATCATCGGCACCGTCGCATCGAGGCCCTCGATCGAGAACATCTTCTGGCCGAGGTAGGCCTTCTGCAGGAAGCGCTCGAACTGGAACACCTCGACCAGGCGCCCGAGCAGGCTCCGCTTCTCCTCGTCGCCGAGCTGCTGCCGATGGGCGCCGGTCTCGATCATGCGCCGCAGCCACATCCGCTGCTGATGCGAGGACAGGTGCTCGAACTGGTAGGCGATCCGGCCGCAGTAGGCCTCGCGCATCCGGGGCAGCGCGTCGAGCAGCGTCTCGCCGTCGACGCCGATGCGCAGAATGGAGGCGGGGATCTGTCCCATCAGCTCCGGCGTCAGATTCACGTTCTCGGGCTCGAGCGCGGGGTCGCCCTTGCCGTCGCCGCCGAGCGGGTTCAGGTTCGCGGCCAGATGCCCGTGCGTCCGGTAGGCCTTGAGCAGGGAGGTCGCCGCCTGCACCGCCTGCAGCAGCGTCTCGTCGATCTGGCCTGGGGTGACCGCGCTCGGGGCAGCCGCCTGGGGCGCCGCTGACGCGGCCCCGGAGGCGAGCGGTGGCGCCGACGCGGACTCCGGATGCGCGTTGGTGACCTGGGCGGCGTCGACGCCGAGGTCGGCGGCGACGCGCTCGTAGAAGTCGTGCTCGCCCTGCAGCAGCTCGTCGATCGTCTTCAGGAAGTTGCCCGACTCGGCGCCCTGGATGATCCGGTGGTCGTAGGTCGAGGTCATCGTCATGACGCGCGAGACGCCGAGCGACCGCAGCCGGTCCGGCGAGGCGTGCGACCACTCCGGCGGGTACGCGATCGAGCCGGTCGCGACGATCGTCCCCTGGCCGCTCATCAGGCGCGGCACGGAGGCGACGGTGCCGATGCCGCCCGGGTTCGTCAGGGTGATGTTGGTGCCCTGGAAGTCGTCCGCGGTGAGCGAGTTCTCGCGCGTCTTGCGGATCAGATCCTCGTAGTAGCTGTGGAAGCCGGTGAAGTCGAGCCCGTCGGCGCCCTTGATGCAGGGGACCATGAGCGAGCGCGAGCCGTCCTTGCGCTCGACGTCGACGGCGATCCCGAGATTGACCGACTCGTTCTCGAGGACATGCGGCTTGCCGTCCTGCTCGAGGAAGGAGCGGGCCATCACGCGCCAGTCGCGTGCGGCCTCGACGATCGCCCACGCGATCAGGTGGGTGAACGAGACCTTCATCCCCCGCTCGGCGAGAGCCCCGTTGATCGCCTTGCGCTTGGCCCAGATGGTGTCGACGGGAAGTGTGCGGAAGGAGGTCGCCGTCGGAATCGAGCGACTCTCCTCCATCGCCTTGGCCAGGCTCGCCGCCGGGCCCTTGAGGCGCTTCGCCTCGGCCGCGCCGGCGCTGGGTGCGGCCCCGTTGCCGCTCAGCACGTCCTCCTTGGTCACCTTGCCGCCCTCGCCACTGCCCTGCAGCGACGAGAGGTCGATGCCCCGCTCGGCGGCGATCCGCCGCGCCAGCGGTGTCGCCCGCCCGGAGGTGTCGATCTCGCCGTCGCCGGTGCGCGCAGGCTCCTGCTCGGTCTTCGCCTCGGCGCCGCCGCCGTTCGCGGAGGGGGCGCCGCCGGCGCCCTGCGTCATCTTGGCCAGCGCCTCGCCGACCGCGACGACGTCGTCCTCGGACTTGAGGATCTCGGTGATCGTGCCCGAGACAGGGGCGGGAACCTCGGCGTCGACCTTGTCGGTCGAGACCTCGACGATCGTGTCCCCTTCGGAGACGGAGTCGCCGACTGCGACCTGGTACTCGAGCACCGTGCCCTCGGTCACGGACTCGCCCATCTCGGGCATCGCGACCTCGACCTCGGCGCCCCCCGAGTCATCGCTTTCGCCGCGCTCGCTCGCGGGAGCGTCGGCGCCGCCGCCGATGTCGGCGTCGCCCTCGCCCGTCTCGGCGACCATCGTGGAGCCGCCCGAGTCCGAGTCCGAGTCTGAGCCGGCCTCGGCCGCCGCGCCGCCATTGGAGCTCGCTGCTCCGGCGCCGTCGCCGGGCGCCATCTCGGCCAGCGCCTCGCCGACCTGGACGTCTTCGTCCTCGCCCTTGAGGATCTTCGTGATCGTGCCCGCGGCGGGAGCGGGAACCTCGGCGTCGACCTTGTCGGTCGAGACCTCTACGACCGTGTCCCCCTCAGAGACCGTGTCCCCCTCCGCTACGTGCCACTCGAGCACTGTTCCCTCGGTGACCGATTCGCCCATCGCTGGCATCTCGATCGAAACGTTGCCGTTACTGCTCATCGGCGTTCTTGGGGCTCCTCGGGGGTCGTTAAGCGCTTACTCACTGACTATAAGCAAGAGACATACCCCGCGTGTGGCGTATCCATCACTGAAACGTGGCTCGCGGGGTGCCACGGGGCGGCCTCAGCCCTCCCGGTGCTCGCGGAAGCGCTCGATCGCCTCTGCCCGCGAGGAGCCGAGGTCGGTGAGCGGCTCCGGATAGTCCCGTCCGATCACGCAGCCGGCCTTCTCCTGTACCTCCCCCGGGGCCTCCCAGGGGGTGGCGAGCCAGCTGTCCGGCAGTTCGCGCAGCTCCGGCACCCATCGCCTCACATAGATCCCGTCGGGGTCGAACTTCTCCTGCTGGCGGACCGGGTTGAAGACCCGGAAGTAGGGCTGTGGGTCGGCGCCGACGGAGGCCGACCACTGCCAGTTGCCGTTGTTCTGGCTCTCGTCGCCGTCGAGCAGGTGCCGCATGAAGTGAGCCTCGCCCTCGCGCCAGTCGAGCCACAGGTTCTTCGTCAGATATGAGGCGACGGCCATCCGCACCCGGTTGTGCATCCAGCCCTCGGCGAGCAGCTGCCGCATTCCCGCGTCGACCCAGGGCACGCCGGTGCGGCCCTCCTTCCACGCCTCGAGGTCGGACTTCGAGCGTCGCCAGCGCAGCCCCCGCATGCGCTCGTCGTAGGGGCGGGTCCTGTTCTCGGGGAAGTGGCGGATCACGTTGAGCCAGAAATCGCGCCAGGCGAGCTGGCGGCGCAGCTCCCGGGCGCCCCTGGTGGCCCGGTCGAGCAGTCCGATCTCGAATTCGCGGGCGGAGATCGTGCCGAAGTGGAGGTGGGGTGAGAGGCGGGTCGTCTCGTCGTCGCCGGCGAGATCGCGCACGCGGTGGTAGTCGTCGGCGCCGGCGACGGCGGCGCGCATCCGCTCGCGGCCCGCCTGCTCCCCCGTACCGAAGTCCTCCGCGATCCGCTTCGCGCGGGCATCGACGCCGAGGTCGCTCTCGCTCGGTGCTCGTCCGACGGCGAGCCCGCGGGGCGAGCTGATCCTGCGCGGGCGCTTGGCGACGTCGCGCCGGCCGGCCCGGGTCCACGCGGCGAAGAACGGAGTGAAGACCCGGTAAGGCCCGCCGGACCCGGTTTCGATCGATGCCACCTCGGCGCAGCTGACGCCGGTGTGGCCGACGAGCCCGATCCCGTGCTCGGCGAGTTCCCGTTCGACGGCGCGATCGCGCCGGCGCGCGTGGGCGGTGTGGTCGCGGTTGACGTGGACGGCGGCCGCTCCGCATTCGCGGGCGAGCCGGACGATCTGCCCCGACGGCGTCCCTGACCGGAAGTGGAGCCGGCTGCCGGCGCGGCGCAGCTTTTCGTCGAGCTCGCGCAGGGAGGCCAGCAGGAAGGCGTTGCGCGCGGGGCACGCGTGGCGCCCCGAGAGCAGCCCGCGCTCGAAGCAGAAGACGGGCACGACGCGCTCGGAGCTGCACGCGGCGGCCAGGGCCGGGTTGTCGCTCATGCGCAGATCGCGCCGGAACCAGACGATCGCGACGCTGCTCCGTTCCCCTGACTCAGCCCCTGATCGGGGGTCCGGCATCGTCGTCCGACTATCCGATCCGCGCGATCAGGAGAACCTCGTTCGCGGGCGTGTCGAAGACATCGCGTACGAGGAAGTCGCGAGCGGGGCCGCTGCGCGCGCACCACTCGCAGCTGAGCGGCTCCGAGACGGCGAGCGTGCGCCCGATCGCGACCGGCTTCGAGCACTGCGGGCAGATCATCGCTCCGTGCGCGAGCTGCTCGATGCCGTGCTGGATCAGACGGTGGTCGGAACCGAGGTCCGTGACCTTGACGCCGGCGCCGCCGCGGACGGGCTCCCCGCCCTCGTAGAAGCGCTCCAATGCCACGTCACAGAGTGTAGGGTCCGGCCCCCCGGCCCCCTGACCACTGGAGGAGCAAATGGGCTACTTCGTCACCGGTGCGACAGGCTTCATCGGCCGCCATCTAGTCGAGCGTCTGCTCGAGCGCGAGGGCACGATCTACGTGCTCGTTCGCGAGGGCTCACGCGGCCGCCTCGAGGAGCTGATGGGTCGCTGGGGGGCGCCCGAGGGGAGGATCGTTCCGGTGGTCGGCGACCTCACGCAGCGCCGGCTCGGTGTCGCCGAGCGGGACGCGGAGCCGCTCGTCGGCGAGATCGACCACTTCTTCCACCTGGCCGCGATCTACGACCTCAAGGCCGACGCCGAGTCGCAGCGCGTCGCCAACGTCGAGGGCACCCGGCATGCCGTGCAGCTCGCCGAGCGGCTCGAGGCCGGCTGCTTCCACATGGTCAGCTCGATCGCCGCCGCGGGGCTCTACAAGGGCACTTGGCGGGAGGACATGTTCGAGGAGGCAACCGACGTCGACAACAACCCCTACTACGCCACCAAGCACGAGTCCGAGCGCGTCGTGCGCCGCGAGTGCGAGCGGCCCTGGCGCGTCTATCGCCCCGGCGTCGTCGTCGGTCATTCGCAGACCGGCGAGATGGACAAGATCGACGGCCCCTACTACTTCTTCAAGCTGATCCGCCGGATCCGCCAGACGTTCCCGTCCTGGGCGCCGATGCCGGGCGTTCGCGGCGGCGAGATCAACATCGTCCCGGTCGACTTCGTCGCCGGGGCGATGGACCACATCGCCCACCAGGAGGGGCTCGACGGGCGGGCCTTCAGCCTCACCGACCCCGATCCGCCGACCGCCGGTGAGGTCATCGACGTCTTTGCCCGGGCCGCCCACGCGCCGGAGGCGACGGTGCACGCTCCGCGGTCGGTGACCGAGTCCCTGGAGCCGTTCGTGGGGTTGGCGCTGACGGCCGTGCCGTTCGCGAACACGGTCACCGACGCCGTGCTCGCCGACTTCGGGATCCCGCGTGAGGTCTTCACCTACCTCCACTACCCGACACACTTCGATTCCCGCAACACCGAGGCGGCGCTCGACGGCACCGACATCCGGGTGCCCCCGCTCGCGTCCTACGCGGACAAGCTGTGGGACTACTGGGCACGCCATCTCGACCCGGACCTGTACGCGGACCGGACCCTGCTCGGCGCGATGCGCGGGCGCGCCGGCTTCATCGGCGGGCTCACGCAGATCGTCGGCCAGCAGGTCCCGGACGAGTTCGTGCGCGCCGGCCGGCGGCTGCTCGGCAACGCCTCGTTGCCCCAGGCGGTCGACGGCCGCGTGGTGATGGTCACGGGGGCCTCCTCGGGGATCGGCAAGGCGACGGCGATGAAGGTCGCCGAGGCGGGCGGGATCGTGCTGCTCGTCGCCCGCACCCCGGAGAAGCTCGACGAGACGCGCGAGGCGATCGTCAAGGGTGGGGGAGAGGCGTACACGCACCCCTGCGATCTCTCCGACATGGAGGACATCGACCGCATGTGCGACGAGGCACTCGCCCAGCACGGTCACGTCGACATCCTGATCAACAACGCGGGTCGCTCGATCCGGCGTTCGATCGCTCTCTCCTACGACCGCTTCCACGACTTCGAGCGGACGATGCAGCTCAACTACTTCGGGCCCGTGCGGGCGATCCTCCGGCTGCTGCCGCGGATGCGCGAGCGCCGCTCGGGCCAGATCATCAACGTGAGCTCGATCGGGGTGCAGACCAACATGCCCCGCTTCTCCGCCTACGTCGCCTCGAAGTCGGCGCTCGACGCGTTCAGCCGCTGCATCGCCTCCGAGATCGTCGACGACGGCGTCCGGATCACCACGGTCCACATGCCGCTCGTGCGTACGCCGATGATCGCGCCGACGAAGATGTACGACAAGTTCCCGACGATCACGCCGGACGAGGCGGCCGACATGCTCTGCGAGGCGATCGTCTACAAGCCGAAGCGGATCGCGACGCCGGTCGGCACCCTCGGGCAGATCCTCTATGCGATCAACCCGAAGTCGATGGACTACGTGCTCAACTCCGCCTACCACATGTTCCCCGACTCGACCGCGGCGAAGAAGGGCAAGAAGCGGACCGCGCCGGTCGACGGGGGCCCGCCGATGCGCTACCCCGAGGACGAGCAGGCGACCGCGCAGCAGATTGCGTTTGCATACCTAATGCGCGGCGTCCACTGGTAGCGGCGGCGGGCCGTGGACGCCGATGCCGGCGTCCTCCGCGGCTTGCGTAGCTCCGCTACGCGGCGCCTTGTGCGTCCTTGGCCTCGACGCCCACGGCCTCGCCGTGGGACCGTCACGCCTCAGTTGGCGGCGGGCCGTGGACGCCGATGCCGGCGTCCTCCGCGGCTTGCGTAGCTCCGCTACGCGGCGCCTTGTGCGTCCTTGGCCTCGACGCCCACGGCCTCGCCGTGGGACCGTCACGCCTCAGTTGGCGGCGGGCCGTGGACGCCGATGCCGGCCGGCGTCCTCCGCGGCTTGCGTAGCTCCGCTACGCGGCGCCTTGTGCGTCCTTGGCCTCGACGCCCACGGCCTCGCCGTGGGACCGTCACGCCAGGAGGCGGGCGGGCGGAGGTGGTTCTATGCGGCTCGGCGGTGCTGCTGCTGGCGTTTGGTGCGGGCGTGGTTGATCCCGGCCCAAGTGTCCTCGAAGGCGAGCGCTTCGGCGAAGCGGACGGTTCTCGGGGACGGCCGGCGCGGGGACGAGTCCTCGCGGTTGGTCAGTTCGGGCAGCAGCACCAGGTTGTCGGGTGCCTCGCCCTGAACGGACATGATCTGCTCCCAGCGGGCGTCATCGTCGGACGCGTGCGTGCTCTCTTCCACAGATTCCCTCTCGGCTCTCACGAGTAGCGGGTTCCGGATGGCGGGAATCTACGCCTCGTGCCGGTCGCTACGAGGGAATCGCCTTCGGGAGTCGCCGAAATCACCGTAAAACGCGCAATCAGTGGCCTTGTGCGGGCTTCCGGCGGTCTTCGGTGGGGTAGTCATCTCGGCTCGTGTCCAAAAGCGAGCCGTGATGCCACTCACGCACGCGCCTGGCCCCGACGCCTACCATTACATCGATGAGTGCAACCGTCAGTACACCCCGCGCGCCCTCCCGGAGCGGCCGGACCCACATCCGCCATGCCGACGACGTCCCGGTCTCGGAGATCGAGCTGCACGGGCATTGCGTCACCTACCGGCAGGCGGGCAGCGGTCCCGTGCTGCTGCTGATCCATGGCGTCACGGGCAACATGCACACCTGGGACGCCGTCCTGCCCGAGCTCGCCGAACACTTCACCGTCGTCACCCCGGACCTGCTCGGTCACGGCCTCTCGGCGAAGCCGAAGGGCGACTACTCACTCGGCGCCTTCGCCTCCGGTATCCGCGACCTGCTCGGCGCCCTCGGGCACTTCCACGCGACCGTCGTCGGGCACTCGCTCGGCGGCGGGATCGCGATGCAGCTGGCGTACCAGTTCCCCGAGCGGGTCGAGCGCCTCGTGCTCGTCGACAGCGGCGGGCTCGGCGAGGAGGTGAGCGTCGCGCTGCGCGCCGCGACGCTGCCCGGCTCGGAGATCGTGCTGCCGTTGATCGCGCACAACTCGCTCATCGAGCTCGGCCGCGGGATCGGGCGTCTGCTCGGAGCCGTCGGTCTCGAGATCAGCCCGGACCGGGCCGAGGTCGCCCGCGGCTACGCCTCCCTCTCCGACCACGAGGCCCGCACCGCCTTCATCCACACGATGCGCGCCGTCCTCGATCCCTCCGGCCAGCGTGTCTCTGCCCGCGACCGGCTCTATCTGACCGAGGCGATGCCCTCCCTGATCGTCTGGGGTGGGCGCGACCGGATCATTCCGGCGGCCCACGGGCGCCGCGCGCAGGAGGAGATGCCAGGCAGCCGGCTCGAGGTCTTCGAGTCGGCCGGCCACTTCCCGCACGTCTCCGAGCCGCGCCGCTTCGCGGCGCTGCTGCGCTCCTTCATCGAGGAGACGGATCCCGCCGAGGTCACCGACGAGGAGATTCGGGAGATCCTCCTCCGCGGCTCACACCGCTGAGCGCTTGTCCCGCGGCGGGCGTCGGCGTCGGCTCCGCGCGCTCGCGCAGCCCGAAGCTGTCCCAGCCATAGGTCGTCAGCATCAGGATCAGGCCCGTGATCGTGATCGGGACGAAGTCGACGAAGCGGGCCATGAGCAGGAACGAGAGCGCCAGCTCCGGTGAGGCGCCGAGCGCGCCCGCGCCGAACAGCAGCGCGGCATCGAGCGTACCCGCGTATCCGGGGCCGCTCGGGATCAGGACGAAGACCCCGGCGAGGCCGATGAGATAGAGCGACTCGAGGGCGGAGATGTCGAGCCCGACCGAGCGGCCGCAGAGCAACAGCGTCAGCGCCTCGGCCGCCCAGATCGCGACGCTGAGCGCGAGCATCGCCGCGCCGTGCGCGCTCCACAGGCGTCGCGTCGTGCCGAGCAGCTCGGCGACGAGGCGGCCGAGGCCGGCCAGATGCCCGCGACGGACCGCGATCCAGAGTCCGACTCCGGCCAGGGCGAGGGCCGCGACGAGCGCGAGCTCGACGCCGAGGAGCGAGTCGCCGGGGAGATCGATGCCGGAGAGCAGCCCCTGGGCGACGATGAGATAGACGGTGACCAGGGTCACCACGTCGAGCACCCGCATAGCGATTATCGACGCCAGTGGATAACGGAACAGCGTCTGCGTCCGGTTCGACATCAGGTAGGCGGAGAGGGCGTCCCCGGCCCGGCCGGGCAGGATGTTGTTGCCCATGAAGCCGACGATCGTCAGTCCCCAGGCGTCGCTGCGGCGGGCCGCGATCCCGTCGTGCCGGAGCAGCGCCAGCCAGCGTTCGCCGCGAATCCCCGTCGCGAGCGCGTAGCTGGCCAGGGCACCGGCGAGGGCGATCCAGCCCGCCGGGTCGTCCGGCAGCCTCGGCGCGGGCTGGTGCAGGGCCCAGTAGACGACCCCGCCGAGGCTGAGGATCGAGATTGCGATGCCGAGCGTCCGCGCGTGGCGGCTCTGCATCAGAGCGCCGGCGCCGCTCCCTCTCCCGGAGGACTGCCGTCCCCGCGCCGGTCCCGCCTGCTCGGGGTTGGGCTGCTCGTTCACGCGTCCAGCCTAGTCGGGCGCCACCCGCCGAAAGTCACCGTGGCGCCCCGCTGCGGGTCCTCGTTCGCCTCTAGTCTGGGCGCCGTGAGCGACCGAGACCCGACCGCCGCCGGCCGCCGCCGCAAGCACTGGGGCTGGGGGTACGAGGACGCACAGCCGGACCGCGCCGCGCTCGAGGCGATGGTCCCGCTCGTCCGGGACCGGCTCGGGTTCGCGGTGGACCGGGTCGAGGAGCCGGTCCCGGAGTCGGCAGCCGAGCCGCCGCCGCCTCGGGTGCCGGTCCCCGACGAGCTCGCGGACCTGCTCACCGCCGACCCGCACGAGCGTCTCGTGCACGCGATGGGCAAGGCTTACCGCGACGTCGTCCGGGGCTTCCGCGGCGCCTTCGGGCGCACGCCCGACATGGTCGCCTTCCCCCGTGATGAGGAGGATGTCCGGCGCGTACTCGAGCTCTGCGAGGAGCGGCGGCTGGCGCTGATCCCGTACGGGGGCGGCACCAGTGTGGTCGGGGGCGTCGAGCCCCGGATCGGGCTCGGCTATCGCGGCGCGGTCTCGCTCGACCTCGGTCGTCTCGATCGGGTCCTGGAGGTGGACGAGACCTCGCGCGCCGCGCGGATCCAGGCCGGCGCCCTCGGCCCCGAGCTCGAGCGCCAACTCGGCGAGCACGGGATGACGCTGCGGCACTTCCCGCAGTCGTTCGAGTTCTCGACCCTGGGCGGCTGGATCGCGACGCGCGCGGGCGGTCACTTCGCGACGCTCGAGACCCACATCGACGACCTCGTCGAGTCGGTGCGGGCGATCACCCCCTCCGGTGCCTGGGAGAGCAGGCGCCTGCCGGGCTCCGGTGCCGGCCCCAGCCCCGACCGCATGCTGATCGGCTCGGAGGGCATCCTCGGAGTCATCACGGAGGCTTGGGTGCGCGTCCGCCCGCGCCCCACCTTCAAGCTCTCGTGCGGGGTCTCCTTCGACGATTTCCGCGGCGGTGCCGAGGCGGTTCGGGCGCTCTCGCAGTCGGGGTTGCATCCCTCCAACTGCCGGCTCCTCGACCCCGTCGAGGCGCTCACAACCGAGGCTGGCGACGGCAGCGCGGCATTGCTCGTGCTCGGCTTCGAGAACGCCTTCGGTCCCGTCGACGCACAGATGGAGCAGGCGGTCGAGGCGGTGCGCGACCTCGGCGGCCGCCCCGGTCCGATCACCGGCAGGGGAGACGGGGCGCCCGCCGGTGGGGACGACGACGCCGTCGGCCAGTGGCGCAGCGCCTTCCTCTCCGCCCCCTATCTGCGCGACGCGCTCGTCTCCCTCGGCGTGCTCAGCGAGACCTTCGAGACCGCGATCACATGGGATCGCTTCCGCGAGTTCCACGGCGTCGTCACCGAGACGGCCCGGCGCTCCGTCGCCGACGTCGTCGACGCGCCCGCGAGCGGTCCCGGCGCGCCGCGCATCAGCTGCCGCTTCACGCACGTCTACCCCGATGGTCCCGCTCCCTACTTCACCGTGCTCGCGCCGGCCCGCCGCGGCTCGGAGGTCGAGCAGTGGGACGAGATCAAGGCCGCCGTCTCGGAGGCCGTGATCGCCGCCGGCGGCACGATCACACACCATCACGCGGTGGGCCGCGACCACCGCCCCTGGTACGACCTGCAGCGGCCCGACCCGTTCGCCGAAGCGCTCACGGCGGCGAAGAAGGCGGTGGACCCGTCCGGACTCCTGAACCCGGGCGTGCTCATCGACCCCGCGTAGCCCAGCGGCGGGCGGGAGTCCCCCGCCTCGGGGGCAGAGAGGGGGGAGAGTCAGAGGTAGTCGTCCACTTAAGGACCCTATGGACTCCTCAAGTGGACGGTCATGGCGTCGCAAGGCGTGGAACTGCGCCAAGGCACAGCATTGGGTGATCTGCCACACGCAGCTGCTCGCCTTCGGGGCGCATCCGAAGGCGATCCGGCACCGCGTCGAATCCGGGCGCCTCCACCAGCTCTTCCGCGGTGTCTACTCCGTCGGGCGGCCCGACCCCGGCCGCCTCGGCTGGCTCATGGCAGCCACGCTTGCCGCCGGGCCGGACGCCTACGTCAGTCACGCCAGCGCCGCCGGGCTTCTCCGTATCGCCGACTCCCCCTCACTGCCCATCCACGTTTCGGTGCCGGGCAACGGGGGAGTTCGAAGGCGTCGCACTCTGGCTGTCCACCGCCGCGCCTCCGGGCTCCTTGCGTCGCCGCTCGTCGGCCACAAGCACGGCATTCCCGTCACCGCCCCCGGGCCGACGATCATCGACATCGCCCTCGACCTGCCGCCGGCCGAGCTCGACGCAGTAGTGAGTGAGGCTGACAAGCTGGATCTGATCACGCCCATGGCGCTGCGGGATCTCGCGGTTGCCGAGCCGCATCGGCCCGGTGCCGGGCGCGTCCGCCGCGCTCTCGACCGCCACACGTTTGTGCTCAGCGATTCAGCGCTCGAGCGCCTCTTCGTGCCGCTCGCCCTCAGGGCGTGCGGAGAGAAACCGACCACCCGGAGCTACAGGAACTCCCACCGCGTCGACTTCTGGTTCGAGGAGCTGGGGCTCGTCGTCGAGACCGATGGGCTCCGCTACCACCGCACCGCGGGCCAGCAGAGTCGGGATCTGAGGCGCGATCAGGATCACGCGGCGGCTGGGGTCGAACGCCTGCGCTTCAGCCACTGGCAGGTCAAATACGAACCGGCGCGGGTGGAGGAAGTGCTCGCGGCCGTCGGCGCGCGGCTGCGCGGAAACCGCCTGCGGTCGGGCTGAGATAGCGTTCAGGCGCGACTGGTCGATTGGCCAGTCAATCGCCCAGCGAGTTTCGAGGAGGACGAGGTGGATCTGACGCTGACCGAGGAGGAGCAGGCGTTCCGCGACGAGGTCCGGACCTGGCTCCAGGAGAACCACCCCGGCCCCGAACCCGACGGCGACGACAGCGCCAAGTTCGCCTTCCAGCGCGAGTGGCAGAAGACGATGCACGAGGCAGGCTGGGCCGGCGTCTCGTGGCCGAAGGAGTACGGCGGACGCGGCGCCTCGCTGCTCGAGCAGACGATCTTCTACCAGGAGAGCGCGCTCGCCAAGGTGCCCCGTCCGGCGAACGTCCTCGGGCTCGTGATGGGCGGTCCGGTCGTCATGGCACACGGCGACGAGAGTCAGAAGGAGCGCTTCCTCGAGCCGATCCTCTCCGCCGAGGAGATCTGGTGCCAGGGCTTCTCCGAGCCCGAGTCGGGCTCCGATCTGGCCTCGCTGAAGACGCGGGCGGTGAAGGAGAACGGCGGTTGGCGCGTGACCGGCCAGAAGGTCTGGACGACGCTCGGCCACGTCGCCAAGTGGTGCATGCTCGTGGCCCGCACCGACACCGACGCGCCCAAGCACAAGGGCCTCACCTACTTCATCTGCGACATGGAGCAGGCCGAGATCGAGGTCCGCCCGCTCGTCCAGATCACGGGCGAGGCCGAGTTCAACGAGGTCTTCTTCAACGGTGCCTACATCCCGGACGAGAACGTGATGGGCGGAGTCGGCAACGGCTGGATGGTCGCGATCACGACGCTGATGAACGAGCGCGCCGGCCTCGGCGCCTCCGCCTCGGTCGGCCTGCAGAACGACCTGGAGTCGCTGATCGAGCTCGTCAACGAGCGCGGGCTGGGTTCCGACCCCGTCCTGCGGCAGCGAATCGCGAAGCTGAAGATGGGGATCGAGGCGCTGCGTCTCGGATCCATGCGTTCGCTGTCGACGCAGATCCGGACCGGGATTCCCGGCCCCGAGGGCTCGATCTCGAAGCTGCAGTGGGGCTCGATGAACCAGGAGATGACCGAGCTCGCGACCGAGCTGCTCGGGCCCGTGGGGCTGGCGAAGGACAGCGAGTGGACCTACAAGATGCTCCGCTCGCGCGCCAACTCGATCGAGGGCGGCACCTCCGAGGTGCTCAAGAACATCGTCGCCGAGCGGGTGCTCGGCCTACCGAAGCTGCGCTGAGCCGGACCGGACGACGGAGCGAAGAGGAGAGATTGAGATGAACTTCGGATTCAACGACGAGCAGTCGGAGATCAAGTCGACTGCGCACAGCTTCGCGGCCTCGCGCTTCAAGCCCGACGCGGTCCGCGCGCAGATCGAGGATGCCCCCGGCAGCTTCGACGAGGGCGTCTGGGACGAGCTCTGCGAGCTCGGCTGGGCCGGGATCGCGATCGGCGAGGAGCACGGCGGCCAAGGACTGGGGCTGGTCGAGCTCGTGATCCTCTGCGAGGAGCTCGGCTACGCCTGCGCTCCGACGCCGTTTCTCGGCAACGCCTGCGCCGGGCTCGCGCTCGAGTACGCCGGCTCCAACGAACAGCGGGCCGCGCGCCTGCCCGGGATCGCCGCCGGCAACGCGCGCGGCGCGGTCGGCAGCCCCGACGTCTTCATCGATGCCGAGGGCGCGATGACGCCCATCGTCTTCGACGCCGAGGGCGCCCGCATCCTCGACCCGGCGAGCGCCGGCCTCGAGCGGCTCGACCTGATCGACGACACCCGCGCCTACTCGAAGCCCGCCACGACCGACGGCGAGCCCCTCGAGGGCGACATCGCGGCCGCCGCCGACCGGATCAGCGTCGCGATCGCGGCCGAGCTCACCGGCGTCGCCCAGCGGGCGATGGACATGTCCGTGGAGTACGCGAAGGAGCGGCACCAGTTCGATCGGCCGATCGGCGCCTACCAGGCGGTCTCGCACACCTGCGCGCAGATGCTCTACGACGTCGAGGAAGCGCGCTCGCTCACCTACTACGCGGCCTGGACCGCCGACGCCGAGCCGGAATCGCTGCCGATGGCGGCGGCGATGGCGAAGGCACGGGCCGGGGACGCCGCCTGGTCGGTGACCAAGGCGGCCATCCAGGTCCACGGAGGTATCGGCTTCACCTGGGAGCACGACCTGCACTTCCTGCTCAAGCGGGCGCGGGCCGGGAGCCAGCTCTTCGGCACCGCCGGGACCCACCGCGAGCGCGTGGCGGCGCTCGCGCGGCGTCAGCGCCTAGGCGGCGCTCTGACATCCCACGGGTCGCCTCGCGCCCCCGGCGTGCGGGGGATAGGCTGGTCGCGTGTCGTACCTGTTCAAGTCAGGAATCGGCGCCGTGCTTTTCATCGGGTGTCTCGTCCTCTTCAACGTGGAGCTGCTGAAGCTCTACGACATCGGCACCTGCGCCTCCGGCGGCCCCTACGTCTCGGCCCGGTCCTGCCCCGAGGGGACCGGGACCGACATCCTGTTGCTGATGGCGTCGATCTTCGGCGGTCTGATCGGCGCATGGGTCTTCGCCGCCCGCGGTGCCCCGCCGGGTCGTGAGGGCGCCCGCCCCGGATCCGGCTGGTCGTCCGGGGTCATCGCCTGGGCGCTGTTCTTCACGGCCTCGGGCGCCGTCTCGCTCTACGCGGGCATCACCAGCGACAACCCCGGACCGGGATCGCAGCTTGGAGCGCTGATCGTCGGCGGCACCTTTCTGGTGATGGGCCTGCCGGCCTTGATCTGGCTCATCTACACGTGGATCGACGATCGCCGCAACCCGCCACCCGATCCACGCTTCACCGTGTCCGAGTCGGGAGCTCAGGCCCGTCCTGCGACGACGTCTGCGACCCCGACTCCGACGCCCTGGATCGCCGCCGCGCCGCGCGCTGCCACCGCGAACCCCTCGAGCGGAGACACGATCGAGGCGCTCGAGCGCCTGCACCGTCTGCGGGCGGAGGGGGCGCTCACCGAGGAGGAGTTCCAGGCGTCCAAGCGCCGCGTGCTCGGCGACGCCTGAGCGCGCCGCGCGAGGGAAGCGAGCAGTCAGTCCCCGTCGACGACGGGGAGGTCGGTCACGTGGTGGACCTTGCCCTGGAGGGTGTAAGAGGCATCGACCGTCTCGTTCTTGCGGTAGCTCCCGAACAGGCCGATCGCCATCGAGAGCCATCGCAGCCCCGAGACCTTTCCTTCCTTCACGATCGGCTCGCGGAAGACGATGTCGCTGCCTTCCAGGTCGTAGTCGCTGCCCTCGGTCTGCTCGATGCCGTTGATGTAGACGTGGATCGGCGGCTGGGCACCGCGCGGCAGGCGCACGCGACGGCCGACCTCGACACCCTCGAGGTCGGTGACGGCATGGCCTCTCTCCTTCGGATCCACGTGCCTATTCTCGCAGCGCCGCGGCGATCGCATCCTCGAGGTCGTCCGGTCCCGCCTCGTCCAGCGGCTTGCGGAAGATGCCGCCGCGGTAGGCGACGAGACTTCCGTCGCCCATGAGATCGACACCGGCCTCGCGCCGCCGGAACAGGCCTCCGGTCGAGATCTCGAGCCGTGCCTTGACGCGCTCGCCCGGGCTGAAGTCACGCAGCATCGACACGGCGGGAAGCCGTCCCTCCGCTCGCAGCTCCCGGGCGCGCCTCCCGAGCTCGGCCACCGCTTGCTCCAGCGTCTCGTGCTTGCTGCGCGCGACGCGCGGCCCCTCGCGGATCGTGAGCGTGTAGGACGCCACAGGCGCGAGCGTAGCTGTAGGTTGCACGCTTCGTGATCCGCCCGCCTCACAAGCTGCGCGCCGCCCGGCCGCTCGCGCTCGCGCTCGCCGCGCTCGCGACCGCGGCGATCGCCGGCTGCGGTGGCGGCGAGCAGACGCTGCCCTCGCCCTCGCTGGAGCAGTGGCAGGCCCGCGTCGACGGCTTCTGCAGCGACGGAATCCAGGAGACGCTCGCGCTCGTGCCGCCGAAGACCACCCGTCAGATCCCTGCCGACGCTCAGGCCCGGGCCGAGATCCTCGACAACGTTCGCGATGAGGCAGCTCCCTTGCCGCGACCCGACGGCTACGACTCGCAGATCGAGGCCTGGCTGGCCGGGGTCGGCTCGGACATCAAGTTGCTGAACCGGATCGCGACGGCCGCCACGAGCGGCGGCGACTATCTGACGATGCTCGGTGACCTCGACGCATCGACCGGCGATCTGGCGACGCCGCTCGGGTTGCCCGACTGCCAGCAGCTGTCGGTCGACATCGCCAACACCTCCGGCTGACGCCGAAGACTCCCGCGCCGGGCGGGTCGTTGCGGGCGGGCCCGCGCCTGCCGCGGCTCAGGCGCCGCGGCGACTCTTGATCGGCCGCGTGGCGGGCGGGCCCGTGATCTTCTCCTCGCCCACGCGGTCGTCGATCTGCACGTACTCGAGGTCGCGGTTGCCGGTGTAGACCTGGCGCGGCCGCGCGATCTTCTGCTCGGGATCGCCGTTCATCTCCATCCACTGCGCGACCCAGCCCGAGGTCCGCGGGATCGCGAACATGACCGTGAACATCTCGTTCGGCAGCCCGAGAGCCTCGTAGATCAGGCCCGAGTAGTAGTCGACGTTCGGGTACAGCTTGCGCTCGGTGAAGTACTCGTCGTCGAGCGCCTGCTTCTCGAGCTCGCTCGCGATCTGCACGAGCGGGTTGTCGAGGCCGACGACCTCGAGCACGTCGTCCACGTACTTGCGGATGATCCGGGCCCGGGGGTCGTAGTTCTTGTAGACGCGGTGGCCGAAGCCCATCAGCCGCTCCTCGCGGTTCTTGACGCCCTCGAGGAAGGCCGGGATGTTCTCGACCTTCTCGATCCGACGCAGCATCCGCAGCACCGCCTCGTTGGCGCCGCCGTGCAGCGGCCCGTACAGCGCCGCGACGCCGGCGGCGACCGCGG
Organism: uncultured Solirubrobacterales bacterium; assembly: GCA_963764275.1. Classification (GTDB taxonomy): domain Bacteria; phylum Actinomycetota; class Thermoleophilia; order Solirubrobacterales; family 70-9; genus CAXMST01. The sequence goes on from CAVXRV010000006.1 coordinate 450,838, forward strand.
AGTACGGATCGACGTGCGAGGAGCCGACCGCGCGCACGGCGCTCGTCGAGCAGTTCTGCTCGTGGTCGGCATGGAGGATGAAGAGGACGTCGAGCGCCTTCTCGAGGCGCGGATCCGGCTCGTACTTGAGCTCGGTCATCTTCCGCATCATCCCGAGGAAGTTGCCGGCGTAGGAGAGGTCGTTGTCCGGGTACGTGTAGGGGAGCCCGAGGCTGTGCCGGTACGCAAACGCGGCAAGCGTGGGCATCTTCGCGATCAGCCGGATCGCCGCCATGTAGCGCTCGAAGGGGTTGTCGATCTTCTTCGCGTCCTTGTAGAAGGTCGACATGGCTCCCACCGTGGAGAGCAGCATTCCCATCGGGTGGGAGTCGTAGCGGAAGCCCTCGAGCATCGTCTTGATGTCCTCGTGGACGAAGGTGTGGTGGGTGATGTCGTAGCGCCAGCGCTCGAGCTGCGGGGCGGTCGGCAGCTCGCCGAAGATCATCAGGTAGGCGACCTCGAGATACGTCGAGTGCTCGCACAGGTCCTCGATCGAGTAGCCCCGGTGCTGGAGGATGCCGTTGGCGCCGTCGATGTAGGTGATCTCCGACCGGCACGCCGCCGTGTTGGTGAAGGCCGGGTCGTAGGACATCATCCCGAAGTCGTCCTCGTTGACCTTGATCTGGCGCAGGTCCATCGCCTTGATCGTGTCGTCGGCGATCTCGATCTCGTAGGTCTTGCCCGTACGGTTATCGGTGATCGAGAGGGTGTCCTTGGTCTCGGTCTCGCTCATGGGCGACCTCCTGGCAGCGTGGGGAAAGCTTTCGTGTCCTTGGGGGGATACCCAGTATCCCAATCCGGCCGAGTCGGGTGTCGCGCAGCGGTTATCCGCGCCGCGCGCGCCGACGATCTGGCGGACGCCCTAGTGGACGGGTCCAGCTAGCCGTCGAGCGGGTGGTCGCTGAAGTGGGTCAGCGACTTGAAGTCGGCGAGGCGGGATTCGACCTCGCTCGGCTCCAGCGCGCGGACGCGCTCGGTGCCGAAGTCCTCGACGTTGAAGGAGGCCATGACCGAGCCGAAGACCATCGCGCGGCGCAGCTCTTGGTGATCGAGCTGGTCGGTGCCGACTGAGTCGATGTAGCCGAGGAAGCCGCCGGCGAAGCTGTCGCCGGCGCCGGTCGGATCGAAGACGTCCTCGATCGGCAAGCCGGGGATCGCGAAGGTGTCCTCGGCGCTGAACAGCGCCGCGCCGTACTCGCCGCGCTTGGCGACGACGAGCTTCGGGCCCATGTCCATGACGGCGCGGGCCGCCTTCGCGAGGTTCGGCTGCTCGGTCAGCTGGCGCAGCTCGGCGTCGTTCAGCAGCAGGCAGTCGACCTCGCTGATCGCGGCCTCGAGCGCGTCCTTGGCCGTGTCGATCCACAGGTTCATCGAGTCCAGCGCCGCGAAGGTGGCGCCGTTCGCCTCGGCCCGGACCGAGCGCTGCAGCTCGGGCTGGATGTTGCCGAGGAAGAGCACGTCGGCGGCACGCGAGGCGTCGGAGAGCTTCGGCTCGAACTCGGCGAAGACGTTGAGCTGCGTGTCGTCGGTGTGGGCGACGTTGAGGTCGTGCTCGTAGTGGCCCTGCCAGAAGAACGTGCGACCACCCTCGACCCGCTCGATGTCGTCGGTCTCGATCCCGCGGGCGTGGAGCACCTCGAGGTCGTCCGCGCCGAAGTCCTCGCCGACGGGACCGACGACGCGGACCTTCGTGAAGAAGCTCGCCGCCAGCGCGAAATGCACGGCGGAGCCGCCGAGCATGCGCTCGCGCTCGCCGAACGGGGTGCGCACGGCGTCGTAGGCGATCGATCCGACGACGGTCAAAGCCATGGGCGCGGCATCGTGACACAGGCAGCGGGGCCACGGCTCAGTCACACCGTCAGCCTCCTGACATGCGATGCACGCGTGACTCTTCGCACGAGCAGCGGGCGTCGGGCGCGGGGCCGCCTGCCCCGCGCCGCCAATAGCCTGCCGATCCATGCGCGCGGTCCAGATCAGGGAGTTCGGCGGGCCGGAGGTGCTCGAGCTCGTCGAGCTGCCGGAGCCTGAGCCCGGCGAGGGCGAGGTCGTGGTCGAGATCGCCCGTGCCGGGATCAACTTCGCCGACACCCACAAGCGCCACGACGTCTATCTGGCCAAGTCCGGCGAGGACGCGTTGCCGCTGATCCCGGGCAACGAGATCAGCGGCCGCACCCCCGACGGCCGCCGCGTGGCTGCGATCCTGCCCGCGGGCGCCGGCGGCTACGCGGAGCGCGTCGCCGTGCCGGAGCGGTCGCTCGTACCGATCCCGGACGAGGTGGGCGACGAGGCGGCGGCAGCGATCCTGATCCAGGGGCTGACCGCATGGGGGCTGCTCCGCGTCAGCGCCAGGGTCGAGGCGGGGGAGACCGTCGTGGTCGAGGGCGCCGCGGGGGGGACCGGGACCCTCTGCGTCCAGCTCGCCAAGCGGCTCGGCGCGCGGGTGATCGCGCTCGCCTCCTCCGAGGAGAAGCGCGAGATCGCCGCCGGGCTCGGTGCCGACGCGACCGCGGACTCGCGCTCGCAGCGGATGACCGAGGAGCTGCTCGAGGCCAACGCGCGGCCGGCCGGTGGACGTGATCCTGCAGATGTCCGGCGGCGATGCGTTCGACGCGCAGATGGAGGCGCTGGCGCCGTTCGGCCGCATGGTCGCCTTCGGAATCGCCACCCGGCAGCCGAACGAGGTGCGCACCTCGAAGCTGATGCGGACGAGCCGCACGGTCGTCGGCTTCTGGATCCCGCACCTGCTCGAAAGGCCCGATCTGCTCGCACGTGGCATCTCCGAAGTGCTTGGAGCTGTAGCCTCAGGGGAGCTCGAGGTCGTAATCGGCGGTGTCTTTCCATTGAGCGACGCCGCCCGGGCTCAGACCGAACTGGCGGAGCGCCGGACGCACGGCAAGCTCCTCCTCGACCCGAGCGCCTGACAGACGCAAAGAAGCGCGGGCCGCGCGGTCCGCATCGAGAGAGAGTGGACCCAAAGTGAGCGCATTCCGCGAAATCGGCCTCAAGGACGAGATCCTCGAGGCACTCGACGAGCTCGGTTTCGAGGAGCCATCCCCGATCCAGGAGCAGGCGATCCCCGAGCTGCTCGCCGGCCACGACATGATCGGCCAGGCGCAGACGGGCACCGGCAAGACCGCCGCCTTCGGCCTGCCCCTGCTGCAGTACCTCGACCCCGACGACGACTCCACCCAGGCGATCGTCCTGACCCCGACGCGGGAGCTGTGCATCCAGGTGACGCAGGCGCTCCGCTCCTACGGCGAGCACCTCGACGTCAACGTCGTCGCCGTCTTCGGGGGCACCTCGGTTCGCGACCAGGCGGCGCGCGTGCGCTACGGCGCCCACGTCGTCGTCGCCACGGTCGGCCGCATGATGGACCTGATCACGCGCGGCTCGCTCAACCTCAACGCCGTCCGCTACGTCGTCCTCGACGAGGCCGACGAGATGCTCGACCTGGGCTTCATCGAGGACGTCGAAAAGATCCTGCGCATGTGCCCCAACGGGCGCCAGACGATGCTCTTCAGCGCGACGATGCCGCCGCCGGTCAAGCGCCTCGCCGAGACCTACATGTACGACCCGGTGACGATCTCGATCACGCCCAAGAAGCTGACCGTTGACGCGATCGAGCAGGCCTACGTCGAGGTCGATCAGGCCAAGAAGGTCGACAAGCTCATCGAGGTCCTGAAGGCGGAGGAGCCCGAGCAGGCGATCGTCTTCTGCAAGACGAAGATCGGCACCGCGCGCCTCGACAAGCGGCTGAACGAGAAGGGCCTGCGCTCGAAGGCGCTGCACGGCGATCTCAGCCAGGGCCAGCGCGACGGCGTGATGATCGCCTTCAAGGAGCACAAGTCGCCGCTTCTGGTCGCCACCGACGTCGCCGCCCGCGGTCTCGACATCGAGCACGTCACGCACGTCATCAACTTCGATCTGCCCAACAACAGCGAGATCTACGTGCACCGGATCGGCCGCACCGGTCGCGTCGGCCGCACCGGGCGGGCGATCACCTTCGTGACTCCGAAGGAGCGGGGCGATCTGGCGCAGATCGAGCGTGACGTCAAGGTCTCGATCGGCGAGTGGGAAGCCCCCGACGACCGCATCGAACACGCGCCGCGTCCCAAGCGCCGCGACCACTCGAAGGAGAAGCCGTCCGGGAACGGCAAGCCCGAGCACACGAAGCTGTTCATCAACCGCGGCACCCGGAGCGGCATCGAGGAGGACGACATCCAGTTCGCGCTCGTCGAGGGCGCCGTCATCCCGGAGGACTCGATCCACGACATCCGCATGCTCGAGCGCTTCGCCTTCGTCGACCTCGACACCGACCAGGCCGAGCAGGTCGTCGACCGGCTCAATGAGACCAAGCTGAAGGGAAAGCAGATCCGCGTCGAGTACGCGAAGGACTGACGGGCCGGGAGGGCGCTGCTCGGCGTCCTCCCTCGGTCACGTGGCGCTGCCACGCTCCCTCGGTCGTCCTTGATCAGCACCCTCCCGACCTCGTCAGTCCTCCGCGTAGGAGACGACGGGCGCTGCTCGGCGTCCTCCCTCGGTCACGTGGCGCTGCCACGCTCCCTCGGTCGTCCTTGATCAGCACCCTCCCGACCTCGTCAGTCCTCCGCGTAGGAGACGACGGGCGCTGCTCGGCGTCCTCCCTCGGTCACGTGGCGCTGCCACGCTCCCTCGGTCGTCCTTGATCAGCACCCTCCCGACCTCGTCAGTCCTCCACCGCGGGCGGGGGCGGTAGGCGCCGCCCGGCGTTCTACTTCTTCTTCCGCTTCGGCTTCTTCTGGATCAGCGTGTCGAGCAGGCCGGGTCCGTAGGCGGAGCCCTTGCCGCCGGCGACGAGCACGTCGGGCCGCTTGTCCTTGTTGAGGCGGGCCGTGCTCACGGTGAGCGCGCGGGCCTTGGTGGCGATGTAGGTGGGGCCGGTCAGCCGCGCCTTCTTGCGGCCGCGGAACATCGCGACCTGGGGCGCGTTCTGGAATCCGGCAACGACGTCGTCGCGGCCGTCGCGGTTCAGATCGGAGGTCGTGACGGAGCCGACGTAGGCACCGAGTCGAGATCCGATCTGATGCGCATACGCCCGCTTGAAATGGCCGTTGCCCCGGCCTCTGTAGACGGAGATGAAGTCGTTGGCAAGCACTCCTCCGCGCCGGCGCTCGGCTGCCGCGACGCTCGATGCGACGAGGTCCGGCTTGCCGTTTCCGTCGATGTCGCCGAGGGCGACGTCGGTCGTGTTCACGGGCAGCGACGTCGTCACCGGCGCCGCGAAGCCAACTCCCGTATGCCCCATGAAGGTGAGCGCCTTGTCCCCGCTGCGGCACACGAGGTCATCGACTCCGTCGCCGTTGACATCCGCCACGCGCGGGGTGCTCAGGAAGCCGGACGGCCCTGGCAGCGGCAGGTCGATCGGGGCCGTGAAGCTCCCGTCCGCCTTCCCGTAAAGCACCGAGACCTCGACCTCGGCCTGGCGCCCGACGGCGATGTCGGCGAGCTTGTCGCCGTTGAAGTCGCCGACGGCGGGCCGGCGGATGTCCTGGGTCGCGATCGGGATGATCTGCGGTCCCGTGAACGTCGCTCCGGGGCCGCCCCGATAGATCAGGAGCTCGCCGGTCGAGTAGCCGGCAACGATGAGGTCCGGGTCCGAATCGCCGGGCAGCAGTGCGGCCTCGATCCCGTCGGGCTGGGAGGGCGTGGGAACCGTCGTCAGCGGCTTCAGCTTGCCCTTCCGGGCCCCGCGGAGGATCGAGAGGCTGGCCGTCCCGCCGGAGGCGGAGAAGTTCGTCGTCGCCGCGTCGAGCTTGCCGTCGCCGTCGAAGTCGGCCGTGGCGACGTCGGTGGGATCGAAGCCGACGGCGTGGCTCTGGACCGGCTTGAACCTCGGTGGCGGGGGTCGATGCTTCGCCGAGGCGGAGGCGATCCCGCCGAGCGACGCGGCCACAGTCAGCAACGCAGCGACAATCCCGAAACAAACCGCGCGAGAGCGCATCGAGCACACGGTACACCCTGCTCGCTCCGCCGGACCGGGGCGCGGATTCATCCTTCGCGCATGCCGGCGAGGGTGCCGACGACGAGGTCCCCGAGGGTCTCGGGGCGATAGCCGCCCTCCTGGACGACGACCAGCGGGAGTCCGGCGGCGGCGAGCGCCGCACCGGCGCGCCGGTACCCGTCTGCCGTGACCTCGAGGGGGCTCTCGGGATCGCCGCCGGCGGCGTCCACGCCGAGCGCCACGACCAGCGCCCTGGCGCCGCCGGCCAGTGCCCACTCGATCAGCCGCCCGACGCCGTCGAGCCAGGGCCCGTCGCCGGAGCCCGGCGGCAGCGTCACGTTCAGATTCGCCCCGCGGCCGGCTCCAGACCCGCCGGCGCCCGCGAACCCGGCGTAGTGGGGGAACCAGCCTGCCGCGGGGTCGACGTGGACGGAGCCGGTGAGCACCGTGTCGTCGGTCCAGAAGATCTCCTCGGTGCCGTTGCCGTGGTGGGCGTCGATGTCGATCACCGCAACCGGGCCCCCGAGGCGGGCCCGCAGTCGCGCCGCTGCCGCGGCGGCGTTGTTCAAGTAACAGGAGCCGCCGAAGCCGCTCCGCGTGGCGTGGTGGCCGGGCGGGCGGCAGAGGCCGTAGGCGAGGTGCTCTCCGGAGGCGACGATCTCGGCGGCCGCGACCGCGACGTCGAGTGCGGCCCGCGCGCCGGCCCAGGTTCCCGGCCCGATCAGCGACATCGTGTCGTAGGCGAAGAGCCCGGCCCGCGCCGCCATGGACGTGGCCGGCTCGACCGCCGAGCGCTCGCCCGTGGCGCCGAGCATCGCCGCGGTCGGGAACAGGTATGGGACGACGCGATCCTGGCCGGGCTCGGCTGTGAGCCCGGAGCGCTCCCACTCTCGCCACGCCCCCCGGAGGTAGGCAACCAGCTCGGGGTCGTGCAGCGCGAGGGCCTCGGCGTCGGGCGCCGGCTCCGCCTCGACCCGCTCGGCGCCCGCCTCGAGCAGCGCCGCCTCGATCAGCTCCGCGCGCACCGGCAGTTCGACGGCCGGCGTGCGCACGCCGACGTAGATCTCGGCCTCCGGCTCGTGCAGTCCCGCCTGCGCGGAGGCCGCAAAGCGCATGCCTGCGAGGGCGCCGCCACTCACCGGTCGGACCTGCCCCGACACCACCTGAACGTCTGATCAATTATGCATCGAAAGGCGTGCATTTGACAGAGGGAATACCTTAACGCGTGTTCATGAGCCTCGGGCTGGCCCAGAGTGTGGGAGAGGGACTCGGCGTCGGGCGGGTCCTGGCCCCGGCCGGCGCCTTGCCGCAGCCGGCCGAGCGCCTCGACGCCGCGCCACCCGTCCGTGCCCGCGAGTTCGAGCTCGATGTCGACCGGCTCTGTCTCGACGCGACCTCGTTCGAGAACATCCGCGCGGGCGCCGGCGGCGAGCCCGAGCGGATGGCGGCGCGGGTGCTGGAGATCGTCGCCGAGCGCGGCAAGATGCACAACCCCGAGACGGACTCCGGCGGCGTTCCCCTCGGCACGGTCAGCGCCATCGGGTCCAACCTCGCCGGTGGTCCGGTCGTGGGCGACCGGGTGGTCGGGCTCGCCTCGCTGACCCTGACGCCGCTGCGGCTCGACGAGGTCACCGAGATCGACCCCGACTCGGCCCAGATCGGGGTTCGCGGTACCGCGTATGTGCCCGAGAGCGCTCCCTGGGGGACGCTCCCGGACGACATCCCGCTCCCCGTCGCGCTCGAGATCTACGACGTCTACGCGGCCGCCTCGCACACGCGTGAGCTGGTCGCCTGCCTCCAGCCCGCCGCGACGGTGAACGTGCTTGGTGCCGGCCATGCCGGCCGCTTGACGCTCGCCGCAGCGCGCGACGCCGCCTCGCCCGGACGAGCACCGACCCTCGTTGCGCTCGATCGTGACGCGGCGGTGATCGACGCCGTCGGTAGCAGCGACCTCTGCGACATCGGCGTCGTCGCCGACCTGCGCGACCCGATCGCGACGCTCGAGGCCCTCGCCCGCGCGGGGGCGGAGCCGGCCGATCTGACCGTGGTCGTCGTCAGCGCGGGCGGCTGCGAGCCGGCGGCGATCACCATGACCGCCCCCGGCGGCACCGTCCTCTTCTACTCCATGGCGACGCGCTTTCAGACCGCGGCGCTGACCGCCGACGGGATGAGCCGCGATCTGCGCATGCTGATCGGCCACGGCTACGCCGCCGACCGGGGGGCCTACGCCCTCGATCTGTACCGGCGGACGCCGGCGTTGCGCGAGGCGATCGCCGTGGGCCGGGGGGGCGGATGAGCCCGGCGGAGAGCCATCACGTGCAGCTGCGCTGGGGTGACTTCGACGGCCTCGGTCACGTCAACCACGTGCTCGCCTTCACGTACTTCGAGGCCGGTCGCGACGCGTTCCTGGCGGGCCGCGGGATCCAGCGCAACGAATACGTGGTCGGTCGCTGCGACGTCACCTGGCGCGAGGAGATCCTGCCCGGCGACGACTCCGTCACCGTCGAGACCGCGGTCGCCGAGCTCGGGACCTCGAGTCTGACCACGGCGGAGTTGATTCGGGACGCCCGTGGCCGCGTCGCCGTGGAGGGCCGCTTCGGGCTCGTGCTCTGGGACCCGGAGCGCCGCGCGGTGCGACCGATCAGCGAGGTCGAGCGCGAGGCGCTGGGCGCGCCGGTAGCGCCGGCGCGGAACGGAGAGGAGCGCAGATGAGCTGGAACTCCGACCCGGTTGTGATCACGGTCGCCGTCACCGGCGCCGACGTCTTCCGGGACACGAACCCGAACGTGCCCTACACAACCGCCGAGATCGCCGATTCAGCGATCGCGGCCTCCGAGGCCGGGGCCACGATCGCGCACCTGCACGTGCGCGAGGACGACGGCACCCCGAGCGGGCGGCCGGAACTGTTCGTGGAGGTGATCGACCGGATCCGCGCCGCCTGCCCGATCCTGACGATGGTTTCGACGGGCGGCGCCAACGACATGACGATCGACGAGCGCACCACCGGGCTCGAGGCGAAGCCGGACATCTCCGGCGTCGAGTCCGGCTCGATGAACTTCGGCGACGAGACGTTCGTCACCCCGCCGCCGGCGGGCCGTGGGATCGTCGCCAAGGCGCAGGAGGCGGGGATCGCGCTGGAGGTCGAGTGCTTCGACGTTGGTCATGTAGTCAGCGCGGTGCGCTGGCTCGAGCAGGGCGTGCTCGCTCCGCCGTTGCGCGTCAACCTCGTCTTCGGCGTGCCCGGCGGGATCGACGCCAGCCCGGAGGCGCTCGAGGCGATGCTGCGCCCGCTGCCGGCCGACGCCTTCTGGACGGTGACCTGCATCGGCCGCCACCACTTCCGGATGCAGGCGCTGGCGCTCCTGCGCGGGGCGCCCGGCGTTCGCACCGGGCTCGAGGACGTCGCCTACATCTCGCGTGGCGTGCTCGCGGAGTCGAACGCGCAGCTCGTCGCCACGCTCGCCGAGCTGGCCCGCACCCTGGGGCGCGAGGTGGCGACGCAGGAGCAGACCCCGGAGCTGTTCCGGATCGGCTGACGATGGTGCCGACGACGACATCCGCGGGGAGCGCTGCCGGAGCCGGCGGGCCCGCTAGGCGCGGAGCCGGCACGCGGGAGACGATCGATGCCGCCGCGGTCGACCTGTTCGCGCGGCTCGGCTACCACGCCGCCTCGATGCGGGCGATCGCGGCCGAGGCGGGAGTCCAGCCGGCCGCGATCTACCACTGGTACGAGAGCAAGGAGGCGCTGCTCTTCCGGCTGCAGATCGAGTTCATGGACCAGCTCTCCGAGCGGGTCCTCGGCGCCGTCGAAGCGCGGCCGACGCCGGCGCTGAAGCTCGCCGCCGCCGTTCGTGAGCACGTCCATTACCACGGCCTGCACACGAAGGCTGCGTTCGTCACCGACTCCGAGATCCGGGCGCTGGGGGACGAGCGCCGCCGCGAGCTGATCGCCCGCCGCGACGCCTACCAGGCGCTCTGGGGAGGCTGGATCCGGGACGGCGTCCGCGACGGGTCGCTCCGCTCCGCGGAGCCCCAGGTGGCGACGCGGGCAATCCTGCTCGAGTGCACGGGGGTAGGGCTCTGGTTCAACCCCGCCGGGCCGTTGCCGATCGACGACGTCTGCGAGATCCACGTCGAGCTCGTGCTCGCCTCTCTGCAGGCATCGCGCGAGCTCATCGACGATGCCATCGCGGGGCTGCGCGAGATCCCCGCCGGGCTTCCGGGCGACGGGGCGGAGGCGATCGCGTGAGCGCGCCGACCCCGCGCCGCAGGCCGCCGGCGCTGCCGCCCTCCGGGGCGCGCATCGCCGTCGTCGCCCCGGCCTCGCCCCCACAGATGCGCTCCGGGATCGAGCAGGCGACCGAGTACTTCGAAAGCCGCGGCCACGAGGTCGTCTTCGGCCCCAACCACCGCCGCGTGCACGGCTACCTGGCCGGAAGCGACGCCGAGCGCGCCGCCGACCTGCAGTGGGCCTTGACGGAGCCTGGGATCGACATGGTGCACGCGCTCGAGGGCGGCTACGGCACGGCGCGCACCTACCCGCTGATCGACTGGGACGCCGTCGGCCATGCCGACCCCCGCATCGTCTGCGGCTTCAGCGACCTCACCGCGCTGCACCTCTTCATCGCCCGTCACACGGACTGGATCAGCTTCTACGGGCCGAGCTTTTTGCGCTTCACCCGGACCAAGGGGGACTACGCGCTGACCGAGCGGACCGAGGAGTTCTTCCACAAGGCGGTCTCGGCGAGCGAGCCCGTCGGGCGGATCTTCGAGGACCCCGAGGATCCATACGTGCTCACGCTCGGCGCCGGTGCCGCGGAGGCGCCCGTCGCCGGCGGCTGTCTCACGCTGCTCTGCTCGAGCATCGGCACACCGTACGAGGTGGAGACCGAGGGGCGGATCCTGCTCGTCGAGGACCTCAACACGGAGGCCTATCTCGTCGACACGGCCCTCAACCATCTCCGCCTCGCCGGCAAGCTCGACGGGATCGCCGGCTTCGCCTTCGGCACCAGCGTCAACCTCGGCTACCAGACGCTCCCCGAGAGCCCCGAGTCGACGCTCTCGATCGAGGAGATCCTCGACGAGCTGATCGCCCCGCTGGGGGTGCCGGCGATCTCGAACGTGCCCTTCGGCCACGGCAAGCACATGGCGACGATTCCGCTCGGCGCCCGAGCGCGCCTCGACGGCGACGGCAAGTACCTCGAGCTGCTCGAGCCCGGGGTCGACGAGCCGGCGGGCGTCGGCGCAACCACTTCAACGGAAACACAGGCAAATCACCAAGAGGGAGAGACCAGATGAAGTTCAGCGCTAGAGCGATTTTCGGGGCGCTTCTGGCATCGATCGTGGCAGTGGCGCTGGTCGCGCTGCCGGCGTTCGCCCAGGACACGAGCACCGACGCCGGTGGTACGGCGACTACCACGACAACGGACAGCGGCGGCAAGACCGCGCTCCGCATCGGCTGGCAACAGGATCCGCGGACCCTGAACCCCTTCGTCGGGCTCGACGAGGAGGACTGGAACATCTGGTCGATCAACTACGACCTGCTCGTCAACTTCTCCCCCGACGACCTCTCGCCCGCTCCCGGCATCGCCAAGAGCTGGGACATCTCCGAGGACAAGAAGACCGTCACCTTCCACCTCGACCCGGACAAGATCTGGTCCGACGGCAAGCCGGTCACCTCAGCGGACGTCAAGTGGTCGCTCGACGTGCTCGGCAAGAACGGTGCCGGCTTCAGCGGCTACACGTCGAACGTCTCCTCGATCGAGACGCCCGACGCGGAGACCGTGGTCATCAAGACCAAGCGTCCGGACGCGCGCCTCGTCGGCGGCCTCTACGTCTACATCCTCCCGAAGCACGTCTGGGACAAGGTCCCGGTCAGCCAGCTGACCGGCTCCTACCAGCCGCCGCTGCCGATGGTCGGCTCCGGCCCCTTCGTCGCGACCGAGTTCAGCCACGGCCACATCGTCACGATGTCCAAGAACCCGTACTGGAAGGGCCAGCAGCCCAGCTTCGACGAGATCCAGTTCATCAAGTACGGCAACCAGGACGCGGTCGAGCGCGCTCTGCAACTGGGTGAGATCGACATGATTCGCGAGGTCGAGGCGTCGGGCTACGACCGCCTGAAGGCGGAGCCGAACATCGACGCGATCTCGGCGCCGTCGCCGTCCTACACGCAGCTCGCGTTCAACCTGTGCTCGAAGCAGGACTGCCCGAACGCGCAGTTCAACCCGGCGGTCCAGGACCCGGCCGTGCGCCAGGCGCTCGGCTACGCGATCGATCGCGACCGGATCAACCAGATCGCCGCGCACGGGACCTCGTTCGTCGCCCACGGCGTGCTGCCGTCCTACTACCGGGACTTCTACAGCCAGCCGAGCCAGGACTATCCATTCGATCCGGAGAAGGCGAAGCAGATCCTCGACGACGCCGGCTGGCAGGACAACGGCAGCGATCCGCGGACCAAGGACGGCGAGAAGCTCGAGTTCAACCTCCTCGCGCGGACGGAGTCCCCGTACACCCAGGCGGCGGCGAAGCTGATCGCCGAGGAGGCGGCGGCGGTCGGCATCAAGTTCAACGTCCAGGTCGTCAGCGACGACCGGCTGACCGACGTGACGACCAGGACGGTCGACGGCAAGCCGGCGCCCGACTTCGACACGTTCATCTGGGGCTGGGGCGGCGATCCGTACGACCCGAGCTTCATCCTCAGCGTGCTGAAGGGAAGCGAGATCGGGAACCTGTCCGACAGCTTCTGGAACAACCCGGAGTACGACCGCCTGTGGAACGAGCAGGCGGGTGAGTTCGATGTCGCGCAGCGCAAGGAGACGATCAGCAAGATGGTCGCGCTGGCGCAACAGGACCTGCCCTACATCGTCCTCACCTACGACCCGTCGCTGCAGGCGTACCGGACCGACCGGCTCGCCGGCGTCGAGCGCGTCTGCCCGCGCGGCCCGGAGGGAGACCTCATCTGCGACGAGGTCTCCTACAAGCCGTTTCTGACGATCCACCCCGCCAGCGGGGCCAGCGACTCGAGCACGAAGAGCGGTGGCGCCGGCGTGCTCATCGGGATCGTCGCGGCGATCGTCGTGATCGGTGGCGGCTTCCTGTTCTGGCGCTCGCGGCGCAACCGGAGTGGCGGCGGCGGCGACGGCGACCTGGAGTTCGAGGAGTAAGCCGGGAGCCGATCGCCCGCCTGGAAGGGGAGCCGAGTTGAACGCGAGATGGCTGGCGACGAAGACCGGGGCGGCTGTGCTGACCCTGGTCTTCGTCCTCGTCTTCAACTTCTTCCTCTTCCGGGTGATGGGCGATCCGACCTCGCAGTTCCTCAGGCTGCCGAGCTCGACGCCCGAGGAGATCGCCAAGCTGAGGGCCGACTACGGCCTCGACAAGCCGCTCACCGGTCAGCTCGCCGATTACCTCGGCGACACGGCGCGGCTCGACCTGGGGGTCAGCAACACCTCGCGCCAGCCGGTCTGGGACGAGATCAAGTCGGCCCTGCCCTGGACCCTGCTGCTGGTCGGGACCGGGACCCTGCTGGCAACCCTGATCGGCACCTGGATGGGGGTCATAGCGGCGAAGAGGAGGGGGTCGAAGACGGACGACGGCCTGCTCGGCTTCAGCCTGTTCACCTACGCCTCGCCCGAGTACTGGATCGGGATCATCCTGATCGTGATCTTCGCCGTCGCGATACCGATCCTGCCGGCGGGGCAGGAGATGACGCCCGGCGTCGAGTTCACGAGCTGGACGGCGAAGGTGACCGACGTGCTCCAGCACATGGTCCTGCCGGTTGCGGCGATGACCCTGATGCTGCTCGGCCAGTACTTCCTGATCATGCGCAGCTCGATGGTCGACGTGATGACCGAGGACTTCATCACGGTCAAGCGTGCGATCGGGCTCTCCCGTGATCGCGTGATCAACCGGCACGCGGTGCCAAACGCGCTGCTGCCGCTGGTGACGCTCTCGGCGATTCAGTTCGGCGCCGTCGTCGGCGGCGCGATCACGATCGAGACGGTCTTCTCCTGGCCCGGGCTCGGCGACCTCACCTACACCGCGATCAACGACAAGGACTTCCCCGTGCTCGAGGGTGTCTTCCTCGTCTACAGCGTCGGCGTGATCTTCGCCAACCTCGCCGCGGACTTCCTCTACTTCTTCCTCGACCCCCGGGTGAAGGCACGATGAGCGGCGCAACGGTGATCGGCGCCGTCGACGCTCCGCCCGGGGCCGTCGACACCGACATCAGCGTCCGGCGGCGGCTGTTCGGCACCTGGCGCGGCCGCTTCGCGATCGGCGTCATCACCCTGTTCGTCTTCCTCGCGGTCTTCGGGTCTCTGATCGCGCCCGACGACCCATACGCCTCGAGCCTCGACACGCTCGCCTCACCGAGCTGGGCGCACCCGCTCGGTACCACCGAGCAGGGCTCCGACGTCCTGAGCCAGCTCATCGTCGGGGCCCGCATCTCGATCGTCGTGGGCTTCGCCGCGGCGGTCATCTCGGCCGTGCTCGGGACGCTCGTCGGCCTGCTCGGCGGCTACTTCGGCGGCTGGACCGACCGGATCCTGGACGCCTTCGAGAACTGGTTCCTCGTGATCCCGGCGCTGCCGCTCATGATCGTCCTCGCGCGGCTGCTCAA
>CAVXRV010000007.1:0-48397 GCA_963764275.1 uncultured Solirubrobacterales bacterium
GAACTAGGTGGTGCGCTTGTGGCGGGGGGGGCTGGAGGGGTCCGTCCGGGACGGAGGCGTTACTTCGCCTCCGCCTCCTCGGGCTCGGCGTCGGCTTCTGCCGGCTCCGACTCGGCCGTCGACTCGTCGCGGCCTCGCTCGCCGTTGTCGGCGCGGACGCCGGAGAGGTCGATGCCGAGCTCCTCCGCGGCGCGCAGCAGCTCGTCCTCTTCCTCCTCGATCCCGACCTCGCCCTCCTCGGTGACGAGGTTGGCGTCCAGCGACAGGGCCTGCATCTCCTTGAGCAGGACCTTGAACGACTCCGGGATCGACGGCTCGGGGATGTTCTCGCCCTTGACGATCGACTCGTAGGCCTTGACGCGGCCGACGGTGTCGTCGGACTTGACCGTGAGCATCTCCTGCAGCGTGTACGCCGCGCCGTATGCCTCCAGCGCCCAGACCTCCATCTCGCCGAAGCGCTGGCCGCCGAACTGCGCCTTGCCGCCCAGCGGCTGCTGGGTGACGAGGCGAGTAGGGGCCGGTGCTCCGGGCGTGGATCTTGTCGTCGACGAGGTGGAGGAGCTTGAGGATGTACATGTAGCCGATCGTCACGTCGCCCTCGTACGGCTCGCCGGTGCGGCCGGAGTAGAGCTGGGCGCGGCCCGCCGAGCGCGCGCCCTCGGCGTGCTCTCGTCGAGGCCGAGGTCGATGCCCCGCTGCTCCCAGTTCTCCTTCTGCCACTTGACGAGGGCCTCGTCGACGTCCTCGACGGTGGCGCCGTCGAAGACCGGCGTGGCGACGTTGACGCGCGCCTTGTCGCCGAGCTTCTTCGCCTCCTTGTAGGACTCGGAGCCGTCGTCGTACCAGCCGTTCGCCGCGACCCAGCCGAGATGGGTCTCGAGGATC
The DNA here is from genome assembly GCA_963764275.1 of uncultured Solirubrobacterales bacterium. Lineage (GTDB taxonomy): Bacteria > Actinomycetota > Thermoleophilia > Solirubrobacterales > 70-9 > CAXMST01. The sequence goes on from CAVXRV010000007.1 coordinate 886, forward strand.
TGGCCGATGTTCATCCGGCTCGGCACGCCGAGCGGGTTGAGGATCACGTCGACCGGGGTGCCGTCGTCGAGGTGGGGCATGTCCTCCTCGGGCACGATCTTCGAGATCACGCCCTTGTTGCCGTGGCGGCCGGCGAGCTTGTCGCCCTCCTGGATCTTCCGCTTCGTCGCGACGAAGACGCGGACGAGGTCGTTGACCCCCGGCGCCAGGTCGTCGCCGTCGTCGCGGTTGAAGGTGATCACGTCGATGACGACGCCGCCCTCGCCGTGCGGGACCTTGAGCGAGGTGTCGCGGACCTCGCGCGCCTTCTCCTTGAAGATCGCGCGGATCAGCTTCTCCTCGGCGGTCAGCTCGGTCTCGCCCTTCGGCGTCACCTTGCCGACGAGCAGATCGCCCGACTGACCTCGGCGCCGACGCGGACGATGCCGCGCTCGTCGAGGTTGCGGAGCGAGTCCTCCGAGCGGTTCGGGATGTCGCGGGTGATCTCCTCGTCGCCGAGCTTCGTCGTGCGGGCGTCGATCTCGTACTCCTCGATGTGGATCGAGGTGAGCTCGTCGTCCTTGACCAGGCGCTCGGAGAGGATGATCGCGTCCTCGAAGTTGTAGCCCTCCCAGGACATGAAGGCGACCAGGCAGTTCTTGCCCAGCGCGATCTCGCCCTCCGAGGTCGAGGAGCCGTCGGCGAGCACGTCGCCGGCCTTGACCTCGTCGCCGACGTCGACGATCGGGCGCTGGTGGATGATCGTGCCCTGGTTCGAGCGCATGAACTTCTCGAGCTCGTAGGTGTCCTTCTGGTTGCCGCGCGTGACGACGATCCGCTAGGCGTCGAGCTCGGTGACCTTGCCCGACTCGTCGGCGACGATCACGTCGCCGGAGTCGATCGCGGCGCGGCGCTCCATGCCGGTGCCGATCAGCGGCGGCTCCGGCTTCAGGAGCGGGACCGCCTGGCGCTGCATGTTCGAGCCCATCAGGGCGCGGTTGGCGTCGTCGTGCTCGAGGAACGGGATCAGCGCCGTCGCCACCGACCAGATCTGGCTCGGGGAGACGTCCATGTAGTCGACGTCCTTCGGGCGGCGACGGCCTGACCTCGCCTCGTCGCGGACGCGGCAGAGGACGTGTCGCCGATGAGCTTGCTGGTCTTCGGATCGACCTCGGCGTTCGCCTGGGCGATCACCTTCTCCTCTTCCTGGGTCGCGTCGAGGTGGACGATCTCGTCGGTGACGACGCCGTTCTTGACGACCCGGTAGGGGGTCGTGACGAAGCCGAACTCGCTGATCTCCGCGTAGGAGGAGAGCGAGCCGATCAGGCCGATGTTCGGGCCCTCGGGAGTCTCGATCGGGCACATCCGGCCGTAGTGGGTCGGGTGCACGTCGCGAACCTCGATCGGGGCGCGCTCGCGGGTCAGGCCGCCGGCGCCGAGCGCCGAGAGGCGGCGGCGGTGGGTGAGGCCGGACAGCGAGTTCGTCTGGTCCATGAACTGCGACAGCTGCGAGGAGCCGAAGAACTCCTTCATCGCCGCGACGACCGGGCGGATGTTGATGATCGTCTGCGGCGTGATCGCGTCGGCGTCCTCGGTCGTGAGGCGCTCGCGGACGACGCGCTCCATCCGGTACAGGCCGATCCGGAAGGCCTCCTGGATCAGCTCGCCGACGGTGCGCAGGCGGCGGTTGCCGAAGTGCTCGTACTCGTCGAGGTGCTCCTCGACGGCTCGCGCGGGTAGGTCTGCGCCTCGGCGGCGTAGTCCTTGATCGGGTTCTCCTCGTCGATCTCCTCGGGGATGCCGAGCAGCTTCGGCAGCGAGACCAGCTCCTTGATCAGGGCGACGATGTCGTCCTTGGTCAGGGTCCGGTTGTCGAGGTCGATGTCGAGGTCGAGCCGCGCGTTCAGCTTGTAGCGGCCGACCGTGGTCAGGTCGTAGCGCTTCGAATCGAAGAAGAGCTGGTCGAGCAGCGCGGTCGCGGCGTCGACCGACGGCGGCTCGCCCGGCCGCTGCTTCTTGAACAGCTCGATCAGCGCGCCCTCCTCGGTCTTCGTCTGCTCGGTGTCGGCGGCGATCGTGTGCCGCATGTAGACCGAGTTGTCGAAGAGGTCGAGGATCTGCTCGTCGGTGACGTAGCCCATCGCCCGCAGCAGCACCGTGACCGGCAGCTTGCGCTTGCGGTCGATGCGCGCGTAGACGCGGCCCTTCTTGTCGATCTCGAGCTCGAGCCAGGAGCCGCGGGCCGGCATCAGGTTGGCGATGAAGACCTGCTTCTCGCGATCCTTCGGCGCCATCACGTAGGCGCCGGGGGAGCGGACGAGCTGCGTGACGACGACGCGCTCGGTCCCGTTGATGATGAACGTGCCGCGCTCGGTCATCCACGGGAAGTCGCCCATGAAGACGGTCTGCTCGCGGATCTCGCCCGTCTCCCGGTTCTGGAAGGCGACGTCGACGTTGAGCGGGCGCGAGTAGGTGACGTCCTTCTCGCGGCAGTCGTTGATCGAGTTGACCGGCTCGTCGAAGCGGAACTTGCCGAAGACGATCCCGAGGTTGCCGGTGTAGTCGGTGATCGGCGAGACGTCGTTGATCGTCTCGCGGAGCAGGCCGGACTCAGGATCCGTCAGCGCCCGAAGGAGCGGCGCTGGATGTCGATGAGATTTGGGAGGTCGAGGGGGTTTTCGAGGCGAGAGAACGATCGGCGGGTAGGGGCGACGACAGAGCGAGGCAACAGGCAACTCCTCGGAGTGACTCGAAGGTGGGCGAATCGGCGCGCTGAGCGGACGGCAGGCAATACCGCCGGTCCCGCGCGCGACGCACTAAGTTAGCACACGCATAGTGCGCGTCCAGGCAGGGCGCACGGGCTGGGGCTTCTCCACCCCGGAGGCGAGAATTGTAGCCGCATTTCGGCGGAAAAAAAGGGGCATGCGCCGCCGGCCGCATCTGGGCCCTCTCAGCGGTCGAGGTTGGGCTCGAAGGCGAGCGGCAGCTGATCGTAGGCGGAGGCGGCGATCGCGGCTCAAAGGACGGCCGCTGCCCTGCAACAGGAGCAGAATCTCACTCAGGTCAGCTTTACGGAGACGCGTCGCGTGGCGAGGTGCCCTGCGAGGTCGCGGAAGCGGACGTGGATCCGGGCCTCCAGCGTACGGCCATGGTGGACGGCCCGCAGGATCCGGCGCCGTTGCCGCGCCCGGCGGGCGCGGAGCTCGAGTCGGCCGGAGCCGTGGTCGCGAACGGTCGCGCGGGCTCGCCGCAGCCGCAGCTTGTGCCCGTGCAGGCGGACGTGGCCGCGGGCCGAGACGCCGACGAGCTCGCCCGCGCCCGCCCGCAGGGCGACGACGACGTGATGGCGCAGATGCTGGACCGGCGCGGCATGCAGCCACGGCGAGGCGATGCTGCCGGCGACCGCTCGTGGGGCGGCGCTCAGCAGGATCAGGGCTGCGAGCACCAAGAGGAGGGATCCGCGGGCGCGATGGGACCCTGGCGTCATCGCCGCTCGATCGTCTCAGAGCCGGGCGCCCGCCGCGCCGGTTCCCTGAGCCAGACCCGGCGGGCGGGCCCGGCGAACGAGAAACGCCCGGCATGGGCCGGGCGTCTCTCAGAGGTGTCAGAGGTGGCCCGGGGCCACCGGCATGTGCGGACGCGCTACTTGAGCTCGACCTCGCCGCCGGCCTCCTCGAGCTCGGCCTTGAGCTTGTCGGCCTCCTCGCGCTCGATGCCCTCCTTGACGGCCTTCGGGGCCTCGTCGACGAGCGCCTTGGCCTCCTTGAGGCCGAGGCCGGTCGCGGCGCGGACGGCCTTGATCACCTGGATCTTCTTGTCGCCCGCGGCGGTCAGGACGACGTCGACGGTGCCGTCGCCCTCGTCGGCGCCGCCCTCGTCGCCGCCGCCGCCGGCAGCGGCCGGGGCGGCGGCGGCGACCGCGGTCGCCGAGACGCCGAACTCCTCCTCGAGCGCCTTGATCCGCTCGGACAGCTCCAGCACGGAGATGCCCTTCAGCTCGTCGATCCACTCTTCAGTCGTAGGCAAGGTTCAGTCCTCCTCGTTCTCGGTTTCAGTCTCTCCGGCATCCGCGCTTCGGCGGTCCTCGGACGTCGGCCTCCGCCTCGGCGGCGGCCTCCTCCTCGCCCTCGGTCTCTCGGGGCTTCTCGGAAGTCTCTGCTCGGCGGCGGCCTCCGGCCTCCTCGGCGGCGGCCTCCTCGGCCTGGCCTCGGCCTCGGCGCCTCCTCGGCGGCGCCTCGGCCTCGGCCTCCGCGGCCGGCGGCCTCCTCGGCGGCGGCTCCTCGGCGGCCGGCGCCTCGCCGCCGACCAGGCCCTGCTCGGCGATCTGGCCGAGCTGCGTGGCGAGGCCCTGGATCAGGCCGTTGAGGCCGCGGACGACGCCGGTCAGCGGCGCGGCCGCGAGGCCGACGAGCTGGCCGCGCAGGGCGTCGACGCCGGGCAGGCGCGCGATCGAGCTTGAACTGCTCGGCGTCGAGCGACCTTGCCGTCCATGATCCCGCCCTTGTAGGCGATCGTCTCGTGCTGGCGGATGAAGTCGGTGATCGCCTTCGCCGCGATCACCGCGTCGCCCTTGACGTAGGTGAGCGCGGTCGGCCCGATCAGGTGCTCGTCGAGCGCCTCGGCGCCGACGTCGGCGGTGACGCGCTTGGCGAGCCGGTTCTTGACGACGGTGAAGCTGGCGTCGGCCTCGCGCAGCTTGCCCCGCAGCTCGGCCGCCTGCGGGACCGAGATGCCCCGGTAGTCGACCGCGAAGACGGCGCTCGAGGCCTCGAGCTCGGCGCCGATCTCCTTGACCGCCGCCTGCTTCTGATCTTGTCCATCTCGATCCTCTTCGTCGTCGAGTTTCGAAGTCCTGTCCCGAGCCGCCCCAGCACGAAAAAAGCCCGCACGCAGGCGGGCTCGGGACGGGCGTCCGGGGCTCCACCTGCACCGGCCTCGCGTCGGGACTGCGTCCGCTCGGCGGTTATGGGGCTATCGCCCCGCCGGTGGTCTTCGGCTTCGGGATCGGGCAGTGTAGGGAATCGGCGCGGCGCCGGGATCGGGGAGCGGCGGCTGGCGCCGCTGGAAAGTACGCTGGAGCGATGGAGCGGAGGCGCGGCGCCCTGCCGGGGGCAGGCGCAGGCGGGGAGTCGTCCTGCTCGCGCTCGGCGCCTGCTCGCGCTCGCGGCGGCGGGCGCCGGCCGCGGGCTTCGCGCTCGGTCCGGGCAGCGCGCCGACGCCGCCGACGCCGGCCGGCCCGCGAAGCGCAGGCGGCGACGCTGGCCGCGCGTCGAGACCCGGGCGCCGCGCCTGGGCCGACGTCCTTCGCCCGCGGCATCCAGCGGCGACGCCGACGCGGGCCGAGCGGCCGGCAAGCTGCGCCGGCCGGCGCAGCGGCCGCACCGACGCCTACTCCTCCCTCAGCGACGCCGAGGTCAGGCGTGCGCTCCGAGTCGCGCTCGGACATCGGCTACAAGGGCAGCGCCGCCCGCCAAGCTCGACGGCGACGGCAGCGTGCTCGTCGTCGGCGACAGCCTCACGGTCGGCGACGGCTCCTACATCAAGGACTACCTGGGCGGGACCAAGGTGACGATCAACGCCGAGATCGGCGACTCCAGCCCCGAGATCTACAAGCGCTTCGAGGACTCCTTCGACCCCTCGCAGTCGGTGGTCGTCTTCGACGCCGGCACCAACGACAGCCCGGCCTCCCCGCAGATCCTCGCCGCCCAGCTCGACGCCGTCGCCGGGCAGATCGGCAACCGCTGCATGGTCGTGCCGACCGTCAACGGCCCGACCGTCAACGGCGTCGACTCCTCCGGCATCAACCGCGCCATCTACAGCTTCGCCGCCTCCCGCCCCGGCACCCAGGTCCCCGACTGGGCCGGCGCCGTCTCCCGAGCACCCGACGCTGCTCAGCCCCGACGGCATCCACCCGATCCCCGAGGGCGAGGCCTACCGGGCGCAGCTCATCGGCGACGCCGTCCGCGCCTGCAACGGCGGCTGAGCGGGCGCGGCTCTCGATGTGCCATCTAACCGCCGGGCGGCCCTCAGCCCTTGCCGACCGAGGCGGGGTCGGGCGCGGTGCCGCCGGGGCTCGGCAGGCCCGCGGCCTTGAACAGGTCCTCGAACGACTGCCGGTAGGCGGTGGCGTAGGCGCCGCGGAAGCCGAGCTTGCGGCCGACGGAGAAGCCCGCGCGGTAGCCGCGGCGGGCCGAGGCGGAGCCGACCTCGCTGCCCTTCGCCGTGCCCGCGGCGCGGGCGGCGTCGAGGTCCTCGCCGCCGGAGCTGCCGATCAGATAGCCGGCGCTGGCGCCGAAGAGGACGATCGCGACGCCCGCGACGGCGATGCTCGCCCGCTGCTGCCTCGTGACCACGATGCGAATCGAAGCACAAGCCGGCGACCCCCGGCCCGCGAGAGCGGCAGGGCTCAGCGCTTCGCCACCGCCACCGCGGCGCGCGCGTTGCGCCGCGTGTCGCGACCGCCGAGCCGGCCCGCGTCGAGCTCGACCACGAAGGCGCGGCCCGGGAGCGTCGCGTTCTGCCAGTCGATCGCGGTGCCCGGAAGATCCTCGCCGCGGCAGCTCGTGCGCATGTGAGCGATGCGGGCGTAGCGGCGCTCGATCGGCGCCCGTCCGTGGCAGGGGACCAGCACCCGGTTCCAGGGCTGGTGGTAGTAGATCGTCACCTCCGGCTCGAGCCGGCGTGACGAGCTTGCGGACCGCGCGCGACTCGGGCTCGGAGAACGGGTGCGGGCCGCCGGCGTAGGCCGGATCGCCGCTCCAGCCGACCGAGAAGTTGCGGTTGAGATCGACGCCGTGGGCGTTGGCGCGCGCGCCGTGGGCGTCGCCGTCGGGGTTGACGCTGCTCACCGTCCACAGCTCGACCCCGCGCGCGTTCGCGTAGCGCTTGCGCAGCCGCTTGATCACCTTCTCGCCCTGCGTCTCGTCGCCGTGGATCTGCCCCACGATCAGCGCCTTGCGGCGGGCGCCGGGATCGCCGAGCCGCCGCGCGACGAGCTTGCGGCCCTCGACGCTGTGGCCGAAGACGACGCGGCGATGGACGACGCGGACCCGGGCCGACGCCGGCGTGGGGTCGACGCGGCCGGCGTCATCGAGCGCCCGCACCCGGAAGCGATGCGAGCCGTGGCCGAGGTGGATGCGGCCCGGTCGGCGAGCTGCATGGGTGCCAGGGGCGGCCGTCGAGCCGGCACTGGAAGCCGACCTTCGGGCCCGAGCCCGGGGAGGTGAAGCGGAACGAGCCGGCGGCGGAGAAGCGCGGAGAGGAGGGAGCGTGGGTGATCTTCGTGCGCGGGGCGGAGGCGGCCGCTGCCGGGGTCGCGAGCAGCAGCGCCACGAGCGCCGCGAGCGGGACGACGGCGCGCCGGCTCACCCGCCCATGACCCCGGGCGGGGCCTGATCGGCGCAGGCCTCACGCGCCGCCTGCAGGGCGTCGGGGTCGGAGTAGGCCTTCTGCAGCTGCTTGCGCTGCTTCGGCGTCTGGTTGAAGCCGGGGCCCTTGCTCTGCTTGCCGCCGAACTTGCCGCCGCCGCTCGAGCCGCTGCCGAAGCCGTTCTGCTCGTAGATCTTGATCTGCTTGTTCGTCGGCAACGGCGGCGGCGTCGCGCCGTGGTCGCGGATGCACTGTCGGAACCTCTGGCCCTGGGGCGAGCGCAGCGCGTCGGTGAGCTCCTTCACGCGCTTCGCCTGCTCCTTCGTGTCGAGCGGCCCACCGGTGACCGCGCTCGTCGTCGTGCCGGTCGTGGTCGTGGTGCTCGTCGTCCCCCCGCTTCCGGCGTTCGCGGAGGAGCCCGTGGGCTGCTGCTTCGAGCCGCCCTTCTTCCCGTTGTCCGTCGCCGGCTTGATCGGCTTGACCCGCAGCGACTTCGGAACCGCCGAGGAGGTGGTCGACGTCGAATCGCCCCCGCCGCAGCCGGCGGCGGCGAGCATCAGCGCGGCGGCGCCGAGCAGCGCCACGACACGGGCGCTCGAGCGTCCGCGCCCGCGACGCGTCCGCTTCTCACCGCCCGCCGATCGGCTCCGTGCCATCGGGCGAAGCTAACAGGCGCAGCGTGCGGGCCGCCCCCGTCACGGGTAGGGTGCGGGGCACCCGATGGGCTGCTTCGTCGTCCTCTTCGCGCTGATCTCCCCGCGCCTGGCGCTGTTCTTCGTCTGGCTCTTCTCGAACCTGCTCAGCCGCGCCTACGACGAATGGATCATCCCGTTCCTCGGCTTCTTCCTGCTCCCGTGGACGACGCTCGCCTACGCGATCATGTGGGACGTCGGCACCCACGGCGTGCACGGGATCGAGTGGTTCTTCGTCGCGCTCGCGTTCTTCTTGGACCTGAGCTCCTGGTTCAGCAGCGATACGCAGCGCCGCAGCCGTTACTGAGGAGCCGGCAGCTCCGACGGATCGACGACGCGCAGGCCCTCGACCCGCGCGAAGTGGCGCCGGTTGCGGGTCATGAGGGAGAGGCCCCGGTGCAGCGCGCTGGCGGCGATCAGCGCGTCGGGCAGGGCGGTGCCGGTCTCGCGCCGGATACCGCCGGCGAGCTCGGCGACCGGCCGGTCCACCGGGACCTCCTCGAGCGCCTCGAGCAGCATCCGCACGGACTCTGACCCGGCCGGTGGCCCCGCGAAGAGCTCGGCCCTGGTGACCGAGGAGTAGTGCAGCCGGCCCGTCGCCTCGAGCCGTCGGACGCCACGCAGGTGGTCGACGAACACGTCGGTGTCGACGAGCAGGTCAGGCGCCGGCGTCACGTCGCTCCCACTCGGAGCGATCGGGGACGGCGGCGCCGGGCGCGGCGCCGAACGTGCGCTCGAGGGCCGTTCGCTGGTCCAGGCGCCTGCGCCCCAGGTAGTCGTCCACCGCTTCGCGAATCAGCTCAACCGCCCCTCCCGCGTCAGAGCCTTGGCAGCGCCCGGCGGACGACGCGCGCGCCCGCAGCGCCGATCTGCAGCCCCAACAGCACGTAGGCCGCGAGCAGCAGCGGGCGGGCGAGGGCGGCGAGCCCCTCGGCCTCCGCCAGCTGCGCGAGGGCGACGCCGCTGACGCCGGCGACCGCTGCCGCCGTCAGGGCGCCGTCGCGAAGCGGGCGCGGCTGCGGCATCGGCCGGCGCAGGTCGCGGACGCGGAGGAGCAGCGGCAGCAGGTGCAGCAGGGAGCCGGCCACCGTGAGCCCAACCCAGCCGGCGACGAGCAAGGTGCCGATCGCCGCCCGGTCGGAGCCGGCGATCGCCGCGGCGGGACCGGCGTCGATCGCCGCGGCGGCCGCAACGAGCAGGCCCGCCGCCAGGAAGGGCTGGGCGGCCCCCACGAGGCGGGCGGCGAGGCCAAGCGGCCGGGGGGCCGCGAACAGGGAGCCGGCGAGGTTTGCGAGCAAGAGGAAGGCGGCCAGAAGGAGCGTCAGCCACCCGGCGACCGCGACGGGTGCGAGCGAGAAGGCGTAGCCCGCGGCGAGGCAGGCGATGCCGGCCGTCCAGGCGATGAACGTCGGCAGCTGCAGGCGCGGGAACCGGAGTCGCGACTTCGTGAGCGAGGGGAAGAAGGTGTGCAGAGTGCCGACGATCGCGGCGCCGAACCAGCCGCCGATGTTGAGCGCCATGTGCGCGGCGAGCAGGTTGCCGCTGCGCCAGGAGGCGCCGGTCGCGAGCCCGACACCGGCGACGATCCCGACCGCCAGGAAGCCGGCGGCTGCGACGTACCATCGCGTCGCCCAGGGGATGCTGCCGAGCGAGCGCCGGCGCAGCTGCGCGAGGCCGCCCGCGTAGAAGCCAAGCGCCGCGACGAGCAGCGCTGCCGCCGCTGCGGTGAGGGCGTCGCTGCCGAGCGGGACCGCCACGGCCAGCAGTACCGCACCCGCGTTCCAGCCCGCCCACTGCGCGCGGATCAGCCGTCGAGCCGGCGGCTCGGTCGCCAGAAAGGCGCCGGCGAAGAACTGGCTGGCCCCGAGGATCAGCTGCGAGACGCCCCCGACGAAGACGAGATGGAGCGCCAGCCACCGTCCCCAGCTCCAGCCCTCGACGGCGTTGAAGACGGCGGCGGCGGCGCCCGCCACGAGCATCACAAGCCCGGCGACGAAGAAGACGCCGATCACGTCGCTGGGGCGCAATCCATCCTCGCGGATCGGCATGGCCGCGCGGGGCGGCAGCGGCGCTCGCGGGTGCCGGTGGAAACGGAAGCGCTCATCCGCCGGTGCTGGGCGCGTTCACTTCGACGACGCAACCGGAGCGCTCCGGCAGCTGCGGCTCAAAGCGCTCGAGCCGGGCCTCCGGGTCGAGCCCCTCGAGCAGCCCGCGGGTGATGCCGCGGTGCAGCGTGCAGATCACATCGGGGTTCATGGGGACCGAGTCGCGATAGGGGCAGGAGCCGAGCACGCACCGGAATCCGCCCTCGCTCCTGGGCTCCATGTCCGGGCTGAACCCGAGCGCGGCGAAGACGTCGCCGAAGCCGGTGTTCACGTCGGCGGCGCCTTGTGGGGCCAGCTCGCGGCCGACCCGGCAACCGGTCTCTTCGACCTGCGCGAGCTCCCCGCGCTCGGCGGGGATCGAGAGGGCGAGCCACGAGGCGAGGTCGGCGTAGGCGAACGGCCGCTCCGCGGCCGAGTCCGCCGCGGACGCGATCGCCCACTCGTCGCGCGGGCGGCCGCGACCACCCCGCGACCGTCGGCGTTCGAGCAGGCCGGCTTCCCCCATGCGCTCGAGGTGCCGGCGCACCCCGTTGACGTGGAGCCCGACGTTCGCGGCAAGCTCCTCCGTCGTCGCCGCCCGGCGCAGGTCCCGCAGCGCGGCGAAGAGCCGCCTCCGCGTCGGCTGCGAGAGCAGATCTTCCGAGCCGGTCTCCATGGCCTCCGGAGTTTACACATCGTAAATGTGTAAATATGCCGCCCCCAGCTGAAGTGGAAACCGAACTGGAGGTGGGCCCGTGGCCTATGTAATCGCCGAGCCCTGCATCGGCACCAAGGACAACTCGTGCGTCGAGGTCTGCCCCGTCGACTGCATCCACCCGACGCCGGACGAGCCCGACTACGCGGAGCACGAGCAGCTCTTCATCGACCCCGACGAGTGCATCGACTGCGACGCCTGCGTCGAGGCCTGCCCGGTCGACGCGATCTTCGCCCAGGATCAGCTCCCGCAGGAGTGGCTGCGCTTCGCCGCTCTCAACGCCGACCATTTCAAGGCGAGCTGAGCGATGCCCAACGCGGAGGCCGGGCCGACGACGACCTACGTCGCCTACGCGGCGTTCGCCCACCCCTCCGGCCCTGGATCCGCGGCCGCGGATACCGCCGGGGCCGAGGCGGCGCTCGAGGGTGTCGCCGTGCGGGGCGTCTACGACCTGACCGGCTTCCGCGCGGAGGCCGACCTGTTGCTGTGGCTGATCAGCCCCTCGCCCGAGCGCCTGCAGGAGGCGATCGGGCGTTTCCGCCGCTCGCCGGCCGGATCCACGCCGGCGCTGTGGTGGTCGGCGATCGGAGTCCACCGCCAGGCGGAGTTCAACCCCGATCACCGGCCCGCCTTTCTCGACGGCGCCCCGCCGCTGCCGTGGCTCTGCGTCTACCCGTACGTGCGCACTCACGAGTGGTACCTGCTGGCCCCGGAGGAGCGCCGCCGGCTGCTCGGCGAGCACGGCCGCATGGGCCGCTCCTACCCGGACGTCCTCGCCAACACGGTCAGCAGCTTCGGGCTCGGCGACTACGAGTGGCTGCTCGCCTTCGAGGCGAACGAGCCGGCGCGGATCACGGACCTCATGCGCCACCTGCGCGCAGCCGAGGCCCGGCGCTTCACCCGCCACGAGCTGCCGTTCCTGTTCGGCAGGCGGGCGAGGCTGGCCGACGTGCTCGGCTGATCAGTCGCGCTCGGAACTGACGAGCGCGCGCAGGCTCTCGTGGTCCTCGCGGCAGGCCGGGCAGCCCCGCAGGTGGGCGCGCATCCCGGGCAGGTGGGCATCCGGATCCTGCCCCGCCGCCTCGAGGTCGACGTAGCGGTCGAGGAGCTCGAAGCACTGTTCGCAGCTCACCTCGAACCCCGCCGGCCCGAGCACCCGCTCGAGCGCATCTTCCCGTCTCCCGCTCATCGCGATCGCTCCTCCTCGGTGGTCGGGTTCACGAGGCCCTCGGCCGCCAGCTGTCTGCGCAGCTTGCGGCGAGCGTCGTGCAGAGTCTTGTAGAGGGCGCCGCGCGTCGTCTCCAGCCGCTCGGCGAGGACGTCGATCGGCACCTCGTTCAACGCCAGCGCCGTGAAGACCTCGCGCTGGTGGGGGGTCAGCGTCGTCGTCACGGCCAGCCGCAGCCGCTCGAGCAGCTCGGCGTGCTCGAGGGCTGCGACGACGGCGCTGTTGCGGCTCGCGAGCTGCGACCAGGCCTCGTCGCCGAGCACGACCTCGCGCTCTTGCCAGGCGCGGCGCCGCAGCCGGACCCCCGCCTCGAGCAGGGCGAACTTGTAGGCCCAGGTCGTGAACCGGCTCGCGCCGCGGAAGTCGTCGAGCTTGGCGAGGACGGCGACGAGCGCGTCGTTCGCGGCCTGCACGGCGAGGTCGTCGAGCTCCTCCCCGCGAACGTGCGCGAGCGCGCCGCGGCGGCGGCCGAGCTCGAAGCGTGCCGCCCGCAGCAGCAGCTCGTGCAGCTCCGCAACGGCCTGCTCGCGCGCCGGCCCCTCGCCGCGCAGCACGGCCAGCCACCACTCGTTGTCTGTCCTCGGCCCGACGGACATCCGCGACCGTCGAGGCTCGCAGAGCGAGGGGTCGATCGGTTCCTCGGCCTCGCCGCTCACCGTTCGCATACGGAGTCAGCGACATCCGGCGGGTTCTTCTTACCCCGGCGTAAGAAATTCCCTCGGGCCGGCGCCGAAGGGATCGAACCCGCCGGCTCGACGGCGGGCCCAACTCCCGAAAGGAGCTCCTCGATGAGTTCGATAGCCGCCGCACTGCGGCCGATCCCGATGCCCAACGTCGACGCCCTGCGCCGCGATCCCGCCGCCCAGGCCTTCCTCCTGTTGCGGATCGGTTTCGCGGTCGCGCCGATCCTCTTCGGCCTGGACAAGTTCGCCGGGGTCCTGACCGACCATTGGACCGCCTACCTGGCGCCGCAGTTCAACGACTTGATCCCCGGCACGCAGCGACCGCGATGCACATCGTCGGCGTCGTCGAGATCGTCGCCGGGTTGGTGGTGCTGGTGACGCCGCGCTTCGGCGGCTATCTGGTCGCCGCGTGGCTCGGCGGGATCATCGTGAACCTGCTGCTCGTCGGCGGCTACGGTGACATCGCCCTGCGCGACTTCGGCCTGCTGCTCGGCGCCCTCAGCCTCGCCCGCCTGGCCGAGGCATTCAAGGACGGGGGCACGGCCCGGCGCTGAGGGCGGTCTCCCGCCGCCGCTACTCGGCCTCGGCGCCCTCCGCGTCCGGGTCCTCGACCTCGAACGGGCGAGTCGGCGGCGGAGATCGTCTCGAGCTCCTGCTCGGCGCTCGGCCTCGATCGCCTCGGCGGTCGGCGCCTCGGCGGCCTGCGGCTCGCGCGCCGTGGCCGTTGGTCTCGGCCGTCGCCGGCGTCGGGGGCCTCGACGCTGCCGGCGGCGAGGATCTCGCCGGCGGTCGTGCGCGGCGGTGTCGATCTTGACGCCCGGGCCCATCGTCGTCGTCAGCGTGACGCTGAGCAGGTAGCGGCCCTTGGCGGCGGCGGGCTTGGCCTTGACGATCTCGTCGATCACCGCGGCGTAGTTCTCGAGCAGCGCCTGCGCCGTCGAAGCTGGCCTTGCCGATCGAGAGGTGGACGACCGCCTGGCGGTCGGTCCGGTACTCGACCTTGCCCGACTTCGACTCGGTCGACGGCCTTGGCGACGTCGTCGGTGACGGTGCCGACCTTCGGGTTCGGCATCAGGCCCTGCGGGCCGAGCACGCGGCCGAGGCGGCCGACCTTCGGCATCTGGTCGGGGGTCGCGATCGCGACGTCGAAGTCGGTCCAGCCGGCCTCGACCCGCTCGGCGAGCTCGTCGGAGCCGACGAAGTCGGCGCCGGCCTCCTGGGCCTCGCGCGCCTTGTCGCCCTCGGCGAAGACGGCGACGGTGACGTCACCGCCGGTGCCGTGCGGGAGCGCCAGCGTGCCGCGCAGCTGCTCGTCGGCGTGGCGGACGTTGACGCCGAGGCGGATGTGGCACTCGACGGTCTCGTCGAACTTCGCGGAGGCGAGGCGCTTGAGCAGCGCGACGGCCTCGGCGGGCTCGTAGTGGTGGTTGCGGTCGACCTGCTCGATCGGCGGCCCGGAACCGCTTGCCGCGCGCCATCAGAGGCCCTCCACGTCGACGCCCATCGAGCGGGCGGTGCCGGCGATGATCTTCGTCGCGGCGTCGAGGTCGTTGGCGTTCAGGTCGGGCATCTTGCGCTCGGCGATCGCCCGCGCCTGGTCGACGGTGATCTTGCCGACCTTGTCGGTGTGCGGGACGGCCGACCCCTTCTGGATCCCGGCGGCCTCCTTGATCAGGACCGCGGCCGGCGGCGTCTTGGTGATGAAGGTGAAGCTGCGGTCCTCGAAGACCGTGATCTCGACCGGGATGATCGTGCCGGAGTCCTGCTGCGTCTGCGCGTTGAACGCCTTGCAGAAGTCCATGATGTTGACGCCGTGCTGGCCCAGCGCGGGGCCGACCGGCGGCGCCGGGTTCGCGGCGCCGGCGGGGATCTGCAGCTTGATCAGTGTGAGGACCTTCTTGGCCATGCGATCTGTCGTCCCTTCCTGCCTAGACCTTCTTGACCTGGTCGTAGCCGACCTCGACCGGGGTCTCCCGGCCGAAGATCGAGACCAGGACCTTGAGCTTGGCCGCGTCGTCGTTGATCTCGGCGATCTCGCCGCTGAAGTCCGAGAGCGGGCCGGAGATGACCTTGACGGTCTCGCCGATCTCGTACTGGGCCCGCGGCTTGGCGCGCTGCTCGGCGCCGGGGCCGCCGGAGACCGCGCGCCGCCGCCACCGCCGCCGGCGGTCGCGCCGGCCGGCACCGGGGCCTCGGTGTGCAGCAGGTTGTCGACCTCGGCCGGCGAGAGCGGCAGCGGCTTGTTGCGCGAGCCGACGAAGCCGGTCACGCCGGGCGTGTTCTTGACCAGCCCCCAGGCGTCGTCGGTCATCTCCATCTGCACGAGCACGTAGCCGGGCATCGTGCGCTTCTCGACGTTGACCTTCTTGCCGTCCTTGATCTCGGAGACCTCCTCGGTCGGGACGACGACCTGGCGGACCTTGCGGCCCTGGCCCATCGTCTCGACCCGGTGCTCGAGGTTGTGCTTGACCTTGTTCTCGTGACCCGAGTAGGTGTTGATCACGTACCAGCGGAACATCTTTGAAGTCTTCTCTCGTTCGTTTCTCGGTTTGGGAAGTAAGTCTTGAGTCGTTGTGCTCGGGCGGCGCTCGATCAGGTGATCAGGTGGTCGACGAGGCAGCTGAAGATCGCGTCGAGCGACGCCCAGGTAGGCGGCGGCGACGGCGACGAAGAGCAGCGTCACGGCCGAGGCCTGGACCAGCGTCTCGCGGTCCGGCCACTGCACCTTGCGCAGCTCGCTCGATCACCGAGGAGAAGAAGGTCATCACGCCGGCCGCGCTCGCGTTCTCGGCCTTCTCCTCCTTCGGGGCGCGGCGCTCGGCGCTCGCGCGGGCCTTGCGCTCGCGCTCCTTGGCCTCGGCCGCTCCGCGGCGGGCGGCCTTGCGCTCCTCGCGGCGGTCGTGCGCGGTGCCTCGTCGCCGTCGCCGGCCTCGGTCGCGCGCCGGCGCGCGGCCTCGGGGCCGGCGCCGGCTCTCGGGGCGGTCGGCCTCGGCGGCGCCGGCCTCGAGCGCGGCCTCGAACTCCTCGACGTCGCCGGAGATCGGGCACCTGCGGTGTCGTGCTGGGCCTTCGCCTGCGACTCGCGGGCGCGCTGCTCGAGCTGCTGCTGGCGGCGCTTGGCCTGCCTCGGCCTTGCGCTGTGCCCGTCGGCACTTCGCCACCTGGCTCAGGCTCGGCGCCTCAGCGGGTCTCCTTGTGGGCCGTGTGGCGGCCGCACCACTTGCAGTACTTGCGGCATCTCGATCCGGTCGGGGTTGTTCCGACGCGACTTGTTGGTCTGGTAGTTGCGCCGCTTGCACTCCTCGCAGGCGAGGGTGACGGCGATGCGTACGTCTCCGGCCATGGCTCAGCTCTGAATCTCCTCGGTCGCTGGGTGGTGGGTGAAAATCTGTGGGCGCCGGCGGCCCTGTGCCGCTCACGACTCCCTCGCTCCCGGCCGGCCGGCCGCGCCCCTTCTCACGTGGGAGGGACGAGCGGCAACACATCAGACCCCGGGCACGAGGTCCGCGAAGGATTGCACACCTCGGGCGCTGCCACCCGTCGACGAGCGGCCGGCCGCCGCCTCAGCGGACGATCCCGCGGCGCATCGCCTCGGCCACGGCCCCGCGGCACGAGCCTCGGTCGTCCCTGGACCGCCCCCGCTTGCCACCGTTGAATTTCCGGTTTTCTGTATTAGGATCGTGCCAGCCGCGTCGCCCGGACGCGAAGGGAGTGAAGGGGGATGACCGTGCCCGAACCGGAGACCACGCCGGAGACGTTCGCCGGCATCTTCACCGACCTCGCCGAGACCCTGGTCGCGGAGTGGGCGGATACGGACGCCGAGCGCCAGTTCATGTCGGACCCGGCGCGAACCGCCGAGGCCGCCGACGTCGAGCCGTGCGTACGCCGCTTCGTGGAGTTGGAGTTCGCCCAGCCCAAGAACCCGCCGGGGCGAGGACCGATGGCCCGCGCGGCCTCGATCGAGCGCGTGCTCGAAAAGCAGCTGGCGCTCGATGACCCCCAGGTGCGCAAGAACCTCGAGGAGTCCGTCACCGTCTCGCTCGCTTACGCCTACGCGACCTTCGCTTTCATGCAGCCCCAGATCGGTCTCGCGGCGCCGGAGGCGCCAAGCGATCCCGCCGGTCTGTGGGAGCGGTGGATGCTGCTCACGGCCTCCACCATGCTCAAGGACACGCTGGGCGGCCGCACCCAGGAGAAGAAGCTGGTCGAACTCGCCGGCGCCGCGCTCGAGAACCACCTCAGCAAGGGCGGGCTCGTGGAGACGAAGCTCTTTCAGACGCAGTCCTTCAAGGTCGGCGAGCTCTCCAGGTTCTACGGGCGCGCCGGGATGATGCTGCGGCTGCTCCAGTGCACGGACCGCTTCGACGTCAAGCCCTCCCGCGCCCAGCGCAAAGCGGCGCCGGGCTGGCCCTTCGAGGGAACGGCCGCCTAAGCGGCCGCCTAGCGCGGAGGGCGCTAGCCGCGGCGCTCCCGAGAAGGCGCCTCGCCGCCGCCCTCGATGACCTCGAAGCGCTCGATCCGGCCCCCGGCGGCGAACGTGAACCGGTGGCGGGCGCGACGCTCGCGGGCGCCCTTGCCGTCGATCGCACGCACGAGCACCGCCGTCTCGACCACCCCGGGATGGGGCCTCTCCACGCCAAGGTCCTCGTAGGTGAGCGAGGCCGTGCCGTCCGCCAGCGCGTGCCAGTAGCGGCGCACGGCGTCGGGCCCCATCAGCGCCGGCTGCGCCGGCCCGATCTGCCAGCGGACGTCATCGGAGAGCAGCTCCAGCCCCGCCTCGAAGTGGCGGCGGTTGAAGCGCACGTACAGCTCACGCACCACGGCGATCTCGGGCTTGTCCCCCATGCCCCAGCCTAGTCAGGATCACTCCGGGGAAACCACTGATTTCTGATCCGGTTTCAGGAATCGGGGAACGGGGGGATGGTCGCCTACTCGCGGGCCGGCGCCGGGGGCGCGCCAGGGTTGACGAGCCCGCGGGAGAGGAGTAGACCTTTCGGCGGCGCCGGGCCCCCGATCCACACCGGCGCCGGGGGGAGATCAGTGGCCCCATCCGAAGAGCCCGTCCCGCTCGCCGGCCTCGAGCCCGGCGACGAAGTCGTCGTCAAGCTGCGCGGCGGCGGCGAGCTGCGCGGCGCCTACGGCGGACATGACGAGGTGCTCCTCGCCCTCGACCACGGGCGCCGCAGCGTCCGCATCGAGGAGATCGCCGACATCCTCGTTCAGGCGGTGAGCGAGGGGCCCGAGTAGCTCGCGGGCCCGGCCCGGCGCCGGCGCCCGGCGCCGGTCGGGGATCATCGCCCCGTGCCCGCCCGGATCCTGATCGTCGCCCCGAACCTCCTCTACGGCGATCCGAACCCGCGCTCGATCCGGGCCCGCCACGTCGCGAGCGGGCTCGCCGGCCGCGGCTGGGACGTGGAGGTCGCGACCTGGTGGTCGGGCGCCGAGCCGCGGCCGGCGGAGCCGGACTGGCTCGGCGGCGCCCGCCTGCGCGCGATCGCCGCCCCCAGCCCCTTCGCGAACTGGGACCGGGCCGCCGCCCCGTCCGGGGGCGAGGCGGCCGAAACCGAGGGCGAGGCGCTCGCGCCCTGGGGCGAGGCGGTGTGGGCGGAGCTGGAGCGGCTGCCGGGCGCCGAGCGGCCGGAGCTCGTGCACGCGATCGGGGTCCCCGTCGGCGCGATCGTCGCCGGGGCGCGGATCGCGGGCGCGCTCGGGGCCCCGCTGATCGCCGACCTCGGCGACCCCTGGCCGGCCCCGAGCCCGGCAGCCGCGGCCGAGCGGGGCGAGGCGCTCCGCGGCGCGGCGGCGCTGGTCACGACCACCCCCGCCCTCGCCGAGCGGCTCGGCGCCGAGCTGCGCCCCGGCACGCCGATCGAGCTCATCCCCAACGGCGGCGAGGTCCGCCGTCGGCCCGAGGGGCCGGCGCCGGAGCCGCCGCTCTTCGTCCACATGGGGGCGATCAACCCCGGCCGCGCCGACCCCCTCCCCGCCTTCGCCGCGCTCGGCTCGCTGCACCGCGCCGGCGAGATCGAGTTCCGCTCGCACTCGGTCGGCTTCATCGACGGCTTCGCCGAGCTCCCGCACCCGCACCTGCCGCTGCTCGCCCACGCCGAGGCGCTCGAGCTGAGCGCGAACGCCGCCGGGGCGCTCGTGCTCGGCAACGCCGACCCGGCGCAGCTGCCGAGCAAGGCGTTCGAGATCGCCTGCACCGAGACCTGGGCGCTGTGCGTGCGCGGAAGCGACGCCGACCCCGCCGCCGAGCTGCTCGAGCGCTCCGGCCACGCGGTCGTCGCGGCGGCGAACGAGCCGGCCGCGATCCGCGCCGCGGCGGAGGAGATCCTCGCCCGCGAGCGGCGGGGCGAGCGGCCCGAGCCGGACCAGGCCCAGAGCTGGAGCGGGCGCATCGACGCGCTCGAAGGGCTGCTCGAGGGCCTGACCGGCCAGGCGTCGTAGGCGGGAGGCCGGCGCCTACGGCGGACCGGAGCCGGCGCCCGCCCGGGCGCTGACGAGCCAGCTCGACGCCGGACCGACGACGCCGTCTTCGGTGACGAACTCGGCCAGCGCCTCGCGCAGCTCGGCCTCGATCCGGGGCCGGATCTCATCCGCCCGCTCCCCCCACAGCCGCAGCAGCTCCGCCGCCGGGCCGAGCGCCTCGGTGCACGCGATCGCGTGCTCGAGGTCGTCGCCGATCCGGACGGGATCGTCGCAGCGGCGCAGCTCGATCGCGCCGAAGCCGGCGCCTCCGAGCACGTCGGTGAGCGTGTCGGCGCTCTGCATCGAGAAGGGGCCGGGGCCGCACGTCGGCTCGTCGCTCTCCTCGGGTTCTTCCAGGTACCGATCGACCACCTGCTCGGCCCGGTGCAGCCAGCCGTTGTCCAGCTTGCGACGCCAGACGACCATGTTCAGCCGGCCTCCGGGACGCAGCGCTTCGCGCACGTTGCGCAGCGCCGCCACGGGATTGGCGAAGAACATCGTTCCGAAGCGCGAGAAGGCGTAGTCGTAGGCCTCCTCGAACCGGTGCGTCTGCACGTCGCAGGCCGCGAACCGCGCGTTCGCGACGCCGGCCTCACGCGCCTCGGCGGCCGCGGTCGCGACCATGCGCTCGGCCACGTCGACGCCGTCGGCGCGGCCCGAGGGGCCGACCATCCCGGCCAGGCGCACGGTCGTATCGCCGAGGCCGCAGCCGATGTCGAGGACCCGGTCGCCGCGCAGCGGCGGGTGCGCGGCCAGCGCCGCCTCGCCGTGGGAGGCGAGGCCCGTGGTGACGATGTCGCGGAACGCGATCCAGCGCTCGTAGAGGGGGCCGTTCCAGGCCTCGGTCGCCTCCGAGTTGGGCGCGGGCGCGATCGAGCCGCCGCTCACTACCGCGCCCGCGCGTCCGCGCTCGTTGCCGGCAGCCGGGGTCTCAGGGCCGGGCCTCGAGGATCAGGTTGAACGGCGTCTCGGTCGCGCGGCGGAAGCGGCTGAAGCCGGCCTCCTCCGCGACCGCGCGCAGCCGCGCCTCCCCCGCCTGGGCGCCGAGCCCGAGCGCGACCTCCTGATCGAGCGAGTTGGGCGTGCAGAACAGGGTCGACGCCGCGTAGAAGAGGCGACCGACCGGGTTCAGATTGCCGTCGACGCTGTCGGCGGCCCGCGGCTCGACCAGCATCACGCTCCCGTCCTCGGCCAGGGCCTCGCGCACGTGCGTCATCGCCCCGACCGGGTCGCCCATGTCGTGCAGGCAGTCGAAGAAGCAGACGAGGTCGTAGCCGTCCCCGGGGAAGTCCTTCGCCGCGGCGACCTCGTAGCTGACGTTGTCGACGCCCTCCTCGCGCGCGAGCTCGCGGGCACGCTCGATCGAGCCCTCGTGGTAGTCGAAGCCGTGCGCCTCAGTCGCCGGGAACGCCTGCGCGATGATCGCCGTCGAGACGCCGTGACCGCAGCCCACGTCGGCGACCTTGCCGCCGGCGCGCAGCTTCTCCTCGATCCCCTCGAGCGCCGGGATCCAGTCGGCCACCAGGTGCGCCCGGTAGCCGGGCCGGAAGAACTGCTCGGTCCCCGAGAAGAGCTCGGGGTCGTGCTCGTGCCAGCCGAAGCCATCGCCGTCGCGGAAGCGCTCCTCGAGCTGCTCGCGGTCCTTGAAGGCGGAGCTGATGATCCAGTAGCCGCCGCGGAGGAAGACCGGGCTCTCCTTGTCGGCGAAGATCATCGCCTGCTCCGGAGAGAGCGTGAAGGCGTCGGCCGCCGGGTCGTAGTCGAGATAGCCGCTGGCGGCTTCGGCGGCGAGCCACTCCTTCACGTAGCGCTCGCGGACGCCGGTGCGCTCCGCGACCTCGGCCGCGGTGGAGGGGCCCGCCCCGGCCAGCGCGTCCCACAGCCCGAGCTCCCCGCCGAGCAGGACGAGGGCGCCGTTGAGCGCCGCGCCGGCGTCGGAGACGGCCTGGTGAATCGCTCCCTCGAGCTTCGCCTCGTCCACCGTCTGTGTCGCTGCCTCCATCTTCGGCTCCTTCCGGTCGTGATCGCGAACGAACCGAGGCTAGGCGCGGGCCGGCCCGCCGTCATGGGGCGTTCACCCCATCTTTCTGCCGCGCGGGGGCGCGCGTTCCTGCCGCGCGGGGGCGCGCGGGCGAGGGCGGGCGCGAAAGGCGCGGCGCTCAGTCCCGCATCAACCCGTGGCGGACGGCGAAGAGGCTCGCGGTGGCGCGGTTGCAGGCGCCGATCTTCAGGTAGATGTGCTCGACGTGGTTGCCCGCCGTCTTCGGCGAGATCGTCAGCCGCTCGCCGATCTCGCGGTTGGAGAGCCCGCGCGCCACCAGCCGCAGCACCTCGACCTCGCGCGGCGTCAGCCCGGCGGGCCACTCCCGCCGGCGCCGGACGCGGTGCCCGGCCGCGGCCAGCACAGCGTCTGCCGCCTCGCCGTCGAGCCGGCCGGCGGCCACCTCGGCCCGCAGCTCCGCCGCGGCGTCGGAGGCGGACAGCGGCGGGCGATGGGGTCGCTCCTCGGTCATCGCGTGGTAGGCGTCGGCGGCCCCGAGCAGCCTCCCGGCCGGGGTGATCTCCTCCCCGCGGAGCCCGTGCGGGTAGCCGGAGCCGTCGAGGCGCTCGTGGTGCTGGACGGCGATCGCCGCCAGCGGCGCCAGCTTCGGGGCGAAGGAGAGCATGCGCTGGCTCAGGTAGGGATGCAGCCGCACGCGCTCGGCCTCGCTCGCGGTCAGCGGACCGCGCTTGTCCCAGATCGCGTTCGAGACGCCGAGCCGGCCGAGGTCGTGGACGAGCGCCGCGTTGCGGATCGCGACGACGTCGGAGGCCGGCATCCCGTAGATCCCGGCCGCCCGCTCGGCCAGCTCGGCGACGCCGCGCGAGTGGCCGATCGTCCACGGCGACTTCAGGTCGGCGAAGTCGGCGATCGCCGCCAGCGCCTCCTGGAGCGCGCCCTCGGAGAGCTCCACGTCGAGCGAAGGCTCGGCGTCGATCACAGCGTCCCAGCTGCTCGTTCCGTCGAGGCCGGCGAACAGCTCGGTAGCCGAGACGCCGAGCGCCGCGACCAGCTCGGGGTCGAACTGGGTGCCGCTGCGGTCCTCCGCGACGGCCACCGCCGCCTCCACCCCGCCGGCGCGATGGAAGACCTCGACCACGTCGGCGAGCGTGACGAGCCGCGCCGCGAGCTCGATCTCCTCGCCGCTGCGCCCCATCGGCCCGAGGCCATCCCACCGCTCGAAGATCTGCGGCAGCCCGGCCTGGACCTCCTCGTCGAGGCTCAGCTCGGTCGCGAGCTGCGCGGCCGCGGTCCCGTGGTTCGACCAGAGCTCGTGCGCCATCCGCCGCCCCTCGCCGAAGAACGAGAGGCCGAGTCTTGCGCGGCGCAGCGGCGGCAGGCCCGCCCCTACGTGGGTCAGCGCGAACCCGACCCCGAGGCGGTCGTTGTCGCGCACGTCGGCCTTGAGCGCGATGTCGTCACCGAACCACTTCGCCTGCTCATAGGCATCGACGTGGCAGCCGACCCAGGCCAGCAGCCCGCAGTAGTAGGTGACCTCGCGATCGGTCGCGTGGAGCCCGACGCGCTCGCCGAGGCGCAGCGCGAGCAGGCACTGCCGGAGAACGTGCTCCATGGGCTGCCCGAAGCCGAGATCGGTTCCCAGCGACAGCGTCGCGACGAGCTCAGCACGACGCACACCCGATAGTGCGGCGGACCCGGGCATTGCTCGAGTGTACGCCCGAACACCGTGCTCGATCGTCGGCTTCCTGACGCCCCCCTGGCGTTGAGGGGCCGGCCCGGCTTCAGTCCCCCTCGTCGCCGGCGACCACGGTGATCCGCCACTCTCCCGGCACGCCTTTGAGCGCCCGCGAGCCAAGCTCCTGGAAGCGCAGTCCGGAGCCGACGACGAGGTCGGCGACGGTGCCGGTGGTGGCCACCTGGTCGGGCTCGGCGAGCTGCTCGACCCTGGAGGCGATGTGGACGGCGATGCCGGCCACGTCGTCGCCCCGCCGCTCGATCTCACCGGTGTGAATTCTCGAGGTGGCTGACGAAGCCGGGGATGGCCAGCAGGTCGATCTCGCCCTCTCCGAAGACGCGGTAGGCAATCGAGGCGTCGCCGCTGCGCGCGTAGCGGATCTCACCGAGGTCGGCCACTCCGGCGCGAGCCTAGCGCGCTCCTCGCCCTACTCAACCTCGAGCTGCTCGAGGTGAGCGGCGCCGCTGACGCGCTCGACGTCGAGCGCGACGATCACGCGGCCCGCCTCCGCAATCCGTAGCGGCGTCGACTCGGCCGCCCGGCCCAGCAGGCGGTGCAGCTCGTCCAGCGCCGCCGGCACCGCGGCCGCGTCGGCCCCCGTCGCGAAGACGAAGCGGTCGGGCCGCAGCACCGCCCAGCTCGCGTCGAAGCGCTCGAGCCAGCCGGCCACCGCGCCCTCGCTGTCGTCGAAGTCGCGGCCGGCGACGAGCGCCCGCAGGCCGGCCGCGGCGAGCGCCTCCGCCGCGAAGCGGTCGGTGGCAAGCGCGCACCAGCCCGGGCCGATGAGCTCGTCGAGCCGGAGCTCCTCGCCCGCCGGCGACGTCACGAGCGGCTGCGGGAACTGCGAGCCGACGCCGCGCTTCGGCGCCAGCCGGTGCGGGGGCGCGGCGAAGGCGCCCTCGCCGTAGGCGGGCACGGGCTTGAGCCGCGCCTGCATCCACTCGGCGAGCCCGGACGCGTCCAGGAGCGGTCAGGTAGGCGTCGCGCAGCGCCGCCACGCGGCGGTCCGTGGTCTGCACGAACCGCCCGAGCCCGAGCGCCAGCCGCGTCATCGCCCGCACGTGCGGGCGCCGCTCGGCCTCGTAGGTGTCGAGCAGCGCGGCGGGAGCGCCGGCGAGCACCGCCTCGAGCTTCCAGGCGAGGTTGGCGGCGTCGCGGGCGCCGGAGCTGAAGCCCTGCCCGGCGAACGGCGGCATCAGGTGAGCGGCGTCGCCGGCGAGCAGCACGCGGCCCTCGCGCCAGCGGGCCGCGCGGCGGGCGTGGAAGGTGTAGACGCACGGCGCGCTCGACCTCGGCCCGCTCGCCACGCAGCCAGGGCTCGATCCGCGCCCGGACCGCCTCCGGCTCGAGGAACGGCGCCTCCTCCTCGCCCGGGTGGAGCATCCACTCCCAGCGGTGCCGGCCCGGGGACATCGGCAGCGAGACGATCGGCCGCCGCCAGTCGCCGAAGAAGTGCGGGTGGCGAGACCTCGGCCAGCGGCCGGTCGAGGTGGGCGTCGACGACGAGCCAGCGCTGCCGGAACGTGGAGCCGCCGAACTCGATCCCGAGCAGCTGGCGGACGCGGCTCGTGCCGCCGTCGCAGCCGACCATCCAGCGGGCGCGGATCCGCCCCGGCCCCTCCCCGTCCCCGACCGGGGCGACGCTCCCGGCGCGTGCGACGGTCGCCGTGACACCGGCGCCTTCCTGTTCGAAGCGCTCGAGCCGGGTGCCCCAGCGCAGCTCGACCGCCGGCGTCCGCCCCAGCGCCGCGACCAGCGTGCGCTCGATCGCGGGCTGGTTGATCGAGACGAGCGGCGGCTGGCCCTGCGTCCCATCGACGGGGCGCAGGATCACGACCTCGCGGCCGCGGTCGGTGACGAAGCTGACCTCCTGCTGGACCTGGCTGTCGGCGAGGATCTCGCTCGTCGACGCCGGCCGCCTGGAAGATGCGCAGGACCTCGTCGTCGACGACCGCCGCCCGCGGCAGCTCGTAGACGCCGTCGGCCTGGTCGATCGCGATCACCCGACACGCCGGCGCGGCCGAGCAGCAGGGCCGCAGCTGCCCGACCGGGCCCCAGCCCGCAGACGAGCACGTCGCAGTCGAAGCTCTGCTCCGCGACGCCCGTCGCGGCCGCAGCCATCTCAGCTCCCGGCCGGCACCGCGTTCGCCGGCGCCGCCGCGGGATCGATCCGGTTCGCCACCGTCCCGATCCCGTCGATCTCGAGCTCGACCGTCTGCCCGGGCTGGATCCAGCGGTCGAGCTCGAGGCCGCAGCAGCCGGGCATCGTCCCGGTCGAGAACACGTCGCCGGGCTCGAGCCGCTCGCCCGCGGAGGCGTAGGCGAGCTGGGCGCCGACGTCGTGCACCGGGCCCGCGGTCGAGCCCTCGCACCACAGCTCGCCGTCGACCCGCACCCGCCCCGTCATCCGCGTCCAGTCACCGCACCTCGTCGGCGGTGAGCGACGTCGGGGCCGATCGAGTTGGCGAACGTCTTCGACTTGACGACGGGCCCGAAGACGTTCTCGCGGAAGTCCTCGGCCTGCACGTCGCGCGCCGACCAGTCGTTGAGCACGAACCAGCCGCCGATCGCCGCGGCCGCCTCCTCCGGCGTCGCGTCGGCGAGCGGCTTCGCGAGCACGTAGGCGAGCTCGAGCTCGAAGTCGAGCCACTCGGTGTGGCTCGGCCACCACATCGGGTCGCCGTCGGCGAGCAGGGCGCCGTGGTTGGCGACGTAGAAGGTCGGGGCCTCGTAGAAGCGGCTGTTCGGCTTCAGCTTCGGGAAGGTCCTGCCGGTCAGCCTCTCGAAGCCCGCGACGACCTTCGCCATCGGGGGCGGGAAGAAGCGCTTGACCAGCATCCGGCTCGAGCCGATCACGTGCGACTCCCAGAGCATGAAGGCGCGCATCGAGCGCGGCTGGAAGGGGATCGCCGGCGCCGGCGGGATCGACGGCGATCGCCGCCGCCTCCTCATCGGAGAGGCCGGCGAGGATCGCCTCCGCAGCCCCCCGCGCTTCCTCGCCGCCGGCGAGGAAGGCGACCATCTCGCGGCTCTGCTCAGCGGTCAGCCCCTCGCCCTCGAGCCGGACCCAGCTGCCGGAGGGGTGCTCCGCGATCAGCCCCTCCGCGGCGCGGCGCAGCTTCACGCGCCCGCCCCCACAGCCCCGGCGCGGGCGCCTCCACCCGCGCCGGCGACGCCCTGCGGGATCCGCCCGGCGTCGGGCGAGATCGGAAAGCCCGTGAGCAGAAAGCGCGGCGGCGGCGGGCCGCCCCACTGGTTGATCGCGCCGAGGCCGCCCGGCCACTGGCGCGCGGCGTAGTCGCCCGTCGGGCGGCATCTGGCGCGATCTCGGCGCAGATCTCGATCATCGCCCCGGCGGGATCGTGGAAGTAGGCGAAGAGGTTGTTGCCGGGACCGTGCCGGCTCGGCCCCCAGATCAGCTTCTGCCCGCGGGCGGCGAGCCGGTCGCAGAGGCGCCCGATCGCGTTCAGGTCGGGCGCGGTCCACGCGTAGTGGGAGAGCTCGTGCTTGGGGCCGACGACGAGCGCCATCCCGTGGTGGTCGGCGTCGCAGTGCCACCAGCTCGCGGTCCGGCCCAGGCGGTCGGAGAAGCCGAAGCCGAGGCCCTGCTCGATGAAGCGCTCGCTGCCGCCGAGCCCGCGCGCCTTGATCGAGACGTGCTCGAACTTGACCACGCGGTCGCCCTCGGGCAGCGCCCGGCCGCCCTCCATCCCGCAGAAGAGCTTGAAGACGTGGCCGCCGGGCCCGCGCACGAGCGCCGCCCGGTCGATGCCGGGCTCGCCGTCGTAGGTGGGGCCGAGCAGCTCGCCGCCGGCGGCGACGATCCCCGAGCGGGCGCGCTCGAGCGCCTCGGCGCCGGCGACCTCGAGGCCGATGTGGTCGTAGCCGCGCGCGTCGCCGTCCTGCTCGATCAGGATCAGCTCGTGGTGGCGCTCGTTGCAGGTCAGATAGGAGACCGGCCCGTGGCGCTCGGTCTCGACGAGGCCGAGGACCTCCGCGTGGAACGCGACCGACTCGTCGAGGTCGGGCACCCGCAGGGCCATGTGGCCTACTCGCTCGGTGATCTTCATGGCGGGGACCGTATCACAATTTCTGAGGATTTTCTCATTTCTGAGAATGTCTGCAGTGACTGCTAGCCTGCGGGCATGGCGAAGAGCTCCACGAAGCCGGCGGCGAAGGCCGCGAAGGGGGAGGGCGAGAGGGAGGCCGGCGGCTCCGCCCCCAACCGCTTCGACCGCCGCCGCGCCGAGACCCGCCGCCGGCTGCTCGCCGCCGCCCGCGAGCTCTTCGCCGAGCAGGGGGTCGGCGCCACCCGCACCGGCGAGATCACCGAGCGCGCCGACGTCGCCGCCGGCTCCCTCTACAACCACTTCGCCGACAAGCAGGAGATCGTCGAGGCGCTGCTCGCCGAGATCTCCGAGGAGCAGGGCTCGCTCGTGGACGAGCTCACGGCCGAGATCGAAGACCCGGCCGCGGTCGTCTCCTTCGCCCACCGCCACTTCGTCCGCCTCGCCGCGACCGACCCCGGCTTCGGCCAGCTCGCGATCCGCCTCGACGCCTCGCACCGGCTGATGTCGGAGGCCCTCGGCCCCCGCGCCGCCCGCGACATCGCCCGCGGCGTCGAGGCCGGCCGCTTCAGCGTCGAGGACAAGGCCGCCGCCGTCTTCATCACCGGCGGCGCCCTGCTCGGCACGATCCGCGGCGTCGTCGAGGGCGCGGTCGGCGAGCGAGCCGACGAGATCCACGCCGCCGCGGTGCTGCGGATGCTCGGCCTCGAGGGCAGCGAGGCCGAGGCGATCGCGCGCCTGCCGATGGAGTAGGCGGACCGGCCGCGCCGGCGCCTTCGATCGCGCGACGCGCCACGCCCGCTTCCGGCCGGAAGACAAACCGGCGCCAGCCGCAGCCTCAGGGCATCGAGGTTGGGATTCGGGTCGATATGCGACCCCAATCTCAACTTCGGGATGGTCGGCCGCGAGTAGCCCTTCTGCCTCGGAGCGCTCCACTGCCGCTGCGCTCGTCTGTTCATTGTTCACTTCTGCAGGCAGAGGCTGCAGAAGTGAACATCGAGTGCGAAGTGGCGTCTCGCCGCGCGTGGCTCTCGGCGAAGTGGCCCTCGGCGCGAGTGGCGCTTCGGGGCCTACGGGCCGCCGGTGGTCCGGGATCCCGGCGAGCCGAGCAGGCTCCAGGCCGAGATCAGCGCCCAGCAGCCCTCCAGCAGCAGAAAGCCCCACTGGGAGCCGGCCAGGGCCAGGCCCGCGAGCAGCGCGGAGCCGAGGAGGTTGAGCCACAGGTAGGCGAGCGCGTCCGGGCGCAGCCTGCCGAGCTGGTTCAGGGCGAACGCCGCGAGGATCGCGAGCGCGCCGACGATCTGCAGAGCTTGAGCCATCGGAGGCAGCCTGCCATATCCCCGCTCCGACGCCCTAGTCGGACCACCAGTCGCGGCGGCCCTGGACGTCCTCGCGCGGGGAGTCGCCGAGGTTGGGCGCGCCGATGACGAGGAGCTCGAGGCCCTCCGGCCCCGCCTCATACCCCCGCCACGTCCCGGGCCGGACGCGCACGGCGTCCCAGCGCTCCAGCTCGACGATCTCGTCGTCGAGCTTCATCCGCCCGCTCCCGCCCACGACCACGTACACCTCTTCCTGGGTCTTGTGGGTGTGGCCGTAGGGGAAGCGGTAGCCGGGCGGGATGCGCTGGTAGCTCAGGCCGGATCGCTCGAGCCCGAGCGCGCCGGTCGCCAGGCGGAACTCGAGGTCGGGTGGCCCGTCGAAGTTGGAGCCGACGTCCTCCAGGTCCTGCTTCAGGTTGACGAGCGTGAACGGCACGGGCCAATCCTACGGCGACGTGCGCGCCGCGCCGCTCCGCGCGGGCGACCTCGCTGCGGGGGCCGCGGCGCGGCGGCTAGCGCCGCACGCGCAGCCTCACCTTGCGGGCGACGCGCGCCCTGTTGCCGGCTCCGTCTCGGACCCTCGCCACGGCCCGCGCGCGGCGCGCCTCGCGGTGGTGGGCGAGCAGGCGGCGGAGCTTCGGGCTGAGTGCGAACTCGAGCCGCTCGCGCTCGCCCGCGTCGAGGCGGAAGCGCGCCGAGCCGAGCCGGACCCTGTGCCTCTTGCCGCCGCGGAAGCGGACCTTGTGCGCGGTGCGGAGGCCGAGCCGGCCCCGGCAGGGCGGGCTCGCCTCCGCGCGCGGGCACCGCAGCGGCACCGCGACCCGGCCCCGCCGGCTGACCCTCAGCTTCGGGCCGCCGATCCGGACCTCGACCGTCTCATCGCCCGGCACCGTCATCTTCCCGGCGGGAACGGGAGCGCGGCTGGCGCGGCAGGGCTCGTTGAGGACGGTCCCGCACTTCTGCGCGGGCTTCTCGGCCCGCCCGCCGAGCAGGTGCCCGAGGACGAGCGCCGAGGGATGCTTGGCGTCCGCGTAGACGCTGTTGACGGCCGGCGTCTTGTTGAAGTCGAGCATCCAGCCGCCGGTCGCGCCCGTCGGCGCGTCGATCCACAGGCGGATGCTCGAGCCCTTGCGGAACACGTGGTCGAACGGGAAGAGCTGGATCCGCATGCGGGTCGGGCGTCCGGAGGGGAGGTCGCGGGCGTCCGCCTCCTGGTGGGTGTGGTAGGGGGCCAGGGTGGTGGAGCGGCCCCGGTCGAGCGCCCGGTGGGAGGCGCGCAGCCAGCCGCGCCCCACGTACTGCTCCTGCCCGTCGGGGCGGACCTCGGTCAGCGTGATCTGCAGGTCGGTGTCGGGCGCGGTCGAGCGCAGCCAGACGTTGGCCGATCCCGACCCGAGGAACTCCGCGTCGCCGCTCAGCGGCGGCGTCGTGTACGAGAGCGAGGCGCCGGGCGGGTCCGGCGCGTTCCACAGCAGGTTGCCCTGCCCGAAGACGATGCCCTCCTCGCTGCCGAGCACGGGGCCGGGGTAGGCGTAGCGGTCCGGCTTGCCCGCCTGTCCCGGCGCGGTCAGGGCGAGCTCGCCGTTCGATCGGAAATACAGGGAGAGCGGCCGCACGGGCGGCGAGACGTCCGGCCCGAAGCCGCTGACCCAGCTCGGCACGTTGTTCCCGCCGGCGTCGGTGGTGGTCTCGTGCCAGACCTGCAGGTGCGGGGTGCGCTCGAAGCCGTTGTGCTTCCCCTGCACGAAGCGGTCGAAGAACGCGACCAGCTGGTCGGTCACCTGCGGCGTGTTGAGCTCGCACATGCCGTGGTAGCCGTTGCTGGCGACGACCCAGGTGCGCTTGGGATCGAGCCCGGCGTAGAAGGAGGAGGCGCGGCTGGAGACCTCGTCGTCCTGCCACGTGTAGCAGCCGAAGGTGGGGATCTTGATCCGGTCCGCGTGGGCGCCGGGCCGGCGGGCGCGCCACCAGGCGTCGTCGTAGGGGTGGACGAGCCCCTGCAGGGCGATGTTGTGCACCGGCTCCTCCTGCAGATGGTCCGCCTGGGAGAGCACGCAGCCGGGGTCGCCGGCGTTCACCGCCTGCGTAAAGCCGCTGCGGTAGGAGTTGAAGGGCTGGTCGAAGCCACCCCAGAAGGCGCCGAAGCCCGTGTTCTGGATCCCGCCCGGGTAGGCGACGTCGCGGTAGGGGTCGGAGGTCACCTGAAACGGCGCGATCGCGTCCAGGTGCTGCGGGCGCTGTCCGGCGACGCCGAGCTGGGTGATCCCCGGGAAGGAGTCGCCGAACATGCCCACGTGCCCGTTCGACCACGAGCGCCGGGCCGCCCACTCGATCGTCGCGGCGCCGTCGCGCCACTCCTGCGCGGTGAAGGCGTCGAAGTCTCCGGTCGAGCAGCTCGTGCCGCGGATGCTCACGCCCAGCACGGCGTAGCCCGCGTCGAGCAGCGCCTGCGCGCTCTGCGGGTCGTTGCAGGCGAGCGCGCCGACGTCCTCGCAGTAGCCGTCGTAGACGAGCGCGACCGGGAAGCGGCCCTTGGCGGCGGGGAGGTCGACCGTGTAGCCGAGCTTCGCCCCGTCGGCCATCGGGATGTAGCCGTGCTCTTGGACCGGGGTGGGCGTGGCGGCCGCCGCCGTGCCCGCGCCCCCCGCGAGCCAGGCGGCCGCGAAGGCGATCGCTAGGCACGCCCGGCGCGCCGGCCGGCCGCGCCGGAGGCGCCGGCCCGTCGCTCGTGCACTCATCTTCTGCCCTTCCTCTCCCGGTTGCGAAGCTCTGCCGGGCCCGTGGCCAAAGGCCGCCCGACCCCACCGCGAAGCGAGCGTAGACGAAATAACTGACGTTTGTGTCAGTTCAACTGACGGCTGCGTCAGTGCGGCGGGCGCGGCGACTACCATCCGCCGCCGGATGGCCACCACGCCCACCCAGCCCCGCCGCCGCATGTCGAAGGAGGCCCGCCGCGCGCAGCTGCTCGCCGCCGCCGAGGCGGTGTTCGGGGAGGTCGGCTACAGCGGCGCCACGATGGAGCTGGTCGCCGCCCGCGACGGCGTCACCCGCTCCCTGCTGTACGAGCACTTCGACTCGATCGACGAGATCTACCTCGAGTGCCACCGCGCCGCGCGCGAGGAGATGCAGGGGCGGCTGCTCGACGCCGCCCTCGCTGCCGGCCCCGACCTCCACGACCAGCTCCGCGCCGGCCTCGGCGCCTACTTCGCCTACGTCGCGGAGCGGCCCGAGCGCTTCGCGCTGCTGTACGGGCCCGGCGGGCCCGGCGGTCCGCTGGCCGAGCAGACCGGGGAGCTGCGCTTCATCTCCGCCGAGCGGATCGCGGCGCTGTTCGCCGCGGCCGCCCCCCACGTCCCCGAGGACGAGGCGGTCGCCGCCGCGCACATCATCTCCGGCGCCTCCGAGCAGCTCGCCCGCTTCTCGCGCCGCAACCCCGAGGTCGAGGTCGAGACGCTCGTCGAGTGGATGATGCTGGCGATCTGGCCCGGGGTCGAGAAGCGGCTCGAGGAGGCCGGCTAGCGCCGCGGGCGGTGCGGAGGCGGGCACCCGGGACGAAGCGCCCGCGGCCCGCGCCCACGCCCAAAGGCCACTCAGGGGTACAGCGAAAAGGCGGTCACCGAGGGGGACCGTCTCCGCGCCGGTGTGGGCATATATATGCAATGCGTTCTGGCATTAGCGGCCGATGCAAACTGGCACTGCCGGCTTGCTGGGCGCAACGCCGGCCTACCAGAGCACACCGCGGGGATCGAAGGCGGCCAGCGCCTCGTCCTTGCTCACCAACGGCGCCCCGAGCTCGCGCGCCGTCGCGTACAGGATCCGGTCGGCGGGGTCGCCGGGGAACTCGCCCTCGGCGAGCAGCGCCGCCTCGACGGCGGCGGTCGGCGAGAGCGGCACCGCCAGCACCCCCGGGCGGGCCAGCGCCTCCCGGATCCAGCGGCGGGGCTCGCGGTCGAGGGCGATCCGCCCCCGCACGACGAGCATCGCCAGCTCCCAGCAGGAGATCGTCGCCACCGCGATCGTCCCCGCCTCGGCGATCGCCCGCCGGCCGGCGGCGCCGAGCCGGCCCGGCTCGCTGCACCACCAAAGCCAGGCGTGGGTGTCGAGCAGGACCGTCACCCGGTCCCGGCGGCGGGCGCCTCGGCCTGCCAGCTCTCGCCGAGCGGGCTGAGCAGCTCCTCCTCGCCCACGAGCTCGGTGACCGAGCCCTCGAGCGAGGCGCCGGTGTCGACGGGGACCACGCGGGCGACCGGGCGGCCGTGCTTGGTCACGGTCAGCTCGGCGCCGCTCTCGGCGACCTCGTCGAGCAGCGCCAGACAGCGCGCCTTGAACTGGGTTGCGGAGAGCTCCGACATACGACCACGGTCAGATTACCATGGTCAGCCCCGCCCTACGGCGACGGCACCGACTGCCCCCAGGATCCGCCCGGCTCGCCGCTCGACAGCGCCACCGAGGCGGCGATCCACTCCCAGCTTCAGGCCTTCGCCAAGGCCGTCCGTGCGGCGGGCGCGGACGCGACCGAGGTCGACACGTGCGGCGTCCACACCCAGGGCGTATGGGACCGGGCCTTCGCGGCGGCGCGGCACTGGGGCCTCTTCAAGCCGGTCAGCGAGCCCCCGCGGCGCTGGAACTACCGCACGATCGCAGCCCAAAGGGCCAACATGTGGGGGCTGCGCTTCAGCTTCAAGCATCCACCCTCGGAGGTCGCGAAGGGATATCTACATGACGGCAGATATCTTGGCGCTCAACTCAGCAGCGCTTCAGCAATACGCATCTGCTCAGAGCGCAAGGCCTTTGCTGACCGAATCGCCCGTGGCGCTGGCATCAGCCGCTAGAACGGCCGGAAGTCGTAACGACCATGGAACCGGCCCTTTGCAGGGCCCAACTCGCGGCCGCTTACCACCAGGTCAACGATGATCACGTTCCAGCCGAAGACGTTGTAGCCATCGGTTGGGTAGGAGCCGGCAGGCTCTCCCTTGCCGCGGAAGTACCCCCGGACAACGCGTCGTACGGTCCGGCAACGGGCATGCTTTACGCGTACCCGTCGGAACACGTACGTGCCGTGCGCCTGGTGGTGCCGGTAGCTGAAAGATGGGCAGCCCCTCGCACTTGCAGCGTCGGCCGACGTCGCGCAGCTCAGGGTCCCGACCAGAGCGAGGGTCACCAGGCCGGCCGCCCAACGGCGCCAACCCGCTCCGCGCCTCATGCTCCGAAGTCCAGACCGAATGCCTTGCGGCCCTTCTTACATCCTGCCCGCATGTCCTCGTAGCCGACGTGTCGAACTTTGCATTTGAAGGGTCCAAGGCGGAAGTGGTGCGAGCCGTACGGGACCGAGTCGTCGTAACGCCTGACCACAGCGCGTGCGGACCGGCACGACATATGGCGCGCACTCAGCACCGACTCGATGCCGAGTGGGCCCTCGATAGGACGCAAAGGGCAGTGAACGACCTTCATATGCCGCACGTGGCTTGCACCCTGCGCCGGCGAACCACCCGCGATCAGCAGCACAGCCGCCACGGCGACGATGCCGTAAGACGCTGCCCTCCCGACCCCCGAGATCCGGATCCGAGTCATGACCTCAAGCCACCGTGACCTGGTAGTAGATCTGCTTCGACCGGTTGCCCCGAGCGTGGCAACCACCGCCGCCTGACCCGTGGCCGCACGACCAGCCACGCCGTGTCCAGTGGGTGGTCGCGAGCGTTCCATCCCCATGCTGCTTCCACTGCTCCGGATGCCGGTTGTAGGACTTCACGACGTGTCGGGCCTTCTGGCACGGCACGTGCGCCGCGCGCACCTTGTAGCGGTAGTGGTAATGACCGTACTTGTTGTGGAAGTCCAGCTTGAAAGAGCCGCAGCGATGCCCCGGCAGCCCAGTCCGAGCCGATCCGCCCGCAGACGCGGCGAAGAGGCCGAAGCCGAGGACGGCTACCGCGACCGCTGCGGCGACGAAGGTGACCATGCTTCTCATTTCACTCCTGTTCTCGCACGCGGTTTGACGCGCAGCGCGTTCCTGCCGACCTATCTCGAGACGAAGGTGTGTCGGAAATGGCGCTTGCCGCGCACCGACTGCCACGTCTTGTACTTGTGCGACGGGTAGCAGTACCCCGCGGCGTCCGATCCGGTGCAGCTCCAACCTTTCGGCCACTTCGACAGGCCGATGTGGACGAGGTGGCGGGCCTTCTTGCAGCTGTAGCGATAAGCGAACACGCGCGCCTTGGCCTGGACGCCTTCGGTCACGCTCTTGGTCTTCCCGCAGCTGCGCTCCTTCGCGCAGGCGTGCGTCGCCTCGGCGCTCGCGCACTCACCCCGCGAGGCCTGCACGCCGCCCCGGGCAGCCCGCGATGGGCCATCGGCTCCAGCCACCGACGCGCCGGCCACGAGCAGGAGCGCTGCGGCGACCACGCCCACGACAACGGCGCGGAGCCCGACGGTCAACCTTGTCTCCCCCTTGCGCTCGAGCGCGCCTGAGCCCCTCACTCGAACCCGACCAATACGAGCTTGTTAGGGCGCCGCTTGCACCTGGCGGCGCCGCCGCCGGCGTTCACGTTCTTGTACCTGCAGCGAAAACCGTCCAGGCGGACCGGCAGCCCGCTGTCATTCCTCAGGAGATCCTTGGCCAGGTGTCGCGACCGCGAACAGCCAACGTGCCGTCGCTTCAGGATCAAGGCGCCGAAGCCGTGTACCACGACCTGGGTGTTGCACTTACCGGCGAAGGCTTGGTCGGGATCGGCTGCCCCTCCGTGGAGGCCGGCCGACGCGGCGAGCGCCGTCGCAGCAATTACGGTCGCGAGCCCTCCACGAACCGTAAGTCCACGTTGCCACGGCATCCCCCTGCTCAAGTTCACGGTTCCCCTCAGCTGCTGGTCGGCATTTGCGAAGCGTCTCCGCTTCGAGCGCGCATCGTACTCGAGGGACAGCCACGCACCTTCATCAGGGCCTCCGTGAACCTCTCAGCAGCGCGCTTCGCCGTGCCGGATGCGCGCTCGATCCTCCGGCATCACGTCGGCGAGAGGCGCGTGCCAGAAGAGCTGGGTCCGAGCGCCCGATCCCGAAGTGAAGGTCGCGCTTCCCCTCGCCTCCGCGAAGCCGCTCTTTCGCACCGACACGAGCGAGAGCTGGTGCAGGATCCGCTTGCACACCCCGGCGGATTTCGTCCGCATCGCCACGGCACCGGTCCGCCCGGCGTCGACGTCCATGCCGCGGGTGCGCAACGGCCAGGTGCGGCCACCGCTGCCGTGCTTGTGGACGTAGATCTCGCCGTGCACCCGGACGTGGACCGCGACGGTGGCGGAGGCCTTCACGGGGATCCTCAGGTCCAGGTTGTCCTTGCGCTGGCGGGCATTCACGCGTGCACCGGAGACGTGCGGCAGGACCTGCAGGTCGAAGTTCGATCCGAGGTGGGAGCGAACCGCGATTGCGTAGGTCCGTCCGGCTTCGGCCTCGAAGGGACCGAAGATGACCAGCCGGTGCCCGTCTCGAGCCTTGGCCAGGTCGATCGGCTCCAGCGTCGACAGATCGTCGCCGGTGTAGAGATCGACCCGGAAGTTGGACCGCGGCCGGATCTCGAGGTCGACGGCGCCGCTCGCCGGGGCCGTCCACCGGTACCAGACCTCCTGCGGGCCCCGGGGCGAGTTCTGCTCCCGCGTGGCGCCGATCGTCGTCCCCGTGACCTCCGCCGGCAGACCGCTGATCAGCTGGGCGTTCGCGAAGTCGTCGTTCGGCGGGCTCGACGCGAGCGCCCCACCGGCGAGCGAGAGCAGCCCGAACAGCGCCGCGGCGATCAACGGCAGGCGCCGTCTCGCCGTTCGCCGAGCGCACGCACCGCCAATCACCGCTTCCGCCCCTTCACCTTCAAGCTGTACACGGCCGGCGTCTGATCGACGTTGCGCGAGAAGTCGACTGCTCGCACCTGCACCCGGTGACGACCGCGCTTGAGTCGGAACCGGGGCATCGCGCCGCAGTGCTTCCAGGTGCCCTTGTCGACGGCGCACTGGAAGTACGAGTACGGCTCCGAGGAACGCACCGTAAAGCGCACCATCCTCCGCTTGCCCTTGCCCTTGACGACCTTCGGCGGCGTCTTCACGAAGGAGGTGTCGGGGGCCGTTCTGTCAGCGGCGATCGCGACGGTCCTGCAACCCAGCAGCCGATCGGCCCCCAAGCCGACGTTCACCCCGTAGATGCAGACCTGCTGCGATCCGACGCGGCGCGTCGGGACCAGGGCGTCGTAGCCGTGGTTGTCGCCGACGCCCGGGTAGGCGCGACCCACGTCGGGGCGATGGTGGTTGGCAAGGCCGAGGGCGTCGCCATGGCCCTCGACACCGGACTGGCCCGCGAGGCCGCCGACGAACACGTGGAAGTGCAGCGGGCGCGTGGCGTCGCTGCGGTCGAAGGTCCAACCGCCGACGTGCAGGACGCCCGCCCGGGCCGATTCCACGACGTCGACCGACCCCGCCGGCGAGGGGTCCGCGATCGTCACCTGCTTGCAGCCGAGCAGGCGGTTGGAGCCGGGCCCTTGGTTGATTCCGTAGACGCAGAGCTTCTGATCGCCGACCTTGTCCGTGGCGAGCCGGGTGTCGAAGCCGTGGTTGTCACCGACGCCTGGATAGGCGCGGCCGACGTCCGGTCGGGAGGTCTTCGCGGCGCCCAGGTTGTGGCCCTCGGCGCCCGGCTCACCCGCGCCACCGCCGATGTACAGGTGGACCTCGTTCGGCGTGGTCTTCGCGTTGGGATCGAAGCTCCAGCCCCGGACGCGCACGACCCCCGCCTTCGGCGACTCGGCGACGTCGAAGGCGCCGGTCGGGCTCGGGTCGTCTATGTGGACGGTCTTGCAGGCGAGCAGCGCGTTGCCGCCGCCGCCGACGTTGATCCCGTACACGCAGACGGGCACGTTGCCGGTCCGCGAGGTGTTGAAGGTGAAGTCGTAGCCGTGGTGATCGCCGACGCCCGGATAGTGGCGGCCGACGTCAGGGCGATAGCCGCTCGCGTCCCCGAGGCTGTGGCCCTCGGAGCCGGATCCGGCGGGGCCACCGACGTACGCATGGATCCGGATCGGAGTGGTCTTGGCGTCGGCGTCGAATGCCCACCCCCCGATCCGCACCGATCCGGGCGCGGGCGAGCTCGCCACATCGACGCTGCCGGTGGGCGAGTTGCCCGGGCTGGTAGCCCCCGACGGGCAGGTCTGGTTGTCGCCCGATGCGTAGCCACCGCCGATTACCCCGAGCGGCATCGCACCGTCGACGTGTGAGCCGAGTGAGCGGCTGACGAAGCAGGAGCTGCCGCTGAAGCTCTTCGGTTCGACGTGGGTGTGCGGTCCCTGCCAGCACCCGGTGTAGGAGCCGTTGTAGAGCACACCGATCTGGGCGCCGTTGCTGATCGTGCCTGAGGTCTTGGTGATTCCGGTCAGGTGCGCGTAATAGACGCGCCCGATCTGCGTTCCATTCACCGCAACGTTGACGATCAGCCCCTGACCGCCCGTGCCGGCCGCAGCGCAGGGCTCGAAGGTGCCGCCGAGCGAGAGCGAGAGGCTCCCGGAGGGATTCGCGAAGTTCGCGTGGACCGCGGTGCCGGCGCCGGCGGCGTCATCGATCGCGAAGTTGCCCCAATAGTGATGGTGCGGCGGGCTCTCCAGCGGCGAGGACGTCAGCGACCCGGACAGGGGATACATGACGGTCACCTGCGGGCTCCTCGCCTGCGCGGGCACCGCAAGGCCAGCCAGGGCGGCAACTGCGATGAGGGCCGCAAGGGCCGCGCTGCGCACAGGCGTCAGCGAAGGAGCAGCGAAGCGATCCATGACGGCGCGGCCTTCCGCTAGCAGGGCTTCGTGAAGCGGGTTCCGCAGATTGCCCACTGGTAGTAGCCGGAGGTGCGGATCAGCGCGCGGTGGTCGTGAGCCCACCTCCCGCGATAGCGGAACTTGATCGTCAAGCGCGTGAACTTGCGATGCCGGGGCCGGCCCGCGTGGACCTTGGCGCGGTGCGGATGGAAGGTTCCCTCGGCACAGCTGGGACGGCAGTCGTTGAGCCAGGCATAGCCGTCGGCGGATGCCTTGCGCCGCCCCCACCTGTGCCAGTGGAGGCCGCCCCGGTTCTGATGCCCGGGAGACGTGCGTCGGCCCCCGAGATATCCCGTCCCGTCTCCCGTGTAGCCGACCACGGGGGGCTTGACCCGGAGCGGGTGATCCACGTCCTGGGTTGCGAGCCTCACGTTGGAGTGCGCGAACGCCGCGGGTCCAACACCGAGGACCGCGAGCAGCGCCAGGCCCGCTGCCAGCAGGAGCGGGCGCAGCCGGGACGCCCGCTCATTCACAGCTGCGCCACCTGACGATCAGGGCCTTCACCTTCTTGGCGTGCTTCGGCACGACCGCGATCACGCCCGCGACCTTGCCGATGCCGCAATCGGTGTGGTGGAGCTCGAGCGCGTAGCCGGGGTAGCCGCAGGTGTGCTTGCGGCAGCGCCGCTTCGCCGCACGCTTGGCAACCCGCTTCGGTCCCCCCGGCCGGACACCTGAGGCGGTGTGCCAGCGGTGGTCGGTCAGCTTCGCCTCAGTGAAGGTCCCGTCCTTGCACGGGCGCGAGGACGCGGTACCGAAGCCGGCGAGCTTCACGTGAATGCCCGGGCCTCGCC
This sequence comes from uncultured Solirubrobacterales bacterium, assembly GCA_963764275.1. GTDB lineage: Bacteria > Actinomycetota > Thermoleophilia > Solirubrobacterales > 70-9 > CAXMST01. Next base: position 39,849 of record CAVXRV010000007.1, read on the forward strand.
ACGACATCTTGCAGAGGCCGGGGGCGCGCCGGCTCGTGCCGACCTTGTCCGGGCGACCGAACGCGCGCCGCAGCGCGTCGTCGTCCCCGCCGGCGTAGCTGCTCGGGTGGAAGCTGCCGAAGCCGGTGTGGGCTCCGTGGCTCACTGGCACCAGCGTGTTCTTGACCGCTGCTGCGGCCCCCGTGGAGAAGAGCGACGCGGCTGCGATCATCGCCACCGCCACCCCGAGTCTGAACTTCACCCTGCCTCCCACGTCGATGCTCCCCTAGGGAGTGAAAAGTAACCGATGTAAGAACCGGAGGTCCGGACGGCCACCGATGCGGTACCGTGGCGCCCGGTTTGCGGGGGCGATTGCGGAAGAGGGGCTCGGACGAGCGGCGAGGCGGGGTCCCTCGGCTCCTGCTGGTGGGGTCGATGCTCGCCTGCGTCTGCACCGTGGCGGTGCTCGCGTCGCTTCTCGGTGCAGGCCACGCCAGCGCGCACCCGCGCTCCTGCCGAAACGTCGTCATCCGCAACGCCGACGGCTCGATCTACACGCGCACCCATGCACTGCGCGCCAAGCGCGTCGGTTGCCGGAGGGCACGCAAGATTGCGCACGCGCGGCTCGTCGACGACGGAGCGGGTAAGGGGAAGTACCGAGGCTTCGAGTGCCGGAGCAGCGCCTCGGGCGTGCACTGCCACCGCCACCGCAAGCGGGTGAGCTGGCGCTACGCCGCCGCACGGACGGCCCGCGCGGCTGAGACGCGCGCCGGGGCAACCGTCTCCGGCAGCAAGCACTACTGCTCGAACAGCTTCTTCGCGAGCGGCTTTCTGCAGGTGCGCGGCGTCTCTTGTGGCGACGGCGGCAGGATCGTCAAGGCCGCGGCGCGGTATCACGCCTGCGTCCGGGGCAAGCCCCGCCCCGGCCGCGGTTGCCCGTGCCACGTCACGCGTTCGGAAGCGCGCTCGGGCGGCGGCTGCCGGGGCCGCGTCCACGTGCACGGCTGGCGCTGCAAGGGACTGTTCCCCGGCGAGGGCTTCGACATCAAGTGCCGGCGCGGCCGCAAGCTCGCCCACGGGGGCGCCGGCGGCTAGGACGGCCGTGGCCGGAGCGCCCGCGCTCCGGTCAGTGGTTCTCATAGGGGACGCGCGCTACGACCAGCGGCACGCGGCCGAGCTTGCGGGCGTTGATGCCCTTCGGCGAGATCGCGCGCGAAACGCGGTCGGCGCGTCGCTTCGGGTAGAGGAGCGCCAGCCCGCCGCCGCGGGTGTCGATGTTCGCTCCCGTCCAGTGGCGCGGCGGCCCGACGCGAACGGTGTGCCTCCAGACCGCCCGCGCCCTGCGGCAGACCATGTTGAACGCGCCGAGCGGGGTGCCCTCCACCCTGCCGCAGCGACGCTTGGCGGCGCGGTGGCGCAGGATGACGGCTGCGGGTTGCGATCCGGCAGCCGGGCTGCTCTTCATCAGGATCCGGGGCAGGTGGTGGGAGTCGGCGTGTCCGGGCGAGGCCGAGAGGAGCAGCGCGACGAGGATCGCAAGGACCCCGAGGCCCGCGACGCGCACCCTCCTCCGCACCGTCACTCCCCCCGGAAGGCGATCGACTGCGCCGTGTGGCTGGCGATGCTCTGCGCCACCGGCAGGCTCGGGCCTCCGCCGAGCACGCCCCAGCCACCGCCGCTGCCGTCATCGATGAGGATGTCGACGCAGGGCCGGCCGTTGCACTCGGGCAGGCGCTCGCTGGCCGAGAAGACGTAGGTCGTGGCGGCACCGAAGTTCGTCTGCAGGTTCGTGTCGACGGTGTCGTAGCTGCCGCCGAGGCTCGGGACCTCGTCCGGCGTGTAGTCGATCAGCACGAACGTGCCGTCGGGGCCGCGGAACTCGCTGCGCAGCAGCTTGCCGCCGGTGGGGAACGTCTCACTCGGACCGGACCAACCGCCCCCGCTGGGAACCTCGGCCACGTAGTCCTCGTAGCCCGACTCGCGTCGGTGAGTAGGGGACGTAGGTGGAGATGTAGGGGCTGACGACGCTCGAGCTGGGCACCGTGGTCGTCGGCCCGGCGGCCGAGGGAACGCCCGACGTTGTCGTGCTGTCCGCCTGCTTCTGATCGCGGACCTCCTTCTCGAGGGCCTTGATCCGCGCCTGCTGACGGGCCTGCTGCGCGCCTTCCTTGCGCGCCTGCTCGAGCGCGGCCTGGTCGCTCGTTGAGCTCGAGCTGCTGCTGCCACAGCCGGCCTGCAGGGCGGTCGCGGCCAGCAGCGCGCCGACGAGGAGCCACGTCATACGTCTCCCCAGGCTCGGCCGCAGCAGGTTGATTCGACTCCGCCCCATCACACCTGGCTCCCCAGCCCCAAACACACAGCGCCTATATAGCACGCGGGAATGTGGCCCGGGGTCTTCGCTCGTCACTTCTCTCTTACGAATCCACGTAACGAACCGCTCGATTTGCGCCGAGCCGTTGTCACATATCGCCGGCGCTGAGCGCCGTGACCTTGCTGCTGATCCCGAGCTTCGCCCGCAGATCGCCCTTGCTCTGCCAGCTGCCGTTCGAGTAGCGGATCGTGTGCCAGAGGCCGCCGTCGGCGGTGGCGATCGCGAACTGGACCGAGCCGCCGCCACCCGGTGCTGCGGCGAGCGAGGTGATCGGGCTGTGCAGTCCGAGCTTGGCGCGCAGATCGCCCCGCTTCTGCCAGCTGCCGTTCGAGGAGCGGATCGTGTGCCAGAGGCCGCCGTCGGCGGTGGCGATCGCGAACTGGACGCTGCCGCCGGAGCCGGCACCCGCGGCCAGCGCCGTGACCTTGCTGCTGATCCCGAGCTTTGCCCGCAGATCGCCCTTGCTCTGCCAGCTGCCGTTCGAGTAGCGGATCGTGTGCCAGAGGCCGCCGTCGGCGGTGGCGATCGCGAACTGGACCGAGCCGCCGCCACCCGGTGCTGCGGCGAGCGAGGTGATCGGGCTGTGCAGTCCGAGCTTGGCGCGCAGATCGCCCCGCTTCTGCCAGCTGCCGTTCGAGGAGCGGATCGTGTGCCAGAGGCCGCCGTCGGCGGTGGCGATCGCGAACTGGACGCTGCCGCTGCTGCTGCCGCCACCACCGCCCGAGCTCGGACGATCGGCGAGGTGAATGAAGTTGTCGGGCCAGGCGGCCGAGCTGCGCGCGATTCGGAAGCGATCCGTGTACCCGCCGTTCCCCGTGTAGTAGTTGTCGTCGGTGACCTCGATGTAGCTCGAGGTCACCGTCTCCACGTAGGCGACGTGGCCGAAGCTTCCGCCGTTCCACTGGGCGATCGACCCGACCGCAGGGCTCTGGTTGACCTTGCTCGCAGGTGCACGGGTATCCCAGGTGTTGGCGTTGCCAAGGAGCCCGGGGTTCGCGGCGCCGTTCTTCGCCAGCCTGTAGGCGGCGTAGAGGGTGCAGTTGTGCGGCCCCGCGGCGTTGTAGCTCGCGTTGGAACCGCCGTACTGCGACCACGGCCAGCCCGAGCTCTTTGCCGAGGCGGCGGAGTATCCGCCGCCGGTGCAGTGGTAGTCGAGCGCGTAACAGAGCCGGCTCACACCGGCCGGCAGGGAGCCGGGTGTCGCGTGTGTCGACGACGACGGTCCCGCCAGGGCCTGCGGTGCGCACAGGGCGCTGACGGCGACCATAAGAGCCAGCGCAAGCCAGATCGAGCGCGTCCGCCGCGAAGTCGTCGCGGCGGCCAGGCGCCCGAAGGCGCCGCCACCAACCCCAGCCATATTCATGAAGCAAACCCCCTGCCGTCTTGACGTCGAGCGACGGGAATATAGCTGATATGAATTACGTGAAGTGCGTGTCCAGAGCAGGGATGAAGCCCAGCGCGAAAAGCGCTCGCTCGAGCACTACACCTTCAAACGACGACACGGCTCCCGCAAGCGGCCGCCGTCAGCTCGGCTCGCGCTGCAGAACGCGGCTGATGCTCACGGCTAGACCGGGCACTGCTTGTTGAGCTTGTGCGTCAGTCGCCGCTTCGCCTTGCGCTCTCGCTTGAGTAGCCGGCGCAGCTTGTGCTTGCGGTTCTTGCCCGAGGCGTACTTGAGCTGCTTCTTGGTCCGCTTGACCGCGTCCTTGGCGTCGAGCTGCTTGACGATCAGATCACCGCAGGCCGGATCGGACGCAATCGAGCCATTTGACCGTACGCTGAAGCTGTAGCTACGCCGGAGTGCGTCCGAGTTCGCGTCGGAGACTTTCACGTAGTACTTGCCCGCATCGAGCGACACGTAGGCGTGGTTGGTGATCCCCTCGGCGTAGGGGCAGTCCCCCGCGTCGTCCACCTCCTGGCCCTTGGAGTTGAGGATCCAGAAGCAGGCCCACGCGTCGCCGTCGGAGCCGGACAGCTTGAAGGCGAAGTCGACCTGGTCGAACCTGCGCATGTAGAACGAATAGAAGTCCTTGTCGTTGCTCGTCTCGATGCCCGCTGTGTACGTGTGGCCGCCGATCAACGGCCCGGCCGCGGTGTCGAACGTATCGTTGGGCTCGAACTCACCGAGCCCCAGCGCCGTCGCTGGAATGGCCATCATCACGATGGCCGCAACTGGCACAACGATCTTTGCCGCCCATACCCGATTCATCTGCGCTCTCCCCTCGCCGCACTGCCGGTTGGATTGGCGAGCTTACCCTTCTCACTGCATATCGGGGGCGTGGTCGCTGAGAGCCGCCGCAGCATCCCGTCTCGAGCCCACGCGGGGCGCCATGTCGTTTCAGGCAAGTGCGGGCGGACCGTCGCGGGTCATAAGGCGAAACGGTACGTCTGGTTTCGCAAGAGCTGACGCCGGAAGCAGCCCGGCCTTCAAGCGCGAGGCCGGCCGCTTTCGCGACCGGCCTCGAACCGCTCGGGTATGGAGAGCTCGGGGGAGCTAGCCGGCGTTCGCCTTCACCTTGATCTTGGCGCTCGTCGGCACGCAGACCTTCTTGACCTTGACGGTCTTGCCCTTCTGCTTGCCGTGCTTGATCGTCTTCTTGCGCGTCTTCGTCTTGCGGCCGGCCTTCGCCTTGTACTTGCCGGGGCCGTAGTTGTGCGCGTGCAGCGCCCAGTGGCCCTTCTTGTTCGTGAAGTCGGAGCCGACGTGGGCGTCGGTCGAAAGGTCGAAGACCTTGACCTTGCGGAACTTCTCGCAGAAGTGCTTCTGGGCCGAGTGGACCCTGCCGTAGAACTGAGCCTTCTTGTAGGGCTTGTACGGGTCGTTCGAGTTGCCCGCCTTGTACTTGACGCTGATCTTCGAGCCGAACTTCTTGACGTTCTTGTGCCCTGCCATGGCCGGGACGGCCCCGAAGGCGAGCACGGCGACGAGCGCCAGCACGGGGAGGTGCCACTTCTTCATGAAATCCCTTTCTATGTGGTTGGGGTAGGACGGGTCGACTGCGCGACCGTTACCCATTCCTACGCGGGCCATGCGCGGGCTCTGACGCCTGCTTGCGGGGAACTACGCGCCGCGGACGCGCGGCCGCAGGCGAGTAGCAGCCGGGATCTGCCTCGGGCTTCTACCCACGCCGGCTGATACCGGCTACCGCATGTCCGAGGTGTGGATCAGCTCGACGTCATCGCGGCTCGCGCTCAGGTCTTCGAGCCGAGAGCTGAAGCCGATACGGTCGAAGAAGAGCAGCTTGGCGTCGGGCGCATCCAGCTGCCGGCGAATGGTCTCGAGCTTGTCGAGCTCCTCGGTCGGGTGCTCGTGGTCCGGCGTTGAGGGGTCCGCCCACTTGCACGAGCCCAACGCGATGAGGGAGCCAGACTCGTCGACCACCGCCACGTCGGCCTCGAACCGGCGGTTTCGCTGCTCGCCGCCCCTGCTGAGCCGGATCGACCCCCACCACTGCCCCGACTCAGCGGCGTTCGGGATGTGCCGATATGCCCAGTCCTGACAGACCCGCTCGAAGCCGTCCTCGGACACGAACTTGTCGAGATTGGGAAGTACGCCGGCGCGCAGATACTCCTCGGCATCCGTCCGGCTGTGAAGCCGCCGCTCGTTCCCCGAGACGAATCGGAACCAGAACCGCAGGAACGGATCTGCGATCGCGTAGTAGACCTGCTTGCCCGCAGCTTTCGTGACCGGATAGCGCCGCTCGACGAGCTCCATCTGCTCCAGCACGTCCAAGAACGGGCGCGCCTCCTCGCCGGCGCCCTTTCCCAGATGCTGGGCGATCTCGATCAGCCGGGTCTTTCCCGCGGCGATGCCCCGAAGGGCTGACATGTAGTTGTCCGTCTCGCGGATGCGACTCTCCTGCGCGAGCAGGAAGCGCGGCTCCTCGCGCAGCAGGCCGTCCGGGTAGAGGGCGGACCGAAGGATCGCGCCGTCCAGGCCACCCCTGGGGTCGATCTCGTCGAGGTAGTAGGGGATCCCGCCGAACACCGACCAAGCTCGGATCTGATCGTCGACCGACCATCCCTCGACCCACGGCTCGATATCGGTCCACCGGAACGGCGCGAGCTTCTGTGAGCCGGTGCGACGCCCGTACGAGGTCGAGCTGTAGCCCATCTCCTTCTCGAAGAAGCTCACATCCGACCCGGAGATGCACAGAAAGAGCCGGGAGTCCGACTTGTGCTCCCGGATGAAGCGGTTCAGGAGCGACCCGATCTCCGGCTCACGACGAGCGACGTATTGGAACTCGTCGAGCACGATCATGATCGGACCGTCAGCCAGCAGCTCCTCGAATACGGCGAAGGCCGCGCGCCAGTTCGCCAACGGCTGGGCGGCGAACACCTCCCGCCCCGTCAGCTCCGCCAGGCTCGAGGCGAGATCCTGCAGGTGATCGGCGGTGCTCCCCGAGGTGGCCTCGAAATAGAGCTGGCGATGGGTCTCGCCGAAGTGCAGGAGCAGGTGGCTCTTGCCCACGCGACGCCGGCCGTAGAGGACGAAGTACTCGGCACGATCGGAGTCCCATCGCTCCTGTAGCGCCTGGAGCTCGTCCACACGGTTGAAGAACTGCATAGCAAGGAAACTATAGCGCAGCTTAGTATGTTACGACCTAGTTTCTCCCCTAGCGCGCGCGTCTGCGCCTCACGGCAAGGCACCGGACCGGCGAAATGGCGACTGACCTCTATGCGAGCAAGGGGAGCGGACTAGACGCTGCCGACCCGCACCCGCTCGCAGCTGCGGGCGACGCGGTCGCGCGCGTCGGCGTGGACGACGTCATGCCGGCCCTTGCCGCAGGCGATCCGATCGCGCTTGCCGTCGCGGGCCCAGATCCTGTCGGGCCCGCGGCCGCCGTGGACCTCGTCGTGGCCGGGGCCGGCGTAGAGGCGATCGGGGCCGGCGCCGCCGCGGAGGGTGTCCGGCCCGCGGCCGCCCGCCAGGCAGTCGGCGGAGTCGCCGCCGGCGAGCGCATCGCCCCCGCCCTTGCCCGTGAGCCGGTCGCGGCCCTCGGTTCCCTGCAGCCGGTCGGCGCCCCCGGCGCCGAGGTCGGTGCTCGGCGCGCACGGCCCGCTGTCCCTCGAGGGCGGAGGCGGCGGTGGGCTGGCGCAGTCGGTCGGCGTCGCCCCCTGGATCCGCGAGACGGTGCCGCTCGCCAGGCTCGCCACATACAGGCGCCCGCACGAGTCCTCGCCGAAGCTCGAGGGCGAGCCGACGCTGCAGGCCCTCGGAGCGGTCGCCGTGGGCGGAGCCGGAGCTGCCGTCGCCGGGCAACAGCGAGCGGAGCTGCCCCAGGCACAGGTCCGCGTAGAGGTAGCGACCGGCGTAGCCGGGCGTGCCCGGGTCGCGGTCGACATAGCCGCCGGTGATCGCGCAGCCGCCGCCCGAGTGCGAGTACTCGAAGACGGGGTCGGTGAAGCCGGAGGCGGGGCAGCCGGCGGGCTCGTAGGAGTGCAGGCCCTCGCGGCAGTCCCAGCCGAAGTTGTCGCCGCGGCCGCCGTCGCCGGCCGGCGCCTGCGGGCGGTAGTCGACCTCCTCCCAGGCGCTCTGGCCGACGTCGCCGATCACCAGCGCCCCGTTCTTCGAGTCGAAGGAGAAGCGCCACGGGTTGCGGACGCCGTAGGCCCAGATCAGGTCGTTGCCGGCGCGGCCCGACGAACGGGTTCGAGGCCGGGACCGTGTAGGGGGTGTGGGCGCTCGGGTCCGGCGTCGGGGTCGAGGCGCAGGATCTTGCCGAGCAGCGCGCTCTTGTCCTGGGCGTTCTCGCCCGGATCGCCGCCCCCGCCGCCGTCCCCGGTCCCCAGATACAGGTAGCCGTCGGGCCCGAACTGCAGCTGGCCCGCCGTTGTGGTTGGCGTAGGTCGGGTGCGGGATCGCGAGCAGCGGCCGGGCCGAACCCGCCATGGCCGCCGTGCCCGCGGCGTTGGCGGTGTACTCAACGACGTGCAGGCTCCCGGCGGAGTTGTCGACGTAGTAGACGTAGAAGCGCCGGTTCGTCGCATAGCCGGGATCGAGCGCCATCGACAGCAGCCCCCGCTCGCCGCTGGAATCGACGCCGGCGGAGATGTCGAGGAAGGTGTGCTGGGCACCGCCCTGCACCCGCACGATCCGCCCGGCCTTCTCGACGACGAACAGCTCGTCGGGGTTCTGGGGATCGGAGGTGACGAAGACGGGGCCGTCGAAGCTGCCGACCGGAGCGAGCTCCAGGGC
>CAVXRV010000008.1:0-10052 GCA_963764275.1 uncultured Solirubrobacterales bacterium
CTTATCCTCCTCGTCCGGACCGGGCATCTCTGAGACGGCAACCAAGACGCCCGCAACCACGCGAGAGCGAGAGCGCAGCACCGGGCCGTTTGGATTCCCCACCTCCTCATACCCGGCTGGTGCTGCTCCCGGCGCCGGAGAGCTCCCGGAGCGCGCTGCGCAGCGCCTCAAATCGGCCGGGACCGAGCCGGCGGGACCAGTCCCGCTCGACCTCCTGCACGGTCGCGCGAATCGTCGCGATCAGCTGCCATCCGCGCTCGGTCAGGCGGACGATCCGGGCGCGCCGGTTGGTCGGGTCGGGCTCCAGGCGCAGATAGCCGCGCCGTTCCAGGTGGCGGATCAGTCGATTCGCCGCCTGCTTGGTCATCTGACCGCGCGCCGCCAGCTCGGTGGGCCGTGCGCCGTCCGGAGTCGGGGCCTGCAGGATGGTGAAGTGAGCGGGGCCGAGATCGTCGTAGCCAGCGGCGGCGACGTCCTCGCGGATGCGTGCCCTGATCGCTTCGAGCGGAGCTCTGAGCAGCGCCCCCAATCAGCGGGCGGTGACGTAGTCCCTCGGCGGGTTATTTGACAAGGTAGTCAACTCCGTATACTTTTCACAGAACCGTAAACAGAGTTTACCGAAGGAGTCCGCGATGACCGTTCGCGCACCAGCCATCACCAAGATCACCGAGAGCGATCGGCGGCCACTCTGGGTCATGGGCGCGATCCTCGAGATCGTCATTGACGGCGACCAAACCGACGGCGCCTACGCCGTCGCCGAGGATCGCTCATCACCCGGATTCGGACCGCCCCCGCACGTGCACTCGCGCGAGGACGAGTCCTTTTACGTCATCGAGGGCGAATATCTATTCGGCAGCGAGGATGGCGAGGTGCGCGCCGGCCCAGGGACATTCGTCCACGCGCCCAACGGTCACCTCCACTGGTGGCGCAATGTGGGCGAGGGGCCCGGCCGCCACCTCGAGATCTTCGTTCCTGCCGGCCTCGAGCGGATGTTCGAGGAGGTCGGTGATCCCGTCACCGATCCAGACGCCTCGCCGCCACCGCCCGATCCGGAGCGATTGCTCAAGACCGCACCCCGCTACGGAGTCGAGTTCAAGCTTCCGGGCTAAACGGAGGCCAACGAGGCGAAGTCTGCGCCACGATCCGAGATGCGCCCCAGACGAGGAGGAAGCGTCGCGCGCACTGCAGGGTCACTGCTCCCTGCGAACCGGAGCGAGCGCCCAGGCGACAGTCGAGCAGACGGTCGCTCCGGACGATGAGCAGTAGTGCCCCCGGCCCCTGGCTGCTCGCGCGAAGCGAGAGCGCCGGATTCCAAGGGATTCGGATTTGACGAAGTGGACGGCTTCGCCTGCGACTTCGTCAGCAGTTGATGTACTTGATGGGGTTCTGGGCTCCCCGAGGGCCGAAGTCGAGTCCTCAGGTTTCGGGTTTGGCCGACATAGACAGGCTCCTCGTCCGAGAAGAGATATACGCCTGCCACCTTCGGGATGCACCTGTGTTCTGCCCGTGGGGCAACCGGGGCGGCGAGACGTTCGACGAGCAGTCGCTCCATCCCAGCAACGGCATCGCCGAAATGGCGCAGTCCCGATCCATCGATCCTGACTCGCCCCATGTCGCGATCCTAGCCCGAGGTGTTGTCTGAATCCTGCTCATCCGGCGACGGGCACCTGGGGGGCTCGCTGGGCCTAGGCGCCGACGCTCATCACCGCGCCGGCGCCGCGCCCGTCGCGAAAGCCGATGACTACGACCTGATCGTCGCTCTCGAGGTACATCTAAACGATGAGCAGCCAACCCCACGGACCGACGACCGCGCGGCAGTCTCGCCAGAATCCGCTCAGCGCTTTGCCGGAGAGCGGGAACTGCTCCACGCTTCGCAGCGAGCGCGAGACTCGGTCGCGGGTGTCCTGGGGGAGGTCAAGCGCGACGATCAGCGCGCGCAGCTCCTCGCGCGCCCGGCGCGCGACCGCGATGCTGGCCACCGGTTAGAGCTCAGACAGCGGCACGGTTTCGCCCCGCCGCGCCTGCTCGATCGATTCCCGAGCCGTCTCGCGGGAGCCGGGAATCGAGTCGAGGATCTCGGTGATGCGCGCGCCGTCGAGCTCGAACTCGTCCAGCGCACCGGCGAGGACCTCGCCGGCCAGCTCGACCTCCTCGACCTGCCGCTTTGCGGCCAGCTCGGTCAGCTTGCGAGCGTGCTCGCTGTCGAGTGCCACGTTGATGTGCTTGGCAGCAGCCTCCATGCCGTTCGAGGCTACATCAGTCGGCATACGGTGTCCAAAGGTTGGACTCGGCCGCGACACGCATTGTTGACGCTCTTTCGCCACTCCTCAACGCTGACGGGCGCCCAGAGGGATCGGCCCAAACAAATGCTGCAAGGGTAAGCCAGCCCACCTTCCCTACCCCCTCGACAGGTTCTGCTTTCACGGCTGGATCGTCGTCTGCCACCTGTGCAGGGGGCTGGCACCGGACACCTCGCTGCTGGGGGTAAGAACAGATAGCTGCCAGGTCGGCAGCAACGGCCGCCGACCAAGGGACATCGTGGGCGCGGTCGGCCGGGCCGGCAGAAAAGAATGAACGGATGGCAATAGGCGAGCCGCTGGCGTCGCTCGAAGTGCCGCTAGGCAGGCTCCCGGGGAACGGCGTCGGCCCAATCGCGCAGGCGGCCGGCGAGCTGCGGCGTGCCGGGGCCGACCTCGACGATCTCATCGACCGGGACGTCGGCGCGGCGAGCGGCGGCGCGGATCGCATCCGGGGACGGCGCCTCGTAGAGGCAGTAGGTGCGGCGGCGGTCGGCGCTGAGGAACGAGAAGAGCCAGCGCACCCCCTCGTCGCCGTTGATCTCGTCGATCAGCTCGACGTCGTCGTCGCTGAGGTCGAGCTGCTCGGCGAAGCTGCGCTCGATCACGTATAGCGCCATGATCCGATCGTAGCGCCCTCAGGGAGCGACGAGGCCGTGACGGTGGGCGTATGAGGCGGCCTCGGTGCGGTTGGCACAGTCGGTCTTGCGCAGGATGCTGCGGATGTGGTTGGCCGCGGTGTGCTCGCTGATCGTCAGCTCCGTGCCGATCTCGCGGTTGCTCATTCCCCGCGCGACCAGCTCGAGGATCTGCGCCTCGCGCGGCGAAAGCCCGTCCGGGAGGCCGCCGCGAGGGGCCAGAACCCCCAGCGCGCCGATCTTGGCCAGCAGCCCCTCCATGCCGATCTCCTCGGCCAGCGCCCCCGCCTGCGCGAGCAGCGCCTCGGCGCGCCCGCGCTCGGCGCGGCCGCCGGCGAGCAGGAAGCGGGCGTACTCGTAGGCGGTGTGGGCCACCCAGGTGGGCGCACCCATCCGCCGGTTGAGCTCCAGGGCCCGCTCGAAGTGCTGCTCGGCCCGCTGCGCATCGCCCAGCGTCGCCGCGAGCATGCCCAGGTAGCGGTCGGCGGCGCCGTAGCAGGCGACCAGATGGCCGATCATCACGTTGCTGCCGGCGAGCGGCTCCAGCTCTGGGTAGAGGAGCGCGGCCAGCGCCTCGTCGCCGAGGGCGGTGCAGGCGTCGGCCAGGTAGGCGAGCGCCGCCAGCCAGAGCGACTCGCGGAAGCCGTCGATGCCCTCGGAGGCGAGGCGCGCGAGCTCGCGCCGCGCCTCGCCCTCCATTCCCAGCTCGGCGAGCACGGCGACGAGCCCGGGCCGCCAGGGGCCGTCGCGCCCGGCCTCGCCGGCGAGCAGCCTGATCGCGGGGGCGAGCTCGGCCAGCCGCCCCTGCTCGCGGCGCACGCTGAACATCTGGATCCCGAAGGTCCCGGAGGCGTCTCGCCCGGTCAGCAGTCGCCCCCATTCGTCCGAGCGGGTCGCCATCGCCTCGGCCTCGGCGAGGCGGCCGTCGCACAGGGCGATCGCGGAGCCGTAGTGGGCGGCCACGTGGTGCATGAAGGGCTGCGCGGTTCGCTCGGCCATCTCGCGCAGGATGGCGACCTCCTCCCGGGCGGAATCGAGATCGCAGAGGGCGACGAAGGTCGGCACCCGCCAGGCCATTGCTTCGGTGCGCAGCTCTGCGTCTCCCAGCTCCTCCGCCAGGTCCCTCCCCTCGCTCAGCATCGCGAGGATCTCCTCCAGCGGGCTCGTCCCACGCGACCAGTACGAGCGAACCAGCACCCTGGCGAGCCCGGAGCGATCCTCGAGGCGCCTTGCCAGCGCGACCGCGTTGCGGCGGACGATCGCCCCACGCTCGCGCTCTCCCTGGAAGTCGAGCGCGCGAGCCAGGCCCGCCAGCAGTCCCACGCGCAGCTCGTCGTCGCCCTCGCCGAGCGCGGCGATCGCCTCCTCGAGCAGTTCGACCGAGTCCCGCATCGCGATCCCGGGGCGCCAGCAGGCGTCCTCATGGCCGATCGCGGCGCGGGCGAGCAGCTCGGCATCGCCCAGCTCGCGGGCGATCTCCGCCGCCGCGGCGAAAGCCTCGAGCGCGTCGGGCGCCTTCCCCGCCCGGTGGCTGATCGTGCCGAGCTCGAGGAAGATCCCAGCCCGCTGCGCGGTGTCGTCAACGCCGACCTCGATCGCCGTGCGCAGGCCCACCGCTGCCTCCTCGAAGGCGAGCGCGGCGGCGGCGGTGCGCGCGGCGCGCAGGTTGTGCTCGACCGCGCGCTCGGTACCGCCGAAGGTGACCCCGGCGGCGAAGTGGTAGGCGAGGTCGGCGAGTGCCCGTCCCGAGTCGGCGCCGGCTGCTTCCATTGCCTCGCCGACGCGGAGGTGCAGCTCGGCTCGCCGCGCCCGCGATAGGCCGTCATACAGGGCCCGCCGCACCAGCTCGTGGGTGAAGCGGCAGGAGAGGCTCTGGGAGGGGAGCTCCTCGATCATCCCGCTGGCCACCGCCTGCTCGATGGCGGCGAGAAGCTCGGGCTCGGCGAGGCCGGCGGCGCGGCGGATCACGCCCAGCTCGAACTCCGCCCCGGCCGTCGCCGCCAGCTCGAGCAGCGCGATCGTGCTCGGGGCGAGTCTGGCGAGACGCTGGCCGGCCACCTCGCGGACGCTCTCGGGGCTGGCCAGCTCGTCGAGCGGGCGGGTGGTGCGGAGCCTGCCTCCCGTCACCTCCACCGCGCCGGTCTCGACCAGGGCGCGCCACAGCTCGCAGACGAGGAAGGCATTGCCGCCGGTCAGGTCCCGCATCGCCACCGCCAGCTCGTCCAGCCCCGGACCCGGCTCGCAGGCGGAGGCGCGGCGGGCGAGCTCGCCGACCTCCGCTGCGGAGAGACCGCCGAGCCGCAGTCGCATCACGTGCTCGGAGCGGCGCAGGTCGGCCAGCACCTCGGCGAGGCCCTGCGGCACGTCGGCCTCCGTGTCGCGGAAGGTGGCGAGGAGCAACACGCGGGCGTCCCCGCCGGCACGCGCCAGGTGGCGCAGCAGCAGCAGGGTTGGGGTGTCGGCCCAGTGCACGTCCTCGAGCACGAGCAGCAGCGGCCGGCCGCGGCCGGCGCCCGCGAGGAGGTCGTTCGCCGCGGTGTGTAGCCGGTGGCGCTCGGTGTCCGGGTCGGCTGCGACCGGCGCCGGCAAGCCGCCCACCCGAACGGGCAGCTCGGGCAGCAGCCGGGCCAGATCACCGCCGCCGGAGCCGAGCGCGGCGCGCAGCTCCTCGGTCCCGATTGCGCGGATGAGGCGATCGAGCGCCTCGACGAACGGCCCGTAGGGCGTCCGCACGACCGCATCGCAAGCGCCGTAGAGGACCAGCGCCCCCTCCTCCCCCGCGGTGGCCGCGAATTCGCGCACCAGGCGGCTCTTCCCCGAGCCCGGCTCGCCGGCCAAAAGCGCGACGCGGCGTCCCTCGCCCTCGGCGCGGGGCAGCAGGGCGCTGAGCCTCGCCAGCTCGCCGGAGCGGCCGACGAAGGGCAGGGCCGAGCCGAGACCGAGCGACCCCGGAAGATCGGACGTTCCGTCGCCCACGGGCACACCATAGTCAGATCTGACTATGGCGCCCCGCCCTGCCCGACGCAGCGGGCGTCGAATTGGATCAGTTCAGGTCATGACAGGACCGCCGCCGCGCCCTAGGCTCGCTCCGGAGATTGAGTCTTCGCGACCGCAAGGAGAGGGAATCGTGAACACCCCCAGCGCAGCAGACATCCCCGGCTTCGAGGGGCAGCTGATCGGACCTGAGGACAGCGCCTACGAGGAGGCGCGCAAGGTCTACAACGCGATGATCGACCGGCGTCCGGCGCTGATCGCCCGCTGCGCCGGCGCCGCCGACGTGGCGAGGGCCGTCGACTTCGCCCGCGAAAGCGACCTCCTGCTGGCGGTGCGCGGCGGCGGCCACAACGGCGCCGGCCTCGGCACCTGCGACGACGGCGTCGTCATCGACCTGTCCGGCCTGAAGGAGATCGAGGTCGATCCCGGCGCCCGCACGGCCCGGGTCGGCGGCGGCTGCACCTGGGGCGAAGTCGACGCCGCCACCAACGAGCACGGGCTGGCGACCCCGAGCGGGATCATCTCGACCACCGGCGTCGGCGGCCTCACCCTCGGCGGCGGCATCGGCCACCTGAGCCGCAAGTGCGGCCTCACGATCGACAACCTGCTCGAGGCCGAGGTCGTGCTGGCGAGCGGCGAGCGCGTGCGCGCCGCCGCGGACGAGAACCCCGACCTCTTCTGGGCGATCCGCGGCGGCGGCGGCAACTTCGGCGTCGTCACCTCCTTCCTCTTCCGCCTGCACGAGGTGGGCACGATCTTCGGCGGGCCGACCTTCTGGGCCGTCGAGCAGGGCGCCGAGGTGCTGAGCGCCTACCGCGAGTTCATCCTCGCCGCGCCGCGCGAGCTGAACGGCTTCTTCGCCTACACCAGCGTGCCGCCGGCGCCGCCCTTCCCCGAGGAGCTGCACCTGCGCAAGGTCTGCGGGATCGTCTGGTGCTACGTCGGCGGCGAGGAGGACGGCGCGGCGGCGATCGCGCCGCTGCTCGAGGCGACTCCCGAGCCGCTCATGCACGGCGTCCACTCGATGCCGTTCCCGGCGCTGCAGAGCGCCTTCGACGGCCTCTACCCGAAGGGCGAGCAGTGGTACTGGCGAGCCGACTTCGTCAAGGAGATTCCCGACGAGGCGGTCGCGGCCCATGCCCGCTTCGGGCCGGAGATGCCGACGATGAAATCGACCATGCACCTCTATCCGATCGACGGCGCCGCTCATGACCCCGACGCCTCCGACACCGCCTGGGCCTACCGCGACGCCAACTGGGGCTCGGTCTTCGCCGGCGTCGATCCCGACCCCGCCGACGCGGCGGCGATCCGCAACTGGTCCATCGACTACTTCGAGGCGCTACACCCCTACTCCGCCGGCGGCGCCTACGTCAACATGATGATGGACGAGGGCCAGGAGCGGGTGCGGGCCAGCTACGGCGACAACTACGAGCGCCTGGCGAGGGTCAAGGCGACCTACGACCCGGGCAACCTCTTCCGCGTCAACCAGAACATCGAGCCGCAGGCGTAGACGGCCAGCTCGGCGCGCGGCGTCATTGCCGCGCGTCATTCCAAACGCGAGTCTCAGGGCATTGCTCCGGACATCGTGCTTACGAGGGGCCCGAGTCCGGCGGCGCGGACAGCAGGTCCTCGAGGCTCTGCTTGAGCGCGGCGAAGCGGCGCTTTCCGAGGGCCTGCTGCCAGTCGTCCTCCACCTGCTCGACGGCGCCCCTTACTGCCGCCGCGAGCTCCAGGCCGCGGTCGGTGAGATAGATGACCTTGCCACGCTGATCGGCGCCCTCGGCTCGGCGCTCCAGATAGCCGGCGTCTTCGAGCTCGCCGAGGAGGATGTTGATGTGCTGCTTGGTGCGGCCGCTGCGCGCGGCGAGCTCGCTGGGTCGGGTCTTGTGAGGGCCCGGGAAGCCGATCACGGGCGCGTGGCTGGGGCGCACGTCGGCGAAGCCGGCGGTCTTCAGCTGCGCGAAGATTCGCTCCAGCGCCCACTCGTAGTTTTGGCGGAGCAACGCCGGGGCCATCGGCTCGGTGACCCCGGTATACGGGCGCTCGGTTGGAGATGAAGGAGCCCTTCGACCCATTTCGTCAAAAGAGTTTACTTGACAGGTGGTCAAGGATCTATACGATCTGCTAAGTCAAGATTCTTTACCAACTGAGAGAGGAGTCGCCAATGACCAACGAAACGACCCATGCTCCTGCCGGACGCGGCCCGCACCAGCTGGTGATCGGCAGCGTCGCGGTGAGCAGGTTGCTGGGCGGCGAGGAGACCGCCGGGCAGCTCTCGCTGGTGGAGCTCCGGGGGCTTCCCGGCAGCGGGCCCGGCGCGCACCTGGATCCCTGGCGCGAGACGTTCTACGTGCTCGAGGGCGAGCTGACCTTCCGATTCGAGCACGACGGCGCCGTGAGCACCGTGGTCGCCGGGCGCGGGGATGTGGTCTCGATCCCGGCAGGTGTCGGCCACGCCTTTAGCGTCACCGGTTCGGAGCCCGCCCGCTATCTGATCATCGGCACGGCCGCGGGCATCGACGCGTTCTTCGCCGACGCCGGCGAGGCTATCGAGGAGGCATCATTGCCGAGCGAGCCGCGTCCTTTCGACCGCGACCGGCTTCTGGGGGCGTTCGCCAAGCACGGACTGAAGCCGCACAGCTTCCCTGCGGAGCCCGTCGAGCACACCTGATGGGCCGTTCCCAGCCAGCCGACGGCCGTCGGCTGGCTGGAATGACGTTCACGCAGCGCCTTGCGCCGGTGTCGAGCTTGGGGTGCGCAACCGCCCTACCCCGGGCCCGGTATGTCCCGATCGCGCTGCGGGCCCATCACTTCGGCGAGCGTCTTCCGGAGCTGCTCGTAGCGCCGGCGTCCGATCGTCTGTCTCCATTCGTCCTCGATCTGTGCGTGGATCCCCACGGCAACCTCGTGTAGCCGGTTACCGCGCGCGGTGAGCCGGATAATGCGCGCGCGACGATCGGCCGGGTCGCGCTGGAGCCCGAGGTAGCCGAGCCGCTCGAGCTCGCGTAGCAAGTCGTTGACGCGCTGCTTTGAGATCTGCACGTCCGCGGCGACCTCGCCAGGCCGCCGACCGCCGGGCCCGGGCCAGCGGAACAGGGTCACGTGCGCGGGGCGCAGGTCGTCGAAGCCGGCGGCGCGCACACCAGCGTAGATCCGGCTGCGGATCTCGTGCAGCCCGAAGCGCAGCAGCGCGCCGATTGGAAGCGGCGGCAAGGAGGGCTCGCGGTCAGCGGCGCCGAGGGTTGACATCAAAAGTACGATACCAGTACTATTAGCAGTACGGCTTCCATACTACCTGGAGGATGAGAGCATTGAACGCCGACACCACCCACGTCAAGTACCTGCCCGCCGGCCGCGGGCGCTCGTTCGCGCTGATGGGCTCCTCGCTGACATTCAAGGACGAGCCCGCCGACAACGGTGACGCGCTGATGGCATTCGAGCACCGCTGCCCGCCCGGCCTTGGTGTGCCGCCGCACAGCGAGCGAAACCACGAGGCCTTCTACGTGCTCGAGGGCACGCTCGAGGTTCAGGCCGCCGACGAGAGCTACCGGCTCGGCCCGGGAGCGTTCCTCAGCATTCCTCCCGGGGTCATCCATTCACTGCACAACCCAGGTCCGGAGCCGATGCGGGTCTTGACGATCGTCGCGCCCGGAAGTGGACACGAGCGCTTCTTCACCACGCTCGGCGATCCGATCGAGGACCCCGCCAGATCCGCCGCAGCCCAGCGAGGCACCCGACGTCGAGCGCGTGGCGCAGATCGCCCGCCAGTGCGGGATCGAGTTCCTGCCGCCGCCTGACGAGCACGATGCGTGACTAGGGACCTCTCCGAAACGTTTGACCTGAAACCGACCATCCGCTCCGTTCGTCATTTGTACCGCTCTGCGACACAAAGAGCGAACGGAGTCTCGCCCCGGCGACCCCCACCGCTCCGTTCGTCATTTGTACCGCTCTGCGACACAAAGAGCGAACGGAGTTCGTGTCCGCCTCCGTCGGGCCACACGCTCGCGGATGACGCCCGTAGCCCCTGCCCGCCTGGGCCCCACCAGCCCCTCCCTGTTTGCCCTCCTCACCTGCAAGTAGGAGGGCAAACAGGGGAGGGGCTGTTTCTCTCATCGATCACCAC
>CAVXRV010000009.1:0-319918 GCA_963764275.1 uncultured Solirubrobacterales bacterium
ACTCATCTCCCACCATTACCACCTCGCAGCCGTTTGCGATGTGGTCTGCTTGTCGGCGATGACGGTGTCGAAGCCGGCGTCGCAGCGGACCTGGTCGCGCTCTCCATCCCGGGCCTCGAGGAGTCGTCGCCGCCCTCTCCCTGCAGGACGTCCTCGCCCTTGCCACCGTCGATCTCGTCGTTGCCGCCCTTGCCGCTGATCGCGTCGGAGCCCTTGTTGCCGATCAGGCAGTCCTCGCCGCCGAGGCCGATCAGGGTGTCCTTGCCGCCCGCCCCGCGGAGGCGGTCGCGCTCGTCGGTCCCGGAGAAGAGGTCGTCGGCGTCGGTGCCGGCGACGACGCGGCCGTTGAAGGTGGCCGCATCGCAGGCGCCGCCGCTGGCGCCCTTGTCGCCGTCGTGGGTGACCGAGGTCACCTCGCAGCGCTTCTCCTTGTCATTGTCGTCGAGGAAGGCGATGTCGTGGCCGGCGCCGCAGTCGACATCGTCGGCGGCGTTGTCGACGGTGTCGATCGCGTCGTTGTCGTCTCCCCCGTCGACCTGGTCTTCGCCGTAGTCGGCCTCGATCACATCGTCGCCGTTGGTGCCGTGGACCTCGTCGTTGCCCTGGCCGGCCGCGATCGCGTCGCCGCCGGCGGCGCCGACGATCTTGTCGGCGCCGTTGTCGCCGAGCAGGCAGTCCGCGGCGCCGGAGCCGTTGATGTTGTCGTCACCCCCGCCGCCGATCAGCAGGTCGCGTTGGGGGCTGCCGAAGATGTTGTCGTTGGCGTTGTCTCCCTGCAACTCGAGGCCGTTGAAGCCGTGGGGCAGGCAGTTCTCTGCGTAGGGGTCGGTGGAGCCCCCGATCGGCGTGACGGTGGCCTTGGCGGCCCCGGCGACGAGCAACATCGCCAAAGCGAACAGGGCGGCGAGCGCCGTCCAGCGGATGGTGAACACGGTGGGTCCTCCCCCTCTCCCCGGTCAGCCGCGGCCTGTAAGCGGCGGTCCACGCCGCCACACGGCGGAGAGACGCTGAAGACCTTATTACCAATGCACGAACGGGGCAAGCGTTCTGGTGTCAGCCAGAAGTAATCGGGTTCGCTGCCGACTGATCCTCAGCAGCTCGCGCCCTGCGCCGCCTTCGCCTTGGCGACCTTGCGCTTCGCCTTCGCCACCCGCTTCTTGGCGTGGTGCAGCTTGCGGATCTTTGCGTTGCGCTTGCGCAGCTTCTGCTGCTTGGCGCGGGCCTTATGCAGCTTCGCCTTGGCGGCGGCGAGGTCGGCCTGCGCGGACTTGCACGCGGCGCTGGTGGGGGTCGAGCCGCCGCCGAGCCCGCGGAGCCGCCTCCGGTCGAGCCGCCCGTGGAGCCGCCGCCACCGCCGTGGAGCCGCCGCCCCCGCCAGTGGAGCCGCCGCCCGTGCCGCTCTTGCTCAGATCGGCGGGCGGGTCGGCGAGCCAGAGCTGGTAGACGCGGTCTGAGCTGAGGCCGATCGGGTAGTAGGCGACCTCGTCGAGGGTGCCCGCGAACCAGGGCTCGAGCTCGCCGTAGCCGACGTAGAAGGTCGAGGAGCAGGAGGGCCGCTTGGTCGACTCGGGGGTGCCCTTGAGCTTGCCGTCGACGTAGATGCGGATGTCGACGCCGTCCCAGGTGCCCACGACCTGCTGGAAGTGGCCGGGCTTGGGGGCGACGTGGGAGTCGACGATCGTGTCCATGCGGCGGAATTGGAAGGTGCCGCCGCGGATGAACAGCTCGCCGGCGTCGCCGTGGCCGACGATCGAGGCGTCGGCGGTCGTCTCGGCGTTGACCCAGGCGACGAGGCTCGACTGGAACTGCGGCGCCTGGATCCCGTTGCGTAGCCGTAGCCGTCGGCGCCGATGAAGCGACGGGCGTGGTCGCCGTCGCCGGCGATCCCGACCGGGCCGGACTCGGTGCCGTTCTTGTATTCGCCGTCGTTGTGGTTGCCGGAGCTGTCGTTCATCGGCTGGGTCCCGCTGACCGGAGGACTCGCCGAGGCGGTAGTAGGCGATCGGGCTCGTCGTTGCGGTAGAGGTCGGCGAAGGCTCAGGACCTGTAGGTGTGGGTGTGGACGTAGGTGTTGCCGCCCTTATCGACCGCGGTGACGACGAAGCGTGTGGGTGCCGAGCGAGTCGGGCAGCGGATCGCCGCGAGGCGATCGGGTGCCGTCGACCTTGGCCGTGCAGGAGGCGATGTCTGAGGCCGGGCCGTCGGGGTCGTGGCAGGAGAAGTCGGCCTTCGGGACCTTGTGTGGGCGCGTAGAGGCCGCTTGTTCTTGGGCGCCGTCGGGATCGGTCGAGGGGCCCTCGGTGTTGTAGGGGGAGTTGCCGGCCACGAGCGAGTGGTGGTCGTTGGCGGTGCCGATCTTGTAGCGGTCGGCGATCGCGGTGCTGGGAGAGGGCGTGGTCGTAGTAGGCGGCCTCGTCGAGGGTGCCGTGGAACCAGGGGGCCATCTCGCCGTAGCCGACGTAGAAGGTCGAGGTGCCCGAGGGCGGCTTGTTGGCGGAGTCGGAGTGGGCGACCTGGTTGCCGTTGACGTAGAGGCAGGTGTCGTGGCCGTCCCAGGTGGCGGCGACGTGCCACCACTTGCCGGGCGTGAGCGTCGGCCCGCCGCCGTAGATCGTGTCCTGGGTCTGGCGGAAGGCGAGGTGGCCGCCACTGATGAACAGCTGCCCGCCGCCGCCGTGGCCCATGATCATCATGTTCTGCGAGTCGGCGCGGCTTGACCCAGGCCTCCATCGTGTAGGCGTCGGTGGGGGCGGTGATGCCGTTGACGTAGCCGTGGCCGTCGCGGGCGGGGAAGTAGGCGGCTTTGTTCTCGGCCGGGTTGGCGAGCTCGCAGGCGCGCGGCGGGTGCGGGCGGCGCTCGCAGCTGGTGGCGCCGTCGCGCTGCAGGGCGATGCCGTTCTTGTAGGTCGCCGTCGTGGTGGTGGCCGGAGGAGTCGGTCATCGTCGTCGGAGCCGAGCGCCTCGTTGAAGCGGTAGTAGGCGAGCGGGTGGTCCTCTTTGACGAAGTTGCCGTAGTCGGGCGGGTCGATCGTGTAGGCGACCTTCTCGGTCGAGTGTTGCCGGCGCGGTCGGTGGCGGTCGACGATGAAGTAGTGGGGGCCGAGGTTCTCGTTGTCGAAGCCGTTGTCGGTGCAGGTGGCGATGCCGGAGTGCACGGCGGGCGGACCGCCGTGCAGAGGATCGCTGCAGCGAGTAGTCGACCGGGTTTGCGTGCAGCAGGAACCGCTCCTTGTTGAGCGGGTGGTTGAGCGTGATCGTCGGGGTCGGTGGTGTCGACCATCCAGGAGTAGGTGGCCGGGGTCGGATCGGCGTTGCCGGCGCGCGTCGACTGCGCGGACCTCGAAGCTGTGGTTGCCCTCGGGGGTGCGAGAAGTGATCGCCCGAGCGAGCAGCTGCTCCAGCCGCCGGGGCCGGTGGGGTCGAGGCGGCACTGGAAGTGATCGAGGCCGCTCGAGGGTGCGGGGTCGGAGCCCGGTGAACGAGAAGGTCGGGTTGGTGTCGTTGGAGTAGGCGGGCGGGTGCGCTGTGATCTGGGTGTCGGGGCTTTGGGTGTCGAGCGTGAAGGTGAGGCTGCGGGTCTGGACGTTGCCCGCCGGATCGGTCGAGCGGAGACGGAAGGTGTGGGTGCCGTCGGGGAGGCTCAGATCCTGGG
Organism: uncultured Solirubrobacterales bacterium; assembly: GCA_963764275.1. Taxonomy (GTDB): domain Bacteria; phylum Actinomycetota; class Thermoleophilia; order Solirubrobacterales; family 70-9; genus CAXMST01. The sequence continues at coordinate 3,653 of CAVXRV010000009.1, forward strand.
GGGAGCTGCACGGATCCCAGCTGCCGGTGTCGATCCGGCACTCGGTCGTCGGCGCGCCGCTGGAGGGGGACGGGTCGGAGGTGGAGAACTCGAAGTGCTGGGGGACCTGGTTGGTCGGATCGGGGGGCTCGGCGTCGATCGTCAGGCTCGGCTTGGTCGAGTCGACCAGGAAGGTGTGTGAGGCGGGGGTCGGGTCGGGGGTGCTGGTGAGGGCGTCGATCGCGCGGACCTCGAAGGTGTAGGTGCCGTCGGGGCTCAGCGTCGGGGTGTCGTAGGGGCTCGTGCAGGGGCTCCAGCCGGCGCCCGAGGCGTCGGAGCCCGCCGCGATGCGGCACTCGAAGTCGGCGCCGCCCTCGCTCGAGGTGAACTTGAAGCGCGGGGTCTTGTCCTTGGTGAAAGCGCCGGGGTCCTGGGTGATCGTCGTGTCGGGCGCCGGGTCGTAGCCGAAGCCCCAGGTGCTGGCGTGGGTGCTCAGGACGGTGATCTTGACGTCGTTTCCGTCCGTGGTGCGCTCCGCGACGCAGGGGTCGGGATCGGCTGCGCCGGGATCGCCGCTGCAGTCCGCGACGGTGGCGCCGTTGCGGAAGATCTGCACGTCGCCGCTGCCGACGTACGAAGGCAGATCCTCCTGGTCGATCCAGAAGACGAGCGCGAGCGGGTGCTGGGCATCGGCGGCGTCCGGCGCGGTGATCTCGAAGAACGACGTGCCGATCGGGGCGAAGCCCGTGGGCGTCGAGCTGGTGTCGTCGATTCGCTGGAAGGTGACGGTGCCGGCGCCGGGCGTGGTCAGCTGGACGGCGGGGCGACCGGGCTGGGCTCCGGTCCCGCTCGACTCGCTCTGCACCGTGCCGCCACCCGAGGGGGTCTCGCCGGATGTCGTTCCGGCGCCGTAGTCGAGGCTGAAGCTGCGCTCCGCGGGCGGATCCTCGACGTTGCCGACCGAGTCGGTGGCGCGAACCCGGAAGGTGTGATCTCCGTCATCGAGCGGGTCCGTGGTCTGCGGAGAGGTGCAGTCGGTCTGCCACTCGCCGTCGTCGAGCTGGCACTCGAAGGTGGCGTTCGGGTCGTCGGCCTCGAAACGGAACGTGGGCGTGCGGTCATCGGTCGTCCCGGCCGGGCCATGCGTGAAGGAGGTGACGGGGGCCGTCGTGTCGCCCGCGCCGGCGGAGGAGGCGGCTGCCTTCCACAGCTCGGTGCCGTGGGTGCCGTCGTCGGCGGACAGGAAGAGGGTGCCGTCGACGTTGGTGAGGTAGTTCGGGCTGCTGCTCTCGGTGCCCGGGTTGATGTCCCCGACGAGATTGGTGCCGCCCTCGGTGCCGTCGGAGCTCCACAGCTCGAAGCCGCTCGTGGAGGCAAAGGCGCTGAAGTAGAGGGTGCCGTCGACGTTGGTGAGGTATCTCGGGATGCTGCTGCCGCCTCCCGGCCAGATGTCCTTGACCAGGCTCGTGCCGTCGGGTGTCCCGTCGGACGTCCAGAGCTCGAGGCCGTGGGCGCCGTCGGAGGCGACGAAGTAGAGGGTGCCGTCGACGTCGGTGAGATAGGCGGGGCTGCTGCTGCCGGAGCCCGGGTTGATGTCCTGGACGAGGCTGGTACCGCCGGGGGTGCCGTCGGACTTCCACAGCTCGTTGCCGTGGGTGCCGTCGTTGGCCTTGAAGTAGAGCGTGCCGCTCACGTTGACCACAAGGCTCGGGCTGCTGCTGCCGGAGCCGGGGTTGATGTCCTTGACCAGGCTCGTGCCGCCGGGGGTGCCGTCGGACTTCCACAGCTCGCTGCCGTCCGAGCCGTCGTTGGCGACGAAGTAGAGGGTGCCGTCGACGTCGGTGAGGCTGCTGGGGTTGCCGCCGCCCGAGCCCGGGTTGATGTCCTTGACCAGGGTCGTGCCGCCGGGGGTGCCGTCGCGACTTCCACAGCTCGTTGCCGTTCGTGCCGTCGTTGGCGACGAAGTAGAGGGTGCCGTCCACGTTGGTGAGGCGGAACGGAGCGCTGGGGGACGCGCCCGGGTTGATGTCCTTGACGAGGGTCGTGCCGCCGGGGGTGCCGTCGGACTTCCACAGCTCGTTGCCGTTCGTGCCGTCGCTGGCGACGAAGTAGAGGGTGCCGCCGACGTTGGTGAGATAGCCGGGGCTGCTGTCGGAGTCCGGGTTGATGTCCTTGACGAGGGTCGTGCCTTCGGGGGTGCCGTCGGACTTCCACAGCTCGTTGCCGGTCGTCCCGTCGGAAGCAGCGAAGTAGAGGGTGCCGCCGACGTTGGTGAGATTGCTGGGGTTGCCGCCGCCGGAGCCGGGGTTGATGTCCTTGACGAGGGTCGTGCCGTCCGCGGTGCCGTCCGACTTCCACAGCTCGTTGCCGTCCGTGCCGTCGAACGCCGCGAGGTAGAGGGTGCCGCCGACGTTGGCGAGCTGGGTCGGGGTGGCGCTGGGGACGCCTTCGTAGATGTCCTTGACGAGGGCCGGCCCGGCGCTCGGGGCGCTCGTGTCGACGGAGAAGTCGAGGCTCGCCGGGTCGCTCTCGTTGCCGGCGGCGTCGACGGCGCGGAGCTTGAAGGTGTAGTCGCCGTCGGCGAGGCCCGAGTAGCTCTGCGGGCTCGTGCAGGGGTCGGTGACGACCGGGTCGCCGGGGCCGGTCAGGGTGCAGGTGTAGTGGTCGACGTCGCCGCCGGTGGTGTCGTCGAAGCTGAACGAGGGCGAGTCGTCGGCGCTGGTGCCCGAGGGACCCGTGGGGTCGGCGGGCTGATCGGGCGGGGTGGTGTCGACGGAGAAGTCGAGGCTCGCCGGGTCGCTCTCGTTGCCGGCGGCGTCGACGGCGCGGAGCTTGAAGCTGTAGTCGCCGTCGGCGAGGCCCGAGTAGCTCTGCGGGCTCGTGCAGGGGTCGGTCTGGACCGGGTCGCCGGGGCCCGTCAGCGTGCAGGTGTAGTGGTCGACGTCGCCGCCGGTGGTGTCGTCGAAGCTGAACGAGGGGGAGTCGTCGGCGCTGGTGCCCGAGGGGCCCGTCGGGTCGGCGGGCTGATCGGGCGGGGTGGTGTCGGGGTCGGGTGCTGAGGAGCCCGCTGCCTTCCACAGCTCGGTGCCGTGGGTGCCGTCGTAGGCGGACAGGAAGAGGGTGCCGCCCGCGCTGGTGAAGTTCCCGAGGTCAGAGGCGCCCGTCGCGTTGGTGACCTCGCCGGAACCAGCGGCCGTGCCGTCGGATTGCCACAGCTCGATGCCCGAGCTGGCTGGATCGTCGACCGTGAAGAAGACGGTGTCACCGACCGCGGTGAGATCGGCCAGGGTGGAGCTCGGAGACTCGGCCCCGAGGTCCACCTGTTCGGTGCCGGCGGCCGTACCGTCGGACTTCCACAGACCCCATTTTCCGTCGGCGCCCGTGGCGACGTAGTAGAGGGTGCCGTTGACGTTGGTGAGGCTGCTGTAGGCGCTGCCGCTCGCGACGGTCGCGTATGAGTCGGGGTTCTGCGTCCACAGCTGCACGTCGCCGTTGTTATGGGTATCGGCCGTGAAGAAGACGCTGCTCCCGACGGCGGTGAGGTTGGCGGGGTTGGTCAGAACCCACACCCGGCTCATGATTCCCAGGTCGCCGAGCTCGAAGATGTGACGGCCCGGTGCGAACGGGTTGATGTCGATCGCGGTGAAGTAGAGGGTGCCGCCCACGTCTGTGAGATCTCGGAGGTCGAAGAGGCGGCTGGTCTCGAGTTGAGCCGTGCCGCTGGGGCTGCCGTCGGACTCCCACAGGCCCTCGGTGCCGTCGGCGTCCGTAGCGACGAAGTAGAGGGTCCCGTTGACGTTTGTGAGGTCTCGGGGGTTGCTGTCGCCCGTCGTGTTGATGTCGGTCACTCGGACCGTGCCGGCCGCCGTGCCGTCCGACTTCCAGAGCTCCCGGCCATGGCTATCGACGGCAGTGAAGAACAGGGTGCCGTTGACGTTGGTGAGGTCCTGGGGGTTTTGGGGATTAACGCCGCCCGCCGGGCCGACGTCCTTGACCTCGACTGTGCCGGCGGCCGTGCCGTCCGACTTCCAGAGCTCGGTGTTGTAGCTGCTGTCATCGGCGGCGAAGTAGACGCTGTCACCGACGGCGACGGGCTGTTCGGGCTCTCCCGTGATGTCGGGGGAGCCGAGGATCTTCTTGGTGCCGGCGGCCGTGCCGTCCGACTTCCACAGCTCGTGGCTGGAGGTCGAGCCGTCGTCGGCGGTGAAGATCAGGGTGCCGTTGAGGTTGGCGAAGTGCTCAGGCAGGCTCGAGCTCGCGCCGGTCCCGATGTCCTTGACGAGCTGCAGCTCGGACGTCGCCGCGGACGCCGACGCGGCGCCCACCCCGAGCATCGCGGCGCACGCGCCGAGTGTCAGCGCACACGCGATCGCAACGGGGGATCGCCCGACGCGAGTCGTGATCCGACGGGACCGAGCTCGCGGATCGGAGGAACCGCGACGAAACCCTGCCTGAGCCTGCATCTAGTTGCTCCCCCTGGACGGTGAGCCACCCTGCTGTGGACGAGACGACGCGCAGCGGCGCGTCCTCGGACTAGACATCCCCTGCATCGATAGGTCCCCCTGATGATCGGCTGAACGGTTGACGGCTCCCTCATCCCGATCACGAGAGGTCCGTTGCGACGGCTATCGGCGGCGGGACGGCAGACCTTTAGAAATCTCTTGGCAACTATTTGTCCAGGCGGGCCATTACCGGTATTACCATTCGGAAGTCAGCGCGAGGCGGTAGCGGTGGTCACCGCGGCGCGCCGACAGATGCTCGCCGGCGAGTTCCGCGTGGCCGCGGAGCGGCTATTGGAGCTGGAGCGGGTGAAGGCGCGAATGGGCCTACTGAACCCCGCGGGGTTCGATCACCTGAGCTACGCAGTCATCGCGCTCTGCGAGCTCGGCGAGAACGCGCGAGCAGCGGAGATTTCGGAGTGGAACCTCGAGCGCACAAGGCGATGGGGCGCCGCTGGCGCACTGGCGCTCGCGGAGGCCGTAGCCGCGCGGCTGGGGCCGGTTGAGGCGGCCCTGCCGCTGCTGCAGGCTGCCCTCGTCCGGGCACAGTCCTCTCCCCGCCGGCTCGTGGAGGCCGAGGTTGCGATCGAGTTGGGACGAGCGCAGGCGGTGGCGGGGCACCCGCGGCTTGCGGCGGATGCCTTCCACCAGGCGCTCGATGCCGCGACCGCAGCGGGCGGCGAGCGGCTGGTCGCAGAAGCGCGATCCCACCTGAGCCCGCTCGGAAAGAGGGCGCGGCGGCGTGCCAAGGGCGCCGCCGCTCTCACCCCCGCCGAGCTACGGGTGGCGCGGTTGGCCGCCGCCGGCCGGTCGAACCGGCAGATCGCTGATCAGATGTTTCTTACCGTGAGCACGGTCGAAAACCACTTGCGTTCGGTTTATCGAAAGCTCGAAACCGACCGCTCGGGATTAAGAGTTGCCCTCGGGCAAGCGGGCGAACTCTGAGCCCGTACTTACTTAACCGCCGCTCAACTCATCCCCCACCATCACCACCTCGCACCCGTTTGCGATGTGGTCGTGCTTGTCGGCGATGACGGTGTCGAAGCCGGCGTCGCAGCGGACCTGGTCGCGCTCTCCGTCCCGGGCCTCGAGGAGGTCGTCGCCGCCCTCTCCCTGCAGGACGTCCTCGCCCTTGCCGCCGTCGATCTCGTCGTTGCCGCCTTTGCCGCTGATCGCGTCGGAGCCCTTGTTGCCGATCAGGCAGTCCTTGCCGCCGAGGCCGATCAGGGTGTCCTTGCCGCCGGCGCCGCGGAGGCGGTCGCGCTCGTCGGTCCCGGAGAAGAGGTCGTTGGCGTCGGTGCCGGCGACGACGCGGCCGTTGAAGGTGGCCGCATCGCAGGCGCCGCCGCTGGCGCCCTTGTCGCCGTCGTGGGTGACCGAGGTCAGCTCGCAGCGCTTCTCCTTGTCGTTGTCGTCGAGGAAGGCGATGTCGTGGCCGGCGCCGCAGTCGACATCGTCGGCGGCGTTGTCGACGGTGTCGATCGCGTCGTTATCGTCTCCGCCGTTGACCTGGTCTTCGCCGTAGTCGGCCTCGATCAGATCGTCGCCGTTGGTGCCGTGGACCTCGTCGTTGCCCTGGCCGGCCGCGATCGCGTCGCCGCCGGCGGCGCCGACGATCTTGTCGGCGCCGTTGTCGCCGAGCAGGCAGTCCGCGGCGCCGGAGCCGTTGATGTTGTCGTCACCCCCGCCGCCGATCAGCAGGTCCCGTTTGGGGCTGCCGAAGATGTCGTCGTTGGCGTTGTCTCCCTGCAGCTCGAGGCCGTTGAAGCCCTGGGGCAGGCAGTTCTCTGCGTAGGGGTCGGTGGAGCCCCCGATCGGCGTGACGGTGGCCTTGGCGGCCCCGGCGACGAGCAGCATCGCCAGGGCGAACAGGACGGCGAGCGCCGTCCGGCGGATGGTGAACACGGTGGGTCCTCCCCCTCTCCCCGGTCAGCCGCGGCCTGTAAGCGGCGGTCCACGCCGCCACGCGGCGGAGAGACGCTGAAGACCTTATTACCAATGCGCGAACGGGGCAAGCGCTTTCTGGTGTCAGGCAGCAGACAAAACCGTTTGTCAGGTCAAGGGCCCGTTCCGCGTATGTACTACTGAATGAGTTCCGTCCCGCCTAATGACAACCATGCGCTCCGTCCCGCGCACCCGACGCCAGGTTAGTCCGGGCCTGATTCGACTCGTCTCGCCGCTCTTCCGGCACAGCTACGGCAGAGATGCCTATGTGCTCAGGGTGGTGGGCAATCGATGGGGGCCAGTACTACAGGTTCGGCACGCGCCGCCGCCTGACGCAGCGGCGGCCGAGTCCGACGTCGGCGGCGGGCAGCCGTCGTAGCCGTCCAGCGGCCGGAGCCGCTGCGGCTCGGCTCAGCCGCAGGCCGCGGCGACGTCGTCCTTGGCCGCGCGGGCGGGGTGGCGACGGTGAAGGTGCGCGCGGCGGGGCTCCGGTCGGGGACCGCCGGCGGCGGTGAAGGCGCGGACGCGGGCAGGTGTGGCGGCCGTCGGCGAGCCCGCGCACCGTCCAGGGGCTGGTGCAGCCGCTCCAGGCGCCGCCGTCGAGCGACGTGGCAGGCGGCCGAGGTGTCGGAGCCGACTCGGCGTCGACGCCGATCCCGAGGTCACCGCCCAGGTTGTCGGAGCCGGCGGCGAGCGCGTCGAACTCGACCTGGAGCGCGTCGCCGTGCGCGACGGACGAAAGTGTGTAACACGAGGTGGTGTCATCGGGGACGGCGCCGGAGGTGGAATCGACGGAAGAAGGAGGTCGACATCTCAGGCGCCGGGCCGTCGCGTTGCGGGTGCGCGGGCGCCGCCTCGCTGGCGGCCGGCGAGCGGAGCGCGAGTAGCGAGGCGGCCGCGCACGCGATCCCGAGCGCGACCGCCGGCAGGCGCCCGTCGGCGCGTTCAGGAAGAACGTCCACCGGGGATGGTCCCGGCGGACACGCCGCTTCCTGACGGCTGGCTGCAGCGCTACACGAAAGAGCCGGCCGTGCCGGCCGGCGTTGCGACGCCCCCAGCAGGTGTGAGACCCGGCTGCTAGGCCGCGCTCAGCGTGTACTTGCTGTCCTTCTTGACGATCGCGCCCTTTTCCGAGAGGCGGCGCAGGATCGGATAGAGCTGCTGCGGCTTCACCCCGACCTCGCGGGCGTGATCGGCGACGCGGAACTCCGGGTGGGCGCCGATGCTCGTCAGCAGCTGCTGCTCGCGCTTGCCGCGCGGGGCGCGCTTGCGGTGGCCGTTGACGGTGCGGTGCCTCACGCTGCTGCGGCGCCGGCGGCCGCGGGTGTGGGCGTGCGACGGCGCGGAACCGTTCGCTTCCACCTTCCCCAGCTCGGCGATGGCGGCAGCGAGCTGATCACGCTCGCGCTCGATCTCCTCCAACCGCTTCTCGAGGAGCCGTCGTGCCTCTTCCAGCTTCGTTGCCACTGTTCACTCCATTCCCGATATAGAAGTTCACTGCTTGGTAACGATCATACGCCATTGCATACCGTAACCAGGGCGAATCTGGCCCGATGGCCAGTTCTCGCTGCGAGACATCGCTGTTCATGGGCCCGAGATGCCGCGATTTGCGGCGATTTCTACAGGGGGCGCTGGCAGGGGGCGCTAACGGTCGAGGGGCTCGTCGGCGCGGCGCACCGCCCAGGCGATGCGGCCGCCGGCGACGCCCGAAGTGACGCTCCAGCGCCAGTGGCTCGTCTCGCCCCCGGGCTCCTCCCGCGTGAGCACGCCGCTCGCCTCGACGATGTCGGCGTCGAGCTCGTGCACCTCGAGCTCGGCGAGGCCGCGGTCCTGCAGGTCGCTGTGGGCGACGAGCAGCGCGGTGACCGCGTGCGCGGAGCTCGCGAGCGAGCCGCCGAGGTGCAGGTCGGTGTAGGTGAAGTCGGGCGCGAGGACGGTAAGCAGGCGCGAGATGTCACGGTGGACGAAGGCCCAGATCGCGTCGGTGACGAGGTCGATCTTCGACCGCGTCTTGACGCGCTCCGGCATCGCCGCCATCGCTTGCTCGCGGGACGGGTACTGGAAGGCGACGGCGAGCCGCCCGCCGCGGAGCTGCAGGGCCCAGGTGGGCGGCGACTGTTCGGGCGGCGACTGCTCGCCGCTGGCGGCCGCGCCGGGGGCGGTCGCCCGCGCCGGGACGGGGCTCCCGCACGAGCAGATAGCCGCCGCCGGCGTCCTCGACGGCGCCGAGGCGGACGGCGGCGGCGAGCTCGGCGAGCGCCGGCGAGGGCTGCTCGCCGGCGCCGGGCGCGCGCTGGAGCTCACCAGCGCTGGTGCGGAGCAGGAAGTCGGGCGTAAGAGCAGCGGCGCGCCGCTCCGGATCTGGCCCGGTTATCGCCTCGAAGAGCCTGATCGCACGCTGAGCGGCAGGCCCCCTCGCTCCACTCCCGGTCCCCCCCAATTGTTCTCTGCCCTCCCCTGCGCGCTAGGCGCTCTTCAGTTCGTACTTGTTGTCCTTCTTGACGATCTTCTCGTTGTCGACGAGACGGTTCAGGATCGGATACAGCTGCTGCGGCTTGACGCCGACCTCGCGCGCATGGTCCGAGACGCGAAAGTCGGGATGGGCGCCGATGCTGGCGAGCAGCTGCTTCTCGCGCTTGCCCCGGGGGGCGCGCTTGCCCCCGCCGCGGGGGCCGCGGGAACTGGACTTCGTGCGCTTGGGGGATGTGGGGGGGCGCGGGGGCGGAAGCGCCTCCGGCGACGTCGTCCAGCTGGGCGATCGCAGCCTGCAGCTGCTCGCGCTCGTTTTCGATCTCTTCGAGCCGCTTGACGAGCAGCTTTCGTGCTTCTTCGAGCTTGGTGGGCAACGCGAACTCCTGTTTTCCGGCGGATACCTTTGCAGTCAGTCTATTGAGTGCGCAAACAGTACGGCGGGTCGACTGGCTAGCTGGCCAGAGCCTTGCGGGCGTCCTCCTCCGTTCTGTAATAGAGGATCGCGGCGATCTTGCCGTCGCGCACGTGCGCGAGCCAGGCGCCGGGCTGCACGGAGCGGTCGCCGTCGCGGCGGTCGCCGTAGACGTCGCCGCAGATCAGCACCCAGCCCGAGGAAAGGCCCTCGAAGTTGCGCTCGACGAAGCCGTGGCTGCTGTGCTCGCGGATCGTCTTCTCGTACCACTGCGCGCAGCCGTCGTAGCCGACGTAGATGACTCCGTCGGCTGCCTGCACGACCACGTCCTCGGTGAGCACCGAGAACGTGTTGCCCGGCCACTCCTCCAACTGCCATCGGGAGAAGAACTCCCGCACCAACTCCACGTCCCCTTGATCACCCATCCCGGCGGCAGTTAATCATTCCCCGCTGTGCCGTGTCTAACGAGGGACCTTACCCGCGGGCAGCGGTAGGACGCGCCCCGGCCCTGGGGCCGAGACGCGTCCCGCGGAGTCGGGATCCGCGGGACCGGATCCGCTTACAGCTCCCGTCGGCATCCGCTTACCCGATGCCGCGCGGCATTGTTTCGTGATCACGCCGGCGGAGGCGCCGCTGGGCGCGGGGGCGGACGGCGGCGGCGGGCCCGGGCGCCGGCGGGACGAGGGCGCGGGGCTAATGCTCCGGGCGCCCGCGCCGATAGAAGAGTGCTCCCGCAGGGAGGACTGTGAGAACAGCCTTTTCGCGGAGTCCCACGTCCTGTCATTGAGCAGCGACAGGGCAAAGGCAGGGGAAAGAGAGGGGCGGCCCCCGGGCCGCCCCTCTTGCTGCGTGTGCTGGCCGGTGTAGAAGCTCGACAGGTTCGAGCGAAAGACGTGACGAGGGGCGGCCGGCCGCGGGTGCGCCGCGCGCCCGTGGCGCGGCGTTCCCGGCTGGGGCGGAGCGGGGACGCGGCGGCGGTCGAGAGCCCGGTGTGGGACTTGAACCCACGACCCCTTCCTTACCATGGAAGTGCTCTACCGCTGAGCTAACCGGGCGCGAGGGGATGAGGTTAGCGGGGCGGCGGCGGGCGGCTTCTCCCGCTCGGGGCGGTGCTCCCCCACGCGGGGCGCGGGGTGCTGCCCGCTCGGCGGTCAGCCGGCGGGCTTGACCTTCATCTTCTTCGTCACGGTCCCGGTCTCGCCGTAGCCGTCGGCGACCTTGACGGTGGCGATGACCTTGCGCGCCTTCCTGTTCTCCTGCACGAGCTTCAGCTTGCCGCCCTTGAGCTTGAGCTTCGCGGGCTTGCTCGCCGAGGCGGGGATCCGGCGGGGCTTCTTGGAGCGGGCGAGGAGGACGTTCCGCTTGCCGTGCCTGGTCTTGAACTTCTTGCGGGTGGTGAGCTTGACGCGCGCGGTGCAGGGGCCGGGCTGGACGGCCGGGCCGGGGCAGGTGAGATCGACGGCGCCCTTGCCGTGCTTGTTGAGGACGATCTTGCGGCCCTCGATCGTGAGGTGGGCGCCGTCGGGGGTGTAGACGCGCTCGAAGGCGCCGGCGTCCTGGGCGGCGACGCCGTCGCCGTTGCCGTCGGCGGGTCGGGGGTTGCCGGCGAGGTCGGTGGGCGCGCCGGGGAGCAGCGGGGCGCCGCCGATGTCGACCGCGGGCGAGTTGAGGGGCAGGCTCAGGTTGGGGAGCAGGAGCGGATCGCCGCCGCGGTTGCCGGCGGTCTGGTTGCCGCCGAGGCCGGGGGCGCCGGGGCTCGTGTGGGCGATCGTCCCGGGGCCGAGGGGAACGTTGGAGAAGTTGATCGTCGCGGTCGGGTTGTTGGTGTAGTTCTGGTAGGCGAGGAGGCGGCCGAAGCCGTCGGCGAGGACGTGGCGGGCGTGGATGAAGGTGACGGGCGTGGCGCCCTGGCCGGAGAGCGACATCGCGGTCGCGTTGGCGTCGCCGTTGCCGATCATCGTCACGCGGTCGAGGGTGAGGCCGGCGGGGCTCGGGGGGCGGCCGTCGTAGACCTCGATCGCGTGCGGGAAGTCGTAGGGGTCGGCGCCGGAGGGGGCCGAGCGGTTGTCGATGACGGAGTCGCTGAGGTTGAAGAAGCCGTCGGAGAGCCTGGACGGGGTCGGCGGAGGTGATGCGGAGGCGCTTCGCGGTGACGGTGACGGGACCGCTCATGTCCGCCTGGGGGACGCTGAGCAGCGGCCGGGGGGAGTTGATCGTGAGGTCGGAGAGGCTGGCGCCGCCGCCGATGTGGCCGACGCGGACGCCCCTGACGTCGGCGCCGGCCGGGAGCGAGACGACGGAGTCGCGGAGGGTGCCGTTGCGGAGCAGGACGCCCTGGGCGGTGCCGTCGTTGTCGCCGGGGCCGAAGGAGGAGCCGACGGCGTCGACGCGGACGTTCTCGACGAGCCCGTCGTTGACGTCGATGCCGGTCCACTCGGAGTTGCCGGAGGTGACGGCGGAGGGGATCCGCACGGTCAGGTCGCTGAGCTTCGACATGTAGCCGGAGATGACTGCGCGCGACGTGCCCGGGTCCGAGAGCGGGAAGGGATCGCCGGTGATGATCGTCTGCCCGACGCCGGCGCCGTGGACCTGGGTGTCGGGGGCGCCGACGCTGACGCCCGTGCCGACGTCGTGGGTGCCGGCCTTGATCGAGACGGTGTCGGGGCCGGTGGCGGTGTCGGCGGCGGTGATCGCGTCGGCGATCGTCGCCTCCGGGGTGCCGTCGGCGCAGGGAGCGGGAGCGCAGTAGGTGGTGGCGCTCGCGGCGGCGGGGACGGCGAGCGCGATCAGGGCGAGGGAGGCGAGGGTGAGGGCGAGGAAAACAGGTACGCGAACGCTGGACGAGTAGGACACATGAGGAGGGTAGCCCGAAATTCGCGGCGGTCAAGCGGGCGGCAGGCGGGCGGCGTTCTGTGGCCGGCGGCGTTCTGCGGCTGGCGCGGCGCCGGCTTCGCAACAAGAGGCGAACGGAACTGTGCCGATTCGGTAACAGGCGGCCGAAAAGGCCCGTTGCCGGCCGGGCGCGGGGCTACGTTCGGAGCATGGCCCCACGACTGAAGCCAAAGCAGCAGGGAGACCTCGGAGAGGCCGACGCGATCGCGGTGCTGACGAGGCTCGGCGGCGAGGTGAGCGTGCCGCTGTTCAGCGCACCCGACTACGACCTGGTGGTCGACTTCGGCGATGGACTGCAGCGGGTGCAGGTCAAGACATCGACACGCGAGGTGCGCCCTGGGGTCTTCGGCATCCAGATCTGCACGAACGGAGGTAACCAGAGCTGGAACGGACTGGTCAGGATGTTCGATCGGGCCCGTTGCGACCTCCTCTATGCGGCCGTCGCCGACGGCCGACGTTGGCTGATTCCGTCGGTCGCCGTCGAGGCACGACGGCAACTGAACCTCGGTGGATCGAAGTATTCGGAATACGAGATTTCCGCGTCCACAAGCGGCGAGGACGACAACGCTCTCTGCCTCCTAGAATGGTCGCCCCCTCGGGGGGGCGCCGGAGTAGGAGAGCCGGGCCGGTCTGTAAAATCGGTGCCTTACGTGCTGAGAGGGTTCGATTCCCTCCTCCCCATAAGGCCGTTTCGAGCGATGCGCAGGCGTCGCTCGTTTCAGCTGGAGTCAAGGAGATGCCGACGGGCCGGACGCGCGTCTCCTCTTGCCATCAGCTGACGATTCCGATCGGTCCCTACCGCGCGGCCGAGCTCTCCGTGGGTGATCGGCTCGAGGTCATGGCAGAAGGCCCGGGCGAGGTGCGCCTCTCGCGGATCCAGAACGGCATAGACCCGCAGGGCGACAATCTCGCACCCGTACCCGGACCAAAGGAGCCCTGATGCCCAAAGTCAACATCGCCGAGCCTGAGATCAGCTGGGACCGCGACGACGCCGACGGCTTCCGGGCCGGCATGTTCCGTCCCGGGCCGGAGCTCGGGGCGAAGGCGACGGGCAGCTCGATCCGCGCGGCATTATATAATTTGGATTAGTATAATCGTGCAATGGAGAGCTTCGAGTTTCCGCCGAAGAAGGACTTCATCAACCGCGCCGACGATCTCGCCCGGTTGGAGGACTGGTGGGCCGATTCGACGCGCGACGCCCTGTGCATGTACGGCCGCAGGCGCGTGGGCAAGTCTTGGCTGTTCCGTCGGTTCGCTGATGGCAAGCCGGCCGTGGTTCTCGTCGCAAACGAGATCGCGCCCGGTCCACAGTTCCGCCGATTCGCCGGGCAGCTCACCGAAGTCCTCGGACTCGCGCCGGCTGTCGAGGATGCCGCCGATCTCATCCGCGTGCTGTACCGGCTCGGGCGAGACGAGCCGGTACTCGCGGTGGTCGACGAGTTTCCGTGGCTCCTGCCCAAGGGGGAGAACCGCCACCGCATGCTCACGGCGATCGCAGCGGTCATGGAGGAGGAGAGGGATTCGTCTCGGACAAAGCTTGTCCTCTGCGGCTCCATCGTCTCTCAGATGGAGGGCCTTCTGGCCACCTCGAGTCCTCTGCACGGCCGCCTGCAGCCGCTCGACGTGCGGCCCTTGAGCTTCGCGGAGGCACACGCGATGCTGGACCCTCGCGAGTCCGCCGCGGACCAGATCACTCGCTTCTCCGTCGCCGGCGGTATGGCCCGCTACCTCTCCGAGCTCGGACAGCGGGGGGGCCTGCGAGCGCTCGTCACCAACCGCGTCCTCGATCGGCGCGCGCCTCTGTTCGGCGACCCGCGCCTGGTTCTCGAACGAGAGCTCCGCGAGCCGGCCGTCTACTTCTCCATTCTCGAGGCTCTCTCCCACGGCGAAGCCGGCATCGATCACCTGAGCCGAACGCTGGGGAGCGAGAGCACCAGCCTCACCGCATATCTCAAGACGCTCCAGGAGATGCGCCTCGTGAGCCAACACCAGCCGGCTGGGGCCGGCGAGCGCAACCGCAAGCGGAAGTACCGTCTGGACGACGGCTTCATCCGCTTCTGGTTTCGGTTCACGTTCCCTTATCAAGAGGATCTCGAGAGCGGTCTCAAACCGGCCGACCTCTGGGACAGCGTCATCAAGGGGGCTCTGCCAGAGCACACAGCCCAGACCTTCGAATCGCTCTGCCGCGAATACACCCGTCGCCATTACGGGTCTCTGGCCCAGCGTGTCTCTGGTTGGTGGGGAGACTCCGTTCCCGGTGAAGACGGTCGGACCCAGGAAGAGATTGACGTTGTCGGGCTTCAGAACAAGCGCGTCAAGATCGTTGGGGAGTGCAAGTGGACGAAGGGCGCGATGCCCGCCAGCATCCTCGACGAGCTCGAGCGCCGCAAGCTCCCCGCCCTCTTCCGGAGCAAGGAGATCAAGGGCTCACTCGCCGGCCCCAAGCCCCTTCGGCTGATGTTCGCCCGCAGCGGGTTCAGCGACGCTCTTCGGGAACGAGCCGAGGCCGACGATTCAATTGGGCTGATAGACGCCGACGCGCTCGTATCCGGTCTACGGCTGCAATAGATAGATTCACGATTACTATAATCCTCCTGCGACTATATGTCGCAGCACCCGCCGAGCCAGGAGGATCAGGTTCATGCCCAAAGTCAATATCGCCGACCCTGAGATCAGCTGGGACCGCGACGACGCCGACGGCTTCCGGGCCGGGATGTTCCGCCCCGGGCCGGAGCTCGGGGCGAAGGCGACGGGCAGCTCGCTGTACGTGCTGCCGCCGGGGCAGGCGATCTGTCCCTACCACTGGGAGGCGGGCGAGGAGGAGTGGCTGCTGGTGCTGACGGGCCGGCCGACTCTGCGCGAGCCGGAGGGCGAGACCGAGCTCGGGCCGCTCGACCTGTGCTTCTTCCCGACGGGGCCCGAAGGCGCGCACAAGATCACCAACGACACGGACGAGGAGGTGCGGGTGCTCATGTACTCGGAGATCCGCTTCCCCGGGGCCACCGTCTATCCCGACAGCGACAAGGTCGGCGTCTGGGTCGACCGGGGCAGCCGCGAGAACCGGATGCTGCGCCGCCACCCCAACCTCGACTACTGGGACGGCGAGGCCGAGCGCGGGGACTGAGGCCGCGGCGTCGACGGGCCGCGCGGGAGGGGCGGGCATGCCGGCTTGGGCACGGCGGGCTCAAGACCAGGGTCGAATACAGGGTCGCTCCCCGTTGTAGGAACGGCGGGCGGCGGGCAGGGTCAATAGCGATGGGAGCGGCGCTCGGTGCTGCTCGAGCCCGGACAGATGTGCGATTGCAGCGCGGTCGCCCAACCGGGCCCAACCGAAGGGAGAGACCATGGATCGCCAGGACCAGCGAAAGCCGACGCACGAGACCGACCGGAGAGCGCGACCGCGCTCGCGCGGCGTCTGGCTGGCGCCGGCGGCGGCGCTCGCGATCTTCCTCGCCGCAGCGGGCAGCGCCTGGGCGCTGGGCCGCAACACGGTCGGCCCGCGCCAGCTCCAGCGCGACGCGGTCCACTCCCGCCACATCAAGAACGGGAGCGTCCGCTCCCAGGACATCGGCAACGGCCAGATCACGGCCGACAACGTGGCCCGCGACTGCCTCACCACCAAGCGAGATCAAGAACCTGAGCCTGACCGGCTTCGACATCTACCCGAACTCGATCACCGGCGGCAACATCAAGGAGTCGACCCTGGGCAAGGTCCCGAACGCGGACAAGCTCGACGGGCTCGGCTCCGGGCAGTTCTGGCAGCTCGGCGGTAACGGCGGCACCGGCAACGCCAACTTCCTGGGCACCACCGACAACCAGCCCCTGAAGCTGAAGGTCGACGGCGATCGGGCGCTGCGCATCGAGCCCACCTCCAAGCAGCCGAACCTGATCGGCGGCTACTCCCGCAACTCCGTCACGGCCGGGGCAGTCGGAGCGACCATCGGGGGTGGCGGGGCCCCTGAGAACGAGGTCTTCCTGCGGGGCCCCCAGGTGGTCACCGACCACTACGGGTCGATCGGGGGTGGCGTCGGCAACCGGGCCGGCGACGGCGACGATGACGCGACCAGCGCCGTGGGAGCGACGGTCGGCGGAGGGCGGTTCAACACCGCCAACGCGACCGACGGGACGGTCGCCGGCGGCATCCTCGGCAGCGCCGGCGCCGAGTACTCGACCGTCGGCGGTGGCTACAGCAACGCAGCGAACGGGCGCGAGTCCGTGATCGCCGGTGGGTACAGCAACGACACCGAGGGCGATCAGGCCGCCGTGGGAGGCGGCAACAACAACATCGCCAGGGCAACCACCTCCACGGTGGCCGGAGGCGACCACAACGAGACTTGGGGCACCGACTCGATCATCGCCGGCGGCGAGCGCAACGAGATCCACGCGGATCGCGGGGCCGTGCTCGGAGGCGACAACAACTCGGTCTTCAACCCGGGCAACGCGGCGACGATCGGCGGCGGGCACGCGAATCAGACCAAGGGCGAGTTCGCGACGGTCGCGGGAGGCCGCGGCAACCACGCCGAGGGGTCCCACTCCACCGTCGCCGGCGGCGGCATCAACCATGCGACCGGCTCGCACGCCACGATCGGCGGCGGCGGCTCGAACACGGCCAGCGGCGGCAGCGCCACGATCGCCGGAGGCGTCGACAACCAGGCCTCGGACCAGTACGCGACGATCCCCGGCGGCCGCAACAACGTGGCGGCCGGCACCGCGAGCATGGCGGCCGGCAACCACGCGCAGGCCCAGTACAGCGGCTCGTTCGTGTGGGGCGACAACTCGACCGGAGACGACGTCAGCGACACCGCGCCGAACCAGTTCGTGGCACGCGCCGACGGCGGCTACACGTTCTACACCCGCTACGACCAGTCGAGCGGTGCCCACCTGGCGCAGGGCTCGGGCTCGTGGAGCTCGCTCTCCGACCGCCACGCGAAGACGGCGATCGAGCCGGTCCGCCTGGGCCGCGTGCTGGCCAAGCTGCGCTCGATGCCGGTCCGCAGCTGGCAGTACAAGAGCCAGAAGGCGGGCGTCCGCCACATGGGACCGATGGCGCAGGCCTTCCACCGCGCCTTCGGGCTCGGTGAGTCACCGCGCTACATCTCCGACGTCGACGCCCAGGGCGTCGCGCTCGCGGGATCAAGGCGCTGGCGGAGAAGGTCCGACTCGCAGCGGCAGCGGCTGCACCGGCTGCGGCGCCCCAGGGCGAGCGCATCGACGCCCTCGAGCGCCAGGTCAAACGGCTGAGCAAGCAGGGCTGAGCCGCGGGGCGCGGGCGGGCGCCGGCCGTCGGGCCCGGTGCCGGCCCCGCCCCGTCGGGCCGCGCCCGGCGGCCCACGCCAACGACATAACTGTTGAAAGCGGACACCCCAGGGTGGAATACAGGGTCGCCCCCGTTGTGGGGGCGACCGGGGGGTGCCTACGGTCGATGGCGTTGGGGTAGGTCTGAATGCGCCTCGCGCCGGCTCGCGGCGCGTCCGTATCAGGCGCGCCCGAGGAGCCGAGACGAATGGAGAGGCGATGAACTGCCACGACGAGAAGCCGACGGACGGCACCGACCCGCGCACCCGGGCGCGCTCGAGAGGCGGCCGGTTGGCGCTCCTGGCGGCGCTCGCGTTTCCTCGCCTCGACGGGGGGCGCCTCGGCGCTCGGGCGCAACACGGTCGGCCCGCGGCAGCTCAAGCGCGACGCGGTCCGCTCCCGCCACATCAAGGACGGAAGCGTGCGCTCGCAGGACATCGGCAACGGCCAGATCACGGCCGCCAACGTGGCTCGGAACTCGCTGACCGGCAAGCAGATCAAGAACCTGAGCCTGAACGGCTTCGACATCTACCCGACTCGATCACCGGCGGCAACATCGAGGAGTCGACCCTGGGCAAGGTCCCGAACGCGGACAAGCTCGACGGGCACACGGCCGGCTGACTTCCAGCCGCCTGGTCGCGGGCGCCTGCGACGCGAAGGCAGGCGATCAACGGGATCGGCGCCGACGGCAGCATCACCTGCAACGGCAACGCCGACAAGCTCGACGGGATCGAGCGCGAGCCGACTTCTGGCAGCTCGGCGGCAACGCCGGCACGAGCGAACTCCGACTTCCTCGGGCACGACCGACAACAAGCCGCTGAAGCTGAAGGTGAACGGCGAGCAGGCCCTGCGAGCTCGAGCCGACCACCTCGGGCAAGGCGCCGAACGTGATCGGCGGGCTAGACCGCGTTCAACATCGTCGATCCCGGCGTGATCGGGAGCGACGATCGGCGGGTGGCGGCAACCCGTTCGCCGTCCTAGACGAAGAACGAGGTCTGACGGATGACTACGGGACGGTCAGCGGTGGCTGGCGGCAACGAGGCCGGCGACGACGCGAACGGCACCACCAGCACCGAGGCGACGGTCGCCGGGGGCAACGCGAACAAGGCGACCGGCGGTGGATCGCAATCGGGGGCGGCGACGCCAACACCGCCGACGGCGGCGGTGGCGCGATCGGAGGGGGATTCGACAACAACGCAAGCGGCATCGGCGGCCGTGATCGGGGGCGGCAGCCAGAACATGACCGGCGCCCGGAACGCCGCGATCGCCGGGTGGCGACTGCGAACATAGCGAGCGGCGAGGCCGAAGCTTCGCGGCTGGGGCCAACGCCCACGCGTCGAGCACGACGGCTCGTTCGTCTGGGGCGACGAGTCGACGAACAACGACGTCACCGACACGAGCGCCAACCAGTTCGTGGCGCGGGCGTCCGGAGGGGTGACCTTCTACACGAAGCCGCGGACCACATCGACGGGCGCCACGCTGCGCGCGGACTCCGGCTCCTGGAGCTCGCTCTCCGACCGCCACGCGAAGACGGCGATCGAGCCGGTCCGCCTCGGGCGGGTGCTGGGCAAGCTGCGCTCGCTGCCGGTCCGCAGCTGGCAGTACAAGAGCCAGCAGGCGGGCGTCCGCCACATGGGGCCGATGGCGCAGGCCTTCCACCGCGCCTTCGGGCTCGGCGAGTCGCGGCGCTACATCTCCGACGTCGACGCCCAGGGCGTCGCGCTGGCGGGGATCAAGGCGCTGGCGGAGCGGGCCGCCGCCCATGGGCGGCAGGACCGTGCGCAGGCCCGGAAGATCGCCGCCCAGCGGCGGCAGCTGCGCTCCCAGGGCAAGCGGATCGCGGCCCTGGAGCGGCAGGTCAAGCGGCTGGCGAAGCGCTGAGCGCCGGGCGCGCCGGGCGCGGGCATCCGCCGCCCGCGCGCCGGCGCCCCGGGCCGCCGGGCTCAGGCGAGCTCGCGCAGCCTCTGCGCCTCGGGCAGGCGCTTGAGCTTGCGCAGCGTGTTGGTCTCGATCTGGCGCACGCGCTCGCGGGTGACGCCGAAGGCGCGGCCGACCTCCTCGAGCGTCAGCGGCTCGTGAGCCGGTGAGCCCGTAGCGCATCTCGATCACGCGGCGCTCGCGCTCGGGCAGGGCGGCGAGGGCCCGCGTCACGTCGTCGCGGCGCAGCGTCGCCGTCGCCCGCTCGAAGGGCTCCTCGGTCGCCTCGTCGGGAATGAAGTCGCCGATCGCGGAGTCCTCGTCGTCGCCGACGGGCTTGTCGAGCGAGACCGGCGTCTGGTTCAGGCGCTGCATCTCGCGCACCTCGGCGACGGTCATCTCGAGCTCGGCGGCGACCTCCTTCGGCTCCGGCTCGCGCCCGAGCTTCTGCACGAGCTGGCGCTCCGCGTACTTGACCTTGTTCAGCCGCTCGACCATGTGCACCGGAATGCGGATCGTTCGCGACTTGTCGGCGAGCGCCCTCGTCACGGCCTGGCGGATCCACCAGGTCGCGTAGGTCGAGAACTTGTAGCCACGCCGGTAGTCGAACTTCTCGACGGCGCGGATCAGGCCCAGCGAGCCCTCCTGGATCAGATCGAGGAAGGTGAGCCCGCGACCCAGGTAGCCCTTCGCGATCGAGACGACGAGCCGCAGGTTCGCCTCGACCATGTGCTGCTTGGCGGCGATGTCGCCGCGCTCGATCCGCTTGGCCAGCTCCACCTCCTGATCCGCGGTCAGCAGCTCCACGCGGCCGATCGAATGCAGGTACAGCCGCAGCGAGTCGGTCGTCGGCTCGGCCGTGAGATCGGCCTCCGCCGTGCGCGTCTCGCCGACGGCTTTCGCCTCCTCCTTCTCCGCCGTGACGCTCTCGTCGGCGATCACGTCGATGCCGACGTCGACGAGGTGCGTGTGCAGGTCGCGCACCTGCTCCTCGGTGACCTCGACCTCGCCCAGCGTCGCGGAGATCTGGCTGAAGGTGAGAAAGCCCTTCGCCCGGCCGACCGAGATCAGCGTCGCCAGCTCGTCGACATCCCCGAAGGGCGTGCTCGGCTCCGGCGCCTGGCCTCCTGAAGCGCCGGCGGCAGTGCCGCCGTGGTTCCCATTCACCTGTTCAGTCAAACGAACGCACCGGCCCCTTTCCGGAGCTTTCTGCAGACCCGAGTATGGCAAGGGCCCCAGAGGACGTATGGAACGCCACGTGTGGGTGGGCGCGGCTCCGCGGCGGCGAATGCGCCCCAGCTAGCCTTCCCGGGAGCATGAACCAGCCCCCCGGAGCGCTCACAACGTCCGCCCCCGACGTCCAGGCGGGCCGGCCGCGGACCGAGGTCAGCCTCACCCGCGTCGGCGTCACCGGCGTCGAGAAGGTGATCCGCGTCGACGCAGCCGGCGCCGACGGCGGCACGGCCGCGCAGCTCTTCTTCGCGCAGCTGCAGTGCTTCGTCGACCTCGAGCCGCGCCAGGCCGGCGCCCACATGTCCCGCTTCGAGGAGGTCGTCAACGAGGCGATCGACGAGGTCGTCCTGCACCAGGTGCTCAAGGCCGAGCAGCTCGCGGCGGCGATCGCCGAGCGCGTGCGCGACCGCCAGGGCGGCCTGCGGGCCGAGGTCGCGCTCACCGCGCGCTACCCGGAGACCGTCCCGACGCCGGTCACCGACAACTCCACGCAGGAGATCTACACGCTGTACGGGACCGCGGTCGCCTCCGAGCACGGCACGCGGACGCTGACCGGCGTGCAGGCACAGGGGATGACCGCCTGCCCCTGCGCGCAGGAGCTGGTCGCCGCCGGCGCCCGCGAGCGGCTCGCCGAGCTCGGCTACTCGGAGTCGCAGATCGAGGAGATCATCGACGCCGTTCCCGTCGCCACCCACAACCAGCGCGGGATCGGCACCCTGCACCTCGGCCGCCCCGAGGGCCTCGAGCTCGACATCGACGCCCGCGACCTGCTGCGGATCGTCGAGAGCTCGATGTCCTCGGAGATCTACGAGCTGATGAAGCGCTCCGACGAGCGCCACGTGGTCGAGAAGGCGCACGCCAACCCGCGCTTCGTCGAGGACTGCGTGCGCGAGATGGTGCGCCAGGTCGCCGAGGCCTACCCCGAGCTGCGCGAGGGCGGCTTCCTCGTCGCCCGCCAGGAGAACCTCGAGACGATCCACCGCCACAACGTCGTCGCCGACCGCTCCGGCGAGCTCGCCGAGATCGTCCGCGAGCTCGAGACCGGCGAGCACTCCCGCCACCACATGACGATGCGCGAGTGGCTGGAGGCCCCGGCGGCGGGCTGAGGCCCCACCGGGCGGGCGGGCAGCGGGGGCGGCCGCGGCCCCGCCGCTCCACCCTCCGCTTCCCTCGCTGCTCGAACCCCGCTCCCCGTTCGTTGTTCACTTCTGCAGGCAGGGCATGCAGAAGTGCACATCGTTCGCCCGGACGACCGCTGCGTCAGGCGTCGGGAATTCGCTGCCGGAGCTCCGCCAGCATCTCCTCGTAGCGGTGGAAGACGTCTTCGTAGACGTAGCGCAGCAGCTCGTCGCCGCGGCGCCGGGCATCGCGATCGCGCTCCCGGTCGCGTTCCCACGCCCTCCGGGAGCCGTGGAACGTGTAGCTGTCGAGCTCCACGATCAGGTGCAGGTGCGGCCAGTGGTAGTCGACGCAGTGTTTGCCGACACGCACGTTCGAGGCAGGAAGCTCGCGGCCGTCACCCCGCAGCAGCCACAGGAAACGGCGCTCCATCCGGCTGAGGACGAGGGGATCCTCGCCTTGCACCATGCGGAGCAGGCGCCGGCGCCCGGGCGCTCGCGGGCGATGGCGGAGCACGGCGTTGATCTGTGGAAGCCCACACCGGTGACGGACCCATGCCTGATGGCAGGCGTAGCCGAGGACATCGTCGTCGAGGCGGGCGGCGATGTCGGTGAGGGTCCTCGCGGGCGTCGTCACCGGGATGCGCTGTGAGATCGTGCGCTGTAGCGGCGGCTGCGCACGGTGGACGAGGAGGCCCGGAACGCGGTGCAACGTCGGAGCCGTGACCTCGACAACCTCTGGCGCCGCCGCGAGGAGCGACAGCCAATGTGCCGCCGCGAGACCGCTCAGGGCCGCCCCGTCCCCGCACGCCTTGACCGCCGCCATGTAGCGGGCGGCGTGCGACGGCGCCCGGTGTCCGAGCCGGAAGACCCCCTGATGCTCGCGGATCAGCGCCCCGACTCGCAGCCGATGCTCGATCTCGGCTCTGCTGACCCCGGCGGCGCCGGCCTCCGCGCGCGTGACGATCCCGTGCGCCCCGCTGGCAATTCGCTCGAGCCGCTGCTCCGGCGTCGGCCGCCGCGGCGATCGGCGTGGTCGTTCGTTGTTCGATTCTGCAGGCACCGCCTGCATAAGTGATCGATGGACCGAAATTCGCCCCCCCGGGCGCGTCGTCGGCGCGCCCGCCGGGCCCTACACCGACGGGGGCTGGGCCGGGAGCTCGGGGGCTCGGGGTCCGGGTCGGCCGCGGCAGCGGCGGATGCCGCGTCGCTGAGGGTCCGGCGCAGGCCGAAGAAGTAGTCGGCGCCGGAGATGATGGTCATCGCGACCGCCGCGTAGACGAGCAGGTCGACCCAGGCGGCGCCGGGTCGTCGGCGATCAGGGCGAAGATCGCGGCGATCTGCAGGGTCGTCTTCACCTTCCCGAGCCAGCTGGCGCGAGACGATCACCCCCTGCTCGGCGGCGAGCGTGCGCAGGCCGGTGACGGCGAGCTCGCGGGCGATGATCACCATCGCGATCCAGGCCTGCGAGGCGGTCGAGGGCGACGAGGCTGATCAGCGCCGCGACGACGAGCAGCTTGTCGGCGAGCGGGTCCATGAGCTTGCCGAAGTTCGTGACCTGGTTGCGGCGGCGGGCGATGTAGCCGTCGAGGCCGTCGCTGGCGGCGGCGAGCGCGAAGACGACCGCGGCGATCACGTCGCCGCCGGCCCGATCTCGCTGAGCAGCGCGACGACGACGACCGGCACCGCGAGGATCCGCAGCATCGTCAGCGCGTTGGGCAGATTGAGCGGGATCACGTGCTTAGGCGATACTAGGCGGCCTCCCGCCGTCTCCCCCGCCGGCGCGGCACGCAAACACCGCCTCCCACCTCTCCCCCATGGCACTCGACTACGTCTTCCGCATCGACCAGCCGCACATCCGCGGCCAGCTCGCCCAGGTCTGCAACGCGATCGCCGACGCCGACGGCGCTGATCGGCGACATCGTCACGATCACGATGGGCCGCGACCGCTCGGTCCGCGAGATCTCGGTCGAGGTCCACGATCGCAGCCACGCGCGCCGACCGTCGCCGAGCACATCGAGGCGCTCGAGGGCGTGCGCGTGATCTCCTTCTACGACCGCGCCCTGAACGCGCACGAGGGCGGCAAGCTCGAGATCGGCGCGATCGAGCCGCTGGAGACGCTGCAGCACATGCGCGACGTCTACACGCCCGGGGTCGCCCGCGTCTGCGCGGCGATCGACGAGCGACGTGGCGCTGGCCTCGCGCTTCACGATGATCGGCCGCACGGTCGCGATCTGCACCAACGGCACCCGCGTGCTCGGGCTCGGGGACATCGGCGCCGGTCGCCTCGATGCCGGTGATGGAGGGCAAGGCGCTGTTCTACGACCAGATGGCGGGGATCCGCGCGATGCCGATCCTGATCGACACCGACGACATCGACGAGTTCGTCGAGACCGTGGTCCGGATCGCCCCCGGCTTCGGCGGCATCCACCTCGAGGACATCCGCGTCCCCGACTGCTTCGAGATCGAGCGCCGGCTGAAGGAGGAGCTGACCGAGCCGGTCATGCACGACGACGTCCACGGCACCGGCGTCGCGACGCTGGCGGCCGCGCTCGCCGCCTGCGATCAGGTCGGGCTCGACCTCCACGAGCGCGACCGTCGGGCAGATCGGGCTCGGCGCCGCGGGCTTCGGGATCGCGACGATGATGGTCGACGGCGGCGCCGCCCGGGTGCTCGCCTCCGACCCGAACGAGCTCTCGCACGAGCGCGCCCGCGCGGCCGGGATCGAGATCTCGACCTACGAGCGGATCATGGCCGAGTCCGACCTCGTGATCGCCACGACCGGCGTCAGCGGCCTGATCAAGCGCGCCGACATCCGGCGCGGCTCGGTGATCTTCGCCCTCACCAACCCGCACCCCGAGATCGAGCCCGACGAGGCGATCGCCGCCGGCGCCGCCTACGCCGCCGACGGCACGTCGGTCAACAACGTGCTCGGCTTCCCGGGCATCTTCCGCGGCGCGCTGGCCGCCGGCGCGATGGAGATCTCGACCCCGATGAAGCTCGCCGCCGCGCACGCGATCGCCGGGCTCACGGCCGAGAGCGAGCTGGTCCCCGACGCCCTCGACCCCGCCGTCCACCACGCCGTCGCCGCGGCCGTCGAGGACGCCGCCCTGCAGGAGGGCCTGGCCCGGCCCGAGCGGGTCCCGAGCGGGCTGTAAGGGCCCGGAGGCGGCTAGCGCGTCTGCTTCCGCTTCCAGCCCCGGTTGCAGCGGGTGCCCGAGGTCATCGCGATCCGGGGTGCGCCGGCACGGGAGGCGACGAGCAGATCGTGGGCGCAGCGCTGGCGGTAGCCGTCGTTGTACTCGAGAAACTCGCGCACCTTGCAGCTGTAGCCGGCGGCGTGGCTCGTGCACTCGCCGGTGCGCTGTCGGTGGCAGGGGCCCGTCGTGTTGCACTCGTGGCGGGCCTGGGCGACGACGGCCGCGCGTGCGGCATCGCGGTCGAGGGGGACGGGCGTCGGCGGCGTCTCGCCTCCGATCGGGTCGACGCCGCCGAGCTCGGTGACGCCCTCCCGGAGGATGCCGCGGAGGCGCTGGCCTGCGATCCGCCCGTAGACCCCCGGGTAGCGGGCGCTGGCGCACGAGCTGCCGAAGCTGGTGTCGCCCACGAGGCGGTAGGTGCCCGCGACGGGGACGACGAGCGGGCCGCCGCTGTCCCCCTGGCAGGTATCGCGGCCGGGGGCGCTCGCGCAGACCATCACGCTCGGGTCGAAGTGGCTGCCGTAGGAGCGGTGGCCGGCGCAGGTCGAGTCGCGGTCGATCGCGAGCTGTACGGCACGGAGATGGTTGACCGGCACGCCGCCCTCCTTGGTCACGCCCCAGCCCGTCGCCCAGGCGGGGCTGCCCGGCGACCAGGCCGCGCGCTCGCTCGGCCCGGCGATCTTGATCGGGGTGGCGTCGGCCGGCGCGGCGAGCTGCAGGAGCAGCACGTCCGAGGTGTTGCGCGACGGGTCGAAGATGAGGTTGCCGCCGCGGTCGGTGAACGCCCAGACCTTCTTCACGCCCGTCTCGGAGCCACCCGCGCCGTCGAGCCGGGTGCGGCCCGAGACCACCGACAGCGCCGAGGCCGGGATCCAGCCGCGTTCGAGCGCGCAGTGGGCAGCGGTGAGCACGATCCGCGGCGCGACGAGCGAGCCGCCGCACTCCAGGCGCCAGCGGGGCGAGCCGCCGACGACCTTGTGGGAGAAGGTCACGGCCACCTGCCAGGGCCAGCGCTCGATCGACGTCTTCGAGCCGCCGACGACGGCCTCGTGCGCCTTCGGCGGGTGCGCGGCGGCCGCGGAGCCACCGGCCGCCTGATGGGCTCGCGGCGGGTGCGCGGCGGCCGCGGAGCCACCGGCCGCGCAGAGGCCGCCGGCGACGAGGGCGAGCGCGAGCGCGAGCGTCCGGCGCGAGCGCCGGGCACGCGTGCGCCCTCCCTGCCTTGCTCCCCGGCCCATGTCCCGCCTTTCGGCATCGACGGCGGCGAACTTGAGCGGAGCCGTCACGCGGCGCCCGCCAGCTCGACGGCGCGGGCGAGGACCGCGTCGGTCATCGGCTCGGTCAGCTTGCCCGTGAAGGTGTTCTGCTGGCTCGGGTGGAAGCTGCCGAGCAGCGTGTAGGGGCCGATCGGGACCTCGGCGCCGTGGCCGAACTTCGGCCGCGGCCGCGGGATCGCCTCGCGCGTCGCGGCCATCGACGCGAGCACGCGCAGGGCGCCGTCCCAGCCGAAGCTGCCGAGGCAGAGGAGGACGCGGACGCCGGCGAGCAGCTCGAGCTCACGCGCGAGGAAGGGCAGGCAGGCGTCGCGCTCAGCCGGCGTCGGCTTGTTCGCCGGCGGCGCGCAGCGGACGGCCGCGGTGATCCAGGCGCCGTGCAGCTCGAGCCCGTCGTCGGCGTCGACGGAGGTCGGCTGGTTCGCGAGCCCGGCCCGGTGCAGCGCCGCGTACAGCCAGTCTCCGGAGCGGTCGCCGGTGAACATGCGGCCGGTGCGGTTGGCGCCGTGGGCGGCCGGGGCGAGGCCGACGAGGGCGATCGCGGCCTCCGGGTCGCCGAAGCCGGGAACCGGGCGCGCCCAGTACTCCTGCCCGGCGAAGCGCTTCGGCGGGTCGGCGGCCGCCTCCTCGCGCCAGGCGACCAGCCGCGGGCAGATCGCGCACGAGGCGATCTCGTCCGCGAGCGCCGGCAGCGAGCGCGCGGCGACGCCGCGCTCGCGCGCGCGTTCGCTCACTCCGACTCCGCCAAGTCCCGCAGCGCTCATCGCCCCCAGCATTGCAGCCGGGGGCGCCGGGGTTCGCCGCAGCGCCCTGCGACAAACCACGGCAGTCGACTGCGTGGGCAACCGCCGACGGCCTTGTCCCGGCGCCTTCCTAAGATCGACCCGTGCGCCCGCCGGCCCCTCCACCGCTCCGCCGCCGTGAAGCGCTCGCGGCGGGAGCCGGAGCCGCCCTCGCGCTCGGGGTCGCCGCCTGCGGCGGCGGTTCGAGCGACTCCAGCGTCCAGCCCACGGCCGAGCTCAACACGCTCGCCGACCTGACGGCGCTCGAATACCTGGCGCTGAAGACCTACGACACCGCCGCGCGCTTCGCGCCTGCCGCGGCTGCAGCGCGAGCTCGGCGTGCTCTCGCGGCAGACCAGCGACCACATCGACGCCCTCGGAACGCTGATCACCGACGGGGGCGGCACGACGCCGCCGGCGACGCCGGCACCGGCGATCGTCTTCGTCGATGGCCCCGAGTCGGCGCTGAGCGAGTCCCTCCGCGATCGCCGACCGCGTCGTCCGCGCCTACTCCGGCGCGATCGCGCTGCAGAACTCCGCCGCGACCCGCAGCCAGCTGACGACGATCCTCGCCAACAACGCCCAGCACCTGGTCATGCTCGGCGGCCTGCGCTCGGCGCGGGCGATCCCCGGGGGAATCGATGTCGGCCCCTGAGGGCGGCGCCGGCGACGGCGGCGGCGGCCGAGGCGACCGGCGGCGGCGGGCGCGCGGCTGAGCCGGCGCGCGCTCGCGGGGCGAGGCGCCAAGGCCGTGCTCGGGCTCGGCGGCGGGTCGGCGCTGGCCGCGGGGGCGCTGCGCGTCGCCTCCGCGAGCGCGGCGACGACGGGCCAGACGCGGGTCCTCGCCGCGCTGCGCGTGATCCAGACGCTGCGCACGGTCTACGGGAAGGCGCTGCGCAGCGGCACGCTGAACGAGCGGGACACCGAGCTCGCGCGCGAGTTCGTCACGCAGTCGCGAACGCACGCGAAGCTGCTCGCCGGGCTGCTCGGGCCGAACGCCGACCCGGCCGGGCCGCCGCAGCCGGCCGACGTGCCCGGCCTCGACCAGGTCGAGAGCGCGCACCGCTACCTCGAGCTCGCGCTCGGCTTCGAGGGCCAGGCCTACCTGGCCTGCTCGACGCGCTCGCCTCCTTCGCCGAGCGCGAGCCCGTCCTCGTGCTCTCGCAGACCGCGGCGAGCACCGCCCAGCACCTGGCGCTCGTGCGCCGCTCGCTCGGACAGGTGCCGGCGCCGAGCGCCTTCGAGGGCGGCAACGGCTGAGAGATCGGCGCCCGGAGCGGGCCCGGAGGCCGTCGCGGGGCCGCCTCCCCGCTACCTTGGGCTCTGTAGATGAGCGAAAAGACCTCGAAGCTGCGCAAGCTGGCGATCGTCCCCGCCTACAACGAGCAGGAGATGGTCGGACGCGTCGTCCGCGACATCTACCGCCACGCTCCCGACTTCGACGTCGTCGTCGTCGACGACGGCTCGCTCGACGGCACCGCGGCCGTCGCCGAGGCCGAGGGCGCGACCGTCCTGCGCCAGCCCTTCAACCTCGGCATCGGCGGCGCCATGCAGGCCGGCTACAAGTTCGCGCTGCACCGCGACTACGAGGTCGCCGTGCAGGTGGACGGCGACGGCCAGCACAAGCCCGAGTACCTGCCGGCGATGCTCGAGGCGCTGCACACGGCCGGCGACGAGGCCGACATGGTCTACGGCTCGCGCTTCCTCGGCGACCCCGGCTACAAGGTGCCGTTCATGCGCAAGCTCGGCAACCGGATCTTCGGCTTCGTGCTGACGACGATCTGCCGCCAGCCGATCACCGACCCGACCTCCGGCTTCCGGATGGTCAACCGCAACGGGATCGAGCTCTTCGCGCGCGACTACCCGCACGACTACCCCGAGGTCGAGGCGATCCTGATGCTCCACGCGCACCGCCTCAAGATCCACGAGGTGCACGTGCGGATGAACGCGCGCGGGCTTCGGCGAGAGCTCGATCGACTACTTCAGCGCCGCCTACTACATGGTCAAGGTGATGCTCGCGATCTTCGTCGGCCTGCTGCGCCGCCGGCCGCTGCCGAACGCGGGCGAGGACACCGGGACGGGCGAGTTCGCGGGCGTGGCGCCGCGGCGCCGCCTCGGCCGGCGCGCACCGGCCCAGGAGGGAGCGGACGCGTCGAGCGCCGCGGCCGCTCGCAGCCGCTGGCGCTGGCGGCGGAGCGCGCCGGCCAGCTCTCGGGGACCGCGCAGCTGATCGCGGTCATCGGGACCGTCCTCTTCCTGGTCCTGGTGATCGAGCTCGTCCGCCGGCGCGGCTGGTCGAGCGCTACGCGCTGGTCTGGATGCTCGTCGCGATCGTCGGCGTCGTGCTCGCCGTCTGGAACGGCGGCCTCAACTGGCTCGCCGACACGGTCGGGATCGAGTCACCGACGAACGCGCTCTTCCTCGTCGGGCTCGTCGCGATCTTCGGCCTGCTGCTCAACTTCTCGGCCGCGATCTCGCGCCTCAGCGAGGAGACGAAGATCCTCGCCCAGACCGTCTCCCGCCTCGACGCCGAGCTCCGCGAGCTGCGCGGCGAGGGCCCGCGCCGCAACGGCAACGGCGGCCCGCCGATCGACGACACCCGATCGCCGGTGGCGATCAGCGCGAGCCCGTCGGCGGCGGCGCTCAGCCGGCCGAGAGCGAGACCGAGGAGGCCTGAAGCAGGCGCTTGGCCTCGCGGATGCCGCGTCGTCAGGGCGCCGTCCGCGTAGCCGTTGCGGACCGGGTTCGTGGCCTCGCCGGCGAACAGGAGCCGGCCGACGGGGTGGCCGAGCTTCTCGAAGTCGGACGTCGGGCGGCCGGCGATCACGGTCGAGTAGGCGCCGCGCGCGAAGGGGTCGCGGCGCCAGGCGGTCGCGTAGGTGGCGAGCGGCTTGGGGATCGGGCCGCCCATCGCCTCGGCGACGGCGGCGAGCGCGAGCTTCGTCTTGCGCTCCTTCGACGCGTACTGCAGCCGCTGCGCCGGGCGCCCCGCGTACAGGGCGACGAGCGCCGGGAAGCCGGAGAAGTGCTGCAGATCGAGGGTGATCGGAAAGCCGAAGGGATCGGCGAGACGGATGATGTGCGTGTGCCCGCCCCGCTCCCAGAAGGGCTCGTCGAAGGCGAGCGCGACCTTCTCGAAGTAGCCGAAGCCGAGCCGGCGGATCACGGCGCGCTTGGCGTGCGGCAGCCGCGGCGCGAAGTGGACCCCGTGGTGCTTGAGGACGCCGAGCGGGACGGTGACGATCGCGTGGCTGCCGCGGATGCGCACGCGCTTGCCGGTGCCGCGCCGGCTCGCCTCGACGACGACGCCGTCGCGGCGGCGCTCGATCGTCCGCACGCGATGGCCGAAGCGGACGTCGGTCTCCCCCGCCATCGCCTCGACCAGCTTCCGGTAGCCGCCGGTCGGGAAGTTGCCCTGACCGACGCCGTCGTAGGGCGCGGCGTAGTCGGCCAGATACGGGAGCGAGATCCGGTTCCAGTACATGTTCTCCTCCTGCTCTGCGAAGAGCCGGATCGCGAACTCGGCCCGGCGTCGCTCGACGCCCTGGAGGTGGTGGTCGTCGAGGTAGGCGAGCGCCGCGTCGCGGATCGAGGCGTCGGGGCCGAGCCGCTTCGCGTAGTCGCCGAGGCGGTTCTCGAAGTCGAGCTCGTTGCCGAACGGACCGAGGATCTGCGTCGGCAGCAACGGCCCGCCGCTCGTCTCGTCGTAGATGCGGAGCGTGGCGATATCGGCCTCGGGCGCGGCGAGCGTCGTCCCGATCCCGGCCTGCGCGGCGAACTTCGCCATCGGGTTGCCGATCGGGTCGTGGATCCAGGAGCAGCCGAGGTCGATCGGGTGGCCGCCCACGCGACGGGTCCAGGCGCGGCCGCCGAGCCGCCGCCGGGCCTCGAGGACGACCACGTCGACGCCGGCGTTGCGGAGCGCGTTCGCGGCCGTCAGGCCCGCCCAACCGGCGCCGATCACGATCACGCGCTCGGGGTCGCCGCCGGCGGCGGGCGGCGGGATCGCGGCGCTGCCGTCGTCGTAGGTCCCGGTGCGGGGCGCGGCGAGGGCCGCGAGCGCGCGCACGGCGCTGCCGGGGGCGGCCGCTGCGGCGGCGGTGCCGGCAGCGAGCTGGGTGAGGCGGCGGCGGGTCAGCCGGCGCTCGGGCTCGCCTCTCCCGTGGCCCCTCTCACCCATACCGAGAGGGTAGCCACGGCCTTGGAACCGGGCGCCGGCAGCGCGCGGTCATCGATGACGGGGCCCGCGCCCGGCTGCCGCATCGGCAGCCGAAGGTCCGGCGGCCCGCGCCGCGCGCGCCCCTCAGCGCCAGCCTTGCCGGCGGACGAGCAGGTCGGACATGTCCACGCGGGCGCCATCGCCGGAATCCCCGACGAGAACGTCGCGGATGATCCGGCTCCGGCCCTGGCGATCCTTCATGTAGAGCTTGACCCGGCAGCGGACCGCGTAGCGCCGCGGATGGCAGGCCGGGACCGTGTGCCGGTGGCAGGAACGCCCGTAGTAGCCACAGAGCTTCCGGGAGTAGGAGGAGGCGGCAGCGCGGGCGGCGGCATGCCCCGGCCGCGCCGGGGGCGCCACCGGCGCCCCGCCCGCGACGTTGAAGCCGCCGAGCCCGTAGAGGTCGTGCTGGAGGACGTCGCGGATCGGCGGGCCGGAGAGCCGCGCGTAGACGCCGGAATAGCCGGGCTTGGCGCACCCCTTGCCGAAGCTCGTGTCGCCCACCAGGCGGAAGCCGCCGTAGAAGGGCACGACGAGCGGACCGCCGCTGTCGCCCTGGCAGGTGTCGCGGCCGGCGGCGCCGGCGCAGAGCATGAGCGCCGGGTCGAAGTCGTGGCCGTAGACCGCGGCGCCTCCGCAGGCCGAAGGCGCCTTGACGTCGAGCGCGACCGAGCGCAACCGGTCGCTCTTCTTGCCGTTGCGCGACTTGAGCCCCCAGCCGGTCGCGTAGGCGGTCGCGCCCGCCGACCACGCCGAGCCCTCACCCGGCCCGGCGATCTTGATCGGCGTTCCCTCGGCCGGCCCCGCGAGCTCGAGCACGGCGACGTCCCAGTGCGGCGGGTCGCCGCCGTAGAGCAGGTACGGGGGCTTTCCGATGGGGGCCCAGACGCGCCGCACCTTCGTCACCGTTCCCACGTCCGTGCTCAGCTGGGTCCGGCCGGAGATCACCTCGATCCTGTGCCCGGGCGGCGCCTCCTCCGAGAACACGCAGTGGCCGGCGGTGATCACGTACCGCGGCGCGACGAGCGATCCGCCGCAGAACTGCCGGCGGAGCCCGCCGCCCTTCTCGACCGACGGCCGGACGGCGAGCGCGACCTGCCAGGGCCACTGGCCGATCGTCGTCGGATTGCCGCCGACGATCCGCCTGGCCGTCGAAGCGCTCGGCCGGTGGGCGGTCTGCGCCCTCGCCGGGGTGGCCGCGGTACCCGCCAGGGCGCAGCCACAGAGCAGCGCCGTGAAGGCCGCGATCGGCGCCGACCTCCGCGATCGCTGAAAGAGGGTCCCCACCACAAGGCTCCCCTCGGCAGGGGGAGCGGACGACTTGAGAAGGCTGTCAGGAAGCTGACCTCGCGCCTGGTCTTTGGCGGCGCGCGCGCAAACCTACGGCACTAATTACCGGAAATGGACAAGCCGTTGACGCTTTCGTGTAACTGAGCCATCTTTCACCTCGTGAGGAGCTCGTCCACGCACCCTCGGGTCTCGCCCGCGATGGTGGTCGCGCTCGTGGCCCTGTTCGTCTCGCTCGGCGGCGGCGCCTACGCCCTGAAGGGCAAGAACACCGTCGACTCCGGCGACATCATCAACAACCAGGTCAAGGGCAAGGACGTCAAGGACGCCTCCCTGACCGGCAAGGACGTCAAGGACGGCTCGGTCACGGGGGCCGACGTGGCCGACGGTTCGGTCGGAACGGCCGACCTCGCCAACGGCGCGGTCGGGGCGGCGCAGATCCACAGCAACTCCATCGGCGCCGCCCAGCTCGGCCCCGGATCGGTCGGCACGTCCGAGGTCTCCGACGGCTCGATCGGTACCGCCGACCTGCAGAACAACGGCGTCAAGGGCGCCGACATCGACGAGTCCAGCCTGTCGTTGAGCGCCGCCCAGGTGCCGGGAACGGCGCGCCCGTTCGGGGCGGTCCTGACCGCCGGCTCCTCGAAGCAGATGATCTCGCTCGGCGGGCTTCAGATCGCGGTCACCTGCTTTGCCAGCAACACGGGCGCCCAGCTGCAGCGCACGAACCCCTCCGGCTACGTCGTCCGCGACCACCGCGCGGTCGCGAGCACGCCGGCCGTGTTCACCGGCACCGCCACCGGCGTCGCCGACTACACGATCAGCGGCAACCAGGAGATCGACGAGCGCTACACCTTCCTGCGCGACAGCGACAGCCGCGTCAGCTCGGTCTCGATCAGCCTCATCACCCAGGACACCAAGGTCGGCGACGGCTGCCTGGCCGTCGGCTACGGCGTCAGCGGCTGACCCCCACCCTGTCGCGGCGGGCGCTCAGCGCGGCCCGAGCAGCGCGAGGGCCAGCCGCCAGTAAGCGCGCAGCAGCCACCGCAGTGGCTTCGAGGCGGAGGCGCGGCCGAGGTAGGCGGAGTCGAGCTCGGGTGTGAGCAGCTCCGCGAAGCGCCGCGGGGAGATGGCGGCGCCGGGCGGGGTGCCGACGCCGGCGAGCGGCGCCCCGGGCGGGGCGATCGGCCCCGTGCCGAGCTCCCGGCCCGGGGCCCGGGCGACAGGCGGGGCCGAGCCGGCGCCGCGCTGGATCGCGCGCCGCTCGCGCAGGAGGCGCGGCAGCGCCCGCAGGACCGCGACGTCGGCGCGCAGCTTCTCGGGCAGCCAGCCGGAGGCGGCGGCGATCAGGTGCAGGGCGAGCTCGGTCGCCGCGAGCGCCGGGGCGAGGGCGGCCAGCAGCCCGCCCGGGTAGGTGCGGAGGATCGTCGCCCAGCGGTTGCGCTCGAGGTAGAACCACTTCGAGCTGCCCTTGTCGAACTCGTACTCGTGCTCGACCCGGGCCCGGGGCTCGAGGCCGACGCGGCCCCCGGCGAGCCACAGCCGCAGGCCGAGGTCGGTGTCCTCGTGGTAGAGGAAGTAGGGCGGGCTGAAGCCGCCCAGCGACCGCCACAGCTCGCGCGCGATCAGCAGGCAGGCGCCGCTCGGGAAGGGGATCTCGACGGGATCGGCCGGCGCCGCCGCGATCGGGCGGCCGGCGCCGCCGGCCCAGGAGATGCCGGTGAAGTGCACGGCGCCGCCCCAGGTGTTGACGCGCGCCCCGGCGTCGGAGGTGACGAGGCCCTGCCAGGCGTCCCAGCCGCGGCCCTCGGCGAGGGGCAGGACGATCGCCTCGCGGAAGCCCGCGGCGACGACCGCGTCCGGGTTGAGCAGGAGCAGCAGCGGGTTGGCGGCGGCGTCGGCGCCCGCGTTGCAGGCGGCGCCGAAGCCGGGGTTGCCGGCGAGCTCGATCACGCGCGCGGCCGGCGCCAGCTCGCGGACGCGCTCGACCGTGCCGTCGGAGGAGCCGTTGTCGCAGACGATCAGCTCGTCGCCCCCGCGAAGCTCGGCCGTGATCGCCGGCAGCGAGCGCTCGACCGCGTCCGCGGAGTTGTAGGTGACGACGAGCACCGATAGCGGCGCGTTGGCGTTGGGGCCGGGCGGCCCGGCGGATGCGGCTGCGGCGTCGGCCTCGGGCGCGGGCGCCCCGGCGGCTGGTGTCGGCTCCTGCGCGTGCAAGCGCGGCGAGGATAGAACGCGGGCCGGCCCGCGCCCTCGACGCGTGGCTCGCCGGCCGCGCTCGCCCGCCGCGCCGGCGCCGCGATCACCGGGCACGGCGGGGGATGGGTTGGGCATGATGGGTGCGTGGCCCAGGTCCTGATCACACGACCGCTTCCGGGCGAGCCGGAGGCGCTGCTGCGGGCGGCCGGTCACGAGGTCCGCGTCCGCGAGGCGGCGGAGCCGCCGAGCGCGGCGGAGCTGCGGGAGCTCGCCGCCGGCGTCGAGGGCCTGCTGTGCCTCTTGACGGAGCGCATCGACGCGGAGCTGCTCGACGCCTGCCCGTCGATCCGCGTCGTCTCGAACATGGCGGTCGGCGTGGACAACATCGAC
The DNA here is from genome assembly GCA_963764275.1 of uncultured Solirubrobacterales bacterium. Lineage (GTDB taxonomy): Bacteria > Actinomycetota > Thermoleophilia > Solirubrobacterales > 70-9 > CAXMST01. The sequence continues at coordinate 38,765 of CAVXRV010000009.1, forward strand.
CTGGAGGAGTGCCGGCGGCGCGGGATCCCGGTCGGCAACACGCCGGGCGTGCTGACCGAGGCGACCGCCGACCTCGCGTTCGCGCTGCTCCTGGCCTGCGCGCGCCGGCTGCTCGACGCCGCTGACGCCGTCCGCGCGGGCGAGTGGCGGAGCTGGGGACCGGCCGCCTTTCTCGGCGCCGACGTCGCCGGGGCGACGCTGCTCATCGTCGGGCCCGGCGCGATCGGCTCCGCCGTCGCGCGCCGCGCCTCCGGCTTCGGGATGCGGGTGCTGACCGCGGGGCGCCGCGACGACCTCATGCAGCTCCTCGGCGAGGCCGACTTCGTCTCCCTGCACACGCCGCTGACCGACGAGACGCGCGGGCTGATCGGGGCGGTCGAGCTCGAGGCGATGAAGCCGTCCGCGTACCTGATCAACACCGCGCGCGGCGAGGTCGTCGACCAGGAAGCGCTGCGGCGGGCGCTCGAGGCCGGCGCGATCGCCGGCGCCGGGCTCGACGTGACGACGCCGGAGCCGCTGCCGGCCGACGACCCGCTGCTGGCGGCTCCCAACGTCACCGTCCTCCCCCACATCGGCTCCGCCTCGGTCTCGGCCCGCTCGGCGATGGCGCGGCTCGCCGCGGAGAATTTGATCGCGGGGCTCGCGGGCGAGCCGCTGCCGCACCGGGTGGCCTGAGGCGCGCGGTGGCGGCCGCGGCGAGGGGCTCGGACGCGACGGGCGCGCTCTGCGAGCACGACCCGGTGCGGATCGAGGGCGCCGCGGGCGGCGAGCTGCCGCTGGCGGGGGTCGAGTTCGTCGCCAAGGACGTGTTCGCGCTCGCCGGCTCCCGCTGCTGCGCGGGCAACCCCGACTGGCTCGCGAGCCACGGGCCGGCGGTGGCGACGGCCCCGGCCGTCGAGCGGCTGCTGGCCGCGGGCGCGACGCTCGTGGGGAAGGCGCTCTGCGACGAGCTCACCTACAGCATCACCGGCCGCAACTTCCACTACGGGACGCCGCTGAACGCGCGGGCGCCGGACCGCATTCCCGGCGGCTCCTCGAGCGGGTCGGCATCGGCCGTGGGACGCGGGCTCGTGCCGCTGGCGCTCGGCACCGACACGACCGGCTCGATCCGCACGCCGGCGGCGCTCTGCGGGGTCTGGGGGATGCGCCCCGGGCACGGTGAGGTGCCGAGCGAGGGCGTGGTGCCGCTGGCGCCCTCGTTCGACACCGCGGGCGCGCTCGCCGCCGACGCCGCGCTGCTGGGCGCGGCGATGGCGGCGTTGCTCGGGCGCGACGGTGAGGCCGCGGGCGCCCCGCGGCTGCGGCGGGCGCTGCTCGCCGGCGACGCCTGGGCGCTCGCCGACGAGGAGGTCCGGACCGCGCTCGCGCCGGCCCGGGAGCGCCTGCGGGAGCGGCTCCCCTCCGAGGAGCTGACCCTCGCGCCCGACGGCCTCGCGGCCTGGGCGAAGGCCGTCCGGATCCAGCAGGCGCGCGAGATCTGGAGCGTGCACGGCGAATGGGTCGAGCGCGCGCGGCCGCGGTTCGGGCCCGGCGTCGCGGAGCGCTTCGAGGCGGCGCGGGCGGTCGGCGCGGAGGAGGACGCCCGCGCCGGCGAGGCCCGCACGCGGGCCGGCGCCCGCGTCCGCGAGCTCGTCGGCGCCGACGGGGTTCTCGTCCTCCCGACCTGCCCGACGCCGGCCCCGCCCGTGAGCGCGCCGGAGCAGGAGCTCGGCGCCTGGCGCGGCCGCGTGATGGCGCTGACCGCCGCCGCCAACGTCTCCGGCCTGCCCGAGGTGGCGATCCCGTGCGGGACCGTCGCCGGCGGCCCGGTCAGCCTCGGCTTGGTTGGCCCACCGGGGAGCGAGCCGGCGCTGATCGAGCTCGGCGCGGCGCTCGCGGGCTGAGCGGGGCGCTTCGCCTAGGCGGACTCGGGCTGCGCGCCGGCGGCCGGCTCGGCCTCGTAGCGGTCGCGGCAGTGCTCCGAGCAGAAGTAGACCGTGTGACCGTTCTCGGTGATGGTGACCGCCTTGTCCCGATCGACCTTCATCCCGCAGACGGGATCGGTGGCGCCCCGGCTCGCGGTGAGCCAGAAGAGCGCCCCGAAGATCACGGCCCCGAGGACGTTGAGCGCGAACTTGTAGTTGAGGGTGATCGAGCCGAAGATGTCGTCGCGGCTCGGGCGCGTATCGGGGATCAGGTTGAGGCCGCTGAAGAGCAGGTCGATCGCGAGCGCCGCGAGGATCATCGTGATGAGCATCAGGGCGACGATCCGGACCGTGTAGGCCCAGCCGTAGTACTTGCGGTAGATGGCGATGATCGGAAGCACGATCAGGTCGGCGAACAGGAACGAGAGGACGCCGGCGAAGCCGATCCCGCCCGACCACAGCACGGCCGCCAGCGGCACGTTCCCGACCGAGCAGACGAAGCTGGCGACCGCGATGAGGGGCCCGATGAGGACGTTCTCGAGCAGCGGGATCGGGTCCGGCGCGTCGGTGACGAAGAGCGACTCGAAGAAGCCGTTGCCGAGCTGGGCGACGAAGCCGGCGAGCAGGAAGCCGATCGTGATCTCCTTCCACAGCATCTGCCAGTCGCCGCGGAAGTTGTGGGCGACGTCGGACCAGGCCGCGGCGCTGCGGATCCGCTGCTTCCAGCTCTGCTCCTCCTCGCCCGCCATGTGGTGCTGGTGGCCGGTGTCGGCCGCGATCGCGTGCTCGCGCGCCCGCTCCTCGACCTCGCGGCTGACGAAGAGCCGGAAGGCGACGGTCATGAGCACGATCATCACGATCCCGCCCAGGTACTCGGCGAGCGTGAACTGCCAGCCGATCAGGATCCAAAGGACGAGGCCCAGCTCCCAGACGAGGTTGGTGGAGGCGAACTGGAAGGCGAGCGAGGAGGCGGCCGAGGCGCCCTTCTGGAAGAGCGACTTGGCGATCGCGATCGCTGCGTAGGAGCAGGAGCTGGAGGCGGCGCCGAGGCCGGTCGCCCAGCCGACGGGTTTGGCGCCGGAGCCCGAGAGCGCGCTCTCGATCCGCTCCCGCGGAACCCACGCCTGCACGATCGCGCTGATCGCGAAGCCGAGGACCAGCGCCCACCACACCTCCCAAGCCATCAGGAACGAGTCCTTGAGGCCCGAGCCGATCACGTCGAGTACGTCTCCCATTGCCTTGACTATACCCTAGGGGGGTATTCTTTGCAACCGCCCCTCACCCGCCCCGCAGCTCGCGCCGGCGTGGGATGCGGGCGGCGGACCGGGATCAAGCCGTCGGCTGGGAGGCTCACCGCCTCGAGACGAGGCGGTCGAGGGCCTGCAGCAGCTCCTCGGTCCGCTCCTCCTGCTTGTCCTCGCCCGCGCCGATCACGCATTCGCGCGTGTGGTCGGCGACCAGCTGCATCGCAACGCGATCGAGCGCCCCCTGGATCGCGCTGATCTGCGCCAGGACGTCGATGCAGTAGCGCTCCTCGTCGACCATCCGGGCGATCCCGCGGACCTGGCCTTCGATTCGCCGCAGACGGTTGAGCAGCTGCTCCTTGCCTGGCGCGTATCCGGGCTGTTCGGCCATCGGACGCAGATTACCCCAACCCTGTACCCGTAGCGAAGGGGGCGACGCGCGGGCGAGCCCGCTCCTACCGCTGCGGGGAGGCCGGGCCCGTGAAGGCATCGGGGTTCGAGCGGAAGGCGCGGAGGCATCGCTCGGAGCAGAAGCGATAGACGGTCTCCCGGTGCATCGCGCTGAGGTGGCTGCCGCGGGGATCGAGCGCCATGCGGCAGACGGGGTCGAGGTACAGGGCCGCCGCCCGGTCCCTGCAGTCGGCCTCGTAGACCTCGAGGGGCTCGTGCAACCCACGCAGCGTGACCGGGCCGCGGGAGCGGAAATCGATCCCCTCGATCTCGCCGGCCGCCCGCCGCCCGGCGGCGCTGATCAGCACCTCGGCGCCCTCGGCGAGCTCGGAGAGCCTGGCGGCGACGTTGACCGTGGAGCCGATCCAGTCTCCGCCCCGCTCGGCCGCGGGACCCCAGGCGATGCCGACGCCGACGCGCGGGTGCCGATCGCGCGCCATCTCGTGGTGGGCGAGGTCGATGCCGAGCCGCACGGCGGTGGCCGCCGACTCCGTCCTGAGCATGACCGCATCGCCGATCGTCTTCACCTGCTCCCCTCCCAGCCGCGCGATCAGGCCGGCGGCATGCTCGCAGAAGTGATCGACGACCTCGGCCGCCCGCTCGTCCCCGTGCGCCTCGGTCAGCGAGGTGAAGCCGGCGATGTCGGCGAACAGGAACGCCTGTCGGGGCGCGGGCTCGGCCGGCGGCCGGGAGCGGAGGGGGTCGGGTTCAGCCTGCATCGCTCCCCGGCCGGGCTGCCGGCCGGGGACCGCTGGGGGTGTCAGTCACGGTCCGACCCCTCGGCGTCGAGCAGCGCTCGCCGTCGCTCCGCGTACTCCTCGACTGAAATCTCGCCCTCGGCCAGCCGGCGATCGAGGATCTCGAGAGCCGTCACCCCGCCGGCGTCGCCCGACGAGTGGCGCCGCGAGCCGAGCTCGCGCACCAGCCAGACCCCGCCGACGATGACCACAGCCCAGAACGCGACCATTCCGACCACCATCAGGGCGGACCAGCCATCGCCCCAGTCGTGATGATCGTCGAACATGTGCGCGACGGGAAGCAATGCCGTCTTGATCTGGATCGCAGCGCTCATGGGTGCCTTGAATCGTGGCGGTTGGGGGTCGGAATGCCTTCCGTACAGGATACGTATATGGGGTATACATGCGTGGCGACCACGCGCGGAGGCCTTGCCTCGGCTCACATAGGGTTCGCATCGACGGGGAGGGACCGAAGAACTGATGGCCCCGCCGTCGGGCGGCCCGTAGGCGCGGCTGAGCGGCGGTGCCCAAGGTGGGCGTAGGCGTATAGTCGTTTGCGGGTGAGATGCCGCGTCCGGTTCTTCGGATCTCTGGCCAGCTCGCCCGCCTTCTGCAGTCGTGTCCACATCGGGGGTGGAGTTCATGTCCAAACGAGCCGCGGTCCGCCTGTTCGGTTCGCTCGCCGTCGTCCTCGTCGCCGCCCTCGCGCTCGGCGCCTCGACCCAGGCCCGCGGCCACCACCGCCACGGTCACCACCACAAGGTCTACTTCGCCGACCTGTTCGGAGGCGCGACGCCGCATCCGCAGGCGATCTTCTTCACGGCCAACGCGGGACCCCAGGTGACCGACATCCAGTGGCGGCACTGGGGCAAGCGCAGGGCGGTGGGACGCGGCCACTACAAGGACACCTCATCGGTGCCCTGTCCCCCGAGGTGCCACCCCGAGGGCCCGGCGAGGATCGTCCTCAGGAATCCGCGGCCCTGCAAGCAGCCGAAGTGGTCCGACAATGCCGGCGAGAAGCTCTACATGTACGCAAAGGGGAGGCTGACGCACCCGGACACCGACACCGGGGAGACGACCGTCCACTCGGACATCGGCGGCTACTCCTCCTACTGCTCGGCCTGAGAAGAAGCCCTCCCGGGAACCGTTCAGCCCGAGATCCGGCCGTCGGTGATGTGGACGGTGCGGTCAGCGTGCCTGGTGATGCGATCGTCGTGGGTCACGATGATCGCCGCCGTGCCGCGGCTCTTCATCTCGTCGCGGATCAGCCTGACCGTCTGGTCTCCCAGCTCGGTGTCGAGCGAGGAGGTCGGCTCGTCGAACAACACCAGCGCCGGCTGGTTCATGAGAGAGCGGCCGATCGCGACCCGCTGTTTCTCGCCGCCTGAAAGCTGCGAGGGGAGGTTCCCGGCCCGATCCTCGAGACCCAGTTCCTCGAGCAACTGGTCGGCCCGCCCTTGCGCCCGCTTGCGGTTGCGCGGTCCGATCTCGTCGACCAGCAGCAGGTTCTCCCTGGCAGTCAGGAACGGGATCAGGTTGACCGTCTGGAACACGAAGCCGACCGTTTCGCGACGGAATTCGGTCAGCTCGCCCGGCGAGTAACCGGAGATGTCCCTGCCCCCGACCGCCACCCTGCCATCGGTCGGAGAGAGGATTCCCCCGGCAATCGAGCAGAGCGTCGTCTTGCCGGAGCCCGAGGGGCCGACCAGGGCGACGATCTCGTCCGAGCCGACGGTCAGGTCAACGTGATCAAGCGCGATGACTTCCTCATCCGCCACCACATAGACCTTTCGGACCTTCTCCATCTCGAGGGCTGGGTTTGACGTTGATTCGCTCATTCTCACTTCGGATTGTCTTTGGTTCGCCGGCTGCCGGTGTCTCGAGCAGGACCGGATCGGGGCCCCTCCAGGCGCGCATTCACTGGCCGCCTCCGATCGCCGTGGCCGGGTCGACCCGAAGCACGCGGCGCAGGGAGAACGCGCAACCGATCACGGCCGCGACGAGCAGGAAGAGCGTGCTCGTAGCGAGACGGCCGCCGGTCGCGATGAATGGGATCGAACCGACCGGGATCACGGCGTCCAGGACGACCGCGGCAAGCGCACCGATCCCACTGGCGATCAGGGTGACGGTCACCGCCTGTGCCAGCAAGCCGGCGAAGAGCCGCCCGGAACCGGCGCCCAGCGCCTTCAGCACGCCGTATAGGCCGATCCGCTCGACCGTGATCAGCGCGAAGAAGAGGGCCACGACGATGATCGCGATCAGCACGGTGAGCCCGATGATCTGGTTGAAGACGGTCTTCTGCGCGGCGACGCCGGGCAGGGCGTCGATCGCCTCCTGCTCGGTCAGGCTCGAGGTGTTGCCGCCGGTCGCCGCGTCGATCCTGGCGGCGAGGTCGGCCGGATCGGAACCGGACGCCTGCACCACCAGCGCCTGGCTGACCCCCGGGCCCACCCGGGCGTCGGGGCGGTTTTCGCTCTGGACCCTCCGCCACGTTCTCAGCGAGGCCCACAACGTGCTTTGACCCGCGTACCGGGTGTCGTCGACGAAGCCGATCACCTTGATCGGGCTGCGCGCGGGGCCCACCCGGATTACGTCACCCCGCTCCACGCCATCGGCCTCCAGCGTGTCGTCAGCCCACGCCTCACCTGGCTTCGTCGGCGGCTTCGGCAGACCCTGCGACGCCGCCTGATAGCCGAACAGCACGGTCGGCACGAGGTCTCTCGGGTCGCGACCCTTGATCCGGCCGCCGAGTTGCACGCTGCCAAGTCCGCCGACGGCACCGACGCCATCCACCTTCTCTACCTGCCGGCGCTGCCCCGCGTCGATCCGGCTTCGCGCGAGCGAGTCCTGCGAGGTCGACGAGTAGACGATCAGGTCCGCCTGCTGGACTCGAATCGCGCCTGTGTTGCCCGCGGTCAGTCCGTCCAGCAGCCCGCCGAGGAACATCAGCAGGATCGCAATCAGAGTCAGGATCACGGTCGCCCAGCCAAACCGTCCCGGCCGGCGATGGAGCTCCTTGAGCGCGAGGCTCACCGGCCACCTTCCCCGGTGGTGGCTTCGATCGGGTCGATCGCCAGCACCCGCCGGGCGGCGGCCACTGCGCTCACCAGGCCGAGCCCGAGCAGCAGCGCCGACCAGAACAGGACCGCCCCGAGATCGAACCTCAGCGTGATTTCACCGAGCTGGGCATGAGAAAGCGGCGTGTAGAGCGCGACTCCAACCGCAAGCCCACCGCCGATGACCACCGCAACCTGAAACATCAGCGAGCGGACCAGGAGGCCCGAGCTGGTACCGATCGCCCGGAGCAGGGTCAGGGAGGCCGACTTCTGGAGCGTGATGATCAAGAAGAACAGGCCTGTGACCAGCGGCACGACGAGGCCGAAGAGCAGGAAGATCACCCGGAACGACGAGCGGACCTCTGCGACGCCCGGGGTCTTCTCGACGGCCGCTTGCCTGGTCAGCGCATCGGCCTCCCGGCTCGACTCGTTGATCCGCTCGGCCAGCGCCGCCGGGTCCAGCCCCTCGACCGGCGCGACGCCGATCGCGCTGGGCAGAACTCTCCGGGCGTCGGGGTTGGCCGACTTGACCGAGGCGACGTAGTCGGGCCAATTGACGAACAGGGTCGGGGTCACCTGGAGCTGGGCGTCGGCGGCGAGGCCAACGACCTCGATCCGTTCGGTGCCGGAGGTCTGGCCCCGGGGCCCCAGAACCTGGATCCGGTCACCGAGCTTGTAGTCGCTGTCACTGCCGACCGCCTCCCCGGGACCCTTCGGCAAGCGCCCAGCCGTGAGCTGGTCGGGGGCGCCGAGGTCGCCTGCGTCGTAGCCGATGATCGCCGCGTCGGAGTCCTCGCCGCTGTCGTTGACGTCCACCGTGAAGGTCCCCTGCCCAATCCGCCCCGACTTCGCGATGCCCTCGGTCGAGCGGATCTTCTGCTCGAGTGGCGGCGTGATGACGCTGCCCTGGAGCGTGCGCTGGCCGTCGACGCTGTAGACCAACACCGGCGCGGACTGGCGGTCGATCGCACCGATGAACGAGGTGATCAAACCGTTCTGGATGGCCTGCTGGGCGAGGATCAGAAGGACGAGCAGTCCGATCGCCGAGATCAGCAGGGCGAACCGGACTTTTGCCCGGCGCATCTCACGCAGCGCAAGAAACATCAGCGCAGCGAACCGCGGGGAGGAAGAGGGAGGCGGGGATGCCTGCGGGCGGGGTGGCTCGACTCAGGCACAGGCGGCTTCGAGGGGATCAGCACGCTGGACTCTAGTCGCCGGCAGCCACCACCGACTGCCCGGTCGTGCGGTCCTTGACCGGCGCCGACGCCGAGCAGCGGCCGCGCGCACCGCTGGCGGAAGTCCCTCTGATTGCCCTTCGGAGGCCAGCCCCACATTCGCCCGATTTCCCAGCGCTCTCCTAGAGCCGACGAGCGGATTCGAACCGCTGACCCCTTCATTACGAGTGAAGTGCTCTACCAGCTGAGCTACGTCGGCGCGGGCGCCTGAGTGTAGATGAGGGATATTGGGTGCGGAGGATCGCGGCCGTCCTCACGCAACGAGCCCTGGATGCTGCGCGGCGAGGATCGCGTCGAGGTCCGCGCGCAGGGCGGCCCGGCCGGGACCGAGCATACGGTCCGTGACGCGGACGATGCGCCAGCCGTGAGCAAGGAGGATGCGATCGCGCTCGCGGTCGCGCTCGGCGGCGGACCAGGAGCCGTGGAAGTCGCCGGTGTCGAACTCGACGCCGATGCGGAGCGCCGGCCAGGCGGCGTCGAGCTCGAACACGCGGTCACCGATCCGGAGCATGAAGTTCGTCTCGACCCGGGGCCAGCCCGTCTCGAGGACGAGGTCGAGGAACTCAGCCTCGCCTTCGGAGCGCAGGCGGCGGGCGACCGCGCCCTCGATGCGCCCGAGCACGCGCCTGAGGCGGCGGGTCCCCCGGTGGCGGGGGTGGCGCGCCAGCAGCTCCGGCAACGAGGGGGCGAAGTCGAGCTCGAGCTCGTCGGCGACGGCGATCGCTCCCTCGAGGCGGGCGTCGCTGATCAGAGGCGCGAGGTCGAAGATCGTGCGGGACGGGGTCGTGAGACGGAGGCCGTCGTGGTCCTCCGTGATCTCGTCGGCCGGCAGCGACCGCCGGTGAAGGCGGACCCCCTCGATCGGGCGCTTGCGGTGAGGGGTGGTGATGTCGATCAGCGTCGCCTCCGAGCGGCGGATCGACCACGCGGCCCCGGCGCTGGCGTGGCTGAGCACGGCATCCGGGCCGGCGCGGAGGAGGGCCGTCATCCAGGCGGCCTGGGGGGTGGCGATGAGGGGGGCGAGCGCGTAGACGCCGCGGGCGACCCGGACCAGCATGCCGCGACGGAGGCGGGCTTCAATTCCGCCCTCCGATACGTCGAGCCCAACAAGCTGCGCCTTCGAGATCCGACCGTGCTGACGGGCGGCGAGGGACCGGATCCGGCCGTCCACCACCCGCGACTGGTCACGTTCCCTCCTAAGTTGAGAGGTTTCGTGACCACTCGCCTCCATGGACTCCACTCTGGCCGGCAAACGCGCGCCCATGGGACACGGCATGCAACGAAAGGTGCGCCAAACGGGGACGCTTGGCGCGCCACCCTCCTCACTGCCCCAGAGGACGGCCGGACGCCGAGCCCCCGCGGGCCGGCCGAGCCTCTCCACCGAGCCCCCGCGGGCCGGCCGAGCCTCTCCACCGAGCCGACGCGGGCCGGCCGAGCCTCTCCACCGAGCCGACGCGGGCCGGCCGAGCCTCTCCGCCGAGCCCCCGCGGGCCGGCCGAGCCTCTCCACCGAGAGCCCGTCGGCCCGGCCGAGCGTGTCCGCAGACCGGCTTGCCCGGCCAGCCGAGCTTCCCGGCCCGGCGCCGGGGGCGGCCGGGCGGGATGACTGCGTGGTGCTCCCTACTTGACCTTCTTCTTCAGGAAGGGCACGACCGTCTTCAGGAAGGCATTCTTCGACGGCTTCGCGCTGATCGGGTCGATGTGGGAGTAGGTCTTCGTCCGCTCGACGGTCTTGACCCAGCGCTTCGGCACCCCCGACTGCTTGGCGAGCTGGCGGGTCGCATCGGCGACCCGGCCCCCACCGAGCGAGGTGTCGAACGAATACATCGGCAGCTTCACCGAGTGGCCCATGGTCGCGTGGTCGCCGTAGACGGCCTGCGCCGGGTTGTCGATGCCGTTGTTGATCGCGCCGGAGTCCATCGAGAGCTTCTCCGGGTGGTACCAGGAGGTTCCGTCCATGCCGACCTTCTGGTGCTTGTAGCCGACGTGCTCGGAGAAGACCGAGGCCGCCCGGTGGACGGTCCCGAGCTCACCGTTGTGCCAGCCGCGGGGATCGCCCGACTTCGCCAGATGGCCGATGTGGCTTTGGACCAGCGCCAGGCTGTCCGGACTCGTCGACGCGTCAACCGCGTAGCCGTACTGGCCGGCGTTGGTCGCGGGTACCGGCGGCGTCAGGTCGGCCGGCGCGAGCGGCCAGCTCCCGAACAACGAGGCGTCGTTGGGATCGAGGACGGCCGCCGTCGAGCCGGTCGCGTTGAAGACGCCCGCGGCCCACGGGAACGGCGGGACCAGCGTGATGAACGGCGACGTCGAGGGATCGTTGAGCTCGTCGACGTTGGCCTGCGCCTCCGCTGCCGTCGGCACCGGCCTGGAGGCGCTGTTGGCGGCCGCACCGTCGATGAAGACGAGCCCCGAGAGGCCCTTCGCCCCGGCCTTGCCGTTGAAATCCCAGGTCGCGTACGCGGTCGTGATCGAGCCGCCCAGCGAGTGACCGCCCATGACGACGGTGCGCCCGCCCTTCTTCGCGCGCTTGACCACCCTGCGGGTGTCGTGGACCGCGACGTTCATGCCCCAGTTCTTGGCGTACTCGGTCTCGGCGGTCGTCTTCGGCGTGAAGTGCGGAGATATCGAGGAGTCGGTGAGCCAGCCGAGGTAGTAGTCGAAGACGTCCTGGTTGGTGGCGTCGCCGTTCGCGTACTTCTCGAGGAGGGAGTGGTCCTCGAGCAGGTTCTCGCGGCGCTCGATCGCCCAGACCTGCCAGCCCTTGAGCTTCCTCGTCAGGGCCCGCGCGAAGGGGCCGAAGAAGGTGCCGCCGGCCGAGGTGCCGGGGTTGAGGACGAGGACGTGGTCGCCCTTCGGCTTCCCGTACTTGACGATTCGCACCTTGTCGTACCGCTTGGGGGTGTCCGGGGCCCTGAACCCCTTGATGGTCGCCACCCGCGGCTTGCCGCTCGCGGCCGCGGTGCCCGTGAAAGTCAGCAGCCCGCACAGCGCGAGCACGATGCCGACGCCGACGACCTTGCTCCTGAAAGCGATCAAGTCAATCTCCTCTTATCTCCCCAGGCCCCCATGGCCCCGGCTCTCAACCCCCAACACAACAATACGGGAGTCGTACCGGTCGCCCGCTCGACGGCGGCCGGCTACGGCCGGCTACTCGGGCTCGACGAGCTTGTAGCCGACGCCGCGGACCGTGAGCACCAGCTCGGGGTCCTGGGGGTCGCGCTCGATCTTCTGCCGCAGGTTGGAGATGTGGACGTCGCACGCGCGGACGTCGCCGGAGAACTCCGACTGCCACAGCTCCTCCATGATCTCGAGCCGGCTGAAGACCTGGCCGGGACGCTCGGCGAGCAGGCGCAGGACCTGGAACTCGGAGCGGGTCAGGTTGACGGGCTCGCCGCGGACGGTGACGAGATGGCGGGCGAGATCGATCGTGACCTCGCCCGCGTCGATCCCCTTGCCGTTGTCCTCGGCGCTGCCGGTGGCGCGGTCGAGCTCGCGGCGACGGAGCTGGGCGCGGACGCGGCCGAGCAGCTCGCGGACGCTGAAGGGCTTGGTCACGTAGTCGTCGGCGCCGACCTCGAGCCCGACGACCTTGTCGACCTCGGCGTCCTTCGCGGTCAGCAGGATGATCGGGACGGGGCTGCGACCGCGCACGTCGCGACACAGGTCGAGGCCGCTGCGGCCCGGCATCATGATGTCGAGGACGAGCAGGTCGAAGTCGACCTCGGGGCCGATCTTCTCGTTCGCGTCGTCGCCGTCGGTCGCGAGCTCGACCTCGAAGCCCTCCTGGCGGAGCGCGTAGCCGACCGACTCGCGGACGGAGGGCTCATCGTCGGCGACGAGGATCCTGCCGCGGCTCATCGCTTACGTCCTCCTCTCACGCGACGGGGGTCGTCGTCGGACTGGCCGCTCGGAGGCGGATCTTGAAGGTGCTGCCCTGACCCTCTTCGGAGTCCACAGTTATCTCTCCACCCATCACGTCGATCATTCGCTTTGCGATCGCGAGGCCGAGACCAAAGCCTTCTCGTTCCAGCGATCCACTGCCACGATAGAACCGCTCGAAGACGCGATCGCGCTCAGCCTCAGGGATTCCCGATCCGGTGTCCTGTACCTCGATCACGATCTCGCCGTCCTGGTCTCGGTAGGCGCGAAGCGTAACGGTGCCCGGAGACGAGGTGTGCTTGAAAGCGTTCGTCAGCAGGCCGATCACCACCTGGCGCAGCAGCACGGGGTCCGCGGCGGCGACGAGCTCCTCGTCCTCGTCGTCCTCGCGGATGACCTCGACGCCCTCCGGCGCCTCGGCCGTGTTCAGCGACTCGTCGAGGACCATGCCGATGCCGACGACCTCGGCCTCCCCTTCGCCGATCGCCTCCATCCGCGCCAGCGTCAGCAGCGACTTGGTCAGCCGGGCGACGCGGTCGACGTCGGTCGCGAGGCGCTCGAGGAAGTGGTCGCGGGCCTCGGGGTCGTCCTTGGCGCCCGAGCGCAGCACCTCGATCGCCCCGGACATGCCGGCGATCGGGTTGCGCAGCTCGTGCGCGGCGTTGGAGACGAACTCGCGCTCGGCCTGATCGCGGCGCAGCTCCTCGGTGCGGTCGCGGACCACGATCAGCACGGCGCTCTCGGCGGGGAGGTGGCGGGCGCTGATCCCGACCACCATCTGCCCGATCGCGACGTGGTCGTTCTCGACCGTGCCGCGGTGGGTGGCGCGCCGGATCCACGGCCGCAGCGACTCCACCGGGCGGCCCTCGGACGTGATCAGCTCGGCGGCGGCGGGGTTCGCGAAGCGGACGTCGCCGTCGGAGCCGACGACGATGACCGCGTCCTCGAGCGAGACGAAGACGGCGGAGAGGCGGTCGCGCTCGGAGGAGAGCGCGTCGAAGGTCTCGCCGAGCGCGATCCGCATCGAGTCGAGGGCACGCCCGAGATCGCCGATCTCGTCCCGGCCGCGCGTGTGGAGGGGCTGGCTCAGGTCGCCGCCGGCGATGCGCCTGGCGGCCGCGGCGAGCCGCTTCACGCGGGAGGTGATCAGGCTCGCGACGAGGAAGCCGATGATCGCGGCGACCACCACGGCCAGCGACAGGGCCGTGAGCCGCTCGCCGCGGAGGGCGTCGAGCGCGTCGTTGACCTCGGTCGGCCGGTCGGCCTGGACCAGCAGCCTGCCGCCGAAGCGGTCGTCGCGGAAGATCGGGTAGCCGACGACGGTGAGCCCGCCCTCGAGCTCGTTCACGTACTGCTGCTGGCGGCCGGCGACCCGGCGCGCCTCACGCTGGCTCGGCACCTCCGACAGCGTCTGGTTCGCGATCGGGATGTAGCGCTGCGTCTTGAGGTCGTTCTCGCGGTTGAAGTACCAGGCGGCGAAGGCGTCGTTGCGGTACTTGGCGATGATCTTGCCCGCGTCCTTGACCTTGTGCTGGCCGAGCTCGACGGCGAGCTGCGAGGCACGGCCGAGCGCGACCTCGCTCGAGCGGTCCTCGGCGGCCTGCTGGGAGGTCTCGGAGACGAACAGATAGACCGTGGTCCCGGTCAGGATCCCGATCGCCGCGAACATCAGCGCGAGCCACAGGCGGACGCCGAAGGGGCGGCGCGGCGGGTTCGGCTGGATCGCCGGCCGATCGGCCGTGGCCGGCAGTTCAAGGGGCGTAGGCGTGGTTGCCACGGCACTGATTTGTAGAGAAAAGGTGCCGCGGAGCCAAGCGGCGAAGCCCTTTGCGGGCGGAAGCGCCCCCGGACGAGGCCCGGGTGCCGCCTGCCCCCGCCCCGATCAGGAGCCGGCGAAGGAGGCGGCGATGCGGTGGAAGAGTGCCTCGAGTGCGAGCTCCTCGGCGACGTTCACCGACAGCCGGCGTCGCGTCTCCATCGCCAGCTCGGCGGCGCGGCGGGCGCGCGCGGGGTCGAGCTCGGCCGCGTCGGCGGTCAGCGCCGCGGAGCGATCGAGGTTGCGGACGAGGGCGCCGGCGCCCTCGGAGACGGCGATCAGATCGACGAACCAGGCCGCCGTGAGCGCCAGCGCCACGTCGATCGCGTCGGTGCGGGCCCGGCGCTCGGCCCGCTTTGCGGCCTCGCCGCCGGTGCGGCGGATGCGATCGGCGTCGCGGCCCTTGCCGAACTGCTCGGCGCGGGCGCCGGCCGCGGCGACGACCGCCTCCGACTCGCCCTTGCCGATCTCCGCCGCAAGCTCGAGCACGTCCTTCCACGGACGCTGGGAGACGTCGCCTGCGCGCGCCGCGCGGCAGCAGCCCTCCGCGAGATCGCGGAGGCGGGAGCCGCGCTCGCCGCCGAGGAAGCGGGCCCGGTCGAGGTCGCCGTCGGCGAGCGCGGCGAGCGCCGCGATCGTCTCCGGCGGCGCCTCGACCCGCTCGGCGAGCCGCGTCTCGACGACCTCGCGCGGCAGCGGCTGGAAGGGGATCTCCTGGCAGCGGCTGCGGACCGTCTCCAGCAGCGCCTCGGGCTCGGCCGAGACGAGGATCAGGTGCGCGTAGGAGGGCGGCTCCTCGAGCGTTTTCAGAAGCGCGTTCTGGCTCTCCTCCGCCATCGCGTCGGCGGCCTCGATGACGAAGACGCGGCGCTCGCCCTCGAAGGGGCGGTAGGGCACCTGGGCGATGACCCGCTCCCGCACCTCCTCGACGAGGTGCTGGTTGCCGGGCGGCCGGACCCAGGCGAGGTCGGGGTGCGGCGAGGGGTCGGCGAGGGCGCGGCGCGCGGGCGCCCTCGTCCGCCTCCCCCTCCCCGGCGCCGGCGAGGAGCTCGGCCGCGAAGGCGCGCGCGACCTCGCGCTTGCCGCTGCCCGGAGGGCCGACGAGCGCGTAGGCGTGGCCGGGCCCGGCGGCGAGCGCCGCCGCCAGCGCCGCCCGCGCGGCGGGCTGGTGCTCGGTCGCGGACTCGAGCGTCTCGTGCATCGGCCCGACCGCCCTCACCGGCCCGCCACCCCAAGCGCCTCGAGCACGAGGGCGTGCACCGCGTCGGGCTCGCCGCTGCCGTCGACGACCGCGAAGCGGTCGGGCGCCCGCTCGGCGAGCCCCTCGAAAGCGCGCGCGATCGAGTCGCTGAAGCCCGCGCCCTCGCGCTCGAAGCGGTCGTCGCCCCAGCCGTCGCCGCGGCCGGCGCCGCGATCCGCCGCCTCGGCCCCGGGTAGCCGCAGCAGGATCGTGCGGTCGGGAACGCAGCCGGCGACGGCGATCTCGTTGAGCTCGGTGACGAGGCCCTCGCCGAGCCCCCGCGCCGCGCCCTGGTAGGCGACGGTCGAGTCCATGAAGCGGTCGCAGACGACGTCGCGGCCGGCGTCGAGGGCGGGGCGGATCACGGTCTCGACGAGCTCGGCGCGCGCGGCGAGGAAGAGCAGCAGCTCGGTCCGCGCGGCCAGCTCCAGCTCCGCGTCCTTGAGCAGCTCGCGGATCCGCTCGCCGGCGGGGTGCCGCCGGGCTCGCGCAGCAGCACCGTGTCCTGGCCCAGCGCGCGGCGAGCATCCGCGCCTGCGTGCTCTTGCCGACGCCGTCGATGCCCTCGAAGCTGACGAACACCCTGAAGCTCCGCCGCCCGGCCCGACGCTGCGCTCGCGCTAGGAGCCGCGCCGCGGGCGGACGATCCGGCGGCCGGCCGCCTTCGAGCGCGTGGCGCGCTTGGTCCGCGTCGTCGTAGCTCGGCGGCTTCTTGCGCCCGCCCGAGCGGCCCGGTTGCCCTTGGCCTTGCCCTTGCTTCTTGGCGCCGGAATTGCCGCGAGTCGTCGTCGTCCTTGCCCTCGGCGGCCTCCTTCTCGGCCTTGCGCTTCTCGGCCTCCTCCTTGGCCTTCTGGCGCTCGGCCCGCTTCTCGCGCATCTCGACCATCGTCGGGCAGTCGTCGTTCAAACACAGCTTCCAGGGCCGGCCGCGGAAGCCCTTGACGGTCAGCCGCGGGCGCACGCCGCAGATCGAGCACTTCGGCTCCAGCCGCCAGAGCTCGTAGCCGCGGCCGGGAAGCGGACCCGAGTTGCCGCAGGAGTCCGGGTCCTCGGGGTCGTCGCGGTTGTAGCCCTCGCAGCCCCAGAAGCGCTTGCCGCCCTTGAGGTCGATGATCCGCAGCCGGTTCGGGGAGCCGTCCTCGTGCACGGTGCGGCCCTTGGCCTCGCAGACCTCGCAGGTGCCGATGTACTTGTCCTCGTCCATCCCGGCCCAGATCGTCTTCGCCAGATCCTCGCGGCGCTCGAACAGGTCGTCGTAGGTCTGGTGGAGCATGTCGCGGCTGATCTGGATCACCTCGTACTTCGAGGTCTTGCCGTCGGCGATCAGGTCCATGTCGTGCTCGAGCTCGGCCGTCATCTCCGGCGTGGCCATGCGCACCACGTGGTCGTGGAACGCCTTGTACATGGCGATCCCGGTCTCGCTACGGCTCGGGCGGGTTGCCGTACACGTAGCCGCGCGAGTAGAGCTTCTGGATGATGTCCGGGCGGGTCGCCTTCGTGCCGAGGCCGAGCTCCTCCATCATCTCGATCAGCTTGCCCTGGCTGAGATCCGCGAGGGGGGCTGGGTCTCCTTGTCGACCATCCACGGGGCGCCGTCGAGGTCGAGCTTCTGGCCCTCCTCCAGCGCCGGCAGCTCGTTGTCGGCGGAGCGCGCATATGTATAGACGGCGGCGTAGCCGGGGTCGACCACGATCGAGCCGCGCACGAAGTAGGTCTCGGTGCCGGCCTTGATGTCGGCCCGCGCCGACTCGGTGATCATCGGCTTGCCGAAGGTCGCGAGGAAGCGCCGCACGACGAGCTCGTAGACGCGGCGCTTGGTCCCTCGAGCGCGTTCGGGTAGACCGCCTGCGTCGGGTAGATCGGCGGGTGGTCGGTCGTCTCCTTCTTGCCCCGCGTCGGGGTGAGCTCGCTGTCGAGCAGGTCCTTGCCGGCGCTGAACTCCGGGATGCGGACGAGCGAGGCGACGAGCTCGCGCGTGTCGAGCGAGGGCGGGTAGACGGTGTTGTCGGTGCGCGGGTAGGAGATGAACCCGTCCATGTAGAGGTCCTCGGCGACCCGCATCGCCTGCGAGGGCGTGATCCCCAGGCGGGAGGAGGCGTCGGTCGTGAACGCCGTCGTGTTGTAGGGAGTGGGCGGCTTGCGCGTGTTCTTGCGGGTCGAGAGCTCGACGACCTCGCCCGGCGAGTCGGTGGAGGCGAGGGCCGCCTCGGCCTCGGGCTTCTCCCAGAACTTGTCGGTCTTGTGGTGTGCCTCGAAGGCGCCGTCGGGGTGGACGAACTTGGCGTAGACCTCCCAGAACGGCTTCGCGACGTGCGCTCGGCGCTCGAGCTCGCGCTCGACGATCAGGCCCAGGGTCGGGCTCTGCACGCGGCCGACCGAGAGGAAGTTGGAGCCGAAGCGGCGGGTCGCGAGCGAGACGGCGCGGGTCAGGGTCGCGCCCCAGATCAGGTCGATCTCCTGCCGCACCTGGGCCGCGTCGGCGAGCGGGTAGGAGAGGTGGTCGAGCTCACTGAAGGCGCGCTCGATCTCGTCCTTGGTCAGGGCCGAGTAGCGGGCCCGCTGCACGGCCGGGCGGGCGGCGGGCTCACCGCCGAGCTCACCGTCGACGAGCTTGGGGTTGACGTCGAGCGCCTCGCCGAGCGCCTCGAGGCCGATCAGCTCTCCCTCGCGGTCGAAGTCGGTGGCGATGACGATCGAGTCCGCCTCCTTGGCGAGCTTGCGGACGGCGCGGACGACGTTCTTGTCGGTCGCCTCCTTGACGAGCTCCGCGTCGATCAGCGTCTTCGGGTCGGTCTCCTGCCAGTTCGAGTAGCCCTCGGGAAAGGCGGGGTTGAGGACGTGGCCCTTGAGGCCGACGGCGGTGTGCTCGCCCTCGTCGTCGCTCCAGGTGTAGAAGGGGGTCTTGTAGGAGGATCGGCCTTGGCGCCTCGCCGCGACGAGGATCTCGGCGATCTTCTTGGCTGAGTTGTTCTTCTCGGTGATGATCAGGCGCATGGCTCGCTCCGGGTTGGGGACGTCGGCCTCGTGATCTGTCGGCTCCGGCGGCGGCGACTGTAGCCACGGTGGAGGCCGCCCCGGGCGGCGTGAAGGGGCCGGCGGCTGCACCGACGCGGTCGGCGGCGGCCCCGGGGTCGGCCCGCAGCCGTTTGCGGGCGGGCTTCCGGGCGACGGGAATGCCGGCAGGTGGGACACTGCGTCGAGATCGAGCTGCCGGCGCCGCGAGGAGCTGCGGGGCTGTTGCGGTCTTCGCCGAGAAGGATCTCCTGATCGAGGCCGGCGCGCTCGGCTTCCGGGCGCTGATCACGCTGATCCCGGCGCTGCTGTTCACGGTCGGCCTGCTCGGCTTCCTCGGCCTCGACGAGGTCTGGCGCAACGACATCGCGCCCGACCTGCGCAGCAGCATGGGCAGCACGGCTTCAAGTTCCTCGACGAGACCGTGCTCAAGGTGCTCACCAACAAGCAGATCTTCTGGGTCACGATCGGCGGCGGGTTCGCGATCTGGGAGGCGTCGGCGATCGTGCGCGCGGCGGGCAAGCTCCTGAACCGGATCTACGGGGTCGATGAGAGCGCCCCTTCCGGGAGGAGCTGGCGAGCTCGATCCCGGTCGGCGCGCTCGGGATCGTCGTCGACGATCGCGGCCGCCGTCGTCGTCCGCCTCGGGCCGCTGCGCTCGACAACGTGCTCGGGACCGGCGCCGCGGCCGCTGTCGTCGGCTTCGTGATCCGGTGGGCGATCGCGCGGCGCTGATGGGCGGGCTGCTGGCGGTGCTGCTCCGGTTCGCGCCCGACATCGAGCGGGCCTCCCCGCGGGCTCAGCATCGGCTCGCTCTCGATCATCGTCCGCCTGGGCGATCGCGACGCTCGCCTTCGGCTTCTACCTGCAGCAGATCGCCAGCTACGCGTCGGTGTTCGGCAACCTGGCGACGGTCTTCGTCCTCGTCGAGTACCTGTTCGGCGTCTCGGTGATCTTCCTCGGCGGCGCCGTGATCGACCAGCTGATGCGAAAGCGGCACGGCTCCGGGGCCGAGGAGGAATCCTCCTCCGACGGGAGGCAGGGCTCCGGGCGAGCGCCTTCGACGGCGCCCGCGGCGACGGGCCCGAGCAGTCCGGCGTTCTAACCTACGGGTCGATGCCCGCCCAGCAATACGCCGGCAAGGAGTGCGTCTGCCAGTACCGCAGGGGAATCTGCGACCAGTCGTGCGTGCGCGGGATGCTCTACACCCCCTTCTACATCGCCTGCCTGCGCCTCAGCGGCCGCAAGTGCCTCGTGGTCGGCGCCGGCGACGTCGGCCTCGAGAAGGTCGAGGGCCTGCTCGCCTGCGACGGCGAGGTCACGGTCGTCGCGCCCGAGGTGACCAACGCCGAGATCGGGCGTCTCGCGGAGGAGGGCTCGATCAAGCTGGAGCGCCGCGCCTTCGAGCCCGGCGATCTCAGCGACAGCTTCATGGCGATCGCGGCCACGAACGACACCGACGTCAACATCGCCGTCTACGAGGAGGCCGAGAAGCTGGCGATGCTCGTCAACGTCGTCGACGTGCCCTCGCTCTGCAACTTCATCCTCCCGGCGATCGTCCGCACCGGACCGCTCGCGATCGCGATCTCGACCGCCGGCGCCTCCCCGGCGCTGGCGAAGCGCATGAAGCGCGAGATCTCGGAGCTGTTCGGGACCGAGTACGCCGAGCTCGCCGAGATCCTCAACGACGTCCGCGGCTGGGCGAAGGCAACGCTCCCCACCTACCAGGACCGCAAGCAGTTCTTCGAGGAGATCGTCAACGGCGATCCCGACCCGATCCAGCTCCTCCGCGACGGCCGCCGCGACGAGCTCGACGCGCTGATCGCCGCCGCATCGCGAGCGCCACGGCGCCCGCGTCGCCGGCACCGCCACGCCGGCCTGAGCCCGGGCGACCGCCGCGCGGCGCCGCGGCCGGCCCCGCCGCGCGTCCGGCTTGGCCCCGCCGCGCGTCCGGCCTGGCCCCGCCGCGCGTCCGGCCTGGCCGCACCGCCGCACGCCGCGGCCGGCGAGCCTGTCGCGCGTCCGGCCTGGCCCCGCCGCGAGAGCCGCCCCGGGCGGGCCGCGTTACGGGCGCGTCACGCCCTTGGCACGGAGAGGGCACGAAGCGGGGTAGCTCCGCGCGCCGCCGCACACCAAGCTGGCCCACATGGCCGTTTCGTCTGGATCTGGGTACCCCACAGGTACCCAAAGCGCGACAGAATGGGCGAGCGAGAAGGCGCGCGAGCAGTTTGGGCCAATCGCGCGGCGGCAGCTGCTCGCCGCGGGAGTCTCGAAGCGCCAGATCCACGGCTGGCTGCGCCGCGGCCTGCTCCATCCCCGCTACCCCGGCGTCTACGCCTGGGGCCGCGATGAGCTCAGCACCGAGGGGGAGCTGGCGGCGGGGCTGCTCTACGCCGGGGAGGGAGCGGCGCTCACGGGCCTCACGCAGCTGTGGTGGATGGAGCTCCTCGGGACGCGACCAGCGCGGATCACCCTCGCCGCCCCCGGCTGCGTGAAGTCCCGGGCCGACCTCGATATCCGGCACCCCAGGAGCTTCGAGCGCGAGCTCCACCGCGGGCTTCCGGTGACCCCGCTGCCGGACGCGCTGCGCCTCGGGAGCGCCGCCCTCAGTCGCAACGCCATGCGGCTGGTCCTCGCCCGGGCGGAGTTCCATCACTTCCTCGACCTCGGCGGCCTGGAGGCCTCGCTCGGGCGGGGCCGGGCCGGAACGGCGGCCGTGCGGGCCGCGCTCGGGGCTCACCTCCCGGCCCTCGCTCGCTGCGCGAACCGCTTCGACCGCGAGTTCGTGCTGCTCTGTGAGCGCGAGCGGATCGAGATCCCCGAGCCGCAGGCGCGCATCGGACGCTGGCGCCCGGACATGCTGTGGCGCTCGGCGATGCTGATCGTGGAGCTCGACGGCCGCGACGCCCACTCCTCCGCGGCGCAGCGCCACGCCGACCGGGAGCGCCAGGCGGCGCTCGAGGCGCTCGGCTACACCGTGCTCCGCTTCAGCTGGCACGAGGTCACGACCGCGCCCGACCGAGTCGCAGCCATCGTGCGCGCACGCCTGCCGGCATAGACCTGCCGCCCCCGGGCGGGATATTCTTCGGCCGAAAGGAATCGCCAGAGAAGGGACCAGGGGGCATGGAAGACGAGAGGACGCAGGGGACGACGCGGCGGCGGCTGCTCGGGACGGCGGCGGCGGGCGCAGCGATGGCGACCTCGACCGGGCGGGCGCTGGCGGGCGCCACCCGGCGGCGGCAGGCCGTTAAGCGCAGCGTCGAGGGGATGAACGTCGTCATCTTCATGACCGACCAGGAGCGCGCGATCCAGCACTTCCCGAAGGACTGGGGGCGCAAGCACCTCCCCGGGCTGACCCGCCTTCAGGACAACGGGGTCACATTCACGAACGCCTGCACCAACGCCTGCATGTGCACGCCGGCGCGGACGACGTGGATGACCGGGCTACTACCCGGCCCAGCACGGGGCCAAGTGGACGCTCGAGCTCGACATGCCGAATCACCGCTACCCCCAGGTCGAGCTCTCGGAGGAGTTCGTGAACATCGCCACGGTCATGTCCGCGGCCGGCTACAAGGTCATCTACAAGGGCAAGTGGCACATGTGCAAGCCGGCGCACGGGAAGACGTTCGTGCCCAACGACGTCAACCGCTACGGCTTCGAGCGCTGGGACCCGCCGGACGCCGGCGCCAACCAGGACATCTCGGAGGCCGGCGGCGGCACGACCAACAACGACGGCCGCTTCATGGACGACGACGGGCCGGTCGTCACCGGCCACGAGGGCGCGCTCGCCTACATCAACTCACACGCCGCCCAGGACCAGCCGTTCTGCCTGATCGTCTCGCTCGTCAACCCGCACGACGTCCTCTTCTACCCGAAGAACTACGAGGCCGCCGGCTACGACGACTCCTGGCTGCGCGGGACGATCGACGTGCCGCCGACGGTCAACGAGGACCTCTCGACCAAGCCCACGGTGCAGGAGCAGTTCCTGCGCATCTTCGCCCTGACGGGCCGGCCGAAGAACCATCAGCAGAAGCTCGACTACCTGAACTTCTACGGGAACCTGATGCGCTCCTCGGACAACTACCTCGTCGAGGTCCTCGACGCGCTGGACGCGAACGGGCTCACCGACGACACGCTGATCATCCGCACCGCGGACCACGGCGAGATGGGCCTCTCGCACGGTGGCCTGCGGCAGAAGAACTTCAACATGTACGAGGAGGCGCTGCTGATCCCCCTCGTGTACTCGAACCCGACGCTGTACCAGAGCGCGATCACCTCTGACCACCTCGTCTCCCACGTCGACTTCCTGCCGACGATGGCGAAGCTCTTCCGCGCGCCGCTCGGCGCCCGCGTCGGCTGGAAGGGGACGCCCTACGCGCAGTCGGTCCTCAATCCCGAGGGGGCGCGGCCGCCGCAGGACCACACCGTCTTCACCTACGACGACTACCAGAGCGGCCAGAAGACCGGGCCCTACCCGAAGCCACCGAACCACGTCATCGCCGTGCGCGAGAAGCGCTGGAAGCTCGCCTACTACTACGACGTCAACGGCGACGCCAAGCCGCAGTGGGAGATGTACGACCGGCGCAAGGATCCCTACGAGAAGCACAACCTCGCGTATGACCCAAAGCAGATGACCCCGCACCAGAAGCGCGAGTTCAAGCGGCTGAAGAAGAAGCTGAAGCGGATCCAGCGCAACCAGCTGCAGCCGATCGCCAAGACGCCCCAACCCGACGTCCCGCAGGGCTGAGGGCGGGGGCGGAGCCGCGTCCGGCCCCGCCCCTCCCCCGGGTTGCCCGATGCCCGCTTTGGGCTAGGAGCCGTACTTGAACTTGACCTTCTTGCGGCGGCCGTGCTTGCGCTTCTTGCAGCTCGCCTTGAAGTCCTCGGCCCCGACGAGCTTGTCCTGGCACTTCCAGCCGTGCCACTTGCGATGCGGGTGCATCCAGCCCTTGTGGATCCAGTGCTTCGAGACCTTGTGCGCGGTCTTGCACCCGGCCCGCTTCGCGCGCAGCCGGTAGACGCCCGCACCCTTGTGATGGGTGGCGCAATGGCGCCAGCTGCTGTGGTGGCGCTTGTGGTGGCCACCCGCGCGGACCCGGAAGCCCGTGTAGCGGGGGCCGTCGGCGCCGTTCAGGTCCGGCGCAAGATCGCTCGGCCGGTCCTCGCCCGTGCTCGCGTACCAGCGGAACTTCTTCGGGTTGCCGATCTTGTGCCGGTTGAACGTGAAGATCAGCTTGTGCGGCCGGTCCTTGAACCCGACGCGCTTGCCGACCGGGATGCCCTTGCCGGTGCAGTCGATCAGGACGGGCCCGCCGCGGGTGCTGAGGATGTACTCGGCGCGGCCGTAGGCGTCCCGGCTGTTGCCGTTGCAGTCGTCGCCGCGCTTGCGCAGCTTGGCATCGATCTCGACCTGGATGCCGGAGCTCCAGTGGGTGTGGTCGCCGCCGGCGACGGCGTTCCCCGCAACCTTCACCGCGACCTTGATCCGCTTGCCGTGGCGCGCGACCTTCGCGTCGACGATGTCGTAGTCCGCGTCGGGGAGGTGCCCGGAGATGGCGACGTCGCCGCGCGGATCGTGGACGTTCTTGCGGGCGCTCGCCGCGGCCGGCATCAGGATCGCCGCCAAGGCGGCAAGCAGCGCCGCGAGCAGCACGCGCGGCAGGGCCGCTCGCCTGGCTCTCGTGGTGTCGTCGGTCGGATGCATGTTGTCCCTCCTGATCGTTGTCGTTCCTGCGCTCGCGGCCCTGCGCGTAGCGACGGCCGCGGTAGTGGTCAAGGCCGGCGACGCCGGTGGCCGCACCGTCCGTGGCGGCGGCCCCTGATCCGCTGGCGTTCGTAGCGCGGGGCGCCGGTGTGGTGGGCGTTCGGCGCGAAGTCGACGGCCTTCGAGAAGTCGTCCTCGAAGACGCTGTGGCCCGTGCTCGCGAACCAGCGGTAGTGCTTCGGGTTGCCGATCAGACGCTTGCGGAAGATGAAGACGAGCGCGTGCCCGCGGCCCTTGAGCCGCATCCGGCGGGCGGTACGGCGCGGGTGCCGGCAGTCGACCACCCCGCCGAGCTCGGCGCTGACGACGTACTCCGCCCTGTGGCGCGGATCGCGGGTGAGCCCGCCGCAGTCGCCCGGGCTGCCGTGATGAGCGTCGATCTCGACGCTGATCCCGGAACCGGGCACCGCGGCATCGCCGATCAGGGCGTGCCCGCGAACCCGGACCACCTGCTTGAGCTCGTGGCGGCCGTGCCGGTGGGACTTGGCTGCCCGGATGTCGTAGTCGCGGGCCGGACGGCCGCCGGGGTCGACGGTGTCCCCGGCGCGATCGCGGACGCGCCGGGCGCTCGCGGGCGAGCTCGCCACGGCGAGAGCGCCGAGTAGCGCCAGCGCCGCCGCGGCGACGGGCCGGAGCGCTGCGGGACGGCTGCAGCGGCTGCTCTCAGCGGTGGCCATGACGGTGGCGGTGGTGGTGGCGAAGGCGCCGGCGGTCCTTGTTCTTGAGCTTGTAGCGGCGCTTGAGCTTGTCGAAGAAGCCGGTTCCGTCCCCGACCCTGGCGATCAGCTTCACGCGCAGCTTCTTGCGACCGCCGATCGCCTTCCACTCCTTGCGGGGCAGCTTCAGCCGTAGCTTCTCGCCGGCGCCGGGCGCGACCCGGTAGGAGCTGCGGGCGAGCACCGGCTTCGTCCGGTGGACCTTGCCGTGGCGGCGGATCTTCAGCCGCTGCAGGCTCCGCAGCTTGAGCCGGCCCTGGCAGTCGCCGTCCTGCTCGGCCGCCGGGCACGCGATCGGCAACTTCACCTTGCGGTGCTTGAGCTTGAGCTTGTGGCGGCTCGCAGGCAGCAGCAGCGTGAGCACCCCGTCGTCCTCCGCGTGGTAGCGATGGACGGTGAAGCCCCGCTGTGCGGCGGGGCCGACGTTGCCGAGATCGTCGATGCCATGGACGAGGAAGGTGTAGCGCCGCTCGCTGAGTCCGCGGTAGATCTGCGGGGAGGAGCACGGCTGCCAGCCGCCGGAGCCGACGAGACGGCACTGGTAGGCGCGCAGGTCGGAGGCCGGGGACGAGAACCGGAAACCGACGTTGCGCGCGTTCGTCGTGCCGCTCGGGCCGGCGTCGATCGAGACCGACGGGCCGGTGACGTCGACCGTGAAGCCGCGCGAGGCCGGGGTCCCGTCGGTGTTTCCGTACTGATCGGTGGCCCGGACCTCGAACGTGTAGTGGCCGCTGCCGAGACCGGTGAAGGGGGCGTCGCCGGAGCTGCAGGGGCGCCAGGTGGGGTCGGCCCCGACGAGCCTGCACTCGAAGGTCGAGCCCGGGTCGGTGGCGGAGAACTCGAACGTCGGCGCCGGGTCGGCGACGACGCCCGACGGGCCGGAGTCGATGCTCGTCTGCGGCGCGGCGAGCGGATCCAGCGTGTCGAGCGCGCCGGCAGCGTTGAGGCGGCCGCTGCCGGTCACGATCTTGCCGTCGGTCGAGGTGTTCGCGTCAGCGCCCTCGAGGATCGCGTCCTTGATCTGGACCGGATTGCGGGAGGGATAGGCGGCCTTGATCAACGCCGCCGTGCCCGTCACGTGCGGGGTCGCCATCGAGGTCCCCGACAAGTACGCGTACTGCTGGCCGGGAATCACGCACCGGACCTCGACGTCGTCGACGTAGACGCCGTCGTAGCGGCCGCTCGCGTCGGTCTGCAGACGCAGGCGCAGCAGCACGCTGTGGCCGAGGGAGGCGGTGAGGTCGTCGCCCACGGTGGAGTAGGACCACTTGCCCGGTCTCGTGTCCCCGCTCACCGCGCCGTCCAGGTCGGTCCAGGTGGCGCCGCCGTCGCCGGAGCCCTCGACGTGGAAGTAGTCCTCGAGCGGCTGCAGATCGGACTGGAAGGAGAGCCAGACGAAGCAGTCTTCGTGGCCGCTGAGATCGATCGGGGAGTCGAGCGTGACCGTGGCGTTGCTGTTGTTCTCGTAGTCACCGCCGGCGCTGTCGGTGACGCTGTGCGTGCCCGAGTCGGCGCGGGCCGTCGTCCGCTCCCAGTGGGCGGGGTCGTCGCCGCCGCTCGCCTCACCGTAGTCCCAGCGAGGCGAAGAGCCCTCGAAGTCGTCACTGAAGAGCGACTCGGTCAGCGGGAACGTGCTGTAGACGCTGACGCCGGGAGCGGCGACGTCCACGGAGGTGCTGCCCCAGTTGGAGAAGGACGCGAGCTGGTCGTTCTGATCCGTGGCGGCGACGCAGATCAGATTCTGCGAGTTGAAGCCGCAGGGGAAGAAGTCGGGCGTGCCACCGGAGTCGTTGTCGCTGCCCGCATTGCCCGCCGCGACCACGTACAGCGTGTTCGGGTGGTTGTCGATCGCGTCCTTTTCGGCCTGGCTGAACACAGCGCCGCCCAGACTCGCGTTGACGACGTCCGCGCCGTGCTCACCGGCATAGGTGAAGGCGTCGATGATGGCGCTGGTCGGACAGCCGGCGCCGACCACGCAGACGCGGAGCGGCATCAGGCGCGCGTGCCAGGCGACGCCCGTCGATCCGAGCCCGTTGTTGGCCTCGGCCGCGACCGTCCCCGAGACGTGCGTGCCGTGGCCCTCGAGATCGCGCGGGTCGTTCCCGGCCGCGTAGCCGGTCATGTAGTGACCGACGAAGTCCCAGCCGCGCCAGTCGTCGACGAGTCCGTCGTGGTCGTCGTCCACGCCGTTGCTCGCCTTGCCGCCTCCCGTCTCGCCGGCGTTCGTCCAAAGCTGGCCGTCGAGGTCGGGGTGCGCGGCGTCGATCCCCGTGTCGACGACGGCGACGGTGACGCCGTTGCTCCCCGTCGTCGTCTGCCACGCCTCGCGGGCACTGATGTCGGCGCCGGGCGTTCCGCCGAACGGCGCCTGGCCGGTGTTCTCGAGGCCCCAGTCCTTGTCGAAGTACGGGTCCGTCGGCAGCGGCAGCGACTGCAGGTGCTGGATCGAGTTCGGCTCCGCGTAGGCGACGCCGGCCGCGCTCTCCAGCCGCCGGACGGCCGCCTGCACGCTCTCGCCCCGCTGGGCCCGGACGACCTTCGTGCGCGGCGGCAGCATGTCCGCCGCGCGCTGGACCGACGCCTGCCGGCGGGCGGTCCGGCGCTGTCGCGGGCTGCTGCCGTGGCTGTAGCGGACGATGATCTCCCGCGAGACCCGGCGCTCGAGCGCCGCGGCTGCGAGGGTCCGGGCGGCGGCGCGGGTGGACGGATCGGGGGCCACACGCGATCCTCCCGGCGGATTGGCGGCGTGAGTGGAGCGGGCGCCGGCCGCCGGCGAGCCGGCGAGCGCGAGCAGGGCGGTGACTCCGGCCGCGGCCGCGAGGCGCCGCCGGGCGCGCGGGGGGCGATGCTCAGGCCGGCCGCTCACCGGAACCCCCGGGGCGCTCCTTTGCCCGCTCCGGATCGCCGACCGGGAGCGCCCGCGCCCTGGCGGTCTCGAGCGCCGCGATCAGCTCCACGTAGCCGCTGAAGCGCTCCGCTGTGGACTCCCCTCCCGACCCGCCGGAGACGGAGATCAGGCCGCCGATGCGGTCGGCGCCGTCCTCGAGCTCGAGGACGATGCGGGTGGCGGGCTGTGCGGCCATCGCGGCGATGCTTGCGGCCGCGCGCTCGCCCCGCTACCGGGACGACCCTGTATTCGACCCTGGATCGCGCCCCGCGTAGATCCTCGGAAAACGTCACCAAACAGACGTGTTGGTGGGCCCCGCGCTGCTATGTTCGACTCCTGGGAGCCGGGGGCCGGGGGCAGGGTCAAAAGCACAGGGGAGCGTGCGCATAGTGTCCGATCCTGAAACCGGAGACCTGTTTGAGCGCGAACCCGCGCTCGGCGCCGTCGATGCCGCGCTCGCCGCGGCCGAGGCTGGGCACGGCTCGAGGCTCGTGGTCATCGGCAAGCCCGGCAGCGGCCGCACGCGACTGCTCGGGGAGCTCGGCCGGCGCGCGGGCGAACGCGGCTTCACGGTCCTCGCGGCCACCGGCGCCGCGGCGGAGCGCGGACTGGAGCTCGGCGTCGCCCGTCAGCTGCTGGAGGACGTGATCCTTGGCGCCGCGAGAGCACGCCGCGAGGAGCTGCTCGAGGGCGCCGCCGGGATCGCGGAGCCGCTTCTAAGCGGCGCCCCTGAGGCGGGCGGCGACTTCCCGGCCTTCGGCGCCCTGCACCGGATCATGCTCAACCTCGCCGCCGGCGCCCCGGTCGCCGTCTGCGTCGACGATGTGCCGAGCGCGGACCCCGCGTCGCTCGAGTTCCTCGCCTACCTCGCGCGAAGGATCGCCGGGAACGCGATCGTCCTCGCGGTCACCGCCCGCGAGGAGCGCAGCGCCGGTGAGCCGCTGGCCCTGGGCTCCGTCCTCGACGACGCCGCAGCGGCGACCGTGAGACTGACGGCGCTCAGCGTGCGGGGCTGCAGCCGGCTGCTCGCCGACAGCCTGGGCGAGGAGAGCGCGAGCGTCCTCGCGGAGGCGACGCGCGAGCTGACAGGGGGCAACCCGCGGCTCGTCGCCGAGCTCGCTGCGGAGCTCGGCGCCCATGCCGCCGAGACGGGCGCCGCACCGACCGTCCTGCACGAGGGGATCGCGCCCGCCCCGCTCGCGCGCCGGCTCGACTCCGAGATCTCGGCGCTCGGGGCCGACGCGGTGCGCCTCGCCCGCGCGCTGGCGACCCTCGGGCACGAGGGCGGCCTGCACGAGGCCGCGCAGCTGGCAGGAATCGACGAGCGCTCGGCGCGGATCGCCGCGAATTCCCTGAGCCTGCGGGGGCTTCTGCAGAGCGAGCCGCCGACGAGCCTGCGCTATCCGATCCTCGCCAACGCCGTGCGGGCGACGACGCCGCCCGCGGAGCTCTCGCGGCTGAGCCGGCGTGCCGGCCGGCTCCGGGCCGAGTCCGGAGCCACGGCCACGCGCGTGGCCGAACTCTTGCTTGGCGCCGGCCCCGCGGCCGACGCCTGGACCGTCGCGGCGCTCCGCGACGGCGCTCGCGAGGAGCTCGATCGGGGCGAGCCGAAGCGCGCCGTGCGAATGCTGCGACGCGCCCTCGCCGAGCCCCCGGCCGAGGAGGAGCGTGGTCCGCTGCTGCTCGAGCTCGGGGCGGCGGCCGCTCGAATCGGCGAGCAGGATGCGGTGCAGCTCATGGAGAGCGCCTACGAGCTCGCCGGGGATCCCGGCTCCCGGGCTCAGGTCGCGCTCGAGCTCGGCAGCGCCCTCGCCTTCGCGGGACAGGCGGCCGCGGCCGCCAACGTGCTCGAGCACGCGCTCACCGAGCTCGAGGACGAGCGCAGCCCGATCGGCATGGCCCTGCTGGCGCTGCTGCTCGTGCTGGCGGTCACGACGACCTCCGCACGGCGCCGGGCCGCGCCCCGGATCGCCGACGCCCGGAACATCCTCGAGGAGGTCGACGAGCGCCGGGCGCGGACGCTGCTGGCGCCGATCGCCGCGGACGAGGCGACGACGGGCGGCAGCGCCGAGCGGGCAGCCGTGCTCGCCCGGCGGGCGCTCGGGGACGGCCGAATGCTCGCCGAGCACACCGCGGATTCCCCCCTGCCCTACCTCGCCGCCGGGACCCTGATCTGGGCGGACCGGGCGAACAAGGCCGAGGTCGCGCTGAACGCGGCGCTCGAGGAAGCCCAGGGCCGGGGCTCCGAGCGGGCCGCCGCGATGGCGATCGCGGCGCGCGCGTACGCCCGCCAGCGGGCGGGCCGGCTCGCCGAGGCCGAAGCCGACACGCTGCAGTTCCGCGCCGACGGGGACTGGCTCGCCGACCCGAGCGTGTCCGCGTTCGCCCTGATCGCCGGGGCGGTGCTGATCTCGACCCTGCTCGAGGCGGGCGAGGTCGCGGCCGCCGAGCGCGAGCGCGAGCGCCTCGAGCTGATCCCGCACGATCCCGACGCGCTGCTGACGCAGCCGTTCCGCGAGGCGCGCGGTCGGCTGGCGCTCTTCCGCGGCGCCGCCGACGAGGCGGCCGCCCACTTCCATGCCTGCGGGGAGCGCCAGCAGCGCTGGCGAGCCCAGCTGGCACCGGTCCCCGTCGCGTGGCGCGTCGGCGCCGCCGAGGCGCACCTCGCCGCCGGGCGCCGGCGGGACGCCGAGCAGCTCGCGCGCGAGGCGGTCGAGGTCGGCCACGGCTTCGGCGCCCCGCGCGCGATCGGCCTGGCCCTGCGCGTGCGCGGCCTCACCGCGGCCGACCCCCGGCACCGACGCCGCGATCTCGAGCA
Source organism: uncultured Solirubrobacterales bacterium (assembly GCA_963764275.1). Taxonomy (GTDB): domain Bacteria; phylum Actinomycetota; class Thermoleophilia; order Solirubrobacterales; family 70-9; genus CAXMST01. The sequence continues at coordinate 69,525 of CAVXRV010000009.1, forward strand.
GTCGGTGAGCGCGCTGGCAGGCTCCTGCGACCGGGTCGAGCACGCGCGGTCGCTGGCCGCGCTCGGAGCCGCGATGCGCCGCGAGGGCCGGCGGTCAGCCGCCCGCGAGCCGCTGCGAGAGGCGCTGCACATCGCGAGCGCGAGCGGCGCCTCGGCGCTGGCGGCCGAGACCCGCGAGGAGTTGCTCGCGGCGGGCGCCAAGGTGGCGCCCGGAGCCGCGTCGGGCCCGGGGACGTTGACGCCGAGCGAGCTTCGCGTCGCCGAGGCGGCAGCCGGGGGGCGCAGCAACCGCGAGATCGCCGACACGCTCTTCCTCTCCGTGAAGACGATCGAGATGCACCTCTCGAACAGCTACCGCAAGCTCGACATCGACTCCCGCCGCGACCTCGCGGGCGCCCTCGAGCGCGCCCGCGAGAGCCGAGACCGGGAAAGCGCCTAGCCGCGGCGCGCCGGGGAGCCCTCAACCGCGCAGCGCCGCGTCCGTGCCGGCCCGCTCCATGCGCCACATCGTCGGCGCCGCTGGGCAGCGGCGAGCTCGCCGAGCTCGCGCGTAGCCGAGCGAGCCGTAGAAGGCGACGTTGTCGCGGGTGCCCGTCTCCAGGTAGACGGGGAGGCCGCTCGGGCTCGGCCCACTCGTGCAGCTCGGCCATCAGCGCCCGGCCGACGCCGCTGGCCCTGGTCGGCGCGGCTCGACGCCGAGGAACCAGAGATAGATGTGCGGGTGGGCGACGTGGCTCGGCGCGCATCGCGCGGTCGTCGCGGAGGCCCGCGGCCGACCGGCAGCGGACCCGCGGCGAGGACCCAGGGCAGCTCCCAGAGCGGCGGCCGTGTCGGGCAGCGGCCAGCGCGCCGTCGGCGAAGGCGATCGTGGCGCCGACGATCCCGCCCGCCCCTCGCCGCGGGCTCACGGGCGACCCGGATCCGGGCGCCGTGGCGGGCGCGCCGCTGAGGATCCCCCAGAAGGCGACCCGGTTGGCGAAGCGCGCGGTGGCGGCGGCGGCGCGGGCCGATCGCGGCCCAGACCGGGTCGTCGACGAAGGCGGCGGCGAGGACGCGGGCGGCGCCGCGCGAGCTCGGCGCGGCGCCGGGCGCACCTCGATCCGGACGCGCGCGCGCCCATCGGCGGCCCGGCTTGTCCGGTGGCTCAGCTGCGCGGCGCCGGCGTAGAGCGCGACGGCGGCGAAGTGGGCGGCGGCCGCGGCGACGACGAGCACGTGGAAGATCTCGTGGTAGCCGAAGACGGCGGGGCTGCGGGTCGGGACGCTGCAGCGCGTAGATCGACCGCGCCGATCGATGTAGAGGATCCCGCCGATCGCGATCAGGGCGCCGGCGCCGAGCCCGGCCTTGGCGATGATCGCGGGCAGCGCGACGGCGCCGAGCAGGCCGACCGCCACGTAGACGACCGAGGAGACCCACTTCGGCGACTCGACCCAGACCGTCTCGACGATGATGCCGGCGATCGCCGCCGAGCCAGACCGCGATCAGGATCGCCGTCGGCGAGCGGGCCGTCGAGGACGAGGACGAGGAACGGGGTGACGGTGCCGGCGATCAGCAGGAAGATCATCGAGTGGTCGAGGCGCCGCATCCAGCGGCGCGTGCGAGGGCGCTGCCAGTCGACGCGGTGGTAGAGGGCGCTGGTGCCGAGCAGGGCCGAGAGCGAGAGCGCGTAGATGCCGAGCGCGATCCGCGCCGTGCCGCTCTGGGCGACGAAGAGGACGAGCAGCAGCCCGGCGAGCAGGGAGACCGGGAAGGCGAACTCGTGGATCACGCCGCGCAGCCGCGGCTTGACCTTCGCCTGCAGCTCGGCGGCCGCTCGCCCGCGCCGCCTCGACGCGCTCGCGGCCGGCCGCCCGGGCGGCCGCCGCCCGCTCGCCGGCGGCGACGCGCGCGGTATCCACGCGCTCGCGCCCGTCCCGCATCGCCCGCTTCATTCCGTCGGTCATCCCCCCCATTATCTCCCCCGGGCGGCCTCGGCGCGCGGGTAACCCCCGTCCTGTGACCGACGTCCGCAAATCGCGACCCCGACACCTCCCCCTGACGGGGGTCTTCGCGCGCCCCTTTCGTCGATTCGCCGACTCCAAACCCCACATCTGGTGGCTCGGTTTTTCCGTCCACCACCGCTAGTACCTTCGCGAACCCGTGATTTGTCCCCTTTGTGACAACCGATCCAGGGTCGTCGAGAGCCGCCCGGCCGACGACGGCGCCGCCGTGCGGCGCCGCCGCGAGTGCGGCTCCTGCGGCCACCGCTTCACCACCTTCGAGCGGCTGCGCGCCGCACGCTGGCGATCGTCCGCAAGCGCGACGGCCGGCGCGCAGGAGTTCGACGCCGCCAAGCTCCGCGCCGGCCTCGAGCGCGCCGCGCACAAGCGCCCGGACGCCGAGGCGGCGGTCGAGCGGATCGCCGAGATCGTCGAGCTCGAGGCCGCGGCCGGCGGCGAGCTCTCGACGCGGCGGATCGGCGAGCTCTGCCTCGAGGGGCTGCGCGAGGCCGACCGCGTCGCCTACCTGCGGTTCGCGACCGTCCACAAGCAGCTCGCCGACACCGAGGCGATCCGCGCCGAGCTCTCGGCCCTCGACCTCGACGTCGACCGAGTGGGACTGCCGAAGCCGCAAATCACGACAACTTCGATCAGACGAAAGACCGAAGACGAGTCGGCCATGCGCCAGACTTCAACGAGACGACGAAACAGGGAGACAGATCCATGCCTGAGACCGACGCCACGACCATCGACGAGACCGCCCTCGAGACCGCCCGCAAGGCCGCCGACGAGACGCGGCCTGCGCTTCGAGCGCCGCTTGACGACGGAGGGCACGCACCCCTTCGACGAGGTCGAGTGGGAGGAGCGCGACGCGGTCATCGGCGACCCCGCGAAGCCCGCCTTCGAGCAGCGCGGCGTCGAGTTCCCGAAGAGCTGGTCCCAGAACGCGACCAACATCGTCGCCCAGAAGTACTTCCGCGGCCCGCTCGGCTCGCCCGAGCGCGAGCGCTCGGTCAAGCAGATGGTCGGCCGCGTCGCCGGCACGATCGCCGACCTGGGGCCGCGAGGGCGGCTACTTCGCCTCGCCCGCCGACGCCGACGCCTTCGAGGCCGAGCTGACCCACATCCTCCTGCACCAGAAGGCCGCCTTCAACTCGCCCGGTCTGGTTCAACGTCGGCTTCGAGGAGCACCCGCAGTGCTCGGCCTGCTTCATCCTCATCGTCGAGGACACGATGGAGTCGATCCTCGACTGGAACACCAAGGAGGGCAGGATCTTCCGCGGCGGCTCCGGCTCGGGGATCAACCTCTCCAACATCCGCGGCTCGGTCGAGCAGCTGAGCAAGGGCGGCCTCGCCTCGGGCCCGGTCAGCTTCATGCGCGGCGCCGACGCCTGGGCCGGCACGATCAAGTCGGGCGGCAAGACCCGCCGCGCGGCGAAGATGGTCGTGCTCGACGTCGACCATCCGGACATCGAGGACTTCATCTGGTGCAAGGCCAAGGAGGAGGACAAGGCCGCGGCGCTGCGCGACGCCGGCTTCGACATGTCGATCGACGGCGAGGGCTTCACCTCGATCCAGTACCAGAACGCGAACAACTCGGTCCGCGTCTCCGACGCCTTCATGGAGGCGGTCGAGGCCGGCGCCGACTGGGAGCTGACCGCCCGCGTCGACGGCTGCGACGACGAAGACGCTGCCGGCGCGCGGAGCTGATGGACCAGATCGCCGAGGCCGCCTGGCGCTGCGCCGATCCCGGCGTCCAGTACGACACGACGATCAACCGCTGGCACACCTGCCCGGAGTCGGGGCGGATCAACGCCTCGAACCCGTGCTCGGAGTACATGCACGTCGACGACTCGGCCTGCAACCTGGCCTCGATCAACCTGATGAAGTTCCGCCGTCCCGACGGCAGCTTCGACACCGAGGAGTTCGAGCACGTCGTCGACACGGTCTTCCTCGCGCAGGAGATCGTCGTCGGCCCCTCGAGCTACCCGACGGAGGAGATCGGCGCCAACGCGCGCGCGCTTCCGCCAGCTCGGGCTCGGCTACGCCAACCTCGGCGCCTACCTGATGTCGAACGGGATGCCGTACGACTCCGACGAGGGCCGCCACATCGCCGCCGCGATCACCGCGCTGATGACCGGCCGCGGCTACCGCAAGTCGGCCGAGATCGCGGCCGCGGTCGGCCCCTACGAGGAGTACGAGAAGAACCGGGAGCCGCACAACCAGGTGATGCGGATGCACCGGGACGCCTCCTACGAGATCAGCGACGAGATCGGCGACCACGGCGCTGCTCGAGGCGGCCTGCCGCTCCTGGGACGAGGCGGTCGCGCTCGGCGAGGAGCACGGCTACCGCAACGCGCAGGCGACGGTGCTGGCGCCGACCGGGACGATCAGCTTCCTGATGGACTGCGACACGACCGGGATCGAGCCCGACTTCTCGCTGGTCAAGTACAAGGAGCTGGTCGGCGGCGGTCAGATGACGATCGTCAACCGCTCGGTCGACCTGGCGCTGCGGACGCTCGGCTACAACGAGACGCAGATCGAGCAGATCGAGGCCTACATCAACGACAAGGGCACGATCATCGGCGCGCCGGAGCTCGACGAGGAGCACCTCGCGGTCTTCGACGTGGCCGTCGGCGAGCGCGCGATCAGCCACATGGGCCACATCCAGATGATGTCGGCGACGCAGCCGTTCCTCTCGGGCGCGATCCGAAGACGGTGAACCTGCCCGAGTCGGCGACGGTCGCCGACATCGCCGAGGCCTACACCGAGGGCTGGAAGGGCGGCCTGAAGGCGCTCGCGATCTACCGCGACGGCTCGAAGACCGCGCAGGCGCTGCGCACCGACGCCCAGGACGGCAGGGAGAGGACGAGGCGAGTCGCCGGCGGCCGATCCGCAGTCCCGGTGCGGCGGCGGATGCCGGCCGAGCGCGAGTCGATCACCCACAAGTTCTCGATCGCCGGGCAGGAGGGCTACATCACCGCCGGCAAGTACGAGGACGGCCAGGTCGGCGAGATCTTCCTCACCGACATCGGCAAGGAGGGCTCGACGCTGCGCGGGATGATGAACGCGTTCGCGACGGCGGTCTCGATCGGCCTCCAGTACGGCGTGCCGCTCGAGGTCCTGGTCGAACAAGTTCTCCTACATGCGCTTCGACCCGGAGGGCATGACCAAGAACCCGGAGATCCCGTTCGCCAAGTCGATGCCCGACTACATCATGCGCTGGCTCGCCTCGCGCTTCATCGACGACCCCGACGCGCACGAGGACCTCGGCATCCTCACCCAGGAGGTGCGGGCCCGCAAGGAGGCCCAGCAGGCGCTGTTCAACGCCGACACCGCCGGCCCCACGCAACGGGAACGGCAACGGGAACGGCAACGGCTCGCACGGGGCCGAGGCCAAGACCCAGCCCGGCAAGACGGTCGCCGCCGCCGAGGCGATGACCGACACGCCGCCGGTGGTGCCCGGCGAAGATCGGCCGCAGTCGCTCGAGCTCGGCCCCGCCTGCGAGCAGTGCGGAGGCATGATGCAGCGCACGGGCTCCTGCTACACCTGCACCGGCTGCGGCAACAACACCGGCTGCGGCTGAGCGTCTGGGAAGCCCCCACTCGGCGTCATCGGTCGGGCCCAATAGCGCCGCTATTGGGCCCTTCCTCTGCCTTGATTGGCGCCTCGCCGGACCATTCTGTTGGGTTTTGGGTACCTGAGCGGGACCCAAAACCCAACGAAACGGACGGATGAGGCCCCAACGCGGCTATCCCGGGGTAGGCGAGTCGGTCGCCGCCCCCCGCCCCCGCCCCCGAACTGCCTGCCCGCGACCGGCCCGCAATCTCCGCTCCCGCAACAGGGAGGCGATGACGCCGGCGGCGAGGACCGCCGCGATCGCGGGCAGGGAGATCTCCGGCCCGATCTTGCCGGCGAAGTGGGCCACGATCATCTTCGTCCCGATCAGCCCCAGCAGGGCGGCGAGCGCGGCCTTCAGGTAATAGAGGCGCTCGACGAGATCGGCGACGAGGAAGAACAGCGGCCGCAGGCCGAGGAGCGCAAAAGCGTTCGCCGCGAAGACGATGAACGGGTCGTCGGTGATCGCGAGGATCGCGGGCACGGAGTCGATCGCGAAAAGGAGATCGACGCCGATCAGGCAGAGCAGCGCGGCGCCGGCGGCGGTCAGCATCAGGCGGCCGTCCTGGCGCAGGGTCAGGCGACCGCCGTGCTCGCCCCCGGCGATCGGAAACCGCGCGCCGGCCCGCTCGACGAGGCGACGCTCGGCCCCGTGGTCGTGCCGGTGCTGCCACAGCCGCCAGCCCGTCCACAGCAGGATTGCGGCGAAGACGAGCGTGATCCAGCCGAACGCGTGCAGGGCGGCCGCGCCGACGACGATGAACGCGGCCCGCAGGACCAGCGCGCCGAGGATGCCGTAGGTGAGCAGCCGGTGCCGGTCGTTCTCGGGGATCGCGAACGCGGACAGCAGCAGCAGGAAGACGAAGACGTTGTCGAGCGACAGCGACTTCTCGACCAGATAGCCGGCGAAATAGGCCCCGGCCGCCTCGGATTCGCCGCCGAGCAGCAGCAGGGCGCCGAACGCGAGCGCGATCCCGACCCAGAAGACGCTCGCCCGCACGGCGAGCGCCGGCGGCATCGCGCCGCCGCGGCCACGCATGAAGCGGAGGTCCGCGACGAGCAGAACCACCACCGCGCCGACGAGCAGCGCCCAGGCTTCGGGTGTGCCGACCATCGGTCAGCTCCCGAGGCGGCGCGGCGGCGCGCCGCGGCGGTTGCGGATCGCGGCGGTGCTCGGATTCGTGTGGTGGCTGAAGGGCATGCTCGCCTCCTCGGTTGTGGATTCCTGTCGGCCGACGCGGGCGGATGCCGTTGCCGGTCGAAGGTTTCTCCACCGTGAGGCCGCGACCCCGGGGCGCTCGAGGCACCCGTGCTGACGGAGGCGCGAATCGGATACTTCCCTTCGCTGGTCACAGGATACCTGAAGACGGGAGCGTGGACCGCTCGTGCACCGCTCAGTCGGCCTGTCGACCGGGACCGAGATCGCGCGGCGGCGCGCTGCACCACCGCGCCACACCGGAATACAGCAACTCATTTGCCGAATTCGAGGCATTGACTGACGTCCCGCCCGGACCTATGCTCCTTGGAGCGCAATCTGATTCCTTGGAGGAGGGATTGCTATGGCATCTGGTTCTCGACCCTCGAAGGCGTCGACGAGGCGCACCGCCAGGCCCGCCCTGGTCCTGATCGCGTTCGTGCTCTGCTGTGCGCTCGTGGCGGAACCGGCCTTCGCAGGCGCCGATGCCAATGCCCGCGCCGCCACCGGAGTGCAGAAGAAAGTCCGCAAGCTGAGCAAGAAGGTGAAGCGGACGAGCAAGCGCCTCACGAAGCTCGCCCAGCGGGTGTCCGCACTGGAGCAGGTGCAGGGCGCGACCCGACGAGCCAACTACGCGGCGGCGGCCTTCACCCCGGTGGAGGAATCGACGCACAACAACAACGCGAACTCGGTCTGCGGCTCGTTCGTCGCCTCGCACCAGGGGTCGGAGAACAAGGGCGACTTGAACGCGAAGACGGGCAGCTTCCTGATGCCGGTGGTGCTCCCTGACGGAGTAAAGATCAACCGGCTCACCATGTTCGCGAACGACTTCTCTGACGCCGACGCGTACGTATTCCTCGTGCGCAAGCAGATCGAAGACGGGCTCAACCCGCAATTCAATGGATACGAGGTGCTCGGCCAGGTCAGCACGAACGGAGCCGAGAACGGGGTCATGCGCGAGTTCACGGCGCCGATCTCGAACGGCGCCGTCGACAACACAGCGCACTACCTATACCTTGAGCTCGTCGTCTGCGACACGATCGAGCCGTTCTCGATCCAGCTTCAGTACACCGGCTGACCGAGGTGCTGATGGCCTGTGTCGTCGGCCCGCTTCGAGCAGTCTGAGGCCGGGGCGCTCGAGGACGCCAAGAGCCGGGTCGCGGGCTGAGCCACGATGTCCCGGCCCAGGCGCTAGGCTGCCGCGCGCGCCGCAGGGGTGGCGCCTAGGTAACTCACAGAAAGGGCAGGGCCAGCATGAGACTGGTACGGATGCCGGCGGCCGCGATGGCCGTCGTCGTACTCGCGGTCGCCGGCTGCGGAGGCGGCGATTCGTCGTCGACGACGAGCACGGCCGCGGCGCTCACCAAGCAGCAGTTCGTCGATCAGGCGAACCAGATCTGCGCGGAGGGCAACAAGCAGATCCAGGCCGCCGCGAAGGACGTCTTCGCGAACGGCAAGCCGAGCAAGTCCGAGTTCACGGACTTCGTCAACAACACGCTGATCCCGTCGGTTCAGGACCAGGTCGACCAGATCGACGCCCTGCCGGCGCCGAGCGGCGATCAGGACCAGGTCGATGCGATCGTCAACGCGGTCAACGACGGGCTCGACAAGGCAAAGCAGGATCCGATGTCGATGGCGAGCAGCAAGACCGACCCGTTCGCCGAGGCGAACAAGCTCTCGGTCGACTACGGCCTCACGGTCTGCGGCGGCAACGGCTGATCCGGCAGGCCGCGAGCCGGCCTCCGGATCGAACGTGAACCCCGGCGCCGGCCCACGTGGCCGGCGCCGGTGGTTTCGCTCTCCGCCCGCGGGGTACATCCCGCAGGCGCCCCCGATCCCGGCAGCTTTCAGCCCGCTCCGGGCGGGCTTCCTGCCTTCGGGATAGACGACCAACCGCTTCGGCGGCGCGGCGTCGGGGGCGCGCCAACTTCCTCCTCCCCCCAGAGCGCGAGCCAGGCGGCCGAGACCGCCGGCTCGCGCTCCGGGCTAAATACCCTATTCCGGATCAGGTATCCGGTGCTAACGTTTACGGCGCACCACGGACCGCACGCGAAGGAGACCGAGATGAGCTTGAAGATCAACGACACCGCCCCCGACTTCGAGGCGCAGACGACCGAGGGCACGATCAACTTCCACGACTGGATCGGCGACTCCTGGGCCGTGCTGTTCTCGCACCCGCGCAACTTCACGCCGGTCTGCACGACCGAGCTCGGCTACATGGCCTCGATCAAGCCGGAGTTCGACAAGCGCGGCGTCAAGATCATCGGGATCTCCGTCGACCCGCTGGAGAACCACGAGAAGTGGGCGGAGGACATCGAGACCTTCGGCGGCACGAAGCCGAACTACCCGCTGATCGCCGACGACGATTTCAAGGTGGCGAAGCTGTACGGGATGCTCCCCGGAGACGCGGAGGGCGAGGCGACCGAGCGGACGCCGGCCGATAACGCCACGGTCCGCAACGTGTTCGTGATCGGCCCCGACAAGAAGGTGAAGCTGATCCTCGTCTACCCGATGACCGCGGGCCGCAACTTCGACGAGGTCCTGCGCGTGATCGACTCCCTGCAGCTGACCGCCAACCACAAGGTCGCGACGCCGGCCCAGTGGCAGCAGGGCGACAAGGTGATCATCACCCCCGCCGTCTCCGACGAGGAGGCGAAGGAGACGTTCGGCGAATGGGAGGCGCGGGTTCCCTACATCCGCGTCACCGACCAGCCGAGCTGAGCCACCCGTCCCACAGGCGCTCCCGACCCCGCCGCCCCTGAGACGGCGAGGTCCGGAGTGTCGCCCGCGAGCTGAGGGCCCCGGTCAGTCGCCGGGGTTCTCCGCTTCCGCGTGGTCGGCCGACGCGGGCTGGGAGCCGTCAGCCGAGCCGGCCGCGCCGCTGGGGCCGGCCCCGTTGCCGTTTGCAGCCACCCGCACCGGGTCGATGTCCTCGCCCGTGTAGGCGCCGGGCTTGGGGCGCGGCTTGCCGCCGGGGAAGGCGAGCCGGAGGATCGTGCGCTGCACCATCAGCCACTGCTGGCCGAACGGGCCGGTGTTGTACGGCAGCCCGTAGCGCTTGCAGATGTCCTTGACCTTCGGCGCGATCTCCGCGTAGCGGGTCGAGGGCATGTCCGGGTAGAGGTGATGCTCGACCTGGTAGCCGAGGTTGCCGCTGGCGACGTGGAAGAACGGCGAGCCCTCGATGTTCGCGGCGCCGCAGAGCTGGCGCACGTACCAGCCGCCCTTCGTCTCGTTCTCGACCTCGTCCTGGCTGTAGGTATAGGTCTGGTCCGGGAAGTGGCCGCAGAAGATGATCGCGTTCGACCAGACGTTGCGGACGATGTTGGCGACGACGTCGGCCCACATGGTCGCGCGGAACGTGCGCACGAACTCCTCGCCGAAGGCGGCGCCGAGCTCCGTCGCCAGATCCCCGCCGAGCGAGCGGCTGCGGCCGGGCAGCCAGCGTCGCAGGCCGCGCCGGACGGTCTTCGCGGTGCCGACCACGCCGCCGGCGCGCCGGGCGCGGCGCTTGCGCCAGGCCGCGATACCGGTCGCGACACCGCCGGCGATCGCGCCCGAGAGCGCGGGGAAGGCGATGTAGTCCTTGGTGATCTGGGTGCGCGCCTTGCCGGCGATCCCCTTCAGGTCCTCGATCATCTCCTCGCGCGACTTCTCGCCGGCGCGGATCGCCTCGATGTCCATGTCGTGAACGGCGACGCCCCACTCGAACAGGATCATCAGCAGCACGTTGTAGAAGGGCTGCAGCAGATAGACCGGGTGCCACGGCTGCGTGGGATCGATCCGCATGATCTCGTAGCCGAGGTCCTTGTCCTTGCCGCGCACGTTCGTGTACGTGTGGTGGATGTAGTTGTGGGAGTGCTTCCAGGCCTCCTTCGTCGAGGCGGTGTCCCAATCCCACGTGGAGGAGTGGATCTCCGGATTGTTCATCCAGTCCCACTGGCCGTGCATGACGTTGTGGCCGATCTCCATGTTCTCGAGGATCTTCGCCGCCGAGAGCGCCGCGGTTCCGGCCGCCCAGGCCGGCCGCAAGCGGCTCGCGACGAGCAGCGCGCGGCCGAGCAGGGCGAGGCGGCGGTGCATCGCGATCATCGAGTGGATGTACTTGGCGTCGCGCTCGCCGAGGTCGTTGAACACCTCCTCGTGGATCGCGTCGAACTCCTTGCCCAGCTGCTCGATCTGTTCGTCGGTGAGCCGCGTCAGCGGGCTCTCGACCCCCTCGGGGTCGATCACCGGCCTCGTCGGGCTTGCGGTCGTCGTCATCGGTCCGTTCCTCCTCCGTTTGTCGCTTTCCGGCCCCTCGCAGGGGCCCACGCTGTCGCCCGATTCCTCACAGCGCTATCTCCACGTCCCCTTCGGGGGCGTTCACACAGGTACGCACCAGCGTTCCCTCCTCGCCGTGCACCTCGCCGCTGCGCAGGTCGCGCAGCCGGCCCGAGCAGAGCTTGCCGACGCAGGTATGGCAGATGCCCATCCGGCAGCCGAACGGGAGCTCGGCCCCGGCCTCCTCGCCGGCGACGAGGATCGGCGTGGTGCCGTCGCTCGCAGCCTCGACACCGGACTTGGTGAAGGTGATCGCTCCCCCCTCTCCCCCCGCCGCGCCCTCGCCGCCGATGACCGGCTGGAAGCGCTCCATGTGGAGCCTGTCGGTCGAGCTCCTCCTCCTGCCAGCGCGGCTCGAAGTCGTCGAGCATCTCGGCCGGCCCGCAGAGGAAGGTGTGGCGCTCGCGCCAGTCCGGGCAGAGCTCGTCGAGGTCGGCGGGCCGGATGCGGCCGGCGCCGCTCACGGGTGTGCTGCTCGTGCAGCCGCAGGCCGTCGTTGCGCTCGGCCAGCTCCCGCAGGCGGGCCGCCGAAGATCACCTCGTCGGCCCGCGGGGCCGAGTGCAGGTGGACGACGTCGGCGAGCGCGTCCTCGCGCTCGAGGCAGCGCAGCATCGCCATGATCGGCGTGATCCCGCTGCCCGCGGAGATGAAGAGGATCCGCTCCGGGCGCGGGTCGGGGAGCACGAACTGGCCCTCGACGTCGGACAGGGAGACGATCGCGCCCGGCGTCAGCTCGCGGTTGACGTAGGGGGAGACCTTGCCCTCGGCGACGAGCTTCGGCGTGATCGAGATGAACCCGTCGGGGCGCCCCGGGTCGGAGGTGATCGAGTAGGCGCGCCAGTGACGGATGCCGTCGATGTCGAAGCCGATCCGCAGGTACTGCCCGGGCTCGTGGCCGGGCCATGCGTGCCCGGGCCGGATCAGGACCGTCGTCGCGTCGCCCCGCTCGGGGATCAGCTCCTCGACACGGCCGCGCAGCTCGCGCGTCGACCACAGGGGGTTGATCAGCTCGAGGTAGTCGTCCGGGAGCAGGGGCGAGGTGAAGGCGCTGATCGCCTCCAGGATTCGCGCGCGCACCGGGTGCACGACCGGCTTCGCTCCGCGCTCAGCCACTGCCTCTCCTTCCCGGATGGTCGGATTCGATGTGCCCGTTCATGCACGTCACTAACCGCTTGATAGCAGATCGTTACATCGAACGATGGCACATCGATACCTGGCTGGCTGGTCAGCCAGACGCCCGCCCGCGCATGCCCGCCGTTTCGTCCCCGCCGCATGCGGGGAAGGCAGGAAGGGACCGATGGAGGCCGGAACGCAAGAGATCGACGAGGCACGGACCGCCCCGGGCGCCGACGGCGCGGACGGGGTCTTCGTGCGCATCGACGAGTTCACCGACCCTCTCTGCCCCTGGGCCTACAGCGCCGAGCCCTTCCGGCGGCGGCTGCGCTGGCTGTACGAGGGGCGGATCGAGTGGGTCCCGCGGATGGTCGTGCTCGCCGACGACGCCGAGGCGCAGGAGGAGAAGGGATTCACGCCCGAGAAGCTGCGCGAAACCCAGCGGGAGATCGCGCGCGAGCATCTGATGCCGATCGACACCCGCGAGCGCGACTACGTGCCCGGCTCGCGCGCCGCCTGCCGCGCCGTCGTCGCGGCCCGCGAGCACGGTGAGCCGCACCACGCGCGGGCGCTGCTGCGGGCCCTGCGCGTCGCCAATTTCTCCGGCCGTCAGATCGACCGCCGGGAGACGATCGACGACGCGGCCGCCGAGCGCCGGGATCGAGCCCGAGCATCTACGCGAGCAGGAGGAGCTGACCGCGACCGAGGACGCCCTCGAGCGCGACACCGCCGCCGCCCGGGAGCCACGGCCCGCCGCTCGGGTGCTCGACGAGAAGCTCGCCAACTGGTCCGGCGGCCGCCGCTACACCTGCCCCAGCTACGAGATCACCCGGCTCGCCGACGGCGTGACGATCGCCGTTCCCGGCTTCCAGCCCTTCGCCGTCTACGACACGGTCCTCGCCAACCTCGTGCCAGGACTCGAGCGGCGCGAGCCGCCGGCGGACGCGCGCGAGGTGCTCGAGTGGTCGGCGGTGCCGGTCAGCACCCAGGAGGTCGCGGTGATGCTCGACGTCGACTTCGAGGAGGCCCGCGAGGAGCTCGGCCGCGTCGCCGAGCTCGACCCCGTCGGCGCCGACGGCTTCTGGAGCCTGCCGGCCTAGCGCCGCCCGCCCGCCGAACGCGCGGCGAGTCAGTGGACGCGCGGCTCCGCCCGCGCTACGTTTCCTGACATGTCGATGGTCGGACGGAGCGTGCGCAGCGGAATCGCGCTCGCGGCCGCGCTCGCCACGGCCCTCCTCTTCGCCACCCCGGCCCCGGCGGCGCCGAAGGTGAACGGGATCTACGACGTCGGTGGCTCGCCCAAGTACCTCGCGGCCGACGGCAGCGGCAACGTCTGGGTGACGCTCTCCGGCAGCGCCAATGACGTGGCCCGGATCAGCCCCGCCGGCGTCGTGAAGGAGTTCGACGTGCCGGGCGTCACCAACCCGGTCGGGATCGGGCTCGGACCCGACGGCAACCTGTGGGTGACGCAGTCCGGCGCGGTGGTCCGGATCCCGCCGACACAGCCCGCGACAGCGCAGGCGTTCCCGATCGCGTCGCTCACCGACCCGCGCGCGATCACCGCCGGCCCCGACGGCAACGTGTGGACGGCGAGCGGCGATCAGGCGTACCGGATCCCGCCCGCGAACCCGGCCGGCTTCACGGCTTTCCCCGTGACGGGGATGGGCGCGCGCGGGATCAGCGCCGGCCCGAGCCTGATCTGGATCGCGGACTTCGGAAGCCAGCGGATCGTCAGCCTGAAGACGGACGGCTCGGTCGCCAAGGCCTACGACGTCGGCGGCGGACCGCAGGAGGTCGCCGCGGGGCCGGGGCAGCAGGTCGCCTTCGCGAACCCGGGGGCGATGCCCCAGCAGATCGGCCGGATCACGCCGCCCGGCCCGCCCCAGACGCGCGATTTGCCCACCGCGACCGACCCGTTCGGGGTCGTCCGCGGCGATGACGGGGCCTACTGGTTCGCGCAGTTCGCCGCCGGCACGCTCGGCCGGCTCACCCCGGCCGGCGCGTACACGACCCTCTCGGGCCTGCCCGCCGGCTCGGGGCCCCGCTACATCACCACGGGGCCGAGCGGAACCCTCTGCGTCGGGCTCGAGACGTCGAACCAGGTCGCCCGCGTGACCGGGGTGGAGCCGCCGGCGCCGAAAGCCCCGGAGACGAAGATCACCCAGCGGACGAAGAAGGCCGAGGTCCGCAGGCACGGGGCTCGCGCCCGGTTCGCCTTCACCGCCACCCCCGCCGCCGGCTCCAGCTTCGAATGCTCCCTTGCGCGCCACGGGAAGCGCAAGGGAGACGAGAAGCGATTGGCGAAATACACCTCGTGCACGAGCCCGAAGCGCTACCGCAAGCTCCGCAAGGGGACCTACCGGTTCCGCGTGCGGGCGAGCGCGAACGGCGTCACCGACTCCACGCCGGCGAGCGCGAAGCTCCGCGTCGTCCCGCAGCGCTAGCAGCGGCCGATCCGGGCCGCCCGCGTTCTCCCTGCAAATCGACGCCCAATCGCACGCGCGTGGACGCGCGTCGTATGAGCGTTGCGTTAGCGCGGCGTTTTCTGTATCTTTCCGCGAAATTCGAAACCCATGCCGAGTCTCCCCTTTTGTGGGAGAGCGGGGGAACCAAGTTCCCAGGGGCTAACTCACCGGCCGTAATTGGTGAGGGCGAAATCCTTTTGTCGCCAGCCCGTCAGCTAACCCCGTAGGCGAACAAAAGGAGATCAAGTGCCCACGAAGACTCTGAAGCGATGGCCGCTCAAGGCCCTCCTTCTCAGCGTCGCCGCGACGGTCGGTGCGGTCGCCCTGATCGCCCCCGCGGGCGCGTCCGCCGGTGGCGGCGGCATCGGCGTCGGATCGAGCAACACGGTCCCCGGCAGCAAGGCGAAGCTCAGGCACGGCAAGGCGATTGCCCCCGAGAACGCCCCGGATGCGGTCAAGGAAGTGATCGCAGCCGCCAACAAGATCCGCAAGAAGCCCTACAAGTGGGGCGGCGGCCACGGCAACTGGCGGGACACGGGCTACGACTGCTCGGGCGCGGTCAGCTACGCCCTCCACGGCGGCCACCTGCTGCGCCGTCCGCTCGACTCGGTCGGCCTCGAGCGCTACGGCGCGAAGCGCAAGGGCCACTGGATCACCGTCTACGGCTCCGCCAGCCACGCCTACATGGTCGTCGCCGGGCTCCGGTTCGACACCTCGATGACGCCGGGCAACGGCCCGGGCTGGAGCCGCTCGATGCGCTCGACGCGCGAGCACTACACCAAGCGCCATCCGCGCGGGCTCTAAGAGGCCGTCTCAAAACCCCCGCGCACCCGGCTGACGCACAGGGCGCGTCGCGCTGCGGCACCGTCGAGAGCTCCCACATGGCGCTGCCATGCGGGACTCTCGCCGGCACCGCCCCGCTCGGCCCTGAGCGCCCCCGGGCACACGCGGGTTTTGAGACAACCTCTAAGCCCCGCGCTCCAGAGCTGAACTGCGACCGGGCGTCCGCCGCCGGCGGGCGCCCGGTTTGCGCAGTGCGCCTGCTGCCCGGCGCCGTCAGAGCAGCCGCAGCACCGCTCGCTCGATCCGGGCCCGGTCCGGAAAGCCCCCAGGCTCGGCTCCACGCTCGATGCGCGCCAGCGCGCCCCTGATCGTCTCGCCCGAGTCGAAGCGGTCGAAGACGCGCGGGTCGATGTAGGAGGCGCGGCAGACCGCGGGCGTGTTGTTCAGGTAGGCGGCGGTCTCGCGCACGGCCTGGTTCGCGATGCGCTTGCGCGCGGCCTTGCCTGCGCCCGCGCCGGGGTCGTTGACCGCCAGCTGCACCGCGCAGAGCACGGTCGCGTTCCAGGTGCGGAAGTCCTTGGCGCTGAAGCCGGGACCGACCACCTCCTTGATCCAGCCGTTGACGTGCTCGGAGGTGAGGTCGTGCCACTCGCGCCCGCGCCGGAAGAGGAACAGATCCTGGGCCGGCTCCCCGCGCCGCTTGAGCGCCTTCAGCACCGGCATCACCTCCGGCGCCGAGATCTCCTGGTGGCCGCGCTGGCCCGACTTGGACGGGTAGTCGAAGACGGCCGTTCCCCGCTCGAAGGTGAGGTGGCGGCACTTGAGCGTCGTCAGCCCGTAGCTCTCGTTCTCGTTCTCGTAGCGCTCGCTGCCGATCCGGAAGAGGCCGAGGTCGAGCAGCGCCACGGCGCAGGCGCAGACCCGCTCGAAGACGAGGCCGCGCTCGCCGAGGCCGGCCTCGATCCGCTCGCGGAGCCGCGGCAGCCGCCGCGCGAAGTCCTCCATCTCCTCGAACTTGAGGCGGTCCCGATGCGCGCGCCAGTCGTCGTGGTAGCGGTACTGCTTGCGGCCCGCGGCGTCGTGACCCGGTCGCCTGGATGTGGCCGCGGGGATCGGGGCAGATCCAGACGTCGGTCCACGCGGGCGGGATCGCGAGCGCCGCGGATCCGGTCCAGGGTCGCGTCGTCGGTGATCCGCTCCCCGTCCTCCTCGTGGAAGCTGAAGCCGCGCCCGCGGCGCCGCGGCGGATGCCCGGGCCCGAGCAGTCGACTCTGCGGGTGCGCGGCATCGGAGGCGAGGAGGTACCCCGCCCGCGAGCCGCAAAACCGCCGCGGAGGCGCGGGGCTGAGGGCCAGGTCCACCGGTGCGGTGGCGGTTGGGCAGCCGCCGGGCGGGTAGCTTTGCGGCGTGCTCGCCGCGTTCCCCGCAGACGATCCGCATCCCTGAGGGGCTCATTCGCCTCGACCCCCGCCACCGTGCGCGTGCTCACGCGCGACGGCGATGAGCGCGTCCCGGAGACGGGCGCGGTGCAGTCGGTGCAGGAGGCGGAGGTGACGCTGCCCGCGCACGAGCGCGAGCTGCTGTGGAAGCCGGAGACGCTGGAACGTCTCGCGCGGGCCTACTGGGCCTACGTCACGCGGCTGTTCCTCCGGCTGGTCCGGGTCGTCTACGAGCCCGACTCGACGACGGTCGTCGTGCTCAGCCGGCGCCTGCCGCTGCTGCGCTTCGGCGCCCCCTCCTACGAGACGGCCGAGGACGGCAGCGGCGGCTCCGTCACGTGGCCGATCGAGCGCGGGCTGCTCGTCGCCCGCGAGGGCCGCAACGAGGGGCAGCTGCGGATCCGGGTCCGGCGCGTTCCCGAGTCGCGACCCCGAGCGCGACGTCGTCCACGTCCGCGTCGCCGTCCGCAACTTCTACCCGTGGCTCCGCGGCCGCGGCCGCTTCGCCCGATTCGGCACCTGGATCTATTCGCGCACCCAGCTCGCGATGCACGTCGTCGTCTGCAACGGCTTTTTGCGCTCGCTCGCGGCTCTCGACCTTCCCGAGGCGCCGCAGGCGCCCGAACCCGACCACGGCCGGCCGCTCGAGGCAGCCGGGGGACGCCGGTGAGCGCAGCGGCAGCGGGGCCCGGGCGCATCGTCGTCGCCGGGGCGAACGGCTTCATCGGCCGCAGGCTCGTCGCGGCGCTCCGGCGGCGCGGCGCCGAGGTGCGGGCGCTGGTCCGCGACCGCGACCGCGCCGTGGCCGCGCTCGGGCCCGCGGTCGAGCTCGCGGTCGCCGACGTGGAGACAGGGGCCGGGCTCGAGGAGGCGCTCGAGGGTTGCGAGCCACGCCTTCTTCCTCGTGCACCTGATGGCGGGCGCGAACGCCGGCTACGCCCAGCGCGAGCAGGCGAGCGCGCGGAGCTTCGCGAGCGCCGCAAGCGCCGCCGGGGTGCGCAGGGTCAGCTACCTCGGCGGGCTCGGCGGCAACTCGCCGCACCTGGAGTCCCGTCGGCGGACGGCGGCGGCGCTGGCGGCCGAGGGGCCGCCGCTGACCCACTTCCGGGCCGCGATGATCGTCGGCCCCGGCAGCGAGTCCTACGAGCTGCTGCGCGCGATCGTCGAGCTGCTGCCCGTGGCGCCGGCACCGAGCTGGCTCGAGAACCGAACGCAGCCGATCGGCGTCCGCGACGTGATCGCCTACCTCGCGGCCTCGCCCGACGTCGAGGCCGCGTCGGGGCAGCGAGGTTCAGATCGGGGGCCCGCAGGTGCTCAGCCACCGCGAGGTGATCGACGTGCTCGCCGCCCAGATGGGGCGGCGCGGGCCGCGCTGGCTGCCGGTGCCCAACCGCGTCGCCAAGCCCGAGGTGATGGCGGCGGGCGCGGCGTCGCTGACGCGGGGCGACCCCGCGGTGGCGGCGGAGCTGGCGCTCGGCCTGCAGGAGGAGACGATCGTCACCGACCCCTCCGGCGCCGCACTCTTCGAGATCCGGCCCGAGCCGCTGTCGATCGTCTTTCAGCGCTGCCTCGAGGAGGCCGAGGGCATGGGAGCCTGAGAGAGCGCGCCCCGGCAATACCCCAGCGAAAGGAACGAATGGCCGAATCAGTCAAGGAGACGTGTGAGATCGCGGCGAAGCCGGAGCAGGTGTGGGAGGTGCTGATGGACCCCACCCGCCTCGGCGAGTGGGTCAGCGCCCACCGCAAGGTCGAGGATCTGCCGCAGTTGCCGCTGGGCGAGGGCGACTCCTTCCGGCAGCGACTCGGCGTCGGCCCGGTCGGCTTCTGGGTCCAGTGGGAGGTCGTCGAGGCGAAGGCGCCCGAGCTCGCCCGCTGGCACGGCAGCGGGCCCGGCGGTTCCACCGCCAAGGTCAGCTACCGGCTCTCCGAGAACGGCAACGGCGGCACCCGATTCGACTACGAGAACGACTTCGACCCGCCGGGCGGCATCCTCGGCCAGGCCGCCAAGCGCGCCGTCAACGCGGCCGCCGGCCACCGCGAGGCACGCAAGTCGCTGCGCGCGTTCAAGCAGCTCTTCGACTGAGCGCGGGCGACGGGGGCGAAGCTTCAGACGCGCGCGATCTCGGGCGCGTGAGCATCGGCCCGGCCACTGCGCTCGGCCGGCTCCGGCGCCGGCGAGCGGCGCGGCTCGAGCCGGCCCGCGGTGGCCACGGTCCACAGCATCGCCACCCACGTCGCGGTGGCGACGCCGACGTGGATCCAGACGAGCTCGGCCGGCAGCTTCAGCGCCCACTGGATGCCGCCGATCGCGCCCTGGGCGACGAGCAGGCCGAGGACGTAGGTGAGCGGGCGGCGGGCGCGATCGTCGCCGCCCTCGCGACCGAGCAGCAGCCAGACCGCGATCGCGCCGAAGCCGAAGAGGGCCGCGATCAGCGAGTGGCGCGCGACGAGCCACTGCAGCGTGTCGGAGCCCTCGAACGTGAAGCGATGGACGAGCTGGCCCTCGTGAGCGCCGGCGTGGGGGCCGGCGGCGGTGCTCATGGTTCCGATCAGGATCGTCAGCTGCCCGAGCGGAATCAGGCCGCGGACCGCCCAGACGCCGAGCCGGTCGGAGGAGCGGCGGCGGCTGTCGGGCTCGTAGCGGGCGAGCCAGACGAGCGCGAAAGCCGCGTCGAGCAGCATCATCGAGAGGATGAAGTGGAGCATGACGAGGCCCGGGGCGAGGTCGAACTTGACGACGAGCGCGCCGAGCACCGCCTGGCCGATGACGCCGAGCGGCAGCAACGCGCCGATCGCGGCCAGATGCCAGCGGAACGGGCGTCGGAACCAGGCGAGCAGCGAGGCCGCGATGACGGCGAAGCCGACGAACCCGGTGAGCAGGCGGTTGCCGTACTCGATCATCGCGTGCAGGTCGGCAGGCGGCACGGTGCCCCCGTAGCACTTGGGCCAGTCGGGGCAGCCGAGCCCCGAGCCCGTGAGCCGCACCGCGGCGCCCGTGAGGACGATCAGCCCGAGCGCGCAAAGCGCGACAAGGGCGACGACGAAGTACGTCTCGGGGCTGATCCGGAATTGCCTGATCCTGCTCAGCATCGGCCCCGTCAGGCTAGAGGACGGCGCGCGGCGGCCCCTGCACCCGAACCCGCTCCGAACACCCGCTGCTAGCTTCTTGGGATGGTCTCGGAGGCGGCCAGGATCGCGACGGAGGGCTCGCAGCTGGCCCGCGTCAACGGGATCGAGCTCTGCTACGACGAGTTCGGCGATCCCGAGGCGGAGACGATCCTCCTCGTCATGGGCCTGGCGATGCAGATGCTGGCCTGGGACGAGCGCTTCTGCGAGATGCTGGCGATGCGCGGCTTCCACGTGGTCCGCTTCGACAACCGCGACGTCGGCCTCTCCACGAAGGTCGGCGGCCGGGTCAAGATCGCGGCCGGGATGGTCGGCCTCACAGGCTCCGCCGTCTACACGCTCGACGACATGGCCGCCGATACCGTCGGGCTGATCGAGCACCTCGGCGCCGACCGCGCGCACCTGGTCGGCGCCTCGATGGGCGGGATGATCAGCCAGAAGGTGGCCGCCGTCCACCCGGAGCGGGTCGCGAGCCTGTGCTCGATCATGGCCGGGCTCCGGCCGGCGCCGGCTCTCGACGGCACCGCGGCTCGACGCCCTGCGGATGCTGATGCAGAAGCCGGCCCGCACGCGCGAGGAGTACATCGCCTCCTCGGAGACGATGTTCGGCGTCATCGCCTCGCCCGGCTACCCGCCCGATCCCGAGCAGCTGCGCGAGCATGCCGGCCGGGCCTGGGACCGCTGCTTCGACCCCAGCGGCGTCGCCCGGCAGCTGATGGCCGTGCTCGCCTCGGGCGACCGGACGAAGGAGCTGCGCCGGATCACCGCCCCGACGCAGGTGATCCACGGCCTCGACGACCGCCTGGTCCCGCCCCGCGCGGGCCGCGACGTCGCCGCGGCGATCCCACGGCGCGAAGCTGGAGCTGATCGAGGGCATGGGCCACGATCTGCCGCCGGCGCTCTGGGAGCGCTTCTGCAGGCTGATCGTCGCCAACGCCGGCCGCGCCGAGCCGGCCGCGCAAACGGCGTCCTATCGACGCGCCGTAGCCGCGGCTCCTTTCGGAACCTCTCGCTGCCGACGAAGGCCTCCTCGACGCCCTTGATCAGCGTCTCCGGCGTGAACGGCTTCTCGACGAAGCCGGCGTCGAGCTCGCGGACGACATCGCGGGACGCCGACTCCCCCGTGTAACCGGAGACGAGGACGATTCCAAGGCGGGAATCGAGCTCCCGCGCGCGCCGGGCGAGCTCGATCCCCGACATCCCGGGCATGACGATGTCGGTGACCATCACAGCCGGCCCGCCGTTCTCGCGGCCGCTCGGCGATGAGCGCGAGCGCGGCCTCGGCGTCGTCGGCGACCGCCACCTCGTAGCCGGCGGCGGTGAGCACCCGCTCGGTCAGCCGCCGGACCATCGGGTCGTCCTCGACGAGCAGCAGGCGCCTGCCCACCTCCGGCGCCTCGTCGCCGCCCTCCGCCGGGCCCGCCGTCGCGGTCGCCGGCTCCTCGCCGGCGACCGGCAGCAGGATGTCGACATCGGTCCCCGAGCCGAGCTCGGTTGCGAGCTCGATCGAGCCGCCGATGCCCGAGACGATCCCGTAGACGGTCGCGAGGCCGAGCCCGGAACCCTCGCCGACCGGCTTCGTCGTGAAGAAGGGCTCGAACGCCTTCTCCTGGACGTCGGCGGCCATGCCCGTGCCGTCGTCGCTGACCGTGAGCCGGATCCAGCGGTAGTCGGCGTCGCTGCGGCCCGCGCGCTCGACGCTGATCCGAACGGTGCCGCCGCCGGGCATCGCGTCGCGGGCGTTGACGGCGAGGTTGACGACGATCTGCTCGATCTGCCCCGGTCCGGCCTCGACCGGCCGCAGTCCGGGCTCGAGCGAGGCCGCGACCGCGTACCCCCTGCCCAGGGTGCGGCCGAGCATCCGCTCTGCCGCCGCGACGGCCGCGGCGACGTCGACCCGCTCGGTCGCGACGACGTCTTGGCGCGAGAACACGAGCAGCTGGTGCGTGAGCTCCGCGGCGCGGCTCGCGGCGGTCGCGATCTCCTCGAGCGAGGAGGCGACCTGCGGGGATCGCGCCCGCTCGCGGGCGAAGGTCGTGTGATTGAGGATGACGCCGAGCATGTTGTTGAAGTCGTGCGCGATGCCGCCCGTGAGCTGGCCCATTGCCTCGATCCTGCTGAGCTGCTGAAAGCGCGCGTCCAAGGTGCGGGCACGCTCGCGCTCGCCGGCGGCGGCGAGAACGTGCGAGGTCGCCTGCAGGAAGCCGACCTCGGCGGCCGAGAATCGCCGCACACCCGTCGACAGCGCCACGAGCAGACCCGTGGGGCGAAAGGGGTCACCGACGGCGACGCTGACCGCGTCGCGCGCCCCAGCCGCCGCGAAGGGACCGTCCTTGGCCCAGGGCGCGCCGGTGTCGTTGACGACGACGCCGGTACCGGCGCGCAGCAGCGCCATCGCGTCGGGGCTCGCGAGCGGGATCCGCTGCGGCTCCGGCCCCGAGCCGGGCCAGCCGCGCGACGCCTCGAAGCGGATCTCGTCGCGCTCGGCGTCGACCGCGAGCACCGCGACGAGTTCGATGGCCAGCGACTCGGAGACGATCGCGACCGCGCGCTCGGCGAGCTCCGGGGGATCGATGCCGCCGATCGCCAGCGTTCCCAGCGCCGCCACCGGCCCCAGGCTGGTGACGGTCGGCAGGTCCTCGCCGGGCCCCCGAGCAGCGGAGGAGTCGAGCACCAGCGCGCAAAACCCCGCGGCCGAGCCGTCTCTCAGGTAGTCGAGGCTCGTGCGGACGCGGGCCGGGAACGTGGAGCCGTCCTTGCGGACCAGGTGCATGTCGTGCTCGACCGGCGTCTCCGGCATCCGCAGCAGCGAGTCGCGCATGCGCCGTGCCAGCAGCGGACTCGCGATCGGCAACTCCTCGGGCCGGAAGCCGATCGCCTCCTTCGCCGTGAAGCCGAAGATCTCGGTGGCGGCGCCCTCCCAGGAGACGATCCGGCGCTCGTCACCGCTGAGCCTGATCAGCGCCGCCCCGAGCAACCGCAACCGGGCCTCCACCAGCGCCTCGCCGACCGCAAGCGCAGCCCCCGAATCCCCATCTGGCCTCCCCCAGCCAGCGGAATCGCCGCCTTTGCTCACAGGGGATTTGTACCGCTTCCTACGATTGCTGCCATGTGGCGCCGGCGCCTGATCGCGATTGTCGCCTGGGCGCCGGCGGTTGCGTGCCTCGCATTCGCCCTCCTGCGGGTGAGCGGAGCCGGGGGCGGGTTCCCCCTCTTCCCGCTGCTCGCCTTCGCGCCGTGGGTCGCGGCCGTCGCGGTTGCGGCCGCGTTGATGGCACTGCTCCTGCGCCGCCGCGGGGCGGCCGGCGTAGCCGCGCTCGCGGCGCTGTTGCTCGTCATCGTCGTCCTCCCCAGGACCCGGGCCGATGCGCAGCCGGCGGACTTCAACTCGACCTTGGACGAGCCCGCTTTCCGCGAGGTGCTCGGCCGTGGCTGGCACGACGCCGCCGACGTCCTCGGCAAGGGCCTCGTTGCCACCTGGCCCACCGACAGGCCCGGGCCGCCGCTGTTCGCAATCGACCACGTGCTCGGCGACGGGCGTGTCGCCTTCTCCGAGCTCGACGCCCACGACGTACCCGGCTCCGACCACCGGGCGCTCGTCGTGACCGCGACCCCGGCCGACGGCTAGTCTCCCGCCGCGTGCGGATCGGGATCGCAACCTGCTCCCGCCCGCCGGCGCGGGACGAGGACATCGACTTCCTGCTGCCGGCGCTACGGCGCCGCGGCGCCGCGGCCGAGGCCGCTGCCTGGACCGACGCGAAGACCGACTGGTCCGCCTTCGACACCGTCCTGATCAGCTCGACCTGGGACTACGACGAACGCCTCGACGAGTTCCGCTCCTGGGTCGAGCGCACCGGCGCCGAGACTAAGCTGCTGAACCCCCCGGCAACCGTTGCCTGGAACCTCGACAAGCACTACCTGCGTGAGCTCGAGGAAGCCGGCGTGGCGACGATCCCGACGATCTGGACCGAGCCCGGGCGGGAGGCCGAGATCGAGCGCACCGTGGCGGAGCTCGGCTGGAGCGACATCGTCGTCAAGCCGGTCGTCGATCTCGGCGCCCGGCGGCTCGCCCGCGTCGAGACGGCGATGGTCGCGCGGATCCTGCGGGCGCTCGATGCGCCCGGCATGGCGCAGCCCTTCCTGAGCTCGCTGCAGACCGAGGGCGAGCTCAGCCTCATCTACCTCGCCGGGGAGCTGAGCCACGCCGTGCGCAAGCGCCCGGCCCGGGGTGACTTCCGCGTCCAGCCCCAGTACGGGGGCAGCGTCGAGGCGCTCGAGCCGCCGCGTGAGGCGGCCACGCTCGGTGCCGCGGCGCTGGCCGCGGCACCCGGCGATCCCCTCTACGCGCGGGCTGACCTCGTCCGCGACGAGCGCGGCACGCTGCGCCTGATCGAGCTCGAGCTGATCGAGCCCAATCTCTACCTCGCGCGGGCCCCCGAGAGCGCCGAGCGCCTCGCCCGGGCATTGCTCGCGGCCTAAGAGCGGGCCTGCCCGGCCGGCAGCTGGCGGACGCGTCCGTAAGTCCGGTCAGATGCCGGCGGGTGGCCGGGCACGGCTGCGGGTGCACGGTGGCCGCCCGCATGCCGGTTGGCATGTGGGCGGACGGCGGGTGCGCTCAGGCGGGTCCGGACGCCGCCGGGGCTGATCGTATTTGCGGACGGGTCCGCTAGTACAGACGTTGAGGATTGGCGTGGACGTTGGTCGGGAGGCCCGGCGGCGCCGATGGTGCTCCGCTGGGGGTCGTATCCGGGGGATCGAACCCGGAGGGAGACCTCATTACCACCGAGACAGACATGGCAAGTGCAGGGAGGTCGCTGATCGGCGGCCGCGCGATCGACGGGTACCGCGGCAAGCGCGCTACGGCCGCGATCCCGCAGCGCGGGCGGCCGCTCGAGGGGCGCGCCGTCTGGCGTCGCTGCGCCCCCTTCCTCGGCGCCGCGGTGGCGGCGCTGCTGCTGAGCGCGTTCGTCGGGCCCGCGTCGCTGAGCGGCGCGCAGCTCGTGCGGGCACTGGCGGCGGTCGTCGGCGGCACCGTCGTCTCCCTGCTCGTCCCCTGGCGGCGACTGCCGGCGGCGGCGCAGGCGCTGCCGCCGCTGCTCTTCCTCGTCTTCGTGGCGCTCGTCCGCAACGCGGAGGGAACCCCGGTGACGACGTTCACGCCGATGGTGGCGCTGCCGGTGATCTGGTTCGCCCTGTACGGGACGCAGCTCGAGCTCGGCGCGGGGATCGCGGCGGCGGGCCTGGTGATCGCGCTGCCGCCGCTGCTCGATCCGGACGGCACGCTGAGTCGGGAGCTGCCCGCGGCCGGCATCTGGCTCGTCGTGCTGCTCCTCGCCGGCTACGCGACCTCGGCGCTCGTCCGCGAGCGCGAGCGGCTGCTCGGGGAGGTCGCGAAGCTGGCCCGCACCGACCCGCTCACCGGTCTCGCCAACCGCCGCGGCTGGGGCGAGCTGCTGCGGCGCGAGATCGCGCGGGGCGAGCGCAGCGGCGCGCCGCTCTCGGTGGCGCTGGTCGACATCGACCGGTTCAAGAACTTCAACGACCGCTACGGGCACGCCGCCGGGGATCGTCTGCTGAAGGAGGCTGCTGCGCGCTGGAGCGCCCACGTCCGCACGATCGATGCGATCGCGCGGCACGGCGGCGAGGAGTTCGCCGTGCTGTTGCCGGGTGCGGGCAGCCGCGACGCCGTCGCCGTCGTCGAGCGCATGCGGGCCTGCGCGCCGGCGGGCATCACCTTCTCCGCCGGCATCGCCGAGTGGCGCCCGGGCGAGACCCCCGACGCGCTGCTCGGGCGCGCGGACGCAGCCATGTACCGCGCCAAGCGCGAGGGCCGCAACACCGTCCGGGTCGCTCAGCGCTCGGCGACCAGCAGCGTCTGACAGGCGCGGCCGAGCGGGCCCCGCTCATCGAGCAGCATGGTGTCCGACATGCCCTGGCCGTTCGGCTCGGGGATCGTGAGCGAGTCGAGGCAGACCCACTCGCCCCCCGGTAGCCGGTGCAGATGAACGGTGAGGTCGACGTTGATGAACACCCAGCGCCGGAAGTCGAGCGCGGAGCTGATCCCGTTGCCCGTGTCGGCCGCCGTCATCACCCGCTGCAGAGGCGTCGGCTCCTCACCCGCGAGCAGTGGCACGCGCATCCGCATCCAGCAGATCGCGGGGCCGGTCTCGAGGAAGCCGCCCGTCGCGAACCGGTACTCCATCGCCGTGTGGTAGCCGAGCTCCTGCCCGGTCGGAAAGAAGGCGGCGCTCGCCTCGAGCGCGTCCGGTGGGGGCGGCGCGGGCGCGACCCCGGCGGGACGGCCCGCGCGGGCGGGCGCCGAGTCGGGGCCGTCGGCACTCGCCAGACCGGCAGGGATGTCGACCGCCTCGGCGGCGAGGCGCCAGGCCCGGGCGCGGACCAGCTCCCGGCCCTCCCCTCCCGCTTCGGCGAGGCTGCCCTCGAGCAGCTCGACGCGGCGGCCGGGGCGGGCGATGCGTGCCTCGACCCGCAGCTCTGCGATCGGGACCGGGCGCAGGATCTCGAGTGTGATCCGGCCGAGCGAGCGGTCGGCGGGGCCGGAACCGATCCCGGGCAAGAGCTCGAAGGCGCGCGCGAGCAGGGCCGCCGGCGGTCCGGCATGCTGGCTTTCGGCATCCCAGGGACCGCGCGTCAGGACCGTCGGGCGGAAGGTCCCCTGCCCCGCCTCGGCGCCCGCTGAGACCGGTTCGTAGAAGTGCTCCGGCGCGTCGCTCATCCGCGCTTGTGGTCGGCCGACAGCATCGCCGGAACGCAGGCTATCCTGGCCCGACTTGGGGGACGGGGGTTTGCGCCGACTCGCCCCGGGGCAACGCAACAGCGGAGCCGTTCGCAGAGTTCAGGGGCCGGTAACCACCTTCACCTACATTCAGGTTCCAGAGATCAGGTCGAGCACAAGAGGAGGAACCGATGGAGAAGGTTCAGAAATCAGAGCAGGAGTGGCGCGAGCAGCTCTCCGACGAGGAGTACGAGGTGACGCGCAAGGCCGGGACCGAGCGCGCCTTCTCCGGCCGCTACTGGGACGAGCACGCCGACGGCACCTACCGCTGCGTCTGCTGCGGTCAGCCCCTGTTCGACTCCGAGACGAAGTTCGACTCCGGCACCGGCTGGCCCAGCTTCTACGAGCCGACCGACGGGCTCCGCCGTCGAGACGCGCACCGACAACAGCCTCTTCATGCGCCGGACCGAGGTTCTGTGCAGCCGCTGCGACGCGCACCTCGGCCACGTCTTCGCCGACGGGCCGCAGCCGACCGGGCAGCGCTTCTGCATCAACTCGGCCGCCCTCGAGCTCGACCAGGCCGACGGCTCATCCAACGAGCCGGACCAAAGCTCCTAAGACCAGGAGAGGATTCGCGACGACGGCGTGAGAACGGCGCGCCGTCGTCCGGTCCTGCCGCGATTCGGCCCCCGCCCCCGCGATATACGCTGGCCGCATGAACCTCTTCGGGCTCGACGCCTGGCTGAGCTGGTTTCTGATCGGGATCGGCCTGATGATCGTCGAGGTGGCGATCGCGTTCACCTTCTACGCGGCACCGATCGCGCTCGGCGCCTTTGCGGCCTCGATCATCGCCGGGCTCGGCGCCGGCATCGAGCTCCAGCTCACGGCCTTCATCCTCGGCTCGCTCGCGTCGCTGGCGTTCCTGCGACCGGTCGTCTTCGAGCACCTGCAGCCGCCGGCGCCGGAGAAAGCCTCGAACGTGCAGAGCCTGATCGGCCGGCGCGCGGTCGCGCTGCAGCGCGTCGACGTCGATTCCGGCACCGTCCGCCTGGGCGATGACGTGTGGTCGGCGCGGACCGAGTCGGAGGGGATCGTGATCGAGGAGGGAGCGCGGGCGGAGGTCGTCGCAGTACGCGGCGTCTACGCCTACGTGAAGCCGATGCCGCTGCAATCGTCCGAGCCGGCCGCCGCCGGCCGGGAGGAGTGATGTTGATGAGCTCGACGCTCGCAAACCTGCCGCTGGGGGCCGTAAACGGCGCCGCGATCGCGCTCGCCGCGGTCGCCCTGTTCGTGCTGATCGCGCTGGCCTCGGCGGTGAAGATCATCCCCCAGGCGCGCGCCGGGATCGTCGAGCGGCTCGGCCGCTACCAGCGCACCCTGCAGCCCGGGCTGGCGCTGCTGATCCCCTTCGTCGACCGGCTGCTCCCGAAGATCGACCTGCGCGAGCAGGTGGTCACGTTCCCGCCGCAGGCCGTGATCACCGAGGACAACGTCAACGTCAACATCGACACCGTCGTCTACTACACGATCATCGACCCGAAGGCCGTGACCTACGAGGTCGCGCAGCCGATCCGAGCGATCGAGCAGCTGACGATCACGACGCTGCGCAACGTGATCGGCTCGCTCGACCTCGAGGAGGCGCTGACCAGCCGCGACTCGATCAACCACCAGCTGCGCACGGTGCTCGACGAGGCGACGGGCAAGTGGGGGATCCGCGTCAACCGCGTCGAGATCAAGGCGATCGATCCGCCGCCGACGATCCAGGAGGCGATGGAGAAGCAGATGCGGGCCGAGCGCGACAAGCGCGCCGCGATCCTCAACGCGCAGGGCGCCAAGGAGTCGTCGATCCTGGTCGCCGACGGCGAGAAGCAGTCGGCGATTCTGCGGGCCGAGGGCGCCAAGCAGGCGACGATCCTCGACGCGCAGGCCGACCGCGAGGCGCAGGCGTTGCGCGCTGAGGGCCAGGCGCTTGGAATCAACACCGTCTTCGACAGCCTGCACGAGGGCGACGTCGACGAGGGGATCCTCTCCTACCTGTATCTGGAGATGCTGCCCCAGCTCGCCGCGGGCGAGGCGAACAAGCTGTTCCTGATCCCGCAGGAGATCACCGAGGCCCTCGGCAAGCTCGGCCAGAGCCTCGGCGACGCGCTTCCGAAGCCACCGCCGCCGCCGGAGGGCGAGCGCGGGATCGAGTCGGTCTAGCGCCCGCGAGCGGAGCGGCCTCGCTGCCGCCGCTTCGTGTCAACGGCGAGATCCCGGGTACACGCGAAGCAACCATGCTCATGCGCCAGATCATCAACGAGGATCTCGCCTGCGCCTCCTACATCCTCGCCGACGGGAGCGATGCTGCGGTCGTCGACCCGCAGTGGGAGGTAGAGCCGTATCTACGAATCGCGGCGGAGCACGACCTGCGCATCACGCACATTTTCGAGACGCACAACCACGCCGACCACGTCTCCGGTCACGGCCGGCTCAGCGCCGCGACCGGAGCGTCCGTCCACATCTCGGCCGACGCCGACGTCGCCTACGACCACGCGCCGGTCTCCGACGGCGACCGCTACGAGCTGGGCGACGTAGTCATCCGGGCCCTCGCGACGCCCGGGCATCGTCCCGAGCACATGAGCTACCTGATCGAGGACCGCAGCCGCGCGGAGAGTCCGTGGGTGGTGCTGACCGGCGACTCGGCCTTCGTCAACGACGTCGCCCGCCCCGACCTCGCGGTCGACCCCGAGGAGGGCGCCCGGGGGCTGTTCGGCTCGCTGCGCCGTCTCCGCGAGCTCCCCGACGAAACCGAGCTCTGGCCGGCGCACATCGGCGGCTCGCTGTGCGGGGGCGGGGCGATGAGCGAGAAGCCAAGCTCCACGATCGGCTTCGAGCGCGCCCTCAACCCGTTCTGGGGGATCCTCGACGAGGACGACTTCGTCAGCGAGCTCACCGCGGGGTCGGCGCCCCAGCCGCCCAACTTCGAGCGCATCGTCGAGCTCAATCGCGGCCCTCTGATCACCGAGCGTGCGCCGCTCGAGCCCCTGACCCCGGCGCGGCTGAGCGAACTGCTCGACTCCGGCACCGTGCTGATGGACGGCCGCGAGCCCCATGAGTTCGACGCGGCGCACGTGCCGGGCGCGATCAACGTCACGCGCGTCAAGAACGGGGTCGGCACGCGCGCCGCATGGGCGGCGGACGCCGACGCCGACATCGCGATCCTCGGAGCCACCGACGAGGACGCGCGCGAGCTCCAGGGGACCCTCGAAGCCGTCGGCTTCCACTCGCTGCGCGGCTACCTGGCGGGCGGCATCGGAGCCTGGCGCCAGGCCGGGGAGGAGCTCCGCTCGACCCCCGCCGTGGACGCCGAAGGGCTCGCCGAGCGCCTGCGCGAGGGATCGGTCGTTCTCGTCGACGTACGCGAGGACGATGAGTGGGAGGCCGGTCACGTCGAGGGCTCGATCCACGTCCCCTACCGGCGGCTGCGCGACGGCGTCCCCGAGGAACTCGCCGGGCAGCGGAAGCCGCTCGCCGTCGCCTGTTCCGCAGGCGTGCGGAGCGCGCTCGCGAGCTCCCTGTTGGAGCGCACGGAGCTGACCGGCATCGAGCACGTCGCCCGCGGCGGCGTGCCGCAACTGGCCGAGCACGGAATCGACCTTCAGCCCGGCTGAGGCCGCAGCCGCGGCGGGCGGCGATCAGGGCCGGCTCAGCCCAGCGTCACGGGCGCCCCGCGCTCGACCAGCGCCTGCGGCACGGCGACCGAGCCGTCGCCGCGCTGCCGGTTCTCGATGATCGCGATCAGGGTGCGCGAGACCGCGGTCGCGGTCCCGTTCAGGGTGTTGACGAACTGCGGCGCGCCCTCGCCGTCGCGGAAGCGGCAGTTCAGGCGCCGCGCCTGGTAGTCGGTCGTGTTCGAGGTCGAGGTCAGCTCGCGGTAGCGCTCCTGGCTCGGGATCCACGCCTCGCAGTCGAACTTGCGGGCGGCGGGGGCTCCGAGGTCGCCGGCGGCGATGTCGACGACCCGGTAGGGGATCTCGAGCGCCTGCAGGATCTCCTCCTCGATCGCGAGCAGGCGCTCGTGCTCGCGGTCCGCCTCCTCGGGCCGGACGAAGCTGAACATCTCGACCTTGTCGAACTGGTGCACGCGGAAGATCCCGCGCGTGTCCTTGCCGGCCGCGCCCGCCTCACGCCGGAAGCAGGTCGAGATCCCGGCGTACCGGATCGGCAATCGCTCGCCGTCGAGGATCTCGCCCGCGTGCAGAGCGGCGAGCGAGACCTCTGAGGTGCCGACGAGGAAGAGCTCGTCCTTCGGGATCTCGTAGATCATCTCGCGCTCGCCGGGGAAGAACCCCGTCCCGAAGAGCGGCTCCTCGCGGACGAGCACCGGCGGCACGACGGGCTCGAAGCCGTGGCGCCCGGTGACCTCGACCGCGAAGCGGATCAGCGCCAGCTCGAGCAGGACCAGATCGCCCTTCAGGTACGCGAAACGCGAGCCCGAGGCCTCGGCGGCCTTCTCCATCTCGATCAGGCCGAGCTCGGCGCCGATCTCGAGGTGGTCGCGGACCTCGAAGTCGAAGACGGGGTGCTCGCCGACCTCGCGCAGGGGCCGCGCGTCCTCGTCGCTGTCGCCGTCGGGCGCATCCGGGTGCGGTGGGTTGGGCAGCGTCGCCGCGAGCCGGTCGCGCTCGCCCTCCACCTCGGCCAGCTCCCCCTCCAGCTCCTTGATCCGAGCCGCGACCTCTCGCATAGCCGCGATCTCCCCCTCCGCGTCGCGGCCCTCGCGCTTGGCGCGGCCGATCGCCTCGGAGGCCTCGTTGCGCTCCGCCCGCAGGCCCTCCAGCCCGGGCAAGAGCTCGCGCCGCCGCGCGTCGAGCCGGAGCAGTTCGTCGAGGTCGGCGTCGGCGCCGATCCGGGCCAGAGCGGCGCGGGCCGGCTCGGGGTCGTCGCGGATTCGCTTCAGGTCGAGCAGGGTCGCCCCCGCTCAGCTGCCCTGCGAGTCGTAGTTCGCAGTCGCGCCCTGGTTCGGCTTCGAGGCGCCCTTCTGCTGGACGGATTCGTCCTGGGAGGGCGAGGGACGCGGCGTGTCGTTCGCCTGGGTGCCGGCGTAGTCGGCCACGAACTGCGCCACCTTGTCGGCGTCCTTGCCGACGACGATGTTCTGGGGCATGATCGAGCCCGAGATGCCGCCGTTGGCGATCGCGAAGCGAGCGATGTCGAAAGTCTCGCTGCGCTGATCGAGGTTCGGGCCCTGCTGGCGCAGCGTCCTGTTGCCCGAGCCCTGGGTGCCGGCGATGTCGAGCGTGTGGCAGCCGCCGCAGCGCTGGGAGAAGATCAGGGCGCCCTCGTAATCGGGGTCGCTCTTGGCCACGCCGAGGCCCTCGCTGCCGCAGGCAGCGACGCCGAGTGCGAGGAGCGCGAGTGCGATCAATACGAGGAGGGGGCGCACGCGGCGGCATCATACTTGGCACGCAGACAATGGCCGCCGCCGACCCGAGCACCCCAGAAATCCACCCTGACGACTTCCGCAATGCGATGTCGCGGTTCCCCACCGGCGTAACCGTGGTGACCGCGCCGACGCCCGACGGTCCCGCCGGCCTGGCGGCCAACGCCGTCACCTCGCTCTCCCTGGAGCCGCCGCTGATGCTCGCCTGCCTGGACCGCGGCTCGCGGACCCTGCGCGCGGTCGAGAGCGCTGGGCGCTTCGGGATCAACGTGCTCGGCTCGGGCGGCGAGGGGATCGCCCGGGTCTTCGGGCGCAAGGTCCCGATGGCGGAGAAGTGGGACGGCGTTCCCCACGGCGACTGCAGCGGGCTGCCCCGCCTCGAGGCGGCGATCGTGTTCATCGCCTGCACGATGCGCGACGTCATCGCGGGCGGCGATCACGTGATCGTCACCGGCGAGGTCGACGCGATCGCCCAGCGCGAGGGCTCGGCGCTCGTGTTCGCCGACGGCGCCTACTGGACGGACGAACTCCGGGACTAGCGGGCCGGCTCAGAGCTGGACGGCGGCGGCGCGGAGCGCCAGCAGCAGGATCACGAGCGAGGAGACGGCCATGATCCCCGTCTCGCGGCGCACGATCGCGGCGGCGACCGCGCGGCGGCGCTCGCGGGGCAGCGCCTCGAAGTCGAGGCCTTCGAGCTCGTGCTCGTTCGCCTGATAGCGCAGCCCCTCGGCCAGCAGGGAGACGAGCACCGGCAGCACGCCGTAGAGGTAGTGCAGGTTCGCGGCCTCGTGCCCGAGGAGGAGCAGGATCGCGCCGGCGGCGACCTGGAGGACCACCGCGACCTGGGCGAAGCGGAGCACGTACCAGAAGGCGACGGAGGGCCGGCGCGTGTACCAGCACCATCCGCCCCAAGCTCCGGCGAGCAGGTTCGAGGCGATCACGGTGACGCCGAGGATCACGTGCACGGTCAACATCGCGGCGGAACTCTAGATGGGGGCCGGGGCCGAACGGAGGCCTGCGGGGTGGCGCTTGTCGCAGTGCGCACGAGCGCCGCGGGCGAGCGCGGGGCCCGGCGCCGAACGGATAGAGTGAAAGCGAAAGCGAGCCGCGAAAGGATGACGGGGCACCGATGCTCCAGAGCTATCTCCCAGTGATCGTCTTCGCCGGCCTCGGCATCGCCGTGGGCGGCGCCTTCACCGCACTGAACAAGGTGCTCGGACCCTCGAAGCCGAACCCGGTCAAGTCGGAGGCCTACGAGTGCGGGCTCCCCTCCGACATCCAGCGGACCTTCCGCTTCGGCATCAGCTTCTACATGGTCGCGATGCTCTTCATCCTCTTCGATATCGAGGTCGTCTTCCTGTATCCGGTGGGCGTCATCCTCAACGGCGCCTCGAGCGTCTTCGTGCTCGGCGAGGTGCTCGTGTTCGCGGCCCTGCTGCTCGTGGCGCTCGCCTACGTGTGGCGCCGGGGGGCCCTGAACTGGAGGTAGAGCGGCACAAGCTGCGCGGGCTGGCGCCGCTCGATCAGCCGCGTACGCCCGAGGAGCTGCGCATCCGCCAGCTCCGCGCGCGCGACATGCAGCGCGGCGACCTCGAGGGCGCCGACCTCGAGGAGTACGTGCAGGAGCGGGTCCTGACGACGACGCTCGAGCGGGCGGTCTCCTGGGCCCGCGGCAACGCGATGTGGCCCGCGACCTTCGGCCTCGCCTGCTGCGCGATCGAGATGATGTCGATGGTCTCCGCCCGCTACGACACCGCCCGCTATGGAGCGGAGGTCTTCCGGGCCTCGCCGCGCCAGGCCGACATGCTCATCCTCTCGGGACGCGTCTCGATCAAGATGGTCCCGGTCATCCGCCGCATCTACGACCAGATGCTGGAGCCGAAGTGGGTGCTCTCCATGGGTGCGTGCAGTTCCTCAGGTGGGATGTTCGCCAACTACGCCGTCGTCCAGGGCGCCGACAAGTTCGTGCCGGTCGACATCCACATCCCCGGCTGCCCCCCGCGGCCGGAGGCGCTCATGTACGGGATCCTGAAGCTGCGCGACAAGGTCCTCGGCAACCCCGACATGGGCTGGCGCGACCGCTACGCGGCGCACGGCACCGAGGAGGACGCACGGCCAGAGAAGGCGGGCGCGATCCCGGTCTCGCGCGCGGGCGGCAGCCCCGCCGACGGTCGCCTCGTCGGCCACGCCGACGAGGGGCGGGCCGAGCGGCTGATGGCGGACGCGGAGCTGATCAAGCTCGCGCAGGAGCCGGTCTCCGAGTCGGAGCTGGTCCGCGACGCGGCGGCGCGGGCGCACGGGACCGCCGACGGCGAGGAGAGCGAGATGCCGGGCACGCGCGCAGACAGCGGCGAGGCCGAGAGCCGGCGCCGCGCGACGGGAGACTGGGACGATGCCTGACGCCCCCGGACTGGAGCTGATCGCGCACGAGATCAACACGCGCCACGACGACGCCGTGATCGGCACGAGCTACGACCGCGGCCGGCCCGTGCTGCTGACGCGGCCCGAGCACGTCCGCGAGGTCCTCCGCTGGCTCAAGGAAGCGCCCGGCCAGGAGTACGCGTTCCTCTCCTCGCTGCACGGCGCCGACTACCTGCCGGCCGAGCCCCGCTTCGCCGTCCACTACGAGCTCCTCAACATGCCGCGCGTCGAGCGCCTCTCGGTCAAGTGCCTGATCGACGATCCGGGACCCGACGCGCTGCCGCAGACGCACTCGGTCGTCGAGCTGTTCCCGACCGCCTCCTTTCAGGAGCGCGAGGTCTACGACTTCTTCGGGATCGTCTTCGAGGGCCATCCCGACATGCGCCGGATCCTGATGCCCGAGGACTACGTCGGCTGGCCCCAGCGGCGCGACTTCCCGGTCGGCGGCGACCCCGTGATCTTCACGAACACCGAGGACGAGGTCCCGGGCTGGACCCGGTAGGCGGAGGGAGAGCGCGATGGCGACACCGATCAGACCGAGCGACACGCGCCCCCCGGGGGACTACGAGACGAACGGCGACGACCGCTACGCGCGACACCTCGCGCACCGTCGAGGAGATGGGCCGCGACGCGGTCGGCCGGACCGAGGCGCAGGTGATCGGCACCTCCCCGATCGAGCACACGGCGATCGAGCGCGAGGAGGAGCTGTTCACGGTCAACATGGGGCCGCACCACCCGGCCACGCACGGCGTGCTGCGGTTGCTCGTCTCGCTCGAGGGCGAGGTCGTCCGCGACCTGAAGCCGGTGATGGGCTACGTCCACACCGGGATCGAGAAGTCCTGCGAGCAGAAGTCCTACTGGAAGGTGATCCCGTTCGTGGAGCGGATGGACTACCTCTCCTACTACTTCAACGCCGAGGTCTTCTGCGGCGCCGTCGAGCGACTGCTCGAGCTCGAGATCCCGCCGCGGGCCAAGTGGCTGCGGACGCTGCACCTGGAGCTGAACCGGATCAGCTCGCACCTGGTCGGGCTCGGGACGACCGCGCTCGACCTCGGCGCGATGTCGATGTTCTGGTACTGCTTCCGCGAGCGGGACAAGATCCTCGACCTGATGGAGATGTCGTCGGGCCAGCGCATGCACACGCGCTACTTCCAGGTCGGCGGCGTGATCGAGGACATCCCGCTCGGCTTCGAGGAGAAGGTGCTCGCCTTCTGCGACGAGATGCCGAAGCGGATCGACCAGTACGCGGCCCTGCTGAAGAACAACGAGATCTTCCTGCAGCGGACCAAGGACGTCGGCATCGTCGACGCCGACCGGCTGCTCGACCTCGGTGTCACCGGGCCGCTGCTGCGGGCGGCCGGCGTGCCGTGGGACCTGCGGAAGGTCGATCCCTACCTCGCCTACGGCGACGTCGAGTTCGACGTCCCCGTTGGCACCGTCGGCGACAACTGGGACCGCTTCATCGTCCGCACCGAGGAGATGCGCGAGTCGACGCGGATCGTCCGCCAGTGCGTCGAGGGGCTGCCGGAGGGGCCGTGGATCGCCGACGACCGCAAGGTCGTGCTGCCGCCCCGGCACGAGCTCGGGACCTCGATGGAGGCCCTGATCCACCACTTCAAGCTCGTCACCGAGGGCTTCCGCGTGCCTCCGGGCGAGGTCTACCACGCGATCGAGTCGCCGCGAGGCGAGATCGGCTGCTTCGTCGTCGCCGACGGCTCGGCGAAGCCCGCCCGGGTGCACATCCGCGAGCCCAGCTTCGTCAACCTGCAGGCGCTGCGCGACATGTGCCTGGACGAGTACGTCGCCGACATGATCGCCAACCTGGCCTTCCTCGACCCGATCCTCGGAGGGATCGACCGGTGAGCGACGAGCGGGCACCCCAGTCCGGAGAGTCGCGGCAGCACGCCGCCGAGAGCGGCACGCCCCCGGTCCCCGAGGAGGGGACGCAGCCGGGCGGCGAGCAGGCCGGCGCCGAGGCCGCGGGCGGCGCCGACGGGGGCGCCGGCAAGGCGACGGACGCGGCCGAGCACGGCGTCGAGGTACCCGACGACCTGCGGGAGGAGATCGAGGCGATCGTCGCCCGCTACCCGCAGAAGCGCTCCGCCTCGCTCCCCGCCCTGCACGTGATCCAGCGCCGCTACGGCTGGTGCACCCCCGAAGGCATCGAGCAGGCGGCGGTCGTGATGGACGTCGATCCCGCCTACCTGGAATCCGTCGCCAGCTTCTACGACCTCTACCACCTCGAGCCCGCCGGCAGCCACCAGGTGCTCGTCTGCACGAACATCTCCTGCTGGATGCGGGGCGCCGACGAGCTCCTCGACGCAGTCTGCGAGGCCGCCGGCGCCGACCGCCACGAGGCCGGGCCACGGGGGCACGGTGAACGAGGCCGGCGATCTCTTCGTCAGCGGCTTCGAGTGCCTCGGAGCCTGCGACATCGCGCCGATGGTCTCCGTCGACGGCCGCTACTACGGCCCGCTCGCCGACGCCGACGCGCCGACGCTGATCGACCAGCTGCGCGCCGGCGATGACGTGCTGCCGGAGAAGTCGCTGACGCTGCGACCGGCCGCGGGCGGGCCCGAGCCCGAGCCGGATCCCCGCGTCGCCGACGCGGGCTGAACGCGGGGCCTCGGCGCGCGGGTCCTGTCCCGGGTCCTCGGCGCGCGGTCCTGTCCCGGGTCCTCGGCGCGCGGGTCCTGTCCCGGGTCCTCGGCGCGCGGGTCCTGTCGCCCCTGCGTACGCGCGCGGAATCCGCCCGGGTCAC
This sequence comes from uncultured Solirubrobacterales bacterium, assembly GCA_963764275.1. Classification (GTDB taxonomy): domain Bacteria; phylum Actinomycetota; class Thermoleophilia; order Solirubrobacterales; family 70-9; genus CAXMST01. The sequence goes on from CAVXRV010000009.1 coordinate 106,911, forward strand.
TTGGTTCCGCGCACGCCCGCAGGGGCGCCACCCGCGCGTGGGACCGTCACGCCGGCGCGCGTCGGCGGAGGCGCTCGGCTTGCGTTGAAAGCGCATGCACGCCGGGGCACCCGCGCGTTTGGTCATGCCGGCGCGGCGAGGCGGGATCCCCCGACGGCGTTTGGCAGCGAGGGAAGGGGCTGGAGTGCGCCTCCCGTGCTCCCGTGCGCGCCTCTCGTGACGGAATTGGACGGTTCCGCAGTTGCCGGCGAGGCGACTGGTCACGTTCCCCCTCAAGTTGAGGTGTTTTGTGACCACTCGCGGATCCGGCCCTCCAACCCGTCACGGAAGCCGGACGCCCTCGCGCTTTCCGTGACAGCTCCGCAGGCCCACCCCTCAATGCCCCGAGGCGTCCACCGCCTGGGCGCGAGAACGCGCCGCGGGGCGTAACTGCCTCGCCCCGCGGGTCCGCCTCCGACGGCGTTTGGCAGCGAGGGAAGCGGCTGCAGTGCGCCTCCCGTGCTCCCGTGCGCGCCTCTCGTGACGGAATTGGACGGTTCCGCAGTTGCCGGCGAGGCGACTGGTCACGTTCCCCCTCAAGTTGAGGTGTTTTGTGACCACTCGCGGATCCGGCCCTCCAACCCGTCACGGAAGCCGGACGCCCTCGCGCTTTCCGTGACAGCTCCGCAGGCCCACCCCTCAATGCCCCGAGGCGTCCACCGCCTGGGCGCGAGAACGCGCCGCGGGGCGTAACTGCCTCGCCCCGCGGGTCCGCCTCCGACGGCGTTTGGCAGCGAGGGAAGCGGCTGCAGTGCGCCTCCCGTGCTCCCGTGCGCGCCTCTCGTGACGGAATTGGACGGTTCCGCAGTTGCCGGCGAGGCGAGTGGTCACGTTCCCCCTCAAGTTGAGGTGTTTTGTGACCACTCGCGGATCCGGCCCTCCAACCCGTCACGGAAGCCGGACGCCCTCGCGCTTTCCGTGACAGCTCCGCAGGCCCACCCCTCAATGCCCCGAGGCGTCCACCGCCTGGGCGCGAGAACGCCCCGCGGGGCCATCGCCGCCGTGGCGCGGACGACCCCTCAGTCCCAGGGGGTGGGGTCCGCCTGGGCCAGGCGGTAGCCGAGCGCGAGCCAGTCCTGGAGGCCGCCGCGGTAGTACAGGAGGGCCTCGGGCGGGGCGCCGGCATCGAGGAGCGCCTTGATCGAGCGCGGCGTCGCCAGGCACTGCGGGCCGTTGCAGAAGAGCGCTACGGGCGCCCGCCGCAGGAACTCGGCGAGGTGTTCGGCGATCTCGACTGAGGGGATCGCGATGGCGCCGGGGATCGTGCCGTGGGTGACGGAGGCCGGGATCCGGGTGTCGACGGCGAGCCCGCCGCCGCGCAGATGCTCGATCAGCTCGAGCTCGCCGATCGTCTCCACGCCGGGGGCGACGCACATCGGCTGCACCGTCCCCCAGTTCGCGTCGAGGGTCACGAAGCCGTCGCCGATGCGGCGCGGGATCCGCTGCGGTGCGCGCGTGGACTCCTGGCGCTCGTAGCAGTCACCGGCGGGAACGACGACCGAGCGACGTCCGACGGGGTCGGGGAGATCGCGGCGGCGCGGCGGCGGCAGCGGTGTGCGGGCGGCGGCCATGAGCGCTCGGGCGCCGGCGTCAGCCGACGCGCACGCCCCGCTTCCGCGTCTGCAGGAAGAGGCGCTCGAAGGCGAGCTTCGCCCAGTGCGCCTGCGGCCCGTGCATGATGCGCGGGTGCTCGCTGTCGCCGAGCACGTGGTCGGCCTTGAAGATGACGCCGTTGTTACCCGCGTCGAGCACGCAGACGGCCGCGAGGTCGGCCAACGGCAGCTCCTCGTATTCGCCACCGGCGAAATCGGCGGCGATGTTGCGGGCCGCGATCTCGGCCATCTTCTCGCTCATGTGGCCGGTCTTCGGGACGCCGGCGGGAACCGGTGTCTCGCCCGGCGGGGGGATGGCGATGTCGACGCCGGCGGCGAAGACCTCCGGGTGGTCGACGTGCCGGTACTGGGCGTCGACCGGGATGAAGCCCATCGGGTTCGCCAGGCCCTCCGTCTCGCGGACGACGTCGACGCCGGTGAACGGCGGCACGATCATCGAATAGCGGAAGCTGAGCGAGCGGCCTCCGGCGAGGTGCATCTCGCCCTCCTCGACGCGCTCGATCTCGTTGTTCGTGATGCCCTCGATCCCAAGCCGGTCGAAGAAGTTCCCGACGAGCTCGGAGGAGTTGCCGACGCCGCCGAGCCCGAAGTGGCCGAGGTAGGGCTCGGCCGTCACGAAGGTGACCGGGGCGACGTCCTCGAGGCCGGCCTTCTTGATCCGGTGCTTGACGTTGAAGAGGAACTCGTAGGAGGCGCCGAAGCAGCTGCCGCCCTGCGCGGTGCCGATCACGACGGGCCCCGGGTCGTCGAGGAACCGGTCCCAGGCCTCCCGCGCGAGCAGCGCGTGCTCGAGGTTGCAGATCGAGCTCGTGTACCCGCGCTCGGGCCCCAGGCCCTCGATCTTCTCGAAGGCGAGCCGCGGGCCCGTGGCGAGCATCAGCCGGTCGTAGCGGATCTCCTTGCCGCCGGCCGTCTCGACGGTCCGGTTCTCGAGGTCGATGCGGGCGGCGGCGTCGTTGACGAAGCTGACCCCTTTGCGCTCGTACATCGGCGCGAGCGGGAAGGTGACGTCGCCGGGCTCGCGGATCCCCAGCGGGAGCCAGATCAGCGAAGGGATGAAGGTGAACAGCGGCCGCGGCTCGACGACCACGACCTCGTGCTCGTCGGCGAGCCGTTTGCGCAGCTCGAGCGCGGCCGTGAGACCGGCGAAGCTGGAACCGACGACGACTGCGCGCTGGGTTGACAAGAGCGACCTCCTGCTCGGGAACGAACCCGATGGTGCCGCGGCGCCATCGGGCCGCCATCCGTGGGGCCTCGCGGAGACGATGCGGGAAAGCCGCAGCGCCGCCCCGCGGTGAGCGTCACGGCGCACGGCGCAGCGCGCACGCACGCGGCGGCGGCCCCCTCCCGCCGGGCGGGGGCCGCTGCCTCAGGGCATCCGGCTCAGCTCGAGGAGCCGGCGGCCTTCTGGATCGCGTTCTCGACGTCGCCGGTCGAGGGGAACGAACCGAGGTTCTGCGTGCCGCCCGGACCCTCGACGAGCAGCGAGGGCGTTCCCGTGAAGCCGTTGTCCTGCGCCTGCTGCTGGACCTGGTTCAGCTGCTTGGTCCACTTGTCGCTCTTGCGCGAGGTGTTCCAGGCGTTGATGTCCTTGACGCCGGCCGCGTTGGCGACGTCGGTCAGGAAGCCGTCGGTCACGTAGCCCGAGTTCTCGGTCTTCTGGTTCGCGTAGAAGGTCTCGATGAACTGCCAGTAGCGGCCCTGCTCGGAGGCGGCGAGGGCGGCCTTGGCCGCATCGACCGACTGCGGGCCGATGATCACGAAGTTGCGGAACTCGATCGTCGCGTCGCCCGCGGTGACCGGGCCCGAGAGCAGCTCCGGGATCGACTTGTCGCTGAACTGCTTGCAGGCCGGGCACTGCAGATCGCCGAACTCGACGATCTTGACCTTCGACTTGGGGTCGCCGAGCACCGTGCCGTCCTGCTGCAGCCCGTTGACGAGGTCGACGGTCGAGTTGGTGGTGATGTCGCCGCTGCCGCTGCCGCTGCTGGTGCTGCTGTCGCCGCCCGACTGGCTGATGACCACGAGCGCGACCACGACCACCACGGCGGCGAGCACGGTCGCACCCGCGATCGCGAAGAGCCGCTGCCGCCGCTGCTGGCTCGCCTCGGCCTGCTCGGCCGCGAGCCGCTCCTGCCGGCGTTGTTCCTTCTCGTCCTTACGGGATGCCATTCGGTTAGCTCTTCCTCTCTCGCTGGGGGGTCGCTGCTAGCTCGGTAGGGGTTGTTGGCCGCCGACTCCGGCAAACCTGATTGCGCGCAGGAGGCTAACGATGAGCACGAGCGTCATCACCACCGCGCTGCCCACGCACCACTGGCAGATCGCGTCGATCACGAACAGCTCGAGGTACGTCAGGTAGGCGGAGAAGAGAAATCCGATCAATCCCGCGAACAGCCCGAGCATCCGCCCCACATCGCCCGGCAGCAGCGCGCCGATGAGCACCGTCACGTAGCCGGCGAGCCCGAGGACAGGGACGGGGATCCCGGCGAGCTTCGCGTAGTCGGAGTGCTGGACGGTCTCGCAGCCGCCGCCGACGAGGCAGACCGGGTTGTCGCCGCCCGCGTAGTGCTCGATCGTCAGATAGCCGGCGATCGCGAGCCCGATCAAGCCGAGCACGATCAACGTCGCCCGCAGGCGTCGCTCCGTCATCGGCGCTCTCCGCGCTCGGCCACGCCGGAAGGGTAAGCGGTTCGCATATTCGGCACCTAAACACCTACGGGGGGCGATCGCTGCGGGTTCACAGGAGGCGACTGGACGCGCGCCGCGATGCCTGATACTCTCTTGCACAACTGTTTAGTTGTACAGGTTCGAAAGGCCAATGATGTCTCTTCCTTCTCCAATCCCTGAGCCCGTCGTCGAGATCATAGCCGAGCGCTTCCGGCTGCTCGGCGAGCCGATGCGCGTGCGCGCCCTCGACCAGCTGCGGTCCGAGGGCGAGGCCTCCGTCGAGTGAGCTCGCCAGCGAGCTCGGCACGAGCCAACAGAACGTCTCCAAGCACCTCGTCGCTCTCCACACGGTCGGCATCCTGCGCCGCCGCAAGGACGGCAACAGGGTCCTCTACTCCATCGCGGACAGACTCGGTGATCGAGATCTGCGAGGCCGTCTGCGGCGGCATCGAGCGCCGCGTCGGTGAGCTCTCCGACGCCCTGGCGGAGGTCGCGTGATGAGCGCCGCACCCACAACCCCCGTCCAGGTCGGTCCCGTCGGGCGCCTCGGCGCCTGGGCCGCGCTCCCACTTCCGCACCGTCCTCGTCGCCTGGATCGTGATCGTCGTCGGCCTCGGCTTCTTCGCGCCGAAGGTCGAGACACGCGCTCTCGGGCGCCGGCTGGGAGGCGAGCGGCTCCGAGTCGGTCGCAGGCGCGCCAGCAGCTCGACAGCCAGTTCGGCGGGCTCTCCTCGAGCGCCCTGCAGGTGGTCGTCAGCTCGAGCACGCTGAAGTCCGGCGACCCCGCCTTCGACGCCGTCGTCGCGCGAGACCGGGAAGGTGCTCTCCGGTGATTCCCGCGTCGCGCGGGTGATCACGCCCGCGCAGTCCGGCGCGGTCTCCCCCGACGGCCACACGGTCGTCGTCCAGGCCGCCGCCGGCGCCAACACCAACGACATGGTCCGCGCCGCCGACGACCTCAAGGGCCCGCTGGCCGCGCCCGGCAACGATCAGGTCACCGTTGCGCTCACCGGCTCCTCCGGCATGTGGTCCGACTTCAACGAGGCGAACAGCCAGGCGATGATGAAGTCCGAGGTCGATCTCCTGGCCGGTGACGCTGGCGATCCTGCTGTTGGCCTTCGGCTCGCTCGTCGCCGCCGGCCTGCCGCTGATGCTGACGATCATGGGGCTCGCCGCCGCGGCCGGCTCCCTGTATCTCGGCACGCAGCTGTTCGACATCTCGATCTGGGCGATGAACTTCGCGCTGATGTTCGCGCTCGCGCTCGGGATCGACTACGCGCTGTTCATCGTCTACCGCTTCCGCGGCGCCTTCTTCGGCGACCGGTCGCGACCCGGTCGACGCGGCCGCCGTGACGATGGACACCGCCGGCAAGGCCGTGCTGTTCAGCGGCCTGACCGTGCTGATCTCGCTCTCGGCGGTGATGCTCGTGCCGAGCCCGGCCTTCCGGTCGATGGCGCTCGGGATCATGTTCGCGGTGATCTTCGTGCTCGGCGCGTCGCTGACGCTGCTGCCGGCCGTGCTCGCCAAGCTCGGCCCGAGGGTCGACGCAGCTCAGCCTGCCCTGGGTGCACACCGGCGAGCACCGCTCGCCCCGCTTCGCGGCGCTGGGGCGAGCGGCTCTGGCGGCGGCCGCTGCTGTACGGCGATGCCGGCCCTGCTGGTGCTGGTGCTGCTGGCGCTGCCGATCCTGCGGCTCGACACGGGCATGCCGTCGATCAAGGTCGTCCCCCAGGGCGACTCCTCGCGCGTCGGCTACGAGCAGATCCAGCGGCGTTCGGCGCCGGGCGCGCCCGGCACCCTGCAGCTCGTCGGCCCCGCGGCCGAGGTCGAGGCCGCCGCCGCCCAGCGCCAAGCGCCGACTCCGGGCGTCGCTGCCGTGCAGCCCGCGATCAAGGGCCCGCAGGGCGGCGCATGGTCCAGGTGGTCCCGAGCTCAGCGACCCGTCGACGAGCCGCGACCGGGGCGACGATCGACCGCCTGCGCGGCGGAGCTGCCCGACCGAGGTCCTGGTCGGCGGCGCCGTCGCCGAGAACCACGACCTCGAGCAGCTGCTGAAGGAGCGGACGCCGCTCGTGATCGGCGTCGTGCTCGTGCTCGGCTTCCTGCTGCTGCTCGTCGCGCTGCAGGCCCCGCTGGTCGCGGCGATCGGCGTCGATCACCAACCTGCTCGCGGTCAGCGCCGCCTTCGGCGTCGGCCAAGCTGATCTTCCAGGACGGCCACCTCAGCGAGCCTGCTCGGGTTCGAGTCGCAGGGCTTCCTCGACGCGTGGGCGCCCGTGTTCTTCTTCGCGATGGTGTTCGCCATCTCGATGGACTACACGGTGTTCCTGCTCTCGTCGGCGAAGGAGCACTGGGATCGCAGCCACGACGCCCGCGAGGCGCTGGTCGGCGGCATCGCCCACTCCGGGCGGGTGATCTTCGCGGCGGCCGGCGTGATGGTCGCGGTGTTCTTCACCTTCGCGCTGTCGGGGCCGCTGCCGCCGAAGGAGATGGGCGTGATCCTCGGGATCGCGGTGCTGCTCGACGCGCTGCTCGTGCGGCTGCTGCTGGTTCCGGTGCTGCTGCGCCTGGCCGGCTCCGCCGCCTGGGCCGTGCCCGAAGCGAGCTTGCAGAAGTTGCTCCCCAACGTACGCTTCGGGCACTGAGTCGGTGCCCGAAGCGGGAAGGAGACCGAGATGATCTTCAGGCAGTTCCTTCAGGAGGACCTCGCCTGCGCCTCCTACATGGTCGGCGACGGCGACGTGGTCGCCGTCGTCGACCCCAAGTTCGAGATCGACGAGTACCTGCAGACGGCCCGCTATCTGGGCGTGAAGATCGAGCACGTGCTCGAGACCCACAACCACGCCGACCACGTCTCGGGCCACGGCCGGCTCGCCGCGGCCACCGGCGCGACGATCCACGTCCACCGCCTCGCCGAGCCCGACTACGAGCACGAGGCGTTCGACGACGGCTGGGAGCTGGAGCTCGGCGATCTCGTGATCCGCGCCCTGCACACGCCCGGGCCACCGGCCGGAGCACACGGCGTTCGCGCTGATCGACCGCTCGCGGTCGGAGGATCCGTGGGCGGTGCTCACCGGCGACACGCTGTTCGTCGGCGACGTCGCCCGGCCCGATCTGGCGATCGACAAGAGCGAGGGGGCTCGCGGGATCTTCGAGTCGCTGCACGACAAGCTGCTCGGCCTTCCGGCCGACACGGAGATCTGGCCCGGTCACCTCGGTGGCTCGATGTGCGGCATCGGGGGCGATGAGCCCGAAGATCGCCTCCACGGTCGGCTTCGAACGAGATCACAACGAGCTCCTCGCGATCGACGACCCCGACGAGTTCGTGACCGCCTCGCTCGAGCGGATCGGCGCGCAGCCGCCGAACTTCCGCAACATCGTCGCGATCAATCGCGGCGAGCTGCTCACCGACGGCGTCGATGCGCACCCGCTGACGCCCGGGCCAGCTCGAGCGGCGAATCGACGACGGCGCCTTCCTCGTCGACTACGCGGACCAGCATGCAGTTCGCCGATGCCCATATCCCCGGGGCCGACGCACATCTCGATCCTCGGGCCCGGCTTTGCCTCGCGGCTGGCCTGGCTCGCCGAGCCCGATCAGGAGATCGTCTTCGCGGGCCGCGACGAGGCCGACGGCGTCCGCGCCGTGCAGCTCGCCCAGGCGGTCGGGCTGCGCAACCTCGGCGGCTTCCTCGACGGCGGCATGACCGCCTGGCGCGAGGAGGAGCCGGCCGGCCGAGCGGACCGAGCGGATCAGCGTCGACGAGCTAACCGGCGCTGGGACGAGGCGGGCGAGATCGAGATCCTCGACGTGCGCGAGCCCGCCGAGTACGAGGAGGGCCACATCCCCGGCTCGCCCGCAACTTCGTCTGGCACGACATCGACGGCTCCCGGACGGGCGTCGACGGCAAGCCCGTGGCGACGATCTGCCAGGGCGGCACCCGCGCCGGAATCGCGGCGAGCCTGCTGCAACGGTTCGGCGCCGAGCAGGTCTCCTACGTGCCCCGCGGCGGCATGGGCTCCTGGAGCGCGCAGGGCCTGCCGCTCGAAAAGCCGGCGGCGAGCTGATCAAAGCGCCGCCGCGGATGACCGGGCTCGAGGCGGCCCCGCTGGGGCTTGCGATCGGCCTGTTGATGGGCGCCTTCGGCGGCGGCGGCTCCCTGCTCGCCGTGCCGCTGCTCGTCTACGTCGTCGGCCAGGACGTCCGCGAGGCGCAGGCGACCTCGCTCGTGATCGTGATCGTGAGCGCGCTCGTCGCCCTTGGTCGCCTACTTCCGCAGCGACGACGTCCGCCTCCGTGCCGGCTCCGTCTTCGGGCTCGCGGCCGGGCCTCAGCGCGCTGGCGGGCTCCGCCGTCAACCGGCACCTCAACCCGGACCTGCTGCTGCTCGCCTTCACCCCGCTGATGGTCGCCGGCGCCGGTGGCGCTGGTCAGCGACGCGGCGCGCCGGCCGGCCCAATTCCGGCCCTGGCGCTTCGGCGTCGAGCTGGGCAGCGCGGTCCGCGTCGTCCTCTACGGGCTCGCCGTCGGCTGGATCATCGGCCTGTTCGGCGTCGGCGGCGGCTTCGTGATCGTGCCCGTGCTCGTTCTCGGGCTCCGCTTCTCGATGACCGAGGCGGTCGCGACGAGCCTGCTGGTCGTGATCATCGGCTCCGCTCTTCGCGCTCGTCGACAGGGTCGCGTCCGGCGATGTCGCCTGGAGCGTCGCAATCCCGCTGTCCATCGCGGCCGGGATCGGGGCGCTCGGCGGCCGGCGGCTCGCGGTCCGGCTCGGCGGCGAGGGTCTGCGACGCGCCTTCGCGGTCGTGATCGTGCTCGCTGCCGCCTACACCGCGATCCGCTCCGGCACCGCACTGTTCGGCTGAGCGTCGGCGCCTGCCCTCGCCCGGCTATGCGGAGTCGAGATCGGTGCCCGGCTTGAGCAAATCCTGAGCCGGTCGTAATCGGAACCAGACTCTGCCCCGGCAGGCTTTCGCCCCAATGCCAAGGCACTCGCAGCTTTCCCGCCCGTTTCGGGTTCGGCAAAAGCTCAACGGCAAGTTTGCCAAGAGAGGAAGGGACCAATGACCTCCACGGGACCGTTCACCGTGCTGAGGCGCCTGACGATCGCCGTGTCGATCGCGCTTGGCGCGCTCTTGCTCTTCTCGACCGCTGCTTCGGCATCAGGCGGCGCGTACTCCGTCAAGTGGACCGCGGCAGACCCGGCCACGAACACGGGGCCGTACGCCCCGACCTACCCGAAGGTCTCACCGGGCGAGCTCCCCTGCCCGACGCCGAGCGGCTCCTCCGGCCGGGCCTCCGACCCGCTCACCGACGCCGTCTTCTTCACGCCCCCGGCGAACACGACGGCCGACTCCGTCTCGTCCCTTGCGCCCAAGGATCTCGAGCTCGGCCAGATCGTCCCCTTCGAGATGGAGGTCACGGTCGGCTCCGGTGCGAACGGCGATTTGCGGATCAACCCGTACTGGCTGGCCAAGACGACCTCCGGGGGCGACTTCGGATTCGATCCCGGCTACGGCATCTACTGCGCGTTCGTTGACACCCACGATGCGCTCACCGACCCGGGCGGCAACGCGAAGGTCTCCTCGTACAGCTCGACCACCACCAATGTCGGGACCAGCAACGAGCAGATCGCGGGCACGATCGACCTCACGGGCGCCAACGCGGGCGACCACTTCATCGTCGAGGTCTGGGTCGTGCTCAAGAACTCGATCGGGCCGAGCGTCACCGGCAACGTGCAGACGGGGCTGACGAGCGCCAGCGAACCCTCCTCCGGCGACAAGGTCAACGTCGGCAACCAGACCGTGCCGCTGCTCCAGGTGCAGAAGTTCTTCAGCTCGACCGCCGACGTGCAGGTGACGAAGACCGACTCTCCCGACCCGGTCCTCGCCGGGGGCCAGCTCACCTACACGCTGAACGTCAAGAACAACTCGACCGACACGGTCGCCAACGGCGTCGTCGTCACCGACCAGCTCGACCCCAACACCACCTTCGTCTCCGCCAGCGGCGCGAGCTGCTCGGAGTCCTCGGGGACGATCACGTGCGACGTCGGCGGCCTCGCGCCGGGCGAGACGGCGACGATCACGATCGTCACCACGGTCGAGGCGACAGCACCCACGACCAACGACCCCTCCTCCAACCCGGAGGCCGGCTTCGCGGGCACCAGCTGCCCGACGAGTGGCGTCGACCTCTGCAACAAGGTCGGCGTCACCTCGATGACGAGTGACTCGAACAGCGCCAACAACTCCTACATCCAGCCGACCAACGTGATCGCCCCCGTGACGCCGAGCCTCAGCACGACCGCCTCCGCCGGCGGCCTGGTCGGGACCGCGATCCACGACACGGCCACCCTCAGCGGCGGCCCGAGCGGCAGCTACAGCGGCACGATCACCTTCAAGCTCTACCCGAACGACACCTGCTCGGGTACGCCGACGACGACGCTGACGAAGTCGGTGACCGGCGGCAACGGGAGCTACGACTCGCCGAACTACACGCCGACCGCGGCCGGCACCTACTACTGGGTGGCGCAGTTCAGCTCCTCGACCACGGGCGTCAACGACTCGGCACAAATGGCGTGTAACGACAACGCCGAGAAGGTCGTGATCACCGCGCCGCTGACGCCGAGCCTGACCACGAACGCCTCCAACGGCGGCGAGCTCGGAACCACGGTCCACGACACGGCCACCCTGAGCGGCGCTCCCTCGGGGAGCTACGACGGCCAGATCAGCTTCAAGGTCTACGACAACGACAGCTGCTCCGGCTCGCCCGTCGCGACTCTGACCAAGAACGTCAGCGGCGGCAACGGCAGCTACGACTCGCCGGACTGGACGCCGAGTTCGGCCGGCACCTACTACTTCGTCGCCAAGTTCACGTCGTCCTCGAACGCGGTCACCGACTCGGCCGCCACCGCGTGCAACGACCCGAGCGAGAAGGTCGTGATCACGGCCAAGAAGCCGACGCTGACCACCTCGGCGTCGACGGGCGGCTCCGTGGGCACGGAGATCCACGACACGGCCACCCTGAGCGGCGGCCCCGCCGGCGGCTACACGGGCACCATCACCTTCAAGCTCTTCGGCAACAACAGCTGCACCGGCCCCGCTCTCGCCACCTCGACGGCGAACGTCACCGGCAACGGCAGCTACGACTCCGACCCGTTCACCCCCACCGCCGCCGGCAACTACTGGTGGGTGGCGAGCTTCCACTCCACGACGTCCGGCGTCCGCGACGCCGATCCGACCGCCTGCGACGACGCAGCCGAGAAGGTGACGATCGGCGGCACGCCGCACACAGACCTCGCGATCCACAAGACCGCCGACAAGAACATGGAGCAGGTCAAGGCGAGCCCGGGCCAGAAGGTCACCTACACGATCACGGTTCGCAACAACGGGCCCGACGTCGCTCACAACGTCGTCATCTCGGACCCCGTCCCCCACGATCTGATCTTCGTCTCGGCCGATTCCGGGTGCAACTACTCGGCCGGCCTGCTGACCTGCAACGTCGGCTCCCTGCAGCCGGGCCAGTCGAAGAGCGTCGAGGTCGTGCTGCAGCTCGCCCCCTGGCACACCTCCAGCGAGCCCTACAACGAGCACGACTGGGACATCCAGAAGGTCGAGGAGTTCCACAGCCTGCAGGCCGGCGAGACCGCCGACACGTCGCTGAGCTGCCCGAGCGGCTACGCGATGATGGAGGCGATGCCGCGCGTCGATTCGGTCGACCAGGGCACGGGCGGGATCGACGCGGTCCACTTCCTCCGGTCCTACTCCGACCCGAGCGACAGCGGCAGCTGGAACTTCCGGGTCCAGAACCACACGACCGGCCAGGCGCAGCTGCACGTGTTCGGCGTCTGCGTGAGCGAGCGCACCTCCGCCGCCGACGGTCACACGCACGGGCTCCAGCTCTCGTCTCCGGTGACCCGCGCCGACAGCTGGGGTGCCGGCCGCCACACCGCGACCCTGACGCTGCCCCGCCGGCAAGTACGCGGTCGATCCGGGCTTCTACTGGACCTCGGCCAAGCACGGCTTCCAGTACCGCTCGGAGTCGAGCGCCGACGGCCGCAGCTGGACGTTCGGCTACGACCTCGGCGACGCCGGCTCGGTGAAGAGCTCCATCCGTTGCCTCGATCAGCGCACCACCACCGACAGCGGGCACTTCGAGATCCTGCAGCTCACCCAGGCGCACGCCTTCCCGACCGTGAACCCCGGCGAGGGGAACTCGAGCCAGCCCTACAGCGATCAGCGGGTCAGCTGCGCCGATGACGCCAAGGGCATCGTCGGGACCTACGACCTGCCCGACGGCATCAAGCAGCTCGGATCGACCCCGGAGCCGAAGGTCCGCGACTTCCGCTTGCTCAACAGCTCCGGCCACGCGCAGGAGGTCCACCTCGACCTGCTCTGCCTCGGCGTCCATGTCGGCGAGTTCGGCAACGGCGGCTCGGTCATCAACTGCGCCTGGGTCCACGGCGACGAGCCCGACGACGTGATCGGCAACAACAGGTCCTGCTACGTGCTCGAGGACCCGCCCGGCGGCTCCGGCGGCTCCGGCGGCTCCGGCGACCCGTCGACGCCCTCGGGGCCGAGCGCGAGCGGGGCGAGCCAAGCGAGCGGCGCGGCGCTGCTGAAGCCGAGGGCCGTGGTGGTCAGCATCAGCTGCAAGGGCACCGGCACGTGCTCCGACTCGGTCAAGGCCACCGCGGTGGTCAAGAAGAAGCACAAGGGCCACAAGACGGTCGGGCTCGGACGGCGGTCGTTCCAGGTGCCGGCGGGCGGCACGACGGACGTCAAGTTCCGGATCAACCGCCACAAGCACCACCAGCTCGCGACGAAGCGGTTCCGGTACGTGAAGCTCAAGCTTCGCGGCGGGGACAGCGCGAAGCTGAAGGTCCGCCGGCGCCACTAGCGGACCCGTCCACTAGGTGGCGGAGGTGTCGCCGCCGGGCGGAAACTCGAGCGCCGTCCGGCGGCGCAGGACGGCGACGCCGAACGCGGTCAAGGCCGCGAGCAGCAGGAAGACGAGCACCTGCCCGAAGCTCTGGATCCCGGGCATGAACGACAGCCACAGCAGGTAGACGCCGGCGACGATCGTGTAGGTCCCGACCGGGTGGTCGCGGAGGAAGGGGGCGATGAAGCGGCGGGACGCCACGGCGTAGCGGCTCGGCCCGGCGAGGGCCCCGGCGGCGAGGAACCCGATGCCGATGACGAGGATGAAGCGGGCCCGGTCGCGGAGCGACTGGGAGAGGATGTCCCAGACCGACTCGACGGCGGGCTTGACCGTCTCGCTGCTCGCGAGGGAGCCGACCTCGTTGCCGATCAGGCGCTTCGCGGTCAGCACGACGAGCGTCGCGACGACGATTCCGCCCCCGACGGCGGTCAGCGCCTCGCCGGCGCCAGCCCCTGGCGAAGTAGAGCGCCGCCGATGAAGAGGAAGAAGACGAGGAGCGGCAGCACGATGCCGAGGTTGCGGAGCGCCCGCACGGCGGTCTGGATGCCGCTCAGCTCGTTCGAATCCATCAGCACCAGCTGGCCCGGGTTCTGGACGATCTGGCTGTCGAGCAGCGTCGTCACCCGGGTCTGCGAGCGTCGCCAGGCTGGCGTCGAGCTTTTGGTCGTTGGCCTGGCTCGGATCCTTGAGCACGGCCGCGGTGCGGCGCTCGATCCTGGCCAGCCGTTGCTTGAGGTCGGTGAGGGCGCCGGTCAGGTCGGAGAGCTTGCCCTGTAGCTGCGAGGGCACCTTGTCCTCGACGCCGGAGATCTTCTTCTCCAGGCCCTTGATCTGGGTGACGAGGTCGGCGGCGAGCGTATTGAGCTCCGTGAGATTGGTCCGGGTCTCGGGGATCGAGGCTGCCCGCCTGCGCCTGCGCGATGCCGGCGCGGGCCGACTCGATCTTGCTCTGCGCCTGGGTGAGCCGGTCCTTGAGCGTGACCGAGAAGTCCTGGATGAAGGTCTGGACCTGCTGGATCGTCGCCGGGTTGAGCCCGAGCCGGCCGGCCAGGTCGGCGATCACCGCGCCGTACTGGAAGGTCACCTGGCCGTTCGTCGTCGAGACGAACTGGCCCTTGTCCTCGATCAGGGAGACGAACTGCTTGTGCGCCGCGGTCACGGCGGCCGAGACGAGCCCCTGGACCTGAGGCGAGGCGAGCGCCTTCTCGGCCACGGTGTTGGCGAGGTCCCGCGTCGCGGCCGTGATCGGGCCCGCGAACGGCTTGACCTTGGACGGCAGTTGCTTCTCGATCTGGCCCTGCACGTCGACGTTGGCGTAGAGCTGGTCGACGGCGAAGACGCTGAGCTGCTCCTGGACGTCCTGGTCGGCGAGGATCGAGTCGGTCGTCTTGGAGACCTGGTTCGTGTCGAGGAACGCCTCCTGGACCCAGTTCGCCGTGATCGACAGGATCAGGAGGATGGAGGCGAGGACGACGAGGGTCCAGACGACCGCCCGATGACGCCTGCGAGGCTCGGGGGCCGCAGCCGCCGGTTGAGCGCTGCCGTCCATGGCGGGCAGCCTATGCGGGCGGGCGAGGGAGGCCATCACCCCAATCGGGCGATTTACCGGAAGGCGGCCCTGTCGCCGACCGCGCGCGCGGTTCCGGTAGTTTCTCCCCGTGCCTGAGACACGGATGCTGTTCCGCAACATCGACGATCCCGAGCTGCGGACGATCGACGGATACAAGCGCCACGGCGGCTACACGGCGATCGCGAAGGCCTTCAAGGGGATCGAGCCCGACGCGCTGCTGGGTGAGCTCGAGGCGTGCGGGCTGCGCGGCCGCGGCGGCGCCGGCTTCTCGATGGGCAAGAAGGCCGGCTTTCTGCCGCGCGGCTCGATGCAGAAGTACCTGTGCTGCAACGCCGACGAGTCCGAGCCCGGGACCTTCAAGGACCGCGAGCTCATGTACAAGAACCCGCACCAGCTGATCGAGGGGATCGCGATCGCGGGCATGGCCGCGGACACGACGAAGGCCTTCATCTTCATCCGCGGCGAGTACGCCGAGGTCGCCGACGTCCTCGAGGCCGCCGTCGCCGAGGCCTACGACGCGGGCTATCTCGGCGAGAACATCCTCGGCACCGGCCACAGCGTCGATCTCGTCGTCCATCGCGGCGCCGGCGCCTACATCTGCGGCGAGGAGACGGCGCTGCTCGACTCACTCGAGGGCAAGCGCGGCAACCCGCGCCTGAAGCCGCCCTTCCCGGCGATCCAGGGCCTCTACGGCGGGCCGACGCTGATCAACAACGTGGAGACGCTGAGCAACGTCCCCCACGTGGTCAACAACGGCTCCGACTGGTTCAAGAGCTTCGGGACCGAGCAGTCGACGGGGACCAAGGTCGTCTCCGTCTCCGGCTGCGTGAAGCGGCCCGGCAACTACGAGATCGAGCTCGGCATCCCCTCCCGCGAGCTCATCTACGACCTCGCCGGCGGCCCGCTCGTGGGCGACGTCAAGGCCTGGTACCCGGGCGGCTCCTCGGCCCCCGTGCTCGGCCCGGAGGAGCTCGACCTTCCCTACACCTTCGAGGACATGGCCGACGCCGGCTCGATGCTCGGCTCAGGCGCGATCATCGTCGCCGACCAGACGGTCTCGATCCCGCACATGGCGCTGCGCACGGCGCGCTTCTACCACCACGAGTCGTGCGGCAAGTGCAGCCCCTGCCGCGAGGGGACGAACTGGACCGTGAAGATGCTCGAGCGCGTCGTCCGCGGCGAGGCGACGCCGATGGACCTCGACATCATCGCCTCGGTGCAGGAGAACATCATCGGCCACTGCCTGTGCGTGCTCGGCGACGCGATGGCGATGCCCGTCGCCTCGATGGTCAAGCGCTGGCGCGGCGAGTTCGAGCAGGTGATCGCCGAGGCGCGCGACGCCGCCCTCGCCCCGCTCGACGTCGAGCCCGCGATCGCGACGCCGGTCGGCGTCGGCGCCTAGCCCCGACGCCAGGCGCTCAGCGTTGCCGCAGCTCGAGCCGCACCCGTCGCGGCTCGAGAACTGAGTTGCCGGCGGCGTCCGTGAGCCGCAGGCTCACGTGGGCGCGCACGGTCCGGTCCTTGCGGAGGTTTCGGAACAGGAGCTGTTCGCTCTGCGGGCGGAGCGGCCGCAGGCGATACACCGTCCGGCGGCGCGCGCCAGTGCGCTTGCGAACGCGCGCGAGCCCGAACCGGCGACCCGTCTCCCGCACCGTCACCGTCCCGCGGGCGAGCCCATCGACCGGCTCTCCCGCGCCTCCCCGGATCTTGACCTTGATGTGGGCGCCGCCCTGGAACTGGCGTTTGCGAGCGCTGACGTCGGGATTGTGGACCTTCGTGTCGAGGCGCCAGGACCGCCGCGAAGGTCTCCCAACTGTCCCTGCGGCGCCGATCGCCCGCACCCTGAACAGATGGCGGCCGTCCGCGAGCGGTCCGTAGCGGCGCGGACTCGTACACGGCGCGAACGCGGAGCGGTCGAGCGAGCACTGCAGACGGACGCGCTCGTCCGCGGGACGGAAGCTGAAGACGGGCCGGCGCTCACGGCTCAGCGGCTTGGGCCCCCCGGTGATTGCCGCGGACGGGTCCCAGCTGAGCTTGGTCACGAACGCGTCCTCCGCCGCGACATACGACTGGATCGACCGCTTCTCGGGGAAGCCGGAGCCCGCGCGTCCGGCCACGTATGCCTCTCGCGGGCCGTCGGCGACAATCGCCTCGCCGACGTCGTCGTCGGGCCCCCCGATCCTGGTCGCGTAAGCGATGCGGCTACCGTCGCCCGCAAGTCTCGTGACGAAGGCATCGGTTCCGTTGGCGTCACGTTCGGCCCAGCCCCCGCGGGCGTTCACGTCCGCGAAGTCCGTGGAATCCGTCAGCCCGGTGACCAGCGCAGCGCCGTGGCGGTCCAGCGCCACGCCGCGTCCCTCGTCGCCTCCAGTGCCGCCGAGGAACGTGGACCAGCGCAACCCGCCTCGGGGAGCGAGGAGGGTGACGAACGCATCGCCTTCGCCCTGATAACCCTGCAGCGGCGACGCGGTCGGGAAGTCGGCCGACTGCGTCGTTCCGGCGAGGAGCAGAGCCCCGTCCGGACGAACCGCGACCGGCTCGCCGCCGGCGGCGGCGGTCTCGGTCTCACCGATGGCCTCGGGCCCTGAGCCACCGAGGTAGGTCGAGTAGTCGAGGCGCCCCCCTCCGGGCGCGAGCTTGCTGATGAAGACGTCGTCATCGCCACCCGCCGTCGGCTGCTGCGCGCGGACCGTCGGGTAGTCGCTGGATTCAGTGATGCCGGCCACGTACGCGGCGCCGGTGCGATCGATGGCGATCCCGTCGCCGTAGTCAAAGTGCGTGCCGCCGAGCCGGGTGGAGTACTCGAGGCGATCGCCCGCCGGGTTCAGCTTCAGCGCGAAAGCGTCGACCGAGCCTTCGTCGAAGGCCCCGGGAACCGGATTTACCTCCGGGAAGCCGGTGTTTGGCCCGGTCTCGCCCGCAACGTAGGCGCTGCCGGAGGAGTCGACGGCAACGGAGTTCGCCTCACCTGCTCCGAGCCGGGTCGAGTAGCGGAGACGGCCCCCGTCCGGAGACAGCTTCAGGGCGAAGGCGAGCGGGGCGTACTCGGGCACCGGATCGAGGGTCGTGGTGAAGGGGAAGCCGGTGAAGCGGGCGCTGCCGACGACATAGGCGGCACCTCGGGCATCGACGGCGATGCTGTTCGCCCGCTCGTCGGGCGGCCCGCCGACATACGTCGAGTACTCCAGCGCATCGCCAGAGGGGCTGAGCTTGCTGACCACGGCGTCCTCGTCGCGGACATGGTCGGTGGGAGGTCCTTGGTACGCCCCGGGCGTCGACGGGTAGTCCGTGGCGCCCGGCGTGTCGTGCTCATCGGGTGGGATCGTCTCGGTGAAGCCCGCGATGTAGGCGCTGCCGTCGCGGTCGACCGCGATCCCGCTTGCGCCGTCCATGAGGCTGCCCCCGAGGTAGGTGGAGTAGTCGAGCAGCAGGGGGTCGATCACGAGCGGCCGCGAGCCGTCGTAGTCACCGACGGCGAAGGATGCACGGTCGCCGTGGACGCGGAAGGAGCTGGCGACAGGCCGACGGCCGTGTGCGGTCGGCTGGAACGCGCGCGGAGCCCTCTGCCGGAGCGTCGCCCCGCCGCGACGGACGAGTAGATCCCCGTTCGGAGCAACGGCCAGGTGGGCTCCCGGGAAGCGAACGGCGATCCGGCCGGGGTCCGCCCCCGGTTGGAGCCGGAAGTCGTACTCGAGCGTGCCTCCGCCCCCGTGGAAGAACGCGTCGACCCCGGGATAGACGTCCCGGTACCGGACCCTGCCGAAGGTCGGAATACCCACCAGGCGGCGCGAGTTCCCGAAGCGGTAATCGTTGACGACGCCCGGGAGGCGACGCTGGGCCTCGGGCGCTGACGGACTGGCGCCCGCGATCAGCAGCCGCAGGGGACGGCTGTGGTCAGGCCCGACGAGAGCGGCTCCGCGCCCGTTGAGCAGGACGCTGCCGTCATTCGCGTGCGCGACGTAGTCGACGGCCGGACCGAAACGGCCGCGGCTCGGCTCGAAGCTGAGCGGTAGTGAGGGCCCAGCCGCGTAAACGCCGCGATCCGGCCCCGGCTCCCCGTCGCTGACGCCGTGCGACAGGACGAGGCCCAAGGCGAGCAGGAGGGCGACCAACAATCCCGGTGCAAGACGCGCGTCCCCCGGCGGTCGCCGCAGCAGGTGTACTCCCATTGGGGCCTCCCTTCGGCCGCCCCCGAACCGTCCCGGCCGGGGACGGCGCAACGCTACCCGAAGCGCCGTGGCGTCAGTGTCATGAATATGACCGACTTGCGAGTGAGGAAACAGGCTTATCCGGGCAAGCTCCGAGGCCGCACGTTCGCGACGGCCGTCGCAGCCCAGAGGCAGGGTCCCGCCCGCCCGCGGCGAACATCTCCGCGTGGCCTCCGAGCCCCCCAAGCCCCTGGCCGCGCGCTACATCGAGCGCCGGGTCGACCGGAAGGGCCTGCGCCCCCGAGTCGCGGCCTCGATAATCGCCACGCTGTGGCTCCTGGCGATCGCCGCCTTCGGCATCCTCGAGCGCCTGATCGATCCCGACACTTTCGGCAGCGTCTGGTACGGGATGTGGTGGGCGACGCAGACCGTGACCACCGTCGGCTACGGCGACGTCGTCCCCCAGAACGGGATCGGGCAGCTCGTCGCCGTGGTGCTCATGGTCGGCGGCCTGTCGCTGTTCGCGGTCGATCACCGGCTCGATCACGACCGTGTTCGTGACGCGGGCCGAGGCCGAACGGCGGCGCGGTCCGGAGCAGGCGCTCGAGGCGAAGCTCGACGATCTGACGGCCGAGCTGGGGCGCCTCCGCGAGCAGGTGGACCGGCTCGGCGGCGCCCCGCCCGCCTGAGGATCCGTGCCGGCGGGTCCCGTCGGTCAGAGCGAACCTAGGTGGCGGCGGCCGGCGCGGCCGAGCCCGCGGCGGCCGCCTCCTCGTCCTCCTCGGGCGGCGGCTGCGGCAGCTCGATCACGACCAGGTAGGCGACGACGACGCCGACGATGATCAGCGGGCTCGCGCCGAGCCCCGAGCCGGCCGTGAGCACGAGCGCGAGGACCAGCGCCGAGAGCGGCAGCCGCAACACAGCGACGACGGCGGCGCCGATCGCTACGGCGACGGCCGGCGTGAGCTCGAATCCGGGGAGGCGCGAAGCCATGATCCCCGCCGCCGCCCCGAGGAAGATCGCCGGGAACACGGGGCCGCCGCGGAAGCTGCCGAGCGAGATCCCGTAAGCGATCCCCTTGAGCGCGATCAGCACGGCGAGGGCGCCGACCGACCACGCCGCCGCGTTCTCGACCAGGGGGCCGACCTGGACCTCGCCCGAGAAGATCACCTCGCCGGCGCCCTTGTCGGTGACCGCCTGGAAGACGATCGCGAGGACCGCCACGGCGGCGCCGACCAGCGGCAGGGTGACGAAGGGGCGTCGCATGGCCGCGGGCTCGACCCTGCGGCCGATGATGAAGATCACGTGCACGACGACGGCGATCGCGGCGGCGAGCGCGATCGTCCACAGGAAATCGACGGCGTCGGGGCGCGTGAACTCGGGCAGCTTGATCGGGCCGAGCGCGATGTCGGCGGTGTCGAGCCCGGTCCACGACCCCATCCCGGTGGCGAGCAGCGAGCCGATGCCCGACGCGAGCAACCCGGGCACGAGCACGAGCGGCAGGCGCTGCTTGTCCAGGCCCGCCGCCTCGACGAGGAGCACGGCCGCGATCGCCGGCGAGCCGAACAGGAAGGAGATCGCGGCGAAGACGCCCGAGAAGGCGATGATCAACTGCGCCTCCGGGGGCGTGTCGCTCGAGGCACGGCGGATGACCAGGAACCCGAGCGCACCGCCGATGGCGATCAGCGGGGCCTCGGGGCCGAGCACGATGCCGAGCCCGATGCCGGCGAGCGCGGCGAGGGCGACCCCGGCGAGGTCGGTGGGCTCGGTCGGGGTGGCGTTGAGGCCACGCACCGGGATATGGCCGCCGCGGCCGGGCAGCCGCGCGACCGCGTAGGCGACGAGGAAGCCGGCAACGACGAGGAACGGCAGCGACCACCAGGACGGGGTGCTGTCGAACCCGAAGACGTCCTGCGGCAGGTCGGTGTAGATGCCGACCTGCATCTGATGGATCGCCTCGAGGAAGCACCAGGCGACGAACGAGGAGATGACGCCGACGATCGCCGCGAGCGCGAGCAATGCGAGAAACGAGCGCTGCCGCATCACCGAGATCGGATCCGGCTGGGCGTCGGCACCCTGAGGGTTCGCGACCGGCGCGTCCATCGGCGCGAGCCTATGCGATCGGGGCCGGACGGGCTCACCCGGTCGGCGTGATGCAGCGAGACACCCCTCCCGCTCGACTCCATGCGAGTATCCCGGCCTGCAGCCAGTCTTCAGGAGGTAGAACGAGTGACCGGAAACGTCTACGAGCCGAACAACTTCCGCTTCGTCGAGCGGCCCCAGCTCAGGGACGCTGGGCGAGCGCCTGACCGTCGGCGGCTGGCTCGGCCTGATCGGCGCCCTCAACCTCTTCTACGCGATCGCGGTGATCGCCGGCTCCGACATCTTCATCACGACCGCTTCGTGGCTGGTCGGCGACGCCCGCCCCTGGGGCTGGCTGATGCTGATCGTGGCGCTGATCCAGCTCGGGGCGGCGCCGGCCGCGGCGCTCGGCCGCAAGGTCGGGCTCTGGATCGGCGTGATCTCGGCGGTTGCCCACGGCGCGGCCTCGATCATGTTCATGACCGACGAGTTCGTGCTCGGGCTGCTGCTGCTGCTGGTCGACATCGGCATCCTGCTGGCGGCCGCAATCGCGATCGAGGACGCCTGAGCCCCAGACGAGGCGCGCGGGCGATCGGCGAGACGCCCGCGGACGAGGAGCTCGAGGCGGAGGGGCAGCGCCTCCCGGGCTGGGCCGGCGCCGGAGCGCTCGCCGGCCCGCCCGCGAGCGCTCAGCTGTTGAGGATCTTCGCCTTCTGGGCCTCGAACTCGGCCTCGGTGAGGACGCCGCTGTCGCGGAGCTCACCGAGCTCCTTGAGCTGCGCGATCGTGTCGCCGGCAGGCGCGGCAGCCGGGGGCGGCGGCGCCTGCTGCTGGGGCGCCTCGTTCATCTCGACGCCGGTGTAGGGGTCGCGCCCCTGGTCGGCCCAGCGCTGGTTCTGGCGGCGCTGGACACGACCGCTGACGGCGGTCGCCGTCCCGGCCACGACCGCGGTGCGGGCGACCCCTCGAATCAATCCTGGCATCTGCTCTTCCTTTCCTTACGTCGAAGTTCAGGCGGTGGCGGCGGACTCGTCGCCCTCGAGCGCGTCGAGCGCAGCGATCACGGCCTGGACCGGGATCCTGCCGCTGGCGACGAGCTGACCGCCCGAGCGCCGCACGGCGCTCGCGAACGGGGCCGCCCAGAGGTTCTCGTAGACGAGCAGCGCCGCCGCCGTCCCCGGCTCGAGCGCCTCCGCGGCCTCGGCAAGATCGTCGTCGCCGATCAGGCCCGAGGAGACGCCCTCGAAGACCCGCAGCCCTTCCGCCGGACCGCCGAGGTCCTCGATCTCGATCGCCGTCAGCTCGCCGTCCTCCGCCTTCACGAACAGCGCCAGGTCGAGGACCCGGATGATGCCCTTTTCGACGAGGTCGAGCAGGTGCGGGACGCCCTCGCCGCTCGGCTGCCGATCGGGCCACTCGACCAGCACGTAGTCGATCGGGCCCAGCTCGTCGGCTTCTTCACCAACCACGCTTACCACCTTCCGTTTCAGGGTTCCAGCGAGAGGCTATTACGGCGCGTGCACCGGGCATCACCCCGATGGAGTGATGTGCCCGGATCCGTGCCGGCCCCCCGCAACGAAGCGGGGCCCCGCAGGGCCCCGCTTCCGGTCGACGTGGTCTTCAGCGGCTCAGAGCGCCCCGGCGCCCCCGCGCTGCTCGGCCTCGGGGTCCCACTCGATGATGCCCCAGACGACCCAGATGCAGACGACGAAAACCGCCAGCGACCACCAGGGGTGGTTGTCTCCGATCGAGAACAGAGCCGAGATCGCCCCGATGCTGCCCGCGGCGATCCCGATCACGCGACCGTATACGTGGCCGGCGAAGAGCGAGAATCCGCCGGTCAGCTGAATCACGCCGACGACGATCAGGACCCACCCGAGCGTGTTCAGGTTGGTGAGGATGTACCGCGTGTCGTTGACGAAGAAGTTCGCGTTGTCCAGCGAGCCGATCCCGTAGACGATGTTGATGAAACCGAGGATGAGCAGCATCACTGCCGCGAACATCGCTCGTCCGGTTCCCTTCATGTTGATTCTCCTTTCGCGCAGAGGAGTAAGCCCCTCGTGCTGGTGCCTGGCGGGACGAGCCCGCTGTGGCGACGGTACGACGGCAGGCGCCGCGGCGCCGTCACCCCGTCCGGGGTGATTCGGTGCGGGCCACGTGACGCGATCGGGCGTCCCCGAGAGGTGTCCCGCTCGGTGCGGCTACGCCGATTCCCGCGGAGCAGCCTCGAGCTCGCCGTCGGCGACCGCCGCCGCGAAAGCGTCGAAGTCGGCCTCGTTGCGGTCCGCGTAACGCGAGGCGAAGCTCCTCATCGCGTTCGCGAAAGTCTCGCCGCCGCCGAGGTAGCCGGCGATCGCGATCCGATCGCCGGAGCGGGCGTGGGCCCGGGCGAGGGTCGTCCCGCAGACGCGGGCGAAGATGTCGAGGCGCGTCGCGGTCCATGATCTCGACCTGCGCGGAGGCCTTCTGGTCCCAGAGCTGGCGCACGTAGAAGTGGCGCTCCGGCTCGGAGGGGATCCGCGCCGACGTCCAGCCGAGCAGGGGATCGCCCGCAGCCTGCATGAGGCGCTGACCCTCGACCACGCGACGGCCGTGATGGCCGTACGCGGAGCGCCCGAGATGGGGCTCGAGCACCGAGGCCTCGGCCTCCTTGATCTGCAGGAAGAGCGGGTCGTCCTCGTCGCGGCCGACCATCAGGGCGATCCACGCACGGGTGCCGACGCTGCCGACGCCGACGACCTTGCGCCCCCCGTCGACATAGCGGTAGCTGCGCAGCAGGCTGGCATCGTGGTCCGACAAGGCTCTCGATATAGGAGGAGAGGACTCGGTCGACGAGCTGCCGGGCGAGGTCCTGCTCGTCTGCGCGCGCGAGCTCGCGGATGGGCACCAGCACCGGCGGCTGCGAGACGGATCCGCAGCTCGCCGTCGACGCGCTCGGTCAGCTTCGACAGCGCCCGCATCCGCGTCTTCGCCGTCGCCTTCGCGTAGTTGCGCTCGATCTGCTTGCGGGACGCCTTGTCGACCGAGCCGCGATAGGCGTCGAAGGTGCTCTGCACCTCCTCGCGCTGATGTCGGACCTCGAGGTTGCCGAGGCCGGCGAGCTCACGCATCGTCTCGGCGTAGGCGAGGACAGCCGCGGTGACGAGCTCGCGCCGGGCGCGGCCGCCGAGCTCGCGCGAGCGGCCGGCGATCTCGAAGCTGGCCGCGAGGCGCCCCACGTCCCACTCCCAGGGGCCGGGCAGGGTCTCGTCGAAGTCGTTGCAGTCGATCACCATGCGCCGATCGGGCGCGGCGAAGCCCCCGAAGTTGGAGAGATGGGCGTCGCCGCAGAGCTGCGTCCAAAGACCCGAGTCGGGCGTCCCGCGCGAGATCGGAGGCCATGATCGTCGCGGCGCCGCGGAAGAAGGTGAAGGGCGAGGCGAGCATGCGGCGATGGCGTAGGGGGACGAGCTCGGGCACCCGCGTCGTCTCCTGGGCGCGGAGCAGGGCGACCGGGTCGACGTCGTGGCGCCGCTCCCAGTCTCCGTGGCTCGATCGCGGCGCGACCTTGCGGGCCGCCCGGCCGCGCTCCTTGCGCTCAGCCGGCGAGAGCCCGGGCTCGGTCGGTCGGAGCTCAGCCGTACGCGCGCTCATCGAGGCGCGCCGTGGCCTGAGCGCCGCCGCGCCGGGGGCAGCGGCGGGCGGCGGGCCGGCGGCGGCAGCAGGTAGGCGCCGGCGGCGATCGCAACCGCCCGCAACAGCGGCGTCCGGCGCAGCGGGATCCCCACCCTCAACCTTCCGCCCCGAAGCTGCCGGCGTCGCCGGGGAGCTGCAGGCCGAGCCCGAGCATGATCTCCGGGGCCGCGGCGATCGCCTTCGCCTCGCCGATCTGCGGCGCCACTGTGCGCAACAGCGCCAGGAGCTCGCGGGGCGTGACGCCGGCGTCGAGCGCCGCAGCCACCTGGCGGCCGTACATCACGGCGGCGCGTCGAGCGCGATCGAGGCGGCGAGCCGGGCCAGCGCCGAGGTCCGCTCGCCGAGCAGGGCCGGCCCAGAGGCTTCCGGGGCGGCGCCCGCGGAGGCGCTCGCCCGGCCGGAGGCGATCGCGGCAAGTGCCTCGTGAACATCCGTCTCGGTGCTGCTCATCTCGCCGCCGTGTCTCCTTGCCGACGCCCCTCGACCGTTGCGGAATCTAGGAGCGCAACGCCCCGTAGTCATCACCCCAACCGGGTGAGATCGCTCAGGCGGGGGTCCTGTCGGAGGTCCGCACGTCCGCCGGCCCGGCACCCGCCGGGCCTGTGGCGATCAGGCCTCCGGCCTGCGCGGCGCTGATCGCCTCGGCCCTCGAGGCGACCCCGAGCTTGCGATAGATCGAGCGGGCCTGGGACTTGACCGTGTTCGTCGAGACGTAGAGTTGCGCTGCGATCTCGCGGAAGCTGTAGTGCGTCGGGAGCAGGTGCAGGAGGCGGAGCTCCGCCGGCGTCAGTGGCCAGCGATCGCCCGCGTCCTGTGCGTCGACCGCGCGGCGGGCGGCCGCGAACATCTCGGTCAGGACTGGGCTCGCACCGGCTGCGGGCAGGTAACGCTCCGCCTCCTCGAGGCAGCGACGGGCGCCGGCGAGGTCGTCGAGCTGGACGAGGGCACGTGCGAGCACGACCCTCGTCTCGGCCTCGTACCAGGCGCTCGTGCCCGGCAGCGAGGCGAGCAGCGCCACCGCGTGCCGGGATGCCACCACGGCGTCGTTGACGCGGCCGCGGCGGGCGCGGATCAGGGCGGAGGTGGCGATCACCAGAGCGAGCGTCGGCTGGTCGCCGATCCCGTGGCGCTGGACCGTCGCGGCAGCGTGCTCCTCCAATCCCCAGGCCTCGGTCTCGAAGCCGCCGTCCAGCAGCAGGATCGCGTGCTGGGTGAGGCAGAGGCTGCGAACGGTCGGCACGGCCCGGTCGCCCCGCCGGGCTCCCTCCGTCAGCGCGGCGATCGCGGCGTCGCGCGCGCCGCCGAGGTAGTGCGCCGTACCCTCGATGAAGCAGGCGAGCGAGCGCCAGGGACTGTCCTCCGGCAGCAGGCTCCGCGCGTCGCCCGCGGCCCGGAGCCCCTCCTCGAGCGAGGCGGTGGTACCGCCCGAGGTCCGGATCAGGTGGGCGCCGACCTCGAGCGACCGGCGCTCGTCGCCGTCCGGGCCCTCGAGGCCTTCGAGCGCGCTCGCCGTGCGAGCGTCGATGTCGGCGCCGTCGCCCGTCGTCAGCGAGATGGTCGCGTGGGTCAGCGCGAGCGCGGGCGAGGCTGCGATCCGCTCCTCGCCGATGCGATCGAGCCAGGCAGCGATCCCGGCCGCGCGGCCGTGGCTGACGTAGTCGGGACAGTGCCGCCACAGCAGCGCCCCGGCGGCAGCGTCGTCGCGGCTGGCGATCGCGTGCTCGATCGCGCGGTCGGTGTCGCCGCGCTCCGCATAGAAGGCGCTCGCCCGCAGATGCAGGGCCGAGATCCGCTCGCCCCCGCCTCTTTCCAGCTCGGCGAGCAGCATCTCCCGGAACAGCCGGTGGTAGCGGAACTCGCGGTCGGCGCGATCGAGCGGGATCAGGAGCAGGTTCCCGCGCGAGAGCCGGCGCAGATCCGCGGCGCTGCCCTGGCGCGCGAGCAGGGCGTCGCAGGCGTCGCCGTTGAGCCCGTCGAGGATCGAGCACTCGGTCAAGAGGGTCCGATCATCGGGATCCACGGCCGCGACGAGCTCCTCACGGAGGTAGTCGGCCATGACCCTGTCATCGCCGGCGAGGCGGCCGATCGCACCGTCGGGATCGGGCTCGTCGACCACGGCGCGACCGGCAACGTGGACTGCGACCGGCCAGCCTTCGGTGTGGTCGGCCAGCTCCCGGAGGGCGGCGGGGCCGAGCTCGACCCCGGCGAGGTCGAGCACGGCGGCAATCTCGCCACGGGTCATCGAGAGGACCTGCGGACCGAATTCGGCGAGGCCGCCCTCGGCGCGCAGTCGGCCGAGGCGGAGCCCCGGCTGGCTCCGCGCCGCGACGGTGAGTTGCGATCCCTCGGGCAGCGCCGCCGCCAGCGCCGAGACCAGCTCGAGAGATTGCTCGTCCTCGACCACGTCGAACTCGTCGAGGACGAGCACGCACGGCTCCTGCCTCGCCGCGACCGCGGCGACGAGCCTCGGGATCAGGGACGCGGGCAGGCCCGGCCGCGCGGCGCCGAGCAGGTCGAAGACATCCTCGCCCACGGGCTCGATCTCATCCAGGACTCCGGCCAGGGTGCGGGCGAAGAAGGCGGGGTCGTTGTCGCGGGCGTCGATCGTCACCCATGCGAACGGACGCGGGTCGGCAGCGTCCCACTCGCTCAGGAGCGTCGTCTTCCCGTATCCGGCCGGCGCGACGATCAGCAGCAGCGGGCAGCGCGCCGTGCCCTCGAGGCGCTCGAGCAGGCGCTCCCGGGAGATCAGCCCGCGCCCCGGGTCCCACCGGGGCGGGGGAAGTCGCGTCGGAGCAGCGTCCACCGCGCTCCGGGCATTCCCGTCAGGCATCCCGATTCGACCTCCGCATCGTTCCCGCTCACCCGAGTCCGGGCCAGGCGGAAGATATTCCGCCCCCGGGGCCGTTCCTCGGTAGTTGTCCGCAGCATTCGCGGGGACTGCCCGCGCGACGTCGCGCGCGTGAACCGGCCCGGGGCTGCCCGCCCCCAGGCGCTGCAGCTGCCGCGCTCACCGGTAGCGTGCTTCCCCTGTTCGAGCTCCCGACAGCGGCACTGGCGGCGGTGATCCTCGCCGCGACGGTCGGCGCCACGGCGCTCGGAGCCTGGGCGGGGCATCGCTCGCGACACCTCTCCGAGCACCTGAGCGAGCCGCTCGGAGTGCTCCAGGGCGCGCTGCTCGGCGTCGTCGGGCTGATCCTCGCCTTCGGCCTCTCGCTGGCGCTCTCGCGCTACGAGGACCGGCGCGCGACCGTCGTCGACGAGGCCAACATGATCGGCACGGCCTGGCTGCGGGCGCAGATGCTCGAGCCCGGGGTGCGCGGCCCGTCCCTGACGATCCTCGATCGGTACGCGGCGCAGGCCGTGGACGTGGCCGACCGGCAGCCCGGCAGCGACGCAGAGCGGGCCGCCGCCGCGAACGAGGAGGAACTGCAGGGGCAGCTCTGGAAGCTCGCCCGGCGCGCGGTCGCCGAACAGCCGGTCGCCACGGGCCCGCGGCTGTACACGGAGACGCTCAACGACATGTTCGACGCCCAGGCGACGCGGCAGGCGGCGCTCGCGAACCGGGTCCCGAACGCGGTCTTGATCCTGGAGGTCGTGGGCGCGGCAGTCGCCCTGGCGCTGCTCGGCGCCTACCTGGCGATGATCGGTCGCGGCGGCGGCGCCGTATTCGTGATCTCCGGGCTCGTCGCGTTCCTGCTCTTCGTGATCGCCGACCTCGACCGGCCGACGCGGGGCATGATCAAGGTTCCGGACACGCCGCTCGCAAACCAGTACCGAGCGATGAAGGGACCGCAGGCCCCGGGCTGATCCGGGTGCCCGGACGCGGTGCCCGCAACGCTGCGGCCAGGCCCCCGGTTCAGGTAGGTTGAGAGGGTGATCGTCGCCCTCCCCAGCGCCCCGAAAAGGACAGGAACGGCCGCTTGAGCAAGACCGAGAAGCCGCAGATCACGATCGTCGTCGACGGCGTCGAGATCGAGGCCACCGAAGGCCACATGCTGGTCGACGCCGCCAAGCACGGGGACGTCGAGATCCCGGTCTTCTGTTACGAGCCGAAGCTCGGCGATCCGGTCGGGGCCTGCCGCATGTGCCTGGTCGAGATCGAGGGGATCCCGAAGCTGCAGACCGCCTGCTCGACCCCGGTCCGCGACGGCATGGTCGTCTACACGCAGACCGACCGCGTCAAGGAGGCGCAGAACGCCGTCGTCGAGTTCCTGCTCGTCAACCACCCCCTCGACTGCCCCGTGTGCGACAAGGGCGGCGAGTGCCCGCTGCAGGACATCTCGATGGGCTGGGGCGAGGGCCGCAGCCGCGTCACCGACCCCAAGCGCCACTTCCAGAAGCCGATCCCGCTGAGCCCGCTGATCAAGATCGATCGCGAGCGGTGCATCCTCTGCTACCGCTGCGTCCGCTTCAGCCAGGAGGTCTCCGAGGACGAGCAGCTGCAGCTGCTCGAGCGCGGGCCGAAGACGTTCGTGGGCACCTTCGACGACCGCCCCTACTCAGCCCCCTTCCACGGCAACATCATCGAGCTCTGCCCCGTCGGCGCACTGACCTCGCAGACGTACCGCTTCCGCGCCCGCCCCTGGGACATCGAGGACGCGGGCTCGGTCTGCACGCTCTGCCCGAGCCAGTGCAACGTCAAGTTCACGGTGCGGGACGAGAAGGTCGTGCGCGTCCTCGGCCGCGACAACGAGGACGTCGACGACGGCTGGCTCTGCGACAAGGGCCGCTTCGGCTTCGAGATGTTCGGCTCGCCCGACCGGCCGACCGCCCCGCGCGTGCGGGCCGGGGGAGCGCTGAACGCCACGACCTGGGCCGAGGCGCTCGACACCGCCGCGCGCGGCCTGACCGAGGCGCACGGCAAGGTCGCCGCGATCGTCGGCGGCGGCGCCTCGAACGAGGAGGCCTACCTCTGCAGCGCATGATCCGGGGGCCGCTCGGCTCCCACGACGTCGCCGGCACCCAGCACGGGGCGCTGCCCGCGGGCACCCGCGCGAAGCTCGCCGACCCCGCGCTCGGGATCTCGACGGCCGGGCATCGACGACGCCGACGCGATCCTCGTCGTCGGCACCGACCCGATGCACGACATGCCGATCCTCGAGCTCCGGATCCGCAAGGCGGTCCGCCGGCACGGCTCCGACCTGCTCGTCGCGACGGAGCGCCCGACCGCGCTCGACGGCGGCGCCGCCGTCGACTCCTCCGGCTGCCTCGAGGCGGCGCGCTACGCGCCCGGCGAGGCGGCGCGCTTCCTCGCGGGCCTCGCCGAGGCGCTCGACGGCGCGGCGACCGACGAGAGCGGCTTCGCCGCGGCGCTCAAGGGCGCCGAGGACGTGGCGATCGTCTGGGGTGAGCGGATCGCGACCGGCCCCGGCGCCGAGAGCGCCGTCGCCTCGCTGCTGCGCGATCGCCGAGCAGCTCGGCGTCGCCGGACAAGCCCGGCAGCGGCCTGCTCGAGGTCCCGATCGCCGCCAACGGCCGCGGCATCCGCGAGGCCGGCGCCTACGAGAACCTGGGCCCCGGCCTGGCCCCGCTCGAGCGCAGCGGCCGCGACGCCGACGCGGTCCGCGAGGCGCTCGTCTCCGGCGAGCTCGAGGCGCTGATCCTCTGGGACGTCGACCCGGTCCGCGACTTCGCCGATCCCGAGGGCTGGAAGCGGGCGATCGCAGCCGCCAACTTCACGCTCGCGGTCTCGATGTTCGACGGCGAGAGCACAGCCGGCGCCGACGTCCACCTGCCGGCCGAGACCCACGCCGAGAAGGAGGGCACGGTCACCCACCCCGACGGCCGCCTGCAGCGCGTGCGTCCCTCCGTCCCGCACCCCGGCGCGATGCGGCCGCTGTGGCAGGCGCTGACCGAGCTCAGCGCGAAGCTCGGCGACGAGACCGGCGCCGGCACCGCCGGCGAGGTCTTCGACCTGCTCGCCCGCTCCTCCGAGCTCTACGACGGGCTCGACTACGACCGCATCGGCGGCACCGGGCTCCGCTGGCAGGAGGTGAACCCCGTCGCGCCCGCCGGCGGCTCGGCCGACCCCGCGCCCGTCCCAGGACGCCGCGAGCTCCCCGCGGGCTCACTGCGGCTCGGCACCTACCACGACCTCTGGGCCGACTACGTGGCCGAGCGCAACCCCAGCCTCGAATATCCTCCGCCCGGCCAGACCCTGGAGCTCAGCGAGGCGACGGCTCGCGAGCTCGGCTTCGGCAACGGCACCGAGGTGCTCGTCAGCGGCGACGACGGCGGCGACGCTGCGGGCCCGGGTCGCCATCCGCCCGCGGATGCCGGACGACATCGCCTTCCTGATCGAGGGAACGAGCGCCGAGGCCGCG
The DNA here is from genome assembly GCA_963764275.1 of uncultured Solirubrobacterales bacterium. Lineage (GTDB taxonomy): Bacteria > Actinomycetota > Thermoleophilia > Solirubrobacterales > 70-9 > CAXMST01. The sequence goes on from CAVXRV010000009.1 coordinate 137,967, forward strand.
AACCTGCTCGGCGACGCGCGCGCGATCACCGTCGCCGCGGCGCCGCCGCCGGAGCCGAGGAGGCGCCGGCGCTCGGCGTCTCCGCCCGCGAGAAGGTCGAGTGGTAGCGCCGATGATGCGGCGCCCTCCCGCTCGCCGACACCAGCTTCGCCGAGTCGAGCTGGCTGCTCGTGGTCAAGTCGCTCGTGATCTTCTTCGTGATCCTGCCGATCGTCCCGATCGTGCTGCTGATCGAGCGCAAGCTGCTGGGTCGCTTCCAGGCCCGCTACGGGCCGAACCGGGTCGGGCCATACGGCCTGATGCAGCCGATGGCCGACGTGCTCAAGCTGCTGACCAAGGAGAGCTACCGGCCCGACAACGCGGTCCCGTACCTGTGGGCGATCGCGCCCGCGCTGGTCATCCTCCGCGCCACGGCGACGCTCGCGATCATCCCCTTCGGCGACGTCACGCCCGGGCGGCATCGGCCTGTACGGGATCGACGTCCCGATCGGGATCCTGTACGCGTTCGCCTTCGGCTCGATCGCCTTCTACGGGCTGCTGCTCGGCGGCTGGGCCTCGGGCTCGAAGTACAGCTTCATGGGAGCGATGCGATCGGCCGCGCAGCTGATCTCCTACGAGATCTCGATGGGCCTGGCGCTGCTCGGCGTGATGATGATGGCCGGCTCGCTCAGCCTCGTCGACATCGCCAACGCGCAGGCGAGCCACCGTCTGGTACGTCTTCCCGCAGTTCGTCGGCTTCATCATCTTCATCGTCGCCGGCTTCGCCGAGGCGAACCGCGCCGCCCTTCGACCTGCCCGAGGCCGACGCCGAGCTCGTCGCCGGCTACAACACCGAGTACGGCGGCATGCGCTTCGGCTCCTTCTTCATGGCCGAGTACATGGAGATGATCGTCGTCAGCGGCATCGCCTCGGCGATGTTCCTCGGCGGCTGGCACCTCCCCTTCGGCATCCACACCCCCGGCGCTGGTCGGGATCTTCGTGATGCTCGCGAAGATCTTCATCCTGCTGATCTTCTTCATCTGGGTCCGGGCGACGCTGCCGCGCCTGCGCTACGACCAGCTCATGAGCCTGGGCTGGAAGGTCCTGCTGCCGCTGGCGACGCTGAACGTGCTCGTCACCGCGGTCCTGGTCACCGTCACCTGAGCGCTGCAAGCCGCGCCCCAGCGAGGGGCCCGCGCAGGAGTGTCGCGGCCCCCGGGGAACCTCTGCAGGAGTCCATGCGTTCTGTTAGGGTTGCGTGAGCGACGCTAACGCAATGCTCAGTTCCCGAAGCTCGCGTCGCCTCTTGCAATGGACATCGGACTTCGACGCACCACCCGTACGCTCGCGCTCGCTCTCTCGGCGAGCCTGCTGATCGCGCTGCCTCGCTCGCCGGCGGCGCCAGCGCCCGAGGCGGCGGCGTCGCCGTCGGCGGCGGCGACAACAGCGGCAGCTCCGGCGGCTCCGAGCGGCCAACTGCGCCGGCGTATCCCGCACCTACGCGAAGTTCTCGAAGATCTCGCCAAGAAGACGCGCCTGTCGCTCCGAGTGATCGGCGCCTGGTCGCTGGCCGAGGGCGGGCCCAAGGACAACCCGCTCAACATCGGTCCCGGGCAAGCGCTACGGGACCGTCGGCAAGGGCGCTCGGGCGACCTCGCCACGCTGCTCCACCACCGCATCTACCGGAAGATCCTCCACAGCCGCGCACAAGCGGGACGGCAAGCAGATCAAGGCGATCGCGCAACTCCCCCTGGTGCCCGGGCTGCCACGGCTACGGCCGGCTCCTGCACCACGCCTACAAGCAGGTACGGGTCAAGCACGGCGGCTGAGGCCGGCGCGGCGCGATCGCGCCCCGGCCGCGAGGCCAGGCTCCTTCCGACCGAGAGGGGCACCGGGGAGAGGTGCCGAGCGCCGGCCGCGCCGGCGGCGGCCTCGCTTGCCCGTTCATCGTCGCACTGCTGCTGGTCCCGCTGCAGGTACCCAGAACCCGAACAGCATGCGCGAGCGAGCCCGGCGTCCGGACCCTCCATCCCGGCCAGCCTCAGCTGCCTCCTGGACCGAAGCGGCCGGCCTCAGCCCACCGGCGGCGCCGTGCGGTCGCCGAGCGGGTGGTGGCAGGCGGCCCAGTGGCCGCCGCCGTGGTCGACGAGCTGCGGCTCGACTTCCGAGCAGACCTCGGTCGCGTACGGGCAGCGCGTGTGGAAGCGGCAGGCCGCCGGCGGGTTCGCCGGGCTCGGCACGTCGCCCTCGAGGATCGCTCGCGCTCGCGCTCGCGGTTGGCGCGCGGGTCGGGGATCGGGATCGCCGTAGAGCAGCGACTGCGTGTACGGGATGGATCGGGTTCGAGTAGACCTCCTCGGCCGGGCCGAGCTCGACGATCTTGCCCAGGTACATGACCGCGATCCGGTCGGCGACGTGGCGGACGACGCCGAGGTCGTGGGCGACGAACACGTAGGCGAGGTCGAGCTCGTCCTGCAGGTCCTCGAGCAGGTTGATGATCTGCGCCTGGATCGAGACGTCGAGGGCCGAGACCGGCTCGTCGGCGATGATCAGCTTCGGGTTCAGCGCCAGCGCGCGGGCGATCCCGATCCGCTGCCGCTGGCCGCCGGAGAACTCGTGCGGGAAGCGGTTGTAGTGCTCGGGGCTGAGCCCGACCCGCTCGAGCAGCTCGCTGACCGCGTCGCGGACGCCGTCGCGCTCGACGATGCCGTGCATCTTCATCGGGTCGCCGATGATCTGGGCGACGCGCTTGCGCGGGTTCAGCGAGGCGTAGGGGTCCTGGAAGATCATCTGCATCTCGGGCCGCAGCTCGCGCAGCTCGCGGGTCGGCAGGCCGACGATCTCGCGCCCCTCGAAGCGGACCGAGCCCGAGGTCGGCTCGAGCAGCTGCAGGATCGGTCCGGCTCAGGGTCGACTTGCCGCAGCCGGACTCGCCGACGAGCCCGAGCGTCTCGCCGGCGTCGACCGTGAAGCGAGACGTCGTCGACGGCCTGGACCGCGCCGATCTGCTTGTCGAAGATGATCCCGCGGGTGATCGGGAAGTGCTTGACGAGGTCGGTCGACCTCGAGCATCGGGCGTCTCGTCCCCGTGCGGCGTCGGCGGCCTCGAGTCGGCGACGTCGACGGCGGTGCCATCGCCCTGCTTGCATCGCGTCGGAAGCGGCTTCCTGCTCATGACCCTCCTCGGCCGCTGGCGCTCCCGGTCGGGCGCCTCGAGCCCGAACTCGCCGCTCTCGACGACGCGCAGCTCGCGCTTGCGCTCGGGCTCGAGCCAGCAGCGGTCGAGTGCTCGGGCCGCCGCCGCGATGCTCGAGCGGGCGGCATGCTCGGCACTTGTCGAAGGCGTGCGGGCAGCGCGGCCGGAAGGGGCAGCCCTGCGGCGGGGTGATCAGCGACGGCGGCTGGCCCGCGATCTGGGCGAGGCGCGTGGTCGCGCGGCCGGTCGATCCGGGTCAGCGAGCCGAGCAGGCCCCAGGCTGTAGGGGTGCTGGGGGTCGTAGAAGATCTCGTCGAGCGTCCCCGACTCGACGACGCGCCCGCCGTACATGACGAGCACGCGGTCGGCGACCTCGGCGATCGACGCCGAGGTCGTGGGTGATCATGATCACGGCCATCCCGAACTCGCTGGCGCAGGCTCTCGAGCAGGCGCAGGATCTGGGCCTGGGTCGTGACGTCGAGCGCCGTCGTCGGCTCGTCGGCGATCAGCAGCTTGCGGGTCGTTGGTGAGCGCCATCGCGATCATCACCCGCTGGCGCATGCCGCCGCGAGAACTCGTGCGGGTACTCGCCGAAGCGGCGCTCGGGATCGGGGATCCCGACCAGCCCGAGCAGCTCGACCGCGCGCGCCTCGCGCCTCGCTCGTCGGAGAGCTGCCGGTGGACCTGGATCGCCTCGACGAGCTGCTTGCCGACCTTGTAGAAGGGATGCAGCGAGGAGAGCGGGTCCTGGAAGATCATCGCGATCTCGTTGCCGCGGATCGCGCGCAGGTCGTCGTCGTCGAGCGGCGATCAGATCGTCGGCCCTCGAAGCGATCGCGCGTGCCGGTGATCGTCGCGTTGTCGGCCCGCGTCAGGCCGAGGAGCGAGAGGTTGGTGACGCTCTTGCCCGAGCCCGACTCGCCGACGATGCCGACGGTCTCGCCGGGCTCGATCTCGAAGGAGACGCCGTCGACGGCCTGCACGACGCCCGTCCTCGGTCGCGAAGCGGACCTCGAGGTCGTCGACCTTGAGAATCGGCTCGCTCATTCGTACCTCACCCGCGGGTCGAGGTAGGCGTAGGCGATGTCGACGACGAGGTTGAGGATGATGATGAAGAAGGCGCCGAACAGGGTGATCCCCTGGATCATCGGCAGGTCGGAGCGCTTGATCGCGTTGAAGGTCTCGGCGCCGACGCCGGGGATGTTGAAGACGGTCTCGGTGAGGATCGCGTTGCCGGCGAGCAGCACCGCGACGTCGAGCCCGAGCAGCGTGATGATCGGCGTGATCGCGCTGCGCAGGCGCGTGCTTGAGGATCACGCTGCGCTCCGGCACGCCCTTCGCGCGGGCCGTGCGGATGTAGTCCTGATCCATCACCTCGAGCATCTGCGAGCGCAGATATCGGGCGTAGATCGCCGCCGTCGCGGCGGCCAGCACCCCCCACGGGAGGAGCATCGCGCCGACCCTTCCGAGCGAAGTCGTCGCCTGCCCGTAGGCCGCCGATGCCGGGGAAGATCGGGAAGATGCCGACGTCCTGGGCGAACAGGTAGAGCGCGACGAGGCCGAGCCAGAAGACCGGGGCCGAGATCAGGACCAGGGACGATGATCATCGTCGTCCGGTCGAGCAGCGAGCGGCGCTTGACCGCGGAGATGATCCCGACCGGGATCGCGATCAGCGAGCCAGAGGATCGTGGCGCCGACGACGAGCAGCGCCGTCGCCGGCAGGTCGCTGAAGATCACGTCCTTGACGTCGGCGTTGGACTGGTAGCTGTGGCCGAAATACAGCGGCCCGTGGGCGTCGGTGCCGGGCAGGTCGAACGGCGTGAAGACGCCCTTGATGTAGATCCAGAACTGGGTCAGGACCGACTTGTCGAGGCCGAGCGAGTGCGCGGATCGCCTCGATCTGGTCGGGGTTGGCCTGGCGGCCGGCGCGCAGCTGCGCGGGGTCGGCCGAGGGGAAGACGTAGAAGAGGATGAAGATGACGGCGCTGACGATGATCAGCAGCAGGAACGCCCAGAGCAGGCGGCGGATGATGTAGCGGGCCATCTCGGCGGGCGGGATTCGGGGTCGGAAGTTGTGCGATGCCGGGGCCCCGGCCCCCTCGCCGCCGCGGCGGCGAGGGGGTCTCGGCGTGCCTCAGCGCCCGCTGCGGGGCTACTTCAGCGACGTGAACGAGAGATCCCAGTTCGCGTTCGCCTTGTTGATCACGCCGGCGACGTCCGCCGACTGGATGTTCGCCTGGTCATCCCAGATGTACGGGATGGCCGGGGCCTGCTCGCTGATCATGTCGTCGACCTGACCCCAGGCCGCGGCCCGCTCCTTCGGGTCGGTGACCAGCGAGGCCTGATCGATGGCCTTGTTGATCTCCGGGACGTTGAGCTGCGGCCAGTTGGAGTTGTTCTCGGGGACGATGTTCTCCCCGTTGAACGTCGGGTCCAGCATCGACTGTCCGTCGTTGAAGTCCTTCAGCCAGCCCACGTTCGGGCAGACCTGCGGCGCGTTCGACGGAACGCTGCAGAACTTCGTGTACATGATGTCGTGCGTGACCTTCTGTAGGTTGACGTCGAAGCCGAGCTGCTCGAGCTGGCTCTTCGCCACCTCGGCGGTGTCCGAGCCGGAGGCGAGTCGTCGCCCACCATGGTGATCTTGCAGTCCGACCCCTCGCACTTACCGCTCGAGAAGCCGGCCTTCTTCATGTACGAGGCGGCCAGCTGCGGGATCGCCGTCCGGATTCTTGGTGAAGTCCAGATCGGGACCCGCCAGACCACCGGCCTGCTCGAAGCCGGGGAAATCCGGCGGCAGGTAGTGGGTGGCAACCGGGCCGGTCAGCTCACCGCCGCGCGTATTGCGCAGGTCGGTGCGGTTCGCGTTCGCGATCACGGCCTTGCGGACGTTGATGTCGTCGAACGGCGGCTTCTGCGTGTTCAGGGCGATGTAGCGGTTGCCACCGCTCGGGGTCAGCGTCAGCTGTCCCTGCTCGCCGCTCTGAACGGCCTGCTTGATCGCCGACGGCGGCGTTGTGAAGTCGCCGTTGACCAGGCTGCTGACCGGTGAGGATCTTCTTCGACGCGGAGACCGTGTCGGCGAAGCCCTCCTGGACCTTGATCTCGTCCAGGTACGCCGGACGGAAGTCGCCGTCCGAGTTCCAGTTCGGGTTGCGAACGAGGTCGATCTCCTTGTTCGGCGTGTACGTGCTTGATCATGTACGGGCCGGTCGCGACCTGGTTCTCGCCGTAGGTCGACGGGTTCTTGGCGTCGTACTTCTTCGCGTACTCCTCCGGGACGGGGGAGCTGACCGGCAGGGTCAGCGCGCCGATCACGCCCGCCGAGCTCGTCTTCGTGAGCTGGATCTCGAGCGTCTGATCGTCCGGCGTCGTGATGCCCTTGATGTCGGGCGCGCCGCCGGTCGGGTTCTTCTGCGCTTCCTTGATCGCGTCCTGGATGCCCACGACGTCCTTGAGGTACGTCTGCACGTAGCCGTTCGGGACGCCGGGGAGCAGCGAGCGCTCGATCGCGTACTTGACGTCGGCCGAGGTCACATCGCGATTCACCGGCGGCGAGTACTTCACGCCCTGGCGGATCTTGTAGGTGATCTTCTTGCCGTCGTCACTGACGTCGGAGCGGACTCCGCGAGCAGCGGGGTCGGCTGATCGATGTCGGCGGGCGCGTAGGCCTCGAGCGGCGACTGCGTCGCCCCATCGATCATGAACGACCACTGGTAGTAGGCCGCGCCCGGATCGATGTAGTCGACATCGCTCGCGGCGATCACCGTCAGGGTGCCGCCCTTCTTAGCGTCGTCAGGCGCCGTCGTCGGCGCCGCGTACTTCGACTGCGCGTCCGAGACACTGCTGCTTCCGCTGGTGCTGCTGTTGCTGCTGCTGCCGCAGGCCGCGAGGACCAGCGCGGCGGTCAGCGCCATCCCGGGTATGAGCACCCGGAGCAACGTTCGTCGCATGTTCCTTCCTTTCGGGTTCGTAGACCGGGTCTTTCCCCGGCTTTCCTCTCTCGTCAAGACTTCCTGCCTCCGCGTGGATCGAGCGCGTCCTGCATCGCGTCGCCGATGAAGTTGAAGGCCAGCACCGTGAGCACGAGCGCCAGGCCCGGGAAGAGCATGTACCACCACGCATCGCTGAAGATCGGCGTCGCGTCGGAGATCATCTGCCCCCAGCTCGGCTTGTCGGTGACGCCGACGCCGAGGAACGAGAGGGCCGCCTCGTACAGGATCACCTGGGGGATCAGCACCGACGCGTAGACGACGATCGGCGCCATCAGGTTCGGCAGCAGCTCGCGGAAGATGATCCGCGAGTTCGAGCAGCCGACCGCGCGCGCGGACTCGATGAACTCCTTCTCGCGCAGCGAGAGCACCTGCCCGCGCACGATCCGCGCCATGTAGGTCCAGCTCGTGAAGGCGATCACGAAGATGACGACGCCGAGGCCGGGCTTGAGCAACCCGCCGAGGCAGCCGGCGCCGCCCCCGCCGGCGGTCTGACCGAGCGTGCAGGCGGCCGCGATCCCGGTCGCGAGCAGCAGGTAGGGGATCGCCAGCAGGACGTCGACCGTGCGCGAGACGAGCGTGTCGACCCAGCCGCGGTAGAAGCCCGCGGCGAGCCCGGAGATGACGCCGAACAGGGTGGCCAGGAAGGTCGCGACGAAGGCGACGATCAGCGAGACGCGGGCGCCGTAGATGGTGCGACTGAAGACGTCGCGGCCGAGCTGGTCGACGCCGAAGTAGTGGACCGAGGACGGCCCGGTCGGTGTCGCGAAGAGCGGGTCGAGGGCGCCGGTGTCGCGGGCGTCAGGATCGGGAGCGCCGAAGATCGAGACGACGACGGGCGCGAAGATCGCGATGAGGACGAGGAGGACGATGAAGACAAGGGAGACGAGCGCGACGCGGTCGCTTCGGAAGCGTCCCCAGAAGAGCTGCCATGGTGACCGACCGTAGTCGGCGGCGGCGTCGAGCTCCATGAGCTCAGCGGATGCCCCCACCGGTGTGGCGTCAGTGGTCAACCTCTCAACTTTCTGCGGCCCTCAATCAAGAACACCCTGGTCCGCTTACACATTCCCTATCCCTGGCGCGGCCGGGACCGCAACCGAAGGCCAGCATACCCCGGAAAGGGAAGTCGAAGACGCCCGCCCACCAGGGTGTCAGTTCGCCCCCGCGAACCCGGGGGCCCGCGAATTCTCCGCGTGGTCGAGGGCGTCTCGCAGCTCGTCTGGATGCCGTTACGATCAGCACATGGCTTCGCTCGACCCGCGCCGCGCGCTGGGACGGCTGATGAACCTGCCCACCGGCGTCGGCGGAGGACCACCTGCCGCTGCAATCGCCGGCGCCATCGCCCGGCTGCGGGGCGAGACCCTGCCGCGCCGCGGTCGAGGGCAGGAAGGTGATGGTCACCGGCGCCTCCTCCGGAATCGGCGAGGCAACGGCGCTGCAGATCGGTCGCGCGGGGGGCCACGTGCTGCTCGTCGCCCGCTCGGAGCCGAAGCTCTCGGACATCGCCGCGCGCATCGTCGAGCACGGCGGCGCCGCATCCGTCCACACCGCCGATCTCTCGAGCGAGGAGGACCTCGCGCGCATGAGCTGCCGAGGTGCTCGAGCGCCACGGGGGCGTCGACATCCTCGTCAACAACGCCGGGCGCTCGATCCGGCGCTCGATCAAGTTCTCCTACGACCGCCAGCACGACTTCCAGCGGACGATGGACCTCAACTACCTGGCGCCGGTGCGGCTCGTGCTCGCCTTCCTGCCGGGGATGCGCGAGCGCGGCTTCGGGCACGTCGTCAACGTCTCCTCCGCCGCGGTCCAGATCAGGACCCCGCGCTTCGCCGCCTACACGGCCTCGAAGGCGGCGCTCGACGCCTTCAGCGAGTGCGCGGCGGCCGAGCTCGCGCACAAGGGCATCCGCTTCACCACGGTCTCGATGCCGCTCGTGCGGACGCCGATGATCGAGCCCTCGCCGCACTACGCGAACTTCCCCTCGCTGAGCCCCGAGCAGGCGGCCGACCGCGTCTGCAAGGCGAATCGTCCTGCGGCCGCGCCGGATCGGCACGCCCTACGAGTACGTCGTCGGCGCGATCGAGACGATCGATCCGGTCGCGATGGAGTCGATCCGCAACCGCGGCTACCGGATGTTTCCCGAATCGGACCCCGGCGCGCCGCACGGCGAGCACGACGCACCGGGAGCAACGGAGCCGGGCGAGAGCGGGGGCGACTCCGGCGCGCCCTAACCCGTAGGATCGGAGCCGATGGCGAACGGTTCCGATTCCGGCGCGGACGGCACGGCCGCGAGCTCGAAGTACCCGTACCTGCCCGACGACTCGGTCGTCACCGTGCAGCGCGGTCCCGAGCCGGGCGGCGCCGGCGGCGCCTACCGCGCCTTCGGCGAGACCCTGCGCGGCCTGAAGACGACCTTCGCGCGCGTCGTCGAGGGGCCGGTGACGGTCCAGTACCCGGAGGAGAAACAGCCGGTCTACCCGCGCTTCCGTGGCCGCCACAAGCTGCACAAGTTCGAGGACACCGGGCTCGAGAAGTGCGTCGGCTGCTCGCTCTGCGCCGCCGCCTGCCCCGCGGACTGCATCCGCGTGGTCGCGGCCGAGAACGATCCCGACAACCGCGTCTCCGCCGGCGAGCGCTACGCGGCCGTCTACGAGATCAATCTCAGCCGCTGCATCTTCTGCGGCTACTGCGAGGTGGCCTGCCCGTTCGACGCGATCACGATGGGCCACGAGTACGAGCTCGCCGACTACAACCGCAACGACCTGATCTTCACCAAGGAGATGCTGCTCGCCGAGCCGCTCGAGCGGATGCCGCTGCGCAACGCGGGCGAGTAGAGCGGGCCCGAGCCCCGGGACGACGCGGGAAGCGGCTGGATGGCGGACGGGGCGGCGACCGAGGAGCCCGCGAAGGGCCTTTGGACCTGGGCCTGCCGCCATCCGGAGTGGCATCCGGGCGACTTCGGGGCCGAGGTCCGGAGCTGGGCGGCGCGAGGGTCCGGCGGCGTGCTGCTGCTCCTCGACCCGCAGCTGCCCGAGCAGGCGGCCGAGCGCGAACAGGTGCTGGCCAGGCTCGACGCCGAGGCCACGCGCAAGGCGACGAGCGGGGTCTCGATCCAGGTCTCCGTCGGCTACCACGCGCGCAGCAGCGAGGAGCTCTGGGACCGCTACCGGGGCGGCGACGTCCCGGTCACCGTGCACGGCCACGAGGCCGTGATGAAGCGTCTTTCCAAGCGCGTCGCGCGCGACTTCCGCGAGATCGAGGTCGGGGCCGAGATGCCGGGGGGCGTCGTGCCGATGCGGATCGGCAAGCCGAAGCGGCAGGAGACGCCGCTGCACATCAAGCCGCATTCGGCGCTGCTGTTCGGCGACGCGATCGTCGGGACCGACGAGGGCGTGCGGGCATGGGCGCACGACCCGATCGACGAACGAGTCGAATCCTTCTACCGCGAGCGCTTCAACCCGACGGTCGAGCCGCTGATCGAGCTCGGGGTCGAGCGGCTGCTGTTCACGCATGGGCCGCCGGTGCTCTCCGGCGGCGCTCGGGCCCTGGCCGAGGGGATGGCCGCGGGTCCCTGGTACCACTGGGGCTGAACCAACAAACAGGCACGCCTGTTTGTCTCTAAGCTCCTTCCCGAGCGGAGAGCGACCGAAGGGACGCCGATAATGGCCACGGTGCCGGCGGCGACGGGCAAGCGCAAGCGAAGGACCCAGGAGGAGCGCCGCGAGGCCACGCGCGCGGCCCTGCTCGACGCGACGATCGACTGCCTCGTCGACTACGGGTACGCCGCGACGACGACCACCAAGGTCGTGGAGCGAGCCGGCGTCTCGCGCGGCGCCCAGGTCCACCACTTCCCGACCAAGGCGGAGCTCGTCTCCGAGGCCGTGCGCCGGCTCGCGCAGCGGCGGGTGGGCGAGATCCGGACCGAGCTGCGAAAGCTGCCGGACGGGCCCGGGCGCCGGGACGCGACCTTGGACCTGCTCTGGCACCAGCACTCGGGACCGCTGTTCGCGGCGGCGATCGAGCTCTGGGTCGCGGCGCGCTCGGATCCCGCGCTGCGCAAGAGCCTGATCCCCGTCGAGCGCGACGTGATCGAGCTCGTGCGGGAGATCACCGCCGAGCAGCTGCCGCCGGACATCCCCGCCGAGCAGCTCGACTCGCTGGTGACGACCGTGATCACCCTGATCCTCGGGCTCGGCTTCCAGACCGAGCTCTTGCAGAGCAAGCGCGCCGCCGAGGCCTCCTGGCGGGCGGTGCGGGCACAGCTGATCGTGCTGCTCGACGCGGTCGCCGCCGGCTGAGCGCCGCGTCCAACTCCTAAGCGGCTCTCAGGCCGCTCTCAGCCTCGCTCCCTTGGATGCCTTCGACGCATCCGAAGAAGGGAACGAAAGGCATGTTCAGACTCAGATACCTGCTCGCCGAGCTCCGGCGCCGACGCGGCCGCACGATCCTGACCGCGCTCGGCCTCGGCGTCGGCGTCGGCCTCGTGGTCGCGGTGAGCGCGCTCTCGAAGGGACTCGACGACGCCCAGGCACAGGTGCTCTCGCCGCTCACCGGCGTCGGCACCGACATGAGCGTCAAGCGACCGATCTCGTTCGGCGACCCGAGCGACGGGGGCGGCCCACCGCAGCTCTCGGCGAAGGAGCGCAAGAAGCTGCAGAAGGAGACCGGCGGCGGCATGGTCGACTTCTCCAAGCTCGGGGACCCCGGCGAGAGCTTCTCGACCGACACCTACATGTCGGCCGACATCAGCTTCGACAGCTCCCAGGTCAAGAAGGTCGCCAAGGTCGACGGCGTCACCGCCGTCGCACCGTCGCTGACGGTGAACGTGATGCACATCAAGGGAACGATCCCGGACACGTCCTCGCCCTCGAGCTCCTCCGACTCCGGCGGCGGCTTCGGCCCCGGCGGCCCGCCCCCCGGCGGGGCGGCGGGCGGCTTCGGCGTCGCGCCGCTCTCGGTCACGGGAATCGACTCCACGAACCGTGGCCTCGGCGCGGTGACCGCGTCGCAGGTGACCGATGGGCGCTTCCTCTCCAAGCAGGACGCGGGCGAGGCGATGGTCTCCTCCGACTACGCCGCGCAGAACGACATCGCGGTCGGCGATTCCGTCAAGGTCGGCAAGGCGAAGCTGGACGTCGTCGGCATCGTCGAAGCCCCGATCGGCGGCGACGCCTCCGACGTGTACATGGACCTGGGCCGGCTGCAGAAGCTGTCCGACCGAGCCGGCCGCGTGAACTCGCTCGAGGTGCGGGCCGCCGACGTCGACTCGGTCGACAGCGTTGCCTCCACGATCACCTCCGAGTTCAAGGGGGCGCAGGTGACGACGGCCTCCGATCTCGCCGACAGCGTCTCCGGCTCGCTCGTCGATGCCAAGAACCTGTCGGGCTCGCTCGGCACGGCCCTGGCCCTGGTTTCGCTGCTCGGCGCCTTCGCGATCGCCGGCCTGTTGACGCTGTCGGCGGTCAACAAGCGCACCCGCGAGCTCGGGACGCTGAAGGCCCTGGGTTGGCGGCGCTCGCGCGTGATCGGCCAGATCACCGGTGAGTCGGTCGCCCAGGGCCTGCTCGGCGGCGCCGTGGGCGCCCTGATCGGCCTCGGCGCCGCGGCGCTGATCGGCTCGCTCGGGATCTCGCTCGAGGCGAGCGCGCAGGCCGCGACCGGCGGCGGTCCGGGTTTCGGTCCCCCCGGCGGACCCGGGGCAGCTGCGCACGCGGCCTCCACCACGGTTCAGCTCGGAGCCCCGGTCGACGTCGGGCTGATCCTTGCGGCCATCGGCCTCGCGGTCCTCGGCGGGCTGGTCGCGGGAGCGATCGGCGGCGCCCGGGCGGCGCGGCTGCGGCCGGCCGAGGCGCTGCGCAGCGTCGAGTGAACGACACCGAACCCCCCTCACCACAACCGGATACGGAGCGAAAGATGAACGAGACGACACCACCCACCTACGAGCTGCGCGAGGTCGGCCGCCGCTACGGCAGCGGCAGCGGCGCCGTCGACGCCCTGCGCACGGTCGACCTGCGGATCGGAGCCGGCTCCTACGCCGTCGTCGCCGGGCCGAGCGGCTCGGGCAAGAGCACGCTGCTGCAGCTGCTCGGCGCCCTCGACCGACCCACGAGCGGGACGGTCGGATTCGAGGGCCGCGACCTCGGCTCCTTCTCGGAGAACGGGCTCGCCGACCTGCGGCGGGAGGCGATCGGCTTCGTCTTCCAGCAGTTCAACCTGATCCCGACGCTCAGCGGCGCCGAGAACGTCGAGGCCGCCCTCGATCCGAGCGGGCTGCCGGCGGCCGAGCGCGCCGCCCGCGTCGCGGAGCTCCTCGACCGGGTCGGGCTCGGCGGGCGCGCCGCGCACCTGCCCTCGGAGCTCTCCGGCGGCGAGCAGCAGCGGGTCGCGATCGCGCGGGCTCTGGCGAACCGGCCCCGCGTGCTGCTCGCCGACGAGCCGACCGGCAACCTCGACTCGAGCACGGGCGAGTCGGTGCTGGAGCTGATCCGCTCCCTGTGGCTGGGCGAGGGCCTGACGGTCGTGCTCATCACCCACGACGAGGAGATCACCGCCGACGCACCGCGGCTGATCCGCCTCGCCGACGGCGAGGTCGAACCCGAGGGCGCCGCCGTCGCCCGCGCGGAAGCCGTGCGATGAGCGGCGCGATCGGGAGATTCCCGCAAGTGCATCGGGAGCCGCTGCGGATGCGGGCGCCGCACCGCGCTGCGACCCTGGCACGGTGACGATCATCGACTGCCCCCACTGCTCGGCGCGCAACCGCGTCGGAGCGATCTCCCGCGGACATCCCTCGTGCGCCCGTTGCCACGAGCCGCTGCCGTGGGTGGTCGAGGCCGACGAGGCGAGCTTCGGAGCTGAGACGACGGCGACCGTCCCGGTCCTCGTCGACTTCTGGGCGCCATGGTGCGGACCCTGCCGCGCGGTGGCCCCGGTCCTCTCCGAGCTCGCCGCGCGTCACGCGGGGCGGCTCAAGGTCGTGAAGGTGAACGTCGACGACAGCCCGGGGCCGGCCGCCGCGTTCGACGCGCGGTCGATTCCCCTGCTGGTCCTGATCCGGGACGGCCTCGAGGTCGACCGGATCATCGGCGCCCACCCGCGCGCGGAGCTCGAGCAGCGGATATTCCCGCTGCTCAGCACCGCCTGATCCCGGCCGCGGGACGCCGCCGCCGAGGCGGAGCCGCCGACCCGACACCCCGGCCGGCGGCTTCCGCGTGCGTTGGCGCCGGTGGCGCCCGGGCCGCCCCGCCGCCCCGGTCCACCCAAGCCTCCCCGACTCACCGCATGCTCGGCAACTTACATACAGGTCTGCCGGTTTGTTGTAGACTCGCCCACGCTTCACCCCCGCGACCAAGCAGGAGCCCGCATCGAGATGAACAGGACTTACGTGATCGGCGTCGGCATGACCAAGTTCGACAAGCCCGGGACGAAGGACGGCGACTACCACGACTGGGCGGCCGAGGCGGGTCGCAAGGCGCTCGCCGACGCCGGCGTCGGCTTCGACGCGATCGAGCAGGCCTTCGCCGGCTACTGCTACGGCGAGTCGACCTCGGGTCAGCGCGCGATCTACGAGCTCGGCGAGACCGGGATCCCGGTGACGAACGTCAACAACAACTGCTCGACCGGCTCGACGGCGCTGTACGGGGCGCGGCAGGCCGTTCGCGGCGGGCTCGCCGACTGCGCCCTGGCGATCGGCTTCGAGAAGATGGAGAAGGGCTCGCTGGGGACCAAGTACACGGACCGCGAGCAGCCGACCGGCCGCCACTTCATGGCGCTGCTGGCGATCAACGACGACATGGGCGGGGCACCGCCGGCGCCGTACATGTTCGGCTCCGCCGGCCTCGAGCACACGCAGAAGTACGGCTCCCAGCCCGAGCACTACGCGTGGATCGGCTACAAGAACCACAAGCACTCGGTCAACAACCCCTACTCCCAGTTCCAGGACGCCTACACGCTCGAGGACATCAAGAGCGCGAAGATGATCTACGAGCCGCTGGGGCTGACGAAGCTGCAGTGCTCGCCGACCTCCGACGGGGCCGCGGCCGCGGTGATCGCCTCCGAGCGCTTCGTCACCGAGCACGGGCTCGGTGAGCACGCGGTCGAGATCGTCGCGCAGTCGATGGTCACCGACACGCCGGCGAGCTTCGAGAGCGGCTCGGCGATCAAGGCGGTCGGCTTCGACATGAGCAGGCAGGCGGCCGAGTCCGTCTACGAGGAGGCGCAGGTCGGCCCCGACGAGGTCGACGTCTGCGAGCTGCACGACTGCTTCAGCGCGAACGAGCTGATCACGTACGAAGCGCTCGGCTTCGCGCCCGAGGGCGAGGGCCACAAGCTGGTCGAGTCGGAGGCGACGACCTATGGTGGCGACGGCCCGGTGGTCAACCCCTCCGGCGGGCTGATCAGCAAGGGGCACCCGCTCGGCGCCACCGGGCTCGCCCAGTGCGCCGAGCTCAACTGGCAGCTGCGCGGCGAGTCCGGCGCGCGCCAGGTCGAGGGCGCGAAGACAGCGCTTCAGCACAACATCGGAATCGGCGGCGCCGCCGTCGTGACGATGTACCGGCCGGCGAACGGCTCGGCCGGCTGAGGGCCTGCGGCATCCAGCCGACGGCAGCCGAACAGGAAGAACCGGAGGATCAGATGGCACCAATCAGCGAGTCGGTGGAGGTCAGCGCCGGCCAGGAGCAGGCGTGGGCGAAGATCGCCGACCTCGACAACGCGGGCGAGTGGATGACCGTCCACGTCGACTACCCGAACGGCGGTCCTGGCCCGGCCGAGCAGGGCAAGACCTTCAAGCAGAAGGTGACGATCATGGGCATGCCGGGTGAGGTCGACTGGACGATCGAGCTCGTCGAGGCGCCGAGCGTGCTCGCTATGAAGGGCGCCGGACCCATGGGTACGACCCTCGCGGCGAGGTTCACGGTGATCGGTAACGGCTAGACCTCGACGGTCACCTACGACACCGAGTTCGGCGGCGCCGCGCTGGCGGCGATGGCGGGCCCGCTCGAGGCGGCCTCCAAGAAGGCCGCCGACGAATCGCTCGCGAACCTCAAGCAGCAGCTCGCCTGAGCGGCGCGGTTGATCCGGGGCGGCGGCGGGTACTCCACGCCGCATGCCCCCGATCGCCCTGCTCGACGTCGACGGCACGCTCGTCGACTCCGTCTACGTCCACGCCCTGACCTGGCAGCGCGCCTTCGCCGATCACGGGATCGAGGTGCCGGCCTGGCTCTGCCATCGCCGTATCGGGATGGGCGGTGATCAGATCGTCACCGCGCTCACCGACGAGGAGGTGGAGCGCCGCTACGGGGACGGCCTGCGGGCGCTCGAGAGCGAGCTCTTCGCCGAGCGCCTCGACGAGGTGCGAACGCTGCCGGGCGCGGCCGAGCTGGTAGGTGAGCTGGCGGAGCGCGGACACGAGATCGTGCTCGCCAGCTCCGCCGGAGCCGATGAGGCCGAGCACCACATCGAGGCGCTCGGCATCGGTGACGTGATCAGCGCCTACACGACCTCCGCCGACGTCGAGGCGACCAAGCCCGAGCCCGACCTGGTCAAGGCGGCGCTGGCCAAGGCCGAGGGCTCCGGAGACGCCGTGCTCGTCGGCGACAGCACCTGGGACGTGGAGGCCGCGGCCCGAGCCGGGATCGAGACGGTCGGCCTGCTCTGCGGCGGCTTCTCCGAAAGCGAGCTGCGCGAGGCGGGCGCGAGCGCCGTCTTCCCGACGCCGGTCGAGCTCCGCGAGGGGCTCGACGCGACGCCGCTCGGCGGCTGAGAGCCGCCGGCGCTCAGGCGACCGCGGCGTCCTCCCGGCGTCCGGCCGCGGCGACGACATCGTCGACGAGGCCGCGCGGGACCTCCTGGTGGTGGTCGAACTCGAGCGTGTACTCGCCGCGACCGCCGGTGATCGCGCGCAGGGCCGGCGCGTAGTCCAGCACCTCCGCCATCGGCACCTCGGCGATGATCTCGGTGCCGATCCCCTTCTGCTCCATGCCGAGCGGGTGCCCGCGGCGCGAGTTGAGGTCGCCGACGACATCGCCGACGGCCTCGCTGGGGACGACGATCGTCAGCTTCACGATGGGTTCCAAGAGCATCGGCGAGGCCTCGGCCATCGCCTGCTTGAAGCCCATCGAGGCGCAGATCTTGAAGGCGATCTCCGATGAGTCGACGCTGTGGTGCTGGCCGTCGACGAGGTCGACGACGACGTCGCTGACCGGGTAGCCGGCGACGGTCCCGTGCTGCATCGCCTCGCGCACCCCCGCCTCGACCGCCGGGATGAAGCCCCCGGGGACGACCCCGCCCTTGGTGCGGTCGTTGAAGACGAGGCCGCTGCCCGGCTCCCCGGGCGCGATCTCGAGGTGGCAGTCGGCGAACTGGCCGCGCCCCCCGGACTGCTTCTTGTAGCGGGAGTGAGCTCGTGCGGGGGCGCGGATCGCCTCGACGTAGGGAACGCGTGGAGGATGCAGCTCGATCTCGACCCCGTAGCGGCTCCGCATCCGCTCGACCATGATCTCGACGTGGATCTGCGTGAGCCCGGCGATGATCTCCTCGCCGGTCTGCGGATCGCGGTGCACGTCGAGCGTCGGATCCTCCTCACGGAGGCGCCGGAACGCGGCGGCGGCCTTCTCCTCGTCGCCTGCGCTCTTCGGCTCGAAGGCGAAGGCCATGACCGGGTTCGGGAACTCAACCTTTGGCAGCGCAAGCCCGCGGGCTGAGTCGCAGAGCAACTCGCGGGAGCGGGTCTCCTTCAGCTTCGGGATCACCCCGATGTCGCCCGGCCCGAGCTCGTCGACCGGCTCCAGCTTCGAGCCCTCGGCCTCGAACAGCTGGCCGATCCGCTCGCGGGCGCCCGAGGTGACGTTCTCGACCGTGGAGTCGGGCTTGAGCGTGCCCGACAGCACCCGGACCATGCTGAGCCGGCCCGCGAACTGATCGGCCGTCGTCTTGAAGACCTCCGCCACGAGCCCGCCCTCCTCCTCGGGCTCGACCGCGACCGCTTCCGAGTCGGGGTCCAGGAGCTGCCGCGCGCCGCGCATCACCGGCGAGGGCAGGTCCTCGACCAGCGCCTCGAGGAGGCGGCCGGTGCCGAGATTGCGGGTGGCGATCCCGCACGTGACCGGGAACAGATGCCCCTCGGTGACACCCCGCTTGAGCGCGCCGACGATCTCGGAGTGCGAGATCTCGGCGCCTTCGAGGTAGTGCTCCATGAGCTCATCCGAGTTCTCGGCAACCTCGTCCATGAGCTTCTCGCGGTACTCCTGTGCGAGCTCGGCGACGTCCTCGGGAATCTCGGCCTCGTGACAGTCGCCGCGACCGTCGCCGTCGTGCAGGTACGCCTTCATGTCGATCAGGTCGACGACGCCCCGGACCTCCTGTTCGGCGCCGATCGGGATCTCGGTCGCCACGACGTGCGGGCCGAAGGCCGCCTTCAGCGCTTCCAGGGTCACGAAGAAGTCGGCCCGCTCGCGATCGAGCATGTTGACGAAGACCAGCCGCGGAAGGCCGAGGTCGGCGGCCCGGTTCCAGAGCCTGTCGGTCCCCACCTCGACCCCGGAGACGGCGTTGACGACCAGCACCGCCGCGTCGACGACCGACAGCGCCGCGATCGGCTCGGCCAAGAAGCTCGGCTCGCCCGGCGTATCGATCACGTTCACCTTGCGGCCGTCGTGCTCGAAGGTGACGGCGGCGAGGTCGATCGACATCCCACGCGTCTTCTCGTCGGAGGCGGTGTCGGTGACCGTCGTCCCCTCGTCGACTTTGCCGACGCGGTTGACGACGCCGGCTTCGAACAGCATCGCCTCGCAGACCGAGGTCTTGCCACAGCCGCGGTGCCCGATCAGCGCGACGTTGCGAATCCGATCCGCTGGCTTGTGCGACATGTTGCGAGCCTATCGGAGCGCCGCGGGCGACGAAAGGCCACGGGCCGAGGGGCTCCGCCGCTTGGCCCGGGTCCCGACCGGGTACCGGGGGACGCATGGCGCCGACAGCGCGACGGAGGCAGGGTCCCGGGATCGGCCCGATGCGGCGCTCGCTCCAGGCGGCGGTCGGCGTGAACTCGTCGGCCTTCGGCTTTTCGATCACGATCACCGGCGCGCTCGCCGCGGTCGTGGACGTGCGGGGGAACCCCGGCGCGTTCGAGCTGCTGCTCTTCGCGGCCGGCGCGGTCGGCGCCTTCACGCTCCTCGACCTCGTCGCGAGCGAGGGCTTCAAGCAGCCGCTCAGCCGGGAGCGCCCCGACACGGTCACGCACGCGGCCGCCCTCAGCTTCGTCTCGGTACTCGGCGGAATCGGCGTGGCGATCGGCGTCGCGCACCTGCTCGGCGGGGCGATCGCCTGGCCCGCGGGCTCGTTCGCCGCGGTGCTCACCTACGTCCTCGTCGTCGGGGTCGAGCTGAGCCTCGCCGAGCGCGTCGCCGAGGAGCG
Source organism: uncultured Solirubrobacterales bacterium (assembly GCA_963764275.1). Taxonomy (GTDB): domain Bacteria; phylum Actinomycetota; class Thermoleophilia; order Solirubrobacterales; family 70-9; genus CAXMST01. The sequence continues at coordinate 157,543 of CAVXRV010000009.1, forward strand.
CGAGGAGGACTGAGCCGGACCCCGCACGCGGGGCGGGCAAGAAAAGAGGGACGAGCGGCGATCCGCCCGTCCCTCTCGATGCAGGTTTTCCCTGCCTGCGTGTTGTTACTGGCCGTGACGGACGCCCGGCTCACCCTGCTCGAACTCGAGCGGAACGGTGAGCTCGCGGCCGGGAATGTTGGCCTTCTTGTTGAGCTTGCCAAGCGGCAGCACAACGCGGCCGAACGTGCCCTCCATCATCATCGCCGTGGCGACGTAGGCGGCCGCGATCGCGGAACCGATCAGGACCCAACCGCCAGCGAACAGCCAGCCGGAACCGGCCGTGGGGGCGGCGTTGGTCAGATAACCGATCGCCAGGAACGCGGCTCCGGTCGCCAGCGATCCAAGGACCGCGACGAGGCCGATGTTCTCGCCGAGGGCTGCCAGCGTGCCGCACGCGGTGATCGCCGCGAGGGCGAAGAACCAGTAGCCGAAGGCGTCGTAGAACACCTGGTTGTCGAGCGCCAGGGCGCCTGTGGCGCCGAGCACGTTGAGGATGCCGAAGCCGATCCAGAACGAACCCCACATGCCGTGCATGGCGGTCGCGAGCCCATCGCGGGCGCGGTAGGCGAAGAGACCGGCAGCGAACTGCGCAACCCCTCCGAAGACCGCCGCGAACGGCGCCAGGTACAAAGGCGTGTCAGTGCTCCCGTACCAGCCCGCCAGGTGCGCGGCGACGATGAAAGTCGCGCCGGCGAACCCGAACAGACCCAGGATCGACGGTGGCGCAATCGGCTGCAGGAAGACGCGCGTGCGTTCCTGCCACTGGGTTGCCGTGCCGTTGGTCGACCCGTGCTCGCGGGCGCGCAACGTGGATGCCTCCATCGACTGTGCCTCCTTCCGTTTCGTTTGCTTACAGCCGAGTTGTTCCCGGCCCCGCGGGGACGAAAAACGCTGCGTCAGTAAGCTCGCTTACGAAGGCCGAGGCGGGTGTAAGTCCGCTTACCGCGAGGGAGGCTCGGCCAGCTCGCGCTTCAGGATCTTGCCCGTCGCGTTGCGCGGCAGCTCATCGATGAAGTGGACGTCGCGGGGCACCTTGTAGCGGGCGAGGTTCGACTTCACGTAGGCGCGGATCTCATCCGCGCTCGGTTGCTCGGCGCCGTCCATGAGGACGACGTATGCCGCCAGCCGCTTGCCGAAATCCTCATCGTCGACGCCGATCGCGGCAACCTCGGCGACGTCGTCGCGCTTCATCAACAGCTCCTCGACCTCCTGGGGGAAGACGTTCTCACCGCCGGAGATGATCATGTCGTCGTCGCGCCCGTCGATGAACAGGCGTCCCTCGGCGTCGAAGTGCCCGACGTCGCCCGAGGACATGACGCCGTCGATCACCTCCTTGTGACGGCCGTCCGTGTAGCCGCCGAACTCGATCCCGTTCGAGACGAAGATCCGCCCGGTCTCCCCCGGTTTCACGTCCCGCCCGCGGTCGTCGAGAAGGCGCACCTGCGTGCCCAGCGTCACCTTGCCGACGGTCGTCGGCGCCACGTGGTGGTCGGCCGGCGTCGAGATCGACGCGTAGGCGACCTCGGTCGAGCCGTAGAGCACGTAGAGCACGTCGCCGAACATCTCGAGCGTCTTCGTCGCCGTGGCCCCGGGCAGTTGGGAGCCGCCGCAGAAGATCACGCGCAGGGCCGAGGTGTCCGCGGCGCGGACTGCGTCGTCGCCGAGCTCGAAGACGCGCTGAAGCATCGCCGGGACGACGATCGTCGTGCTCGCGCGCTCGGCGGCGAGCCCGTCGAGGTACTCCGTCGCATCGAACCGGCGCCGGGTGACGATCCTGTTGCCGAGCGAGAGCATCAGCGTCGACGTCGCAAAGCCGAGCGCGTGGAAGAACGGTGGGGCGATGTAGCAGACCTCGCCGGTGCGGAACGGGACCCGCTCGAACAGGGCCCCAAGCGTCGTCAGCGCCCCGCCCTCCTGCCGGGGTGCGCCCTTTGGCGTGCCGGTGGTCCCGCTCGTCAGCATCACGATCGTCGGCCGTTCCGAGGGCACGTCAACCGGATCGCCGGGGGTCACGCCGATCAGCTCCTCGAGCGTCGCCTCGGCACCGCCGGGAGTGCCGTCGTCGCTCCAGGCGCGGAAGTGATGCGCGGCCCAGTCCGGCGCCCGGTCGTCGTACTCGGCGTCGAAGAGCAGCGCCTTGACGTCCTCTCGCTTGCAGACGTCGTCGATCTGCGGGCCGGCGAACTCGGTGTTCATGAAGATGATCCGCAGCCCCAGCTTGTAGGCCGCGAAGCAGCCGTCGAGGAAGCCGCGGTGATTGCGGCAGAGGATCGCGATCCCGTCTCCGGCACGCAGGCCGGCCTGCTGCCAGGCGCGGGCGACCGCGTTCGAGCGGCGGTCGAGCTCGACGTAGCTGAGGGTGCCGAGCTCGTCGCTGAAGGCCGGCGCCTCGCCCCAGCGGATCGCGGCGGCCGTTGGGCCGGCGGCGATCGGGCCGCGGCGCGCGATCTCCGCCACCATCCTGGCCGTCCGGTCCGGGCGCTGCGGCTTCAGCAACCCGCTCCGCTGCACCGCTGCGAGCGCCCTGCCGGTGTCGACGGCGTGGTCGGGCAGGGCTCGCAGGCGGTCGACGATCCCGCCGCTCACCGCTCTCGCCCCGCCCTCAGGCCACTACGGGCGAGCCGAGCGCCTCCGCGACCGACGCGACGGTCCAGGGCACGCTCGCCGCGTGCTGCTCCCCGATCTGCCAGTTCGTGCACTCCGCGATCATTCCACCCTGGACCGCGAACAGCTTCCCGGTCTCGGTGCAGCCCTCGGAGGCGAGGAACGCGACGAGCGGGCTGACCTCGGCCGGATCGAAGGCGTCGAGCGCTCCGGGGTCCTCCGGCTTTTTCATCATCTCGCCGATCATGGGTACGTCCTCGGTCAGGCGCGTGCGCGCGATCGGCGCGATCGCGTTGACGCGGACGCCGTAGCGGCCGAGCTCCTGTGCCGCGACGAGCGCCATCGCCGCGATCCCGGCCTTGGCGGCCCCGTAGTTGACCTGACCCGCGTTCGGCAGATAGGTACCCGAGCCGGAAGCGGTGTTGATCACCGCGGCATCGAACTGCTCGCCCGCCTTCGAGCGCTCCTTCCAGTGCGCCGCGGCGTGCCGCAGGCAACAGAAGTGACCCTTGAGGTGGACGCCGATCACCGCGTCCCACTGCTCCTCGCTCATCCCGGCGATGAACGCATCGCGGAGGATGCCGGCGTTGTTGACGAGTGCGTCGAGACGCCCGTATCCGGAGACGGCGGTCGCGATCAGCGACTCGGCCCCGGCCCAGGTCGAGATGTCCTCGGTGTGGGCGACGGCGTCGCCGCCGGCCGCGGTGATCTCATCGACCACGGCCTGGGCCGCCGAGGCGTCCGAGCCGGTGCCGTCGCCGGCCCCACCGAGGTCGTTGACGACGACCTTGGCGCCCTCGGAGGCGAACAGCAGGGCGTGCTCGCGGCCGATGCCCCTGCCGCCGCCGGTGATCGCCGCGACGCGGCCTTCCAGGATTCCCATCTCGTTCTCGTTCCTTTCGTCGTCGTTGTGGGCGCTGATCTCCGCGCTAGTGGACCCGTCCACTAGGTGGCGACCTCGGCGAGCCCGTCCTTGATGATCAGATCGCCGCCCGCCATCTGGGTCTCGAAGCAGTAGGCGGCGACGCCGTTCGAGCTGCCCTCGACGGACCAGATCGACGTCGAGATGTCCTGGCCGGGCAGGCCGGGCTTCGAGAAGCGCACGGCGAGGCGCTTCAGGCGCTCGGGATCGCCGTCGCAGCACTCGCTGACGACCGCCACCGAGTTCATCGCCATCGTGCAGAGCCCGTGGATGATGATCCCGGGCAGCCCGACCGACTTGGCGAAGTCCTCGTCGGTGTGGATCGGCATCGGGTCGCCCGACGCGGGGGCGTAGCGGTAGGTCTGGTCGTCGTCGAAGTGCTGTTCGTAGACGGAGACCGGCTCGGCGGAGCGCTGCTCGGGCGGGACACGATGCGCGGGCGCGCTCCCGCCCTCGTCGATCTCGTCCGTGGCGCCGCGGAAGAAGGCGACCATCCACTGCTCGTTGACGGGCTCGCCGGCGGCCGTCTTCGTCTCGACCTTCGTGTGCAGGGTCACCCCGCTCGGCGCCTTGTGCACGCCCATCGGGCAGGCCCGGGTTTGGAGCTCCATGCCGGGCACGATCGGCTGGTGGAAGTACATGTCCTGCTCGCCGTGGACGACGCGCATGATCAGCTCGCCGGGGACGACCTTGCCGGTCGGCTCCATGAGCTGGGCGAAGGGCGGCACGATCGCGAACACGGGGGGTGCCAGCTCGCCGCTGGTGTGGCGGGGGTTGCCGTCGTTGGTCGCCTCGGCGTAGGCGATCGTTCGATCCTTCTCGACCGTGAAGCTCGCGGGGTCGGTCCACTTGCCGAGCTCCTCCAGCTTCCACGCGGTCTCGGGTGCTGCGCTGCTCATCTCGATTGCTGCCTTTCGGTCTGGTTGGCTCTCACGTGTCTCGAAGCTTCCCGGGGCGGTGCGGTTTCGTCCAGCTCAGGCCGCCGCGGTCGCCTCCCGGCGCCGTGCCGCGGCGATCACCTCGGCCGCGACGCGTTCGCCGGCCAGGGCCTCGCCCCCCAGCAGCAGCCGGGAGAGCTGCGCTCGGCGCCAGTAGAACGGTGCGTCGTGCTCCCAGGTGTTGCCGAGGCCGCCGTGCACGGCGATGCAGGTCCGCGTTGCGAAGCCGGCGGCGCGCTCGGCCGCGTAGCGGACGCAGGCGGTGGCGCGGGCGAGCTCGGCGGGCCTGCTCTCCGCGGCGATCGCGGCGTAGAAGGAGAGGCTGCGGGCGGTCGCCGTTGCGCGCAGCATCTCGACGAGCTGGTGCTTGATCGCCTGGTAGCTGCCGATCGGCCGGCCGAAGGCGTGGCGTTCCTTGGCGTACGCGACCGCCATCTCGCGAACCGCGTCGGAGACGCCGATCGCGTCGGCCGCGAGCAGGGCCTGGGACAGGTGAAAGGCGTCGGCGAGCTCGGCCGGCCCGGCATCGAGCACGGCGGCGGGAGTGCCCGCGAGGGTGACGCTCCCGAGCGGGCGCGAGCGGTCGAAGCGGCGCGTGTCCTCGACGCGCAGGCCGGAGGCGCCGGCGTCGACCAGATGGGCGCGGATGGCGCCGGCGGCATCGACCGCGGGAACGACCAGGAGATCCGCGCCGGGCAGATCGGGCTGGAAGCCGGCGGCGCCGCTGAGGGCGACGGCGCCGCCGTCGCCCTCCGCAACCGGCAGCGGCCGGCGCCGGCTCGACCCCTCGGCCGCGTCGACGCTCCAGCCGCCGTCGTCCGGCCCGAGTGGCGGACACGCGGCGACGATCGCGGCGCGGCGCTCGCCGGATGCGAGCGGTCCGAGCGCTCCGGCGGCGATCTCGTCCCCGGCGTCGGCGGCGCGCTGCAGGACCAGGGTGGCGGGCAGGTGACCGAGCAGCCCGGCCCCGGCCAGCCGGCGACCGCACTGCTCGAGCACGAGCATCGCGTCGAAGAGCCCGAGGCCGGCGCCGCCGGCCGCCTCGGAGACGAGCAGACCGCTCCAGCCCGCCGCGCGGCTCGTCGCCCACAGATCGAGCGGCTCGGCGCCGTCGGCCGCCGCGCGCGCGGCGGCGACCGTGGCGTGGCGGTCGAGCGCGTCGGCCGCGGCCTCGCGCAGCAGCTCCTGCTCGTCGCTGAGCTCGAAGTTCACGCGGTCGCCCTCTCCCCCAAGGGCGCCTCGGCGCCGGCCTCGGCCGGCGCAGCCGCGCCGCGGACGAGCTCCTCGAAGGAGCGCGTCTTGTCGACGCGCGGCTCCGGCGGGAGGCCGAGCACGCGCTCGCCGATCGTGTTGCGCAGGATCTCGTCCGTACCGCCGCCCGAGCGCAGGCCCTGCAGCTCGCAGAGCAACTCCCCCCAGCCGTCCTCGAGCGCGTCGGGACCAAGCAGCTCGGTCAGCAGCTCCACGGCCTTGTTGCCGGACTCGATCAAACCGATCTTGCCGAGCCCCGCCTCGGGGCCGGGGATGCCGCCGGCTCCGAGCGCGGACAGGGCGCGGTAGGCCGTGTACTGCAGGCCCGTCACCTCGATCGTGAGCTCGGCGAGCCCCGCTCGCACGCGACCGTCGTCCAGGCCCTCGCGGTCGAGCAGGGGCCCGACGAAATCCTCGGGCGTGAACGGGATCTGATCGAGCGCGGCGAGCACGGCCATGCGCTCGAACATGAGCGTCGTCAGCGCCACCCCCCAACCGCCGTCGACGGGCCCGACCGCGGCGCCGGCGGGCAGCGCGACGTCGTCGAGGAAGACCTCGTTGAAGGCCGCCATGCCGGAGATCTGCCGCAGCGGCCGCACGGTGACGCCGGGGGCGTGCATGTCCAGCACGAACATCGTCAGGCCCTTGTGCTTGGGCTTCGAGGCATCCGTGCGGGCGAGCAGCAGCCCCCAGTCCGCCCACTGCGCCATCGTCGTCCACACCTTCTGGCCGTTGACGATCCAACCCTCGCCGTCGGGAGCCGGCTTGGCGCGGGTCACGATCCCGGCAAGGTCGGAACCGGCGGCGGGCTCGCTGAAGAGCTGACACCAGCCCTCCTCCCCGCGCAGCATCGGACCCAGGTGGCGCTCCTTGTGTGCCTCGGTGCCGTAGGCGATGAGCGTCGGGCCGAGCTCGCCGATCGCGATGTGGTCGGCGATCGTCGCGCAGCCCGCGCGGCGCAGCTCGTCGTTGGCGATCAGCTGCTCGGCGGGGCCAAGCCCCTGGCCGCCGAAGGGCTCAGGCCAGGTGACGCCGACCAGCCCCGCCTCCGCGAGCCGCCCCTGCCAGCGGCGATAGGGCGTCGGGTCATCGGCGTGGAACAGCGCCCCGGCGGGCGGCGAGTACTGCTTGTTGGCCTCGATCCACGCCCTGCATCGGGCCCGCCACTCGGCCTGTTGGGGGGTGTCGTCGAGATCCATGGTGCGTCGCTCGGGTCGGAGGGAAGTCGGGTGCGGAAGCCACCCGACGAGCGGGCCGCCACAGCTTGGGCGAGAGAGAATAACAAACAGTCAGGCTTGTATGTCGATGCCCCGCGCGGCGCCTCCCCCTTGATCTCCGTCTGCGCCCGGGAGCAAGATTCGTCCGAGCGCGAACGGGGCACACGAGGAACCGGAAATGCAACGGCAACGCAGCGAGTGGCAACCGACATGGCGCGGCTGAGCGAGCTGCGACGGTCCGCCGCGCCGCGACCGGTGCGCATGCGGGAGTACCGGCTGACGCTGAACGGGGCTCGCACCCGCGCGATCGAGATCGAGGGCGACGGCGATCCGATCGTGTTCTTGCACGGCTTCTGCGACAGCGCCGACACGTGGCGCAACGTGCTCGAGCGCTTGCGCGACGCGGGGCGTGCCGCGATCGCCTACGACCTGCCCGGCTTCGGCTACGCGCGCCCGGTCCGCTTCCCGCTGCCGCTCCTCGACCAGCAGGTCGCGTTCGCGGCCGCCGCGGTCAACCGCGCGGCCGAGGCGGCCGGCCGGCGGGTGATCGTCGCCGGCAACTCGCTCGGCGGGTGGACGTCCCTGCGGATCGGCGAGCGCGACGATCTGCCGCTGGCCGGGATCATTCCCGTGGCCCCCGCCGGGATCTCGATGTCGCCGTGGTTCCTGCGTCTCGACCGGATCCCGGGCGTCAACCACGTCCTCCGGATCCCCGGCCCGGTGCCGCAAGTACTGACGCGAGCCGTGGTCGCGCGGGCCGTGCGGCGCGTCGCCTTCGGCGACCCCGCCAACGCCGACGAGCGCTTCGTCCGCAGCTTCTCGCTCCACAACCGCGAGCGGCGCTGGGCGTTGAAGCGGATCGCCGCGGCCCAGGCGGTGGCGCCGGAGCTCGACCGGCCGTTCAACCCCGAGCGGGTCAGGGTCCCCTCCGCGGTCGTCTGGGGCACCCGCGACGCGCTCTGCCTGATCGACGGCGCCGAGCCGCTCGCGGCGCAGCTCGGCGCGAAGCTGATCGTCGTCCGCCGCTGCGGGCACCTGCCCCAGGTCGAGGCCCCCGATTCCGTGCTCGAGGCGATCGAGCACCTGAGCTGAGGCGCGGGCGATGGCGCGGATCGACCTCGACGAGCTCGAGCCCGGCGGAGATCTATTCGGCCGTCGAGGCGATGGACGGAGAGGAGTTCGAGGGGCTGATGGCAGGACCCCGCGAGCCGCGACCGCGTGATCGAGGCGATGATCGACCACATGGTCGGCCTCTTCCGCGCCGAGAAGGCGGGAGAGATGGAGGCGGTCATCCACATCAAGCTCTGGGACCGGCCCGAGCGGCGGCTACGAGCACTTCGAGCTCGCGATCGCGGACGGCGCCTGCACGCTGCGCGACGCCCGAGGCCGAGCCCGACCTGACGCTCAAAGTCCGGCCCACGGACCTGCGCAAGCTGGTCACCGGCGAGACCGGCCCGCAGCGGCTCGCCTTCGAGGGCCGGCTGCGCGCCGTCGGCGACATCGGCCTCGGGCTCAAGCTGCCGGACCTCTTCGCCTTCTAATCGCCGACGCTGAAGACGACCTTGCCGACGAGCTCGCCGGCCTCCATCGCGGCGAAGCCCTCCCGGGCGTCGGCGAGCGGCAGCACACGGTCGATCTCGGGCTCGACGCCACGATCGCCGCAGAAGCGCAGCAGCCGCTCGAGCTCGCCGCGGGTCCCCATCGTCGAGCCCAGGAGGCGCAACTGGAGGAAGAAGAGCCGCTGCAGCTCGGCGGGCGGATTCGGACCGCTGGTGGAGCCGCAGACGACGAGCCGGCCCCCGGGCTTCAGCGAGCGCAGCGAATGGCCCCAGGTCGCCTCGCCGACGCTCTCGATGACGCCGTCGACGCGCTCGGGGAGGCGGGAGCCCGGCTCGAAGCATGCGTCGGCTCCGAGCGCGAGGCCGCGCTCGCGTTTCTCCTCGCTGCGGCTCGTCGCCCACACCCGGATCCCGGCCGCGGAGCCGAGCTTGATCGTGGCGCTCGCGACGCCACCGGTGGCGCCCTGGACGAGCACCGTCTCGCCCGGTGCGAAAGCACCGGTGACGAACAGCATCCGGTAGGCGGTGAGCCAGGCCGTGGGCATGCACGCCGCCTGCTCGAAGCTCATCCCCTCGGGCTTGGGGATCAGGTTGCGCTCGGGCACGACCACGCGCTCGGCCAGCGTCCCCTGGTGCTTCTCGGAGAGCAGCGTCCGCTTCGGGTCGAGCGTCTCATCGCCGCGCCAGGCCTCGTCGCCGATGATCGCGTGCACGACGACCTCGTTGCCGTCGGGGTCGGTGCCGGCGGCGTCGCAGCCGAGGATCATCGGCAGCTGCTCCTCCCGCAGCCCCACTCCGCGCAGCGAGAACAGGTCGTGGTGGTTGAGCGAGGCGGCGCGGACCGTGACCGTCGTCCAGCCGGCGGGCGGCTCGGGCTCGGGGCGGTCGCCGATCTCGAGGGCGTCGAGCGGGCTCTCGGGGTTCGCCGAGGCGGCGTAGGCGGCAAGCATCGCCGCCCAGTCTAGGAAGTGGGAGGATCACGGCCATGCGCCCGCCGCCGCCGCCGTCATCGCCGTTCTGGAAGCTGTGGGAGGTCGGCACCCGAATGAACGTCGCCCTCTTCCGGCTCAGCGGCGGTCGGATCGCGAACCGGATGCCACGCTACGGCTCGCCGTTGATCCTCGTCCACCACGTCGGCGCGCGCAGCGGTAAGCACCGGGTCTCGCCGTTGATTGCCCTCGAGGACTCCGGCCGCTGGGTGATCGTCGCCTCGAAGGGTGGCTCGAAGATGCACCCGGCCTGGTTCCACAACCTGAAGGCGCACCCCGAGACCGAGATCGAGGTGCCGCGCCGGGGGCGGATCGCCGTCACCGCCCGCGTGCTCGAAGGGGAGGAGCGGGAGCGCATGTGGCCGAAGATGGTCGCGATCTACAGCCCCTACGAGCAGTACCAGCGATTCGCCGGCGAACGGCTGATCCCGCTGATCTCGCTCGACCCGCGCTGAGGCTGCTCGTGGGCCCGTCCCGCGCGCCGCAGGAGATCCCCACCGGGCGCCGGCGCGGCCGGCTCCGCAGGGCCGCCGGACTCGCCCCGGCGTTGCGCGCTGCCCGCGCGCTCGAGCGGCAGGAGCGCGAGGCGCCCGAGCGGATCCGGGCTCGGCAGCGACAGCTGCTCGCGAGCCTGCTCGACGACGTCCGCGCGCGATCGCCCTGGTGGCGGCGGCGGCTCGGCAGCGGGCCGGTCGGGCTCGAGGCGATCCCGCCGATGGGCAAGGAGGAGCTCGTCGCGAGCTTCGACGAGATGGTGACGCTGCCGGGGCTGCGGCGTGAGCCCCTGCTCGAGCACCTCCGGCGTGCGGACGGGGACGAGGTCCTGCCCGGCGGGATCCGGGTGATGGCGACGAGCGGCTCCTCCGGTCTTCCCGGGCTGTTCGCCTACGACCGGATCGCGTGGACGCCGCTGCTCGCGCAGGCGATGCGGGCGACGGGCTACGCGGGCCTGCGCCCGTCGCTGCACCGGCGCCGGCTCGCGGCGATCTCGGCGGCGAACCCGGCCCACATGACGCGACGGATCTCCGAGTCGCTCGACGTCGGCCTGCACCACCTCCTGCGCCTCGGGGTCACCGAGCCGCTCGAGCGCACGATTCCCGCGCTGGGCGAGTTCCAGCCCGACGTCCTGGTCACCTACCCCTCGCTGCTGCCGGCGCTGGCCGACGCGGTCGACGAGGGGCGGCTGCGGATCTCGCCCTTCGCGGTGCAGACGATCAGCGAGCCCCTCACCCCTGCCCTGCGGGCGCTGTGCGAGCGCGCGTTCGGCGTCCGCCCCTACGACTACTTCGGCTGCACGGAGGGGCTGTTCGCGAGCGAGTGCGAAGAGCGCGACGGCATGCACCTGTTCGAGGACTGCACGATCGTCGAAGCGGTCGACCGCGACGGCGCCCCCGTCCCCGACGGGGAGCCCGCCGCGAAGCTGCTCGTCACCAACCTCTTCAACCGCGTCATGCCGCTGCTGCGCGTCGAGCTCTCGGACTCGGTCACGATCGCGGCGGAGCCGTGCCCCTGCGGCCGCACGCTGCGGCGGCTGCGCTCGATCGACGGGCGCGACAACGACACGCTGCGGATCGGCGGCGTCCGGGTGCACCCGCAGCGCTTCGGCCTCCTCGGTCGCGACGAGGAGGTGCGCGCCTACCAGGTGGTGCAGGAGGGGGACGGGGTGTTGCTGCGGCTCGTGCTCGCCGCCGGCGCCGAGCCAGGGCCGGCGCTCGACCGACTCGCCGAGGCGGTGCGGGGCGAGCTGCGCGGGGCGGGAGTCGCCGCGCCGGACGTGCGAACGGCGGCGGTGGCGGAGCTCGAGCGCTCGCCCTCGGGCAAGATCAAGCAGGTGATCGCGGCGCCGGAGTAGCGGCTTCGGCGGCCGCGCTCAGCCGAGCGCGCCGGCGTCGCGCAGGGCGGTGATCTCCTCCGCGGAAAAGCCCCAGTCGGCGAGCGCGGCGTCGGTGTCGGCCCCGGGCTCGGATGCCGGTGCCGGCGTGCCGGCCGGGGTGCGGCTGAAGCGCGGCGCCGGGGCCGGCTGCGTGTGACCGTCGACCTCGACGAACGTGCCGCGGGCGACGTTGTGCGGGTGGGAGGGAGCGTCGCCCATCCCGTACACGCCTGTGGCGCAGGCCTCGGCCGGCTCGAGGATCTCGATCCACTCCGCGCGCGTCTTCGAGGCGAAGACCTCCGCGAAGCGCTCCCGCAGCTCGGGCCAGCGCTCCTGCTCCATCTGCGGGAACTCGTCGGGATCGAGCTCCATCAGGCGCAGGAGCTCCGCGTAGAACTGGGGCTCGAGCGCGCCGATCGCGACGTATCCGCCGTCCTTGCACTCGTAGGTGTCGTAGAAGTGCGCCCCTGAATCGAGCAGGTTCGTGCCGGGCGGATCGCGCCAGATGCCGACGTCGCGGAGCGCGTGGATCATCGTCATCAGCACGGCCGAGCCCTCGACCATCGCCGCGTCGACGACCTGGCCCTCCCCCGAGGAGCGGGCCTCGAGGATCGCGCAGACGACGCCGAAGGCGAGCATCATGCCGCCGCCGCCGTAGTCGCCCACCATGTTGATCGGCGCGAGTGGCTTCTCCCCGGTGCGCTTGAAGTGACCGAGCGCGCCGGCGATCGAGATGTAGTTGATGTCGTGACCGGCGACCTTCGACATCGGCCCGTCCTGGCCGTAGCCGGTCATGCGCCCGTAGACGAGCTTCGGGTTGCGCGCGAGGACCTCGTCCGGGCCGACGCCGAGCTTCTCCATCACCCCGGGGCGGAAGCCCTCGATCAGGGCATCGGCGGAGGCGCACATGCGCAGCAGCATCTCCTTCGCGGCGGGCTGCTTGAGATCGCAGCCGACCGAGGGGCGGCCGCGATGGACGAAGTTCCAAGCGCCGGCACCGAGCCCGGCGGCGCCGCCGGGGCGTTCGAGCCGCACGACCTCGGCACCGAGGTCGGCGAGCATCATCGCCGCGAACGGGCCGGGGCCGATGCTCGCCACCTCGACCACCTTGACTCCGCTCAGGGGTCCGTCGGACACGGCGCGGAGCCTATGCGAAGCCGGCACGCGCCGCGGGGGCTCGGGCGAGCGTGCTATCGATGCCGCCGATGATCGAGGTGCAGGGGATCAGCAAGCAGTTCGGCCCGATCAAGGCAGTCGACGACGTCTCGTTCAGCTGCGAGCCCGGCACGGTCACCGGCTTCCTCGGCCCCAATGGCGCCGGCAAGTCGACGACGCTGAGGATGATCTGCGGCCTCGCCAAACCGACGTCGGGCAGCGCCTCGGTGCTCGGCCTCCCGTACCGGCGGATCGCGAACCCGGGCCGGCACGTCGGGATCATGCTCGACGCCGGCGCCCAGCACTCCGGCCGCAGCGGCCGCGAGACGTTGAGGATCAGCGCCGGCACGATCGGCGTCGGAGCGGACCGGATCGACGAGGTGCTCGGTCTCGTCGGGCTCGATGCGACGGCCGCGAAGCGGCGGGTCGGCAAGTACTCGCTGGGAATGCGGCAGCGGCTCGGCCTCGCGCACACCCTGCTCGGCGAGCCGCGCGTGCTGGTCCTCGACGAGCCCGCGAACGGGCTCGATCCGCAGGGCATCATCTGGATGCGCGGGCTGCTCCGCGACTTCGCCGACCGGGGCGGCACGGTGCTGCTCTCCTCGCACCTGCTGCACGAGATCGACGCGATCGCGGACCAGATCGTGCTGATCAACAGGGGCAGCCTGGTCGCCAAGGGCAGCCGTGACGAGCTGCTGACGACGAGCGGCAGCTACGTGCGAGCGGAGGAGAACGAGGTCCTCGGCCATGCCCTCGCGTCGGCCGGGATCGAGACGCAGGCGGCGCAGGGGGGCGGCTTCATCGCCGCCGCCGACGGCGCGGCGGTCGGCCGCGCGGCGCTCGCGGCCGGCGTCGCGCTGAGCGAGCTGCGCGCCGCCGACGGCGGCGGCCTCGAGGGGCTCTTCTTGAGCCTGACCTCGGAGCGGCCGGAAGGCGCACGGGATCCCGCCGCCGAGGCGGGCGCGTGACCGTCGAGGCGCTGCCCGTCGGGTTCGACGCGCGCTCCGCGCGCCCCCCGATGCGCGCCCTGTGGGGCGTGGAGACCCGGAAGATGGTCGACACCCGCGCCGGGAAGTGGCTGCTGGCGTTGACGGTGCTGGCGGCGATCGGTGGCTGCGTCGCCGGCCTGATCGGCGACGATGCGAGCGTCGCGGACTCCTACCTGACGGCGGGCGCGCTGGCGAGCGTGCTGCTGCCGGTCGTCGGCGTGCTGCTCGTCACGAGCGAGTGGTCCCAGCGGACGGCGATGCTGACCTTCGTGATGGTCCCCGACCGCAACCGGATCGCCGCCGCGAAGGTGCTCGCGGCCGCCGGCGTCGCAGCGGCGCTGACCGCGCTCTGCCTGGCCTTCGCCTGCGTCGGCGGGCTCGCCTCCGGCGAGAGCATCGACCTGAGCCTCGCCGACGTCGGCCAGGGCCTGCTCTACCAGGTGCTCGTGATGCTGGTCGGCGTCGCGCTCGGCCTGGCGCTGCGCATCAGCCCGCTCGCGATCGTCTTCTACTTCGCGGCGCCGACCGTGTTCGGGATCGTCGGCGCGATCTCCCACACGATCCAGGACGTGACCGGCTGGATCGATCAGTCCGGTCTCGCCGCCCTGGGCCAGCTCGACCCGAGCGGCGAGGACTGGGCCAAGGCCGGCGTCACCGTACTCGTGTGGATCGTCGTGCCGTTCGTCTTCGGGCTGTTGCGGCTGCGCAACGAGGACGTCGTCTAAGGGGTCCGACGGCGTCGGCCCGGGGGCGCCGACGAATCGGGTTCCGTAGCGTTCGTCCCCCCGACCGGCGGACGTGGAGGAGCAGGGATGAACGAGCGAGAGATACTGGTTCCCGGGCCCGATCACCCGATCACGATCGCGCCCACCGACGGGCGCCTCGTCGTCCGCGCCGGCGACGTGATCATCGCCGACACCGAGGATGCGCTGACGCTCCGGGAGACGACCTACCCGCCCCGCCACTACATCCCGCTCGACGACATCGACGCCGGCGCGCTGCGCCCGAGCGAGACGCACACCTACTGCCCGTACAAGGGCGAGGCCTCCTACTACACGGTCGCCGCCGGGGGCGTCGAGGTCGAGGACGCCGCCTGGACCTACACGGAGCCGTACGAGGCGGTCGCAGAGATCGCGGGCCGCGTCGCCTTCTACGAGGAGTACGCCGAGATCGAGGTCGAGGCCTGAGCGCACCGCCGCGCAGGCGCAAGGCGGGAGCCGGGCTCGCGGCCCTGGCGGCGCTCGCGCTCTGCGGCTGCGGGGGCGGGGCTCCCGAGACCGACGCCGAGCAGATCGGCGACGTCCTCGACCTCTACCTGCTCGCGACCGAGACCCACAACGCCGCGATGCTCTGCTCCGACGTGATCGTGCGCGAGCCCGAGCCGCTCGAGGAGTGCGTCGACCGGGTCGCGCTGCAGATGCAGGACCCGAGCTCGGACCTGTACCGGCCCGACCGGCTGCGCCCGCTCGGAACGCCGCGGATCGAGGGCGACGTCGCGAAGCTGCGGGTCGCCAACGACGCGGACCGCTTCACGATCACGCTCGAGCGCGGCCCCTACGGCTGGCGCCTGCCGATCGGCGGCTGACGTTCACCGTTCGATGTTCACTTCTACATGCAGTGCCTGCAGAAGTGAACGATGAACCCACGTCTTCGCTCAGGCGGTCCAGCGGCGCCGGAGGAAGGCGGCGATGTCATCGACGGCCCCGCGCGAGTCGGCGAGCAGGCCGGCCTGCAGCTGGAAGTCGTGCCACATCCCGTGGAAGCGCTGCAGCTCGACCTCGACCCCCGAACCCCAGGCGCGGTCGGCGAAGCGCAGCGAGTCGTCGAGCAGGATCTCGTCCTCGCCGACCTGCAGCAGGGTCGGCGGCAGGCCGTCGAGGTCGGCGAACAGCGGGGAGACGCGGCCGTCGGTCAGCGCCAGCGGCCCGGCCCAGGCGCGGTAGGAGCCCGCGAGCCACTCGCTGCGCAGCAGCGGATCGGCGTGGCGCTTGGCGGCGACGCTGCCGCCGGAGAGGCTGAGGTCGGTGACCGGTGAGAGCAGGACCAGGGCGGCCGGCGCCGGCACGTCCATCTCGATCAGCTGCAGCGCGGTCAGGATCGCGATCGCGCCGCCGGCCGAGTCGCCGCCGATCGCGACCCGGGCCGGGTCGTGCCCACGGGCGAGCAACGTCCGGTAGGCGCCGAAGAAGTCGTCGGTCGCCGCCGGCCACGGATGCTCGGGCGCGAGCCGGTAGTCGGGCAGGTAGACGTCGGCGCCGGCGGCCTGGGCGAGGTGGCCGGCGAAGCCGGCGTGGGTCGAGGGGCTGCCGATGACGAAGCCGCCCCCGTGGGCCCAGAGCACCGCGGGGCGCAGGGCGGGATCGCCGGCGCCGATCCCGAAGCGCGTGAGCGGCACCGGGGCGCCGCGAACGGACTCGCGGTCCACCTCGCGCGGAGGCGGCAGGATGCGCGTCGCCACCTCCATGAAGCGGCGCTGGAAGCCGACCGGGAAGGGCGGCCCGAGGAACGGCTTGTAGAAGAGCCGCAGCAGCAGCTGGAAGATGCGCCTGAGGACCGCGTCGGACAAGGTCATCACAAGCCTATTGGCCAACCCAGCAACCCGCCCCCACCGATGGCGGAAGCCGCTTTCACCCGACCGACCCCGAAGAGATTGTGCCCTCCGCCACGCAGCCCGGCGCGACGCTCCCACGGCGAGCCGCCAATATAGGATGGCGCGAATGGTTGAGGTTGCCTTCTTCGCTGGTGCGATCGGAGCTCTCGGCGGCGCGATCGCCGTGATCGGGCTCCGCAACCCCTTCTACAGCGTGCTCGCGCTGGTCGTCCACCTCGCCTCGCTCGCCGGTCTGTTCCTGCTGCTGTACGCCGAGTTCGTCGCCGCGGCGCAGATCGTCGTCTACGCCGGCGCCGTGATGGTGCTCTACGTGTTCGTCGCCGCCTACGTCGGCAACATCGACGAGCCGCTGTGGGAGCCGATCCCAGGCCAGCGGATCCTGGCGCCGCTGCTCGGCCTGGCGCCCTGTTCGTCGAGCTCAGCATCGCGATCCTCGGCACCGGCCTGAAGGCGATCGGCAGCGAGGGGCCGGACGGTCGGCGCCGGCTTCGGCACCCGGCGGCGATCGGCGAGCTCTTGCTCGAGCGCTTCCTGATCGCCTTCGAGGCCGCCTCGCTGCTGCTGCTGCTCGCCGCCGTCGGCGCCGTCGTCCTCGCCGGCCGGCGCACGCGCAGCGAGGGCCCGGCCCGGACACGATGCACGCCGGCCGCGGCTCCGGCGAGCGGCATCGAGACCGGGGCGGTGGACTGATGGCCGTCGAGTGGTACCTCGTGCTCTCGGCGCTGCTGTTCGCGATCGGCGCGGTCGGCGTGCTCGTCCGGCGCAGCCCGCTCGTGATCCTGCTCTGCCTGGAGCTGATGCTGAACAGCGCCAACCTCTCGCTGATCGCCTTCAGCCGCTCGCTCGGCAACCAGGACGGTCAGATCTTCGCGATCATCGTGATGGTCGTCGCGGCCTGTGAGGTGGTCGTCGGCCTCGGCCTGATCGTCGCCATGTACCGGCGCCGGCTGCCGCTCGACGTCGACGAGGCAAGGGAGCTGCGCGGATGAGCACGACGACTGGGGCTGGCTGGTCCTCGCCTTCCCGCTCGCGGGCGCGATCACGATCGCGCTCACCTTCCGGCTCGTCCCCGCCCGCGTCGCCGGCGCGATCGGCACGGGCGCGATCGCGCTCGCCTTCGCCTCCGCGATCGGCATGCTCATCAGCCTGCTCGGGCACCCCGCCGATGAGCGGATGCTGACGAGCACGCTCTACGACTACGGCGGCGACGGCATCCCGTTCGACCTCGGGATCTTCGTCGACCCGCTCGCGGTCTTCATGGCGCTGGTCGTCACCGGCGTCTCGACGATGATCCACGTCTACTCGTTCGGCTACATGAAGAGCGACTTCGGCTACCACCGCTTCTTCGCCTACCTCAACTTCTTCGTCTTCTCGATGCTGCTGCTGGTCCTCGCCGGCAACTTCGTCCTGCTGATCGTCGGCTGGGCCTTCGTCGGCTACGCCTCCTACGCGCTGGTCAGCTTCTGGTACCGGCGCGGGACCGCGACCAAGGCCGGCATGAAGGCGTTCGTGATCAACGTGATCGGCGACATCGGCCTGGTCTTCGCGGCGATCCTGCTGATCAAGGAGCTCGGCGCGACCGAGTACCTGGCGGTCTTCGAGAAGGCGCCGCACGCCTTCACCACGAACGAGTGGACGATCGTCGCGATCTGTCTGCTGCTGCTGGTCGGCGCCTTCGCGAAGTCGGCGCAGATCCCGTTCCACACCTGGCTTCCGGACGCGATGGAGGGCCCGACCCCGGTCTCCTCGCTGATCCACGCGGCGACGATGGTGACCGCCGGCGTCTATCTGATCGCCCGCGCGCATCCGCTCTTCGAGATCGCCCCGACGGCCGCCGACATCTCCGCCTGCGTCGGGCTGGTGACCCTGTTCGTGGCGGCGACGATCGCGCTCGCGGTCACCGACCTGAAGCGGATCATCGCCTACTCGACGATGAGCCAGATCGGCTACATGGTCGTCGGCGTCTCGATCGGCGCCTACGGCGGCGGGCTCTTCCACCTGATGACCCACGCCTTCTTCAAGGCGCTGCTGTTCATGGGCGCCGGCTCGGTGATCGCGGCGATGGCGAACGTCCAGAACATCGACCGGATGGGCGGCTTCCGCAAGGCGCTGCCGTTCACCTTCGTGACGATGACGATCGGCGCCCTCGCGCTGGCCGCCTTCCCGGGCACCTCCGGCTTCTTCAGCAAGGACGAGATCCTGATCTACGCCGCGACCCGCGGCGGCTGGTACTGGATCTTCGCGATCGGCGGCTACGCGGCGGCGTTCCTCACCGCCTTCTACTCCTTCCGGATCGTCTTCCGCGTCTTCTACGGCGAGAAGGCCCCCGAGGCGAAGGAGCTCGAGGAAGGGCACCTCGCCCACGGCGAGCCCGTCAACCCGGCCGACGGCACGCCCGAGGACACCGACGTCGGCTTCCCCGGCGCCGAGCACCACATCGCCGAGCGCGGTCCCGGGGGCAGCCTCGCGATGCAGATCGGGATGGCGGTGCTCGCGTTCGGCGCGCTCTTCATCGGCTGGATCCAGGTGCCGGGGCTCGACGCCGTCGTCGACAACTTCCTCGAGCCCACCTTCGAGGACTCGCCGCTGTGGCACATCGATCCCTCGCTCACGGCCTCGTACGAGGGCATGGTCGTCGGCGGGCTGCTCAGCTTCCTCGGGATCGGCCTCGCCTACTACCTGTACATCGTCGCGCCGGGCTCGACCGACCGGTTGCGGACCCGCTTCCGCCACACCTACGAGCTGCTCTACAACAAGTGGTACTTCGACGAGCTCCAGGACGCGCTCATCCTCCGACCCGTCCAGGCCGTGGGACGCTTCGCCAACGACGTCTTCGAGCGGGTTGCCGTGCAGGGCCTCGTCGCCTTCGTCCAGGACGGGGTGGGCGGCCTCGGCGCCGCCGTGCGCGCGGCGCAGAGCGGGTTCGTCCGCTCCTACGCGCTGCTCGTCATCGCCGGGATCGCGGCCTTCGCCCTCTACTTCCTGATCGCGGCGTCGTGAGGGTGGTGAGCTGACCATGCTGAACGTCCTCCTCTGGCTGCCGCTCGCCGTCGGGCTCGTCGGCGCCCTGCTGCCGGCGCGCGCCGTGGGCTGGGCGGCGGTCGCCGGCTCGGTCGTCACGCTCGGGATCTCGATCGCCCTCGTCGCCGACTTCGCGACCGGCTCGGGCGCGCTGCAGCACACCGTCGACACCAGCTGGATCCCCGACCTCGGGATCCGCTACGAGCTCGCGATCGACGGGATCAGCCTGTTCATGGTCCTGCTGACCGCGATCGGCTGGCTCGCGGCCAACCTCTACTCGGCCCTGCAGGTGCCCGACCGGGCGCGCACCTACTTCTTCCACCTCGGGCTCGCGCAGACAGCCGTCTTCGGCGCCTTCCTCGCCCAGGATCTGATCCTCTTCGTCCTCTTCTTCGACCTGATGCTGATCCCGTTCTACTTCTTGATCGGGAGCTGGGGCACCGGCGATCGCGTCAAGGCGACGATCAAGATGATCATCTACACGCTCGTCGGCTCGCTGCTGATGCTGGCGGCGGCGATCGCGACGGGCATCCTCAGCGCCGACGCCACGCACGGCGTCACCTTCAGCATCCCGGCGCTCGCCGCGCATCCCCTGGACCTCGGCAGCCAGCAGTGGATCTTCTGGTTCTTCGCGGCCGCCTTCCTGGTCAAGATGCCGGCCTTCCTCGTGCACGGCTGGATGGCCGATGCCTACCGCTCCTGCCCGCTGCCGGTGCTGGCGCTGCTCAGCGGCGTGCTGAGCAAGGTCGCCGCCTACGGCTTCTTGCGGATCGTGCTGCCGCTGTTCCCGGACGCGACGATCCAGTACCAGGAGATCATCCTGATCCTCGCCGTCTGCTCGATCCTCTACGGCTCGGCGATGGCCTTCACGCAGACGAACCTGCGGCTGATCGCCGGCTATTCGTCGATCGCGCAGCTCGGCTTCATCACGCTCGGGATCTTCGCGCTGCGACCCGAGGGCGCCGACGGCTCGGTGATCCAGATGTTCAACCACGGCCTCGTCGTCATCCCGGTCTTCTTCATCATCGCGCTGCTGTACGAGCGCTACGAGAGCGACGACCTGCGCGAGATGGGCGGAATGGCGAAGCGGGCGCCCGTGCTCGCGATCCTGTTCGTGATCGTGACGATGGCGATGCTGGCGATTCCCGGCTCGTCCAACTTCGTCGGCGAGTTCTACATCCTCACCGGGCTGTTCGAGACGAAGGTGGCGCTGGCTCTGATCGCCTCGGTCGGGATCGCGCTCGCCGCCTACTACGCGCTGCGCATGTACCAGCGCTCGATGCACAACACGCTTCCCGACGGCGCCAGCTCGCGCGAGATGACGCTGCGCGAGGGGATCGTGATCGCGCCCCTCGTCGTCTGCATCATCGCGATCGCCTTCTATCCCGCCCTGATCACCGACCGCGGCGAGGCCGCGGTGACCCGCAGCGTCGCCGCGGTGGCTCGGGCGGACTGCGGGCCGGACGCGCTGGCCAAGGGCGCCGACCACGGCTCGGCGAGCTATGCCCAGCTCGGCAACAGCGACTCCGGCGGCTACCCGCTCATCTTCCGCTCCTGCGCCGACCGCTACGGCCTCGGCGGTGCGAGCTCGGAGCCCGCAGCCGCGCCCACGACCGCGGGAGGCGCCGGATGACCTTCCACGCTCCCTACGTCGACTACGCCGGGATCTCGCCGCTGATCGCGCTCGCGGCCGGGATGTGCGTCGTGCTGATCGCCGGCATCGTCGGTCGCGGCAGCGGCCGCTGGATCTCGACGGCGCTGACCGCGATCACGCTCGGCGCCACCGCCGGCCTATTGATCTGGCAGCTCGGCGAGCCCGACCGCGACCTCGTCTCGCACGCGCTGCGGATCGACGGCCTCGCGATCGTCGCGAGCCTGATCTGCGTCGCGGCCGGGGCGCTCGCGCTGCCGATCTTCCTCCGCGACCCGGGCGCGAACGAGGCCGGCTTCCCCGAGGTGCACGGCCTGCTCCTCGGGTCGCTGCTCGGAATGGTCCTGCTGGCCGAGGCCGAGAACCTGATCTCGTTCTTCGTCGGCCTCGAGCTGCTCTCGATCCCCCTCTACATCCTCTGCGGCAGCCACCGCACGCGCCCGGGCTCGCTCGAGTCCGGCCTCAAGTACCTGATCGTGGGCTCGCTCGGCTCGGCGACCCTGCTGTACGGGATGTCGTTCATCTACGGCGGCTCCGGCGCCACCGACTTCACCGGCATCGCGCAGGGGATCGGCACCGACCTCGCCGACGACCCGCTGATCCTCATCGGCATCGGCCTGTGCGCGGTCGGGCTCGCCTTCAAGGTCTCGATCGCCCCCTTCCACCAGTGGACGCCCGACGTCTACGAGGGGGCGCCGACGCCGGTCACCGCGTTCATGGCGGTGGCGACCAAGGCGGCGGCGTTCGCCGTCTTCGTGCGCTTCTTCATCGTCGCCCTCGGCCCCTCCGCCGACCAGTGGCAGCCGGCCCTGGCGGCGATCGCCGCGCTCTCGATCATCGTCGGCAACGTCGGCGCGATCCGGCAGCGCTCGCTGAAGCGGATGCTCGGCTACTCCGGCATCGCCCAGGGCGGCTACATGCTCGTCGGGCTGCTCGTCGGCCTCCAGATCGGGATCAACGCCCTCTTCTTCTACCTCGCCGCCTACGCGTTCATGAACCTCGCGGCCTTCGCCGTGATCGCGGTGCGCGAGCGCGAGACCCCGTACGGCGACGACATCGCCGCGGTCGAGGGGCTCGGCAAGGACCGGCCCTCGCTCGCCTGGCCGCTGACGATCTCGATGCTGGCGCTGGCCGGGCTGCCGGGCACGGCGGGCTTCTTCGGCAAGGTCTATCTGATCGAGGGCGCCGTGGCCGGCGACTACACGTGGCTCGGCGTGATGATCGTGATCGGCTCGATGATCTCGCTCGCGTACTACCTGCGAGTGATCGCGGCCGTCTGGATGACCCCGAAGCCGCGAGCGATGCCGGCGATGGCCGGAGCCTCGCCCGAGGCCGACGGCGAGCCCGCCCCCTCCTCCCGCCGCCGCGTCGAGGCCGGCCGGGCGCTCGAGGGCGGTCCCAGCGGCGGCCGCTGCGCGCTCGTGCTCGGCGTGCTCGCGATCTGCGCGGTGGCGACCGTGGGCTTCGGCGTCTACCCCGACCCGCTCGCCAACTTCGCCGGGCACGCGGGCGCCGCGATCGCCCAGATCGTCCACGGCGGCTGAGCCCGGAGGGCCGGGCGGGGCTCTCCCGCCGGCGTTGGCAGCGTGGGAGGAGGCTGGAGTGCGTCCCTTGCGAGGGTGTGCGCGCCTCTCGTGACGAACCGGGGCCGCCGACCGACCAGGCCGAGAACGAGATGCGGATTGACCGCAATAGTTCCCGTCAATCCTCATCTCGCGGCCGCGGCCCTTCAACCCGTCACGGAAGGCAAGCGTTCTCGCGCCTCTCGTCACACCTCCACAGACCCGGTTCCCTCACTGCCCCAAGGCGTAAACCCTCCGCCCGCGTCCCCGCCACGCGGCCGCCGACGCCCCGCATGCCCCTATCCCCGGATCACGTAGACCTTCAGCAGCGTCTCGGTCACGCGCCACGTCGTTCGCGCACCCGCGCCGAAGACGCAGACCGAGCCCGGGGCGAGCTCGTGGACCGTCCCCTCGTGCTCGATCGTCGCGCGGCCGGAGAGGACGACGAACGTCTCCTCGACCTCGACGTCGGTGAAGACTCCCGGCTCGACCCGCCAGACGCCGTTCTCGCTGCCGTCGGACCACCGGGCGAGCTCGGCGCCGGTGGCGACGGGATCGCCGGCGACGATCGCGTCCGGCTCGATCGGGTCGGGGTCGAGGGGGACGCGCGCGCGCGTCGAAGACGCTGACGAGCGGCTCGCTCACGAGCGCCCCGACAGCCTCGCGCACGAGGCCGCCCCGCCCGTCGCGGATCACCTCGCGGGCGCAGTTGCGGCCGTTGGCGCCGCTGACGCCGCCGCCCGGATGGGTGCCGGCCCCGCACAGCCACAGGCCCTCGACAGGGGTCCGGTAATCGGCCCAGCCGCGCACCGGGCGCAGGGTGAAGAGCTGGTCGAACGCCATGTCGCCGTGCAGCGCGTGGCCACCGCTGATCCCGAGCAGGCGCTCGAGGTCGAGGGGGCTCAGCACCTGGCGCTGCTCGATCGAGTCGGTGAGCCCCGGCATGTAGGTCTCGAGCCGTGCCACCGCCTCGTCGGCCACGCGATCCTTGAGCTCGTCCCACGACCCCTCCGCGGGGTCGAGGTCGTAGGGCTGGCTGTTGACGTCGATCGTGAGCACGTGCTTGCCCTCCGGTGCCAGCGAGGGATCGTGGAAGGTGGGGATGCAGACCTCGGTGTGGGGGTCGCGACCGAGCCGGCCCTCGCGCGCCTCGGCCTGGGCCCGGTCCATGCCCGCGATGAACGGGCCGAACTCCATGATCCCGCCGAGATAGGGCTGGCGGCCGGACGGCATGCCCGTGACCTCCGGCAGCCGGTCGACGCCGAGGTTGATCTTCACGCTGGTCCCGTTGCAGCGGTAGGCGCGCAGGGAAGCGACGAAGCGGCCCGGCAGCTCGTCCTCGCCCAGGAGGCCGAGGAACGTCCGCTTGGGGTCGGCGTTGGAGAGGACCCGCTCGCAAGCGATCTCCTCGCCGCCGGTCAGCCGCACGCCGGCAGCGCGGCCGTCCCGGGTCAGGATCCGTTCGACCTCGGCGCCGGTGCGGATCGTCGGCCCCGGCCTCGCGCGCGGCGTCCGCCATCGCTTCGGTGACGCGGCCGATCCCGCCGCGGACGAAGCCCCAGCTGCGCAGTCCGCCCCCCGCCTGCTCGGCGGCATGGTCGTGGAGCAGCACGTACGCGGTTCCGGGCGTCGAGGGGCCGGCGATCGAGTCGTTGATCGCGTGCCAGCCGAGCGCCGCCTTGACCACCTCGGATTCGAAGTACTCGTCGAGGAACTGCGCCGCCGAGGTGCCGAAGAGGAAGAGCGCGTCGTTGACGACGCGCGCGGAAGCGAAGTCCGCGGGCGCCGAGGCGCGCGAGCTCGCCGAGCTCGCGCGGGCGGATCCGGCCCGGGTCCGGCGGCGTCGCGTCCATCATCGGCCCGATCGCCTCGGCGAGGCGGCCGAGGTCGGCCTCGAAGCGGGGCAGCGCCTCGGCGTCGCGCTCGGAGAAGCGCGCGATCTCGCGCTGCGACTCGGCGATCTCCTCGCCGAGCAGCAGTCGCTCCCCGCCGGGAAAGCCGTACAGCGACGGGCCGGCCGGGTCGATCTCGACCCCGCGCTCGGCGAGCCGCATGTCGCGCCAGACCGGCTCGCGGATCATGCTGATCACGTAGGCCCCGGTGGACGCGCGCCAGCCCGGCGCGAACTCCTCGGTCACGCAGCAGCCGCCGACGAAGTCGCGGCGCTCGAGCACGAGCGGGCGCAGGCCGGCGCGGGCCAGGTAGTAGGCGGCGACGAGGCCGTTGTGGCCGCCGCCGACGATCAGCGTGTCGTGGGGCCCGTGCCCGCCGGCGCCCGTCCCGTTCGCGGCGTCCACTAGTCGAGCCGGTTGATTCGGGCGAGCCGGTAGGCGACGGCGGCGAAGATCCCGGAGCCCAGCAGCAGCAGGATGCTCATCGCGGCCCCGTGGTTGAGATCGCCGTTCTCGAGCACGAGATCCTGGACTACGTTGCCGAGC
The DNA here is from genome assembly GCA_963764275.1 of uncultured Solirubrobacterales bacterium. Taxonomy (GTDB): domain Bacteria; phylum Actinomycetota; class Thermoleophilia; order Solirubrobacterales; family 70-9; genus CAXMST01. Next base: position 182,365 of record CAVXRV010000009.1, read on the forward strand.
ATGTAGCCGCTCGTGCCGCCGACGAGCGCCGGGCTGGCGAAGTCGGTGAACAGCGGGATGTAGACGAGCAGCAGGGCGACGAAGATCCCGGGCGAGATCAGCGGCAGCAGCACCCGCCGGAACGTGGTGAACCAGCCCGCGCCGAGGTCGCGCGCCGCCTCGAACATGTTCGTGTCGATCGCCTTCATCGCCGCGTAGATCGGGATGATCGTGTACGTGAGGTAGCTGGTCGAGAGAACCACCGTTACCGCGAACGGGCTGAACAGCAGCGCGTCGATCGGGTGGTTCGTGATGCCGAGCTCCATGAGCCCGGAGTTGATCAGCCCCTCGCGGCCGAGCAGCATCCGCCAGGAGTAGATCCGGACCATGGGGTTGAGCTCGTCGGCGAGGACGAGGAACAAGAGCAGCGGCAGCTCCCAGCGACCCGCCCGGAAGGCGATCACGTAAGCGACGGGCACCGCGATGAAGAGCTGGATGAGCATGGCCGCGGTCGCGATCTGCACCGTCGTCCAGGCGATGTGCCGGTAGAGCGGATCGGTGAGCACGTCCGTGAAGTTGGTAAGCGTGAAGCCGCTGCTGCCGCTGAGCAGGCCGTACTGCGAGGCGATGACCGCCATCACGATCATCGGCGCCAGGAAGAGGACGGCGAGCAGCGACCGTCGGCGCGCCCATGAACGCGAGCACGCGGCCCCAGCCCGCCCGGCCCTGGCGCCGCCCGGCGCCGGAGTCGACCGCCCGCTCGAGCTCTACCGCTGGAACCGAGGCGCTCTCCATGGACCTACCTCGTCCCGCCGGTGAGGATCTCGGTCAGCGCCGCGTCGCCGCCGCTGTTGCGCGTCATCCGCTTCATCAGCCACCAGGCGCCGAACACGGCGAGCACCTGGGCGACGGCGATCACGGTCGAGACCGCGTTGACCAGCGGCAGGTTCTCGGACTGGCGCAGGACCGAGAAGACCCAGACCGGGAACGTCTGGTCGAAGCCGCCGACGAAGAAGGAGATCTCGAAGTTGTTGAAGCTCCAGGCGAAGGCGAAGATCGCCGCCGCGGCGAGCGAGGGCGCGATCTGCGGCAGAACGACGTAGCGCAGCATCTGCAGCTGGGTGGCGCCGAGGTCGATCGCCGCCTCCTCGAGCGAGCGCTGGAAGCGGACGAGGCCCGGCGGAGACGATCGCGACGACGAGCGGGAACGTGGTGACGAGGTGCATCAGCGTCACCGTCTGCAGCGAGAGCCCGACGCCCGCCTGGCTGAAGAAGATGAGCCCGGCGACGCCGATGATCAGCCAGGGGACGACGAGAACGGCGCCGTGCATGCCGGCGATCGACCCGCGGGCGGGAAAGCGCATCCGGGTGAGGCCCCAGGCGGCGAGCGTGCCGAGGACGAGCGAGCCGGCCATCACGATCGTCGCGACGATCAGCGAGTTGCGGATCGCCTCGCGGGCGGCGCTCTGCGAGAAGGCCGCGTCGTACCAGTGGGTGGTGAAGCCCTCCCAGGGCAGCGAGATGATCGACGAGTCGTTGAACGAGAACAGGGCCAGCATCAGCACCGGCCCGAACAGGATCAGAGCGACGAAAGCGACGAGCACCACCGACCCGACCCCGGGCAGGGCCCGGCGGATCCGCAGCCCCACCCCGGGGAGGCTGCGGACCGCGGGCGGACGCCCGGCGAGGCCCTTGTCGATCGCTGTCGGCGCCGCGCCCATCCCGTTCGCCTAGCCGGCGGCGACCTCCTGCCAGGCGCGGTCGTAGAGATCCTGGTTCGGAGGCTCCGTGAGCGGGATGGCGTTGTCGAGCGATGCCGGGTCCGCGTCCTTGCGGAGGCTCTGGCGGCAGCAGCGGGATCGCCTTCGGGTTCATCGCCACGAAGCCCTGCTTGGCGCTGATCGCCTGCGCCTGCGGGGATGCGTAGTAGTCGATCAGCTTGTAGGCCGCATCGAGGTTCTTCGCGTCCTTGGTTATGCCAAGACCGCAGACCCACGACGTCGCGCCCTCCTTCGGCGCGATCCACTGGACCGGGACGCCATTCTTGATCAGATCCTGCGCGGTGCCGCGCCCGCCGTTGGCGATCACGACCTCACCCGACTTGAACAGGTTGGCCATGTCCGAGTCGGACTCCGCGAACGAGCGGAAGTTGTCGCGATGGTCGATCAGGTACTGCTTGACCGCGTCGATCTCGTCCGGGCTCAGGTCGTACGGATTCTTCTTGCCCATCGCCAGGGCCGCGTCGCCGATCGACGTGACCGGAGTCGACTCGAGCGCCGCGCGCCCGGCGTAGGCGTTGTCGAAGAGGGCGGCGTAGGAGTCGATGTTCGCCTTCACCTCGTCCGTGTTGACGATCAGCCCGTGCGGTCCGGCCGAAGCCGGGACGAAGAGGACGCCCCCGTTCTCGTCGCGGATGTCGGGCGAGTTCGCGAACGCGAGCTGGTTGAAGTCGGGCACCGCCTTCGTATCGACCGGCCGCAGCAGCCCGCGCGCGGTGAGCGGCGTCATCTCGTCCGCGCAGACCTCGACGACGTCGGCCTGGAAGCCGCCCGACAGCTTCGCCGCCGCCGCCTTGTCGGAGTTGAAGGTCGCGCTCTTGACGTCGAGGTCCGGGTTCGCCTGCTTGAACGGGTCGAGCATCTCGTCGCTGACGGTGTCCGAGTAGGTGAAGAGTCGCAACGTTCCCGTCGCGGGCTTCTGCAGCTCCGCTGCGCTGGGCGCGGGAGCGACGGACCCCTCGGTGGTGCTGCCGCCGCCGCAGGCGGCGAGCGCCGCCGCCGCGACCGCGACCGTTATCAGGGCCGTGAACTGTCGAGTTCGATGTCTCATCCGGCTTGGAACTCCTCCCATTTGCGTGTCCACTGGTCGTAGTCGGGCGGCTCGCTCTCGGGGATGGCGCCCTTGAGCAGGCTCGGGTCGGCGGTCTTGCGGCTCGCGGGGTCGGCGAGCTTCAAGGCCTCCGGGTTGGTGACGGTGTAGCCGTCGTTGGCGCGGAGCGCCTGCGCCTTCGCAGAGGCCTGCCAGTTGATCAGCGCGTAGGCCGCGTCCGTGTTCTGGCTGCCGGTGGGGATCCCGAGGCCGCACACCCACGAGAGCGCGCCCTCGCTCGGGTTCACCCACTTGACGGGCACGCCGGTGTCGCGGATCCGCTGCGCGAGACCCGGGCCGCCGTCGGAGATGTCGACCTCGCCCGACTTGTAGAGCTGCACGAGGTCAGCGTCGGTCTTCCACAGGGACCGGAACTGGTCGCGCGATTGGTCGAGCTTGGTCCCGACGGCATCGAGCTGGTCCTGCGTCAGGTTCATCGGGTCGTCGTATCCGAGCACCAGCGCCGTTTCGGCGATCGGCGGCAGCGCGTAGTCGCCCTCGAGCGCGACGCGGCCCGCGTACTTGGGGTCGAACAGATCGGCGAACGACGTCGGGGGCGGCTTGATCGCGGCGGTGTTGTAGATGACGCCCTGCGGACCGGCGCTGAGCGGCACGAACCAGACGCCGCCGCCCTTCGCCTTGAGCCTGTCCGAACCCGTGAACGCGAGCTTGTTCCAGTCGGTGACGCCCTTGGGATCGACGGGCTGCAGCAGCCCGCGCTTGAGCAGCGGCTTCATCTCGTCCAGGCAGACCTCGACGACGTCCGCCTTGAAGCCGCCGGCGAGCTTCGCGGCCGCCGCCTGGTCGGAGCCGAAGCTCGCGGTTTCGACGTTGAGGTCGGGGTTCGCCTTGCGGAACGGGTCGAGCATCTCGTCGGTGACCGTGTCCTGGTAGGCGAAGGCCCGAAGCGTGCCCGAGACGGGCGCGGTGGGATCGCTCGGCGGTGGCACGGAGGCGCCGCCACCGCCGCCGCCGGAAGAAGAGCCGCAGGCGGAGAGCACCAGCGCGACCAGGAGGGCGCCGGCCAGGCAGATCGGGAGTCGAGTGGCGCTCACAGCTTCACCTCGGTTGCTTCGGCGTTGGCATTGAAGGCGGCGGGTTCTTTCGCCGGCTCCTCCGGCGCGGGCGCGCCGATCACGTACGAGTGCTCGGCCGCCCATCCCAGGGTGATCTCCGCCCCGGGAACGAGTCCCTCGGGCAGCTCGCGATCGTTGAGGACGTGGACGACGAGCCTGTCTCCGGTCTCGGCGGCGACCATCAGCTGCGTCATCGAGCCCAGGTAGACGGATTCGGTCAGCCGCCCGCGCAGGCGGCACTCGGCGTCGCCTCCGGGGCCGGGATCGAGCTTGATCTTCTCCGGGCGAACGGTCACCTCGATCGTCTCGCGGTCGTCCCCTGGATCGACCGCGTGCAGCCGGCTGCCGTCCCCGAGGTCCTCGGAGACGAGGCCGTCCGTCCGCCGGGTCGGGGTGATCGTGAGCAGGTTCGAGACGCCGATGAACTCCGCCACGAAGCGGGTCCCCGGTCGCTCGTACATCTCCCGGGGCGTCGCGACTTGCTCGACGCGGCCGTCGGACATGACCGCTATCCGGTCGGACATCGTCAGTGCCTCCTCCTGGTCGTGGGTCACGTAGACGAAGGTGGTCTCGGTGCGCTGCTGGATCGCCTTGAGCTCGAGCTGCATCTCCTTGCGCAGCTTCAAATCGAGCGCGCCGAGGGGCTCGTCGAGCAGCAGGGCGGCGGGCCGGTTGACGAGCGCCCGGGCGAGCGCGACGCGCTGCCGCTGGCCGCCCGAGAGCTGCGCCGGACGCCGCGACTCGAAGCCGCCGAGCTGCATCGCCGAGAGGGTCTCCCCGACGCGCTCCCGGACCTCGGCCTTGCCGAGATGCTTGAGCTTGAGCCCGAAGCCGACGTTCTCGGCGACGGTCATGTGCGGGAACAGGGCGTAGTCCTGGAAGACCATGTTGACGGCGCGACGGCGGGCCGGGACCAGCGTCACGTCCTCGCCCGCGATCAGGATCCGGCCCAGATTCGGCTCCTCGAAGCCCGCGATCATCCGCAGGGAGGTCGTCTTCCCGCAGCCGCTCGGGCCGAGCATCGAGAAGAACTCACCCGGGCGGATCCGCAGCGAGACGTCGTCCACGGCCCGGACTCCCTCGCTGAAGCTCTTCGTGATCCGCTCGAACTCGATCATCGGCTCGTCAGCCATCGCCGCCTCCTCCGGTCCCGGGCTCCGCCTCGGGAGCGCCGATCGCGATCACGAACAGGTCGTTGACGTTGGTGTGGGTGGGCCCGGTGTCGACGGAGTCGCCGAGCGTCTCGAGGAGCTCGCCGGAGCGGTGGTGGGCGAGGGCGCCACGGATCGCGGCCGAACCCGCGCCCGCGCGCTCGACCGTGTCTCCATCGACCACTCCGCCCGCGGCAGCGCCCGAGCCGTCCGAGCCGTCGGTGTCGAGGAAGACAGCGGCGACGTCGAGGCCCGCGATCCGCGGCGCCATCGCGAGCGCCGCCTCGCGGTTCGGTCCGCCGGCGCCGAAGGGGTCGTCGGGGCCGAGGCGGACGGTGCTCTCGCCGCCGCAGCCGAGTAGCGCCGCCGGAGCGGGGAACGGGCGTCCGCTGCGGGCGACCTCGGCCGCGATCTCGCCGAGGACGCGGCCGACCGACGCCGCCTCGTCCTCGATTCCGGTCCCGAGGACGAAGGGCACCACACCCTCCTCGCGCGCGGCGGCGCTCATCGCCGCGCAGGCGGTCTCGCCCGTGACGAGGAGCTCGGTCTGGATCCGCACGCCGGACAGATCGACGGGATCGGCTGCCACCTGCAGGAGAAGGTGCTCACGGACGCTCTCGGGTACCTGCTCCCAGACATCCCAATCGCGGAGCGCGGCGATCGCGTCGTTGGGCGAGCTGCGGTTCGGCACGGTCGGGTCGGTGATCGCGTCGAGCGGGTCGCCGGCGACGTCGGAGACGGTCAGGTTGATCACGCGCGCCGGATGCGCGGCCGCCGCGAGCCGGCCGCCCTTGAAGTCGGAGACCTGTTTGCGGACCGCGTTGACCTCGCTGATCGGCATCCCCGATGCGAGCAGGATGCGATGGAGCTCGGCCTTGTCAGCCGCGGGCACGCCGGGCGGCGGCAGGCTCGTCAGCGCCGAGCTGCCACCCGTGAAGCAGGCGATCAGCAGATCGTCGGCGCCCAGCTCCGACGCGATCGTGAGGAGCTCGCGCGCAGCGGCAAAGCTGCGTTCGTCGGGAACGGGATGCGCGGCCTCGAGCAGCCGGATCCTGCTGAGGGCCGGGCCGTCCGGATGGCGGACGACGACGACGCCCTCGATCCGCTCGCCGAGGATGCGCTCGAGCGCGGCCGCGATCGCCAGGCTTGCCTTGCCCGACCCGAGGGCGACGATGCGACCCCGGGGAGGGAGCTCGTAGACGCGCTCGCCGACGCGCAGCGAGGCCCCGTCGTAGGAGACGAGGCGCTCCACCGCGGCGCCCGGATCGCAGGCGTCGAGCCCGGCCTGCGCGAGGTGCAGGGCGACGGCCCGGGGGCCGTCCCGGCCGTGTCCGAGCAGGTCGCTGAGGTTGCGGAGCTGTGGGCGCCAGGCGGCGTCGCCCGCGGGCCCTGCGTCACCGGGCGGCGAGCTCGCGATGCCGGCGACCGAGTCCATTTCAGGCGGCGACCTTGGTGCCGAACACGTCGCCGGGGTAGAGCGCGGTCTCGCCCAGCTCCTCCTCGATCGCAAGCAGGCGGTTGTACTTCGCAGTGCGCTCGCCGCGGACGGGTGCGCCGGTCTTGATCTGCCCCGCGTTCAGGGCGACGACGAGGTCGGCGATGATCGCGTCCTCGGTCTCGCCCGAGCGCTCCGAGACGACGACCGTGTAGCCGGCCTTGTGCGCCATCTCGGCCGCGTCGAGGGCCTCGCTGAGGGTGCCGATCTGGTTGAACTTCCACAGCAGCGAGTTCGCCGCACCGGCCTCGATCCCGCGAGCGAGCCGGGCCGGGTTGGTGACGAAGAGGTCGTCGCCGACGATCTGGATGCCGCTCACGCGGGTGAGCTCGGCGAAGCCCTCGAAGTCCTCCTCGTCGAGCGGGTCCTCGATCGTGACGATGTCGAATTCCCGGACGAGACCCTGATACATCTCGATCATCGAGTCGGTGTCGCGGCGCTCGCCGTCGAGCAGGTAGGTCCGCGTTTCCCCGTCGTAGTAGTGGGAGGCAGCGCAGTCGAGCCCGTAGCGGAAGCGGCCCGCATGCCCGGCGGCGGCGACCGCCTCGTGCAGGAGGCCGAGCGCCTCCTCGGGATGCGAGATCGGCGGCGCGAAGCCGCCCTCGTCGCCGGTGTTGAGGGCGACCTTCCCGTAGCGGTCGAGGAGGATCTCGGCCAGCGCCAGGTTCGTCTCGGTCGAGATCTGCAGTGCTTCGAGCATCGACTCGGCCCCGACGGGGATCACGATGAACTCCTGGAAGTCGAGGTCGTTGGAGGCGTGCTTGCCGCCGTTGATCAGATTCACGAGCGGCAGCGGCAGCGTGTGGCCGTTCGAGCTCACGTGCGCGTAGAGGGGGCTGCCGTTGTAGTCGGCCGCGGCACGCGCGGCCGCGAGCGACACGCCGAGGATCGCATTGGCCCCGAGCCGGCCCTTGTCGGGCGTGCCGTCGAGCTCGATCAGGCGCCGGTCGAGCTCGCGCTGGCTCGGCAGGTCGGTTCCCACGAGCGCGTCGGCGATCTCTCCCGTCACGTTGGCGACGGCGCCTTGGACCCCGAAGCCGCCGAAGCGATCACCGCCGTCGCGCAGCTCGACCGCCTCGTTCGCTCCGGTCGAGCGACCGGAGGGGACGTCGGCGGTGGCGCTGAGCACTCCGTCGAGCTCGAGGTCGACCTGCACGGTCGGGAGCCCACGGCAGTCGAGGACCTCGCGGGCGCGCAGGTCGGTGATCGTCGGTCGGATCATTCGTCGGTCGTCTCCTTTCGCGCCTCGAGCGCGTGCGTGAGGTTCTGCTCGGCCTCGTCCAGGTGCGCCCGGAGGCGTTCCTCGGCGGTCGCGAGCTCGTGGGTGAGAAGCGGCTCGAGCAGCTCCCGGTGCTCGGCGGCCACCTCCTCGGGGCTGTCGTAGTGGGGCCGCAGCTCCGCCATGCAGAGCAGGATCTCCGTCTGCAGGGTCGAGTAGGCGCGTGTCAGACGGTCGGAGTCGGCCGCCTCGATGATGCTTCGGTGGAAGTCCATGTCGGCGTCGCAGACCTCCCGCCAGCTCGCGTCCGCCGGGAGCCCGTTGAGGACGTCGACCGCACGTGCCGCGCCTTCCAGCGGCTGCTCGCCGAGCACCACGAGGCGCACCGCCTCGAGCTCGAGGGCGGCGCGCAGCTTGAAGATGTCGACGATGTCGTCGGCGCCGACGACGGCGAGCTGCACGCCGCGGTTCGGCACCCGGCGCAGCAGGCCCTCGTTGATGAGGATCTGGGTCGCCGCGCGGAAGGTATGGCGGGCGACTCCCAACCGGGCCGAGAACTCGGTCTCGCGCAGCCGCGCGCCGGTCTCGAGCTGGCCGCTGAGGATCATCTCGCGGAGCGCCTCCGCCGCCGCCTCCACGGTGGAGACCGTGCGCAGCGAAATCGTCGTGTCGGCGCCGCTCTCCTCCCCGTCGGCCCCTGCCTCCGTCGCGATCTCGCTGTCCATACCCTCCGCAATCCCTGTGTTAGATTGTTCCACAATTCGACGATAACACATCGAACTGGATAGGCTCCCGCTGCCCCGGGCCACGTGCGGCTCGGACACGACAGAGAGAGCGAGACAGGGGATGGGAGGCCGGAGATGAACCCAGAGCGAGTCGAGGAATTGTTCGCCCGCGAGCAGGAGCGCTTCGAGCGCACGCACCCGCGCTCGCGCGAGATCCACGCCGAGGCGGAGGAAACGCTGCTGTCGGGCGTGCCGATGAACTGGATGACGCGCTGGCCGGGCTCGTTCCCGGTCTTCATCGAGCGCGCTGAGGGCGCGGCGGTGACGGACGTCGACGGCAACGCCTACGTCGACCTCTGCCTCGGCGACACCGGGGCGATGACGGGGCACTCACCGGCGGCAACGGTGGCCGCAGCGTCGGCCCAGATGCAGCGCGGGATCACGACGATGCTGCCGAGCGCAGACGCGGCAGCCGTCGGCGCGATCATGCGCGAGCGCTTCGGGCTGCCCCACTGGCAGTTCACGCTCTCGGCCACCGACGCGAACCGCTTCGTCGTCCGCCTCGCCCGGGAGATCACGGGCCGGCCGAAGATCATGGTCCACAACCACTGCTACCACGGCTCCGTCGACGAGACCGTATGCATGCTCGACCCCGATACGGGCGAGGTCGTACCCCGGGTCGGCGCCGTCGGGCCGCCCGTCGATCCGAAGCTGACGACGCGGGTCGTCGAGTTCAACGACGTCGAGGCGCTCGAGCGTGAGCTCGCGCACGAGGACGTCGCCTGTCTGCTCGTCGAGCCGGCCCTGACGAACATCGGGATCGTGCTCCCGGACGAGGGTTACCTGGAGGCGATGCGGGAGCTGACGCGGCGGTACGGGACGCTGCTCGTGATCGACGAGACGCACACGCTCTGCTGCGGCCCCGGCGGCTACACGGAGGCGTACGGTCTCGAGCCCGACGTGATGACGATGGGCAAGCCCATCGGGGGCGGGATTCCCACCGGCGCGTACGGGTTCACCGACGCGGTCGCGGAGAAGGTGCTCGAGGGCACCGTCTGGGAGGCCGCCGACGTCGGCGGCATCGGCGGCACGCTGGCGGGCAACGCGCTCTCGCTCGCCGCCGTGCGCGCCACCCTGAGCGAGGTCCTGACCGCGGAGGCCTACGAGCGGATGATCGCGCTCGCCGCCCGCTACGAGGAGGGCGTCGCGGCGGCGATCGAGCGCCATTCGCTGCCGTGGACCGTGACCCGGCTCGGCTGCCGCGTCGAGTACATGTTCCAGCCCGAAGCGCCGCGCTCCGGAGCCGAGGCGTCCGCCGCGATCAGCGCGAACGAGGCGCTCGACTCCCTCATGCACCTCTACATGCTCAACCGGGGCCTGCTCTTCACCCCGTTCCACATGATGGCCCTGATGTCACCCGCGACGACCGAGGCCGACGTCGACGCCCACACCGAGGCCTTCGAGGAGGCGGCGGCGGAGCTGGCGGCGTAGGGCGGCGAGCGGCAGTACCACGGCCCGCGGGTCGGCGGGCGGCGGGCCCCACGGGCGGCGGGTCGGCGGGTCGGCGGGTCGGCGGGCGGGCTACCGCCCACGGGCGCCGGGTCGACGGACGGGTGGGGGCGCCACGGCCCACGGGCGCGCCCGGCTTCCGGACGGGTTACGTCCCGGGGGCAGCGAGGGAAGCGGGCATGCGGGGTGTCACGGGAGGCGCGGGGGCGTTTGGCTTTCGTGACGGGTTGGAGACCTGGCGTCGGCGAGAGGAGGATTGACCGGAACTATTGCGGTCAATCCGCTTCTCGTTCTCGGTGCGCTCCCTTGGCGTCCCAACTTCGTCACGAAAGGCGCGTGGGCCTTCGACGAAGGCGCACGCCTGCCGCTCCCTCGCTGCAAGCGCCGGCGGGAGGCTTCCGCCGCGGGTCTACGCCAGCACCGTCGCGAACGCCGCCACGGCCTCGTCGACCTGGGCGTCGCTGAGGCCGGCGGAGATCTGGGCTCGGATCCGGGCGGTCCCCTCCGGGACGACCGGGTAGCCGAAGCCGGTGACGAAGACGCCGGCGTCGAGGAGCCGGGCGCTGAGCTCGATCGCGCGGGCGGTCTCGCCGACGATCACCGGGACGATCGCGCTCTTCCCTTCGAGCGGCTCGATCCCGGCGGCGCGCAGGCCGGCACGGAAGCGGGCGACGTTCGCGTGCAGGCGGACGAGGATCTCCGGGTCATCCCGCAGCCGGCCGAGCGCCGCCCGGGCCGAGCAGGCGACCGGCTGCGGCAGGCCGTTCGAGAAGAGCTGCGGCCGCGAGCGTTGCTCCAGCACCGAGGTGAGCCGGGCCGAGCCGGCGACGAAGCCTCCCGCGGCACCGCCCAGGGCCTTGCCGAGGGTGCCGGTGATGATGCCGACGTCGGCCGGGTCGAGGCCGAAGTGCTCGGCGGTGCCGCGTCCCCGGCTGCCGATCACGCCGAGCCCATGCGAGTCGTCCACGATCAGGGTCGCGTCGCGCGCCGCCGCGATCTCGACCAGTTCCGGCAGTGGCGCCAGATCGCCCTCCATCGAGAAGACGCCGTCGGTGACGATCAGCGTCCGGGCACCGTCGGGCACGCGCGCGAGCTCCACCCGCAGCGCGTCGACGTCGGCGTGCGCGTAGACGGCCTTGCCGCCGGGTCGTGCGAGGCGGATGCCGTCGATGATCGAGGCGTGATTCAGCTCGTCCGAGAGGATCCACGTGTCCGGTCCCGAGAGGGTGTCGAGCACGGCCTGGTTCGCGTTCCAACAGGAGACGTAGGTGAGCGCCGACTCGGTGCCGAGGAAGGCGGCGAGGTCCCGCTCGAGCTCGATGTGGGGGGTGAACAGGCCGCAGATGAAGCGGACCGATGCCGTCCCCGCTCCCCAGCGCTCAGCTCCCGCCGCCGCGGCGGCGACGACGGCTGGATCGGACGCGAGGCCCAGGTAGTCGTTCGAGCACAGGCAGATCGCCTCGCGCCCGTCCGCGAGCCGGATCGACGGTCCCTGGGGCGAGTCGATCACCCGCAGGGTCTTCATCGCGCCCGCGGCCTCGAGCTCGTCGAGCTCGGCCTGCAGCTCGGCCTCGAGCGCGCTCAAGAGCCCTCCGCCCCGCTGAGCTCGACGACGACATCGGCGACGATCGCCAGCGCGTCCTCGTAGCGGTCGGGCGGCATCAGCAGCGACGGCTGCAGGTTGAGCGAGGTCGTGCTCGACTCGACGAGGACTCCGCGCTCGCAGAGCCGGGAGGCGATCGCCGCCTGCAGCTCGGGGTCCCGCTCGCGCGTCTGCCGGTCGCGGACCAGCTCGATCGCCTGAAAGCCGCCGATCGCCCGGACCTCGCCGATCGCGGGCACCCGCTCGGCGAGGTCCCCGAGCACGCGGCCGCCGACCGCCTCAAGCGCGAGCGACGTTCCCGATCACGTCCTCGCGCTCGTACAGCTCCAGCGTCGCGAGCGCCGCGGCCACCGACCCCGGCAGCCAGGACCAGGTGCTCCCCGTCGAGAGATCGTCGTAGCCGCCCATCGCCCGCTCGCTCCCGAGCACGGCGCCGATCGGCATCACGCCGCCCCCCATCGCCTTGCCGAGACAGATCAGGTCGGGCTCGACGCCGACGCGCTCGACGGCGAGCATCGCGCCACCACGCCCCCAGCCCGTCTTCACCTCGTCGGCACAAAGCAGCCACCCGTACTCGTCGCACAGGCCCCGCAATGCCGGCCAGAAGGACGCCGGCGGCGCCACGCAGCCGCCCGATCCGAGGATCGGCTCGATGACGACGCCGGCCACGCGGTCGGGCTCGACCAGGTGGAACAGCAGGTGGTCGCGGATGTAGTCGACGGTCGCATCGCCGCTCCCTCCCGGACGCGGCGGGCCGAAGGGCGAGCGGTACGGATTGGGGTAGGGCGCGTGGAAGAACCCCGGCACAAGGGCCCGCTCCGCCTGTGAGATCTCCCCCAGCTCAGCGCCGAGCGCCGCCGTGGTGGTCGACTCGCCGTGATAGCCGCCGAGGAATGCGAGCACCATCGGGCGCCCCGTGGCCCGGCGCATCATCCTGACCGCGGTCTCCACGGCCTCGGTCCCGTTGAGGGAGATGTCGACGCGCGCGATGCGACCCCCCGCGAGCGCGACGGTCCGCTCGGCGAGCTCGAACAGCTCCGGCGTGGCGAGCGCGTGCGCGTCCTCGTTGCCGACGGCGCGCATCGCGCCGACGGCGGCGTCGATGAGCTCGGCGCGGGCGGCGCCCGCCGGGACCGAGCCCGAGGCGCTGACGAGGTCCACGAAGACGTTGCCGTCGACATCGGTGACCGTGTGACCGCTCTTCGAGGCGACGACGAAGGGGGCGAGGCCGGCGCTGAGGCCGGGGTACAGCACCTGCTCACCCCGGGCGAGGAGCTCGCGACTGCGCGGCCCGGGGAGCTCGGTGGCGATCCGTGGCGCGATCTCTTCCGGCTCCTCGATCGCCCGATTATGCATCGCGACGGGCTCCTCGTCGGGGCACGGGAGAAGCGGCGGAAAGCATCGTGCGGCTCATCGGTATACGATCATATCGGGGAATTGTTCAACAATATGCCTGCTCCGCGAGAGCGGGCGACACCGCATCCTCTCTCCGACGAGCCCGGGCCGCCCCCAGCGGTCCGGGCTCGCTCGTCTCGGCTCCGCGATGGCGGCGCGACGGCTGCGGAGGCCTGCTCGAGCGAGGCCCGCACCGGAGCGCCGTCCGGGGTGCCGCCCCTAACCTGCGCCGGCCGCATCCCGCCGCGGCCTCCCTCCGATGATCCCGATCACGCTCACCATCATCGCCGCGACCTGGGCCGGGCTCGTGGCCGAACGCCGGATGCCGGGGCGCGCCGGGCACGGCTCCAGGCAGGCCCTGACGCTCGTCCTCTACACGGTCCTGCCGGCGGTCGTGTTCCTGAACCTGAACCGTGTGCACCTCGACCACGATTTCGCCGTCGGGATCGTGCTCGGCTGGGTCACCGTCGCGACCTGCGCCTTCACGGCGTTCGTGATCGGCTCCCGCTATCTGGCGTTGGAACGGCCCCAGATCGGAGCGCTGCTGTGCTGCGTGCTCGTCCCCAACACCGCCTATCTCGGCTACCCGCTGGTCGCCGCGTTGCTCGGTTTCGACCGGGTCGGCGAAGCCGTCGCCTACGACGTCGCCGTCGGGACGACCTCGCTGCTGCTGGGGGCCTTCTCCGTCGGAGCGGCGTTCGGGACGCGCGCGGGCGAGACCCCGCGCGATCGCGTCCGCGCCTTCTTCGCGCGCAACATCCCCCTCTACGCCGCCGCGCTCGCCGTCCTCGCCCCGCACGCGCTCGCGCCGACGTGGGCCGTCGACGCCTCGCGCGTGGCGATCGCGCTCATGCTGCCCGTCGGCTTCTTCGCCGTCGGCGCGGCCCTGGCAGAGGACACCGAGGAGGCCGAGCTGCGCTTCCCGCCGCCGCTGACCCGTCCGATCGGGACGGTGATCGGGATCAAGCTCGTGCTGATGCCGGTTCTTCTCTTCCTGCTGGCGCTGCCCCTGATCGACCTGCCCTCGAGCTTCCTGCTGCTGGCGGCGATGCCGAGCGGGCTCAACGCGATGATCGTCGTCCACGCCTACGGTCTCGACCTCAAGATCACGGCCGGGGCCCTGATCTGGACCACGGCGATCGTGGTCCCGGTGGCGCTGGTCGCCTCGCTCGTCACCTGAGCGCACCACTCCTGCATACCTGAACGGGTGCTCAGATAACATCTGCGCCGTGAGCCACGGGAGCTTCGAGGGCAGCACGTCGCTCGGCGACCGGGATGCGAGCGCCGTCGCCGAGGCGATGCAGGCCCTGGCCACCGGCAGCCGCGTCCGGCTGCTGGGACGCCTCCGTACCGGGGAAGCGAGCGTCGGCGAGCTCGCGGCGGCGGTGGATATGGACCCATCCGCCGTCTCACACCAGCTGCGCGTACTCCGCCACCTGGGTTTCGTCGTCTGCCGGCGTGAGGGTCGGCGCGTGATCTACGACCTGCACGACGATCACGTCGCGCAACTTCTGGATGAGGCGGTCGCGCACGTCGCCCACGTGCGCCTCGGACTGGCCGAACGGGAGTCCCGGTCCACCGCAGGGCTCGGAGCTTGAGCGACCACGCCGACCTCGCGGACGATGCCTCGCACCGTCCACACGACCGGGGCCACGGCCACTCCCACGGCCTGGTCGACCCCTCGATCAAGCGCTCCCGCGAGGGGCTCCGCGTGGTCGCACTCGCGCTCGGCGTGCTCGGGACGACGGCTCTCGCGCAGATCGCGATCTATGTCCTCTCCGACAGCGTCGCGCTGCTTGCGGACCTGATCCACAACGCGGGCGACGCGCTCACGGCGGTGCCGCTCGCGATTGCGTTCCTGCTGCGCTCGGATCGGGCCGAGCGTGGGGCGGGGATGCTGGTCGTCTTCGCGATCCTGATCTCGGCGATCTCGGCCGGGGCATTTGCGGTCGACCGGCTGATCAATCCGGTCACTCCGAACCATCTCGTCGCGCTGGCGCTCGCGGGCCTTGTCGGCGTGCTCGGCAACGAATTGGCCGCCCGCATCCGCCTCCGGGGCGGCCGCCGGATCGGCAGCCCGGCGTTGATCGCCGACGGCAACCACGCGCGGACGGACGGCTTCGTCTCCGCCGGCGTCGTCGTCAGTGCCGGTGCGATCGCGCTCGGGGCGCCGATCGTCGACCCGCTCATCGGACTGGCGATCTCGGCCCTGATCCTGAAGATCACCTGGGAGAGCTGGCAGACGGTCCGTGGCCACGACCATACGCACTGACCTCGCCCCCACGGGTGGAGGTCATGTGCTGGACTGGGCCGATGCTCCAGCACGTCTCCATCGAGGTCCCGCCGCAGGACGCCGAGCGGTTCGGGCAGATGCTCGGGCTGATCGGCTTCCGCGAGGTCGAGGCTCCGCCCGAGCTCGGCGGCCTGATCCCGTGGTACGAGCGCGAGGGGACGCAGGTGCACATGATCATCACGGAGGGCGCGAGCGTGCCGGTGCTCGGCCACGCCGCCTTCGTCGCCCGCGACTTCGACGCCGACGTCGCGGCCCTCGAGGAGGCGGGCTTCGAGGTCGAGGAGCACCAGCAGCTGTGGGGCGCGCGGCGTTCGTTCATCCTCGCGCCCGGCGGCCACCGGGTCGAGCTCATGGAGGCCCGCCACCCAGGCACTCGTGACCTCGCGACCGTGACGACGGCGGGGTCCGGAGAGCCTGCTCGTTGCGGGTTTCCCCGGCGGCGATCTCGCCGCTCCACGTTCTAGGGTTGCTCCCCGCCGATGCGTTACCCCGTCGAGTCCTTCACCGAGGCCGAGCGCGAGCTGCTCGCGCCCCACTTCACGAACCTCGACCGGCCCGTGTTCGCGCTCACGAACCTGCCGGAGACGGTCAAGGGAGCGCTGTTCGCCCGCTACTCGCGCTACCAGGGGACGCTGCGGCGCCTCTACCTGGACGAGTTCGCCGCGCGACACGCCCGCCGGCGGCCGGCCCTTCGACGGCGAGCGAGGGCGAGCGCGCGGCGCGAGCTGTACGAGCGCATCTTCCTCGGCTACGGCGACGACTCGGTCGCCCAGCTCGGCGGCGCCCACCTCGCCTGCGAGTGGACCTCGAACGTGCTCACCAAGCTCCTGCAGCGCGGCCGGCTCGCCGCCTACCTGGAGCAGTCGACCCGCTACATCGCCTACGACGCGCCGATGTACGAGGACGCGGAGCCGCGCGCGCCCGGAAGCTGGCGTTACTACCGCGACGAGGAGCTCGGGCCGGAGTACGCGGTCGCGATGGACG
This sequence comes from uncultured Solirubrobacterales bacterium, assembly GCA_963764275.1. Taxonomy (GTDB): domain Bacteria; phylum Actinomycetota; class Thermoleophilia; order Solirubrobacterales; family 70-9; genus CAXMST01. The sequence continues at coordinate 198,662 of CAVXRV010000009.1, forward strand.
AGATCTTCTCGATCTACTCGCGCACGCTGGAGCGGGTCACGGCCTGGGCCGAGCAGCGCTGGCCCCGGGGCGACGAGCCGGAGGCCGCCTGGCGCCGCTCGGTCCGGGCGAAGGCGCTCGATCTGCTTCGCGGGCTGCTGCCGGCCTCGACCCTCTCCCACGTCGGCATCTACGCCTCGGGCCAGGCCTACGAGCGGCTGATCATGCGCCTCGCGGCCTCGCCGCTGCCGGAGGCGCGCGAGTTCGGAGCGCAGGCGCTGCGCGAGCTCAAGCAGGTGATTCCCGAGCTTCCTGACGCGGCTCGAGCGCGCCCGACCGCGGCGGCGAGTGGATCGACTACTTCGAGCGAGCGGCGCGAGACGACCGAGCGCTGGGTCTCGCGCCTGGGCCTCGACCGGCGCGAGGCCGCGCGAGCGGTCCCTCGGTCGAGCTCGTCCACGTCGACGGCTACGAGGAGGACCTGCTCGCGGCCTCCCTGTTCGAGGCGACCGGCGTGAGCGAGGCGACGATCCGCAGCCGGCTCGCGCACCTCGACCCGATCGAGGGCGACCAGCTGCTGGACGAGCTCGTCGGCGCGCGCGAACAACCGCCGCCACCGCCCGGGCCGGGGCTGGGAGGCGGTCCGCTACCGGTTCGAGATCGTCTCCGACTACGGCGGCTTCCGGGACATGCAGCGGCACCGGATGCTCAACTGCCAGTGGCAGACGCTCGGCCCCGACCTCGGCGCCGGCGCTCCCGAGGAGATCTACGAGGCCGGCTGCGGCGAGGAGTACGAGCGCGCCCTCGACATCTCCCGCTCCGAGTTCGAGCGCCTCGAGGCGGCCGGGCTGACCGACGCCGCCCCCTACGCCCTCTGCCTCGGCTATCGGATCCGCTACGTGCTCGACATGAACGCGCGCGAGGCGATGCACGTCTGCGAGCTGCGCTCCGGCCGCGAGGGCCATCCGACCTACCGCGCCGTCGCGCAGGCCATGCACGAGCGGATCGCCGACGTGCACCCGCGGATCGCGGCCGCGATGCGGCACGTCGACGCCAGCACCGAGCCCCGGCTGGAGCGGATCATGAGCGAGATCCGCACCCACCGGAAGCGCGTCACCGGCGGCGTCGCCACATCCTGAGGCGCGAGCGCGGGGTCAGTCCGCGCCGTAGCCCTTGCCGCGCAGCTCGCCGATCGCTTCCGGGAACTTGCCGATGTCCTCGAGCCCGAGGCGCTGCAGCACGCGGGGGTCCTTGAGCAGCTGCACCTCGCGGTAGTCGACGAGCTGGATCCGGTTTCCCCACGGGTCGAGGAAGTCGAGCCCGCGACCGGGAAGGATCTCCGCCCCCTCGTTCTCGATCGTGTCGCGGGCTGTCTCGAGGTCGTCGACGACAAGGCCGACGTGGCGGCTCGCGTCCTCGGCCTGCGAGCGCCCCTCCGAGAGCGCAACGAACTGATCGCCCATGTCGAGAAAGGCCATTTCCTCGCTCCGACCGCGGAGCTGGAAGTCGAACAGGCGCCCATAGAAGTCGAGCGCGGCATCGAGGTCGCCGACCTCGAGCGCGACGTGATTGATGCCGACGAGCTTCGCGGTGCTCATCCCCTCGGGTTGCCCACTCCTCGCCGATCCAATCAGGCGCCCGGGCACCGCGGGCGAAGCGGATCGCTCAGACCAGACCGCGACGGCGCTCGCAGCCGGAGCCGTGGTTGCGGCCGCCGCCGCCGACGCAGGAGTCGCGGCCCTTGCCGCCGGCGAGATGGTCGCCGCCGGCACCCCCGATGAGCGTGTCCCGCCCGGCGCCGCCCGCGAGCCGATCGGCGCCGCTGCCGCCGCAGACGACGTCACGGCCGCCGCGCGCGTGAACGCGGTCGGCGCCACCGCCGGCGACGATCACGTCGCGCCCGGCGGTGCCGCGGATCCGGTCGCCGCGGGCGCTGCCGACGATCGTCGCGACGCGGCCGTTGCAGCGGATCTGCGTGCCCTCGTAGAGCTCCCGCGCCAGCGCCCCGAAGTAGGGGCCGAAGAGGACGCGGTGCAGCGACGGGTAGTAGTAGGAGGAGAGGGAGACCGCGTAGCCCCGCTTCGCGATCCAACTGCCGCCGCTCGCACCCTCGGTCATGTCGCAGTTGATGGCCATCGTCTTGGGGCCGAGCTCGCCCTTCTCGGGGTGATCGCGGCGGCGCAGCCCCGAGCTGCAGTAGCGCTCGCTCTCACCGTCGAAGCCGTCCTCCGGGTTGGCGGGATACCCGTACGCCGTGTAGCGCCGCTTGGCCGAGCGCCCGAAGCTGATCCCGCTGGCCCCGACCGAGTCCTGCAGGCGCTTGCCCTTGCGGGCGCGGACCGTGGCGAAGCCGATGTCCCCGGTCGGATCCCCGTACTCGACCCAGATCGGCGTCGAGTAGAGCCGCTTCGCCGTCCAGACGCCGAACGGCGCGGTGCCGTGCGCGTAGGCGGGAACGAAGATCCAGTGCGGGTACCAGGTGCCCGAGTGGCCGCCGCCGTTGACGCAGTGGCCGGCGGTCATCACCAGGTTGCGGCGGTTCGAGGTGATCGCCGTGCCCGAGCAGCTCGCGAGGCCAACGCCGGGGACCTTGAAGAACACGCGGCCGTGGGTGCGGGTCGCGCGCGCCGAGGGGTCGGCTACGTCGCCGGATGAGGACCGATGCCCGCCTCTGCGGGGAGCTCGTGCCGCTGAGGCCTGGGCGGTGGCCCGTGCGGGGGCGACGTCGAGGCGCCGGCCGCGGCGCGCCGCCGTCGCCGCGGGGAGCGCGGCGCCCTCCGGCATCGGCCCCGGGACCAGGGCGTCGAGAGGCTCCGCGGCGCGCATCCGCTGCGGCGTCCAGAAGCCAGAGGCGCCCGCGGCCGGCGCCGGAGCGGCGCTGACGGGGCCCTCCGCGGCGGCGGCCCCGGCGGGCAGCCCCGACGGCCAGCACGGCAGCGAGCCCAAGGCCGAGCCACGCCGCGCGCGAGCGCCGGCCCCAGCCCTGGTCGATCGATCCGCCTTTCATCCCGCTCGTCCCATCGTCAGTACCCCTGGAGCGCTTGAGCCCCGGCCAGCCGCGGTGGTCGAACCGCCGCCCCGCCGCTAGGGGATGTTCTCGCGCTTGTGGCAGCTGTAGGCCTTGTCGTGGCCCTTGCCGCCGTCGCACTTGTCCTTGCCGGCGTTGCCGTGCAGCGAGTCGTCCCCGCCACCTCCGTCGAGCTCGTCCTTGCCGCTCCCGCCCTTGATCGTGTCGCCGTCGCCACCGCCGGCGATCTCATCCTTGCCCTTCCCCCCCTTGATCCTGTCGGCGCCGCCCCCGCCGTGGATGCGGTCGGCGCCCTTGGCACCCTTGAGCGTGTCGGCTCCGCCGTTGCCGCAGATCGTGTCCTTGCCGCCCTTGCCCTTGATCGTGTCCTTGCCGCCCTCGCCGGCGATCACGTCCTTGCCACTGGTGCCGACCAGCGTGTCGGCCCCGCCGGTGCCGAGGATCGTCACCTTCTTCCCCTGACAGTAGGTCGCCGCGCCGGCGATCGACTTGTACAGCTGCTTGGCTGTGTCGTCGAGGTAGGGCCCGTACAGCCGCTTCTGACAGAGCGTGCCGGCAATGCAGTAGTCGTAGCTGTTCACCGAGAGCAGATTGCCGTTGGCGATCCAGCCGCCCCCACTCGAGCCGGCGGTCATGTCGCAGCCGATCCACATCGTGTTCGGGCCCGAGCCCGGCGGATTGTCGGAGCCGCCGAGGGGTGAGTCGCAGCGGAACTCCCGCTCGCCGTTGAAGGCGGCGGGGGGCGCGATCGCCGGATAGCCGAAGTCGGAGTAGTTCTGCTGTCGAGGCTGGTTGAAGGCGATGCCGGTACCGCCGACGACGTCGTTCAGCGTCTCTCCCGAGCCGTTCTCGGAGACCTTCACGGCGCCGAGGTCGTAGGAGCTGTTCGCGCCCTTGCGCCAGGCGCTCGGGGACGACAGCTTCACCGCGGGCCACGCTCCATAGGGGGCCTGGCCGTCCTTGTAGCCGGGGACGAAGAGCCAGTTCTTCGCGTAGCCCCCGCCGGCCGTGTCGTAGACGCAGTGCCCGGCGGAGATCACGACGCTGCCGTTGTTCGAGTTGACGGCCGTACCGGAGCAGACGTAGTCGCCGGCTTCCGAGCCGCCCGCGATCGTGAGGAAGACCTTGCCGTGAGCGCGCACGCTCTCCGCCGCGGGGTCGGCGACCTCGGTCCGCGTGTACCGGCTCGCCGTGGCGGGCGCGCTCGCCTGGGTGGCGACGACGCCGCGCTCGACCTGTGGCGTCTGCGCCGAGCCGGGAGCGACGGCGTCGACGGAGCTCGGGGGGCCGGTGTCCGCGCTCGCGCCGCCGCCGCCGGAGGCCGCTGCCTCGGGCGGGTCGAGCGGCTGCGCCGCGCGCATCCGCGCCGGGGTCCAGTAGCCACGCACGCCCTGGGGGTCGACGTGGGCCGTCGCCACCGGTCCAGCGGCGCGCGCGCTGCCGGCGCAGAGGAAGAGCAGCGTCAGGGCGAGGAGCGGGCCGGCCACCGAAATGGCCGCGCCGGAGAGATTTCGGCCGCGGAATGCCACGTCCGCACCAACACTATTCGCGGCCGTTCGGAGCGGCGCCGCGTCGACCGGCGGTCGCCGGGCCGCCCGCCGGGCCACGCGCCGAGGGGCGTGCTCCGGAGCAGCCCGCGTGCAACGGGTGCCACCGGGTAGATAGGTTCCAGTCGGTCAGACCTGGAGGAGAGAGATGAGCGACGAACACGGCAGCGGCGATCTCGACGTCCTGCTGCACACCGAGCAGACCTTCCCGCCGCCGCCGGAGTTCGCCGCCCAGGCGAATGCCTCCGACCCCGGGATCTACGAGCGCGCGGACGCCGACCCCGAGGCCTGGTGGGCCTCCTGGGCGGAGAAGCTGGAATGGATCGAGCCGTTCGATGAGGTCCTCGACTGGTCCGAGCCGCCGTTCGCGAAGTGGTTCGTCGGCGGCAAGCTCAATGTCTCCGCCAACTGCCTGGACCGTCACGTCGCCGCCGGCGCCGGCGATCGCGTGGCCTACTACTGGGAGGGCGAGGACGGGACCCGCCGGGAGATCACCTACGCGTGGCTCCTGGAGGAGACGCAGCGCTTCGCCAACGCCCTGCGCACGCTCGGGGTCGGCAAGGGTGACGTCGTGGGGATCTTCATGCCGATGGTGCCCGAGGCGGCCGTGGCGATGCTGGCCTGCACGCGGATCGGCGCGATCCACAACGTCGTCTTCGGCGGTTTCTCCGCGAACTCGGTCGCCGAGCGCATGGAGGTCTCGGAGGCGAAGGCGCTGATCACCGCCGACGCGACGCTGCGACGCGGCGAGCCGACGCCGATGAAGTCGGCGGTCGACGAGATCCTCGGCGGGCTGCCCGGAATGGAACACGTGGTCGTCGTCGACCGCTGCGGCACGAACCCGCCGATGACCGAGGGCCGCGACCACTTCTGGCACGAGCTCGTCGAGGCCGCCGACCCCGAGTGCCCGCCGGAGGCGATGGACTCGGAGGACCCGCTCTACATCCTCTACACCTCGGGCTCGACCGCGAAGCCGAAGGGGATCCAACACACGACCGCGGGATACCTGACCGGCGTCACGGCCACGCACAAGCTCGTCTTCGACCTGAAGGACGACGACGTCTACTGGTGCGCGGCCGACATCGGCTGGGTCACCGGCCACTCCTACATCGTCTACGGGCCGCTGGCCAACGGCGCCACCAGCGTCATGTACGAGGGCGCGCCGAACTACCCGGCCGAGGACCGCTGGTGGGAGATCGTCGAGCGCTACGGCGTCACGATCATGTACACGGCGCCGACCGCGATCCGGGCCTGCATGAAGTGGGGTGTCGAGCACCCCCGCAAGCACGACCTCTCCTCCCTGCGCCTGCTCGGCTCGGTCGGCGAGCCGATCAACCCGCGCGCCTGGCTCTGGTACCACGAGCACATCGGCGGCGGTCGCTGCCCGATCGTCGACACGTGGTGGCAGACCGAGACCGGCGCGATCATGATCACGCCCCTGCCCGGCCTGACGACGACGAAGCCCGGCTCGGCGACCGTCCCCTTCCCGGGGATCGAGGCGAAGATCTTCGACAACGACGGCAGCGAGGTCGAAGAGGGCGGCGGCACGCTCGTGCTCACCCGCCCCTGGCCCGCGATGGCGCGCACTCTCTACCAGGAGCCCGACCGCTTCGTCGAGACCTACTGGGAACGGTACGGCCGCGAGGTCTACCTCGTCGGCGACGCCGCGCGCCGCGACGAGGACGGCTACTTCTGGATCGTCGGCCGCATCGACGACGTCATCAACGTCTCCGGGCACCGGCTTTCCACGATGGAGGTCGAGTCGGCGCTGGTCAGCCACGACGGCGTCGCCGAGGCCGCTGTGATCGGGGTCGCCGACGAGGACACCGGCCAGGCGATCTTCGCGTTCGTCACGGTCGAGGGCGACGGGCACGGCAGCGAGGAGCTCGAGGCGGAGCTGCGCGAGCACGTTGCGAACAAGATCGGCAAGCTCGCCCGCCCGAAGCAAATGGCTTTCGCCGACGATCTCCCGAAGACCCGCTCGGGGAAGATCATGCGCCGGCTGCTACGCGACATCGCGGCCGGCAACGAGCTCGGCGACGTCACCACTCTGCGCGACCCGAACGTCGTCGACCACCTCCAGGACCAGCTCAAGAGCTGAGCGCTCGGGGCGGCCGGCCTTGGGCGACGACCGGCCCCGCGCCGGATCCCGCTGCTCAGTCGAGCCACTCGGTGAGCTCGGCCGGCGGCCGGCGGAACCCGGCGAAGCTGCCCGACTCGCCGATCGCACGAGCCGCCTCGACCAGGGCCGCGACGGCGGTGAACGCGAGCGCACCCCCGACGCTGACGCGCTGCGCTCCGGCGGCGAAGATCTCCGCCGCCGTCAGATCCGGCCGCGCCAGAACGTTGACCGGCTTCGCCAGCGCCGAACAGACCGCGCGGATCTCGTCGATCGTCCGCAGGCCCGGCGCGTACAGGACGTCGGCCCCCGCGGCCTCGTAGGCGCGTAGCCGGTCGATCGTGTCGTCGAGGCCGGCGCCGTCCCGGATCTGGTTCTCGGCCCTGGCGGTGAGGACGAAGCCGCCGGGAGCGGCCGCGGCCGCCTCCACCGCCGCCTCGATCCGCTCGACCGCGTGCCGGAGCTCGTAGATCCCCCTGCGCGGCCCGCGCGGCGCGTAGTCCTCGATCGAGCCGCCCGCGGCGCCGGCCGCCGCCGCGGCCTCGACCGCCCGCGCCGCGTCCGCGGGATCGTCGCCGTAGCCGTTCTCGAGGTCGACCGAGACCGGCAGCGGCGTCGCCGCGTCGAGCGCGGCGGCGTGGTCGATCATCTCGTCCAGCGTGACGCCGCTGTCGTTGCGCCCGAGCGTGAACGCGAAGCCGGAGCTGGTGGTCGCCAGCGCCGCGAACCCGAGCCCCTCGAGCACGCGGGCCGAGCCCGCATCCCAGGGGTTCGGGATGACGAACGGCTCGCCTTCGTGCAGGGCTCGGAAGGCCGCGACCTTCGCGGCCCTCGTCATGACGTGGCCTCCGGCGCGCGGTGAGCGGCAGGGGCCGGACGGGCGAGCAGCCACAAGAGCCAGAGCGGCAGCAGCACGGTCGCCCCGAGCGCGATCACGTTGGCCACGGCGTCGCCGACCCCGTAGGGCCCGAGGTTGAGCACGTGGTAGATCGTGTGCGGAACGCTGAAGACGAGGAAGGAGACGAGCGCGACCGCGGCGAGCCGGCGTTCGAGGAAGTAGGCAGCCGCCCCGAGGAAGACCGCGGTCGCGAGGAACAGGGCGCCGACGTCGCGGACCAGGTGCTCGTTGTAGGCGGGCAGCGCCTCGACCCAGCCGCGCCCGGCGGGGAAGTCGGCGTAGAACGAGTGCGGCGCCGCCAGCGCGTAGATGCCGTCGATCGCCTGGACGGCGGCCAGCGCCCCCAGGCCCGCGCGGAACAGGATCCGGCGTTGCCCCGGGATCTCCCCGCTCGCTGCAATCGGCTCGTTCATGGTCCGTCCTCCTCGGTCAGGGGTCGATCTCCCAGCTGTCGCCATAGGTCTTCCAGCGCAGCGGCGGCACCAGGTCGAGGTTGCCCTCGCGCAGGAAGCGCCGCTGCTCGGTGTCGATCCGGCTCGTGTTCCGGTGCCCGGCCTCGCTCTTCATGACGCGCCGGCGGACGTCGAGGAAGGCGTTGAGGTACGCCGTCTCGTCGCCTCCGGCGGCCGGCGGCGCGGACGCGCTCTTCGCCGCCGCGCGGATGCCGCCGAAGCTGTGCGGGTCGTGGCCGGGACCGTGCATCACCAGCGCGTCGTAGTAGATGAACTGACCGAGCGCGCCGAGACCGTCGGCGCGGCCGGCGCGCACGGCCGGGCAGAAGTACGTCCGGTCGCGCTCGAAGCGCTGCGCGCGCCGCAGCTTCGGGCGCCGGGCGGCCCGCTCCCAGGCACGCACGAAGGGGCGGCCCAGGCCCTTGCGGCTCGGGCTGCCTTCGACCCGGCGCAACGGCCCGATGAAGCGAACGAGGCCACCTCGGGGCGGATCGAGGCGCCGGTAGAGGCGCAGGAGCGCCAGCATGTCGCCGGTCCTCGATGTGAAGCCGATCAACCCGCCGGTGTAGCCGCGGTTCTCGCGCCGGTCGTGCTCGACGTCGTAGGCGATGTAGCCGTACTGGTGCCGCCACTCGAGGCTCGAGTTCTCGGCGCTGGACACGAGCTGCTGGGCGATCTCCTTCTCGGCCGGCGCGTTGAGCCCGGTCCGGGGCCCGCAGCCCGGGTCGGGGAGGGCGCGACCGGCCGCGGCGGCGGAGTCGGAGGCGGAGATCGCCGCGAGGGCGATCAGCAGGGTCGGCAGCGAGGCGAGCGGGCGCAGGGGGCGCGCACGGCCGCCGCTCATGTCAGCCCCGCTGCTTGCGCTTGCGCTTGCGGCGGTTGTCGCGCCGCGAGGGACGGCTCGGCGTCTGCTCGGCGCCGGACTCCTCGTCCTCGCCGTCGCCGTCGCCCTCGTCCTCGTCGCCGCCGAAGTCCTTCGGGTCGGCCCGCTTCTCCTCCTTCTTCGCGGGCGGCGCTTTCCCCCCGCGGTTCTGGGCGGGCCACTCGATCGCCTCGCCCGCGTCCCAGGCGGGCGGCCGCGGCCCGGGCCAGAACCGGGCGATCAGCGGGCTGACCAGCAGGGTCCAGATCGCGATGGCGATAGCGGGCCCTTGATCAGAGAAGCCGGCTCCGAGCCCGATGCCGATGAGGCCGAGCAACCGGGTCAGCAGACCCACCCGCATGGCCCACAGGGACGTGTAGATCATCGCGATCACGGTCGTGAGCAGGCCGGCGAGCTGCAGGGCGGCGAAGATGCTGTAGGTCGTCTCGCCGGTGAGCGCGTTCTTCGCGTAGTCGTTGGCTTCGGCGGTGCCGGGCGGAGCGTTGTCGATCACCGAGGACGCGACGGAGTCGAAGGCGGCGAAGAAGAGGACCGCCGAGATCGCGAGGAGCACGGGCCCCGCGATCGCGAACCCGAGCATCTGCCTGCGGACCGCCCTCGCTGCGGTCGGCCGCCGCCAGGAACAGGAAGGCGAGCGGCGCGGCGAATCAGCAGAAGCCCGCGGCCTGGAGGAGCTGGGAGAGCAGGATGTCGCTGCGGTTGGCCTCGAACTCGACCATCCGCTTCATCCACTCGTCCTGCCCGACGCTGTTGAAATCGGCGCCCAGTCCGAGGATCGGCGGCAGCAGGACGAGGACGATTCCCCCGATGCCCAGGATGCCGGCGATGCGGCCGCGGCTCCGCTCTTGCTGGACCAGCTGCTTGGGGCTCATCTGCTCGCTGTTGGCTGCATTCGCATGAAAACGCCGACGGATCCCGCCGCCTTCTCCGGATCGCTCCGGGACGCGCGACGGCCGTACGGCGCGCCGTATCTCAGGCGGGCCCGGCGAGCGCGACCGTCACGCCCCGCCCTCTTCGTCATCGCCGATCTCCTCCGCGGTCGAGAGGATCGTGCCGTCGGCCTCGAGGTCGCCCGGGTGGGCGGCCTCGTCCGGTTCCGGGAGCTGGGTTCGCGGCTCGCCTTCCTGGATCGGGTAGTACTCGTAATCGGTCGGCTCGGCGATCCTGCTGATCCGCTCGCCGAAGCCGAGCAGAACGTCGAGGAACGGCGCTGCGAGCCCGATCAGGCCCTCGATGCTGCTCGTCGGCGCACGCTCGCCCTGACTGGGATCGGCCACGCCGCCACCGTAGTGCAGCGGCGTTCGCGGCGCGGCGGGGCGCGCGGGCGCCGGCGCCGAACATCTAGGGTTCGCGCCGATGAGCGCCGCCAGGACGAGCCCGCCCAACGCGCCCGAGCAGACGGGGCCCATCGTCGTCTACGGCGCCAGCGGCTACACGGGCCGGCTCGTCTCCGCGGAGCTCGCCCGGCGCGGGGCCTCATTCACGGTCGCCGGCCGCAGTCGCGAGAAGCTCGAGGCGCTCGCGGCCGCGCTGGAGCCGGCTCCGGGCGTTGCGGCGGTTCCGCTCGACGACGCCGCTGGGTTGCGGAAGCAGCTCGCCGACGCGGCCGCGGTGATCGCCTGCGCCGGGCCCTTCGTCGAACACGGCGAGCCGGTCGTCGCCGCTGCGGCGGAGGCCGGCACCCACTACGTCGACACGACCGGCGAGCAACCGTTCATCCGCTCGGTCTTCGACCGCTGGGGGGCGATCGGCGAGCGTTCGGGCGCGGCCCTGGTCAGCGGCATGGGCTTCGACTATTTGCCCGGCGACCTGCTCGCGGCGCTCACCGCCGCGGAGCTCGGCCATCTCGAGGAGCTGACCCTCGCCTACTCGGTCCGCTCCTTCGGTCCGACCCGCGGGACGGCGCTGTCGGCGCTCGGAATGATGGGCGCCGACGATCTCGAGTGGGTCGACGGGACGTGGCACCCGGGTTCCCGCAACGTCGCGGCCGGCAGCTTCGACTTCCCCTCCCCCATCGGCCGGCGACGCGTCGGGCGTTATCCGGCCGGCGAGCAGATCACGGTCCCGCGCCACGTCGACGTCGACACCGTGCGCGAGGTCATCGAGCTGAGCTCGGTGACGCCGCCCGTCCTTGGGCCGCTCGCGGCGCCACTGATGACGGCGACCGGCTGGCTCATGGCCACGCCCGCCCGCGTCGTGGCCGAGAAGGCGATCGCACAGCTGCCCGAGGGCCCGGACGAGGGCGCCCGCCGGGCGGCAAGCTTCACGGTCGTCTGCGACGCGAGTCTCCGGCTCGGGCCGGCGGCGCGGCGTCGTCCGCGGCAGCGACGTCTATGGACTGACGGCGGCCACCACCGTCGAGGGGGCGTTGCGGATGGCGGCGCCGGGCTACGCGGCAAGCGGCGCCCTGGCCCCGGCGCAGGCCTACGACCCGGCGTCGTTCTTGGACTCGCTCGCCGACCACGGCCTCGCATACGAGGTCGGTGAGGCGCGATGAGCGGCCGGCGCAGGCGGGGCAAGCGCAGGCTCGAGGAGAGCCTCGAGAAGATCCAGCGCCGCGCCGTCAGCGACGCCGCCCAGCCCGTCCCCCCGGAGCGGCTGGACCCCGACTCGGTCGCCCACTACAAGTGCCCCGCTGACGGGCAGCCGCTGTACGGGTGGACGGCGCAGAAGCGCTGGGACAGCGGCGAGCCGATCCCGCTCGACCACTGCGAGGGCTGCGGGCTCGTCGTTACGCGCGCCCGCCGCCCCCCCGACGTCGGCGCTGAGCTCGCCGCATTCGGGCGCGACGGCGAGGAGATGGTCGTCGCCAACCGCGGCAGCTGGGCCGCCTGGCTCGGCGCCGCCGGGTGGGCCGACCTCGAGGCCGATACCCGCCGCCTCCACCCGACGCCGGAGGCGCTGCGACTGCTGCTCGCCAAGCAGGGGACCGAGGTGCTCTCCGTCCGCACGCCCTTCGGCCTCCGCAGCTACCTGGCGATGCTGCAGACGATGATCAACGCCTTCACCCTGCGGACCAACTTCGCGCGCCACGCGTTCGCCGGCGCGCTGGCCCCGCGCTCGACCCGGGACCGGCTGGGGATCGCCCTCGACGCGATCGTCTCGGTGCTCGTCGCGATCCCGCTCTCGGTCGTGGCGCTGCTGGTGGAGGCTGTCGCCTCGCTCGCAGGGCACGGCGGCCTGATGCGCGTGCGGACGGCGCCGACCGCAGTAGCGGCGGAGCCGGACTCCACCTCGGGCGAGGACTAGGGCGGCCGGCGGCGGGCTGCCCTGGCCGCGGATCCCGCCTGAGCGGGACCGGCACCGAGGGCCCGGCGCGCGCCCGGCCGGTCGGGGCATCGTCTTCCACTCTTGCCCCAAACGGGGGTCAACTGGACCGTCTTGCGGCGCGGGACTCGAGGCGTACCCCCCCGGGGGGCCTCAGCGGAGCGGATCGGTGTGGTGGCCGACCATCGCCCAGCGGCCGTCCTCAAGGCGGTACACGCTCGTCGCACGGATATCCACCGGCTTCGTCTCTCCGTCGATCTGGATGCTGCCGCGCTCGAAGCCGACGACGAAGCCGAGTTCATCCGAGGCGAAGTGGTGAAGCTCCTCAGGTTCCACGCGGCCACCGAGTCGCTGGTCCGCCTGCGCCTGCCACGACGCGCGAATCGGCTCCCACCCCACCAGCAGCTCGCCGAACGGGCTCATGTAGGTGACGTCGTCCGCGTGCGACCACGACGCAAGCATCGGCTGGACGTCACCGGCCAGCACGTCATTCAGCGCGGAGTAGAAGACTGCGCTTGCGTCCTCGAGGCTGACGGCCATCGGTTCTCCTCTCGGATGGTGTGGCACCAACCGTATCCGCCCTTGACCTCCGCCGCTGAGGCCGAAGGCTGGCGGAGGCTATGCTGGACGTATGGAGTCCAGTGGATTCGGCGGCCTGTTCGGAGATCCCGACGAGTTGCGTGAGCAGCTCAACAACATGGCCGAGCAGATGCAGGGTGCCCAGCGTGTGGCCTGGGCCGACAACGCGATCCAGCTCGCCGTGACGATGACCGTCGCCGCGATCGGGCGCATCGAGGCGTCGGGCCCCGCCGACCAGCAGGCGCACGAGATCCGTGACGCGATCCGGATGATCTTTCCCGAGGCGGTGACGCTCGTCAGCGAGGCCCGCCAGGGCATGAGCTGATCCCGGCTCGTCAGCCGACGAGGCCGCGGCGGCGCAGATCGGCGAGCGCCTCGCTCCCGCGCTCGCCCACGTCCGTCTGACGCGCAACCCACCCGGCCAGCTCCGGCAGGCCGTCGGCGAGCTCGACGGCCGCTTCGAACCCGAGCAGGTCGCGGGCGGCCTCCGTCGATGCGTAGCAGTGGCGCAGATCGCCGGCCCGGAACTCGCCGGTGATCTCGGGCTCGATCTCGGGCGCGATCAGCTGCGCCAGCGAACGCGCCAGATCGCCGATCCTCACCTGCCGGCCCGTGGCGACGTTGAAGGAGCGGCCGGGGGCGCCGGGTGCGTCCATCGCCGCGCGCGTTGCCGCGACGATGTCGGAGACGTGCACGAGGTCGCGGATCTGGCGGCCGTCCTCGAAGACGAGCGGCCTCTGGCCGGCGAGCAGCCGGGCGGAGAAGATCGCGGCGACGCCGGTGTAGGGGTTGCCGAGCGCCTGCCGGGGACCGTAGACGTTGAGATAGCGCAGCGCCGTCGTCTCGATCCCGTACGCCGCTCCGAGCACGAGCGCGAGCTCCTCCGTATCGCGCTTGCTGATCCCGTAGACGCTGACGGGTCGCAGCGGGCGGTCCTCGACGACGGGGATCGGCTCGAGCTCCAGGCCGCAGCCGGCGACGGGGCAGCGCGGCTCCCAGCGGCGCTCGCGCAGCTGCGAGATCGGGCGCAGCCCGGGCTCCTGGACGCCGTGCTCGGGACAGGCGTATGAGCCCTCGCCGTAGACGACCATCGAGGAGGCCACGACCACGCGGCGGATCTCGTCGCGCCGCGCGATCACCGCCTCGAGCAGGGTCGCGGTGCCGCCGCAGTTGCAGTCGACGGCCTTGCGGACACGCACCATCGACTCGCCGTTGCCGACGATCCCGCCCAGGTGGTACACGCGATCGCAGCCCTCGAGCGCGCGCTCGACGTCCTCGCGCTCGCGCAGGTCGCCGACGATCAGCTCGGCCTCGGCGGGCAGGTGCGCCGGCGCCTCCCCGGAGGGATGGGCGAGCGGGTCGAGGTTGTCGAGGATGCGTACCCGCTCCCCGGCGCCGAGCAGCGCCTCCGCGAGATGGCAGCCGATGAAGCCGGCGCCACCGGTGATCAGGGCCGCGCCGCTCACCAGACCGTCGCCACCAGGATCTCGATCGCGACAGCCTGCGCGACGAGCAGGCCGACGACGGTCGCGAGGCGCTCACGCGGCATCGTCGTCGCGGCGGCGAGGCAGGCTATGGGTCCGAAGAAGAGCCAGATCCGTTCATTCTCGGCCCTGCTGAATCCGAGCAGCGCCGCGACCAGCACCGTGAGGGCGAGCGCGACCGCGATCGGCTGCGCCGTGCCGAGCGCCCGCGCCGCGTACCAGGCGATCGGGATCCCGCAGACGACGAAGAACGCGGTCGGCGACCCGAAGAGCCAGTAGGCCCACGGGCGCACGTTCGAGATCCCGAGCGCGTAGGCCTGGTTGGCGGCGTGAACGGTGCCGATCGGGTCGTAGCCGGTGAGCGCCCACAGGGCGGCGTAGAAGACGGCCAGGGCAAGGCCGATCGCCAGCGCCAGTGCGACCGCCGCGCGCAGTCCCTCCCGCAGGGCGACGAGCAGCGTGCTCAGCGCGGCGAGCGCGAGCAGGGCCCAGGAGAGGAACGAGGCGAGCGCCATCGCGACGGCGCCGGCGGCACGCTGGGCGATCGAGCGCCCGAGCAGGAGCACGACCGCGATGGTCCCGGCCGTGGCGAAGAGCGCGTCGGCGGAGGCGACCCCGTAGAGCATCGCCGCGGGCGAGAACGCGAGGAGCGTCGCCGCGGCACGACCGCCGGCGTCGCCGAGGTCGAGCCGGCGCGCGGCGAGGTAGGTGAGCGGGACTGCGGCGATCCCGGCGGCGATCACCAACGTCGCGAAGCCGGCGGCGCCGTCGATCCCGAGCCAGTCGGTGAGCAGCAGCATCCCCGGCGGATGCGCCGAGGGATGGATCGGCAGCGTCGCCGCGAACTCGGCGAAGTGATCGAGGAAGGCGCCGGTGCCGAGGTGATGCAGGGCGCCGAGCGCCGGCAGGTACTCGTTGCCCGCCTCGGGCGCGGTACCGAAGACGGCGTCCCATCCGTGCGGGCCGTCCCGCAGCGCCGCCAACGCCAGCCGCGCCACGAGCCCGAGCGCGGTGATCGCGACGCAGAAGGCCGCCGGCGAGCCGGCGCCACGGGCGAGCGGGAGCGAGGCGGCCGCGCAGCCGGCGAGCAGCGCCAGCCACAGCAGCGCGACGGGTCCCTGCAGGCGCGGCTCCCAGGTCATGAAGAACGGCGGGTTCGCGGTGCCGAGGTCGGTGCCGAGCCCGTTCGCGACGAGGCCCCACGCGATCGTCGCGGCCGCGAGCGCGCCGAGCGCGACCGCGGTTCGCGTCCCGGGGCTCGCAGCGACGCCGCCATCCCCGGCAGACAAGCACAGCGCCGGATTCGTTTCCGCCCTCGTAAGGTGCGCTCGGGTACCGTCGCGGGCGTGGAGTGGGCTTCGACCATCGACGTGGTCCTGCCGGTGCTGAACGAGGCCGAGGCGCTGCCGGGCGTGCTCGCGGCGATGCCGGCCGGGTACGAGCCCCTCGTCGTCGACAACGGCTCCGGCGACGGCTCCGGCGAGATCGCGACGGATCTCGGCGCCCGCGTGGTGCACGAGCCCGTCCCCGGCTTCGGCTCCGCGTGCTTCGCCGGACTGCAGGCCGCCGAGGCCGAACTCGTCTGCTTCATGGACTGCGACGGCTCGCTCGATCCGGGCGACCTGCCCCTGGTCGCCGACCCGGTCGCGGCGGGCCGCTCGGACCTGATGCTGGGCGCCCGGCTCGCCGAGCGCGGAGCCTGGCCGCTGCACGCGCGCTTCGCAAACCGCTTCCTCGCGATGCTGATCCGCCGCCGGGCGGGGCTCGCCCTCTCCGACATCGGCCCGATGCGCGCCGCTCGGCGCGAACCGCTGCTCGCGCTCGGGATCACCGACCGCCGCTTCGGCTGGCCGCTGGAGATGGTCCTCCGGGCCGCGGAGGCGGGCTGGCGGATCGGCGAGGTCGGCGTTCCCTACCGCGCCCGCAGCGGCCGCTCGAAGGTAACCGGGACTGTCCGCGGGACCCTGCGCACCGTGGGCGACATGAGCCGGGCGATGCGATGAGCCGCGCCCTCGCACCGGCGCAGGTGACGCTGATCGTGATCGCGAAGGCGCCGCTGCCGGGGCTCGCGAAGACGCGGCTGACGCCGGCCGTCGGCCCCGACGGGGCTGCGGCGCTGGCGCGGGCCGCCCTCGAGGACACGCTCGCCGCCGTCGCCCTCGCCGCCCGCGCGGGCGGGCACGAGATGCTCCTCGCGCTCGAGGGCGAGCCGGGCCCGTGGCTGCAGGCGGCCGGCGGGTTGCCGCGGATCGTCCCCCAGCGCGGCGAGGGACTCGGCGAGCGACTCGGGGCGGCCTTCGAGGACGCGGACGGGCCGGCCGTGCTCGTCGGCATGGATACGCCGCAGATCGAGCCGGCAACGCTGCGGCGAGCGTGCGCGCGGCTCTGCGAGCCCGGCACCGACGCGGTCATCGGACTCGCCGAGGACGGCGGGTGGTGGACGCTGGGCCTGCGGGAGCCCGACGCCTCGCTCTTCGACGGCGTCGAGATGAGCGCCGATGACACGGGTGAGCAGCAGCTCGCGGCGCTGCGGCGGGCGGGGCTGCGCCACGCCGAGCTGGAGGTGCTCGTCGACGTCGACGAGATCGAGGACGCCAAGCGGGTCGCCGGCGCTGCGCCGCGGAGCCGCTTCGCGGCGACGCTGGCGGGGCTGATCGCGATGCTGGCGCTGCTCGTCGGCTGCGGCTCGAGCGGCTCCGAACCCGCCGCGGAGCCCGCCGACTCACCGGCGACGAAGAGCGACCCTGCGGGGACGGTCATCGACCTGCCGGGCGAGGCAGAGGGCGTCGCCGCCGACCCGAAGACGGGGATCGTTGCCGTCGGGATCCGCGATCCGAACGAGGTCGTCCTCGTCCCCCACCCCGAGGACGGCGCGAAGGCGAAGCTGCGGCGCGTCAAGGTGCCCGCGTCGGGCCGGCACATGGCGCTCGCAAAGCCGGGCGGCCCGATCCTGACCACCGCCGAGTACAAGGACTACCTGCTTCAGATCTCCCTTCCGGCTGGACGGGTCACCAAGACGAAGGTGGATGACTTCCCGCACGCCGTCGCCGAGGCCCCGAACGGGCGCATCTTCGTCGGCGACGAGGGCGGCGACTCGCTCACGGTCGTCGCCGGCCACAAAGTGGTCAAGACGCTGCCGACGCCCGAGCAGCCCGGAGGGGTCGCGACGAGCGGGGACGTCGTGGGCGTCGTCACCGTCGCGGCCCGGGAGCTGACCACCTACGACGCCCGTACGCTCGAGCGCCTCGACTCGGTCGGCGCCGGCGTCGGGCCGACCCACGTGGTCGCGGGCGCGGGCGGCCGGCTGTACGTCACCGACACCCAGGGGGATGCCGTGCTCGTCTACGAGACGCGACCGGAGCTGCGCTTCGTCGACCGCATCAACGTGCCCGGGACCCCCTACGGGATCGCGATCGACAACCGCGCGCGGGAGCTGTGGGTGACGGAGACGGAGACGAACCGCGTCGTCGGCATCGCCCTCGACGGCAACTCCGGGAGCCCCCTCGCGAGCTTTCCGACCGTGCGGCAGCCGAACACCGTCGCGGTCGACCCGGCCAGCGGTCGCGTCTACGTCGCCGGCCGCGCCCACGGCGAGCTCGAAGTGATCGACGCCGGCGCGGAGGGGAACGGCTGATGAGCGACGAGGCGCCGGGGCCGGCCCAGGGGGAGGAGTCCGCGCCCCAGGCGGGCTCGCTGCGCGCCAGGCTCGCGGCATCGCTCGCCACGGAGGGCGATGCGCGGACTCCACCGCAGCCCTCGCCGCCCGCCGTCGGTCCCTTCGACCGCGATTTCTGGCGCAGCCCGCTGCGCGGCCGCTGGCTCACGTCGTTTCTGGGCTCGATGCTGTTGCCGCTCGTCGTCATCAGCGGGCTCACCGGCTTCCTCTCGCAGGCCGCCTACGACCCCGACCTGGGCTCGAACGCCGTTACCGACGGCTTCGACAAGGGCTTCTACTTCTTCGACTGGCCGACGCACCCGGTCTGGCTCTACTCGCTGACGCAGTCGCTGCACGTGATCTGCGGGCTGGCGGCGATCCCGATCCTCTTCGCGAAGCTGTGGTCGGTGATCCCGAAGCTCTTCGAGCGGCCGCCGGTCCGCTCTACGGCGATCGCGCTCGAGCGCCTCAGCATCGCGACGCTCGTCGGGTCCTCCCTGTTCCTGTTCGCGACCGGGACGATGAACATCCTCTACTGGCGCGTCTTCCCGTTCCCGTTCGTGCAGGCGCACTACTACGCGGCGATCGTGTTCGTCGCCGCACTGACGCTGCACGTCGCCGTACGGCTCCCGATCGTCGCGGCCAGCTTCCGCCGCGAGGGCGTCTTCCGGCCGCTCGGCGAGGGGATCGCGCTGATGCGGGTCGTCGACCCCGCCGAGGACCCGCTGGCCCCGACCCTTCCGAGCCAGCCGACGATCTCGCGGCGGGGGCTGATCGGCGCGGTCGCCGGCGCCGCCGCCGGGATCACCCTCCTGCAGCTGCCGACGAACCTGCTCTCCCCCGTGCGGCAGCTCGCGATCCTCTCCCCGCGCGGGCAGAGCTACGGCGACGGACCGACCGACTTCCAGATCAACAAGACGGCGAAGGCGGCGACGATCGACCCCGCGAAGACCGGGCCGAGCTGGCGGCTGACGCTGGCCGGGGGCGGAGGCGAGATCGAGCTCAGCCGGCCCGAGCTGTTGGCCATGGAGCTGCACGCCGAGCACCTGCCGATCGCCTGCGTCGAGGGATGGACGACGTGGGAGGACTGGACCGGCGTCCGGCTCGCCGACCTCGCGGCCCAGGCCGGCGCCGGTGAGGGGGTCGGCGTCTTCGTCGAGTCGCTGCAGCCGGCGGGCGCCTTCGCGCAGACGACGCTGAACCCGGGCCAGGTCGCCGACGAGCGCTCGCTGCTGGCGCTGAAGGTGAACGGCGCCGATCTCTCGCTCGACCACGGCTATCCGGCCCGGATCATCGTCCCGGCGCTGCCCGGCGTCCACAACACGAAGTGGGTTCGCAAGCTCACCTTCGAGGAGGTCTGAGGGATGGAGTCCTCGACGCCCCGGACGCAGCCCGACCCGGCCGAGCGCTTCCGCTACGAGTACGGAGCCGGGCCCCTGCACCTGATCGCGGTGATCGCGACGTTGGCGCTGACCGCGTACGCGATCCTCCGCATCCTCGGCGGCTCCAGCGCCGCCGAGATCATCCTCTGGCTGTTCGTCGCGATCATCGCCCACGACTTCATCGCGCTGCCGCTGTACAGCCTCTTCAACCGGATTGCCGAGATCGGGGTCACCGAGTCCATGCGGCCGCGGGCGCGGGCGCTGCTCGTCCTCAACCACGTGCGGATCCCGGCCGCCTTCTCGCTGCTGCTGCTCCTGATCAGCTTCCCGAACGTCTTCCGGCTCCAGGAGAGCTACTACACGCTGACGACCGGGCTCGACCTCGATCGCTTCCTCGCCAACTGGCTGCTTCTGACCGCGGGCATGTTCGTGATCTCGGGCCTGATCCTCGCGGTGCAGCTGCGCCGGGCCGGCCGCTGGCCCGACTCGCCGAAGCTCGTCCGCGGACCGGCTCCCGCACCGCCGGCGCCGCCGCCGCGGGCGCTGGTCTGGGCTGCGAGGGCGGTGCTCGCCGTCGGAGCGCTCGTCGCGGCCTTCGCGCTCGGGCTCGCGATCTGGGGCACGTTCGACTCCTTTCCGATCTGACGCTGCCTCGCGCGCGATCCGGCACGGTCCGCGCACCACGCGCGCGCCCGCGCCGTTCACCCTCGGCTAATGCGAGCGGCGGACGAGCGCGGAGCGGCGACGGTCGAGCACGCGGCCCTGGTGCTGCTGGCCGCGGCGCTCGCCTTCGCCGCGATCGCGGGAGCGCGCCTGCTCAGCGACGACGGCCACGAACCCGAGCTCGCCGCGGCGCTGCTGCGCAAGCAGCGCTGCGCGGTGCGATACCCCCATCCCTGCTGGCAGGATCCGCTGACCGAGGCCTACGGCCGCGAGCTGGCGGGCACGATCCGCGCGCTCGCGCCACCGCCGCGGCCGGTCGGGGGGCTCGTCGGCGTCGACTACCGCGGCTGCCGCTCGAGACCTTGCGCGACACCCCGACCCGGCCCGGCAGGAGCGCACCTGACGCTCTCGAACCGGCGCACCGTCGCCTACACCTCGGTCCGCGACGGCCGGCCGTCGGGGCCGGTCACGATCGACTATTGGATCTACAGGCCGACGATCGGCTGGGAGCACGACCCGGTGCGCGCCGACGCGGCGACGATCGCCCGGCTGGCGCCGACGCGGCTCCCCGACGACGCCGATCCGAAGCTGATCCCGCTCGAGACGCTGCTCGGTCGAGACGAGGCCCGCTTTGCGGCGGGCGAACGGCCGCCGTGGCAGGGGAAGATCGAGAGCCGGTGGGGCGTGCCCGCCGCGGGCTGAGCGGCTGCCGATCCGGGGGCGCGCCGGGTACGCTCCGCGGCAGCCCGACGAGAAGGCGACCGGAGGAGGAACCGATGAACGAGCAGGCGTCGACCGACGGCCCCGCCCAGGGCTGGTACACCGACCCGCACAACGCCTCGCGGCTGCGCTGGTGGGACGGGACGGCCTGGACCGAGCACGTGCACCCTCCCGCGGGCCAGGAGGCGGCCGCGCAGGCACCCCTCGCCCAGCAGTCCGCTGCGGGGGAGCAGGCCGCTGCCGCCGGGGCGCAGCCCGCCGCCGCCGGGGAGCAATCCGCTGCCGCCGGGCAGCAGTCCACCGCCGCGGGAGAGCAGTCTGCCGCCGCCGGGCAGCAGCAGCCCGCCGCGGCTCAATCGGCTTCGGCGGCGGCGCAGCCGGGGGCTGCCGCGACCGCTGCGACGACGCCGGGAATCGTGACCAACCAGGGGCCGGGAGCGGGGGGCACGACGGTCGGGGGTGCGGCTTCGCCGAGCGAGCGCGGAGCCCTCGGCAGGTGGCTCTCCGTACGCAGCAACGTGATCCTGCTCGTGGTCCTGGTGATCGCAATCGTGCTCTTCGTGCTCGTCATGACGGGGACGCTCACCTGAAAGAGATGCCGGGCGTCGCCCGCGTCGCCGCATCGGTAGGGTCGAGCCCGCCGTGGGGCCCTGGGCACCCCACCCACCTCGAATTCGGGAGGCACGAAGTGGACTCAGAGAAGATCACCGACAAGCAGGCTCTGATCGCCCGGATCCGGGACCACTACGCCAAGCTCGGCATTCCTCTCGACGCCCTCAGCGACCGCGATGTCGAGCTCGGGGTCCGGCAGCTGGCGGCCGCCGCGCGCGAGGCGGGTACCGGCAGCGCCGAGGCGACCGAGGCGATGCGGGCGGCGGTCGAGGCCGCGAAGCTGCGCGAGTAGCGGCTCTGACGCGCTCACCAGAGCGCGTCGTGGTGCTCCATCACGCCGAGCCCGGACGCGAGCTCGAACCCGGCGAGCGACCCTCTGAAGCGACCGAACGGCTGCCGGTAGCTCGAGCGGACCAGCACCAGGTTGTCCGCGGCCCGCCGCTCCGCCTCGGGCTCGAAGCCGAGCCGGCCGCCGCCGTCCCCGGGACCGAAGTCGATGGCTCTCAGGCCGGGGTCGAAGGCGACCGGACCCGGCTCGAAGGGCTCGCCGTCGACCCAAACGGCGCGCTCGCTGCCCCGCTCGGGATCGTTGACGCCGCTGACCAGGTTCCAGCCGACGGCGCGGCCGTCGCTGGTGGTTCCAACCCCCGCCGACCAGTCCCAGACGGTGTGGCGCGGGTGGTAGCCGGCGGACTCGTCCTCGATCCCGTGCGCTGCCGCGCGCCAGCGGCGACCGTCGGCCATGCGGACATCGCACTCGACCGGCGCGATCCGCTTCCGCGTCCACACCCAGCCGCCGGGCTCGCCGCTGGGGCAGACCGCCTCCACCCAGCGCCCCTCCCCGATCCGCAGCTCCGCCCGCGCCTGCTTGGAGTCGATCCAGGTGACGACGCCAGGCTCGGGCGAGCCCAGGGGCCAGGCGGATCCGTCGGCGGCGAGGCTCCAGACCTCACCGCGGCCGAAGGGGGCGCGCTTGCGCGTGTGCTCGGCCAGTGAGCCGCTCGAGCGGTCCACCACGGCCCAGAACGTCTGCCCGGCGGGCCCGACCTGGACCCGTGCCGCGCAGAGCATGAACTGCTCGCAGAAGACGCCGACGTAGCGCCAGCTCTTGCGCAGCCGACGGTTGGGGCCGAGCAGCGGCATGCGCCCCTCGGGCGGCAAGGGCAACGAGTCGGGCCGCCCCGGGCCCGGCCCGCGCCAGGGGAGCTCGCTTTCGAGGGCGGATGCGGCTGCGGGCACCGGCGGACCGTAGCCGCTTCTCCCGGGCGTGGGCGGTCCATAATTAGAACGATTACTCTATTATCGCTTTCATGGCCCGCGCCCGCCTGTACAGCGACGATGCCCTCCTCGACGCCGCCGCCGCCGTCGCGCTCGAGCTCGGCGCCCGGGCGGCGAGCATCGACGCGATCGCGGAGCGCAGCGGGGCGCCGGTCGGCTCCATCTACCACCGGTTCGGCTCCCGCGACGGCGTGATCGGCGCCGCCTGGGAGCGTGCCGTGCGCCGCTTTCAGGCCACCTACCTGCCCGACGAGATCCCCGGCCCCGACCCGCTCTCGACCGCCGCCGGCATGGCCGAAGCCGTGGTCGGCTTCGCGATCGACGATCCGGACGGCGCTCGGCTCCTGCTGACGCTGCGCCCCGAGGACCACTTCGAGCAACCGACTCCGATGGAGGAGCTCAACGCTGGAATCGCCACCGCGGTGCGCGCGCTCGGCCGCGCGCTCGGCGTCAGCAGCGAGCGCGTGCGGATGGCTGTCATCGACCTCCCCTACGGAACCGTGCGCCGGCGCTTTGCCGAGGACAGGCGGCTCGATGCGCCGCTTCGCCGCGAGGTCGGCGCTGCCGCGCGGGCCTTGCTCGCCGCTGACGGGAAGCTCGACCCCGAGGAACCCCGACCCGAAGGAGCCCGACGATGACTCCCTGGCCAAAGGCAATCACCGAGTGGGGCAGCGACGCCGCCGACCGTGAGGGCGAGTTCGCCTGCGACCGGCTCGTAGCCGAGCCCGACATGACCCTGTTCAGGGCGATCGGCGTGGAGGCGCGGGCGGCGGTCACCTTCCGCTGGCTGTGCCAGATGCGGGTCGCCCCCTACTCGTACGACAAGCTCGACAACCTGGGCCGGCGGAGCCCGCAGGAGCTGATCGGTGGCCTCGAGCGGCTCGAGGTCGGGCAGCGCTGGATGCAGATCTTCAAGCTCGTCGACTTCGAGCCCGGCCGCAGCATCACGCTGCTCTCCGAGGGGCCCCTGTTCGGAAGGGTGGGAATCACGTACAGGGCGGTCCCGGTGGCCGCCGACCGCTCCCGCATCGTCGTGAAGATCCACTGCCGTACCCGCAGCGGCCCGCTCGGCAAGCTGATCGGCCTGATCCTGCCGCCCGGCGACCTCGTGATGATGCGCCGTCAGCTGCTCAACCTGGCGTCACTGGCTGAGCGAACGCCCGCGTCGGCCGTCGGCCGGCAACCCGACGCGCCGGCGGCCGCCTAGTGGACCCGTCCACCAGCTACTCGATCTTCGCGATCAGATCGCCGGAGTTGATCGGGGAGCCGACCTCGACGGCGAGCGAAGTGACCTTGCCGCTGCGGTGGGCGGTGATCTCGTTCTCCATCTTCATCGCCTCGATGACGACGATCAGGGCGCCCTCCTCGACCTCGTCACCCTCGGCGACCTCGACCTTGAAGATCGATCCCTGCAGGGGCGCGACGAGATCCTCGCTGGCCCCGGAGGCTCCGGCGCCGGCCTTCTTCTCGCGCTTCGGCGGTCGCTTGCCGCCGGCTGCCGCGCCGCCGCCGGCCGCGACGGCGAGCGCCTCGCCCATCACCTTGACGCCGAAGAGCTTGCCGCCGACCTCGACCTTGTACTCGCGGGTGGTCAGCTCGCCGGCGCCGTTCTCGTCGGCCGCCGGCGCCGGCGCCGGGACCTCCTCCGGCGCCGTGCTCTTCAGCCACTCCTGGTCCTCGGTCAAATCGCGGCAGGTCTCGCCGTTGGCCCACTGCTCGGTCGCGAGGATCGCCTTGTGGAAGGGGATCAACGTGGTCAGCGTGCCAACGTCGTACTCGTCGAGCGCGCGCAGCATCCGGTGCGTGGCCTTCTCGCGGTCGACGTCCCAGGTGATCAGCTTCGCGACCATCGGGTCGTACAACGGCGTCACCTCGCCGCCGCGCTCGAGACCGGAGTCGACGCGGACGCCGGGGCCGGAGGGCTCCTTGTACTCGTCGACCTTGCCCGGGGTGGGGGCGAAGTTCATGTGCGCCGCCTCGGCATTGATCCGGCACTCGATCGCGTGCCCGCGCATCTCGAGGTCCTCCTGGTAGATGGAGAGCCGTTCCCCGGCGGCGACGCGGATCTGCTCGCGGACGATGTCGACCCCGGTGACCATCTCGGTCACGCAGTGCTCGACCTGCACGCGGGTGTTCATCTCCAAGAAGAAGTACTCCTCGCCGACCTGCAGCCCCTCGATCGTGCCGGCGCCGAGGTAGTCGACGGCGCGTGCGGCCTCCTTGGCGATGCGGCCGATCCGCTCGCGCATCTCATCGTCCACGTGTGGGCCGGGCGCCTCCTCGATGAGCTTCTGGTGGCGGCGCTGGATCGAGCAGTCGCGCTCGCCGAGGTGGATCACGTTGCCGTGTGAGTCGGCGAGGACCTGGACCTCGACGTGGCGCGGGTCCTCGAGGTAGCGCTCGAGGTACACGCGATCGTCGCTGAAGAACTTCTCGCCCTCGCGGGCCGCGCCCTCGAAGGCATTGGCGAGATCGTCGGGCGTGAGCGCGACCCGGAAGCCCTTGCCGCCGCCGCCGCCGACCGCCTTGCAGGCGATCGGATAGCCGATCGCCTCCGCCTTCTCGGCAGCCGCCTCGGGGTCGGGGACGGGCTCGGTATCGCCGGGCACGATCGGCACGTCGGCCTTCTGCATGATCTCCCGGGCCCGGGTCTTCGAACCCATCGCGTCGATCGCGGAGGCGGGGGGACCGATCCAGGTGATGTCCGTCTCGCCGATCCGGCGCGCGAACTCGGCGTTCTCGGCGAGGAAGCCATAGCCGGGATGGATCGCGTTCGCGCCCGCCTGCTGGGCGACCTCGAGGATCTTGTCGATGTTGAGGTAGCTCTCCGCGGGCACCGCGGGCCCGAGGAGGTAGGCCTCATCGGCGAGGCGCACGTGCGGGGTATCCCGGTCGGCCTCCGAATAGACGGCGATCGCGCCGATTCCCATCTCTTTCAGCGTCCGCATGACACGGATCGCGATCTCGCCCCTGTTGGCGACGAGCACCTTCTCGAACATAGACATAGGCGCGAGAGAATAGTCGGCGCGGGCCCCGCGGCGGACACTCGCCTGTGGCTACGATCCCGGGAGTGGAAGAGACCACGGCTGAGACGAAGCCGGGCGCAAGGCCCGCAATGCCGACTACGGCGACGGAGCTCCAGCGCAGCATCCGGCTGATCCGGATTGCGATCAGCACCAGCGTGGTCCTGATCGTGGTGATGACCTTCGTCTTCGTCGCCTATCTCGACGCGCCCGCGGTTCCGCTCGTGCCCCTCGCGGCTCTCGTCGTGATCGTCGACCTCGTGATGCTGATCTCGTTCACGCGCCAGCGCCGACGCGCGCTGGCGGCCCTGCGCGAGCGCGACGGGGGGCCACCCGGCGGCTGAGGGCGGCGGCGGTCGGCGGCGTTGGGCTTTGGCCGGCGGTTGTCGGCGGAGGTCTTTGGCCGGCGGTTGCCGGCGGTGGGCTTTGGCCGGGTCTTACGGCGTCGGGTCTCGGACTTGCGTCGCTTGCGTGGGCCCCCGGCCCGCGGGTCCTGTCGCGGGGTATCCCACGGACCGGAAATCCGCTTGGTTCACTTGGTTTCCGGGTCCGTGGGATCCCTCCCCGCGCCACCCGCGGGAGGTAGCGCTGGGCAGGCGTTCGGGCGCGGGAGGGGGTGGGCCGGGCCCGGGAGGGGGTGGTGAGCGTTTCGGGCGGGGGTCTTTGGCCTGGCGGGGCGGCGGCCGCAGGGGCGAGGGGGGCGTGGCCTTTGGGCAACGAGGGAGGGGGTTGAGGCGAGTGGTCACGTTTCCTCTCAAGTTGAGAGGTTTTGTGACCAGTCATGGTTCGGGACGCCCCCTTGAGGGCGTGGTTTTTCGCGAGTGGTCACGTTTCCTCTCAAGTTGAGAGGTTTTGTGACCACTCGTGGCGGCGAGGGGCTTTCGGCGGCCTGGGGCTCGGGATCGCTCCCCTCGGTGCCCTCGGACTCTGCCTGCGGTGGGTTCTCGGGTTGGTCGAGGCGAGTGGTCACGTTCCACCCTAAGTTGAGAGGTTTTGTGACCACTCGTGGGGCGGCGGGGGGTTTCCGGCGGTCTGGGGCTCGGGATCGCTCCCCTCGGTGCCCTCGGACTTTGCTTGCGGTGGGTTCTCGGGTTGGTCGAGGCGAGTGGTCACGTTCCACCCTAAGTTGAGAGGTTTTGTGACCACTCGTGTTGCGGCGGGGGTTTCCGGTGGTCTGGGGCTCGGGATCGCTCTCTCGGTGCCCAGGGGTCCGGGCGGCTCGTCTGGCCGACCCGGCTCGGCCTGCGTGAGGCGCTGCGGCTCCCCGCCCGCGGGCGATGCGCTCACGCCAAGCGGGGCACGAGCGCGGGGTGTTCAGAACTCGGGGAAGCTGTCGCCCACGTCCAGGGCCTCGAGAGCGTCGCCGATCGTGCGGTCGAGGGCGGAGCGGGCGACGAGGTCGTCGGCGTTGATGACGAGGGCCTGGAACCAGGGTAGGTCGACGGTGACGCCGCTGGCCTTGCTGGTGCCGTGGAAGCGGATGCGGAGGATCGCCACTTCGCCCTCGCGCGTGTAGGACTCGATCTCGACGCGGACGTTCTCCCAGGGGTCGTGGAGGTGCTGCCAGAACTCGCGGAAGCCGTCGTGGCCGTCGTAGACGGGCTTGGTCCCGGGGAAGGACGCGGACGTATGCCACTCGACGTCGGGGGCGAGGAACCCTAGTGTCCCCTCGAGGTCCCCCTTGTTCCAGGCCGCGTAGGCGGCGCGGATTTTCTCCAGCAGCGACTCCGCCATCTCAGCTCACACTAACGCGCTCGGGCCGGGGCGGGTCGATGCGCCGCTCACCCCGCCGCAGGATCCCCCGCTGTCCGCTCGAGCCGATGGTCGGGGGCGGGGCGCTCGCGACGCTCGGCGTGGCTCGAGACCGCGTTCGCGCGCTCGAGCTCGGCGTTCAGCTCGAGTCCGAACAGCAGCGCGTTGTTCGAGATCCAGACCCAGAGCAGGAAGACGATCATGCCTCCGAGGCTGCCGTAGGTGGCGTTGTAGGAGCCGAAGTGGGAGGCGTAGAAGCCGAACGCAACCGAGGCGACGATCCAGGCGAGCACAGCGAACACGCTGCCGGCGCTGATCCAGCGCACCCGCTTCCGCTCGACGTCCGGGGCCCAGTGGTAGAGCATCGCGAACATGAACGAGACGACGGCGATCATCACCGGCCACTTGACGATGTCCCAGACCGTGACCGCGGTGTCGCCGACGCCGATCTCGTTGCCGATCGAGCGCGCGACGGGGCCGCTGACGACGAGGCTCACGAGCAGCAACGCAAGCAGGACCACCAGCAGCAGCGTCATCCCGATCTGTTGAGGGCGCAGCTTCCAGAACGGCCGCTCTTCCTCCGTCCCGTAGATGACGTTGGCGGCGCGGGTGAAGGCGCCGAGGTAGCCGGAGGCGGACCAGAGCGCGGTGACGATTCCGATGCCGAGCACCGCCCCGGCGCCGCCGGCGCTCGTCAGGTTCCTGATCGGCCCGCGGAAGGTGTCGACAGCCGACTGCGGACCGAGGTCGCCGATGATCCGCAGCAGCGAGTCGGTCGTCTGGGGCTGCTGACCGAAGAGACCGAGCAGAGAGACCAGGACGAGCAGCCCCGGAAAGACCGAGAGCACGGAGTAGTAGGTGAGCGCCGCCGCCCAGTCGCTCGCGTTGTCGGCTTGGAAGCGCTTGAAGGTCCGCTTCGCGACCGCTCCGAGCGAGCGCGCGCTCGCGGATGGGCCGGACCCCTCCGGCTCGGTGCGCCCGTCCCGGTCGCCGCGCTCGTCCACGGGGGCCTCAGTCGTCATCGGAGTCGGCGTCGCCGGGCCAGACGCCCGTCGCCCGCTCGAACCCCTTGGCGCCGCCGCGCTGGATCGCGGCGCGTACCGCTCCGAAGATTGCCCCCATCAGTGCGGCCGAGATGACGACCTCGCCCCAGCCCGCTTCCCTGTCCTCGGGATCGGCCGGCTCGCCGGTTCCCAGGAGCGCCCAGACGCGCTCGAAGAGCTGGCTGGCGACGAGCCCGGCGAGAGCGCCGACGAGGATGGTCACGGGCTTGTAGAGGATCTTTACGGCCACTGAAGCGCGCTTACCCATGCGCGATGGGGCCCAAACCGTTCCCGCCCGGGGCGGGACTTCAGGCGGCCAGCGCCTGCTGGCCGTCGCTGCCGCCCGCCCAGATCACCTGGTCGCGGGCGGGCCCGACACCGACGAGCTTGATCGGCACGCCGACGAACTCCTCGATGTAGCGGAGGTAGTCGCGGGCCGCCTCGGGCAGCTCCTGCTCGGAGCGGGCGTCGCCGATGTCCTCGCGCCAGCCCGGCAGCTTGTCGTACTCGGCGGCGGCGTGGTGCAGGACCGACTGGTGGTAGGGGAACTCCTCGAAGGTGGCGCCCTCGCTGCCCCGGTAGCGGACCGCGACCCTGATCGCGTCGAGCCCGCTGAGCACGTCGAGCTTGGTCATCACCAGACCGGTCATGCCGTTGAGCCGGACCGCGTACTTGAGCGCGACGAGGTCGAGCCAGCCCGCAGCGGCGCGGCCGTCCGGTCGTCGTGCCGACCTCGTGGCCGACGCTGCGCAGATGCTCGCCGACCTCGTCCTCGAGCTCGGTCGGGAACGGGCCCGAGCCGACCCGGGTCGAGTAGGCCTTGGTGATCCCCCAGACCTCGGTCGATGTCGCGGGGACCGACGCCGGCGCCGATGCAGGCCGCGCCGGCGACCGGGTTCGAGGAGGTGACGAACGGATAGGTGCCGTGGTCGAGGTCGAGGAGCACGCCCTGGGCGCCCTCGAAGAGCACCTCCTGACCGCGCGTCGAGCGCCTCCCAGCAGAGGCGCGCCGTGTCGGCGATGTAGGGCTCGAGCCGGTGCCCGTAGGTGACGTACTCCTCGGTCATCGAGTGCAGGTCGAGGGCCGGGTCCTTGGCGTGCGGGCGCAGCATCTGCCGCTTCGGCTCCATCGCGGCCATGATCTTCTTGCGCAGGATCTTCTCGTCGAGCAGGTCCTGGACGCGGATCCCGAGGCGCGAGGCCTTGTCCGCGTAGCAGGGGCCGATCCCGCGCCTGGTCGTGCCGATCTTGAGGCTGCCGAGCTGCGCCTCGCCGGCGGTGTCGAGAAGCACGTGGTAGGGCATGATCAGGTGCGCGTTGGCGCTGATCCGCAGGTTGGAGACCGGCGACGCCGCGCCGCTTCAGGCCCTCGATCTCGTCGGTGAGGATCTTCGGGTCGATCACGACCCCGTTGCCGATCGACGCAGGTCGTGCCCGGCTGGAGGATCCCGGACGGGATCAGGTGCAGCTTGAACTCCTCGTCGCCGCGGACGATCGTGTGCCCGGCGTTGTTGCCGCCCTGGAAGCGAACGACGAGATCGGCCCGCTCGGCGAGCAGGTCGGTCACCTTTCCCTTTCCCTCGTCGCCCCACTGGGCGCCGACGATCACCAGTCCCGGCATAGCGAGCTCAGATTACGCGGATTCGCGTCGCTCGACCGGCGCCGGTGGCGTCGGCGCCAGCTCGCACGCGCCGGTCCGCTCCACGGAGCACCAGCGGATCGCCGCAGATCTCGGTCAGGCGCGAGACGATCCGCTCCCCGAGCTGCTCGTAGAGCTCAGGCTCCTCGAGGTTCGTGGTGACCACGATCGAGCGCTGGTCGCTGTAGCGGCGGTCGATGATCGAGTAGAGCTGCTCGAGCACCCACTCGGTGCGGTTCTCGGCGCCGAGGTCGTCGAGGTGCAGCAGATCGACCGAGACGAGCCGGTTGAAGAAGGTGAAGTAGCGAGTCCTCGCCGGCCTCGCCGTCGAAGGTGCGGCGGATGCGCGCCAGCAGCTGCGGGAGCGAGTAGATCGCCGCCGAGCGGCCGGCGTCGAGCGCGGCCTTGGAGACGAGCATCGCCAGCGTCGTCTTGCCGGTCCCGGTGCCGCCCTGCAGCCACAGGCCGGCGCCGGCGTCGAGCCGCTCGCCGATCCGCTCGCTGAACTCGCGCACCTCGGCGACGACTTGCCGGGTAGCCGGGATCCCGGGCCATCTCGGCGACCGGCGGGCGCTCGAAGGAGACGCCGCGGAAGCGCTTCGGCAGGGACGAGGCCACGCCGCGCGAGCGCGCGCGCTCGACGATCCGCTCGCGGCACGCGGCACGGCCGCGCCTCGGAGGCATCCTCGTCGACGAGCCAGCCGCTGCCGTCGCAGGCCCCGAGCGGGCAGGCGCGGCGCTCGCTCCCGGCACCCGCTGCCCCCTCCTCCCCGGCCCCGGCGCCGCCGGGCACCGCGACGAGCGGCTGCTCGGCCCCCGGCTCGGGGAGCGAGGCCGCGAGACGGCCGCGGGCGGGACGTTCGTCGCTCATGCCGCCTCGCCCATCGCCGCCGCCCGCTCGGCCTCCTGCTCGGTGGAGAGGTTCATGAACCGCGGGTACTCGGGCTGGAAGGCGAGCGGCACCTTGCCGATCGGGCCGTTGCGGTGCTTGGCGATGATCAGGTCGGCCTCGCCCTGGCGCTCGGACTCCGGGTTGTAGTAGTCGTCGCGGTAGATGAAGCCGACGATGTCGGCGTCCTGCTCGATCGATCCCGACTCGCGCAGGTCGGAGAGCATCGGCACCTTGTCCGGGCGCTGCTCGGGGGCGCGGGAGAGCTGGCTCAGCGCGATCACGGGAACCTCGAGCTCGCGCGCGAGCACCTTCAGCCCACGGCTCATCTGGCCGACCTGCTCGACGCGCCCGGCCCGCGCGTCCTCGGGGCGCATGAGCTGGATGTAGTCGACGATGATCAGCCCGAGATCGCCCCCGGAGCTCGCCTGCAGACGCCGCGCCTTCGCGCGCAGGTCCATCAGGCTCAGGTCGGAGGAGTCGTCGATCCACAGCGGCGCCTCGGTCAGCTCGTTGCAGGCCTTCAGGACCTTGTTCCACTCCTTGACCACCTTGCCCTTGCGCAGCTTGTCGGAGTGGATCCGGGCCCGGGAGGCGATGAAGCGGTGGGCGAGCTCGGTCTCCGACATCTCGAGCGAGAAGAAGGCGACCGGCTTCTTCGCCTTCCAGGCGACGTTCTCGGCGATGTTGCAGACGAGGCTCGACTTGCCCATCGCGGGGCGGGCGGCGAGCACGATCAGGTTGCCGGGCTGGAAGCCGCCGGTCATCTCGTCCAGGCGCCGGAAGCCCGACGGCGTGCCGGTCATGTCCGTCTCGCCCATCGCCAGCTTCTCGAGCCGCTCGGTCTCGTGCACGAGGATGTCGCCGAGCGAGCTGAACTCGCTCGCCTGATCGTCGCGGGCGACGTTGAACAGCAGCCGCTCGGCCTGCTCGACGAGCTCGCGCGGCTCGGCCTCGCGGCCGTGGATCGAGCTCTGGATCTGCTGGGCGGCACCGAGCAGGCGGCGCAGCAGCGCGTTCTGGCGCACGATCTGCGCGTAGTAGCCGGCGTTGCCCGGAACGGCGGTGTCGAGGCCAGCCCGTAGATCAGCTCCGAGCCGCCGATCTCCTCGAGGCGGCCCTCGGTGCGCAGCAGCTCGGCGACGGTGAGCGCGTCGATCGGCTCGCCGCGGCCGTCGAGCGTGCGGATCGCGGCATAGATCGTGCGGTGGCGGGGGCGGTAGAAGTCCTCGGCCTCGAGCCGCGCGTCATTGACCGCGTCGAGCGCGGTCTCGGAGACCATCATCGCGCCGAGCACCGACTCCTCGGCCTCGATGTTCTGGGGCGGCAGCGCTGCCTCGGTCACGTTTGTCTCTTCGATCACGTCTGCATCCCTCCGGCAGGGTCCGGGTCGGCGACTCCCCCTCACCGGGAGTCGCTCCTCTCATTGAAGGGCGCGGAGGGGACGGATTCACCCCCGCAGGGGCCGCCCCTCGCATCGCTTCACGAAGAAATCACAACCGCGTCCCGAACGCGAACCGGGAAGTGGCTATTTGCGGTGACTATCGGGGCGGGAAATTCGCAGCCCGTCGCGGCGCTCGGAGGAGGAGCTACTTCTGCTCGGCGACGATCGTCTTGACCGGTCGCGGTGGCGCCGCCGGGGACCTCGATCTCGACCATGTAGGTGCCGATCTCGCGGATCGGGTCGTCGAGGCGGATCCGCTTGCGCTCGATCCGCAGCCCGCGCGCCTCGGAGATCGCCTCGGCGATCTCCTTCGTGGTGACGGAACCGAACAGCTTGCCGTCCTCGCCGGCGCGGTGGGTGATCGTCAGCACGGTCTTCGAGAGCAGCGCCGCGGTCTCGCCGGCGCGCTCGAGCGCCTCGCGGGCGGCCTTCTCGGCTGCCTCGCGGCGCCGCGCGGCCTCCTCGAGCGCGCCCTTCGTCGCCGGCTGGGCGAGCTTGCGGGGGACGAGGAAGTTCCGCAGGTAGCCGGGCGAGACATCGACCGCGTCGCCGGCGCTACCGAGGCCCTCGACGTTGGAGAGCAGGATCGCCTGTGCCATCTCAGCGCCCCGGTCAGCTGCGCTCGCCCACGTAGGGCAGCAGCGCGACCTCGCGGGCCCGCTTGACGGCGAGCGCGAGCTGGCGCTGGTGCCGGCGGGAAAGCCCGGTGACGCGGCGCGAGCGGATCTTGCCGCGATCGGAGATGAAGCGGCGGATCGTCGCCAGATCCTTGTAGTCGATCTCCTCGACGTTGAGCTTCGTGTACTTGCGGGGCCGGTTGCGGTCGAAGCCTCGACGGCCCCCTCCGCCCCGGCGCGGCGCGGGAGCGGCCATCAGCGCTCGACCGCCTTTCTGTGGTTCAAGTGGGTTCGCATGCGGCCGCGCATTGTAGGGACTGGCGCGTCAGAGGCTCTGGCACGACCAGGCCCGCAGCGGCTCGAGCAGCGCTCGCACGTACTCGGCTCGCGCTCTGCCCGGGTCGGCCTTCCAGTCCCACGGGAGACTGACACCGACGGCGGCGAGGCGCCCTGACCCGGCCACCGCGGCGATCGCCGCCCGCAACTCGTCGCGCCCGGGACCGCCGGAGACGGGGAACAGGAGCCCGGGCAGATCACCGGGATCGGCGACGTCGACGTCGACGTGGAGATAGAGCGGGCCGCGGGGCAGCTCGGCGAGGGGCAGCTCTGCAACGGTGGTCCGCCGCACACCCTCTCGGACGATCAGGGCCTCCTCGGCGACGTCCAGGTCCCGGGCGCCGACGAGCAGGGCCCGGCCGCAGTCGAGTGGCGTGATCCCGAGCCGCTCGACGAGCTCGAGAGCGCCGAGCCCGCAGATCTTCGCCAGCGGCATGCCGCCGAGATAGCCCGACTCGCTCGTCTCCTCGGTGTTGAAATCGCCGTGCGCGTCCAACCAGACGACCCCGGGGCTGATCCCCGTACGTTGCAGGCCCGCCACGGTCGCGAGGCTCGTCGTGCAATCACTGGAGACGA
Organism: uncultured Solirubrobacterales bacterium; assembly: GCA_963764275.1. Taxonomy (GTDB): domain Bacteria; phylum Actinomycetota; class Thermoleophilia; order Solirubrobacterales; family 70-9; genus CAXMST01. Next base: position 232,527 of record CAVXRV010000009.1, read on the forward strand.
CGATCGGCGCCGTGTCGAGAGCCACCACCTGGGCGACCTCCTCGTACAGCGCCGCGATCCGCTCCGTTTCCCCCTCTCCGGAGAGAGCAGGGGCGACGGTGCGCTGCGGGGCGAGCGGCGACTCGAACTCGTCGAGCTCCCGGTCGAGGTGGAAGGGCACGGCCGTGACTGACACGGCGCTGAGTCTCCCAGGACCACTGGCCCGAACCCCCGAAAGCCCGGGGAGCGGCAGGGCCTCGGGGGCGCCCGGAACCCCGGGGGGCGCCTCGCGTTCGCGGCCGTCGGGCCTGGCGAGTGCCGGGCGCGATTCGCCCCCGGGGCGGCCCGGGCCCGGGGGCCGGGGTTGCTGGCGAGCGCCGGAGGAGTGCAGCTCGGGTGGCGCACCCGGCGCCGCGTAGCAGCGCTACGCAAGCCGGGAGCGGCGCCCGAGATGCGCCCTCCGGTGCCGTCAGCGACCCCGGACCCCGGGGCCGGTCCGCCCCTAGAAAGGAATGTCGTCGTCCTCGTTGCCGCCGCCGCCGGAGCCGCCGACGCCGACGGGATCGCCGAAGTCGGAGGTGTCGGCGGGAACGTCGCTCTGCGGCTGGAAGGTTCCGCCACCGCCTCCGCCGCCGCCGCCCTGGCTGTCGGAGCCGTCGCGGGAGCCGAGGAACTGGACGACGTTGGCGATGATCTCGACCTTCGAGCGCTTCTGGCCGTCCTGCGTCTCCCACGAGCTCCAGGCGAGGCGCCCGTCGACCGCAACCGGTCGGCCCTTCGAGAGATAGGTGGCGCAGTTCTCGCCCTGGCTGCCGAAGACGGTGACGTCGAAGAAGTTCGGCTTCTCTTCCCACTCGCCCGTCTGCTGGTTCTTCTGGCGGTGGTTCACGGCCACGCCGAGCTTGCAGACCGACATGCCGCCGCCGGTGCTGCGGAGCTCCGGGTCGCGGGTCAGGTTCCCGGTGATCGTGACTCGGTTGATGTTGGCCATTTCGCGTTCTCCTCTTGCGTTTTCTTAGCTGTCACCGAGTCTAAGGACCGGGACGGCGCGTTCTCTCCCCCCCTGCACGGGCAGCCGCGATCACGCCGCAAGCTGCGGCTTTTCGGGTCGCGCGGAGGTCCGGCCCGAGAGCCGGGGGGGTTACTCGCCGGCGCCGGATTCGGCGGAGACGGGCTCGCTGCCGCCCTGCTCCGGGGAGGAGCTGGAGCCCTCGTCGCGCTCCTCGCGGGGCGGACGGCGCGGACCCCGATCGTCGCGGCGGCCACGGCCGCGCGGACGCTCGTCGTCCTCGTCGCGGCGCATGATCTGCTCGGTGTCGGGCGGCACCATGACCGGCGCGTCCGGCTCGACCTTGAAGATCCGGAAGCGGAGCACGCCGTCGGTGATCTTCAGGGTGTGGTCGAGCTCGTCGAGCAGTTCCTTGTCGCCGTTGAAGCGGAAGAACCGGTAGTCCGACTCGGCGCACTGCTCGATCTCGTAGGCCATCTTGCGCAGGCCCCAGGTCGCCTCATGAGAGACGGTCGCCCTTCGCCTCGAGGCGGTCGCGCGTCTCGTTCGCGATCTTCTCGCGCTGCTCGTCGCCGCCTCGCGGGTCGAGCATCAGGATCAGTTCGTAAGTGGAGGTAGCCAAAGCGGCGCGCCACTATAGCGGGGATGGCCCGAATCCCCGCTCGGATGCGCTTCCGACGGCGGGGCGCAGCACCCGGGCCCGGGGTTGGGGGGGCATGTCCGGGATGCGGATCAACTGGCGCGCGGCGCCTCGGGCCGCTGGCGCTGCTCGCCGGCCTCTGCCTGCTCGCCGTGCTCGCGCGGTCGATGCTGGCGCGCGCCCGAGCCGGCGCCGCTCGCCCCCGACATCGGCCTGCCGGCGCCGGCGCAGGCGCGAGCAGGCGGTCGGCTTCGGGCAGGTCGAATCCCGCGCGCCGCGCCGCTGCCGCCCGCGGCAGGCCCTCGAAGCACCGGCCTTCGCCTGCCGCGGGGATGGTGTGGCGCTTCGAAGCCCCCCGGGACAGCACGGGAGTCGCGGGGAGCAGACCTCACGACCCGGAGACGGCGGCGACGATGGCCTCCGCGCCCGCCCGCACGGTCCCGGCCCCTCCCGCCCCGCCCGCGAGCGCGGCCGCCCCACCGCCCGAGCCTCCCCCGCAGACCGTCGCCCCCGCGCCTTCCGCAGCGGGCTCGCCGGCGGCCGGCGGAGGCGGCGGGTCTGGAGGCGGCGGTCCCCCAGCCGCCTACCGGGAGTTCGGGCCCTGAGCGGCGCGCGCGGCGGCGACCCTCGCCCGAACCGTCAGCGGTAGGCGGGGCCGGTGGCGACCGCGGGCTGGCCGGCGCGCTTGGCCTCGATGTCGGCGAGCTGGCCGTCGATCCAGGTCGCCGGGATCGGTCGCGTCGATGATCTCGCGCAGGCGATCGGCGCGACGGCGGCGCTCCTCCGGGTCCATCGTCAGCGCCCGGTGGATCGCCTCGGCCTGCTCGTCGATGTCGAACGGGTTGACGGTGAGCGCGGCACTCGCCGAGCTCGACGTGGGCGCCGGTGTTCTCGCTCAGCATCAGGACGCCGTCGCGGGTGTTGACCGCCGGCGCCTCCTTGGCGACGAGGTTCATGCCGTCGAACAGCGCGTTGACCATCAGCAGGTCGAAGTGCTTGTAGCGGGCGACCGCCTCGTGGAAGTTCTCGTAGATGCGCAGGTCGATCGGCATCCAGTCGGTGGTGCCGTGGCGGTGGTTGACGACCGCGACGAGCGCCTCGATCCGCTCCAGGTACTCCTGGTACTCGGGCACGTCCTGCCGCGACGGCTGCAGGTGGGCGATGAACGTGACCCGCTCGTGGAACTCCGGGTGGTCGGAGAGGAACTGGTCGAAGGCGGTGAAGCCGCGGAGGACGTTCTTCGAGAGGTCGGCGCGGTCGACGCGGATGATCAGGTGCTCGCGACGGCGGAAGAGCAGCTCGCGCTCGTAGTTGACGATCGCGTTCGAGTCGGCAACGCGACGCAGCCGCTCGGAGTCGACCCCGAGCGGGTAGGCGCGGCACCAGGTCTCCTTGCCGTCGTGGCGGACGACGTCGTGCTCGTAGTCGACCTCGAAGCCCATCAGCTCGCGGCAGCAGTCGAGGAAGTTGTGCACGTAGGAGGGCAGGTGGAAGCCGATGATGTCGTTGGCGAGCAGGCCCCGGTAGATCTGCTCGCGCCACCGGTTCGGGATCACGCGCCAGGCATCGGCGTGCGGCCAGGGGATGTGGACGAAGTGGTGCAGGAAGGCATCGGGGCGCTCGCGCCCGGATCAGCGCCGGGGCCGTGTACAGGTGGTAGTCGTGGAGCATGACCAGCGGCTCGTCCTGGTCGGCGATCCGGTTGACGACGCAGTCGGCGATGTCCTCGTTCACGACCCGGTAGCCGCGCTCCCAGGCCTCCTTCTCCTCGGCGCGGATGTCCGGCGCGTTCGAGAGGTCCCAGAGGTAGTGCTGGATGAACCACAGGTGCGGGTTCGCGATCACGTTGTAGAAGAGGTCGTAGGCGCGCGGATCGGAGGCGACCATCTCGACCTCGTAGGAGATCCCGTCGAGCTCGACCTGGACCGGTCCGCCGGCCTCCTCGGAGACGGCGACGTCCTCGTCGCCCATCGCCGAGGCGATCCAGAGCACGCGCCGGTGCGATGCGAGGCCGCTGAGCGCCGTGACGAGACCGCCGCCGCCGCGGCGGACGATGCGCTCGCCGTCGGGGCCGCGGTCGAACTGCGCCGGACCCCTGTTCGAGACGATGATCAGCGGTTGATCCGGGGTCATGCGGGAGAGGCTAGTGGACGTCTCGCCGGCGGCTCTCGCGGAGGCGCTCGATGCCTCGGTCGAGCGCGGCGACGATGCGCGGCGTGCAGCTCCGCGTTGGCCGCGGTCACGCACGACATCTGGAACTCGTGGCCGGAGCCGAGCAGCGGCCGATCGTCGAGACCGGCGCCCCGAGCGTCGGTGACGACCGCCCCGGCCTCGTCGAGGATCAGCACCGCGGCGGCGAGGTCGTAGGGGGAGTTGTTGAGCACCGCCCCGTGGCCGACCCGCTCGAATTCGGCCCGCATGCCCTCGACCTCGTCGACGATCCGCGGGCCGGGCTCGACGTAGGCGTCCATCTGTCCCGTCAGGACCCGGGTCATGTCGAAGCAGGCTGACCCGAGGTCGAAGGTGCCGCCGCGACACGACGAGGAGTCGATCAGCTCCTCGAGCACGATCGAGGTCTCGACCGCGGGCCGGCCCCGGAAGCCGTAGGTCCAGAGCATCCGCTCGATCGAGGTCGTGGAGCTCAGCGCCGGCCGCGGCTCGACGCCGGCGCCGCGGACCGCGAGGAAGCCGGCGCCGCTCTTGATCTCGCGAATCAGCCCAACCTCGACGTCGGCCATCAGCGGGCCGTCCCCGGGCTCGGTGCTCCCGCGCCACCGCGCCGCGGCGATCGAGACGCAGGCCGACTCGAGACCCGCCATCGCCGGCCGGGTCCCGTCGATCGGGTCGACGACCAGCACCCACTCCGGCTCGCCGCTGCCGCGCACCAGCCCGCGGTCCTCGGAGTAGAAGGCGACGGCGGGCGCTCGCTCGGCCAGATACAGGTCCATCCGGGCCTCGGCGCGCTCGTCGATCGCGAAGGTGACGTCGCCGCCGGCGCCGCCGCCGGCGTGCTCGCGGCCCTCGCGCCGCCCGAGCGCCGGCAGTACCTCGTCGCGGAGCACGTCGCCGAGATCGCGCACGAGGTCGCCGAGCTCGTGCCGCACGGAGACTCCGGACCGCCTCAGCCCTGCGGCCGCGCCGCCAGCGTCACGTCGACCTGCTCGTGCTTGCCGTCGCGGATGTCGTCGAGGGTGACCTTGTCGCCCGGCTCGTGCTGGGAGATCAGCCGCGAGAGGTCGGTCTCGCTCTTGAGCTCGGTCCCGTCGACGGCGACGATCACATCGCCGCCGGTCTCGATCTGCCGGCCCTGGAAGTCGATCGTGTTGACCGTCGGTGCCCTTGAGGCCGGCCTGTTCGGCCGGGCTGCCGGGGACCGTCTTGACGACCAGCGCAGCCGGTCGGCGCGTCGATGCCGAGCTTGTCGGCGAGCTGCGGATAGAGCGAGATGGTGGTGACGCCGATGTAGGCGTAGGACGCCTTGCCGTCGTCGCGGAGATCGTCGATCGAGCGCTGGACGAGGTCGGAGGGAACGGCGAAGCCGACGCCCTCGTTGCCGCCCGAGGTGGTGTTGATCTGCTGGTTGATGCCGATCACCTGGCCCTGCGGATCGATCAGCGGGCCGCCGGAGTTGCCCGGGTTGATCGAGGCGTCGGTCTGCAGCGCGCCGTCGATCTTGAACTTGCGTCAGCGAGTCGATCGAGCGGTCGGTCGCCGAGATGATCCCGATCGAGAGCGACTGCTCCTGGCCGAAGGGGCTGCCGATCGCCGCGACCGGCGTGCCGACCTGGACCGCAGAGGAGTCGCCGAACTCGAGCGGCTGCAGGTCGAGGCCGTCGGGGTCGACCTTGAGCAGGGCGACGTCGGCGTTGGGGTCGAAGCCGACGACCTCGGCCTCGACCTGGTTGCGGTCGGGGAACTCGACGTAGACCTCATCGGCCTCGTTGATCGGACCCGAGGCACCGCCCGTCTGCTCGGCGTCGGTGACGACGTGGGCGTTGGTGACGATCTCGCCGCTCGTCGGTGATCACGAAGCCGGAGCCCTGGGCCCGCTGCCGCTGAGGGAGGCGGGGTCGCCGAAGATCGAGAGGACCGTGACGACGCCGGGCGCGGCCTCCGCGTAGAGCTGCCGCGCGTCGAAGACGCCCCCGCTGCTGCTCGTGGCGTGCGAGCCGCCCGACTCGGCGACCGTGGTCGTCGTGGTGCTCGTCGTCGCGGCCGCGCCCGTGGTCGACGAGGCCGCGGCGCTCGTCGCACTCGTCGCGGAGCCGCTGCCGCAGCCGGCGATCAGCGCCGTCGCGAGCACCGCGAGCAGCGCCAGCGCCAGCGGGCGCAGGCCGGGCCTGCGGATGTCCAGGATCCTCATCAGGCGATCTCGGCCGCAGCCGGGGCGGCAGGGAGGGAGAGGGTGAAGACGGAGCCGCGACCGCTGCCCGGCGCCGGCGAGACGAGCCGCAGCTCGCCTCCCATCAGCCGCGCGAGCTCGCGCGAGATCGCAAGTCCGAGCCCGGAGCCGCCGGGGTCGGCCGTGTGGAAGCGGTCGAAGACGCGCGCGTGCTGCTCGGCCGGGATGCCGGGCCCGTCGTCTGCGACCGAGACCGAGGCGGTTCCGGGGTCGGTATGCGTGGAGATGGCGATGGTCGTTCCGGGCGGGGTGTGCTTGATCGCGTTGTCGATGAGGATACGCATGATCTGCATCGTCCTCGTACGATCCGCTTGAGCAAGCGGTTTCCCGCCCTCCGCGTCGCCGATCTCGAGAGTTGCGTCCGCGCGCGAGGCCACGGCCGCGAACTCGGCTGCGACCTCGCTCGCGATCTCGATCAGGTCGACCGGCTCGGTGCTCAGCGCGAGCGCGTCGGCGTCGATCCTCGAGAGGTCGAGCAGGTCGGTCGTGAGCTTCTCGAGCCGCGTCGACCTGGTCCGCGCATCGTCCGCAGGAACTCCTCCCGCGAGGCGCGGTCGGGGTCCTCGTCCTCGAGCAGCTCGAGGAAGCCGCCGAGCGAGGCGATCGGCGTCCGCAGCTCGTGCGAGGCGTTGGCGATGAACTCGCGGCGGGCCGAGTCGAGCCGCGCCAGGCGTCGCCTGCATCTCGTCGAAGCTGCTCGCGAGCTGGCCGACCTCGTCGCGCGAGTCGATCGGGATCGGGACGCTGAAGTTGCCGTCGGCGACCTCCTCGGCCGCCTGCTCGAGCCGGCGCAGCCGGCGCGCGTGGGCGCCGGCGGCGAGCCAGGCGGCGAGCAGCGCCGCCAGGAGCGCGATGCCGCCGGCGATGATGATCTGGCGGCGGATCAGCGAGACGTTGGCCTCGACCTCGGCCAGCGGGGTCGAGTAGACCGCGACCCAGACGGACCTCGCCGCCGTGCGTGATCGGGACCGAGGTCTCGCCGGCCGCTGTCGGCTGCCGGTGACCGCCGCTGCGGATCGCGCCGTCGGCGATCGCGGCGCCGGCCGTCGGATAGTGGCTTGAGGGCGGCGTCGGAATCCGACTGCGAGTCGGCGAGCACGAACTCGGGCTCGCCGCCGCGGACGGCCGAGCAGCGTGACGCGGGCGTCGGCGAGGTCGGAGCCGCCGGCGCGCCAGCCGCGCGAGCTCGCGCCGGTCTGGGGCCGCGACGCGGCGCGCTCGAAGCCCGCGCGCTCCTCGGCGCCGGCGGTCTCGAGCCGCTCGAGCCGCTCGGCCGTCAGCGAGGAGCTGAGCTGCGGGACCACGTACAGGTAGACGAAGACCGACCGCCGCGCGGTGATCGTGAAGAAGAGCAGCACGAGCCGTGTCGCGGACGCTGTTCGCGGATCGCGGCCGGCAAGCCTGCGGCTCTCAGCTCACTCGTCCTCGCGGAAGCGGTAGCCGACGCCGCGGACCGTGAACAGGTACGCGGGGCTGCTGCGGCTCCGGCTCGATCTTCTCGCGCAGGTGGCGGATGTGGACGTCGATCGTGCGCGGGTCGCGGTAGGCGCTGTCGCCCCAGATCCGCTCGAGCAGCGTCTGCCGCGATCGAAGACGCGGCCGGGCGTCCGGGCGAGCGCCGCGAGGATCTCGAACTCGACGTAGGTGAGCTCGACCGGCTCGCCCGCGCAGCGCACCGGCGCGGCGCGCGAAGTCGATCTCCAGCGCCCGCTGAGCGGATCTCTCCTCGCCGGCGGCGCCGAGCATCTGCGTCCGCCGCAGCGCCGCCTTGACGCGGCTGCGGAACTCGCGCACGCTGAACGGCTTGGTGATGTAGTCGTCGGCGCCGATCTCGAGCCCGAGCACCTTGTCGACCTCGTCGTCGCGGGCGGTGAGCATGATGATCGGCACCTGGCTGCGCGCGCGCAGCCGGCGGCAGACCTCGATCCCGTCGAGGTCGCGGCATCATCACGTCGAGCACGACGAGGTCGAAGCGCCCCTCGGCGAAGCGGTCGAGCGCCTCGCGGCCGTCGCGGGCCGAGACGACCTCGTAGCCCTCCTTGCGCAGCGGATAGCTGAGCAGCGTCTGGATCGACTCCTCGTCGTCGACGAGCAGGATCCGGGCCGTTGCTTCCGCCATATGCAGGCAAGATTAGGCAAAGGATCACCGCTGGCCCGGCTGCCGCGGCCGCGGCTGGCGGCTCGCAACCGCCACGGCTCCTCGCGAGCGGGAGGCCGCCGTCCACTAGCTTGCGGCGGCGATGCTGGACACGCGGATCTACCGGGCCGCCTTCCTGCCGCGTGGTCGCCGTCGTCGTGCTGATGTTCTCGCTGCGAGCCGGCGCCGCCGCCGCTGCAGGGGCCGATCAGCACGCCCACGTTCGAGGGCGACGCGAGCCGGCTCGCGCGCACCGTCGACCGAGGTCGGCCCCGACCGGACGCCGGGCTCGGCGGACGACGACGCCGTCGCCGAGCTCGTGCGCGAGCGCTTCGCGCGGGGTCGAGGGCGGCGAGGTCGCCGAGCAGACGCTTCGAGACGAGCTTCGACGGCGAGACGGGCAGGCCCAGAACGTGGTCCTGACGATCCCCGGCGAGAGCGAGCGGACGCTGCTGTCGTCGCGCCGCGCGACACGCGCCGGCGGCGACGGCGCGACGACCAGCGCCTCGGCGACGGCGTGCTGATGACGCTCGCCGAGACGCTCGGCGGCTCCCGCCACGAGCGGACGATCATGCTCGCCTCGACCTCGGCTCGAGCGACGGCCAGCAGGGGGTCCGCGAGCTGGTCGACGCGCTGCCGGCGCCGGACGCGATCGACGCCGCGATCGTGATCGGCCGAGCCGGGCGTCGAGGAGCGGGTGCCGCCCTTCGTCTTCGGCGGCCACGCCGGCCCCGACTCGGCTCCCGACGAGCCTGTTCGAGACCGCCGACGCGATCGCGACCACGCAGTTCGGCGGAGACGGCGGCACCCGTCCGGCGGCCTGGGCGGCCTTCTCGCGCCTGGCGATCCCGTCGGCGTCGGCGAGGCCACCGCGCTCGCCGACGAGGGCGTCGACGCCGTCGACGATCAGCGGCGCCGGCGAGCGCCAGCCGCGCGCCGCTGCGGCGAACGGCGCCCGCATCTCGAGCCGAGACGTGTTCGCGGCCGGCACCACCGCACTGGATCTGCTGCTCACGCTGGACGAGCAGCGATCGGGGCGTCGGCGGCGGCCCGCAGCAGTACGTGCGGCTCGGCGCCAACGTGATCCCGGGCTGGACGTTCAAGCTGCTCGCGCTGGCGCTGCTGCTGCCCGCGCTTCTCGCCGCGATCGACATCTGGGTGCGCGACCGGCGCCGGAACCCGCGGGCAGCGCGCCGCGCGATGCCCTGGGCGCTGGAGCGGATCCTGATTGCCGCTCGCGGCGCTGCTCGCGACCTACGTGCTCGGCTTCGTCGGGCTGATCCCGGAGCCCGACTTCCCCTACGACCCGGGCGGCGATCGATGCCGGGGCAGCGGCCCCGGTCACCGCCGGCTTGCTGGTCGCTGACCGTGGTCGCGCGTCGCTTCCTCGGTGCGGCCGATGCGGACGCCGCTCGACGTCGAGCCGCAGACGCTCGCGGCGGCCGCCGGGATCCTGCAGCTGCGCTGGCGCTGCTCGTGATCTGGGTGCTCAACCCGTATCTGGCGCTGCTGCTGGCCCCGGCCGCCCACGTCTGGGTGCTGGCGGCGCGGCCCAGAGCCCGCCCCGGGCGACGCTCGTGGCCGTCGTCGCGGTGCTCTCCCTCGCGATCGTCGGCGCCGCCTTCGCCAGGTCGCCTCCCTGCTCGACCTCGGTGCCGCCGCGCCCTGGCATGTGCTGCTGCTGGTCGCCGACGGGCAGATCGGGCTGCTGACGGCGCTGCTCTGGTGCCTGCTGCTCGGCGGCCTGATCGCCTGCGTCGGCGCTGCGCGGGCGCGGCCGCAGCGGGATCGCCGGCGCGACCTGCGGATCCGCGCCAGCGCCTGCGGGGGCCCCCGGATACGCCGGGCCCGGCTCGCTGGGGGGCACTCCGTCGAGCATCACGACGGTCCGGCTAAAGCAGCAACGCGGTCGCCGATCTAGGGGGTGGACGACGTTCTGTGTGTCGCTGGGCGGGCGACATCCGAGACGCAACCCCCCGATCAAACGCACAGAGTCCATATGCATGCGAAGATCCGAAGGAACATCGGTCCGCTACGGCGGCGGGTCGCCAGGGCGAGTACGCGGTCAACTCGAGCGGGTCGCGGCGGCGATGCTGCAGAAGATCGGCGCGATCGTGCTCGGCCGCGAGGCTCAGCTCCCGAGCTGATCGTGACCGCCGTCGGAAGCGAGCGACCGCCCGGAAGCCTGAGCCGGACGCCGCGGCCGGCGTCGACCCGGCCGATCTCGGTCAGCGCCGACCCCGTCGCGAGCAGCTGCGCGCCCGCCGCGCCGAAGCGGCCCGCGGGAGCGTCGCAGAGCAGCTCGTAGTCCTCGCCCCGCGACGCCAGCTCGTAGGGATCGCGGCCGGCCGCGGCGGCGATCTCAGCCGTCCCCTGGCCAGCGGCACCGTCTCGAGCTCGATCTCGATCGCCGACGCCGGAGGCCGCGGCGAGCTGCTCGGCGTCGGCGCCGAGGCCGTCGGAGATGTCGATCATCGCGCTCGCGCCCGCCCGCCGCCAGCGCCCGGCCCGCCGCGAGCCGCGGGCGCGGGTCGAGCTGGCGCTGGAGGCGGCGACGTCGGCCGCCGCCGCCGATCCGCCGTCCTCGCCGAGCTCCGGATGCTCGAGCAGCATCAGCCCGGCGGCGGCGCCGCCGAGCGCGCCGGTCACGCAGACGACGTCGCCCGGCCCGGCCCCGGAGCGGCCGACGAAGCTCCTCCGGCCCCGGCGCGTGGCCGACGGCGGTGACGCTGACCGCGAGCGCCGGCGCGCGGTCAGATCGCCGCCGACGATCGCCACCCCGCAGTCCGCGGCGGCGGCCGCGAGCCCGTCGCGCGAGCTCGAGGACCCCCTCGCGTCGAGCCACCGCGGCCGGCCCGAGCCAGACGTAGGCCTCGCCCGGCTCGGCCCCCATCGCGGCGAGGTCGCTGAGCGCGGTCGCCATCGCCTTGCGGCCGACCGACGTCGGCGGGCACCAGGAGGAGCGGAAGTGGACGCCCGTCGACGATGGCGTCGATGCGTCGTCGCGGTGGCGCCGCCGGGGACGGTGACCGCGGCGTCGTCGCCGGACCCGAGGCGCAGCCGGCCGGCGTCGCCCGCGCGCGCCGGCAGCCCGCAGCCGCTCGCGGATCTTCGCGATCAGCTCGAACTCGGGCGAGCTGCGCATGCTCGGCTCCTCGGCCACCGGCCCATTGAACCGCTCCGGCGCGCCGGCGGCCGGCCCGCCGCTTAGAGCGGGAGACCGTTCGCAGCCTGGAAGAGCGTGAGCAGGATCGTGCCGCGACGAGCGGCCGGTCGCGCGAGACCGCCGCCAGCGGCAGCAGCCAGATCAGATACCAGGGGACCATCCAGGCGGTCGCGACGAGCAGGCCGAACGTCGCCCAGCCCGCGGCCCGGATCCAGTCGCCCCCGCGCAGGGTCCACGACGAGCAGGCCGACGAGCGCGGCGGCGTAGGCGACCGCGAGCGCGATCGCGGATCGGGTCGACGCCGATGCCGGTGTCCGCGGCTCAGCGTCGCGGCCACGCTCCAGCGGCTGACCGTGTCCTGGTTCTCGCCGAGCGACGCCGAGCGCCTCGAGCCGACGCTGGGCCCGAAGAAGGCGAGCGCGACGAGCACGAAGGCCAGCGCAGCCCCCGAGCAAGCCCGCGAGCAGCCGCCGCCGCGGTCCGCGCGCCGCGAGCGCGAACGGCGCGTAGAGCAGCGCCGTCGCCTTGACCGCGGCCGCAGCGACGGCGATCCCGGCGCCGCCGAGGGCCGGCCGGGCGCTGAGCAGCAGCGAGGACCGCGGCGAGCGCGAGCGCGACCATCAGCGCGTCGTTGTGGGCGCCGCCGACGACGTGGACGAGCGTCAGGGGGTTGAGGGCCACGAACGCGGCGGCGCCGAGCTGCGGTCACGCCACGCAGCCGCGCGATGCGCGACGGTCAGCGCGGTGACCGCGAGCGACCGAGAGCCCGGCGATCGCCTTCAGCGCCCAGAGCGCGAAAGCGGTCGACCCCGTGCGCGAGCAGGGCCGTGATCAGCGTGAACAGCGGCCCGTAGACGCTGACCGCGAAGCGGAAGTCCTCGCACGCGCGAGGTCGCCTGGTCGTTCGAGCACGCCACGCCGGGGCGTGGTCGTAGGGGTTGAGCCCGTGGTCCTGCAGCCGCCCGTAGGAGATGTAGCTGAAGACGTCGAGCGAGTGCAGCGGCGGCGCCAGCGTGAAGATGAGAAGCAGGGCGCCGATCAGCAGCCGACAGCGCCCGGCGCTCGCCGCCGCGCTCCTCTCCGAGACCGAGCCCGACCGCGAAGACGGCCCAGGCCGCCATCGCGAACAGCAGGATCGTCAGGTACCGCTCGGCGCCGTATCCGATCGCATCGCCGAACACGCCCATGACCCACAGGGGCGCCTCCGCCGAGGCGCCGGGGACGAGCGCCCTGCCCGGCAGCGCCAGCAGCGGCAGCGAGACCGCGAGGCCGAGCCCGGCCAGGGCGACGGCGACGTCGCGGAGCCGGCCGGCCCGGGCGACCGTTCCGCTGCTCAGGATGGCGCCGTCCCCGTCGATGGCGGAAGCCTAGTGGGGGCACCGGGCCGCGCCGGAGGGTCCGATCGCGCGCCCCGGTAAGAATCCCGACCGTGAAGCGAGCCGTGCTCATCGACGCCCTCGGGACGATGCTGTGGTTGCAGCCGCCCTGGGAGCACGCCGATCCCGAGGCGCTTCGCCGGGATCGACCCCGACCTCGTCCGCGCGGGCTTCGTCGCCGAGATGGCCTACTACATGGAGCGCACCGACGAGGGCGCCGACCCGGAAGCGCTTGCCGATCTGCGGCGGCGCTGCGCGGCGATCCTCTCCGAGGTGCGTCGGCCGCGAGATCGGAGTCGAGACGATGATGGCGGCGATCCGCTTCAGCCTCTTCGACGACACGCTGCCGGCGCTTGCAGGCGCTGCGCGAGCGGGAGCTGCGCGTCGTGTGCGTGTCGAACTGGGACTGCTCGCTGCCCGAGGTCCTGACCCGGCTCGGGCTCGCCGACTGCCTCGACGGTGTCGTCACCTCGGCCTCGAGCGGCGCCCGGAAGCCCGATCCCGCGATCTTCGCGGCCGGCCTCGAGCTCGCCGGCTGCGGGCCGGAAGAGGCGCTGCACGTCGGCGACAGCGACGACGACGTGGCCGGCGCCCGGGCCGCCGGCATCGACGTGCTGCGGATCGACCGCGGCGGAGGCGGCGACATCGCCGCGCTGACCGAAGTCGGGGAGCACCTGGGGCGATGAGCTCGGCCCCTCCGGACACGGGAGCGCCGACGGCGCCCGCCGACGCCACCTCCGACCGGCTGCCCGCCGCGCCCGGCTACGTCGGCGTCAGCCGCAGCGGCGTGCGCTGGGTCGAGATGCTGATCGCGCTCGCGATCGCGGTCGGGATCGTGGTCGTCGGCAGCGTGATCGTCGTCGCGATCGACCCCAGCATCACCGCCGAGCACGCCTCCGACCGCTCCGACGGGCGGACTGCTCGCAACGCAGGCCGTCCTCGACATCGGCTTCGTCGTCGCCGCGATCGTCGCCAGCGTGATGGCCAACCGGGCCCGCCTCCGCACGGCCCTGCGCCGGCTCGGGCTGCGTCGCCTTCGGGCCTCGGATCGTGATCGCCGATCCTGATCGCGATCGGCGCCTACGCCGTGCTCGCGATCGTGCTCAACGCGGTCTTCTCCCCCGACCAGGAGGACGTCGCCAAGAACCTCGGCGCCGGCAAGGACTCGGCCGTGATCGTGACCGTGATCGCGGGCATCCTCGTCGTCCCGGTCGCCGCCTTCTCGGAGGAGCTGTTCTTCCGGGGCATGCTGTTCGGCGGCCTCCGGCAGACGCTGCCGATGTGGGCAGCGGCGGCGATCAGCGGCGGTCTTCTTCGGGCTCCTGCATCTGACGACGGGCGACCTCGGGGTCGCGCTGCAGCTCGCGATCTTCGGCGTCATCCTGGCCTGGACGTACGAGCGCTCGGGCACGCTCTGGGCCTCGATCACGCTGCACATGCTCAACAACGCGCTCGCCTTCGCGATCCTGGTCGGCACCTGAGCGGGGCCCGGCCCGCAATCAGGCGCCCACGGCCCGGCCCGGCCGCCGCCCGCGCCCTACAATTCGGCCCGATGCGGAACGGGAACGGCAGGTCGAAGGTGGCGATCATCGCTGCGATGTCCGCGTTCGCGTTCGCGCTCACGACGGGCGCGGCCTCGGCCCAGGATCCCGGCGCTGTCGCCACGGAGGCAACGGAGACAACGTCGACGACGACGCAGACCGTGACCGGCGCCGAGACGAGCGCGGCTCCGGCGAAGGCGGCCGCGACGCCGACCGAGGCCAAGGCGAAGCCGGGCCATCGCGGCAAGAAGGGCAAGGGCGGCTCCGGCAAGGGCAAGGTCAGGCGGCGCGCAGGGCAAGCGGTCCCCGAAGCTCAAGCTCCGCCTCAAGGGCATGAGCCACGGCAAGGTCGTGGTCGGCAACAAGATCAAGCTCGCCGGCACGATGCGCCCGTTCGCGGCGCGCGAGAAGGTGACGCTGATCATGTTCCGGGGCAAGAAGACGATCAAGCGCAAGAAGCTGCACGCGAAGCGCAAGCCCGGCCACAACTACAGTCACTTCAAGTTCGCCAAGAAGCTCGTCAAGCCCGGGCGCTACTCGGTCCAGGTCATCCACCACCCGAGCCCGGCGCTGAAGAAGGCCAAGGACCGCACCCGCAACTTCAAGATCCGCTATCCGGACGTCGACCCGGGCAACCGCAGCACGCTCGTGCAAGCCTCTTCAACCACCTGCTCGCCCGGCAGGGCTACGTCAACGACGAGGGCAAGAAGTACGACGCCGCCACCGGTCGCGCCGTGCTCGCCTTCCACAAGGTGAACGGCAACAAGTGGACCGAGAACGCCAGCTCGCACGACTTCAAGAAGCTCGCCGAGGGCCGCGGCGGCTTCAAGCTCAAGTACCCCGGGCACGGCAAGCACGTCGAGGCCGATCTCTCGCGCCAGGTCCTGGTGCTCGCCCGCCACGGCAAGGCGCAGGAGATCTACCACATCTCCTCGGGAGCTCCGGCGACCCCGACGATCACCGGCCACTTCAACTTCTACCGCAAGGAACCGGGCACCAACAGCCACGGAATGGTCAACTCCGTCTACTTCATCCGCGGCTATGCGACGCACGGCTACCCGCGACGTCCCGGCCTACCCGGCCAGCCACGGTTGCCTGCGCAATCCGATCCCCGACTCGCTCCACATCTACAACTGGATCGACATCGGGGACCCGATCGACGTCTACCACTAGCGGCCGCCTCGATGTCGCTGGAGCAGGCCCGCGCGACGCTCGCCGCCGAGCTCCGTGAGCACGCGCTGGTGATCGGCGAGGTGACGTTGACGAGCGGCAAGACGGCGTCCTACTACGTCGATGCCAAGCGCGCGATCCTGCGCCAGCCCGCCTTCGGCGCGCTCGGCGACCTCGTCGCCGCGAAGGCGACCGAGCTCGGGGCCGCGGCGGTCGGCGGAATGACGATGGGCGCCGACCCGATCGCCTCCGCCGCGCTCGCCGGCGCCGGCGGCGAGGAGCTGCTCGCCTTCTTCGTGCGCAAGGAGAAGAAGGAGCACGGCCTGCAGCGCTGGGTCGAGGGGCCGCTGCTCGAGCCCGGCACGCGCGTGCTCGTCGTCGAGGACGTCGTCACCACGGGCGGCTCGACCGTGAAGGCGATCGAGCGCTGCCTGGAGGAGCGCCTCGAGATCGTCGGCACCGTCAGCGTCCTCGACCGACTCGCCGGCGGCGGCGCCGCAATCGCAGACCGCCGGCGGCGCCCCCTACACGCCGCTCGTGACGATCGACGACATCTACCCGGACCGGGCGGACTGAGGACGCCGGTCGCGGCGTCCTCCGCGGCTTGCGTGCGAAGCACGCGGCGCCTTGTGCGTCCTTGCGCTCGGGGCCCTCAGTCCGCCCGGTTCAGGCCGGGGGCCTGCCGCGCAGGCTGCGGATGATCTGCTTCTCGGTATCGCGGTTGGCGATCTTCGACGGGTGCTCGGCGTTCTCGCGCGAGATCACGACGTAGGCGGCGTCCCCGGGCCGGCGCACGACGACGACGAAGATCAGCTCCTTGACCCCGGTCCGCGCGGAGCGACCCGAGGCGCGCACCGCCGATGCCTCATAGCCCTTGCCGATGTTGAAGGGAGCGGGCCGGGTCACGAACAGGTCCTTGAAGCGGTCCGGGCCGACGACGTCGCTCCCGAGCGCCTTCGCCGTCCGCGTCGCGAACTCGCCCAGCGGTAGCCCGAGCGCGCCGCTCGTGCGGTCGGCCGTGATCGTCATGGTGATCAGGTCGTCCGGGGAGGTGAGGACGCTGCCCTGGCCGCCGTCGGTCCGGTGCTGATTCCAGCCCGGCGGCAGCCCGATCGAAAAGCCGCCCTGCCCGTTGACCACGGTCTTCCAGCCGTCGGGAAGCCTGGCGGGCGGGTCGACGGTCTCGGGCGTCTGCTTCGGACCGCCCTTCGCGGCGGTAGTCGTCGAGCCGTCGCCGCCCGAGCCGCACCCGGCCAGGGCGGCGAGGCAGAGTGCGGCTGAAAGCGCGAGAGCGATCCGGTCGGTGGCGCGCACGGATCCGAGTCTGACACGGGCGCGGGCGGCGGTGCGACGGGGCGCGCCCCGGGCTCAAGGTTTCAGCGCCGGTGACGAAACTGATGAGAGTGGAACGGCAGGATCCACGGCCAGGGCGATGAGGGTGCTGCTCCGCGCCCGCACGCGATCCGCGGCGGCGGTCGTCGTCGGCGCCTGCGCGCTCGCAGCCGCCCTCCCCGCCCCGGCCCCGGCCGCGCGCGAGCTGCCCGTCGCGCACCTGACCCCCAACGGCAAGGCGCACGCCCCGAAGGGAGCGCCCAAGCGGGTCCGCAAGATGATCAAGGCGGCGAACCACATCCGCGACAAGAAGTACAAGTGGGGTGGCGGGCACACCGCCTGGCACGACAAGGGTTACGACTGCTCGGGCTCCGTCTCCTTCGTGCTCCACAAGGCCGGCCTGCTCGACGCCCCGCTCGTCTCCGGCGACCTCGCGAAGTGGGGCAAGCCGAGGCGCGGCCGCTGGGTCACGATCTTCGCCAACCGCGATCACGTCTTCATGACCATCGCGGGGCTGCGCTGGGACACCTCCTTCGTCGACGACGGCGACCGCTCCGGTCCCGGCTGGAGCGTCTACATGCGTCCAGGCAAGGGCTTTCGGGCCCGCCACCCGGCCGGTCTCTGAGCGTCCGCCGGCCGACGGTTGTCCGTTGACAGCCGCGCCCGCCCCCGATTACGGTCGGCGCACGATGGGGCCGCTCGCAAGGAGAGGGACAGCAGCGCTCGTCGCGGTCGGGATCGCGTTGCTCGCGCCCGCCCTCGCCCGCGCCTTCGACCCCGCGCTCGAAGCGAAGAACTTCGCGAAGACGAGCGAGCGGCTCACCTACGTGACGCTCACGCCCGAGTTCCAGCAGCGCCTGCAGCAGGCGAACACCCACAACATCGCGGCCGCGGCGAAGATCGCCGCCACCGACCCGGAGCGCGACTTCGCCGGCAACGTCTGCGCCAACGGCGGCAACGAGTGCGCGGGCGACGTCCGCTTCTACGACTGGGCCAAGGACGGGATGGGCGTGATGAAGCCGGTCCTGTTCACCGCCCGCAACGGCTCGACCCTCTCCGGGCACGTCTGGGCGTCGGTCAAGGGCCCGAAGAAGCGGCCGCTCGTGGTGATCACGAACGGCTCCGTGCAGGCGCCCGAGCACCTCTACTGGGGCCAGGCGGCGACGCTCGCCAAGCACGGCTACGTGGTCCTCACCTACGACCCCCAGGGCCAGGGGCTGAGCGACACCTTCGGCGCCGGCCCCGACCGTCTGGACGGCGTCCCCTCGCAAACCGGAAGGCCCTTCTTCGACAACACCGAGGACGCGCTCGACTTCGCGCTCTCGACCCCGAAGCGCCCCTACGCGCCGCGGCCGAGCTGCACGACGGGCACCGACCACTCGGCCAAGCAGGACCGGCGCGTGAAGGAGGGCTTCGATGCCGCCTACGACCCGCTCTGGAAGATGGTCGACCCCAAGCGGGTCGGCATCGCGGGCCACTCGCTCGGGGCTGCGGCCGTCTCCTATGTCGGCCAGGTCGACAAGCGCGTCGACTCGACCGTCGCCTGGGACAACCTGAGCGCGCCGGGCAGCACCAAGTGGAGCGCGCCCGACTGCGCCTCAGGCTCCTCGCCCCGGCCGCAGAACCCGCCGATCACGAAGCCGGCGATGGGGATCACGCAGGACTACAGCATCGATCCCGCCCCCATGACGGGCGATCCCGACCCGCAGACGGGCAACGACGGCTTCCTCGCATACAAGAAGGCGGGCGTCGACTCGGCCGAGGTCCACATCCGCGGCGGTACGCACGAGGAGTCGGCCTTCATCCCCGGCAATACGACCGTCTACCTCGGCCTCGCGAGCCTCCGGGGAGGGGATCTCGTCGCGTGGTACACGACCGCCTGGATGGACCGCTACGTCGGCTGCGAGACGAACGCCTGCCGCCGCGACGCCGACCGCCGCCTGCTCAGCGACCGCTGGCGCAAGGACGAGCGCGAGCGCCAGATCGACCTCAACCGCGATCCAAACGTCTTCTCCTTCTACTCGCGCTCGCGCTACGACTTCCACACGGTCTCGGGCAAGGAGGTGCGGTGTGACGACATGCGCTCGGGCTGCCCCTCGATGCGCTCCGACGGCCTGCCGGGCGGCTACGACTTCGTCACCGACGCCTACACGCTGCCCTCCGGGCACACCGCCGGCGGCAAGCCCTGCGCCTTGCCGCAGCGAGGCTCGCCGGGAGCCGACACGCCGCGAACGCTGCCGCCCTCCGACGCGGGGGATGCGATCCGTGGGCGCGGCGGCGACGATCGGCTCCGCGGCGGCCCCGGCGCCGACTGCCTGTACGGGGCGGGCGGCAACGACCGGCTCCGGGGTCAGCGCGGCGGCGACGAGCTGCGCGGCGGCGCCGGCCGCGATGCGCTGGTCGGCGGGCGCGGGCGCGACGACCTCGTCGGCGGCCGCGGACCCGACCGGCTCCGCGGCGGGCGCGGCCGCGACACGATCGACGGCGGGCCGGGGGCCGACCGGATCGACGCCCGCGGCGGCGGCCGCGACCGGATCCGCTGCGGAGCGGGCCACGACCGGGTGCGCGCGGACCGCCGCGACCACCTCGGCAAGGGCTGCCCGGGCGCGCATCGCCAGCGGACGCGTCCGTAAGTCCGGTCAGATGCCGGCGAGTGGCCGGGCACGGCTGAGGGTGCACGGTGGCCGCCCGCATGCCGGTTGGCATGTGGGCGGACGGCGGGTGCCCTCAGGCGGGTCCGGACGCCGCCGGGGCTGAGCGTATTTGCGGACGGGTCCACCAGTGGACGCGTCCGTAAGTCCGGTCAGATGCCGGCGAGTGGCCGGGCACGGCTGAGGGTGCACGGTGGCCGCCCGCATGCCGGTTGGCATGTGGGCGGACGGCGGGTGCCCTCAGGCGGGTCCGGACGCCGCCGGGGCTGAGCGTATTTGCGGACGGGTCCACTAGTCTGCTGCCGTCTCATTCCCGACCTACCAGGGGGTCCAGCCACCCATGCACAAGAACTTCACCCGCGTCAGCCTGATGCTCGCCGCGCTCGCCGCGGCGATCGCCCTCGCCGCCTGCGGCGGTGGCGGCGACAGCACCTCGAGCTCCGACTCGCCCGAGGCCGTCACGAAGTCGTTTCTGACCGCGATCGCCAACGGCGACGGCGAGCAGGCCTGCTCGTACGCCTCCGCGAACGCGATCAAGCAGGTCGAGCAGGGCGGCGGCACCTGTCAGGACCAGGTAACGCAGGCAGCCGGCCAGGTCTCCGACCAGGACAAGCAGGACGTCGCCAACGCGACCTACGAGGTCACCGACCAGAGCGACACCGCGGCGACGGTCAAGGTGACGAAGTCCAACGGCGACTCCAACAGCTTCAAGCTGGTGCAGGAGAACGGCTCCTGGAAGATCGACCAGTAGCGTCGCCCGGCGCTCGACGCCACCCATGCGGAGACCGCTGACCGCGCTCGCCGTCGCCGCCGCGCTGGCCCCGTCGCTCGCGGCGTGCGGCTCCGGCGGCGGGGGCGGGGGCGGCGGTCAGGGGTCCTCGCCCGAGGAGACCGTCGCGACCTTCGTGCGCGCGATCGCCGACGGCAACGGCGCCGCGGCCTGTGAGCAACTCACGGCCCGGGGTCAGAACAACTTCGCCGCCGGCGGCAACTGCTCGGGGCAGATCGTGACGGTGATCGCCCCGACCGGCAAGGAGGCGGCCGCGTTCGCGAACGCGACCTTCAAGCTCGACCGCGAGTCGAACCGCAAGGCGACCGTCACCGCCACGCTCGGCAACGGCGACAAGCAGAAGTTCCGGCTCGCCCTCGAGGACGGCGAGTGGAAGATCAGAGCCTGAGCTGACCGGGCTCGGCCGCGCTCAGCGCCGGGCGCCGAGCCACGCCGCGAGCGAGTCGAGCGCGCGCTCCGTCGCCGCCGGGGCGCGCCTCCCTGGCTCCGGGTGCAGCGCGAGCACCCGGAGGACCGGCTCGCCGTCATCGCGGTCGACGCGGAGGTCGACGCGGGCGACGAGCCGCTCGCCGTGCAGGATCGGCAGCACGTAGTAGCCCCAGCGGCGCTTGCCGGCGGGCACGTAGATCTCGAGCCGGTGCTCGAAGCCGAACAGCTCCTCCGCCCGAGCCCGGTCGCAGATCAGGTTGTCGAAGGGCGAGAGCGCCAGGGTCCGCCGCCCGGGCGCCAGTGACGACAGCCGCTCGAGATCGGCCGGCCGGGCCCACCAGCTGCCGCCGGTGTCCCCGACGCGGACCTCGACGAGCTCGCCCGCCGCCTCGAGCTCACCGATCGCGTCGCTTAGACCGGGATACCGACTGCGGGTGAAATGGGCGCCGATGTGGCGGGCGCGACCGACGCCGAGCATCGAGACCGAGCGCAGGACCGCCATCCGCACGGCCTCGCGCTCGCCGAGCGGCTCGGCGTCGGCGCGCTCGAGCGCGCCCGGGGGGCAGACAGCGGTCGAGCACGTCCCACAGGCGCTCGATCCCGCGCCTGCCCGCGATGCCGACGCGGCCGCTGCGCCAGAGGCGGTCGAGCATCCGCGCGATCGTCTGCCGCGAGGAGACCTCGTCGGTCCAGTGCCCCCACTGCCAGGCAACCTCCGAACGGTCCTCGAGCTCGCTCGCGCGCAGCGGGCCGCGCTCGGCCAGCGAGGCTACGACGTGGTCGGCGAACTCCGCGTTGGCCCGCATCCAGGGCTCCACCCGGGCGCGGCGGACCGGGCCGAGCCGCTCGATGTAGGTGCGCATCGCCCATCTGTGCAGGGGCAGGTCGGCGAGGTGGCAGAGGCTCGCCTCGTGGCACCAGTAGTCGAACAGCGAGCGCTCGGCCCGGGGGCCGTAGGCCGCTCGCTCCAGCGCGCGCGCGTGCGAGTCGTGGCTGCCGCCGCGGAGCCGTGCCCGCACGACCAGCAGCGGCGAGCGGGCGACGACGCCGACGGGATCGAGCTGCAGACAGCCGATCCGCCCGACGACGTCGGCGACGGTGGTTCCCGCCGCCGGCGGCAGCGCCAGGCCCTGGGCGTGCAGGGCGAGCCGGCGCGCCTCCGCCAGCGTGATCGTCGGCGGCCCGTCCGGCAAGCGGCTCAGCTCTGTGCGTCGTCGGCGCCGGTGCGGGTGACGAGCACCGAGGCCGAGCCGCTGCGCCCGGCGAGCCGCAGCAACCAGGGGGCCACCGTCCGCAGCGCCGCCGCGAGCGCGTAGGGCCGGGGCACGTAGCGCTCCGCCCGGCCGCCCGGTCCGGTCTCGACGATCGCCTCGGCGACGCGCTCGGGATCGGAGACCATCCAGCGCGTAAGGCGTTTCGCTCGGAGCTCGTCCGCGGGGAAGCCCTCGGTGCGGATGAAGCCGGGCTCGACGAGGCCGACGTGGACGCCCTCGGCGGCCTCCTCCGCGTACAGCGCGTCGGTCCAGCCGCTGAGCGCGAACTTGCTCGCCGAGTAGGCCCCGGATCCCCCGCGTGAGACCCTGCCCGCGGTGCTCGAGACGTTGACGATCGCGCTCGGCGCCGACTCGCGCAGCAGCGGCAGCAGCGCCTCGGTCAGGCGCACCACGGCGAAGAAGTTGAGCTCGACGTGGCGGCGCACGTTCTCGAAGCCGGTCTCGGCGAAGGTCCCCCGCCAGGCGGCGCCGGCATTGTTGACGAGCAGGTCGAGCCGGTCGTGGCGCTCACCGAGGTGGGCCCGCACCCGGTCGGGGGCATCGGCGTCGGTGAGGTCGACGGCGAGAAAGCTCGCCGGGCAGGGAAGCTCCGCGGCGAGCGCCTCGAGCCGCTCGGCGCGGCGTGCTACGAGGACGAGCCGGGCGCCCGGCTCGCGCGCCAGGCGCCGTGCCGCCGCTTCCCCGATGCCCGAGGAGGCCCCGGTGACGACCGCGACGTACGGGACCGTGCCGTCCCCGTTGCGCTGTCCGTGGGCCTCGCTCACGGGCGACATTGTGCCGGACGGCGGCGAGCGTTTGGCCTCGGCGTGAGCGTCCCGTCTCAGGACAGGGGGCCCTCGCGCGGCAGCTCGAAGGCGACGAGAGCCCCGCCCTCGGGTGCCCGGCCGGCGCTGATCCTGCCGCCGTGGGCGTCGACGATCGCCTTCGCGATCGCTAGCCCGAGGCCCGCCCCTCCCCCGTCGCGGCCGCGTCCGGTATCGGTCCGGTAGAAGCGATCGAAGAGCCGCTCGGCCTCCGACTCCGGGATTCCGGGCCCGTCGTCGGCGACCTCGAAACGCACCGTCCCGGGCTCCGCCATCGCGACGGAGACCCGGACCCTGCCCTCACGGGCCGTGTGGGCCACCGCGTTGCGGATCAGGTTGCGGAGCACCTGCGTGATCCGGTCGCGATCGGCGACGAAGCCGCCGGCCGCGCGCTCGACGACGTAGTCGCGCGCGCCGAGCATCGGCAGCTCCCGCTCGAGATCCTCGAGGAAGTCGTCGAGCTCGATCTGCTCGAGCCGCAGCGATTCGCGGTCGTCGGCCCGCGCCAGCGTCAGCATCTCCGCGACGAGCCGCTGCATCCGGCGCAGCTCGCGTTCGACGACCTGCAAGCGCTCGAGCTGCTCCGGCCCGGCGTTGCGCTCGAGCATCGTCACCTCGCCGCGAGACGACCGTCAGCGGCGTCCGCAGCTCGTGCGAGGCGTCGGCGACGAACTCGCGCTGGTGCTGGAACGAGCGCTGGACGCGGTCGAGCATGTGGTTGAACGACGCGCGCGAGCGACCGCACCTCCTCCGGCCCGCGATCGGTCTCGATGCGCTCGTCGAGGTTGCCGTGATCGACGTCGGCGGCAAAGCGCTCGATCCGCTTCAGCGGCGCCGCGAGCCGTGAGGCGATCAACGCGGCGACCAGGACAACGGCGGCGATCGCGAACAGGGCGACGATCAGGATGGTGTCGCTGAGGCCCGCCTGCGCCTCGCTCACCCCCGTCAGCGACTCGGCCACGTGCAGGGTGCCGAGTCGGTCCCCACCGGCCGCAATCGGCTCGCTGAGCACCCGCAGCTGCGCCCCGTCAGGACCGCTGACGGTGCTGAAGCCGTCGCCGCCGGCGAGCATCCCCGCGGCGAGCGAGCGGTCCGACCGCTCCTCGGTGTCGCTCTCGCCCGACTCCGGGGTCGGGCCGCCGCCGCCGTGCTCGAGCAGCTCGGGCTCGTTCGTGACCAGGGACCCGTCGGCGAGCTCGATCGCGAAGATGCGCGAGTCGGGGTGGTAGCCCTGGGCGGCGATGAAGCTGCGCGCCGCGCGCCGCAGCTGCGCCTCGTCGCGGGCCCGGCCCGCGGGCGAGGCGTCGAACTCCTCGAGGTCGCGCTTGAGCCGGTCGTCGACGCGGCCGTTGAGGTCGGCGCCCGTGCGCGCGTGCAGGACGATCAGGCTGACGAGGAGGATCGCGGACGTCGTCAGGACCAGGGCCGCGATCAACCGGGCCCGCAGCGAGCTCCCTCGGATTCGCTCAAGCATCGTCGACGACCAGCCGGAAGCCGGCGGAGCGCACCGTCTCGATCGGCGGCGGATCGCCGTCGACGGTGAGCTTCCGCCGCAGGTAGGCGATGTAGACGGCGAGCACGTTCGTGCCCGGGTCGTGGTCGTAGCCCCAGACCGCCTTGAGGATCTGCTCGCGCGAGAGCACCTCGTTCGGTCGCCGCATCAGGTAGGCCAAAAGCTGGAACTCGCGCGAGGTCAGCTGCACCGCCTCCCCGGCTCGGGTGACGGTCCGCCGGGTCGGGTCGAGCTCGATGTCGCCGACGGTGAGCTTGCCCGAGGCCGCCGCCGGGCGGCGGAGCTGGGCCCGCACGCGCGCGAGCAGCTCGTCGAGGTCGAAGGGCTTGGTGATGTAGTCGTCGGCGCCGCTGTCGAGGCCCTCGATCACGTCCTCGCGCTCGCCGAGCGCGGTGAGCATGATCACGGGGGTCTCGGGGGTCGCGCGCCGGATCGAGGTGAGGACCGCGATCCCGTCGAGACGGGGCAGCCGGCGATCGAGGATGACGAGATCGTGCTCGGCGCTGAGCGCGAGCGTCTCGCCCTCGACGCCGTCGGTCGCGACGCTGACCTCGTGGCCGTCCGCCTCGAGCGCGCGCCGGAGCAGGTCGGCGATCCCGGGTTCGTCCTCGACTACGAGCACGTTCATCGCATGGATCGTATGGCCCGATGGACGCGGCTCCGGGGGATAAGAGACGTCTAACCAACCACTTAGGGCCGACTGACCCTCAGATCCGAAGGTGTCCGTGTGAGCGAGTACGCATCCGGCCAGATCACCTACTACGGGCGCCCCACCCGCATGCCCCGCCGGCCGCAGCCGCGGCGGCGGCGTCCCTCGCTGCGCACCCACCTGGCCGTGATCGCCTCGCTCAGCGCCATTCTCGCCGTCTTCATCTTCGCCGGGCTCGCCCTGCAGATGAAGGCCGGAGCCGATCCCGCCCTGAGTCGCAAGGCTGCGGCCCGCAGCGCCGCCCCCCGGAACGTAGGTGGCAACGCGACCCCCGCCCAGCCGGCTGACCCGGCCGTCCCGGATCTGCCCTCGGACTCGGAGGGCTCCGGCGTCGTGGTCGTCCCCGCGAACCCCACTCCCGCCCCTGCCCCGACCGTGACGCCGGCGCCGACCCCTGCCCCGGCGCCGCTCGTCACGGGTCCCTCGTGAGCGACGCCGCCGTCGAGCAGGGGCGGTCGTTTCCGCTCTTCGGCTCACGCGTGAGAATCCTCGCGCTCGAGCCCCCGGTCGGCGACGTCGTCCTGGCCGAGTCGCTCCTGCGCGGGATGCATTCCTCGCTGACCCGGTTCGAGGCGAGTGAGCTGAGCCGGCTGAACGAGGACGAGCGGACCGAGGTTCCGGTCTCGCCGCTGCTGGCACGGGCGCTCGCCGCCGCCCAGCAGGCCGCGATCCTCTCCGGGGGGCTCGTCGACGTCACGGTCCTGCCGGATCTCGAACGCGCCGGCTACGGGGAGTCCCGGGTCGGCGTCGAGCCCGCCGATCTCAGCGCCGCGCTCGCCGCGGCACCCCCCCGCCGCCCGGCCGCTCCCGCGGTCGGTCCCGAGCCCCGCTTCCACGTCGACGTCGCGCGGGCGACCGTCACCCGCGAGCCCGGAGTCCGCATCGACCTCGGCGGGATCGGCAAGGGCCTCGCCGCCGACCTCGCCGCCGAGCAGCTCGGTCGCGCGCGCCGCTACGCCGTGGACTGCGGCGGCGACGCGCGCGTCGGCGGCCGCGAGCCGCTGCCGCGCACCGTTGCGATCTTCGACCCGTTCGCCGGCGCCGCCGGGCACGAGCTCGCGATCAGCAGTGGCGCCGTGGCCACGAGCGGGCTCGCGACCCGGATCTGGCGCCATGGCGACGGCTTCGCCCACCATCTGATCGACCCGTCCAGCGGCGCGCCCGCCTGGACCGGGGTCGTGCAGGCGACGGCGCTGGCCCCGACCGCCGTCGAGGCGGAGGCGCTGGCGAAGGCGGCGCTGCTGAGCGGTCCCGAGGCCGGCCTCGATCTGCTGCGGCCCCTGGGCGGCGCCCTGATCACCGACGCGGGTGAGCTGATCGTCGTCGAGGCGCCCGATCGGGCGGTGGCCGCATGAACGCCGCCGCCGCGACCTCGCTGCACCCCTGGTGGCTCGCGAGCCGCTCGACCGGGATCGTTGCGCTGCTGCTCGTCACCGCCTCCGTCTGCGTCGGGCTCGCGCTCAGCTCCCGGATGAAGCTCGCGGGCGGCCCGGGGCGGCTGAAGATCCTGCACGAGGCGCTGGCACTCGCGGGGCTGGCGGCGATCGTGACGCACGGCCTGCTGCTGATCGGCGACTCCTACCTGCATCCGAGCCTCCAGCAGGTGCTGATCCCGTTCTCCATCCCCACGCACCGGTTCTGGACCGGCATCGGCGTGTTGGGAGGCTGGCTCGCGGCGATCATCACGCTCAGCTTCTACGTCCGCCGCTGGATCGGGAACTCGGCCTGGCGCAAGCTGCACAAGCTCACGTTCGCCGTCTTCGTGCTCGGCGTCCTGCACACGATCGGAGCGGGCAGCGACGCGCACGCCACCTGGCTGCTGCTGCCGATCCTCGCCTCCACCGCGGTCGTCGTCACCCTCACCGCGGTCCGCGCCGCGGAGGCATCCCGCAAGGCGGCCGCCGCAGCGGCGACGCCGCGACGCCGCGCGCCGGCGCCGCCGCCGGTCAGATCTGGTGCACGTGAGGGTCGCCGGCCACTGCCTCAAACTTGGCCAGCGTCGACGGCTTCGCCCCGACGGTGAAGGGGTCGACGCCGCGCAGCTCGCACTTGATCTTGTTGCGCTTCACGGTGAGCACGCCGTAGCCGCGGCTGTCGAGATCGGCGAACTTGATGTGCGGGTTCTGGGCCAGGCCGAGGGGCTTGAGGACCGAGGACGGGATGTTGAGCGTCTCCGGGATCCCGAACGAGGTCGCCGAGCCCCCGACGAACTCGACCCCGATCTCCTCGCCCGTGTTGTCCCCCGTCGTCGACAGATCGCCGGCGAAGAAGGTGTGGATGTCGCCGGTGATCACGGCGAGATCCTCGAGCCCCTTCGACTTGAAGCTCTGCAGGATCTCGTGGCGCTCGTGCTCGTAGCCGTCCCAGGCATCGACGAGGGCCGGCTGGCCCTTGGGCACGTCGAGGCTCATCACCATCAGCTCGCTGGCCCAGATCTTCCACTTCGCCTTTGAGTTCGGGACCGCCCGCTTGAACCACTTCTTCTGCTCGTCGCCGAGCATCGTCCGGCCCGGCGCCTCGGTCGCGGGGCAGGGCTCGAGCATCGGGTCGCCGCACGGCTGCGGGTCGCGGTACTGGCGCTGGTCGGTGACGAAGATCTCCGCCAGCGACCCGGCCCGGTAGGAGCCGTAGATGCGGTTGCGGTCGCTCTTCATCCGGATCCGCGGCGTCGCCTCGAAGTAGGCGCGGTAGCCGTTCTTGCGGCGCTTGAGGAAGGGGACGCGGCGCGGGGCACCGTTGTTCTCCTTCGTCGGATCGGGCTCGGCCGAGTCCTGCTGATCGCCGGCGTAGTTGTCCTCGACCTCGTGGTCGTCCCAGATCGAGACGACCGGGTAGGTCGCGTGCAGCTTCTGCAGGTTCGGGTCGGACTGGCCGAGCCGGTACTTCTGCCGGTACTCGTCCAGCGTCTGCACGTCGCCGTCGTGGTTGGCGCCGGTCCTGTCCTTGCGGTCGGCGGGCCCGTCCCAGTAGTGGCGCTCGTAGATGTAGTCGCCGAGCATCACGACGAAGTCGAGGTCGTCCTCGGCGGCGAGCCCCGCCTGGGCGTTGTAGTAGCCGGCCTCGTACGCCTGACAGGACCAGAAGCCGATCCGCAGCGGATGCTTGGACCCGCGGGGCGGGAGCGTCCGGAAGCGGCCGACCGGCGAGTCCTTGTGCGTGGTCGAGAAGCGGTAGAAGTACTCGCGGTGGGGGTCGAGCCCGTGGATGCGCTCGTGCACAGTGAAGTCCGCGTTCTTGCCGGCGCGCACCGCCTTGCGCTTGACGAGTCTGCGGAAGTGCTTGTCCCTGGCGACCTCGAGATGCAGCTTCGAGGTCCGCTCGACGTGGCCCAGGCGCGTCCACAGCGTGATCGCCCGGTCCGTGGGGAAGCCGGAGGCGACGCCGTGGTGGAAGGCGCCGTGCCTGGCGACCGGAACCCGCTTCGCGCGCGCGATCGCGGCGTAGTTCAGCGGCGTGGCCAGCGCCACGCCCACGGCGGCGCCGCCGAGCAGGAACTGCCGCCGACCGACGCTCCGCTCCTCGTCGAAGTCGAACTCGTCCATCCCCAGTCTCCTTGTGCCGTAGGTCCTCCGGCGGCCGCCGAACATCCGGCAACCTACCGCCCCGAACACCCGGGTCGTGAATAAGTCGCTACCCGCGGGCGAGCTCTCGGCCGACGCGGAGCCGCGTCGCCGGCGGGCGAGCGTGGCGGTTGGCCGGTGGGATGTCGCCGCCGCGCGGGGGTGCGAGGCCGGGCGACCGTGCGTGGCGGTGCGAGGGCACTGAGGGGATGGGTTGGCGGGAGCGCTCGACCCCTGAGGGGGTCAACACACCAGATGTGGGCAACAAACGTTTGCCACGTGTGTGGCCCGCTGACGTCCCCTACCTTTTTTCGCTCTGGACGCACAAACGTCGGGAACGTCCGCCGGGGCCGGGACGTCCCCGACGTTCTTCCACCTTCGCCCCCTCCCTCAGTGCCCAAAGGCGTTCGACCGCTCGCCGGAGGGGAAGTGCCGCCACGGCCAGAACTCCCCTCGGCCCCCTCCCTGGGTGCCCGAGGCCGCCAGCGCCCCGGACCCTGGCGGACGTAGCCGCGTTCTGGTCGCCTCCGCCCACCTGTATCGTCGCGCCGATGTCGCCGAGCGCGCCCGCCGCATCGACGCGCAGCGAGGGCCTGATGCGGCTCGGCTCGCGCCTCGCCGCCGGCCTGCGGACCACCTCCGTCGGCCGCTCGACGCTGGGGCCGATCGCGCACCGCCTGCGCGAGCACGCGGTCACCCTGCGAGCCCGGCTCATCGACCGGCGCCCGGAGCGGCGCGAGCGCGTGCGCCGGCTCTCGCGCGGCCTGCCGCTACCGCCCCCGTCGCTGCGCGCGAAGGTGATCCGCAACGCCGACTCGCTCACGTTCCTGAGCAGCGGCCGCATCCATCACGAGTTCCTTCTCGGGATGCTGGAGCGCAACGGGATCGAGCCGCGCGGGGACGTCTTCGACTTCGGCTGCGGCTGCGGCCGGGTCCTGCGCTGGTGGTGGCTGAGCGGCCGGCCGGACGTGCGCCTGCACGGCAGCGACATCAACGCCGAGCTGATCTCCTGGTGCCAGGAGCAACTGCCGTTCGCCGAGACGAAGGTCAACGGGCTGCAACCGCCGCTTCCGTTCGCGGACGACAGCTTCGACCTCGTCTACACGATCTCGATCTTCACCCACCTCCCCGAGGGGGATCAGCGACCCTGGCTCGAGGAGCTGATGCGGGTGATCAAGCCCGGCGGGCATCTGATCCTGACCACGGCCGGCAGCGCCTACGCGGACGAGCTCACCGGCGAGGACCGCCGCGCGTACGAGCAGGGCCGGCTCGTCGTCCACTTCGAGGGCCAGCCCGGCAGCAACCTGTGCGCCGTCTACCACCCGCCCGACTACGTGCGGGAGCTCGCGGCGGGGTACGAGCTCGTCGACTCCTTCGCGGGCGACCCGGGCGTGCACATGCGCCAGGACGCCTACCTGCTGCGAGCCCCCGGCGAGCCCGGCTGAGATCTCAGCGGCGCCGGCGCCCGATCCAGAGGTGGATCGCGAGCTCGCCGTCGGTGACGCCGACGAGCTCGTCACGGTGCACGCCGCTCACTCCCCCGGCAGCCACGGATCGCGCCAGCCGCCGTGCTCGGCGATCAGCTCGGAGGCCTGCTCCGGGCCCCAGCTTCCGGCCGCGTACGGCAGCGTCTCGGGGCCGTCGCCGAGCAGCGGCTCGACGATGCGCCACGTCTGCTCGACGGAGTCCTGGTCCGGAAAGCGCCGGAAGTCGCCGTGCAATGCGTCCGCGAGCAGCCGCTCGTACTCGGCCGGCTGGTGGCCGACCTGCTCGCCGAAGAGCAGGTCGAGGTGGACGCGGTGCAGCGCCTCCTCGCCGCCCCGCTTGGCCATCAGGCAGAGCTCGGCGCCCGGGTCGGGCTTGAGGCGGATGATGAGCTCGTTCGCGTCGGGGACCATGCGACCCCCGATCCCGAGACGCGGCGGGCGCCGGAAGACGATCCGCACCTCGGTCGCGTCGACCGGCAGGCACTTGCCCGCGCGGATGAAGAAGGGCACGCCCTCCCAGCGCCAGTTGTCGACGCTGAGCTCGAGCGCCACGAACGTCTCCGTCGCCGAGTCCGGGGCGACGCCTTCGATCTCGCGGTAGCCGCCGAACTGGCCGCGGATGTAGGAGGCCGGGTCGGCCGCGGGCATGGCCCGGAAGAGGTCGTTCTTGCGGCGGCGGATCGAGTCGGCGTCGTCGGGCCCGGCCGAGGGGGGCTCCATCGCGACCACGGCCAGCACCTGCAGCAGATGGTTTTGGACCACGTCACGGAGCGAGCCGACCGGATCGAAGAAGCGGCCCCGGCCCTCGATGCCGAAGCTCTCGGCCATCGTGATCTGCACCGAGTCGACGTAGCGGCGGTTCCAGATCGGCTCCAGGACCGCGTTCGCGAAGCGCAGGTAGAGGATGTCCATCACCGGCTCCTTGCCGAGGAAGTGGTCCAGGCGCAGGATCTGGCTCTCGGCGAAGACCTCGCGCAGCTCCGCCTCGAGCTCGCGGGCCGAGGCGAGATCGTGCCCGAACGGCTTCTCGAGCAGCAGGCGGGCGTTGCCGTTCAGCCCGGCCGCGGCGAGCTGCTTGGCCACGGGGGCGAACAGCGAGGGGGGCGTCTCCATGTAGTAGACGGCGTAGGCGCCGTCGACGCGCTCCGCGAGGCGCGCGTACGTCTCGGGGTCGTCGTAGGAGCCGGCGAGATAGCCCATCCGCCCGAGCAGCCCTTCGAGCGCGTTCTCCTCGATGCCCTCCACGGTCTCGCCGATCGCCGCCTGCGCCTGCGAGCGCAGCTCCTCGTCGTCCCACTGGCGCCGTCCGACGCCGATGATCCGGCACGGGATCTCGCCGCGCCGCTCGAGCTCGTACAAAGCGGCGAAGGTCTTCTTGCGGGCGAGATCGCCCGTGATCCCGAAGACGACGAGCGTGTCGGCGACGTCGCTGATGTCCCCGAACCTACCGCCCCGGGCGCCGCGCCGTGCGTGCCGCGCCCGTCGGGGAGCCGTCCCGGGGGTCCGCCGCGGAGAAAAGATCGTGGTCGCTACCACGATGCCAAGCGTGGTCCGTGGCACTACATTCGCGCAGGAGCGCGGGGCGGGCGCCGGAACCCACGGCACGAGAGGAGCACTCGTTTGCAGCACGGAGACCGCGGACCGGCGGCTAGGGTCGCCACGGCGCTCCTGTTGGCGATCGCCGCCACCGTCGGGGCGGCGGCGCTGCCCTGGGCGCCGGCCGCGGCGAGCGCCGACTACGCCTACCCGAACTTCGACGTCGAGTTCGACTCCAACGTGCACTTCAGCAAGGCCGGTCGCAACTACCACTTCGAGTACCTCGACCAGATCCCGATCGACTACAACGCCCAGTCCGGCGAGTACTTCGGCCAGAAGACCGCGCATTACCAGGTTGCCACGGGGGGTGCCTCGATTCCGGCCGGCTCGTGCGGAACCTTCGTCGAGCACTTGACCGGCGAGAACCCGCAGCCGATCACGGTCACGGGCTTCACCGGCTACGACGGAACCACGGGCTCGCCGCGGATCAGGCTCAGCATCACGCCGCCCTCGGAGAGCTACCACGGCCAAAGCGGCTGCGGCGGCGCGGACTACACCCAGACGCTGTGGAACGCGGCCTTCACCGACATCCACCAGGGCTCGATCAACCACCAGAACGGCGCCTACGAGTTCACGCTTCAGCGTGGCGACGCCCCCGTGGTCGCCAGCGGCACCTTCTCGGGCAGCGACAACGCCGCGGGCTTCACCGACGCGACGAAGATCACGGTGACGTCGACCTCGCCTTGCGGCGTGGTCCCGCAGGCGGGCACGGTGACGATCTCGGAGGGCGGTCCGCCGGCGCCGGCGCTCGGCGAGGTCGTATGCCAGGGCGACACGCTGCAGTCCGCCGCCCACGGGCGCCTCGAGGTCACGCTCAGCGACGGCTCGATCCTGCGGCTGGGCCCGGACTCGAAGACCACGGTCACCAAGAGCGACTACTCCGGCGGCAGCCGCAAGGTCACGCTGAAGCTCATCCTCGGCGAGGTCTGGGCGAAGATCGTCGGCAAGGGCGACTACGTCGTGACCACCGATCGAGCTGAGGCCGGCGTTCGCGGCAGGCGGAAGCCGGGGACGCTGGGGACGCTGCGCGCGGGTACCGGGGGCGGGTCGGCCCTGGCCGAGGTACCGAGCAAGGGCAACGCGCTCTACCACATGATCTCGGGCACGGGATTCGCGCAGCTGCAGGGGCAGAAGGCGATCACGATCGCGGCCGGCGAGGGCGTGGAGATCGGGGCCAACTCCCTGCGCAAGACGACGAAGGTTCCCGCGGACGCGCTCGCGCTGGTGCCCGCATCGCAGCAGCCGCCGACGATCGGCAAGCTCAAGGCCGCGGCCCGCAAGGGACGGGCGAGGCTTCGCTACCGCCTCGACCGCGCCGCGAAGGTGAAGGTCACCATCACCAAGGGCAAGAGGAAGGTCGCCTCCGCGCGCGCGAAGGCAAAGGCCGGCAAGAACAGCCTCAAGATCCACAAGCGCCTCAAGCACGGCCGCTACAAGGTCGCGCTGAGCGCCAGCAAGGCCGGGCGGACCTCGGTCGCCACGGGCAAGCTGCGCGTGCGCTGAGCGGGCGCGTCGCTGGGGCTACGCCTCAGGCAGGAACGGGTTCGGGCTGGGCTGCCCGCTCGCGCTCGGCTGAGAAGAGCCGCAGATCCTCGTCGATCGCGCCCTCGCGCAAATACCGCGCGTCCTTGCCGTAGTTCATCGAGAGGTACCACGGCTCGCGCTCGCCCTGCTTGGGGAGCTCGTGCAGGGAACGCAGCACGTAGCCGGCCTCGAAGTCGAGCAGCGGCCGCAGCGCCATCGCGGGATCGCTGACCTCGGGGACGCACGCGTCCCAGCCGCCGCGGTCGAGGTGCCCGAGCAGGCGGCAGAAGTACTCGCATACGAGATCCACCTTGAGCGTCCAGGACGAGTTCGTGTAGCCGATCGCGAAGATGAAGTTCGGCACGCCGCTCAGCATCAGGCCCTTGTAGGCGACGGTCTCCGGCAGCGAGACCTCCTCGCCGTCGACCGTCAGCTCGATGCCGCCGAAGGCGAGCAGGTTGAGACCGGTCGCGGTGACGATGACGTCGGCCTCGAGCTCGCGCCCCGAGACGAGGCGGATCCCGTCGGGAGTGAAGGTCTCGATCGCGTCGGTGACGATCTCGGCCCGGCCGCTGCGCAGCTCCTCGTAGAGGTCGCCGTCGGGAACCGCGCACAGCCGCTGATCCCAGGGGTCGTAGCTCGGTTTGAAGTGCACGTCCACGTCGACCCCGCTGCCCTCGAGCTGCTTGCGGTTGACCCACCGGATCAAGCGCCGGACGGCGTTCGGGAAGCGCTTGGAGAGGTCGTAGATGGCGCGCTGGCGGAAGATGTTCTTGCGGCGCGTGATCGCGTAGGCGCGATCGGGCCCGAGCCAGCGGCGCAGCCGGTTCGCGAGCCGGTCGCGCTCGGGCACCGGGAGCACGTAGGTCGGCGAGCGCTGCAGCATCGTCACCTTGGCGGCGTCGGCGGCCAGCGCCGGCACGAGCGTCACCGCCGTCGCGCCGCTGCCGATGACGACCACGCGTTTGCCCGCGTAGTCGAGGTCCTCGGGCCAGCGCTGAGGGTGGATGATCTGGCCGCGGAAATCGGCGATGCCCTCGAAGTCCGGCATGTAGCCCTCGTCGTAGCGGTAGTAGCCGCTCGCCGAGAACAGCCACCCCGCGGTCATCGCGAAGGTCTCGCCCGTCCCCACGCGCTCCACGGTCACCGTCCAGCGCGCCTCGGCGCTCGACCACTCGGCGCGCAGCACCTTGAGGCCGTAGTGGATCCTGCGGTCGATGCCGTTCTCGACGGCGGTCTCGCGCACGTACGCCTTGATCGAGGGGCCGTCGGCGATCGCCTTCTCGCCGGTCCAGGGCTTGAAGGCGTATCCGAACGTGTGCAGGTCGGAGTCGGAGCGGATGCCGGGATAGCGGAACAGATCCCAGGTCCCGCCGAGATCCTCGCGCGCCTCGAGGATCGCGTAGCTCTTCTGCGGCTGCTTGTCCTGAAGGTGGTAGGCGGCGCCGATGCCGGAGACCCCCGCCCCGACGATGAGCACGTCGACGTGCTCGGGGACGATCTCGGTCGCGGTCTCGGTTGCGCTCATCGCTCGCTGCCTCTCCTGGTGGTTGCGTCAGCACAACGATCGCCCGCAGCGCCGCTCACGGCAACGGCAGATCGGCCAAACTGCGCAACTGCGATGTGCAGATTGCACATTCGGCCGGAGCAGCGGCCCGAGTTCGTGCGCAAGGGCCCCGTCGCTGGCCCCATTTGTGTGACGAACTGCACACTTCGGAGCTAGGATCGGCACGATGCCCTGGCAGCGCCCCTCCGATCGCATCGCGGAGCTGATCCGCACGGGCATCGAGCGGATGCTGGCCGAGCCCGCGTCCGGGATCTTCGAGGCGGTCGATGCCGCCAGCCTGCCCGAGCACAGCGCCGAGGTCGCCGAGGACCCCACGCTGCTCGCCGCCTTCAAGCGCACGAACCGGGCGATGATCATGCACTGGGCCGAGTCGAACCTGCGCGATCCGGGGGGCGAGGTCTCCGCCTACTTCGGCCAGGAGGCGGAGTCGCTCGTCCGCGACCTCGTCCGCCGCGGCCTCGACGCGCAGGCGCTGGAGCCGTTCCGGGCCGGCCAGAACGCCGCCTGGGAGGCATGGATGGCACTCGCTTTCTCGCTCACCGACGACGCGGGCGAGCTGCGGGAGCTGCTCGAGGTCTCGGCGCGCTCGATCTTCGCCTACGTCGACGCGACCATGCGGGCCACCGTGGACGCCGTCAATCGCGAGCGCGAGCAGCTCACCCGCGCGAGCAGTGCCGAGCGGCTCGAGACGCTGACCCTGGTCCTCGACGGCGCCCCGATCGACCTCGCGCGCGTCTCGCGCCGACTTGGGTACGCCTTCGATCGCACCCATCTGGCGGCGATCGCCTGGAGCGAGGATGCCGGCGGTGGCGAGGCCGCGCTGGAGCGGGTGGCGGCGAAGCTCGCGGAGGCATGCGGCGCCGAGCGGGCGCTGACGGCGCCGGCGACGAGCGCCGCGCTGTGGGCCTGGGTGGCCG
The DNA here is from genome assembly GCA_963764275.1 of uncultured Solirubrobacterales bacterium. Taxonomy (GTDB): domain Bacteria; phylum Actinomycetota; class Thermoleophilia; order Solirubrobacterales; family 70-9; genus CAXMST01. The sequence goes on from CAVXRV010000009.1 coordinate 268,099, forward strand.
TTGGGGGCGAGCCAGACACCGGCGGGCTCGAGCGCCTGCTGGATGAGCTCGGGGACGTGCGCGTCGCGCTCGGCTCGCCGGCGGACGGCATCGACGGCTTCCGCTCGAGCCACGCGGATGCCTTCGCCACCCAGCGCCTCGTCGCGCAGCTGGGCTCCGAGAGGCGCCTGGTCCGCTACGAGGAGATCAAGGTCGTCTCCCTCCTCACCCAGGATCCCGAGCGCGCCCGCGCCTTCGTGACCGAGACGCTCGGCGAGCTCGAGGCGGCGCCGCCGGTGCTGCGGGAGACGCTGCGCGTCTACCTGCGGGCGCAGTCGAACGCGACCCGCGCCGCCGAGCAGCTCTTCGCCCATCGCAACACGATCGTCGCCCGTCTCGCGAGGGCCGAGGAGCTCCTGCCGCGGCCCCTCGCCGAGTGCGCCCTCGACGTCTCCGTCGCGCTCGAGGTTCTGCACTGGCGCGGGGGCGGGACGACCGGCGAGTAGGGGCGACCTCCGCGCTTGTACGCACTCTGACCAGCCGCGGGAATTCGGTGTGGCGCCGGGCCTTGCGCAGGAGTAAGCTGCTTCCGTTTTCAGCTGGGCTCAGCTATATGCGCCCGGCTTGTCACGAGAGAAAAGGCGGAAACAGAGATGGGCGTACGGGGAGCGGCTGGCAGCGGCGGCAATGGGGGTCCGGGCTGGCGGCGCAGGCTTTACGTGGCAGCGCTCGTGCTGGTCGTCTCGGTCGCCGTCCCGACGATCGCGCGAGGCGAGAGCAGCTCCCACGCCCGCGGCGCGAGCGCCCGCGGCGCCCGCAAGTCGGCCACCCCTCTGTCCACGACGCCGGCGCAGGGCCTCCGCAGCTTCGACTCGCGGGCGAAGCCGGCAGCGGCAGCGGAACCGACGGCGAAGGCCGCGGCCGCCCAGGCCCGCCTCACCGACTCGATCGGCCCGCAGGCGGTCGTCTCCGCCGACCCGGCCACCGGCGGGGTGCGCTCGGTCGGGCAGCTCGACGGCTTCCTCACCGGCCGCAGCGACCGCTCGGCGGCGAGCGTCGCCCTCGGCTACGTGCGCGACAACCACGCCGCCTTCGGCATCCCCGCTTCCGCCGTGGACTCGCTGCACAAGTTCGACGGCTTCACCGACGCCGCGGGGGCGCACCACGTGAGCTTCGTCCAGTACCAGCAGGGCGTGCCGGTCTTCGGCGCCGGGCTCAAGGCAACGGTCGCCGACGACGGGCGCCTGCTCAACGTCGTCAACGGGCCCGCCCCGAACGCGGCCACCCGCTCGACCGATCCCAAGCTCTCAGCCGCGGCCGCCGTCCGCTCGGCGCTCCGCGACGGCGGCGCCGAGCACGCCTCGCCGGGCCACGTCGTCTCCACCAAAGGCCTGCCCGGCACCGTCGACACGAGCGTCTTCAACACCGGCAACCGCGCCAGCCTCGTCGACTTTCCGACCGCCGACGGCGGTCACCTCGCCTGGCTCGTGAACGCCTACCCGAGCTCGACGGCCTCCTACATCGACGTCGTCGACGCGACCACCGGCGAGATCCTCTTCCGCGAGAACACGACGGCGTTCGACGTAAGCGCGACGCGGCAAGGCGTGGCAGTACTACCCGAGCGACGTCGCCCCGGGCTGGAAGCGGCAGCCAGGCGACGCGTCAACTTCCCGGTCAACGGCAGCGGCTACCTGTCGGGCAACAACGCCCACACCTACGCCGACCCGCTCGACTCGATCCAGGTCCCGGGTGGCACGGTGCCGTCCGGCGACGAGATCCCGAGCAGCTCGAGCGAACACCTGGAACTACACGGCGCAGCTCGACCAGCGTGACGACGGTCGGCTCCGGGCCCTGGGACGCGCACGTCGTTCGACCACTACTACGGGCTCGCCGGGTGCGATCCGAACTGGAAGTGCAGCTGGGCCGTACGACGTCGCCAACAGCTGGCAGACTGAACCAGAAACCAGAACGCGACGCAGGTCTACTACTACCTCAACAACTTCCACAACTGGCTGCAGAACAACGCGAACATCGGCTTCGGCCCGGCGGAGGGGAACTTCCAGGTCTCCAACAACGGCCAAGGGGGACTCGGCAACGACGCCGTCCAGGCCCAGGTCGACGACGGGGCGAACACGTCGAACTCGACCGGCGGCTCAACGTCGAACGGCGGCGGCTACCCGGACGGCAACCACATCGACAACGCCAACATGGGGACGCAGCAGGACGGGATCCAGCCGCGGATGCAGATGTATCTGTTCCAGGCCGGCCGATCAGCGGCGCGGCCCGGACATGAACGGCGGCGACGAGGCCGACGTCGTCTACCACGAGTACACGCACGGGCTCTCGCACCGGCTCGTGACGTACGCGAACGGGATTCCCGCGCTCGTGAGCTGGCAGCCGAACATGATGGGCGAGGCGTGGAGCGACTTCTACGCGATGGACTACCTCGACAGGCAGGGCTACGACGCCGACAACTCGCAGGTCGGCGACGTGCAGATCGGCTTCTTCGCCAGCGGCGGCTCGACGATCCGAACCGAACCGATGGACTGCCCGGCCGACGGGCAGGGCCACGACACGGGCAGCGGCAACGTCTGCCCGGTGGCGGCACCGGCCACGCCGGCGGCTACACCTACGGCGACATGTCGAAGGTGACGTCGGGGCCGGAGGTCCACGCCGACGGCGAGATCTGGGCACAGACGCTCTGGCAGATCCGGCAGGCGCTCGGCTCGGCGATCGCCGAGAAGCTGATCACCGAGGGTATGGAGGTCTCGCCCCCTGATCCGAGCTTCCTCGACGAGCGCAACGCGATCCTGCAGGCCGACAAGCTCGCCTATGGCGGGAGCCACCAGACGACGCTCTGGAACGTGTTCCGCAACCGCGGCATGGGCTACTTCGCCGATACGACGAGCGCCAACGACACGACGCCGGTGCAGAACTTCTCTTCGCCGCCCTCGTGCCCGAGCGCCTGCGCGACGGTCAGCGGCACGATCACCGACACCGACACCGGTGCGGGTATCTCCGGCGCCTACGTCGGCATCCGCGGCCACGACTCCGGCTACGCCGGCGATCTCGCGGCCACGACGAACTCGTCCGGTCATTACTCGATCGCGAACGTGCCGACCGGTCACTCCTACGTGATCGAGATCGGCAAGAACGGCTACCTGCCGACTACCTCGAACGTCTCCGTGGGCAGCGGCGGCGGGACGGTCAACCGGCCGATCACCCGCGACTGGGCGGCGAACTCCGGTGGCGCAAACGTGACGAGCTTCAACGGGCCCGACTACAGCTCCTACGGCTGCGGGCCGACGGGCGCGATCGACCTCTCGCAGGGCAGCGGCTGGGGCAGTGACATGCCCGGTCCCCGCTACGCAGTGATCCACCTGCCGCAGAAGATCAACATCCGGCAGCTGCAGATCGATCCCGGCGCCACGTGCGGCGATCCCGACAGCGCCGGCGTCGGCAGGTTCACGATTCAGACCCGCACGTCCGCGTCGGCCGGCTGGACGACGGCCTGGGACTACACCGGCAGCGGCCTGCCCGAGCACACGTTCAGCGCGCACTCCCCGACGACGGGCAAGACCGGCGTGAGCGACGTGCGGCTGGTGATGAACAACAACCGCGGCAACGCGCAGTTCATCGACATGAGCGAGCTGCTCGTATTCGGCTCCCCGGCGGGCTCGACGACGACCACGCACAAGCTCACGGTCTCGAAGGCCGGGACCGGAGGCGGCTCGGTCTCGAGCTCGCCCTCCGGGATCAGCTGCGGCACGAGCTGCTCGCACTCCTACAACGCCGGTACGGCGGTGAAGCTGACGGCGAGCCCCGCGTCCGGTTCGACCTTCTCCGGCTGGTCCGGCGGCGGCTGCTCCGGCACCGGCGCCTGCACGGTGACGATGAACGCGAACCAGAGCGTCACGGCGACGTTCAAGAAGAAGAGCTCGCCGCCGCCGTCCTCGGCGCCGAACACCGCGATCACCAAGGTCAAGGTCAACAGCAAGAAGAAGAAGGCCAAGATCACCTTCACCGGCAGCGGCGGCAGCGGCAAGCTCCGCTTCAAGTGCAAGCTCGACAAGGGCAGCTACTCGGGCTGCAGCTCGCCGACCACCTACAAGCACCTGAAGAAGGGCAAGCACAAGGTGAAGGTCGTCGCCGTCGATTCAACGGGCAAGGCGGACCCGACCCCGGCCGGCGCCAAGTTCAAGCTCTCGGGCGGCCACCACAAGCACAAGCACCACAAGCACCACAAGCACAAGCGTCACCACCACCGGCGCTGAGCCGGCCCTCGTTCAACTCCGACTCCGCGACGCCGGAAAGCGGGCCGGCCGGTCGCGGCGCTCAGCCGGGCGGCGCTCCGGCCTCCCAGAGGGCCTCGTCCGCCCAGGCGCCGGCGATGACGTGATCGGGGTCCACGCCCCGGCGCTCGGCCCACTCGGCGGCGAGGGCCTGCAGGCGCACGGTGAGTGGGATCTGCGCCAGGACCGGCCCCAGCTCCGATGCCTCGCTCAGCTCGCTCACGGCGATGCCCTCATTTCCGGCAGCCGCGGCGATCGCGGTCGTGAGGCCGGAGCCGTCCCCGGCAGGGTCGACGACCAGCAGGCCGTCGCCGGGACCGAGCGGCACGGCGGATCCGTGCAGCAGGTACTCGGACTCGAAGCCTTCCGCGAGCACTCGCGCGGCTTCGCGCAGCTTCAGCGCCCCCTCGCGGGCGGTGATCGCCGCGGGCCCGCTGCCCGCCAGCGCCAGCAGCCGCTCGGGCTCGTCCACGGCGGGAGGGCCCGCCGCCGTCGCGGTGCGCACCCGATCCGGTAGCTCCTCGAGCAGCCCCGTCTCGAACCCGGCCTGGTCGAGGCCGACGGCGAGCCGCCCGAGGACCGCGAGCGCCGCCGTGTAGCTGGCGGTGTAGGTCTCCGAGCGCTCGCGTGGCACCGTCTCGATCGCCTCCGCCCAACCGCGGCCCTGGCCGGTGATCGAGAGCGTCGGCAGCCCGCGCTCGAGGGCCAGTTGTCGCGAACTGCGCGAGAAGGCCGTCTCGGCCGTGTGCGAGATCACGACCACGGCGTCCCCCTCGCGCAGCAGCTCCGGCCGCGCGGCGAAGCCCGCGGAGGAGTGCCAGCGCAGCTCGCGCGGACCCGGGCCGAAGAGCAGGCAGCCGAGCTCGGCCGCGTGCTGACTCGTTCCCGTCCCCACGAGCCAGATCCGCCGCGCCGGCTCGAGCGCCGCGAGCGCCCGGTCGAGGTCGAGCGCGAGCGTCCCGGCGAGCAGCTCCCCCTGCTGTTCGATCGTCTCCGCAAGCGCGCTCATCAGGGGGTGATTCTCCCAGCGATCGCGCCGGCGCGTCAGATCCCCGCCCCCGCCGCCGACCTCCCGAGTGCATCTGCTCGCGAGGCTCCGGTGTTCCGGGGGCAACCTCGCGGGCCCAGACGCACACCGACTACGGCGGAGGTCAGGCCGGCTACGGCACCGCCTATGCCGGCCGGGATCTGCCGCTGGGGGCGTACGATCGATCCGCCAAGGACCGTTTCGGTTCGCGGCGGGTGAGGGTCAAGGACGCCCAGTTCAACGTGATCGAGTGTCTCGAAGCGGGAGAGAACAACAGGAATCTGCGTGCAGCGGCGCAGTACTTCCACATCGGGGCGGTCGACAGCCACTGCTGAGGGGCGTGGCGGCCCGGCCGGATCACGAGCTTCGGCCGGACCTCGCGTCCCAAATCGAGCCCGAGCGCGACTGAGCGGGTAATGGAGCCCCTGGCGAGAGCGCTGCGTGCCTCCGAGGAGGACCCCGCCGCCTTCGAGCGCGTCTTCGCCGATCAGTTCGCGCGGCTGTTGAGTCGCACGGTGCGCCAGGTGTTCGACAGCGAGATCGCCGTCGACGTCACGGCGGAGACGCTGGCGGAAGCGTTCATCCAGCGCCGGCGCTTCCGGGGCAGCACCGACGCCGAGGTCGTCGGCTGGCTCAACGGCATCGCCTCCCGCAAGGTCGCGAACTTCTACCGCAAGGCGGCCGTCGAGCGGCGTGCTTTGAACAAGCTCGGGATCGAGCCGCCGGAGCTGAGCGAGGACGAGCATCGCGAGGTGTTGCGGCGAATCGACCAGCCCGTCCTGCGTGAGGTGCTGAAGGAGGCGCTGGCCGAGCTCTCCCGCGAGCAGCAGCAGGCGCTGACGTTGCGGATCGTCGAGGAGACGCCGTACCCGGAGCTCGCCGAGCAGCTCGGGATCAGCGAGCAGGCCGCGCGGCAGCGGGTCGCGCGGGGGCTGCGCACCCTGCGCAAGAAGCTCGGCAAGAAGCGATCGCTGCTGGAGGAGGTGTCATGAGCGAGCAGCCCGAGCAGATGAACCTGCCCTCCGTCGACGCCTGGCGCGGCGAGTTCATGGAGGCGGCCGTCGCCTACGACACCGAACGCCGAAGCCGGCCATGGTGGCGGCGCTGGTGGTTGCCGTTCGTGATCGCGATCGCGATCGCCTCCGGCGGCTACGCCACGGCGCGGCTGATCGACTACGTCAGCACCGATCCGGCGCTGCCGCCCTTCCGCGGCGAGATCCACGCCTTCGTCAACCTGAAGACGGGCGAGCCGATCCGCTGCCCGGACGGGAGCATGCTCATCTCGAAGCCGGAGAAGGGCTCGCACGGCTACTACCCGGCGCACGTGCGCTGCCCCGACGGCACGGAGCCGAAGGTCTACCGGCAACAACTCCACGCGCTGATGGAGTTCCTCGACTCGAAGGCCGCGGCGCATACCTCGATCCAGGACGAGCCCCGCTTCGAGTTCCAGCCGAAGCTCGACTCCGACGGCAATCCACTCCCGGAGGAGGTGCAGCCGCTGCCCCCCGAGGGGAACGCGAAGCCGCCGCCGGGCGGAGGGTGAACGCAACGCGAGGCCGGGACGGCGCGTGCACCGCGTCACAGAATTCGGCGTCGCGCAACTAAACGTGTAGATGAACGAGTCGTCCGACCCGCAGTGGTCGCCCGTGCACCTGAGCGCGAGCGACCTCGAACGGATCGCCATCGAGCTCGGCTTTCCGCCGGCGTCGCTCGACGTCGCCCTCGAGGAGCTCGAGCAGGCGGGCCTCTTCGTGCAGGCCTCGGCGCCCGAGGCCGAGGGCGCCCGCATGCTGACGCGCGCCGGCCGTCAGTTCCTGGCGATGCGCGGGGACATCTCCCACGACGCGCTCTTCTTCCTGCCCGACGTGATCGACGACCTGAACGCGCGCGCAGCCCTGCTCGACGCCGGGACGACGCTCGTCGATCGCTTCCGCGGGGCCCTCATCGACGGCAGGGCGCTCGAGCACGCGCGGACGCTGGTGCCGCCGGCCTTCGCCTCGGCCGTCGGGATGCGGATGGCCTATGACCTGTTCGCCGCCGCTGTGGCGCTGCCCGCCCGACTCGCAGCCGGAGATCCGGCGGGATGCATCGCCGAGGAGATCCTCGGCGTGCGCATGATCGAGCTCGCCGAGGAGGCCATCGACGCGCAGCTCGCGGACGACGAGATCGCCCCCGAGAATGCGGCGATCGCGAAGCGCGCCTTGCGCGGCCTGTTCGAGCTCTTCGAGGACGAGGAGGTGCTGGCCCTGTTCCGGATGCGCGAGCCCTCCGACGCCGCGCTCGCGGGGGAGGACGTCGACCAGCGGCTCGAGCACTGGTTCCGGCCGTTCGGCGGCACCCCGGCCACGGGCCACCTCGAGGCTTGAGGGCGAGGGGGAACCCGCGCGCGGCGCGAGCCGTCGCGTTACGGTTACGCCAACACGTCGATCGGGCCGTTTCAGGGGTCCGATCCGCAACGAAAACCAGGGAGTGGTTCTTGTGGACAACGCAGGTCGTCGTCGGTCGCACGCGCACACCGCGCTGCGCCGTTGGTTCTTGGCCGGTCTCGCCGCAGTGGCGATGCTGGCGCTGCCGACAGCAGCGGCTGCACACCTCGAGCGTCCGTCGTACTGGCCGAACCCGAAGCCCGACAGATCGGTGAAGCCGGCCGCCGGGGGCGCCGTCCCGCACGCGCGCACCCTCGCCAGCGCGGTCACCGGCAAGGGGCCGGGCGAGGTCCGCGTGGTCTGCAAGGGCAAGCGCGGGAGCAAGTCGCTGCGCCTCGCCAAGCGCAAGATCCACGCCGCCCGCAAGCACGGCTTCAGGCTCCGCCCCAGCCTTCCCAACAAGCGGATCAGCCACAAGCGCGCGCGCAAGCTGCGCCGCTTCAACAGGAAGTTCGCGCAGCACTGCCGCTACCACTCCATCCAGCGCGCCGTCAACGCGTCCGGCAACGACGACCGGATCGTGATCATGCCCGGCCGCTACACCGAGCCGAAGTCGCGCAAGGCGCCGACCAACGACCCGAAGTGCAACCCCTCGATGCTGCAGAAGTCCCAGAGCGGGGCGCTGGCGCCGAGCTACGAGTACCAGGCGACCTGCCCCAACGACCAGAACCTGGTCCACATCACGGGCCGCGCCGTCAAGGGCGAGCCACTGCCGACGCCGCGCTCCGACCGGCACGGGATCCCCAAGCAGGAGCTCGGGCGGTGCATCCGCTGCAACCTGCAGATCGAGGGCTCCGGACCGAAGCCGGAGGACGTGATCATCGACGCGGGCCGCGGCTACAACCACCCGAACCGAGCCAAGGCCCGCCCGGGCGGCAACCTGCCGGCGGCCGCGTGCCACACCGGCGACGAGGATGCCGAGAGCCCGTGCTGGACCAAGCACGTGGTCATGCGGACCGATCGCACCGACGGCTTCGTGGGTCGCAACTTCCTCCTCCGCGGGGCCAAGGAGCACGGCTTCTACACCGAGGAGACGGACGGCATCCTGCTCGACCGGGTGAAGTTCTTCTGGAACGCCGACTACGGGCACTTGAGCTTCACCACCGATCACAACGTGGTCGAGAACTGCGACGGCTTCGGCTCCGGCGACTCCGTCGTCTACCCGGGCGCCTCACCGCAGACGGGCGAGTTCCGTGACGAGCGCTTCTACCCGAAGCGGCGCTACAGCACGACGATCAAGCGCTGCGACCTGCACGGCTCGTCGATGGGCTACTCGGGCTCGATGGGCAACTCCGTCCACGTCACCCACAACCACTTCTACGCGAACGCGAACGGGCTCACCACCGACACCCTGTCGGCGACCGGCCACCCGGGCTTCCCCGCGGACGGGATGAAGATCGACCACAACTGGTTCTACGCGAACAACCTCGACGTCTACAACAACCATCCCGCGTTCGAGGCGCTGGTCCCCCAGCCCGTCGGCTCCGGCTTCGTGTGGGCGGGCCACAACGACGGCAAGTTCGCGCACAACTACGTGTTCGACAACTGGCGGCAGGGGACGATGCTGCTCGGCGTCCCCGACGAGGTCGCGGGCCAGGCCGAGGGCGACATCGACCCGCAGGTCCACTGCCCGACGGGCGGGGACGGCGAGCCGGTCTACTCGACCTCCTGCGACAACCGCTACTTCTCCAACCACATGGGGCAGGTGCCGCCGGGCTTCAAGCCGTACCCGGCGCTGACCAAGTTCGGCAACCCCACGACCCTCGGCGACGGGTCGAAGACGGCGCCCAACGGCGTCGACTTCTGGTGGGACGAGTTCACCGGCAACGTCGGCAACTGCTGGTACCACAACGCCGGTCCCGACGGGACCCGCGCGAGCCTCACCGCGGACCCGCCGCTGGCGCCCGCCGCGGGCAAGTCGATTCCCGGTTTCCTGCCGGAGAACTGCGCGACGAGCACCGGCAGCCCCGCCTACGCCGGCAAGGGGCCGATCCTGCTGGCCTGCTACGGCCAGTGGGAGAGCGGCAACCTCGATCTGCCCGGCTGCGACTGGTGGGATACGCCGCCCAAGCCTGGCACCGCGGCAGCGCGTGCCCAGCAGCGCCAGGACCGGCGCCAGGAGCGGCGGATGGCCGCGAGCAGTAGCGGCAAGGCGTTGGAGGGCTGGATGCGAAAGCTCTCGGGGGACGTCTCCTATGGCCCGTCGTCCTGAGTTGCGGGCGGCGGCGCTCGCCGCCCTCCTGGCCGGCCTCGGCCTGGCGCTGCTCGCGCTCGCGGGCTGCGGCTCGGGCGACGAGCCCGCCAACGCAGCGACCAAGGACAAGCCGAGCGGCGTCATCGACATCTCCGGCACCGAGCCGGTCGGCGAGATGTCGGCGGGCTCGGTCGCCGCGCTCGCCGACTGCAGCGACTGGAAGGGCGGGAACGAGAAGCAGCGCGTGGCGACGATCGATGACATCCGCGGACAGCTCAATCCCCAGGACGGCGGCTTCAAGGTGCCGGAGCTCACCGACGCCGAGGCGGAGGAGATGTTCGACCGCTCCTGCAAGCCGAGCTGGGCGAAGGGCTTCCGCCTCTACAAGCTCTACGCCCAGGCCGTCGGCTTCGTCTCGGTCAAGCGCGCGATCGACGGGGGCTGAGCGCCGGGTCAGCCGGGGGACCGGAGCCCGGGCACCGCGAGCCGACCGGGCAGGGGCCCGGCCGGTCGCGATCGTGGGGGGGCGGCGTCCTTGCCTGGCCCAATCGGCGTCCTTGCCTGGCCCCAGTCGACGGGCTGTTAGCCGGCGCCCGGTGACACCTCGAACGTCGGGAGATGGGGAACGTCCTCGAGGCTGTCGCCGGCCGACAGCTGGTCGAGATACTTCTGCTCTCGCTGCTTGTATTCGGCGTACAGCGGCGGCACGGAACCGTCGGCACAGGTGGGATCCGGGTTGTTCGCCTTGGCCGCATCGATGTGCCAGGTGAAGAGACTCCCGTCCGGGCAGCGCAGCGCCTCGCCGGTCGTCGGGTCCTTGAACCCGAGCGTGACGACGTCGCCGGGCTGGAGGACGACCGGCCCGTCGTCGCCGCTGGTGAGCTCACCCACGGCGACCGCCGCGCCGCCCCCGAGGACCAGCACGCCGGCCAGCGGCAGTACGGCCCGCCGCAGGCGGCGCAGCGGTCGCGAGTGGCGCCGCGCGGCTTCGACGAGCTGCTCGCCGAAGGCGTCGACGTTCGGCATCCCGGTCCGGTGTGCCCTGGCTTCCATGCTCATCCCGCTCCTTGTGTGGCTGTTCCTGCATCGATCGCAGCGCCGAGCGCCCGCAGCCCGCGCGAGACGCGCGCCCGGGCACTCTCTTCGCTGATCCCAAGTCGGTCGGCGACCTGCTCGTAGGAGAGCTCCTCGACCACGCGCAGGCTCAGCGCCTCGCGCTGGCTCTCGCTCAGCCGCTCGAGCTCCGCCCGGACCATCGCCCGCAGCTCGTCCACGGCCGCGAGCTCGACCACGCGCGCCTGCTCGGCGTCCTCGAGCGGCGGCAGCTCGACCCCGAGGCGCCGCATCGCCTTGCGCTCGATCACGTTGCGCCGCTGGTACTGGAGGATCTCGCGCCGCGCGATCGTGAAGAGCCAGGCCGCCGCCTCGCCGTCGGTGGTGCCGCGGAACGTACGCCGCTTCAGGTAGGCGCGGGCGAAGCTCTCGCCGGTCAGGTCCCAGGCCGTGTCGACGTCGTAGACGCGGCGCGTTACGAAGGCCAGCAGCGACTCGACGTGGGCGCTGTAGAAGCGCCCGAACGCGTCAGGCTCGCGACGGGAGCGGCGCAGGGCTTCGGCTGTGGGCTCGCGTTCCATTCGACCGATAGATGCACTGATGTTCCTTGATGTGACCGGCGAGAAAGAGGCGCGGGGCCCTGCCGCCCCGCGCCTCCAACGCGCATCGCATCGCTCCCTAGCAAGAGTTCCCCTGGGCGCCGATCTTGTAGGAGTCGGCGCGCAGCGGGAAGTTGTTGTCGTTGCCGCCCGCGGGCACGCAGTCGACGACCTCGTAGACACCGGACCCGAGGTAGTCGAAGATCCGGACACGGCGATTGCCGAACCGGTTCTTTCCCGAGCGGTAGCCGTCGAGCCAGATGTAGTTGCCGGCCGCTCCGGTGCCGGCGGTCTGCCGGTCGCCGCTGTAGTCGATGTGCTCCCAGTAGCACCACGTGTAGTCGGGGCAGCTGGAGGTGGACGCGGCCTGGACGGTGATGGACTCGTTGGCGGCCTGGAGCTGGCCCAGCTCCATCGGCGGATCTCCCTTGACGAGCTGACCGGCCGGGTCGAGCCCGTCGCTGCTCTGCGCGAGTGCCACGGACCCGGGTGCGAAGGCCAGCACCACGGCACCGGCCGCGAATGCTGCGCTCGCGATGCGGATCTGTCTCATGGCTCTCCTTTGCTTCGCGTGACATCCGGGCAGAGGGAGCCCGGCAGGCTCCCGTCCTGCCAGTCGTCAGATGCACGAGGAGCCGAACTTGTGACACTTCGCCCGGTGCTCCGGACCCAGCGGCCGCAGCGGGGCCGCCACCCGACCGCCCGCGCTGGGAAGATGCCGCCGTCCCCGTCCGAAGCTGGAGGAAGCCATGTCCCTGAAGCGCAGGTCCGCGGCCGCCGGCCTCGTCCTCGCCGCCGCCGCGATCGCGGCGGGCTGCAGTGCCCACGTCGAGATCGGCGGCAACTCGGTCTCGGCCAGCGACATCGAGTCGGAGGCGAGCGCCGCCCTGACGAAGAAGGTCGGTCAGAAACCGGCCTCGATCGACTGCCCGGGCGACCTCGACGCGAAAGCTGGCGAGAGCGAGGTCTGCACGCTCACGGCCAACGACGGGACGACCTACAAGATGACCGCCACGATCGACTCGGTCGCCGACGACGGCACCGCCCACTTCAGCTTCCAGGTCGCCAACAAGCCGGAGTAGGCGGATCCGGCTGGGAGCACGGGGGCGCGGACCCCGCCACCGGCCGCGATGCGCCTATCCCTATGGCGACATCGAGATGCCCTGCGCCCCGGGGCTCAGGGGCTCCGCTCAGTGCGTCTCGGCCCCTGGGGCGTTCAACAAGTTGGCGGCGGAGCCGACGAGTCGGGCGTCGTCATCAGGAGCGTAGGCGACGAACTCATCGGAGTGGGCCAGCGTGCCGGCCAGCTGTTGGAGCAGGTGCCGGCACCGCTTGGCGCCCGCCTCCCGGAGCATCAGATCCGCCGTGCTCGCCCAACCGTCGTTGTTCGAAGCCAAGGCAGCGAGGGCGAGGTAGATGCGGTCACGTTGCGCCGGCTCGGCATCGTCGAGGAGGTGCTCGAGCTGGTCGTGGATGGAGCCGAGCAGGGCTTCCAAGGCATCCGTGTTGGGGCGAACCGGGGCGTCAATCGATGACGGATTCATGGTGTGCAGCTCCCCAGGATTGGTTCAAAGGGTCCATCTGCCACAACTGTCCGACGAGCCGATAGTTGCGGTCCGCAGCCCGCTGCCCAGATCTGGAGGGGCGTGCGCAGGCGGCGGGCCTGGGGGTGTGCGGGTCGGGTCATCGAACTAGGCGAATGCACGTGTCGCGCGGGACTGAGGACACGGGACAGATTCCCATGTGTCACCGATCGGCGGCGGATGCTGTGCCCAAAAGTACATCATCGGCCGCCGGTCCACAATCTCGCGCCCCACAGGCGGGCCTTCAGGGTGTTTACTTTCAGGCACATATGGGGGTTGAGGTCACTGATGTCGGGGAAGTGGCGGGGCTTCTGCGCAGCCTACGCGGCGAGACGATCGGCGTCTGCATCCATCCCGCCGGGGACTTGGGAGGCTTCTCCATCGCCTCCTTCTCGGGGCGGCTGGGGGACATCGAGGAGGATCCTGGTGGCGAGTGCATGCGGATCCTCTTCCAGGATCCCGAGAACAGTCCCGTTGGCCCGGCGATCACCATCGAGCCGGACCGCTTCGTCAAGGCCAACCTGGCCTGCACCATCAGCGAGGAGGACGTCCTCTACCCGCCGGAGCCCGACAACGACGGAACCGTGTTCATCTTCATTCGGACCGTCGATGCGGTGGTCGAGCTGACCGCCTGGGTCTGAGCAACCGCATCGCCCTTCGGGGGCCGACGGTTCCTCCGCGGCTAGCGGCAGAGCCGGAGGTTGTCGAGGTTGTTCTGAGGGGTTGCATCGGCGGCCGAACGGATGGTCCTTATGGCTCCGTCACCGACGTCGATGTCGTAGGGCTCAACCTCGGCAGTGCTGCCGAAGGCGTCCTCCGTATAGAAGCGCTCTCCCCGCGCGAGCGCGGCGCGCACTGCGAGCACGTCCAGATGCTCAGCGGCATGGCCCGGGCCGGGACCGATCCCGACATGGGTGATGTGGTGGTGTGGAAAGCGGGTCTCCACGCAGACGATCCGGTGCCCCGTCATCGAGCCTCCTCCCCCACAGCCGCGCTCATCACGCAGGGGTCTGCCCGTCACCCGCCACTGCGTCTTGCGCCGTTTCCCTGGACCGGCGCAAGCAGGTTGGCAACGACGGTGACGACGCCGACCTCGTCCTCCTCGAACGACTCGGCGAGCTCGCTGGATTCAGCCAGCGCCGAAGCCAGCTGACCGACCAGCTCTCGACATCGCGTCGCGCCCAGCTCCTGGAGCATCAGCTCGGCGGTGTTGCCCTGGGGCCCGCTGACCGAGGCCAGGGCCGCCAGCGCCAGGCAGATGCGGTCACGCTGGCGGCTGTTGGCGCCCTCGGCCTCGAGCAGGTGCTCGAGCTGGACATGGATGGAGCGCAGAAGCTCCTCGGTGGGGTTGTCCATCGCCTGGACCTACTTCTCCTCGGGACGATTTGACCGCCGGCGCGAGGAGACTTGGGGGGTCGCGCCAGACGGCCGCCCTAAGGATTGCACATTCAGAGACGTTTGTGTTTGTGGATCGTCCTGATGGGCTGACAGAGCTGCGACAGGCTCCATTTTCCTCACCTGTCAGGCAGCGTCACGAGGCGGAGGTCTGGGAACATTTTGTTTTCTATTGGAGGGTGCGGCGATCGGCTCCGGCGCCGGCGAAGCCTTCGCCGCGCACGAGCGGCTGCGAGGCGTCCAACCACGCCTGGATCGCCCCGTCCTGCCCAACGGTCCAGGGCGCCGCCGGCAGTCCAGAAACGTCTGCGTATGCACAGGCGGGTCTGCGAGCGGGGGCGCTCGCCATGCCTCTCACCCCCCGACGGCCACCATCGGCAGCCCGTCAGTCTCCACCTACGGTGGCGGAATCCCGCTTGTAAAGCGAGGTTAACGCGTTTTGGCGTTACCCAGGTGGGTAGCGCTCTCAGAGAGGGACTCCGAACCTCGCGCCCAGTGACACACCGAGACGAGGTGCCGCGCGAGCTCTCGGGGCCCCGTATACACAGCGTTACGCAATGGCATCGGAGGATGTTATGAGCAAGATCAAGATCGCCATCGGGCTTTGCCTGGCGGCTGTTCTGCTGATCGGCGGCGTGGCCTCGGGCGAGGTCTTCCAGAAGGGGAACCTCGTGCTGACGGCCGGCGGCTCGGTCCAGCCGAAGAAGCTGCCCAAGAAGAGACGCAAGCCCGTCAAGCTGAACGTCTCGGGCAAGATCCGGACCAAGGACGGCTCCACGCCGCCGATCTCCCGCAAGGCAGTGATCGACTTCGACAAGCAGGGCGCCATCTACACGAAGGGCAAGCCCAAGTGCAATCCCAAGAAGCTGGTCGATCGGCGCACCAAGCAGGCGCTCAAGCGTTGCCGCAAGTCGCTGATCGGTAAGGGCAAGACCAAGGCCCTGGTCGACTTCCCCGATCAGGATCCGTTCGTCGCCAAGGGACCGCTACTCGCCTTCCTCGGCCCGAAGATCCACGGGCACAAGTCGATCATCCTGCACGTCTTCGCCAACGTGCCCGCGCCGACCGCGTTCGTCGTGCCGGTGCTGATCAGCAAGCACGCGCCCGGCCGTCGCTACGGTCTGCGCACGGTGACCAAGATCCCGACGATCTCGGGCGGAAACGGCCGCCTGATCTCGTTCAAGCTCCACCTGAACAAGAAGTGGAGGCACAAGGGCAAGGTGCGCCGCTTCGCGATGGCCAAGTGCCGAAACGGACGGTTCGCGGCACGGGCCAAGATCAAGTTCCAGGGTGCGCCGAACGTGACCGGCTCGTTGGTTCGACCTTGTAAGACCAAGCGTCGACACCACCACGGCCACCACCATCGGCGCCACCGCCGGCACCGACACCACCACTGAGGCCTAGAGCCCCTGCGACTCGGACGGCGACCGGGGCTCCAGCCCCGGTCGCCGTCTTCGCGTCGGGGCGGCGGCGCATCGCGGGCGCGCCGCGCTCGCGTGGCGCGCGCCGGAGGCCGAGCATCGGCCGCAGGCCTCCCCACCCTCTTTCAAGTACGGGGTTGTTTCTGGCGCCACCCTGCGGATAGGGTCACGGCATGGCGAGACTGCCGGCCACTTCTCGAGCACGCGGAAGGGCCCGATGGCTACTCGAAGCCGGTGCCGTCCTGGTCTTGGCGGCCGGCGTCGCGCTGGCGCTTCAGGCCTTCGTGTTCAAGCCGTTTCGAGTCCGCTCAGCGTCGATGGAGCCCACGCTCGAGGTCGGCCAGCGCGTCCTGGTCGACCGCATCTCCTCACGACTGGGCCGTGCTCCGCACGTGGGCGACATCGTCGTGTTCCATCCCCCGCTCCCCGCGGTCCAGAACGGGTCTGTTTCAAGCGCCAAGGAGTGCGGCGTCAAACCGCCGGTGGGCGCGCCGTGCCCAGCGCCGGCGTCGCAGGAAGCCGACGCGACCTTCGTCAAACGAGTCGTGGCGGGCCCCGGGGATCAGCTCGTGATCAGGCACGGTCAGCCGATCGTGGACGGGCGGCCTGCGGACGACGGCGCACCCTCCGTCCCCTGCCGGCAGCGCGGTTGCGACTACCCAACCCAGATCACGGTCCCATCCGGCGACTACTTCGTGATGGGCGACAACCGCCCCGCAAGCGACGACAGCCGCTACTGGGGGCCTGTGCCCAGGCAGTGGATTCTCGGCAAGGCGGTGCTCACCCTCTGGCCCGCGAGTCGCTTCGGGCCGCTCTAGGCAGGCCGACGTCGTTCGTCCGGAATTTCGCTCCGGTGTCTACCAAGCACGCCGCCGCCAGCGACCGATCCAGTACCGCTGGCGCAGACGGCGGCTCCCGCCGCTCTCGACGACCCGGAAGCTCTTCGAGGCCTCCGGTTGGCATGCCAGAAGCCGGTCGACCAGTGCCGAAGCGTGGCGGCCTCCTGAACCGCGAGCAAGCCACTCGTCGAAGTCGATTTCGACCTGGACGAGCTCCTCGTGATCGTGCTCGAGACCTGCCTCGGCACCCATCTCTCGCAACTCGGTCATGGGTCGACATGCCCAATGGGAGGGATCGCGCAGGCGCTCGACCTCCTCGCGCCAGCGCGTTGCCTCGGTGTCGCGATCTGCGACGAGGTCGCTGATCAGCACCCACCCCCCGGGCCGCACGACGCGGGCCATCTCGGCGACCACCCGCCCGGGAACCGGGATGTGGTGCAGGCTCAAGCGAGTGATCGCCCCGTCGAAGACGCCGTCGTCCAGCTCGAGCGCCGTGCAATCGCCGAGCTCGAAGCTGACGTTCGCGAGGTTCTCTTCGCGGGTGCGTCGCTCAGCCTCCGCGACCATCGCCGGCGTGAGATCGACGCCCACGACCGAAGCAACGCGCTGTGCGACCGCACGCGTGATTACTCCGGGCCCGCAGGCTAGGTCGACCCAGCGCGCGTCGGGCTCACGCGGGACCAACTCGACGAGGGTGTCGACCGTCTCCCGCGAGGTCATCGCCTTCGACGTCCCGAACGACCTCGCCTGGCGGGTGAACTCCCGGCGAACCTCCTCCTCGTACATGGCGTCGCGCTCGCCCGTGGCTCACGCGCCCTGCGCGGGCCGGAGCTCAGCGGCGTCGAGTGCGCCGGGGCCCATGAGATCGGCCTCATCGATCAGCCGCTCGAGGAAGTCGTTCAGGTACGCCTGCCGGCGCCTGGCGAGGGCCCGAGCGCTGTCGGTGTTTATGCGGTCCTCCAGGACTGAGAGTTTGCGCCACATGTGTCCGGTCGTCGTCCTGGCCGCGGAGGGGTCGGCGCGCCAAGCAGCGGGGTCGTGCAGGGGCTGGCCGATGTGTCCGCCGTAGGTGAATGCCCGCGCGATTCCGATAGCGCCGAGAGCGTCGAGGCGATCGGCGTCCTGGACCACCTGCGCCTCGAGGGTCGAGGGCGGGGCGTCGTTGGCGCTGAACGCGATCTCCGCGATGCCCCGCAGCGTCGCCTCCCGCAAAGGCTCGTCGACTTCCTGGAACTCGAGCCACGATCGGGCGCGTCGGCCCGCTCCGCCGAGCTTCGGGTCGTCGACGTCGTGCAGAAGCGCGATGAGGGCGGTCACGAAGCGATCAGCGTCCTCCGCCTCCGCCAGCCACATCGCCAGCCGCCACACGCGTGAGATGTGACCCCAGTCGTGACCCGAGCGGTCGGCGCTGTGCACCGCGGCCACGAAGCTCGTGGTGCAATCGATCAGCTCCGCCTGCTCACTCGACAGCTGCGCCATCTACTCGTCCCCGACCGCGACGGCCTGGCTGTCCGCGAGCCGCTTCACGGTCTGCTCCAGCGCCTCAACTCGCCGCCGGAGCTCGTCGACCTGCTCCTCCAGCGCGCTCCCCGGCTGCGACTCGGACGCCGGGTCGGCCGCCGGCGGCTCGGGCCCACCCTCCACGGTGAGTAGCTGCTGGTACCGCTCCTCCTTCTGGCCTGGGCGCCGGGGCAGGCGGGCGACGACGCCCCGATCGATCAGCTGCTCCAGCGCAGCCCCGACGGCCTCCAGACCTTCGAAGCGATACAGACGCTCGACCCGCTGCTTGAGCTCGCCCGGTGTCTGCACTCCGCGAAGCATGAGAACGGCCAGGAGGCTGAGCTCCCCCTCCGAGAGGGGTAGCTGTTCCTCCAGGAGGTGGCGGTACTTGAGCGCCCTGCCTCCGTGGCCCGTGCCGGAACGGATCAACCCGCGCTGTCCGAGCGACCCCAGCGCCTCGCGGACGGCGGCCTCGTCCCAGTTCACTACGGGATCACGGTTGGTCGCCTGATTGCAGGCCAGACACAGTGAGTTCAGCGACAGGGGGTAGCTGTCGGGCGTCGTTCGTTGCTTCTCGACGAGGCAGCCAAGAACCCTCGTCTCAACCTCGGTCAATCTCATCTCGCGTCCGATCACGGTTGGCCCGCCGACTCGAGCCGTCGGCTTCGTCGGCGTGCTCTCGGAGACGCCATCGTACTCCGACAGCTCCTGAAGTGCCACATCCGTCTGCTGCTCGCCCGACATGGTATGCCTGAGAGGTCTTTGCCTTGTAGACACCACGTTTCTTGTTAGCGTCGATCAGCACCATGAGAAAGATCAAGACAGGCATCGGATTGTCCCTGGTGGCGGCCCTCGCGGTCGCCGGAATCGCTTCCGGGGAGGTCTTCCAGAAAGGCAACCTGGTCATCACCGCCGATGGCTCGGTCAAGCCGAAGAAGCTGCCGAAGAACAAGCGCAAACCGGTCAAGCTGAACGTCTCGGGGAAGATCCAGACCAAGGACGGATCGACGCCCCCCGTCTCTCGCAAGGCGGTAATCGACTTCGACAAGCAAGGCGCCGTCTACACCAAGGGCAAGCCGGCGTGCAACCCGAAGAAGCTCGTCAACCGCCGGACCAAACAGGCGGTCAAGAAGTGCCGCAAATCGCTGATCGGCTCCGGCACGACGAAGGCGATCATCGACTTCCCGGACCAGGACCCGTTCGTTGCCAAGGGGCCGCTTCGGGCCTTCATGGGTCCGAAGATCCACGGCAAGCAGTCGATCATCATCCACGTCTTCGCCTACGTCCCGGCGCCGACGGCGTTCGTGGTCCCGGTGCTGATCAGCCACCATGCGCCAGGCCGCAAGTTCGGGCTGCGGACGGTGACCAAGATCCCGACCATCTCGGGCGGCAACGGCCGGCTGACCTCCTTCGACATCCACTTCAACAAGAAGTGGAGGCACAAGGGGCAGGCGCGGCGCTTCGCCACTGCCGAGTGCAAGAACGGACGCTTCGCGGCCCGGACCAAGCTCACCTTCCAGGGCGCGCCGAGCGTCAGTGGCACGCTCGTTCGCAAGTGCAAGACGGCCAAGGGCCACCACCACAAGCACAAGCGCCACCGGCACCACCGGCACCACTGAGCCGGGCCTGATGCGACGGGACGGTCGGTCCGGCGACCGCCCCGCGCTCGGGCCCTAGGTGAGGGCGGGCGCCTGCGCGCAGTGCGGCCGGCGGCCGGCGAGGCGTCCCTCCCGAACCGCGGAGTGCGCGAGCAGGGCCGAGAGGATCTGCTTCATCTGGATCAGAAGGGCTTCCGGCGCGGGATGGAGCAGGCCGATCCCGGCCGGCTCGCTACGACCCGGCGATGCCCCGTCCGAGCCGAGGAACCGGTCGGGACGGAAGGCGGTCGGGTCCGGGTAGAGGTCGGCGCGGCCGTGCAGGAGTGGCAGGGCGACCGCGAGGTAGACCCCGGCGGGAATCGTGGCGGAGCCGGCCTCGACGGCGTGAGTCAGGTAACGGCCGACCAGAGGGGGGTCGGGCCACAGTCGCACAGCCTCCCTGATGACCCTCTCCAACGGACGAAGCTCGCCGTCGCGGACCGCCTCGGTGACCGCGGCGAGGTGCTGGCGATGGCCCGCCAGCAGCTGCACCGCCCTGGTGAGTACCCCCGCCGTCACCTCCTGACTGGAGAGCAGCAGGTCCTGGACCTCATCCCGGATCCACTCGTCCCGGAACGGGCCCGCGCTGCGGTTGGGGCGCAGAGCCGCGGCCAAGAGCCCCCGCCCTTGCCGCCGGCTTGCGCACATCTGCGCGTGGATCACGGCGCTGGCCTCATCGTGCAGCTGTCTGACCCGCGAGCGCGGGTTGAGGGTCCAGGCCCCGTCTACAGCCACCTGCAGTTGCCGCAGCGGCCTCGAGAGCTCCTGCTTGAGAGCGATCAACGGCGCCCTTGCCCGGTGCAGCTCCTCAACGTCATCGAGCCCGAAGAGGCTCGCGAGGGCCACCTCCAGGGCCAGCGCTTCCATCGCTGGGCGCGACCGCATCAGCGGGTCGTGTTCACTGCGGTCCAGGTGCCGGGAGACAGCCCGGCGAGCCGCCTCGCCAAAGGCCGCCAGGCTCTCGCCGGCGAACAGATCGACCGGCACCTGATAGCGCCCGCGATCGTCCGCGAGCACCGCCCGGGGTCCGGTCAGGGGCCGGACCCGGCCGCCGAGCTCAATCGGTGGATCCGGATCGAATGCCACGTCGACGACGGCCGGATCGGAGGTGATCACAGCGCCCTGCCCCGAGGGCAGTTGAACTCTGAAGTGCTCGCCGTGACGTCGTGCTTGAGCACCGAGGAAGCGCTGCCCGCCGAGCAGCAGCCGGGCCGCCCCCAGCACGTGGGATCTCGACTCGCCGGCGGGGCGCCAACGAACGCTCGGCGGGGCGGCGATCGTCCCCGCGCCCGCCCAGCGGCGGTTGGCAAGTTTCGCAAACGTAGCGTTTCGTAGAGGCCGGATGGCGCAGCTTTCTAGCAGCTGCCCCATACAACGTCAAGAAATCGCCGCGAGCTTGCGACCGGCGATTGTTGGCGGACGGCGGGGTGCGGCCTCAGGAGCGCGCTACGCGGGACGCTCCCAGGGCAGCAGGACCCTGCGCTCGGTGAACTCGGGCAGGCCGAGGAAGTCCGGCACCCGCTCCTCCCCGGTGCTCGTGCAGGAAGAGCACAGCGCGGCTGTCCGCACCTGCGGGCGCACGCGGGGCACGATGAACTCCCGAGCGCTGCTGAGCTCCTCGGTGCTGCGGAGGCTGTCCGCGACGACCAGGGTCGCGTTCTTCTTCTCCAGGGCCCGGGGCTCGGCGCCGACCCACTCGAACTTCTCGGACCGTTTGCCCCTGCTCCGGACCCTTCGCAAAGTCCCCAGCGGCAGCTGGAAGTGGGTGGCGAGCATCGTCGCCACGACGCATCCGTCGAGGCCGATGATGCAGTCCGGCCGCCGCCAGTCCTGGGCCTGCAGAGCCAGGCTTTCGACGCCGATGCCAAGCTGATCGAAGGTGAGCCTCCGCGCCGGCGGAGCCGGCGGCCTCGCATCGGCGAAGTCGCGGATCTTCAGCTGCTGCAACTCGCCGCGGACCTCGAGCTGACAGCCGGCTGCACCAAGGCGCACCGCCAGCTGCTCTCGCCACTGGCTGCCGGCGGTGGCGTCGATCGGGTCGCCGAGATCGGGATGCGAGGGCTGCCTTGCCACACCGAGGTCGAGCACGATGGCGCTGGAGCCCATTCGGCCGATCGCGAGGCCGGCCCCGAAGTAGACGCTCGCGCGCGCCTGCCCGCGGATCTGGCGGTGCTCGAGGTCAGCAGCGCAGAAGCTGAGGTGCGGGCCCAGCCGGGTCTCCTCGTCGGGCGAGAGCAGCACCACGGCCGCCTGGGCGGAGCCGAGAATCCGCCGCACCGCGAGCTCGTTCAGCCCCTCGTAGCGGGCGAGGCTGGACTGGATGGCGGAGTCCAGCGAGATCGGCTGCAGGCCGACTGCCTCGAGGAACTCGCAGAGGATTCCGGAAGTGACCTCGTCCCGGCCGGTGACGACGAGAACGCGCTTGCGGCGCACGTCCTGCGCCGCCTCGAGGCGGCTGCTCGGCCTTATCGCTGTCTGGGCCGGCACGAGGTCCCTAGCTCGTTCCCGTAGACACTGGCGTACATGGTAGCTGGTTTGAAGGGTCGGTGGCTATTGGGGCGCCAGCGACGAGCCGGCGAGGAAGAAGAACCAGAACTGCAGCGCGAGAACAGCGGCGACGAAGGCCACTACGAGGACCCGGTCGAGCATGGTCAACGAGCGCGCGTTGTCGGCATAGCGGGCTCGCTCCCCGCGAGCGCTGCGCAGCCACGGGGGCGGCTCGCGGTAGCGCGGCGGCGGGCGGTCGCTCAACTCCTGGTCGATGTCCCCCAGGCGCGCCAGCAACCGCGTCAGGATGATGCTCTGGATGATCAGGGCCGCGACGACGACGAGGACCGACAGCATTTCCGGGTGGTCGCTGCCGGCCTGGACCCGGGAGCCGATCCACAGCGCCAACAGCGGGCTGCCGGTCCACAGGTTGATCGCGACCAGCGCTGTGGCGGTCGTGACCAGGATTCGCAACAGGCGCTTTTTCACCTCAGACCTCCACCCGTGGCAGCCGTCGCTCGAGCCACTTCGGACAGGCCCAGCAGACCTCTCCGAACAGCCGTATGAGAGCGGGTAGCAGCAGCAGCCTGACGATCGTGGCGTCGATGAGCACGGCGACCGCCAGCCCGACGCCGAACTGGCGCGTGTTGGAGATCTCGGAAGTCGCGAAGGCCAGGAAGACCGCGGTCATGATCGCCGCCGCTCCGGTGACCACGCCGGCGGTCCGCTCCAGGCCGAAACGGATCGCCGTCTCGTGTTCGCCAAAGCGCTCCCAACCCTCTCGCATACGCGTGATCAGAAAGACCTGATAGTCGAGCGAGAGCCCGAAGATCACGGTGTAGATGGCGCTGACGGCCACCGCATCGACATAGCCGGGGCCTCCGAGGAGCGGGTTGTGGCCCTCGAAGAACAGTGAGAGCGCGGAGAGGGAAACCCCGACCGACAGCAGGTTCAGCCCCGCGGCGATCGCCGGCAACAGGATCGAACGGAAGATCGGGATCAGGATGAAGTAGCTGGCCACGACAAGGGCGATGATCAGAAGCGGCAGACGGGCCGACGTCTCCGTGTCGTACTCGGCGAGCGCGGAGGCGGTGCCGCCGACGGCGACCTCCGCATTCAGATCCTTGCCGAGCTGCTGCCCCTCGTCGCTGAGCCGCTTGCGCAACTCGGAGTTGGCATCCGAGTTGGGGGCCGACTTCGGCACCACCACCACCCTCGCTGCCTCGCCACCGTGATCGAGGTTGACGGCGACGTTCGCCTGCGACCGCCTCGTCTCGTTCGAGCCATCGAGACCCGCCAGCACGAAGTAGCCGGAGTCGAACAGGCGGGGCGAGCGCTTCAGCGCCTTGATCCGCGCACCACGCCGGAGCCGACCGGCACCCCGGTGCGCGCGCTGCAGCCCCAGGATCAGCGGCTGAACCTGAATCCCAGCCGAGCCGAGCCGGGAGGCCAGCTGATCGTTGCCGGCGGTCAGCTGATCGACGCCGCTCTGCGAGCTGATCGGCGCCGGCGGCGAGCTGCAGCACCTGGCCCTGAAGCTGACCGACGGTGTCCGAGATCTTGCTGAGCCCGGCGGTGAGGGAGTCCGACCCCTCGCTCAGCGTCTTCGTCCCCTCGCGCAGCTTCTGGAGCTTCTGTTTGAACTTGCCGAGGGTCTGGGCCAGCTTCTTGTTGGCTTGAGCCAGGCCGCGGGCGTTGCCGACCTCGGTGTTGACGCTGAGCGCAACCAGGTCGATCTCGCCGACGAGCCCGCGGTAGTTCGGGTCGACCGTCTCGCCCGTGTCCGGGTTGGTGTTGTTGGCCTCCATGTAGGCGTTCAGCAGCTCGTCCCGCAGCTGCGAGTAGAGGGGGTCCGACTTGCCGACCGTCATGTTGTCGACGGCCTTCAGCGCGGCATTGATGTCCACGGTCAGATGCTGAGCGTGATCGTGCAGGTCGTGCAGGTTGTCGACGCTCGTCTTCAGGCTCGACGCGATCAGCCGCGCGGCCGAGACCGCCTCGAGGTTGACCTTGTCCTTCAGATATCCGAGCGCGGGGACGAGCTTCCGGTAGGCGTCGAGCGCCTCGCTCGAGGCCCTGGCCGAGCTGCTCGGAGCCGCCGACCGCCTTGTCGAGGGCGTCGTCGATCAGGCGGGCACCCGCGGCCCCCTGGTGCAGGCGGTCCGGAGAGCTGGCCGGCTCCGTCGGCGGCCTGCTGGTCGCCCGCGCTGAGCAGCTGCGCAGCCTGGGCAGCCTCGTTGATCCCGGCGTCGATCTGCCCCACCCCGCCCTCGGCCTGGCCGATCCCACGCGCCAGGCGCGTGAGCCCACGCCGGCCGCGGCGCAGCTGCGGCTCGATCCGGCGCGCCTGGTCCGCCTGTCGCACCAGGCGACCGGGACCGACGACGCTGAGCACATCCGGGTCGTGCTGAACGTGGTGCTGGAAGTGCTGCAGGCGCTGCAGGCGCGAACGGTTGGTGATGACTCCCTTGTCGCTGGCGATCATCACCTCGAAGGGAGCGGCCCAGCCGGGACCCATGACGTCGCGCACGCGGTCGTAATCGATCCGGGCCTGGCTGTCGGGGGGCAGCTGCGCGACGTCGGGGGGACCGGTCTCCAGTGCGAGGGCCGGCAGGCTCAGCGCGACGAGGGGCACGAGGATGGCCATGGACACGAGCCCCGGCCGCCGCAGGACGACGCCGATCGCGCCCACCCAGCGCCGGGGCGGCGCCGCGACGCCCGAACCGAAGGAGATCCACCCGCGGGCCCAGCAGGCCGAGCACCGCCGGGATCGCGGTGAAGGCGGCGAACATGCTCAGCACCGTGGCGCTGATCACACCGATGGCCGCCGACAACAGCAGGGACCCAGGGACGACGAACAGCGCGACGATCATCGCCGCCGTCAGCGCCACGCCGGCGAAGAGGACCGTGCGGCCCGCCGTCAAGGCCGATCGCTCGGCCGCGCCCTCCGGGCGTACGAGCTCCTCTCTGAAGCGGCTGACTGATCAGCAGCGAGTAGTCGACGCCGAGGGCGAGCCCCATCATCGATGCCAGCGCGACGGCTATGGGGTCGATCGACAGAAATCCCGCGAGCAGCCAGATCAGTCCCGCCGAAGCGAACAGCGTGCTCAATCCGCACAGGCCCGGTATCAGGGCGGCCACCGGGGCCCTGAAGACGAGGAGGAGCACGATCGCGAGGATCGGCAGGGCGAGCAGCTCGGCCCGCGTGGCCGAGTCGTACGTCTCCTGCTTGACGTCGTTGCCGATTATCGGCATCCCGGTGACGTGCGCCTGGACGGGAGGCGAGATGACCTGATCCACGGCCTCGCGGACCTCTGGCGCCAGGGTGTCGAAGGCCTGCTCGAGGGGGATGTCGAAGGTGGTGACGATCATCGCCTCCCCCGGGGCCGGTCGCAGCTTCTCGGTCCCCTTCGCCCGCTCCCACGGCGACAGCACTCGCGTATCCGACCGGGCGGCCAGGGCGGCACTCAGCTTCGGGCCCTGCCTGTCGATCGCCTTGGGCGGGCCCTCGAGCAGGATCGGGATGATCACGTTCTCCCCGAACTGCTGCTTGGCGATCTCGTACGCTCGCGCCGTCTCCGTGTCCGGGAGGATGAAGACGCTCTGCTTCAGCCGCGACTGCACGCCGGTGCCCAGCAGACCGAGAGCGACGACGACCACGAGCCAGAGCCCCAGGATCAGTCTTGGCCTTCTGATTGCGAGTCTGCTCAGACCGCGCACGCGCTACTCCCCGCAGGCAATCGCCGCCTCAGACCGGACTCAACCCCGGTCAGTGAAATCGGCTGTCTACGATATCGCCGCCGCAGGTTGGGCCCCTGGCGCAGGCGCCTCCTCCGGACTCGATTTTCGCCTTCAGCGGCCACTGGTCGGCACGTGCGCACGATCACATGATCGGCCTTGCCCGCAGCTGGACTTGAGAGCTGCAGAGCGGTAGTTTGTGCACCTTTGTAAACGCCCGCGTACTTTGACGCCGGAGCGCCGAGCTAGGTCGCTTCGTCGCGAGCCGCGTCGACGATGTGCTGGACGCGCGTTGGGCTGAGTCCGACGGCATCGCCCACCTCGCGACGCGAGAGGCCCATTTTCGAGGCCTCAACGATCAACGCATCCCGCTTCAAGCGGGCCTTATGCAGCTGCGCCGCTGCATTGGCAAGGCGTTTGAGCATCTGTGCTGGCAATGGGGAGTCAGGAGCACCGGGCCTGTGCGAGGCCTGCGGCCGGTAGAGAGTGATGGGACGCCCTGGACAAAGGCTCCAGAAACACGCTACCCGGTGGATGACTTCGTGATGGAACCTTTGACATCAGAGACATGGCGTTTCATACTACACGCACGTCAGGCATCGTTGTCAGCCATTGCGGAGGGGGAAGGGGTTCCCAAGCGTATGAAGCGCAGATAGCGCTCCGTGCCGTAAAGTTCCGTAAATGGTGGGAGGCCCCAAAGACCCCGATCAAGGAACGCCGCGTTCATGAGCGCTGAACGCGCGAGCACCGCGCCTCAGGCCGGCAGCCGCCGTGCCGACGGCAAGCTGCCCACCGGCCGTCACGGTCTCAGCCCCGAGGAGGTGAAGGCCTCCCAGAAGCAACGGCTGATGGATGCCATGGCCGAACTCTGCGCGAGCAAGGGCTACCACGCGACGACGATCGCCGAGTTGGTCACCCGCGCCGGCGTCAGCCGCGCGACCTACTACGAGATCTTCGACGACAAAGAGGACTGCTTCGTCGCGACCATGCGGGAGGGCGCCCGGCACCTCGCCGCCGGCGTCGCTCCGGCCCTCGGCGACGACAACACCGAGTGGGATGCCCGCGTCGAGGCGGTCGTCGATCGTCTCCTGCACTTCCTGGCCGAGGATCCGACCTACTCGATCGCCGCCATGGTCGAGGCGCTGGCCGGCGGCGAGGAGAGCTACGAGATCTACGTCGGCGGGACGAACATGATCATGGAGCTCCTGCGGCTCGGGCGGCAGTACCTCCCCGAGGGCGTGGAGCTTCCGGACGCGACCGAGCGCATCGTCGTCGGGGGCGGCGAGTGGCTGATCGCCGGCGAGATGATCGCCGGCCGCGTCGACCGCATCCCCGATCTGATCGCCGACTACATCTACATCGCAACGCTGCCCTACCTGGGCCAAGAGGAGGCGCTGGACCGGATGAACGAAGCCAGGCGTCGCCTGCGGAGCTGAGATGGCCGCCGGACCCGAGCAGCTGCCGGGTGGCCGCCACGGCCTCCCGCGCGAAGAGGTACTCCGAAGCCAGCGCGAGCGCCTTCTGAGCGCGACCGTCGATGCCGCGGTCGCGAAGGGCTACCAGTCGATGACCGTGGCCGACATCATCAAGGGAGCCGGGGTCTCGCGTCGTACCTTCTACGAGATGTTCTCGCGACAAGGAGGAGGCCTTCCTCGCCGCATACGACGCGGTCATCGACATCCTCGTCCACACCGGCGAGAGCGCCTATCGCGACCACGAGGGGACCTGGCCCGAGAGGGTCAGGGCAGGGCTCGGCGCGATGGCCAACCTGCTCGCCGCAGAGGCCGACATCGCCCGCATGGCGATGGTCGAGGTGACCTCTGCCAGTCCCGTGGCGCGGACGCGCTACCGGGACGCGCTGACGCGGTTCACGCCCTTCTTGGACGAGGGCCGGGCCTTCACCCCGCACGCGGGGCGGCTGCCGGCCAACACGTCGCGCATCGCGATCGGCAGCGTCGCGGCGTTGCTGTTCGATGAGGTCAAAGCCGGCCGGGCCTCGCAGCTGTCCGAAGCGCTGCCGGACCTCGTCTTTGCAGCGCTGCTGCCTTTTCTCGGTCGCGACGCCGCCCTCGCCGAGCGCAGCGCGACCATCGCCGTCGGCTGAGACATCGGCTTTTTCCGCACGTCCGCGGGTTCGCACGTATACCGCTTGGTTAGTGGGATTCATGCGCCATTGCGCGTGTGCGCTCTTGAAAACGCGGCGGTACACAGCTACCCTGACCACATGAAACACACGCTGCGACTGGCAGTCGCTTTGATCTCGATCGTGGTGGTCGGCGCAGTTGCGGCGCTCGCCTACGGCGAGGTCTTTCAGACAGGGAACCTCCGACTTGAGGTAGACGGCGGGGTCAAGCCGAACAAGCTTCCGAAGAAGAAGTTCGCGCCCGTCAAGCTCAAGGCCGAAGGTCATGTGACACACGCTCGACGGCTCGACGCCGCCGATCGCCGACAAGGTGGTCGTCGACTTCGACAAGAACGGCAAGTACTTCAACAAGGGCTTCCCGACGTGCAAGCCCCAGAAGCTCGTCAACCTGCGGACCGCTCAGGCCAAGAAGAAGTGCAAGGACGCTCTGATCGGAAAGGGCTCGACGAAGGCGATCGTCGATTTCCCCGACCAGGCCCCATTCACCGCCAAGGGTCCGCTGCTGATCTTCAACGGCCCCAACAAGGGCAAGACGAAGCAGATCATCTTCCACGTCTTCGCCAACGTGCCCGCGCCGACGGCCTTCGTCGTCCCGGCCACGCTGAAGCCGTTGAAGGGCGGGAAGTACGGCACCGAGCTCTCCACGCACATCCCGACGATCTCGGGTGGCAACGGGACGCTCACCGACTTCCAGGCCACGGTCGGCAAGACCTACACGGTCAAGTCCAAGAAGAAGCACGGCCGCAAGCACCACAAGCACGGGCGTAGGCACGGCCACAAGCACGGCCGCAAGAGCCTCAAGCACGCCAAGAAGAAGAAGTACTCGATCCTGAGCGCACGCTGCGCGAACGGACGGTTCGTGGCGCGCTTCGACGTGACGTGGCGCGACCACTCGAGGCTCCAGGGCGGAATCACCCGGCCCTGCAAGCAGAAGTAGGTCGTCGCACACCTACCTCGAACCGCAGGCAATGTCCCTAGCCGGGGCCGCCTGAGGAGAAGTGCATCTGGGGCGGTCGAGCTACCCGAGTTCGGCCGCCCCTATGCCTTTCCGCGAAGCTTCGCGCCCACGCCGGCGATCCGCCTTTGGGCGGCGGCGATGAGGCTTCCGTCGGCGGAATGTCCCGGTGCTTGCCTACGCTGATGGGCCATGTCGGCCAGAGTGGCGCCGCTGGTAGCTGGTCCAAGCGAGCGCCTGCTTCGCATCCGAATCCACCAGGAGCCCCCCACCGAATGGAGTCTGATCGCGGGGGATTTCGTCCAGAACGTCAGGGCAGCACTCGACCATCTCGTCTGGCAGCTCGTCCTGGCGAACGGCGAGACGCCTACTCCAGGCAACGCCTTTCCGATCTTCTCCAATCGGCCCTCCAAAGACCGAGGGCTCAGCGCGATGGGAGCGGATGGTCACCGGGCTCGGCCGGCGCGGTTTAGATCTGGTCGAGAGTTGTCGAGCCGTATGCGGGACCGGGCGGGGAAAGCCAGCGTGCTGGCCGGGCTGGCGGAACTCTCCAACGAAGACAAGCACCGCCTCCTGCTCCCCAGCTTTCTTGCGGTCGGGAGACCGTCGGAGCGGCCATTCGAAATCGGAAGCCGTCTCGCCTCACGATGTCGAAGGCGTCGGCAGGCAGGTCGCCTGCTCACTGAGTCATGGCTGAACAGACGGCTCGCTCGTGATGAGGCGCGCGTCCGGAAGGTCACGGGGCCGACCCAGACGGTCAAGCTCAGAGCCGCCCTTGGCCTGAACGTAGGCTTCGGCCGGGCGCCGATCGCCCCGTTCGAGGCTCTGACGCAAATGCGCGATGTCACGGCTCAGATCGTTGCCCGCGGAGGGCGGATCATCCGGGATGCCCCGAGCGGCGCGCGCGGGTAACCAGCGGTCAGCGCATAGCCTGCCGCTGCCCGCGACAGGCCCACGCGGCGTCTAAAAACACATCGTTTCTTCGTGCGCTATAGTTCCCGATGTCAACGGCGCATCCTCTCGCCTGCGACGGGTGCTCTGCCGACAGGGTGGTTCTCTTCCCAGGCTGCCCCTTGTCGCGCCCAAAGGAGCTACCGAATCCCGATAAAGCGAAGGGGGGCGGCTGATTTCCCCATCGGTCGTCCCCTTTCGTGTGTCGGAACCCGTTTGCCGCCTGCCCGCGAGCACGTTCACCACGCAAGCGCCGGCACGCAATCTCATCCGATCCAGAAACGTTGTCGTACGCATACTGGTAGGATCCCGGCCCAGGTCAGTCACGCCCCCGCGGATACCATCGGGAACCAAGGCAGGCCCACCTCCAGCACACCTGCCTCGTGGTTGACCTGGTTTTCGGACCGGGAGTGGCCAGCCCAGCGCATCCGCTGGCCGCTCCCGGCCGAACGTCTCCCCTACTTGTGGCGGAAGACCTGCGGGTACTGGGTCGCCGATCCGCTCTTGCCGATCGGCTTCACGTCCGGCTGCTGCTTGCAGCGGCTGGCGGGGACGTTCGCGGTGCTGTTCACGTCGCCGAAGGCGAAGCGCTTGATCCGGTCGAAGAAGTCCTGGGCATCGGCGACGTTGCCGCCGACGCGGGAGTTGAAGGCCGGGTCGTTGGGGCTGTTGGGGTCGAGGTGGGCGTCGAGGCCCGCGGCGCCGCAGGCGCGGGTCTCATAGCTCAGCAGGCCCTCGCCGAGGCGGGAGTAGGCGCCTGGGTCGATGTAGGCGTTGGAGCGGTTGTTCGCTGTCCGCTTCTCGAAGGTGGCCACCGACTCGGGGCCGAGCGAGGGCATCGCCCGCAGGTAGGAGACCTTCGGCGGCCTGCCGGAGGCGCCGGGGTTGGGGGCCTCGGCGTTGGTCGCCGCGGCGGCGTTGCCGAGCAGCGCGGTGACCTCGTGCCGGTAGTTGGAGATCGCCTGCACGAACGGGTTGAAGTCGGGCAGGAAGCGATCGGTCAGATTCTGCAGAAGCGGCGGGAACTTCTTGCGGAACAGCTGGCGGAAGGCCGGGAAGCTGCGATCGGCGTTGTGAATCACGGGCCGCAGGTCGGCGAAGAAGGAGTTGAGATCCGGCGCCAGCTTGCTGATGTCGATCAGGGTCGGGCGACAGCTGGCGGGCCGCCGGCGTCAGCTGCTGGAAGAGCGGGTCGGCGTCCGCCGAGAACTCCCGCAGCCGGTTCACGGTCAGCCGCGACTGATCGAGGAAGGTCGGCCAGGCCTGGAAGATCGCGATCAGGTCCTGGTCGCGCGCGGCGGTGGTCCGCGCCAGCTGGTCGGAGGCGCGGATCAGGCCGGCGAGCTCGTTCTGCCGGCTGCTGAGGGCGTCGAAGGTGCGCGTGCCGTCGGCGAAGAACCGGTTGACCGCCTCCTTCTGGCTGTCGATGACCCGGAAGACCTGGTCGAAGCCGGAGAAGAACTGGTCCAGCTCGCCGATCGAGCCCGAGAGGCTGGCCCCGCGGCCGGCGACGGCGTGGGAGGAGTCGATCATCCAGGTCGAGAAGGCCCGCCGGGTCTTCGGATCGAAGGCGCGCAGGATCTCGTCGAGCTGGACGGTATTGGCGACCTGCGCCCTCGGCAGGGTCCCTCCCTCGGGCACGGTCGGGCCGTCGTGGGAGCCGGGGTGAACTCGACGTAGGTCTCGCCGAGCAGCGTCTTGGCGCGAAGGATGGCCTTGGTGTCGGCGGGGATCGGCGCGTACTTCGGGATCGATCGAGATGTCCGCCATCGCCAGCCCGTGCTTGAGGTCGGGCTCGATCTTGACCACCTTGCCGATCGGCACCCCGGAGATGCGCACGTCGGCCTGCTCGGCCAGCTGGGTGGCCTCGGTGAAGGGCACGTGGATCCGGTACGACTCCGGGCGCAGCGGCGCCGAGCCGCCGAAGGAGATCCACAGGAACAGCAGCAGCCCGAAGCACGAGAGCACGAAGCCCGCGAGGACGAGTCGTCTGCAGGAGTGTCGGCGGCTTCTTGATCACGGCGGGCAGATCTCCGATCCCGTCGGCGCGTTGGTGATCTGCTGCACCGTCTTCAGCGACGGCCGCGTCTCGCACGAAGCCGTCGGCGAGGTCAGCCGCGCGGCAGGTGAGCAGCAGCGCGCCACGGCGGTAGGAGCCGGAGGCGTCGGTGACGTAGTTGGCCTCCAGGTTGTGGTTGAGCCACGGCAGATAGAAGAGGTAGCCGGGCTTGCTCGCTCCGGAGTTGTAGGCGAGGGCGTTGAAGCCGTAGTTGAGCGAGTCGAGCGAGTTGCCGAAGTTCGTCACCGTCTTCTTCAGCGGCGTCGCGCCCTGGGCGGCGTCGGCCAGCACCGGCTTGACCTGGGCGGTGAACGGGCGGATCTCGTTCTTGATCGGGGCGGTGGTCTGGCGGAAGAAGGTCTTGGTCGCCTGCAGGCCCGGCCCGAGCGCCTCGGCCTGCGGAATCAGCGCCGAGAGCGTCGTCTGCGCCTTCTGCGAGTACTGGTTGGCGCCGGCGAGCGCGTGCTGGGTGACCCGCAGGGTCGAGGGGAACTCGCGCAGCGCCGACTGGATGTCCGCCTGGCGGTTGGCGAAGCCCTGCAGGGCATCGCTCGAGGAGGAGACGAACTGGCGGATCTCGTTGCCGTTGCGGCCGAGCTCCTCGGTCAGCAGCCGGAAGTTGTGCACGACGTGGCGCATCTCCGCCCGGCGCTTGGCCAGCGCGCCGTTGAACTTGGCGATGAAGCGGGTGAGCGGCTCGAAGCGCCGGAAGTCGGAGGAGAGCTTGCGGCCGCGCCCGTCGTCGAGGGCCTTGCCGCCGGCCTGCAGCAGCAGCCGCAGATAGGACTGGGTGTCCCCGTCGAGGGAGTTGAGGAACTCGTCCGGCTGGATGTTGGTCAGGCTGTTGTCGAGGGGGATGCGGGCGCCGTCCTTGATCAGCGGCGCCTTGGGGCTGCCCGGGTCGATCTCGATCGACATGTCGTTGAGGTTGGTTCGCGGCCGCAACAGGATGCCGGCGTCGGAGTGGATGATCGGCGCGTACTTGCGGTTGACGTCCATGCCGACGACGGCGACGCCTCCCTGGACGTCGACGGAATTGATCAGCCCGATCTGGACGCCGTTCATCATCACCGCCTGGCCCTGGCCCGGGGTCACGCCCTGCGCGCTCTGCGAGCTCCCCTTCGAGGTGGATCGTGTCCTTGCCGTAGATCGGCACCCAGGCCGGCAGCGAGGTGTTCTGCTGGCTGAGGATGACCAGCGCGGTGGCGATCCCGGCGATGAAGAGCAGGGCGATCGCCGCGGCGTCGCGGCCGCGGCGTCGCGTCTGGCGCTCGATCTGCGAACGGAGGTGCGAGCGGTCGGAGCCCTGCTCGGCGGCGGCCTGCTCGCGCTCCGCGTGACGCTGCTGCCAGGTGACGCGCGGCTTCGAGCGATCGCGCTTGACGATCCCTGTGAAGACCGGCTGGTAGGAGCGCTTGCGCATCTTCTCGTTGCGCTGCTTGCGCTCCTCGGCCTTGGCCTCCTCGACCTCGTCCTTGTCCATCTCGTCGCTCATGGGTTCGGCGGGGTGTCGGGGGCGGGGCTCGGCGGGCCGACCTCACCGAGGCCGGAGTTGAGCTTCGGAACGTCGTTCTTGAAGCACTTGACGTTCGGCTTGTACGCGGGCATGCCGCCGAGCTGGGGCTGCGTGCCAAGCGGCGGCGAGCTCATGTTCGACCACAGGGTGTCGTCGGGCTTCGAGCCGGGCGAGGGGTTGGGAATCGGGTTCTTCTCCGAGGCCCAGACGTCGCCGCCGCCGGTCTGCACCCGCAGATAGGGGCCGTTGCCGTCGAAGTTCTGCGACTCGGAGCCCAGCTGCGCGGTGGCGTAGAAGAACTCGCGGTAGTTGGGCTGGCCGTTGGAGAACGGGCCGCCGAGCACCTGGTTGCCGGTCGGGATCAGCACCTCCGAGGCGCAGCGGCTGAGCAGGCCGATCTGCTTGATGGTGTCGATGCCGTTGTGGGCCGGCGCCGGCCAGCCCCGGCGTCGCCTGCTCGAGCAGGCGCGCGACGCCGCCGCCCTCCTTGTTGCCCAGCAGCGGGTAGGCCTGGTTGATCCACGGGCCTGAGGCCTGGATCGTGCCCGGCAGCTGCTTCAGCGACGGCGCCAAAGCCAGCGAGAAGCGGCGCAGCGCCGGCAGCGAGTGGCTCAGGTTCTTGAGCGAGACCAGGCCGGTCTGCAGCGTCGGCCGCAGCCGCTCGACGGTGGCGGCCAGGTTGGTCGACTGCTGCGCGAGCGCGCCGGTGAACACGCTCCAGTTGGTGACGAGATCGCGCAGCTTCTGGTCCTGGGAGGCGAAGGCGTTGAAGGTCAGCGCCGAGCCGCGGATCGCCGCCGAGAGATCGTCGGGGCTGGTGCCCCGGAACGCCTGCGCGACCTGGGCGCTGGAGCGGCCCGCCTTCGCCCCGTAGTCGAAGGCCTGGTTGAGGGCCTGCGCCGCGGTCTTGCCCTTGACCGAGGCGGTCTGGGTGCGGTCCTCCTTGGCGTTCGGCTTGTGCTGCAGCGCCGTGCCGTAGCCCTCGAGCACCGTCTGCAGGTTCTTGCGCACCGGCGCCTGCAGGGCGGTGAGGACCTGGTCCAGCTGCACCGAGGACGCGGTCTGGCTGACCGGGATCGAGTCGCCGCGAGGCGAGGTCCGGCGCGCTCGGCGAGCCGGGCGTCAGGTCGATGAAGTTGTTGCCCTCGAGGAAGATCCGCGGGCGGTTGGTGGCCGTCGCGTCGGCGTGGATCGGCAGCGCCGCGTCGTCGACGTGGAACTGGACGACGGTGTTGTCGCCCTCGTTGTGGCTGTCGATCACCGTTCCGACGTTGACGCCGGCGATCCGCACCGGAGCGTCGTGGGGAAGGTTCGCGCCCTGGGCGAAGACGGCGTTGAGCACGAACCCGTGGCCGGTGCCGGGGACGTGCTTGGTGAACGCCAGATACGGGCCGACGGTGGCGACGATCAGCAAGCAGCACGCCGACCAGGGCGTTGCTCGGTCGCCAGCGCTTCGGCGGGTGCGCCCGCGCGCGCTCGGCCTCGGGCAGGCTCTCCATGCGCGAGGGGCTCACTTCGGCACACCCCCCGGAAGCTTGCTCTGGCCCCGGGTCTTCAGGCCCTGGTTGCCGGGCTCGTTGCCGGTCACGGTCCGGCCCTTGAGCCAGCTCTCGCGGCCGGCCTCGCACTCGCGCGTCTGCCCGGGGGAGGCGGTGTTCGGATAGGGGTTGGAGTGCAGGTAGTTGCGGTCCGGCCCCGGCGGCAGCTCCGGCGGGTGCTCGATCTCGCCGCCGTCGGCGGGGGCCGAGGCCGGCGAGGTCTCGCTGTTCGGGCCCAGCGCCGGGGTGATCGGGAAGAAGAACTGGAAGTTGCCCAGGCTGTCCCCGGCCGCCGCCCGAGCCCGCCACGTTCTGGAAGAGGATCGAGAGGTAGTTGCAGACCGTCTCCGCCGGGGCGATGAAGCGGATCGCCGGGAGCGAAGCTCTTGTTGGTCTGCTTCAGGCCCTTGAGCCCGGGCAGGACGCCGCGCGCTGTTCTGGAAGTCGACCAGGGCCTGCGCGCTCGGCGGCAGCTCGCGGTTGAGCGCCGGCACCTTGGGCAGCACGTCGGCGCCCCTGGCGAGGGCGGAGGCGATCACCGGCGAGGTCTTCCGCAGCGCCTTCGCGCCCGGCTGCAGCGCCGTGAAGAACTGCCCCGAGTGCAGCAGGAAGGTCTTGATCTCCGGCAGCGAGCGGTTCGCGGCCTCGAGCGTCGCCGGGCTCTTCTCGATCGTCTGGCCGATGTAGGGGTCGGCGACCTGGGCCAGCGCGCCGAAGGTCTGGTTCAGCCCCCGGAACAGGTCCGCCTGCTGCGACGGCCACCGGCGCGACCTCATTGGCCGTGCGCGGCGAGGGCGACGAAGAAGCCCTCGAGGTTCGTGCTCGCGGTGACGCCAGGGTTCGCAGGGCCGGCTCGCCCGAGCGGACCAGCTGCAGGAGGCTGCCGAAGGCGTCGTTGAGGTCGGGGCCGCGACCGGCGAGGGCGTCGCCGAAGCCGACGCAGGTTGCCCTCGATTCCGCTGCGCGTGCGCGGCGTGAAGGTGTTGAAGAGGTTGTCGAGGTCGACCGGCTTGATCTTGGCCGCGGTGAGCGGGATCGTGCCGCCGTCGGGGATCCCGTCCTTGCTGTGGCCCGGCTTGATCTCCAGGTACTTGAGCGCGAGGGCGCAGCGCGGGCGGATCAGCAGCTGCGAGTCGGCCGGCAGCGGGTCGACACCGGTCTCCAGCGACATGTCGACGACGCTGATCTCCTTGCCGCTGTCGAGCGTCTCCGGCGTGACCGAGTTGACGCGACCGACGCGCACGCCGCCGATCCGGACCTCGTTGCCGCGGACGAGCGCGTCGGCGTTGGGGACCTGGGCCTTGAGGTCGTAGGTGGCCACGAACGGCAGGCCGTTGTTGGCGTTGTAGGAGAGGAAGACCGCGATCAGGCCCACGAGCAGGGTCACCGCCCCGATCAGCGTCGGGTTGACCACCGTCTTCTGTCGCTTGCCGTCGCGGTTCATGGGCCGAGCAGGTACGCGTAGAGGTCGGACAGGGCCGCCTTGCCACCCTTGGCGGAGCGCTTGTGCGTGGAGCCGGGCGGTGGCGCCGGGGCGGGGGGCGGCGAACCGGTGGCGCCGGTCGTCGTGCTCCCGCCTCCCGTCGTCGACGTCGTGCCACCCCCGCCGCCGGTGGACGTCGAGGGCGGCTGCGGGCTGGTCGTGTCCGGCGCCGGCGTGGTCGGGACGGTCTGCTGCTGACCGCTGCCCGCACGAGGGCTGTCCCTGCGGCTTGGCATGCCCCTCCTGCGCCGAGCCGGACGTCGGCAGGGCGCCGGAGTCCTTCAGCGCGGCGGCGAGCTTGGTCTGGTGGCGGGCCGGCGCTCGGAAGAAGTTGGGCGGGTTGAACATGCCGCTGCAGTTGAAGGTCGCCTTCGACTCGTAGTCGACGCAGTTGTCCGGCAGCAGGTACGTCCGCAGGTAGGTGCCGTACTTGTCGTAGCCGTTCAGCGAGGCGTTCGTGTTGTAGATCAGCTGCATCAGGTACTTGAAGCCGTCGGTGTCCTTGGTGGCCAGCAGGAAGTCGTCGAGGTTGCGCGTCGGCGCCGTGCCCGAGATCGCGAGCTGGCTGGTCTTGTGGACGACCGGCTTGGCCTCCTGGAAGAGGGGTCCGGCCTTGCCGCCGGCGTGGCCGAGCGTCTTCAGGGCCCGGGTCGAGGCCTTCGGTGAACGGGACGAGGTTCTGGGTGGCCTTGGTGATGTCGGGCGCGGCGATCCCGAGGTCGTTGAGGACGGGCACCGCCGCGTCGGTGAACTGGCTGAACTGGCCCATCGTCGAGCGCAGCTCGCGCAGGAACTTCGGGAACCGCGCCAGGGCCTGCTCGAGCTGCTGCTGGTGCGCCGGCCGTCGCCGTCGAGACGGTCGCGGCGTTGCCGATGAAGCCGCTGACATCGCCGCGCGCCGCCGCCAGAGCGGCTTGAGGATCCGGTCGGAGTCGCTGGTCAGCTGCGCGAGCGTGTGGCGCTGGCGCGCGAGCATCGCCAGGACCTTGTTGCCCTCCCGCAGCGTCGGATCGGCGCGCTCGATGATCTCGGCCAGGTCCTTGCCGCGGGTCGCGAACCCGGCGCCGAGCTCGTTCAGGATGATCCGGAACCGGTCGCGGTAGGGCTGGCTGTAGATGTCGTTGATCAGGTCGAGGTCGACGGTCCGCCCGTTGTTCTCGAGCGGCAGGAAGTGCTGGCCGGCGCCGGGCTGGCCATCTGGGATCACCGCGCAGCTCCGGCGGCGCCTTCGACGGATCGGCCCGCGGCTCGTGTGGTCTGGCAGTCGACGTAGCGCTCGCCGATCAGCGACTGCGGGCGCAGGATGCAGCTCGCGTCCTGGCGGAAGTCCTGGTAGGCGGGGTCGGTGATCTTCAGGACCACGATCGCGGTGCCGGGCTTCTCCTCCTGGCCGGGCTTGTCGGAGACCTTCTCGCCCGGCAGCGCGACGTCGACGCTCTGGATCACGCCGACGTTGGCCCCGCCGACGCGCACGTCCTGGCCGCTGACGGTGAAGGAGCCGTTGTCGAAGTAGGCGCGGACCAGGTAGTCGCCGGAATCGCCCCCGCTGCCGAGGGCGATGGCGGCCGCGAGCAGACCGGCCGCGACGACTGCGCTGACTGCGATTGCGATCCGTCTCATGGGCCTGGCGGCAGCGCCGTGGGATCGCAGTCGGAGGAGTCGAGGCCGGAGCCGGGGACGTTCGGGCGCGACGAACGGGCTCGATCCATCGGCCGCCGCCTGGCTGGCGCCTCCCGGACACGTGGGGGTCGAAGCTGGGCGGCGTGAACGGCGCGTACTGCGCCGAGGGCGGGATCGGGTCGAGGGCGCCGTTGGTGCCGTTGTAGCTGAAGAGGTTGCCGCCGGAGGGCCGCACGGTGATGTAGTGGGCGTCGGCGTCGTAGCGGCTCGTGACCTCGCCGAGCTTGGAGAGCGCGTTGAGCATCTCGGTCGAGTAGGGCCGGGCGAAGGAGAGCACGGGCTGGAAGTCGCGGAGCGCGCGCTCCGCGCGGCGGAAGCCCGGGCCGGCCTTGTCGTTGACGGTCGGCAGATCGGCCGTCAGCTCGGCCGAGATCGTTGGCCTTGCCGGGCTTGCTCAGCGAGGTGTCGAGCGTGCGGAAGAAGGGACGGGAGCGCTCGATACACCGGGCGCAGGTCGCGGAGGAACGGCGCCAGGTTCTTGGTCGCGGGCTTGGCGACGTCGACGAGGTGCTGGACGTCGTCGAGGGCGGTGCGCAGGTTGAGGAAGGTCGTGTTCGCTCTGGCGGAAGACGGGGGCGATCAGCTCCAGGTCCTTGGAGAAGGCGGCGGTCTGCGAGTTGATCGCGTCGAAGGCCTGCCGGGCGTTCGTCAGCGAGGCGGAGAGGTCGTTGTAGCGATCGGCGAGGGCGCTGAACATGCGCGAGCCGCCGACGAGGAACTGCGAGAACATCGCGCTGTCGCGGTTGAGCTGC
Source organism: uncultured Solirubrobacterales bacterium (assembly GCA_963764275.1). Lineage (GTDB taxonomy): Bacteria > Actinomycetota > Thermoleophilia > Solirubrobacterales > 70-9 > CAXMST01. The sequence goes on from CAVXRV010000009.1 coordinate 307,346, forward strand.
CGCAGGACGAGGTTGGTCTGCCCCAGCGCCGGCTCCAGGTACTTGTAGGAGGCGTTCGCCTCCTTCCCCTTGCCGTCGTAGATCTGCGCCTGGCCGCGGATCAGCTGCGAGAGGCCGCGCTGCGCCGGTTTGTCGAGCGTGTTGAAGACCTGGTCGATGTCGACCGAGCTCGTGGTGTCGGCGGCGGTCAGGGTCGAGCCGTCCGCGAGCAGCGGCTTGTTGTTCGGGCCCGGCTCGATCGAGACGTAGTGGTTGGCGACGCCGACGAGGCCGACCGCCCGCTCGACGGCATGCGTGCCTGCGTGCAGTTGCCGGTCGAGGCTGATGTCGACCTCGGCCTGATCGTTGTCGGTCAGCTTCAGGTCGTCGACCGAGCCCACCGCCGTGCCGCCGATCTTGACCTCGTTGCCCTTGACGAGCTGGCCCGGCGTTCTCGAACAGCAGCCGGTAGTGATAGGTCTTGCTCCCGCCGGACAGGATCAGAACGAGAGCGCAGAGCGCGAACAGTGCCAGCGCGCCGATGACTGCGAATCGCGCCAGATGGTGGCGCTCAGGCACGAATCGGCTCTCCCCGTGGCAGGCTCGGTGGCAATGTCCCTAATCCCCAGGCTGCGGCACATCGCCACGGCCGTAGACACCACTGTACCCCGTTGGGACGGATAGGCATAGCCGCGCGGGACCCCGCCGAGTCGGCCTCGCGCGCGCCCGGGCGCGGGCAAAACGAGGCCTGAAAGCCGGCGCCCCGCACGCGTCGCCGCGCCACGGCCCGCCACGCACGCTCCAGGCAGGCTTCGCCGCCGCCGGCAGAGGCGGAGGTCCCTGTCGACGGCAGGGCGAGCATGAGCCGGTTGTCTGCAGCAGGGACAACGAGTGGATCCACCTCCGCGGCCGTTCGGAGACACGGCCGTTCTTAGATCAGTCAATATACAGCGCCGGTGGCCCGACTGTCCAGGGTCCGCAAACACCCGCCATGCCCTTCGCCCGATCTCCAACAGCAGCGGCCAGAGCAGGATTTGAACCTCGGCCTGCGCAGACTGCGCCTCGGGCTGGCCGGGGGCGAGCACGACCTGGACCTGCGCGAGGAGGGCAGCACTCCCGGTCTGCTCCGGCTGCCCCGGCGCTGGCGCGGGGTCGACCTCATCCCTCTGATCGACTGGCTCTTCGGGGGGCCCGGCAGCGGCCAGCTGTCCGGCGGAGGCTTCGTCGCGGCCGAGCTCGAGCATCTCGGGCGCCCGATCGTGCTGGTGCGACCGCACCACAGCTCGGCGCCGGCGATCGTCGAGGTCCACAGGGCCGCGCTGACCGACATCGACCGCGCCCACACCGTCGAGCTCTGCGCCGCGAGCGCCGACTCCGGCCCGCGATCGCTTCAGGGCGCCCTCTTGGCCGGCGGCGGGCTGCTCGGGCTTTCCGACTCCTCGGAGGCCGCGACGGCCACGCGGCTGATCCGCTTTGCGGTGATGCCGCGGGGCTCGCTCGCCAACCCGCTGTTGAGCGAGCGCCTGCGCGTGCGGCGGCTTCTCAGGGAGCTCTGCGGTCTCGAGCCCGAGCACATCAACCGCACGAGGCAGCTGATCGGAGAACTCGAGTCATGGGCGAGCGAGGCACCGACCGGCGCGGCGAACGGCGGCGGGTGGCCCGAGGAGCTGCAGAGCTCTCTGGCGAGCTCGAGCGCGGCCCACCGCGCCGTCCGCAGCCGCGCCGGTGAGCTCACGCTTCTGAAGGCGGAGCGCGCGCGCCAGGCGCTCGATCGCGAGCAGGCCTGGCAGTGGAACGAGGCGCTGCTGGCGCTGCGACGCGCTCATGGCTCCGCCGGAAGGGCCTGCGAGTCCTGCCGGCTGGCCACCCATCGCAAACCTGCCCGCGATGCCGCCGGCCGACGAGGCTGATCGGCCGGGCGCTGGCGGACGTCCGCTCGCTGATGCTGCAACTCGAGCGCGAGGAGCTCGAGACGGAGGCGAAGCTGAGGACATCGCTCGCGGCCCGGCGCCTCGCGGAGGAAAAGCACGAGACGGCGCAGCGGCAGCTCCACGAGATCGTCCTGCGGGAGCAGCCCTGGCGTACCGCACGGGGAGACGGGGAGGCGGCCGGGGATGGGAAACGATCCGCGCCGGCCGCGAAGCCCTCGTCCAGGCCGCCAAGGCGAGCGTTCCGGCCTGCGCCGTGGCGGAGGAGGAGCTCGCCCGGCGGATCGGCTCCCGGGCCGGGGAGCTGCTGGCCGAGGTTGCGCCCGGAATGTCGGTGGAGCTCTCGAGCGACCTTCTGCCGGTGATCGAGGCCGGCGACCACTCCTCGGCCGGACTCGCTTGGCTTGGGTGGCAGCTCGCCGTCTTCCAGCACGTGCACGAGACGACGCCGCTCAGGCACGGCTTCGCGGTCGTCGACCCGTTCCTGGTGAACGGCGCGACAGGCTCCGGTTCGGTGCTCTCGGCCGCAATGCTGCGGCGGCTCGAGGCGGTAGCTCCGTGGCTGGCTCCGGTCCTGCTCCCGTCCGGCCCAGATCTGTCTCGTCGGCCCGGACGCTTAGGCGTCCGGCCAGTGCGGGGCCAGAAGCCGCGCGACCGTCTCGAGCAGGTTCAGGCCGTCGCCGTCGATCGCTCCGGGGCGGGGAGAGTGAGCGGCGACCGCTGCCTTTCCGCCGGCGAAGGGCACGACCGCCGCGCTGCGCACGTCGAGCCGGGTCAGAACCGGGTCACGCTCGTAGATGCTCTGGTCCGTGTAGTCCCACACGAGCACCGGCTCACCCGAGCGCAGAGCCGCCGCGGTCGCCGACCGCTCGACCATCGACACCGGCTGACCGTCCCCCTCGGCCGGCGCGTCCGCGGGCCAGCCGGACGTGGCGAGCGGCCAGCCCAGCATGCCCTCGAGATCGAACCGGCCGACCCCGGCCATCTCGACGTCGAGCTGGTCGCGAATGAGATCCACGGCCGCCTGCAGCAATGCGTCGAGCTCGGCGCCGGCGCCAGCGCTCTCCGCCAGCTCGAGCAGGGCCTCCGTGCGGGCGAGGCGGAGCCGTAGGTTGACGTCCCGGTCGTGGAGCTTCGTGAACGGCATCAACGTGTACAGGACGCAGGGCGAGCCGAAGTCGTCCTGGCGCAGCGGCCTGGAGCTGGACAGCAGCCACAGCACCTCCCCGTCGACGCGCATCAGCGGCCTCTCGATCACCTCGCTGCCGTAGAAGCCGCCGCGGCGGCGCTGGGAGCCGCGCCCGAGGAAGTCGGAGATCGGGCGGCCGATCAGGTCGGCCGCGGGCGCCCCGACCATCTCGCTCGCCGGACCGTTGACGAACACGGTCGAGCCGCTTTCGTCGACGACCCAGAGACCGGCCGACGTCGCCTCGACCAAGCCGTAGGAGGCGGGATCGGCATCGTTGCGGGAGCTTCGCCGGCGGTCCAAGCGCTCCGCGCTCGCAGCGCTCTCCGCCTCGGCCGCGATCCGCTCGACCTCCTGGCGGTGAGAGCCCTTGTAGGGCTCGCTCCAGCGATCGCGCAAGGCCACGATCACCGCGCCCAGCGAGGGCATCGGCACGACCATCACGTCGGCGACCTCGCAGTCGGGGGGCAGCCCCGCGGCCTTCAGAGATTCTGCGCTCTGGTCGGGGAGACGGACCGACTGCTGACGCTCGAGAGATTGCGTCAACCACCCGTTGCGCGGCGCGGGACAGCTCTCCAGCGCGGCCGCGAGATCGTCCCGCGTCTTCGCCTCGACGTGCTCGAGCGCGATCACCTCGAGGCCGTCCGGCCCGCCGACGCGCACGATGCAGCCGTCGCCGACCAGCGCCGTGGTGCGGTGCGCGACCGAGGCCAAGACCTCGTCTGTCGCACTTTGCCGGATACCCGTGGACACGCTCATGTCCTCTCTTCCCGCCCATCTCTGGGCGACTTCCCGAAGACCTTCTAGCACCGAAACGTCCCTGAGGCAAGTGTACATCAAGAAACGTAATGTTTACCAAAGTTGACGCCTCCTTGCATGCCGGCGCGCGATTCCCGCTCTGCAAGCCGGTTTGTGGCATATGCCGCGAGCATGTACAGTTTTGTGCACGCTGCCAAGAACTCGGGGGAGCCCGTGGGGAGAGAGGAAACGCCCGCAGGCAGGGAAGAGGCGGGCCAACAGCTGAATGGGGATGGCGAGACGCGACCGCGGAGGGGCTGGCGGGAGCGGATCGAACCTGGCCTGTATCGCGCCCACCGGGTGGCCTGCCCGGCCACCCGGACCCGGAAGCCCGGCACTCGCTGCCGCTGCCCTTTCCAGGCGCACCTGCCCACCGGGCGACCCGGCCGCACGGCCCCGCGCAACCTCGAGGCGACGACGGTCCGCGATGCCCGCGAGGAGAAGGAGCGGCGGCAGCGCGAGGCCAGGCTCATCAACTCCGGCTTCAAGGGCAGCGCGCGCCTGACCGTCTCCGAGTTCTTCTGGAACGTCTTCTTGGTCAAGCAGCAGCTGCGACCGGCGACGAGGCGCAACTACGCGCGGATCTTCCGCACCTTCCACGAGCCGGTCGTTGGGAAGCTGCGACTGGGGCAGCTCACCGGCGAGCACGTCGCCGACCTGGTCCGCCATCTCGAGCTGGCCGAGCGGCGGCGCCGCGAGCTGACCAAGAAGCGCAATGCGGAGTGGATCGCCCAGCAGCTGGTGCCGCTGCAGTCGGCCCTGTCGGCCGCGGCCCGTTGGCGGCGGATCCGCGACAATCCCCTGCGCAACATCGCCCTGCCGACCTGCGCGCCGAAGCGCATCGACGAGATCGACGTTCGCGAGGATCCCAAAGCGATCCTCTCCAAGGATCAGCTCGAGCAGCTGTTCGAAGCCGCCCGCCGCGGGCCCGGGGAGATCGCCGCTCGCGACGAATCGCTCTTCCGAACGACCTACCACTTCGCGCTCCGCAACAGCGAAGCCCGGGGGCTGAGGTGGACCGACGTCAACTGGAGCGGGCAGCACCTCGAGCTGCAGCGGCAGATCGACGCGGTCACGGGCGAAGAGGCGCAGACCAAGGGCAAGCGCTCGCGCCGCCCGCCCGGCGCCCCCGAGATCTTCGAGCAGCTGGAGCGCTGGCAGTTCGAGAGCGTGATCAAGGGCGGCGCCGACCCCCGCGGATACGTATGGCGGGGAGAGGACTCGCGACGCCCGATGCCCATCAGCCTGCCCAACCGGAGGGTCCGTGCGGCGCAGCGACGCGCCGGGCTTCTCGCCGAGGATGAGCAGCCGCTGATCGTCTTCCACGGCCTGCGGCACACGCGCGCCTCGCATCTGCTCCTCGACGGCGTGCCCATGCTCGAGGTCTCGCGCTTTCTCGGTCACGCAAGCCAGCTGATCACCGCCGGCGTCTATTCGCACCTCGTCCCCGACGAAGAGTTCCAGGCCATCAAGCAGCTCCTGGCCGGCTGACGCCGGCCGCTATCCGTCGCCGACCTCGTCCCGGCACGAGGCCGTCGCCCGTGCCCGCCTGGCAGGGGCCGAACGCGAGAAACAATCGGGGACCGTGCGGGATCCGTGCGGCTGAGAAGCCCACCGATCCCACGATCCCATCAGCCTCGTCCACCCGCGAAACGGCCCGGACTGGAAATCCGGACCGTGCGGGAAATCGTGCGGCATCCACAGAATCCGCTGTGCACTTTAGGAAACACCCTGTCTCGCGAACTGTGTGACCAAGTTCGCTGGCCGAAAGGGGACCCAGGTGGACAACTTTGTAGTCAAGTCCGAGCGACGCAACGGGCGCCAGATCTCGCTCGCGGTCTGCTGGCGGCGTCGGTGCCGCGCGCGCTTGGCTGTTCGCCGGCGGCGCAGCAACGAGCGCAAGTGCGGCGGGTGACCCCTGCCCCAACGCCGCTGTCCGCACGGGACCTTCCAGTCACCTCCCGGATTGTCGGGCCTACGAGCTCGTCACCGCGCGAGGTACAAACGCTGCCTCGCCCTTCCCAGCGCGTAGCGGGTCCGACCTTCCGCGCGTGCCCGAATCCTCCCCGGACAACACTCAGGTCGGTCCCGGGGACGGAAACAGCTTCCTCTACGGCCTGCTCGGCACGAGCATCCCCGGCACGGGCGGGAATCCCTGGTTCAACGTCTATGCAGCGGATCGCACCCCTCAGGGGTGGAAGACCTCTCTGGCGGGACCCGACGACACGCAGAGCCTTCTCTCTGCGATCGGTGGCTACACCGCGGACCACAAGTTCATCCCCTTCACGGCGAAGGACGTCAACAAGGGGGTCCCGGACAATGGGTCGCTCCATATCGACGGCACGAACGCCAGCTGGATCCGCTACCCGGACGGGAGCTACCACCTCGTCGGGGAGGGCACGCTTCCTGCATCGCCGGACGACGATGGATACGACAACGGCCTCCTCGATGACCCGAGTGCCCGAGTGGAGCACATCTCGCCTGATGGGGACCACATCATCTTCAGCTCGGGGCATAACTCGATGCAGGCGTGCCCCTTCTGCCGGAGTCCCCGGCGGCCCCGGCGGAGGCGATCTACGATCGGACACCGGATGGCCTGACGCTGGTCTCGATCCTGCCCGGCGGGGGCGTCCCGTCGACTGACAGCTACTACCGCGGCGCGTCGAAAGACGGATCAGTCGTCCTGTTCGCCAATGACAACAACCTCTACGCGAGGGTCAACGGAAACAGCACGCTCCTGGTCTCCAGCGGCACCAACGACACCAACCCCGCCGTGGGAGGGGTCACGCCGGACGGCAGCGCGATCTTGTACATGAAGGACGGCGACCTCTACAAGTTTGATGTAGCTAGTGAGGTCGCAGAGCCGATCACCAGCAGTGGCGACGCGGACTTCGCGGCGGCCTCGCAGGACGCCTCGCACGTGTTCTTCATCTCGCCGTCGCAGCTCGACGGCAGCAATGGGACGGCCGGGCAGCCCAACCTGTACGTGTGGGACGGCACGACGATGAGGTTCATCGAAACGGTCCCGTCGAGCGAGGTGGCTGACACGATCGGGTTGTACTCAGCCCGCATCAACAACTGGTCGGCCGGCGTGAAGGGCCGCGACGCCTCTGGCCCTTACCAGATCACCCCGGGAAGCGCCATCGCGACTGGAGGCATCGAGGGGAATGTCCGCTCGCTGATCCAGGTTACGCCAGATGGCAGTGCTGCTCTAATTCAGACAAAGGTCGAGCTCTCGAGCTACGACAACGGCGGCCACACCGAGATCTACCGCTATGAGACGGCGACCGGGGCAACTGAATGCGTCTCTTGCAGCCCCAGCGGCGATCCCGCAACACAGGGCGCCGAGTTCTCGATCCGCAACGAACCTCCGCAGAGCACCGGTCAGCGCTCGGTGCTCAACAACCTCTCCGCCGATGGGCACACAGCGTTCTTCGAGAGTCTCGATGACCTGGTCCCGGCGGATCACGATGGCAAGCGCGATGTCTACGAGTGGCACGACGGTGAGCTGTCGCTGATCTCAGGCGGCAACAGCCAGATCGATGATTACTTCATGGGGGCCACCCCCGACGGGAGCAACGTCATGTTCCGCAGTGCGGATGGCCTGATCCAGGACGCCCAGGATCCCGGCGTCCCAGCCATCTACGACGCCCGCGTAAACGGCGGCTTCCCGGCCTCGCAGACCAAGCCCGACTGCCAGGGCGACGCCTGCCAGAACGACCCGACCAGCCCGCCGCCGGACACCAACCCCGGCAGCCACCACACCCAGCCGGGCAACGTGGTCGTCAACACCAAGCACTGCAACAAGCTGGAGCACAAGGCCGACAAGGCCAAGGCCAAGGCCCACAAGTTCCACAAGAAGGCCAAGCAGGTGCACTCCAAGCACCGGCGCAAGGTTCTGCGGCAGAAGGCCGGCAAGCAGAAGCAGCGTGCCAAGCGCCTGAACCAGAAAGCCAGTGTCTGCTGGAAGGGGGGCTCGAAGTGATCAGCCCATACCGAGACACAGAGCAAGCGATCACTGAGATGAGCCCCAAGGAGATGACGATGATCTCGACCCCTTCCACGACGATCGGCCGGCTGGCCCTGGCAGCAGCTGCTGCGGTGCTGATCCTGGTTGCCGGGCTTGCCTGGAGCGCGAAGGCGCAGGCGGACGTCTCCGACTTCGGGATAGACTCGGTCAGCGCGTCGATCTCGACGACGCAGGCGGGTGGGCATCCGGACTACGACACGAAGTTCGCGCTCAAGAAGGATCCGGACACCAACGTGATCTACGGGGACTTCCAGGACGGAGGCGTTATCAGCCCCCCGGGGCTCGTCGGCAACCCGGCCGCGTTCCCGACCTGTCCTGTCGCAACGTTCATCGACAGTGGCGGCGCCTCGAACTGGGCCACCGCGTGTCCGCAAGACTCGCAGGTCGGAATCGCCATCGTCGAGGTGGAGGTGATTCCGGGCTTCGCATTCCCGCTCCCGGAGCCTCTCTACAACCTCCCAGGCAACAGTGAACAGCCTGCGCGGCTTGGATTCATGGCCGTCTTCGCGCCCGTCATGATCAACGTCGGTGTCGAGACCGGCAACGACTACCGACTCAACGCCGTGGCTACGGGAGCGAACAACTTCTTCCACGTCGACAGCGTCGAGACCGTCCTCTGGGGCATCCCCTCCGATGCAAGCCACGACTCGTACCGGATGACCCCGTACGAGGCCGCCAACTGCGGTTATGCCTGCAACGCACCGAACGGATCCTCGCGGCCGAGCTATCTCCCGCCGACTCCGTTCATGACGAACCCGACCAGCTGTGGTCCGGCCGAGGTTGGCTTCGACGTGACCACCTACAGCCTGCCAGGCCAGCACTTCACGGATACGGCCCCGCTGCCCGACATCACCGGCTGCGACTCGGTGCCGTTCGATCCACAGACCGACATCCAGCCGACGACGAGCCGATCCGACTCGAGCAGCGGCATGGACGTTCATTTCGGCATCGACCAGGAAGGGATGCTCCACGAGAACACACTCGCGCCCTCTCATCTGAAGAAGGCCGTGGTGACGTTGCCCGAAGGCATGTCGCTAAACCCCAGCGCCGCCGACGGCCTCGGCTCCTGCACCGAAGACCAGATCGGGATCACCTCGACCAGCCCGATCCGCTTCAACGCAGACGACCCAACCTGCCCCGACAACTCCAAGGTCGGAACAGTGCAGATCGACACCCCGGTGTTGGATCAGCCCCTCAAGGGCAACCTCTACGTCGCCCAGCAAGACGACAACCCATTCCACTCCCTGCTCGCCGGCTACATGGTCGCCAAGGGCCAGGGCGTTGTGATCAAGCTCGCGGGCAACTTCGAGCGCAACCCCTACACGGGCCAGATCAGGGCCGTCTTCGACAACAACCCCCAGCAGCCGTTCAGCGATCTCGACCTGCACTTCAAGGGCGGTAGCCGAGGGGTGCTGGCAACGCCGAACACCTGCGGCAAATACGACATCACCACCGAGCTCACCCCCTGGTCGGGCGGCGATCCCGTCACCCAGACGAGCTCCTTCACGATCGACAAGGGCCCCGACGGCGGCGCCTGCCTCGCAGGCGATGCCTCCCAGCCCGGCTCGAGCGCCGATCTGGCCGACCGGCCCTTCGATCCGAAGATGAACGCCGGCGTCGATAACCCGGTCGCGGGAGGGTTCACCCCCTTCAGCTTCCAGCTCAAGCGGCCCTCCGGTCATCAGGAGATCCTCTCGACGGCCGTGCAGCCGCCCGCGGGAGTGACCGCGATGCTCAAGGGCGTGGTCCGCTGCGGCAACGCCGCCGCCAACGCCGGCTCCTGCCCCCTGTCCTCACAGGTCGGCACCGCAGTCGTCGGCGCCGGAGCGGGTGCCACCCCCTTCTACATCCAGGGAGCGGATGCCGGCAAGGTGTTTTTGACCGACGGCTACAAGGGCGCCCCGCTTGGGATGCTGATCCAGGTTCCGGCGGTGGCCGGCCCCTTCGATCTCGGCACGGTCAACGTCCGCGCCAAGGTCGACGTCGATCCGACCACAGCGCAGATCAACGTGATCAGCGACCCGATTCCGCAGATCCTCAAGGGGATCCCGCTGCGGGTCCGCGACATCAGAGTCGACATGGACCGCAAGGGCTTTATGGTCGCCCCGACCGACTGCTCGCCCAAGCAGGTCAGCTCCAGCGTCCTTGGCGCCAACGGCGGCGTCGCCCAGCTCGTCGACAGCTTCCAGGTCGGCGACTGCGCCAGCCTCGGCTTCGATCCCGAGATGAAGTTCCGTGCCGACAACAAGGATGCGGTCGCTCACTCCGATCATCCGGCCCTGGATACGACGCTGGACATGAACCAGCCCGCGGGGGCCTTCAACCCCTACTCGGCGGATAAGCCGCGCCCGGAGGCGAACGTCTCGGAGGCGGTGGTGACCCTGCCGAAGTCGATGATCCTCGACCAGGACGTCCTCTCGACGATCTGCACCCGGGCGCAATATGCGGCCAACGCCTGCCCGGCGAACACGCAGTTCGGAACAGCGACCGCCTGGAGCCCGCTGCTGGATAAGCCCCTCACCGGTCCGGTCTATCTGCGGGCATCGGATAACCCGCTGCCCGATCTGGTCGCAGATCTCGATGGGATCATCCACATCGATCTCGTCGGCGCGATCGATCAGACCGGTGGCAAGACCAGTCGGCTGCGGACCACCTTCAACATGGTCCCCGACGTCGCCGTCTCGAAGTTCAACCTGAAGTTGGACGGCGGCAGCCACGGGCTGATCGTCAACACCCAGAACATCTGCAAGTCCGCCGACCGGCGCACCGTCGGGGTCGAGCTCTCAGGCCACAACGGCATGGCGAACCCGCAGAACCCGGTGATCGACGTTGCCGCCTGCAACTCCAAGGCGGCCAGCCTCGCCCACAAGGCAAAGCGCCTGCGCCATCGGGCCCATCAGGCCAAGCGCCACGGCAACAGGGCCCGAGCCCACAAGCTCAACCGCAAGGCCAAGCGCATCGAGCGCAAGGCCGAGCGGATGATGGCCTAGCCGCTCGAGGGAGAATCTCGACCCCAAGCGCCGGTCCACAAGGGCCGGCGCTTTTGGGTGGGGAGGCGGGGCTGGCTACCGTTCCCCGCCGATTGCCGCCACAGGCACACTTGCAAGGCGGCGTCCACCTGAACCCGCCTATTCCACGTTCTGGAATATGGAAGGCGGCTCCACTAGCCTTGCGTGAGTGCTGAAGCCCCAAGACATCGTCGTGCTCTTGAAGCTCGTCGGCTCTCCGTCCGAGTGGACTTTCGAGGGGCTCGCCGCGGACCTCTCGATGAGCGTGTCGGCCGTGCACCGGAGCCTCTCGCGCGCGAGTGAAGCTGGACTGTACGAGCCTCAGCGGCGACGTGTGATCCCGCCCGCCTTGTACGAGTTCCTCGTCCATGCGGCCAAGTACCTGTTCCCCCCGGTCATGGCGGGCGAGGCCCGAGGCATGCCCACGGCGTGGGGTGCTCCACCGCTCGCCGCCCGGGTCTCCTCCGAAGGCGGCGGAATGCCGGTTTGGCCGGACGCGCGGGGCGACGCACGCGGGATTGCGATGACGCCGATCCATCCGAAGGCCCCGCTGGCAGCGAGAAGCGACGAGTCGCTTTGGGAGCTCCTGGCGTTGGTCGATGCCTTGCGGCTCGGCGATGCAAGACATCGAGAAGAGGCCGCGCATGAGCTGGCGCACCGACTCGAGGTACCGGTTGAGCGTTGAGCTGCTGGAGCATGCAGCGGCACGGCTAGGCCCGCTTCTCCCGGAGATCGTGTTCGTCGGCGGCGCGACAGTCCCACTGTGGATTACGGATCCGGCAGCTCCTGAGTTCCGTCCCACACTCGACGTGGACGGAATCGTCGAGGTATCGAGCCGGGCCGAGTACAGGGAAGTCGAAAAGATGCTCGCCCGGCTGGGCTTCCGCCACGATCAGGAGAGCGGAGTATCTGCCGCTTCCGTTACGTGAGCACCGATCTGATTCTTGACGTGATGCCTACCGAGGCATCGATCCTGGGCTTCGAGAACGCCTGGCACAAGGAGGCCTTCTCCAACGCCGTCAACTTCGAGCTGCCGACCGGCACGCGCATCGGCGTCGTGACGCCGGCCTTCCTCGTCGCAACGAAGCTCGAGGCGTTCGAGGGGCGGGGACGGGGCGACTTCATGGCGAGCAAGGACCTTGCGGATGTGATCACCCTCGTCGACGGGCGCGAGGAGCTATCCGCCGAGGTCGCGGCGGCTCCGGGCTCAGCGAGGGAATTCGTGGTCTCCCGCCTACGTCGCATGTTGGAGTCACGCGACTTTGCAGCCAGCGTCGCCGCCCATCTCAGACCTGATCCCTCGAGCCAGGAGCGGGCGGAGAAGATCGTCATCCCGCGCATCGCGCGGATTGTTGACGGCACCAGCTAGCCGCGCCAGCCCCGCCCCCAACCCAAAGCGCCGGCCCTTGTGGACCGGCGCTTGGGGTCGGGATTCTCCCTCGAGTGACTAGGCCATCATCCGCTCGGCCTTGCGCTCGATGCGCTTGGCCTTGCGGTTGAGCTTCTGCGCTCGGGCCTTGTTGCCGTGACGCTTGGCCTGATGGGCCCGATGGCGTAGGCGCTTTGCCTTGTGGGCGAGGCTCGCCGCCTTGGAGTTGCAGGCGGCAACGTCGATCACCGGGTTCTGCGGGTTCGCCATGCCGT
>CAVXRV010000010.1:0-6733 GCA_963764275.1 uncultured Solirubrobacterales bacterium
CGCTGATTGCACCATCCGTATCTGCAAACAGGCGAGGCGGGGATGATTGGAGTCTCGCGCTAGAAGTCGCTCGCGGCCAACGCGCTACGCGACGCTGTCGCGTGAAGCGCCCTCAACGTTCGATGTTCACTTCTGCATGCAGTGCCTGCAGAAGTGAACGATGAACGCTCACGCAGTCGGCGTAGCCGGCGCCGGCTCCCGCCTGCGATCGAGCCACGCGTACGTCCAGATCTTGATCTGGTCGAGGGCGAGGATCCAGACGATCGCGTAGGCCCACGCGAGCGCCGCCAGTTGCCAGCGGAGGGGCTCCATGAGCAGGCCGGAGACGGCGATCACGGTCGCCAGCAGCTGGGTGCCGATTACGGCGACGAGCAGGATCCAGGCGGGGCGGTAGGACCACAGCCGTCCTCGGACCCGGGCCACGAACAGTGTCAGGTGCCCGGCGACCGAGAGCTTCAGGTACATCAGACTCTGCACCTCCGCGTGGCCGATGGCGAGCGGTCCGACCGCGATTCCGACCAGCGAGAACGACTCGACGACGCCGGCGATCCCGAGCACGGTCGCGATCACGAGCACCTCGCGCAGCTGCCAGCGCTCCGGTCGGGGCGAGGGTCGGACGCGGTCATAGGCGATCGTCAGGATCGCCGCGTCATTGAGGATCGCGAGCAGGACGATCTGGATGGGGGTGACCGGGAAGAAGTTGAAGACGACGATCGAGAGGGTCACGAAGAGGACGACTCGGATCGTCTCGGTGATCCGGTAGATCGCGTAGTTGGTCATCCGCCGGAAGACCTCGCGCGCACGGTGGATCGCGTCGACGATCACCGAGAGGCCGGGGGAGAGGAGCACGATGTCGGCCGCGGCCCGGGCGGCCTCCGTCGCGCCGGAGACGGCGATCCCGGCGTCCGCCCTGCTCAGGGCCGGTGCGTCGTTGACGCCATCCCCCGTCATACCGACGATGTGCCCGCGCGATTGCAGGGCCTTGACGATCCGGTACTTGTCCTCGGGGACGACCTGGGCGAAGCCGTCGGCGGCCTCGACGCGGTCGGCGAGCGACTCGCCGTCGGCATCGGCGATCGCGCTCGCCTCGAGCACATCGGCGCCGAGCCCGACCTCCGTCGCGATCTCACGTCCGATCTCGACCCGGTCCCCGGTGACCATCTTCACGTCGACCCCGAGCCGGCGGGCCTCCTCCAGGGTCGCGCGTGAGTCCTCGCGGGGTGGGTCCGCGATCGCCAGGACGCCGATCAGTCGCCATGCGTCGTCGTCGGCCCGGGCGACGGCAAGCGCCCGCTGCCCCCGCTTCGCGAATCCGGCCGTCGCCTCGGCGACCGCGGCGGCGCCCTCGGCCGCGCCGCCGCCGACGAGATCGACGATCGCCTGCACGGCGCCCTTGGCGACGCGCGACTCGGCGCCGTTGCGGCGGACCACGGCCTCGGCCCGCTTGCGTTCCGCATCGAACGGTGAGAACGAGATCCGCTCCCAGCCTGACGGCGGGCCGCCGAGCGCCTGGAGCACCGCGGCATCGACCGGATCGCTGCTCTCCTCCTCCGCGGTCAGGGCGGCCGCCGTCAGCACCGAATCGCGGTCGGCTCCCCCAGCGACTGCGGCGACGTCGGCAACGGCGAGCTTGTTCTGGGTGATCGTGCCCGTCTTGTCGGAGCAGAGGACGTCGACGCCGGACATCTCCTCGACCGCGGGCAGGTGGCTGACCACGGCCTCGTGCCGGGCCAGATAGCGGGCGCCGACCGCCATCGTGACCGAGAGGACCGCCGGCAGCGCGACCGGGATCGAGGCGATGGTCACGACGAGCGCGTACTCGAGGGTCGTCGCGAGGTCGGTGCCGCGCAGCAGCGAGACGGCGACGATGACCGCGATCAGGGCCAGCGCCAGGACGATCAGGTAGCGGCCGATGGAGAAGATCGCGGCCTGGAAATGACTCTCCTGCACCTCCTCGGTCGTGAGCTCGGCGGTGCGCCCGAACTCGGTCGCGGCCCCCGTTGCGAGGATCCGGACTCGCGGCGTTCCCCGCGAGAGGATGGTCCCGGAGAAGAGCCCCTGCCCCACCTCCTTGGCGACCGGCAGCGACTCGCCGGTGAGCGCGGACTCGTCCGCTTCCGTGGCGCCGGTGACGATCAGCCCGTCGGCGGGAACGACGTCGCCGCGCTCGAGGGCGACGAGGTCGCCGGGCACGAGCTCCTCCGCGGGAACCGTCGTCCACTCGTCGTCGCGGAGGACGCGAGCCTGCTTGGCGAGGCGGTCCTTGAGCGCGGCGATCGCGTTCGCCGCCTGGTGCTCCTCCCAGAACCCGACGACGCCGTTGAGGGCGAGCAGCGCCGCGATGATTCCGAAGTCCGCCCAGCGGCCCGTCGCGGCCGTCAGTACGAGCGCGCATTCGATCATCCATGGGATCGGCGCCCAGAAATGGGAGAGGAACTCGAGCAGCACGCTGCGCTCGCTCTCGCGCAGCGCGTTCGGTCCGTAGGCGCCGAGGCGCTGCTCGGCGACCTCGGTGCTCAGCCCGACATCGGGTCCGAGGGCCGCGTCGGCGGCCTGATCCTGCCCCGTGCGCTCGTCCGCAACGGCGTGTCCGGTAGCTGCCGTCTCGTGCGTGGGATCCATCGGCTTTCGCCGTGGACGCTAGTCCGCTGCGTCGCGGAGCACGTCGAAGCGCGCCAATTCGGTCCGGGACTTGACACCGAGCTTGCGGAACAGGTTGCGGAGGTGGAAGTCGACCGTGCGGGGGCTCAGAAACAGCCGGGCGGCGATCTCCTTGTTGGTCAGCCCGGAGGCGACGAGGCTGCCGATCCTCAGCTCTTGCGGGGTGAGGTCGTCGATCGTGCTCGGATCGCGACGGCGGGCGGTCTGTCCCGACGCGCGGAGCTCGGCACGGGCCCGCTCGGCCCATGGCTCGGCGCCGGCGGATTCGAAGAAGTCGAGGGCAGCGCGCAGCTCCGCGCGTGCCTCGCTGCGCTGCCGCCGACGCCGGAGCAGCTCGCCGAGGCGGAGCTGGGCACGGGCGCGCTCGAACGGCCGTTCCAGCTCCCCGTGCAGCTCCAGCGCCTGGTGGAGCAACTCCTCGCCGCGCTCCGGAGGAGCGACGGCGGCCTCGGCCGTGAGCGCGACGGCCCGTGCGACGGGGACTCCGGTCGCGGCGGCCCACTGCGCCGCTCCGCGCGCCGCGGAGGCCGCAGCCTCGGGCTCGCCCGCACCGAGCCCGGCCTCGACCTGATCGAGCGCGGCGGGCATCGCGATCGCTGGGTGCTGCAGCGCCGTGAGTCTCTGCAGCGCCTCCTCGTTGCGGCCTTGCGCCAGGTCGAGGTGGCCGAGTGCGGCGCGGGCGAAGTCGGAAAAGAGGCCGAGACCGCGGGGCTCGGAGATCGCGAGCGCCCGCTGGGCGGCGGCTCTACACCCGTCCTCGTCGCCGCGCTCGGCGAGCACTTGGGCGAGCGCGGCCTGCGCGCAGGCGATCAGGTCTTGCTGCCCGGACAGCTCGGAGAGCTCGGCCGCCTCGGCGGCGCTGCTCGCGGCCGCCCGCAGGCGGCCCATACGCAGCTCGGTGATCGCGAGCCGGACGACGATCGACGGCAGCGTGAAGAGGGCGCCGCGTTCGCGGGCGAGTTCCGCCGCGCGCGAGTCGAGGGCGAAACACGTGCCCTCGTCACCGAGGTAGACGGCGGCGCGTCCGGCGAGGTTGAGGGTCACTGGGTCGTCGCTGTCCCTACCCAGGGCGACCGCTTCGGCGAGCAGCGGGCCCGCCTCGGCGAAGTGGCCGCGAGCGAGCTCGTGTGTGCCGGCGAGCAGCCGCCGCAGGAGCAGAGCAACGCGCTCTTTCCCGGTCGTCGCATCGCCGCCGGCTGCCTGCGCCGGAACCTGCTCGGCCGTCGCCCCGACCTGCTCGGCGAGCGCCGCATCCGCCGTGAAGGAAGCGACCTCCGCGGCCTCGGCCAGCAGCTCGAGGGCGAGTTCGGGCCGCTCCGAGGCGATCGCTGCCGCCTCCCGGCAGAGCATCGAGATCCCGGAGGCCGGATCTCCGCCCCACGCGTCGATCCGTCCCTGCAGCCGGTGCAGCGTCGCCGCGCAGTCGGCGGACGGACCTGTCTCGCGACCCCTGTCGATCAGCCGGCGGCCTTCGTCTGCTCGTCCTGCCGTCCAGGCGTGCTCGGCTGCGGCGGCGAGCTTGCCGGCTCGCCGCTCGGGGTCGGGCTCGAGCTCCGCCGCCCGCTCCAGCGCAGCCGCAGCAGCAGCGTGTGCGCCGCGTGCGGCGGCCCCCTCCGCGAGCGCCGTGAGTTCGGCTGCGACGTCGGGATCGGGTCCGACCGCAGCGGCAGCCAGCTGCCACACGCGACGTTCGGGATCGCTCCCCAGCGCGGCCGCAAGCGCCCGGTGCGCAGCCCTACGCTCGCCTCCGGGAGCGGCGGAGTAGGCGGCCGAGCGCAGGAGCGGGTGGCGGAAGGCGATTCGACCGCCGGCGGTCCGAATCAGCCCGCGCCGCTCGAGCTCGTCGAACTGGGGCTCACCGACCCCGAGATCGACGGCGGCGCCGAGAGCCGTCGCGACCTCGCCGCCACCCTGAGCCGCGGCGATGAGGAGCGCCGTGCGGCAGTCATCGGGGAGCGCCGCGAGCTGGCCGGCGTAGGCGCGCTCGACCCGTGTTCCGACCGGAAGCGGGTCCGGGAGGGGCCGGCTGCCGTCGAGCTCCCGGTCACCGAGCATCGCCCCCAGCTCTGCGATCGCGAGCGCGTTGCCGCCGGTCTCGGCGAGGATCCGCTTCAGCGCCGGCGCGGCGATCGCGCGCCTGCGCCCGCCGGCGAGCACCCGCTCGGCAGCCGCCGGGCTGAGCGGCCCGACGTCGAGAGTCGGCAGGGCTTCGATCCCCTGCGGCGGGGAGGAGGGCCCTTCGCTCGGCCTCGTTGCGGCGATGAGTCCGATCGCCTCGCTGTCGAGCCGGCGGCCGACGAAGGTGAGGACCTCCGCGGAAGCGGGGTCGGCCCAATGCAGATCGTCGATCAAGCACAGCAATGGGCCGCGTTCGGCGTGGATCGAGAGCAGCGTCAGGGTGGCGAGCGAGACCAGCAGGCGGTCCGGTGCGGGCGCTTCGGGATCGAGCCCGAAGCATGCGTCGAGCGCCCGGCGCTGCGGTGCCGGTAGCTCGGAGATGAGAGGGAGGGCGGGGTGGATCAGCCCGTGCAGGAGCCCGAACGCCAGCTCGCTCTCGGTCTCGACCGCGGTCACGCGCAAAACCGCGGGCTCGCCGGCAGCCGCGGCGACGGCGGCCGCATGGTCGAGGAGGGCCGACTTCCCGGCCCCGGCGGCGCCGCGCACGACGAGCACCTCGCTACCTCCGCTGCGCACGGTTCCGATCAGCGACTCCAGCCTCTCGCGCTCGCGGTCGCGGCCGTAGAGAGCCACGGGGGGATCGTATGCCAGGCCCACCTGGTTTCCGGGAACCCGGCGAGATCGCCGGTTCGAGCCCGGCAGTACCGACCTAGGTTCGCTCGCGTAAACGCAACCCGATCCGAAGGAGGATCACATGCACGCAGTACAGACAGACGAGCTGGAGTTGATGCACTTCAGCCACGTGGGCGACGAGACCGGCGCGGCGAACGCGGCCTGGCCCGTCTACCGGGACACCGGCGCGGCGAACACGGCTGTCGTCTACTTCGAGCTCGAGCGCGGCAAGCACCTCGGGACCCATACGGACAGCGCCGAGGAGGTGCTGGTCGTCCTGGGCGGCGAGGTCGAGGTCGTGGTCGGTGACGAGCGGCGGCGGCTCCGAGCGGGCGGGATCGCCGTCGCACCGGCGTTCGCGCCGCACGACCTGGTCAACGTCGGCAGCGAGCCGGCGCGGATCGCGGGCGTGTTCTCCGCGAACACGATCGTCGCAACGTTCGATGACGCGTTCGAGCAGACCGGCGGCCACGTCGTGGGCTCGCCGCCCGCCGTCGAGCCCGAGCCGGCTGCGGCTGCCTGAGGAGGTGGAGAAGATGAACATGCTCTACCGATTCGAGGCCGAGCTGCTGCCGCCGGCGCCGATCGGACCGATCTCGACCGGGATCCGGACCGACTTCGAGTTCCGCGGCGAGCTCGTCGCGGGGGAGCTCGCCGGCGGGCGCGGTTGGGGGTCCGAGTACCTCCTGCTGCGGCCGGACGGAGTCGGGATGATCGACGCGCGCGACACGTTCGAGATCCCCGGCGGCTACCTGCACGCCCAGGCTAAGGGGTTCGTCCTGCTCCCCGACGGCGTCGTTCCACCGACGCTCGAGGAGATGACGGCGCCCGACTTCGAGCCGGCGGACGTGCGGATGCTGATCCACGGCTACGCCCTGTGTCAGACCGCGGTGCCCGAGTACGAGCACCTCAACCGGACCCTCGTCAAGATCGACGGCTGGGTCAACAACGCCACCCGCGAGCTCGTCTTCGAGGGCCGCGCGGTCGGCGCTGAGCGGGCGATCGAGATCGCCGCGGGACCGGGCCTGGCCGTGGTCCCGGGCCGCTGAGCGGTCGACGGTGAGCACCCGGCCCGGGCCCCGTGCCCGGGCCGGGTCGCTGGGTCCGGGCTGCGACCGCCCGAGAGCTCGAGGCCGTCGCATTGCTCGGGCACTCGCTCGGGGCGAGCGTCATCTACGCCTACCTCGACCTCTTCGGCGCTGAGCGCGTCTCGGAGGTCGTGCTCGTCGAGCAGATGCCGCGAGCGCGGCCGGCGCTGAGCGCCCGGCCCGCCCGGCCTCAG
>CAVXRV010000011.1:0-347781 GCA_963764275.1 uncultured Solirubrobacterales bacterium
TCGCCCGTCGCCTCCGCGTTGCGGAGTGAGTCCTTGCGCGCGGTCGAGGTGGAACTGGATCACCGGGGGCTCGTCGCTGGAGACGGTGAAGAAGGAGTGCGGGGCGAGGTTGTCGACGCCCTCGGGCGAGCGCGTTGAGACCCACGCGATCGGGCGCGGCACGATCGAACTCGTGAGCAGCTTGTAGAAGGCCCGGGGCTCGATCTCCTCCGGGTCGAAACGCGCGCGCGGCATTGGCCGGAGCGTAGCGGCGCAACGGGGGAGCGGACGCCTGCGCGCTCGACTAGCCTCGGCCCATGAGTGACGCGCCGGAGCCACGCCTGCGCCGCGAGGAGCGGGCGGCCTTCGAGACCAAGGACGGCTCGACCGTGCTCGAGCTCGTGCATCCGTCGTTCAGCGCAGCTCGCGGCCAGAGCGTGGCCGAGGCCCGCGTCCCCGCGGGGCGGCCGCACGCATCCGCACCTGCACCGTCGCAGCGAGGAGCTGTACCTGTTCACGGCGGGCCGCAGCCGGATGCCGCTCGGCTCCGAGAGCTTCGAGGTGGGGCCCTGGCGACAGCGTCGTGATCCCGCCCGGCACGCCGCACGGGCTGCAGGCGGACGGGGAGGAGGACTCATCCTTGTTGCGTGTGCGCGCCCGCGTACTCGCACGAGGACACCGTCCTGCTCGATTGACGCGACCCAGCGCGGCTAGTGAATCCCGGTGATGCGGGTGACCTTGTCGTTCACGGTGGCGACGTTGACGCGATCGGGCCGGTAGTCGTCGGTGACGGCGAGCGGCTTCCCGTCCTTGATCACCACGCGGATCTCGCAGCCCTTCTCGCGGGCGGCGGCCTGCGCCTTCGGCGATCGGCTCGCCGATCGTGGCCGTCGCGTCGAAGACTCCCTGCGGCGGTCCCGTGCGCACCGCACGGCGCTCGGATCGTCGTTCTTGGGCAGATCCGGGATCGTGGTCTGACCCGAGGGGGGCAGCGTCGTCGAGGTGACCCCGCCCTGCGGTGGGGTGCCCGGGGGTGCTCACGCCGGCGCCCCGTCGATCCCGGTGGGAATCGCCGCCGCCGCAGCCTGCCAGCGCCGCAGCGACGACGACCCCGGCGATGCACAGCGCCACGGGGCTCGGAAGGGTCGATCGGCGCGGGGGGTGGAGGCCCATGCAACTACTACGTATCAGGCTTGGCGGCGTCACGGCCCCGGACGGTCGGGTTGGCGGGAATTCTCGGCCCCTGGCAAGTAGACCAGACACCAGATCTGGGCAACAAACGTTTGCCACGTCCACGCCCCTCTGACGTCCCCGACCTTCTTTTCGCTCTGGACGCACAAACGTTGGGGACGTCTGGCTGCGACCGGGACGTCCCTGACCTTTCTCCACCTCCGTCCCTCTCCCCTCGGTGCCCAAGAGGGCGGTCAGCCGCTCGGCGGTCGGTTAGGCCGTAATGAGCAGTCGCTAGGCATTTCGCGAACGCGGGAAGGCACCGATCTGCCGGCACGGGCCGGTGGTGGCCCGACTGTGGCTCCCACGCACACGGAGCCCTGCCCGCGGATCGAACATGAGCAAACGCGTCCGGACATCGATGAGTCGGCTCAGCCAGGCCCTGTACGCGGCCGCAGGGCTGGCGATCGTGATCATGGTCAGCGCCGTGCTCCTCGGCAGCCGCAAAGCGTGGTCGAGGCCGCCCGCGACCACCGGCCGAACGTGCTCGTCGTGATGACCGACGATCAGATTCAACACGACGATCAAGGACATGCCCTACGTGAGCTCGCGTCACGACTGGGCCCACTTCCAGAACGCGATGGTCAACAGCGCCCTGTGCGCGCCCGCCCGCTCGACCTTCTTCACGGGCCAGACCTCGACCCACACCGGGCATCGACCGCAACTCGACGGCGCCGCTGTTTCGAGGGTAAGTCGACGATCGGCGACTGGCTCCAGGACTCCGGCTACCAGACCGGCTACGTCGGCAAGTTCCTGAACAAGTTCCCGTGGGGCAACTCCGAGACCTATGTGCCGCACGGCTGGGACTACTGGGCAGGGTTCGCCGATCACGCTCCCTACTTCAACTTCAAGCTCAACGAGAACGGCAAGATCGTCGACTACGGAGGCCCGGGCGACTACTCCACGAACGTGCTCGGCGATCAGGCGGTCAACTTCATCAACGAGGTGAATCCCGACAAGCCGTTCTTCGAGTTCGTCGCCTTCAACGCGCCCCACAGGCCGTGGGGCACCGGCCCGCCGCGACGTCGACGCGAAGGTCCCGAAGATCAAGGAGACGAAGGCCTTCCTGGAGAAGAACGTGCGCGACAAGCCGCAGTGGATCCGGGACCTGAAGGCGCCCTCGCGCAAGGACATCCGCGCCGGCCGGCGCAAGCACAACCAGACGTTGCTCGCGGTCGACCGCCAGATGAAAGCGATGTTCCACGCGCTCAAAGACCGGGACATGCTCAAGAACACGATCGTGATCTACACGACCGACCACGGGATCGCCCTCGGCGAGCACAACTACGCACACAAGATGTGCGCCTACGAGGTCTGCTCGCGCATCCCGCTGGTGATCCGCGGCCCGGGGATCGTCCCGGGCCAGGTCAAGGGGTTGATCGGAAACATCGACTTCGCGCCGACGATCGCCGACTACGCGCACATCAAGACCGGCAAGCCGGTCGACGGGCGCAGCTTCCGGCCCTTGCTCGAGGGCCGCAAGAAGACGATCAACAAGGCGGTCCTGCTGCGCCGCGCGCACGGGCAGGGCGACCGCATCTTCTGGGGCCTGCGGACGCCGCGCTGGAAGTACGTCGAGTACACGCGGACGGGCGAGAGGGAGCTCTACGACCTCAGGCGTGACCCGAACGAGACCTTCAACCTGCTCTCGAAGCCGCGTCTGCGCAAGCACTACCGGCACAAGGCCGCGCGCCTGCAGCACAAGATCGACAGGATGCGCAAGGTCAAGCCGAAGGTCCGGCGCTGAACCGGAGCTGACGGACCGCCGGACCGGGTCCGTGCGGGCTGCGGATCAGCCGCAGAAGGGACGGTGCCGGAGCGGGCGCTCGCGCCCGGCGATGCCGGTGCAGTTCCGCAGCCCGGCGAGACGGTCGGCGAGGTTCGCCTCGCGCGCGTAGTCGAAGCTGGAGGGGTCCGCCGGGTACAGGTTCTGCAACTGCATCGGGTCCTTGTCCATGTCGTAGTGCTCCGTCTCCGTCTGGCAGTTGCCGTCGATCTCGGTCGGGAACTGCGCGAGCAACTCGTGCGGGGACCAGATCGCGCTGTACGGCTGGCAGAAGTACTGGATGCGCCCCTGCTCGACGAGCAGGTGCCGATCCGCGGGCCAGCCGGTCGTATCGCCCCGCAGCAGGCCGAGCAGCGAGAGGCCGTCGAGGCGGCGACAGCGCCCGTCCGCCATGCACGGCTCGGCGCCGCCCCGCGAGATCGAGCAGCGTCGGCGCCAGGTCGATGTTGCGCCCAGCTCGGAGAGCGTCTGGGGAGTGTCGACGCCGCGCGAGAACGAGTGGGGGAGCCGGGCCAGGAGCGGCACGCGGATGCCCTCCTCGTACGGGAGGCCCTTGTTGTTCGGCAGGCGGTGCTCACCGAAGAAGAAGCCGTTGTCGGACGTGAAGAAGATCGCCGTGCGCCGCAGCGAGTGGGCGTCGTGGAGGGCGTTGACGACCTCCTCGAAGCTGCGATCGACGCCCGCCAGCGAGGCGAGCTGGCAGCGGTAGCGGCGCTGGATGTTCTCGATCACGTGATCGCTCAGCGAGTGGCGTCGGGCGATCGCCGGCGACTTGTCGGAGACGTCGAGCTCGTTGAAGGAGCGTTCCGCCGGATCGAGGCCGGCCTGGGGTAAGGGCTCGTCGGTGAACAGGTTCTCGTCACGCGGATCGGGCTGGGCGGCCTCGGGACAGCGGCCCGGCGTCGCGCCCTGCTCGGAGTGGGGAGCGAACTCGTCGATCTGCAGATAAAGGGGTTTCCGGCGGTCTCCGTAGCGCCCGATCCAGCGCGTGGCGGCGTTCGTTATCCGCCGCGTCACGTAGTCGCGGGCGCGGCTCCCGTAGTGCTTGACCTGGCCGTTGCTGGCCATCCGGTAGTCGTAGTACCGGACGTTCTCGAGCGTGTACCAGCGATCCCAGCCGGCGGGCGTGTCGCCGTGCCGGTAGATCTGCTGGAAGTGGTTCAGGAACTTCCCGAAGTGCCCGGTCCGGTAGCCGGCGTTCTGCAGCCAGGCCGGCAGGATGTAACGCCGTTTCAGGGAGGGGAACCCCTCGTTGTCGGAGTAGACGCCGTTGTTGTGTGGGTACTCGCCGGTCAGGTACGCGGCGCGGGAGGGGCAGCAGGAGGGGGAGATTGTGATCGCGTTCTGAAACGTCGTGCCCTCGCTTCCGAACCAGCGGTTCGTGTACGGCAGCACCTGATCGTTCATCTCCTGCAGGGTCTGGTCGTCGGTGGTGAAGACGACCATGTTCGGGGGCTTGGCCGCGTGCGCCGGGGCGGCGCCGAGGAAGGCGAGCAGTGAGGCCGCCAGGAGCGCCCGCCGCGCAGATCGCACGGACGACGCGCCCTGCGTCATGCGATCGCGTAGGCACCGCCGGACAGCGTAGTGATCCCATCAGACCGGCTAACTCACTTGACGGCTCCGGGTTGCGCGGTACGCTTGCTCGGGAGTGGGGGGACCTAGGGGGAGATCGGCAGGCGTGGGGCTCGCGGGAGCGATCTTCTGCGTGGTGGTCGTGGCGCTCTCGATCTTTTCCGCGGGGGCCGCGGCGCGGACTCGTACGGCGACGTTCGTCATCGCACGCGGCTCCCTTGGCTCGAACCTCGAGCTCGAGCTCGACGCGAGAACCGCCCTAGCGGACGGAGGGACCGAGTGGAGCTGTCGATCAGCCACGGGGCTGGCAGGCGGGGCACCTCGACCGGCTACGTGCCGGTGCAGCTGGGGCGACGCAGCAGCGCCAATCGGGTCATCGCCGGGTTCGGCGAGCGGGGCTCGACGCGGATGCAGTTCAGGACGCGACATCGCCGCGTGAGCAAGAACAGATGCCTGAGGCTGGTCGAGGCCGTCGGGACCTTGCGCGGATACCTGCGATTTCGCGGCGAGCGTCGATACGTGGACGCCGACGTGCACCGACTGCGGGCTTACGTCGAGAAGGCCTCGGTCAAGGGGAGCTGCTTGAGGCGTGTCCGCAGCTCGCGACGGTCACGCGCGGTCCTGGTGAGCGCTTGCGCGGACGACGGCCACGGGCTGCTCGCCGCCAAGGTCCCGCCCTTCGGGTCCGAGTTCATCGGCTTCACCGCTCCACGCAGGGGCAGGGGGCTGGTGGCTACGAGCTACGCGTGGACCGAGGGTACGTTGTCGGACCTCGTCGCCGCGAAGGGGCTGACGCAGGCCACACTGACGCCGCCGAGACCGTTCACCGGGACCGGCACGGTAAGCGGCGGACTGCTCGGAGGCGACCTGGCGATGCCCGTGCTCGGCTACGACCATCCCTACGCGCTCGCGCCGGCGCCAGCGAAGCTGACGCGCCGCGCCGACTTCGATTGCGGACCCGCCAGCGACTCGAGTGCCGCGAGCTACGCGGGCGGTGCAGCGGCGGGACGCGATCTTCTCCGCGGTCTCCGCGGACATCTCCCGACGGGCATTGACCCCGCGGTGCGCTTACGACAGTGGGAGGAGCGCGGGAGGTGAGATCGCGGGTGAGGAAAGTGCGTCGGCGTCGTCTTGTTCGCCGCGGCCGCCGTCTCCGCCGCGACGCTCTGCGTCCTGGCGGCTCCCGCGGGCGCCGGCGACTACCGCTTCGCCTACATGGACGGGCGCGTGAAGCTCGACGACGGCTACGTGTTCGATCTCGGCGGCGGCGTCGGTGAAACGAGCCTGGGGTTCGCGGATCTGCGGCACCCGGTACGCCAGTACAACTCGTCGATCTACACGGTCCGGCATGGGGCCAAGGTGACGAGGACAGCGGGGCGCTGGCGAGGCTCGGCTCCGCCGGGCGGGTCCGCATGCACTTCGTGCAGCGGGGCCCCCGGCATGTGGAGCGATACAGGTGCGCCCGCTTCGTGACGGTTCCCGGACATCTGAGCGGTCGCGTGCGTTTTCGCGGCGAGGGCCGCTACGTCGATGTCCGCGAGCGGAAGCTGCGGGGCGGCAAAGAGGTGGTCGACCTGCGGAGATGCAAGAGGAAGGGCTTCCCGTTCCGGGCGTCGGACACCGTCAAGCTCACGGTCTGCAAAGGGGGTGCGGCCTTCCAGGCGACGAAGACCGCGGGTCGGGCGCAGAGATGGTCGCGTTCGGGCCGCTCCGCCGCGCTCGCGGCCTCACCGGCTTCGACTATGCCGCGCGCGCCCTGCGGCCCGGGATGTTCATACCCGGAGGTCGGGGCTCGTGCAGCAGGGCTGATACCGCCGCCTCCGTTCAAGGGGTCGGGCACATACGAGGACGGCCGCTTCAGCGGGGACCTCCGCCTTGGCGCACCCTCCGCGGCGACTCGATCCCCCTGGCCCCGTCCAGCCGGGCGACGCTCGCCCGCAACGACCACCACGCCTGCGCCTGCCTTCTTGGGCCTCTCACGATCCGCAAAACCTCGGTCGCCGCGGCAGCGGCGTCGCCGCCCCGGCACGGACCCCGGCGCCCGCCGACGTCCTGCGGGCGCTCGTGCCGTGAGCTCGACAACACGAAAGAGATTCCTCGTGGCGATGGGCGCGGCGTTCGCGCTCGGTCTCCTCGCTCCCGCGTTTGCGGGCGCGCGTCCTTTCGTCAGCCTCGATGCCGCGTTGGGACTGGGCGACGGGCTTCACCTCTACCTCGGGGCCAACGGCGCGCCGGGTCCGGACAAGCCGGCGCTTGCGATCTGGCGTTCGGTGGGGGAGGGCTCCGAGGCATCGCTGTACTACGCATGGAAGGGGGACCGTGCGACGAGCGGCCGACGCATCGCCGCTCGGCTCGGCACGCGGGGCTCCGCCCACCTCGTCCACCCGACCGGCAAACGCCGGGTCTCCAGCGAGGGGTCAGTCGTCCAAGCACAGAGAGCGGGCGTGCTTCGCGGCTCGTTGCGCTTCCGGGGTGAGCGGCGGTTCGTGAAGGTCCGCGCCCACCGGTTGCGGGCGGTGCGTTCGCGGACTGTGTTCCGGGCCCGATGCATGCGTAGAAGTGCTCCCCCGCTGTGGTTCTTTTCGTGTGCTGCCAACGGCAGCACGCTCGACGCGCAGCGCTGGGGTGACGCTGTGCTCTTCGACGGGGAGGGGCCCCTGCGCACCAAGAGGGGGCTCGCTTCGATGAACAGCGTCACCGTGACCGGTCCCGGCTCCAGCCTCGCTCCGTCCTCACATCTGCGCCGGGCGACGATCTCGCCGCCGACCCCCTTTTCGGGCCAGGCCACCTTCGAGAAGCCGAAGGCAACGGGGGATCTGGCGATGCCGAGGCTCGGCTT
The DNA here is from genome assembly GCA_963764275.1 of uncultured Solirubrobacterales bacterium. GTDB lineage: Bacteria > Actinomycetota > Thermoleophilia > Solirubrobacterales > 70-9 > CAXMST01. The sequence goes on from CAVXRV010000011.1 coordinate 7,407, forward strand.
CGACCACCCGCTTCCGTTGATGCCCGCGAACGCCAGGCTCAAGCGCGCGAACGAGATCGGCTGCCGCTTCCCGCAGCCCGACGGCGCGGGACGGGACGGGCGCTCGACGCTGCGGGCGGGACGCCTCCGCATGGCGTTGGCACCCTCGGGCTGGGCGCCGCCGCGGCTCCCCTCGCGAGTTCCCTAGCGGTCGAGGGGTCGGCGGCGGCTGCTCCTCAGCCCGCTTCGGCCAGGGCGGCCGACGGCTCGGGCTCCTCGCCGGATTCCGCGTCGATCAGCTCGTAGTCGGGGATCGAGTCGGCGGTCGCCTGTCGTACTCGCGCATGTAGCCGGGCCAGTTGGCGACGATCCGGCCGCTCTCGTCGCGGTACCAGGAGTCGCAGTCGAGCCAGGCGGTGCCGGCGAAGCGCTCCTGCGTCTCGCGGTCGCTCGCCGCCTCGACCTCGGGCCGGACGTCGATCGCCGCCGGCGCCGGCGTCGCGGACGCGCTGCAGCGCCTGGCGGATGTAGGCGGCCTGCGCCTCGAGGTAGAAGACGATCGAGCCGCCCGAGGTGTTCGTGTTCGGCCCGTACATGAGAAACAGCGAGGGGAAGCCGGGCACGGTGATGCCGAGGTGGGCGTGCGGCCCGTCCGGCCCACTCGTCGCGCAGGGTCCGCCCGCCCGCGCCCGTGATCTCCATCGGGAACATGAAGTCGTTGGTGCGAAAGCCGGTGCCCCAGATGATGCAGTCGACCTCGTGCTCGCTCCCGTCGGCGGTGCGGATCCCCGCCGGGGTGATCGCGCGTGATCGCGTCGGTGACGAGCTCGACGTCGGGGCGCTGCAGCGCCGGCAGGAAGTAGGAGCTGAACAGGACCCGCTTGCAGCCGAAGGTGTAGTCGGGCCAGGCCTTGCGCGCGGAGCTCGGGGTCGCGCAGCTGCCAGCGCATGAACAGCGGCCGAGCGCAGCCTGCCGAGCCGCCCGAACGTGCGCGGGTGGCGGATCATCGCCGTCAGCGGCTCGCCGTAGTTGAAGATGAAGCGGCGGCGCAACGCCTGCACGCCCGGGAACGGGCGGACGCCGCCCGGACCGCGGCCGGGTAGGCGCGGTTGTGGCGCGGCAGGAACCAGTTGCCGCGTGCGCTGGAAGACGACGAGGCGCTCGCCGCGCCGGCGATCTCGGGCACGAACTGCACCGCGCTCGCGCCGGTGCCGATCACGGCGACGCGCTTGCCCGCGAGGTCGTAGTCGTGGTCCCAGCTCGGCGGAGTGGAAGCTGTGGCCGCGCGAAGGTCTCGATGCCCTCGATCCGCGGGTAGGCCTGGCGGTGGAGCTGGCCGGTGGCGACGATCACCGCCTCGCTCTCCCAGCTCGCGGCCGTCGGCGCTCGTCGACCGTCCAGACGTGCGCGCTCGTCGTCCCAGCGGCAGGCGGTCGACCTCGACGCCGCGAGCACGAGCCGGCGGTCGACGCCGTGGTCGTGGGCCACGTCGCGGAGGTAGGCGAGGATCTCGTCCTGGGGCGAGCAGAGCCGCGACCAGTCGCGCCGCTGCGCGAAGGAGAACGAGTAGAGGTGGCTGGGGACGTCGCAGGCGGCGCCGCCTGCGACGTGCCGAGCCACCTGTACTCGTTCTCGTTCGCGCAGCGGCGCGACTGGTCGCGGCTCTGCTCCCCCAGGGCGAGATCCTCGACTACATCCGCGGCGTGGCCCACGACTACGGCGTCGATCGCCTGGTCGAGACCGGCGTCGAGGTCGCCGGCGCACGCTGGGACGAGGGCAACGCCACCTGGACGGTCGAGTGCCGACCGACGGCCGCAGCTGGGAGGCCGAGGCGCTGATCGTCGCCACCGGCCAGCTGCATCGCCCCTCGCTACCGCGGATCGAGGGGATCGAGGACTTCGGCGGCCACAGCTTCCACTCGGCCGACTGGGACCACGACTACGAGCTGCGGGCCGGCGCGTGGCCGTGATCGGGACCGGCGCCAGCGCCGTGCAGTTCGTCCCCGAGTCGCGAAGTCCGTCGGCGACCTCGACGTCTTCCAGCGGAACGGCAACTGGTTCCTGCCGCGCCGCAACCGCGCCTACCCGGCGCCCGTGGGCTGGGCGATCCGCCGGTGCCCGGCGTGCAGGCATGGCGCCGCCGCTTCATGTTCAACTACGGCGAGTCGCTGACGGCGATGATCCGCCACCCACGCACGCTCGGGCTCCTCGGCCGCGCCCGCTCGAGCGCCTTCATGCGCTGGCAGCTCAAGGATCCCGAGCTCCGCGAGAAGGTCTGGCCCGACTACACGTTCGGCTGCAAGCGCGTGCTCTTCAGCTCGCGTGGCTGCCGGCGCTGCAGCGCCCGAACGTGAGCCTCCACACCTCGGCGATCGAGCGGATCGAGCCCACGGGAGTCCGCACCGCCGACGGCGAGCTGCACGAGGTCGACTGCATCATCTGGGGCACCGGCTTCCAGACGACCGACTTCATGCTGCCGATGCAGGTCTACGGCCGGAACGGGCGGCGCTGACCGAAGCCTGGCACGAGGGACCGCACGCCCATCTCGGCGTCACGGTGCCCGAGTTTCCCTCCCTGTTTCTCATGTACGGGCCGAACACGAACACCTCGGGCGGTTCGATCATCTTCTACCTCGAGGCGCAGGCCGCCTACATCCGCCGTGCGCTGCAGCCCGTTCGCGACGCCGGCGCCGCCGCGATCGAGGTCAGCGCCGAGGCCGAGGCCGCGCTCGGACGCGCGAGCGCAGGCGCGCTTCGCCGGCACCGCCTGGACCGAGTGCGACTCGTGGTACCGCGACGAGAGCGGCCGGATCGTGACCAACTGGCCGGGCTACATGCGCGAGTACGAACAGGCGACCGCCGAGATCGCGCTCTCCGACTACAAGCTGATCGACGCGGAATCGGCGAGGAGCCGAGCCGTCGGCCGCCCTGGCTGAAGCGGGCTGAGGCCGGCGTCACGGCACGAGCGCCCGCAGGACGTCGGCGGGCGTCAGGGTCCGTGCCGGGCGGCGATGCCGCTGCCGCGGCGGCCGTCGACCTGGCGGATCCGGAGACGCCCAGGAAGGCCGCGCAGGCGTGGTGGTCGGTGCGGGCGAGCGTCGCCCGATTGGACGGGGCCAGGGGGATCGAGTCACCGCGGAGGGTGCGCCAGCGAAGGTCCCCGCTGAAGCGGCCGTCCTCGTATGTGCCCGACCCCTTGAACGGAGGCGGCGGTATCAGCCCCCTGGACGAGCCCCGACCTCCGGGTATGAACATCCCGGGCCGCAGGGCGCGCGCGGCATAGTCGAAGCCGGTGAGGCCACGAGCGCGGCGGAGCGGCCCGAACGCGACCATCTGCGTCCGACCCGCGGCCTTCGTCGCCTGGAAGGCCGCACCCCCTTTGCAGACCGTGAGCTTGACGGTGTCCGACGCCCGGAGCGGGAAGCCCTTCCCCTTGCATCTCCGCAGGTCGACCACCTCTTTGCTGCCCCGCAGCTCCCGCTCGCGGACATCGACGTAGCGGCCCTCGCCGCGAAAGCGCACGCGACGCTCAGATGTCCGGGAATCGTCACGAAGCGGGCGCACCTGTATCGCTCCACATGCCGGGGGCCCCGCTGCACGAAGTGCATGCGGACCCGCCCGGCGGAGCCGAGCCGGCCGCGAAGCGACGTCCTCGTCACCTTGGCCCCATGCCGGATCGTGTAGATCGACGAGTTGTACTGGCGTACCGGGTGCCTGGATACCGCGAACCCCAGACCCGTTTCACCGACGCCGCCGCCGAGATCGAACACGTAGCCGTCGTCGAGCTTCACGCGCCCGTCCATGTAGGCGAAGCGGTAGTCGCCGGCGCTCGCGGGAGCCGCCAGGACGCAGAGCGTCGCGGCGGAGACGGCGGCCGCGGCGAACAAGACGACGCCTTTTCTCACCCGCGATCTCACCTCCCGCGCTCCTCCCACTGTCGCAAGCGCACCGCGGGGTCAATGCCCATCGGGAGATGTCCGTGGAGACCGCGGAGGAGATCGTGCCCCGCCGCTGCACCGCCCGCGTAGCTCGCGGCACTCGACTCGATGGCGGGTCCGCAATCGAAGTCGGCGCGGCGCGTCAGCTTCGCCGGCGCCGGCGCGAGCGCGTAGGGATGGTCGTAGCCGAGCACGGGCATCGCCAGGTCGCCTCCGAGCAGTCCGCCGCTTACCGTGCCAGTCCCGGTGAACGGTCTCGGCGGCGTCAGTGTGGCCTGCGTCAGCCCCTTCGAGGCGACGAGGTCCGACAACGCACCCTCGGTCCACGCGTAGCTCGTAGCCACCAGCCCCCTGCCCCTGCGTGGAGCGGTGAAGCCGATGAACTCGGACCCGAAGGGCGGGACCTTGGCGGCGAGCAGCCCGTGGCCGTCGTCCGCGCAAGCGCTCACCAGGACCGCGCGTGACCGTCGCGAGCTGCGGACACGCCTCAAGCAGCTCCCCTTGACCGAGGCCTTCTCGACGTAAGCCCGCAGTCGGTGCACGTCGGCGTCCACGTATCGACGCTCGCCGCGAAATCGCAGGTATCCGCGCAAGGTCCCGACGGCCTCGACCAGCCTCAGGCATCTGTTCTTGCTCACGTGGCGATGTCGCGTCCTGAACTGCATCCGCGTCGAGCCCCGCTCGCCGAACCCGGCGATGACCCGATTGGCGCTGCTGCGTCGCCCCAGCTGCACCGGCACGTAGCCGGTCGAGGTGCCCCGCCTGCCAGCCCCGTGGCTGATCGACAGCTCCACTCGGTCCCTCCGTCCGCTGAGGGCGGTTCTCGCGTCGAGCTCGAGCTCGAGGTTCGAGCCAAGGGAGCCGCGTGCGATGACGAACGTCGCCGTACGAGTCCGCGCCGCGGCCCCCGCGGAAAAGATCGAGAGCGCCACGGCCACCACGCAGAAGATCGCTCCCGCGAGCCCCACGCCTGCCGATCTCCCCCTAGGTCCCCCCACTCCCGAGCAAGCGTACCGCGCAACCCGGAGCCGTCAAGTGAGTTAGCCGGTCTGATGGGATCACTACGCTGTCCGGCCGTGCCTACGCGATCGCATGACGCAGGGCGCGTCGTCCGTGCGATCTGCGCGGCGGCGCTCCTGGCGGCCTCACTGCTCGCCTTCCTCGGCGCCGCCCCGGCGCACGCGGCCAAGCCCCCGAACATGGTCGTCTTCACCACCGACGACCAGACCCTGCAGGAGATGAACGATCAGGTGCTGCCGTACACGAACCGCTGGTTCGCAAGCGAGGGCACGACGTTTCAGAACGCGATCACGATCTCCCCCTCCTGCTGCCCCTCCCGCGCCGCGTACCTGACCGGCGAGTACCCACACAACAACGGCGTCTACTCCGACAACGAGGGGTTCCCCTCCCTGAAACGGCGGCGCGACATCCTGCCGGCCTGGCTGCAGAACGCCGGCTACCGGACCGGGCACTTCGGGAAGTTCCTGAACCACTTCCAGCAGATCTACCGGCACGGCGACACGCCCGCCGGCTGGGATCGCTGGTACACGCTCGAGAACGTCCGCTACTACGACTACCGGATGGCCAGCAACGGCCAGGTCAAGCACTATGGGAGCCGCGCCCGCGACTACGTGACGCGGCGGATAACGAACGCCGCCACGCGCTGGATCGGGCGCTACGGAGACCGCCGCAAACCCCTCTATCTGCAGATCGACGAGTTCGCCCCACACTCCGAACAGGGCGCGACGCCGGGCCGATGTCCCGAGGCCGCCCAGCCCGATCCGCTCGACCAGACCCTGTTCACCGACGAGCCCTTACCCCAGGCCGGCCTCGATCCGGCGGAACGCTCCTTCAACGAGCTCGACGTCTCCGACAAGTCGCCGGCGATCGCCCGACGCCACTCGCTCAGCGATCACGTGATCGAGAACATCCAGCGCCGCTACCGCTGCCAGCTCGCCTCGCTGGCGGGCGTCGACCGCAGCTTCGAGGAGGTCGTCAACGCCCTCCACGACGCGCAGCTCGCTGCGGCACACGGCGATCTTCTTCACGTCCGACAACGGCTTCTTCTTCGGTGAGCACCGCCTGCCGAACAACAAGGGCCTTCCCTACGAGGAGGGCATCCGCGTGCCGCTGCTGGCCCGGCTCCCCCACTCGTTCTCGCGCGGCGTGGACACGCCCTCGACGCTGCTCGGAGCCGGTCGGCAACATCGATCTGGCGCCGACGCTGCTCGATCTCGCGGGCGGCGCCGAGCCCTGCATGGCGGACGGGCGCTGTCGCCGCCTCGACGGCCTCTCGCTGCTCGGCCTGCTGCGGGGCGATACGACCGGCTGGCCCGCGGATCGGCACCTGCTCGTCGAGCAGGGGCGCATCCAGTACTTCTGCCGGCCCTACAGCGCGATCTGGTCCCCGCATGAGCTGCTCGCGCAGTTCCCGACCGAGATCGACGGCAACTGCCAGACGGAGACGGAGCACTACGACATGGACAAGGACCCGATGCAGCTGCAGAACCTGTACCCGGCGGACCCGTCCAGCTTCGACTACGCGCGCGAGGCGAACCTCGCCGACCGTCTCGCCGGACTGCGGAACTGCACCGGCATCGCAGGCCGCGAGCGCCCGCTCCGGCACCGGCCCTTCTGCGGCTGATCCGCGGCCCGCACGGACCCGGTCCGGCGGCCCGTCAGGTCCGGTTCAGCGCCGGACCTTCGGCTTGACCTTGCGCATCCTGTCGATCTTGTGCTGCAGGCGCGCGGCCTTGTGCCGGTAGTGCTTGCGCAGACGCGGCTTCGAGAGCAGGTTGAAGGTCTCGTTCGGGTCACGCCTGAGGTCGTAGAGCTCCCGCTCGCCCGTCCGCGTGTAATCGACGTACTTCCAGCGCGGCGTGCGCAGCCCCCAGAAGATGCGGTCGCCCTGCCCGTGCGCGCGGCGCAGCAGGACCGCCTTGTTGATCGTCTTCTTGCGGCCCTCGAGCAAGGGCCGGAAGCTGCGCCCGTCGACCGGCTTGCCGGTCTTGATGTGCGCGTAGTCGGCGATCGTCGGCGCGAAGTCGATGTTTCCGATCAACCCCTTGACCTGGCCCGGGACGATCCCGGGGCCGCGGATCACCAGCGGGATGCGCGAGCAGACCTCGTAGGCGCACATCTTGTGCGCGTAGTTGTGCTCGCCGAGCGCGATCCCGTGGTCGGTCGTGTAGATCACGATCGTGTTCTTGAGCATGTCCCGGTCCTTGAGCGCGTGGAACATCGCCTTCATCTGGCGGTCGACCGCGAGCAGCGTCCGGTTGTGCTTGAGCCGGCCGGCGCGGATCTCCTTGCGCGAGGGCGGCTTCAGGTCCCGGATCCACTGCGGCTTGTCGCGCACGTTCTTCTCCAGGAAGGCCTTGGTCTCCTTGATCTTCGGGACCTTCGCGTCGACGTCGCGGCGGGCCGGCGCCCACGGTCTGTGCGGCGCGTTGAAGGCGACGAACTCGAAGAACGGCTTGTCGGGATTCACCTCGTTGATGAAGTTGACCGCCTGGTCGCCGAGCACGTTCGTGGAGTAGTCGCCCGGGCCTCCGTAGTCGACGATCTTGCCGTTCTCGTTGAGCTTGAAGTTGAAGTAGGGAGCGTGATCGGCGAACCCTGCCCAGTAGTCCCAGCCGTGCGGCACATAGGTCTCGGAGTTGCCCCACGGGAACTTGTTCAGGAACTTGCCGACGTAGCCGGTCTGGTAGCCGGAGTCCTGGAGCCAGTCGCCGATCGTCGACTTACCCTCGAACAGCGGCGCCGTCGAGTTGCGGTCGATGCCGGTGTGGGTCGAGGTCTGGCCCGTGAAGAAGGTCGAGCGGGCGGGCGCGCACAGGGCGCTGTTGACCATCGCGTTCTGGAAGTGGGCCCAGTCGTGACGCGAGCTCACGTAGGGCATGTCCTTGATCGTCGTGTTGAACTGATCGTCGGTCATCACGACGAGCACGTTCGGCCGGTGGTCGCGGGCGGCCTCGACCACGTTGCGGCTGCCGAGGAGCACGGCGCTGACCATGATCACGATCGCCAGCCCCGCGGCCGCGTACAGGGCCTGGCTGAGCCGACTCATCGATGTCCGGACGCGTTTGCTCATGTTCGATCCGCGGGCAGGGCTCATGTCGTGGGAGCCGCAGTCGGGCCACCACCGGCCCGTGCCGGCAGATCGGTGCCTTCCCGCGTTCGCGAAATGCTAGCGACTGCTCATTACGGCCTAACGACCGCCGAGCGGCTGACCGCCCTGGGCACCGAGGGAGAGGGACGGAGGTGGAAAAGGTCAGGGACGTCCCGGTCGCAGCCAGACGTCCCCAACGTTTGTGCGTCCAGAGCGAAAGAAGGTCGGGGACGTCAGAGGGGCGTGGACGTGGCAAACGTTTGTTGCCCAGATCTGGTGTCTGGTCCCTGTCAGGGGCCGAGAATTCCCGCCAACCCACCGTCCGGGGCCGTGACGGGCGCAAGCCTGATACGTAGTAGTCGCATGGGCCTCCGCCCCCGCGCCGATCGACCCTTCCGAGCCCCGTGGCGCTGTGCATCGCCGGGGTCGTCGTCGCTACGGCGCTGGCAGGCTGCGGCGGCGGCGATTCCACGGGATCGACGGGCGCCGGCGTGAGCACCCGGGCACCCACCGCAGGGCGGGGTCACCTCGACGACGCTGCCCCCCTCGGGTCAGACCACGATCCCGGATCTGCCCAAGAACGACGATCCGAGCGCCGTGCAGTGCACGGGACCGCCGCAGGGAGTCTTCGACGCGACGGCCACGATCGGCGAGCCGATCGCGAAGGCGCAGGCCGCCGCCCGCGAGAAGGGCTGCGAGATCCGCATAGTGATCAAGGACGGGAAGCCACTCGCCGTCACCGACGACTACCGGCCCGATCGCGTCAACGTCGCCACCGTGAACGACAAGGTCACCCGCATCACCGGGATCCACTAGATGGGTGATTCCACGGGATCGTGCCCGCGGGGGTGCCTGGCACCGAGCCGGGCCACGCTGGGTCGCGTCAATCGAGCAGGACGGTGTCCTCGTGCGAGTACGCGGGCGCGCACACGCAGAGAAGGACGAGCTCCTCCTCCCCGTCCGCCCGCAGCCCGTGCGGCGTGCCGGGCGGGATCACGACGCTGTCGCCAGGGCCCACCTCGAAGCTCTCGGAGCCGAGCGTCATCCGGCCGCGGCCCGCCGTGAACAGGTACAGCTCCTCGCTGCGACGGTGCAGGTGCGGATGCGTGCGGCCGCCCGCGGGGACGCGGGCCTCGGCCACGCTCTGGCCGCGGGCTGCGCTGAACGACGGATGCACGAGCTCGAGCACGGTCGAGCCGTCCTTGGTCTCGAAGGCCGCCCGCTCCTCGCGGCGCAGGCGTGGCTCCGGCGCGTCACCCATGGGCCGAGGCTAGTGGAGCGCGCACGCGTCCGCTCCCCGGTGCGTCGCTACGCTCCGGCCAATGCCGCGCGCGCGATTTCGACCCGGAGGAGATCGAGCCCCGGGCCTTCTACAAGCTGCTCACGAGCTCGATCGTGCCGCGCCCGATCGCGTGGGTCTCAACGCGCTCCCCGAGGGGGTCGACAACCTGGCCCCGCACTCCTTCTTCACCGTCTCCAGCGACGAGCCCCCGGTGATCCAGTTCACCTCGACCGCGCGCAAGGACTCACTGCGCAACGCGGAGGCGACGGGCGAGTTCGTCGTCAACCTCAGCCCGGCCGCGCTGTTCGAGCAGATCAACGCGACCGCCACCGCGTTCCCGGAGCACGCGAGCGAGTTCGATGCCGCCGGCGTCGAGCGCGAGCCGAGCGAGCGCGTCGCTCCGCCGCGCGTCGCCGACTCCCCGATCGCCTTCGAGTGCCGGCTGGTGGAGACGCTCAGCTTCGGCAAGGCGACGATCGCCTTCGGCCGCGTGTTGCTGATCGCCGTCGACGAGAGCGTCATCGACGACGGGCTGCCCGAGATCGGCCGCCTCGATCCGATCGCGCGGCTCGGACGCAACCAGTGGTCGGAGATCGGGCGTGTTCGCACGATCACGCGGATCCCGTACGAGGAGTGGCCCGGCCACTACGAGGGCGCCGGAGGGCGGCTGATCGAGATCGCGGCAAGCACCGCGCCCCCGGATACGCGACGATAGCTGCCAGATCGGCCCACGATCCGAGGAGAGACGCGCAATGACTGAATCCTGAACGACCGCCAGAGCCGAGCTCTGCGAGTCGAGCCCCTACGACTACTCCGGTCTGAAGGCCGTCTTCATCAACTGCACCCTGAAGCGCAGCCCCGAGGTCTCCAACACCCAGGGCCTGATGGACATCTCGGCCGAGATCATGCGCCGCAACGGCGTCGAGGTCGAGAACATCCGGGCGATCGACCACGCGATCGCCACCGGCGTCTACGAGGACATGACCGAGCACGGCTGGGACGAGGACGAATGGCCGGCGATCCAGCGCAAGGTGATGGACGCGAACATCCTCGTGCTCGGCGCGCCGATCTGGCTCGGCGAGAAGTCTTCCGTCTGCACGCGGGTGATCGAGCGCCTCTACGGGTACTCGGGGAACCTCAACGACGACGGTCAGTGGGCCTACTACGGCCGCGTCGGCGGCTGTCTGATCACCGGCAACGAGGACGGGATCAAGCACTGCGCGATGAACATCCTCTACTCGCTGCAGCACCTCGGCTTCACGATCCCGCCCCAGTCCGACGCCGGCTGGATCGGCGAGGCCGGCCCCGGTCCCTCCTACCTCGATCCCGGACGAGGGCGGGCCGCGACAACGACTTCACCAACCGCAACACCACGTTCATGACGTGGAACCTGATGCACCTCGCGCAGCATGCTGCAGCGCCGCCGGCGGCATCCCCGCCCACGGCAACCAGCGCTCCAAGTGGGACGCCGGCTGCCGCTTCGACTTCCCCAACCCCGAGTACCGCTGAGCGGCAGGCGGGGACGCGGCTCAGCGGCGGCGCCAGGCGCCGCCGAAGAGGCTGCCGAGCCGTCCCGTCGACAGGTTGGCGCCGAACACGCCCGGCCCGTTCTCGGGCGGGCCGAGCCTGGCGACCTCGGCGGGGCCGATCGCGAGCACGACGCCGCCCTCGAACGTCCGCGAGACCTCCGGTCCGTCGACGAAGCGCACCGTGCCCTCGTTGTCCCGGATCACGATCCCGTCGAGGATGTGCTCCTTGTAGTTGTCCACGATCTGCTGCACCCGGCCGACCTCGGTCTCGTCGCACCCATACACGGGTGTCCCGTCGCGGACGGCGGCGTAATGGATCGCGGTACCGAGGCTTTCGAGGAAGTCTGTGCTGGGCTCGTCACTCATGTCCCAAGCATACGAACGCGCGCGCTCGAGCCGGCTCAGGATCGCTCTGAAGCGATGCCGGATTCGACCGCGAAGGCCTCGATCTCGCGCGAGAGCTTGCCGCCCTGCCAGGCGAGCGGGCTCTCGTCCGGGCCCCCTTCGCTTCGCAGCCGCGCGTCCGGGATCGCCGCGGCGATCCGCTCCGCGATCTCGTAGGGGTGACCGGGATCGGCGACGTCATGGCTGGCGACGACGAGCGTCGGCAGTCGCAGGCCGCCGAGCGCCTCGGGGCCCGGGTAGGGAATCGAGCGCGGGACCTCGCGCAGGGCATCCGCGAGCGCCTCCGGATGGCGGTGGCGCTCCATGCGCCCCCGCGCGATCCGCAGCAGCGTCTCGCGCCACTCCGGGTCGAGCCCGCTGTCGTAGGCCTCGAGCCAGCCCTCCACCCCGCCCTCAGCGAGGCCCGTCGGCGAGCTCGTCCCAGCGCTGCAGCGACTCGGCCGAGGGCTGCTCGCCCAGGCTCGCCGGGCCGATCACGACGAGGCCCGCGAAGGCGTCCGGGTCGGCGAGCGCGGCGGCGAGGATCGTGTGCGCGCCCATCGAGTGGCCGACGAGCAGGGGCCGCGCCTCCTCGCCGAAGGCCGCGGCGGCGACTGCCCGCAGATCGTCGACGAGCTGCTCGTAGCCGTAGGCCCCGGGGCCGGCCGGGTCGCTTTCCCCGTGGGCGCGGGCGTCGTAGGCGGCGACCGCGAAGCCGTTCCGCGCCAGGTGCGAGGAGCCGTGCAGGACGAGGTCACGGTGCGCCGTGATCCCGTGGGCGAGCAGCACCGGCGTCCCCTCCCCCGCCACCCAGCCGCGCAGGGTGACGCCGCCGCTGCCGGCGGCCTCGAGCGGACGCTGCGCCGGCCCGGCCACGCCCTCGGGTCTCAGGCGGCGGCCTGCGCCTGCTCCAGCGCCGCCTTGATCGCGGCGCTGTCCGTAAAGCTGAGGCCGAGGAGCTTCGTATCGCGGTACGCGATCCGGCCCCCGGGATCGACGATGAAGACGGAGCGCCGCAGCGACGGCCCCAGCTTGATCCCGTACGCCTCCGCCACCTCGAGCCCCTCGTCGGCGACGAGCGGCAGGCTCAGGTCGTGGTTGGTGATGAAGCTCTCGTGGCTCGAGACCGACTGCGGGCAGATGCCGACCATCTCGGCGTCGAGTCCCTCGATGCGCTGCTTGTTGTCCCGGTACTCGCAGAACTGCTTCGTGCACACCGACGTCTCATCGCCCGGATAGAAGGCGAGCACGACCCACTTGCCCCGCAGGGCCGAGAGCGTGAACTCGCCCTCGCCGGTCCACGGCTTCGTGAAGTCCGGTGCTTTGTCTCCAACCTTGGGCTTTGCCATCTCAGTCCTCCGCTTTTGCGCTGTTGATCACGACCGGCTGGCTCGGCGGGCCGTCGTAGCCGCTGCCGCTGCCGAGCGCCTCGATCCTCTGGACCGTGTCCCAGCCGTCGCTGACCTTGCCGACCACCGCGTAGTCCGGCGGCAGGCCGGCATCGGCCGGCGCCGTGACGACGAAGAACTGGCTGCCCGAGGTGCCGGGCGGCTGCGCGGTCGACTTCGCCATCGCGACCACTCCCTTGCGTGTAGACGACGTTCGGGGGCACGCTCTCGGTGATCGTGTAGCCGGCATCTCCAGTCCTTGTTTCGGTTGGGTCGCCGCCCTGGATCACGAAGCCGGGGGCTACGCGGTTGAAGGACGTGTTGTCGTAGGCGCCCTGCTGGGCCAGGTACTGGAACGACGCCGCGGTACGTCGGGTCGGTCTTGGGGTCGAGCGCGACCGTGAAGCTGCCGCAGCTGGTGTCGAAGACGACGTCGGAGGCCGTCGGCGCCTTCGCCTTCGGCGCCTTGAGCTCGACGTTCTTGGGGGCTGGACGCTCGACTTCCTTGCACGCGCTCGCGGCGGCACCGGTGCTCGTGGAGCCGCCGCCACCGCATCCGGATACGACGAGCGCCGCGATCGCGAGCGGGGGGAGCAGGAGCTGGGCGCGGAGGGAGGCCATCAAGGGGGTCGGCTTTGCGGCGCTGAGCGTAACGGGTTGCGAACATGGGGCCGTGAGCGGCGCCGATGCAGAGACCCCGATCACCGAGCCCGACTCAGGCGCCGGCCCACCGGCGCGCATCCGGCTGATCGGGCGCGCGCTGAACGCCACGATCGCCCGCGCGCCCTGGCTGTGGCCGCTGCTGCGACGCCCCGTCGCCTCCTACTTCGACGAGCTCGCCGGCGGCTGGGACGAGCGCAGCGGCGCCCCCGGGCCACGGCACCTGGCGCCGCTGGCGGTCGCCGTGACGAAGATCGACCGCCGGCCCGAGCGGGCGCTCGACATCGGCACCGGGACCGGAGTCGCGGCGCTGTTCCTCGCGCGCGAGTTTCCGCACGCGTCGGTGCGCGGCATCGACGTCTCCGAGGAGATGATCCGCCAGGCGAAGGCCAAGGTCGGCCTCGACCCGGAGGGGCGCGTCGCCTTCCGGGTCGCGGACGCCTCCGAGCTTCCCTGGGCCGAGGACCACTTCGATCTCGTCACCCAGCTCAACATGCCGCCCTTCTTCGCCGAGACCGCCCGCGTGCTCCGCCACGGCGGGCACGTCATCGTCGCCGCCAGCTCCGGCGACCGGACGCCGTTCTACACCCCGGACGCCGTGCTCGAGCGCGGCTTTGCCCGGCAAGGGTTCGAGACCGTGAATGCCGGGCGGATCGGCAGCGGCTCCTACTTCGTCGCCCGCAAGGGACGGTAGCGCGGCGCGCGTCGCGCCGACCGCTTCCTGCTGCTCGTGAACCCCTCGGCCGGTGGCGGTCGCGCCCGCGGACGCCTGCCCGCGGCCGAGCGGACCCTGCGGGAGCGCAACGCCGACTACGGGCTCGTGCTGAGCGAGAGCCTCGCGCACGCCCGCGAGCTCGCACGCGAGGCGGGAGCCGAGGGCAGGATCCCCGTGGTGATGAGCGGCGACGGGATGATCGGCGCCGTCGGCGGCGTGCTGGCGGGCACGGGCGCACCGCTCGGCGTCATCCCCGGCGGGCGCGGCAACGACCTCGCGCGCGTCCTCGGGATCCCGACCGAGCCCGGCCGAGGCCGTCGCCAACCTGCTCGCCGGCGAGCGCCGGCGCATCGACGTCGGCGAGGCGAACGGCGTCCGTTTCCTCTGCATCGCCTCCTGCGGCTTCGACTCCGACGCGAACCGGATCGCGAACGAGGCGCGCTGGTCCGGGGCCCGCTCGTCTACGCCTACGCGGCGCTGCGCGCGCTCGCGCAGTGGCGCCCTGCAACCTTCACGCTGCGCTGGCCGGAGGGCGAGCGCAGCTTCAGCGGCTACTCGGTCGCCGTCGCGAACTCGAAGGCCTACGGCGGCGGCATGTTCGTCGCTCCCGACGCCGAGCTCGACGACGGCCTGCTCGACGTGGTCACCACCGCCGAGGTCTCCCGAAGCTCGGCTTCCTGCGCGGGCCTGCCCGACGTCTTCAAGGGCACGCACGTCGAGCGCGAGGAGGTCGACGTCTTCCGCTGCACGGAGCTGCGAGATCACCGCCGACCGGCCGTTCGACGTGTACGCCGACGGCGAGCCGATCACGCGGCTGCCGGCCCGCGTGCGCCTGCTGCCCGCGGCGCGCTGGAGGTGATCGCCCCGCCGGAGCCGCCGCGCGTGAGCGGCCGGACCCGCGCCCCGCGGCGCTCGCCCGCGTTCGCCGGCAAGCGCGCCGTCGCCCGTGCCGTCGGCGGCCTCAGCCGCCTCAGCGGCCGCGGCGGCGGCACGACGCTGCCGGGCCGGGTGCTGCTGCGCACCGCTCCCGACGCGATCGAGCGGCTCGGCGCGGGGCTCAGCGGCGGCTCGGCGATCGTCAGCGCGACCAACGGCAAGACCACCACGGCGGGATGATCGCGGCCGCGCTGCGCCGCCGACGGCCGCCGCGTCGTCCACAACCGGGCCGGCTCGAACATGGCCTGGGGCGTGGCGACGGCGCTGCTCGAAGGGCGACGGCGACGAGGGCCTGTTCGAGGTCGACGAGGCCTGGCTGCCGCGGGTGAGCGCCGCGCTCCGCCCGCGCCTGCTGCTGCTCGGCAACCTCTTCCGCGACCAGCTCGACCGCTACGGCGAGCTCGAGCGCCTCGCCGACGAGTGGGCCGAGCTGGTCGCCGGGCTCGCCGCAGAGGGCGCGCGGATCGTGCTCAACGCCGACGACCCGCTGGTCGCCGACCTGGGCCGCGACGAGGACCTGCAGCCGCGGCCCGGGCGTCACCTACTTCGGCATCGAGGACCCCTCGCAGGCGCTCGGCCGAGCTCCAGCACGCCTTCGACGCCAAGCACTGCCGGCGCTGCGGCGCCCCCTACGCCTACGACCGCGCCTTCGTCGGCCATCTCGGCCACTACCGCTGCCCGAACTGCGGCGCCGACCGGCCCGAGCCGCCGATCACGCGGCGACCGAGATCGAGCTGCTCGGCATGGACGGCTCCCGCTTCGTCGTGCCGCACGCCGGACGGCGAGCTCGAGGTCGAGCTGCCGCTGCCCGGCCTCTACAACGTCTACAACGCGCTCGCCGCGATCGCCGCCGCCGCGCGGCCTCGGCGTCCCCCTCGAGCGGATCGCCGACGCGCTCGCGGGCGTCGAGGCGGTCTTCGGCCGGGTCGAGACGATCCCGGTCGGCGAGCGCTCGCTCTCGATCCTGCTGATCAAGAACCCGGCGGGGGCGAACGAGGTCCTGCGCACGCTCGCGCAGGAGGCCGAGCGCGCCGGCCGGCCGCTCGACCTCTGGCTCGCGCTCAACGACCGGATCGCCGACGGCCGCGACGTCTCCTGGATCTGGGACGCCGACTTCGAGCTGCTGGCCGAGCGCGCCGGGAACGATCACCTGCGCCGGCACGCGGGCCGCCGAGATGGCGCTGCGGCTCAAGTACGCGGGCTGGCCCGTCGAGCGGATCGAGGTCGTCGCCGGGATCGCCGACTCGCTCGATCGCGCGCTCGAGCGGCGCCGGGAGCCGGCTCTTCGCGCTGCCCACCTACACCGCCCTGATCGAGCTGCGCACGCTGCTCGCCCGCCGCGGGCTCGCCACGGAGTACTGGCAGTGAGGGCCGCGTCGAGCGAGCGCCACGATCGCAAGGCGGGATCGGCGATCCGGTCGTCTGGCACGACGCCGAGTGCGGCGGCTACGCGGCCGACCTCGACCTCTGGGAGCGGCTCGTCGCGCGAGGGCGGCGGCCCGGCGCTCGACCTCGGGGCCGGAACCGGCCGGGTCGACGCTCCATCTCGCCCGGCGGGGGCACGAGGTGATCGCCGTCGACAGCGACGGCTGAGCTGCTCGAGGCGCTCGCCAGGCGGGCGGCCGAGCGGGGTCTGGCCGTGCGCACGCACGCCGCCGACGTGCGTGAGCTCGCCGGCGACGAGCTCGCCGCGGCGACGGTGCTCGCGCCGATGCAGCTCGCTCACCTGCTGGCGGACCGTGACGGGCGCGCCGCGATGCTCGAGGGGCGCGCTCGATCTGCATCTCGCCCGGAGGTCGGTTCCACGCTCGCCCTGCTGAGCCAGGATGCCGAGGCCGAGCTCGGCGACGAGGAGCCCCGCCGCCCCTGCCCGACGTCCGCGAGGCGGACGGCTGGGTCCACTCGAGCCTCGCGGTCGCCGTCGCCATCGACGCCGGGGGGATCGAGATGCACCGCCGCCGCGAGCTCGTCTCCCCCGCCGGCGAGCTCGAGGAGCGTGCGCACGTGATCCCGCTCGACCGCCTCGCGCCCGCCGAGCTCGAGCGCGAGGCCGAGCTGATCGGCTGGCGCCCGTGCCGGGCGGATCACGATCCCGCTCACGCACGACCATGTCGGCTCGGTCGTCGTCAGCCTGGAGGCGCCGATGAGCGAGCCACCCTGCGCCTGCTCGCCCTCTACCCCGAGCAGATGAACATCTACGCCGACCGCGGCAACGTGATCTTCCTGCAGCGGCGCTGCGAGCTGGCGCGGGATCGGCTTCGAGCTACGCCGGCTCCGGGCCCGGCGAGGGCTTCGACCCCGGCGCCCACGACCTGATCTACATCGGCGGCGGCCAGGACCGCGACCAGCGCTCGGTCGCCGCCGACCTGCTGGCAAGCAAGCGCGAGTCGATCGCCGCGGCGGTCGGCGACGGCGCCGCGCTGCTCGCCGTCTGCGGCGGCTACCAGCTGCTCGGCCACAGCTACGAGCTCGGCGAGGAGACGATCGAGGGGCTCGGGCTCGCCGATCTGCGGACCGTGCGCGAGGCCGGCGACCGCGCCTGATCGGCAACGTCGCGATCGAGGTCGAGCTCGAGGGCCGGAACGCGCGTCCTCGCCGGCTTCGAGAACCACGGCGGCCGCACCTACCTCGGTCCGGACGCGACGCCGCTCGGGCGGGTGCTGCACGGCCACGGCAACAACGGTCGCGACGGCCTCGAGGGGGTCCGCGTCGGCAACGCGATCGGCACCTACCTGCACGGCCCGCTGCTGCCCAAGAACGCCTGGCTCGCCGATCATCTGATCGCCCTCGCGCTCGAGCGGCGGACGGGGTCGCGGCCCGAGCTGGAACCGCTCGACGACCGCCTCGAGGACGCCGCGCACGCCGGCGCCAGGGCCGCCGCCGGCGCGGCTGACGCCACCGCGACCGCACCCTTTACGTAGGCTGCGCCCGATGGCGGTACGAGCGGACCACGATCGGCTGGCGCGAGTGGGTGCGGCTGCCCCAGCTCGGCGACACCACGATCAAGGCGAAGGTCGACACCGGCGCCCGGACCTCGACCCTGCACGCCTACGACATCAGCGAGCTCGAGCGCGACGGCGAGCGGCTGGGTCGCGCTTCAGCTTCCACCCCGTGCAGCGCGACGAGCGCACCGAAGTGACCGCAGAGGCGCCGCTGGTCGGGCCAGCGAACCGTGACCGCCTCCAACGGCCAGAGCGAGCTTCGCTACGTTGTCGAGACCGACGCCGTGATCGACGGTACCCCGACGCCGATCGAGCTGACCCTGACCCGGCGGGACGCGATGGGCTTCCGGATGCTGCTCGGCCGCCGGGCGCTGCGCGGCCGATTCGTCGTCGATCCCGAAGCGGTCCTACCGGACTGCGGAGTCGAAACAGGTGCGCAAACGGGCGAAGAAGGAACGGAGCGGAGCCAGATGAAGATCGCGGTACTGAGCAGGCGCGCGTCCCTGTACTCGACCAGGCGGCTGGTCGAGGCCGGGCGCGAGCGCGAGCACGAGATGCACGTCATCAACTACCTGCGCTGCTACATGGACATCACCTCCCACAAGCCGCAGGTGATGTTCCGGGGCGAGCCCGTCGCCGGCTTCGACGCGGTCATCCCCCGAATCGGCGCCAGCCACGCCTTCTACGGCGCCTCCGTCGTGCGCCAGTTCGAGATGATGGGCACCTTCTCCTCGAACGAGTCGCAGGGCATCAACCGCGCCCACGACAAGCTGCGCCAGATGCAGCTGCTGGCCCGGGCCGGGATCGGCCTGCCGGTCACGGGCTTCGCGCACGACGTACAGGACATCGACGGGATCATCGACTCGGTCGGCGGCGCGCCCGTGGTCGTGAAGCTGCTCGAGGGCACGCAGGGCAAGGGCGTCGTGCTCGCCGAGACCCGCAAGGCGGCGGAGTCGGTGATCGGCGCCTTCCGGGAGCTCGACGCGAACATCCTCGTGCAGGAGTTCATCAAGGAGTCGAAGGGCTCCGACATCCGCGCCTTCGTCGTCGGCGACCGCGTCGATCGCGGCGATGGAGCGGCGCGCCGCACCGGGCGAGTTCCGCTCCAACATCCACCGTGGCGGCACCGCCGAGCGGGTCAAGCTGACGCCGGAGGAGCGTGCCACGGCGAAGCGCGCCGCCAAGACGATCGGCCTCGCCGTCGCCGGCGTCGACATGATGCGCTCCAACCACGGCCCCGTCGTGCTCGAGGTCAACAGCTCCCCCGGCCTCGAGGGGATCGAGGAGGCGACGGGGATCGACGTCGCCGGCAAGGTGATCGAGTTCCTCGAGAAGCCGTGCCAAGGGCCCGACCAGGCGCCCGACTGCCGCAACCGCGATCAAGAAGGGCTGAGCCACGAGCCGTGCCGGGCCGACGCGCGAGCCGATCGACGATCGGCGATACGGAGGTGGCGCCGGGAACGCGCGCCGACATCGAGATCCACGTCGAGCGGCTCGCGAGCGGGCCGTGGATCTCGATTCCGGCGATCGTGCTGCACGGTCGGCGCGACGGCCCGTCGGTCTCGCATGTCGGCCGCGGTGCACGGCGACGAGATCAACGGGGTCGAGATCGTGCGGCGGCTGGTCGGCACCGTCCGCGCGGAGGAGCTCGCCGGGACCCTGATCATGGTCCCCGTCGTCAACCAGCTCGGCTTCATGTCGGGCGACCGCTATCTGCCCGACCGTCGCGACCTCAACCGCTCCTTCCCGGGGTCGACCCGTGGCCTCGCTGGCCGCACGGCTTGCGCACCTGTTCATGACGGAGATCATCTGCCGCTGCGACTCGGGAATCGACCTGCACTCGGGCTCCGACGGCCGCGCGAACCTGCCCCAGATCCGCGCCGACCTCGACGACCCCGTTACGCACGAGGCCGCGCAGGCGTTCGCCGCGCCGGTCAGCCTGCACTCCCGGACCCGCGATGGCTCGCTGCGCGAAGCCGCGACCGAGGCGGGGATGACGATGCTGCTCTTCGAGGGCGGCGAGGACGACCGCTTCGACGATTACGCGATCGACGTGCGCCGAGGCCGGCGTCCTCCGCGTGCTGGCCTGGATGGGGATGATCGAGAGCGCGCCGGGCAGCTCGACGCCGACCGCGACGAGCCACTCCAGCCGCTGGGTGCGGGCCCAGCGCGGCGGCCTCGTCCGCCGCGAGGTCGAGCTCGGCGACCGCGTGGAGCGGCGGCAGGTACTGGGTCAGATCTCGGACATCTGGGGCCGCGGCAATCTCGCCGTCAGGGCGCCCGTCGCCGGAATCGTGATCGGGCAAGCCCTTCGCCCGCGCGCAAACCAGGGCGACGCGCTCTTCCACCTGGCCGAGCCCGAGGGACCGAGCCAAGCCTGAGAGGCCCCCGGGGCTCCGCCCTCAGCCGGGGTTGGTGGCCGTGACGAGCCAGACCGACGCCCGGCCGATCACCGTCCCGTCCGGGCGCTCCCACTCGGAGAACCGCTCGCGGAGCGCTTCGGAGATCTCGTCCCGGCGGCTCTCCCCGTAGTCGCCGTTGAGCCGGATGAGCTCCGCCCCCGGCCCGATCGCGAGCAGCGCGTCGACGGCCTCCTCCATGTCTCCGCCCATGTAGTAGTCGAAGTCGCGACGCTCGAGCTCGACGTCCGCGAAACCGGCCGCCTCGAGGATGCCGCGGCACGTCTCGGGGTTCCCGAGCGAGAAGGGGCCGGGGCCGCACGTGTCGGCGTCGTACTCCTCTGGGCGCGTGAGGAAGTCCTGAACGACCCGCTCGGTCTCGGCCCAGATCGCGCTCTCAGCTTTGCGGCGCCAGCAGACCTTCCCGAGGCGACCGCCCAGTTCGAGCGCCCCACGGATCGCCCGCATCGCGGGCACCGGCGCGGCAAAAAACTGCGTGCCCATGCGAGAGAACGCGTAGTCGTGGACGGGTTCCCAGTCCGCGGTCTGCGCATCCGAGACCTCGAACTCGACGTTGCCGACACCGGCCTCAGCCGCCTCCCGGCGGGCGTCCTCGATGAAGCGGGGAGACGAATCGGTGCCGAGCACGCTGCCGTCCGGGCCGACGAGCGCGGCAAGGCGCTGCGTGGTCTCGCCGAACCCGCACCCGATGTCGATACAGCGCCCTCCCTCCGGCGGTGGAGAGCGCTCGAAGACCGCTTCGGTCACCTCATCCAGCGCCCCCACGAAGACCTTGCGGTTCATCTTCCAGCGCTCGTAGAGGACCGTGTCCCAGGCCCGGACGGCCTCTTCGTTACCGGGTGCGACGGCCCCCGATGGCTCGCGCTGCATTACGCACAAAGTACCAGCGGCGGCGGGAGCCCGCCTGCTCAGCGACCGCTCGACCCGAAGCCGGCCTCGCCGCGCGCCGTGCCGGGCAGCTCGTCGGCCGAGCGCGGCTCCAGCTCCAGGAAGGGCGTGACAAGGAGCTGGGCGATCCGGTCACCGGGAGCGACCGTGAAGGGCTCCTGCCGGTCGGTGTTCAGCAGCAGTACGCGCAGCTCACCCCGGTAGCCGGAGTCGATCAGCCCGGGCGCGTTGACGAGCGCGATCCCGTGTCGGGCCGCCGTGCCGCTGCGCGGCAGCACGAGGCCCGCGCACCCTGCGGGGATCGCGACGGCGATGCCGCATCCGACCGGCCGCCTCTCCCCCGGTCCCAGCGTCGCCGCCTCGGCGGCGTACAGATCGAGCCCGGCGTCGCCGGGATGGGCACGGCTCGGCAGTCGCGCGGTCTCGCTGAGCAGGCGGAAGCGCAGCTCGCCCGGCGCGTCCATCAGGCGGCCGCGCTCGCGCCGTCGTCGCCCGACGCGCGGTCCGGCCCGGCGCCGTTCTCGGTGCCGGCCTCCGTGTCGACCTCGTACGGCGCGAAGCGATGCACGACCGCGACCGGGACGCGGGCGCTGACGCGAACCCCCTCGGCCGTATCGTTGCGTTCGATCTGTCCGGCCAGCGCGTGCAGGTCGCTGAGCGCCCCGCCGGCGTCGTAGGGGAAGAGCAACTCCATCGGTCGCAGCGTCGACTCGAAGGCGCTCTCGATCGCGTCGAGCAGCTCCTCGATGCCCTCTCCGGTCGCCGCCGAGACGCCGATCGCGTTCTTCGTCCCGACGAGGACGCGCCGGCGCTCGGCCTCGTCGAGCAGGTCGATCTTGTTGAAAACCACAAGCCGCGGCGCCTCGTCGGCGCCGATCTCAGCCAGCACCGACTCGACCGCCGCGGTCGCCGAAGCGCGGTCCTCGGCGCCGTCGGAGGCGTCGACCACCATCACGATGAGATCGGCGAGCGTCGTCTCCTCGAGCGTCGCCTTGAAAGCATCCACGAGCGCGTGCGGAAGCTTGCGGATGAAGCCGACGGTGTCGGTGAGCAGGTAGCGGCGGCCGTTGTGCTCGAAGGCGCGAGTGGTCGGATCGAGCGTGTGGAAGAGCCTGTCGCCGACACCCACGCCGGCCCCCGTGATCGCGTTCAGCAGCGTGGACTTGCCCGCGTTGGTGTAGCCGGCGAGGGCCACGGTCGGCAGCGCGGACCGGGTACGGGCGGCGCGCATCGTCCCCCGCACCTTCTCCACCTCGTCAAGGCGGCGGCGCAGCGCGGTGATCCGGGCCCGCGCGAGGCGGCGATCGGTCTCGATCTGCGACTCGCCGGGTCCGCGGGTGCCGATGCCCCCGTCGATGCGGCCGGCGCCGAGGCGCTCGAGGTGCGTCCACAGGCCCCGCATCCGGGCGAGGTTGTACTCGAGCTGGGCGAGCTCGACCTGAAGCTTGCCCTCGGCCGAGTGCGCGTGGTCGGCGAAGATGTCGAGGATCACCGCCGTGCGGTCGATGACCGGTAGGCCGAGCTCCTTCTCGAGGTTGCGCTCCTGGCGCGGCAGCAGCTCGTCGTCGCAGGCGATCAGGTTCGCGTCGGCGGCCTTCACCGCCTGCTTCAGCTCGGCCAGCTTGCCCCGGCCGAAGTAGCGATCGGGGTCGGGCGCGTCACGGCGCTGCACGAGCTCGCCGGCCGTCGCGACTCCCGCGGTCCGCAGCAGCTCACGCAACTCGGCCAGCGTGCTCTCGTCCGGCGCGGTGTCGGTCACACCGATCGCCAGCGCGCGCTGGCGGGCCCGCGGGTTGACGACGCCGGCGACGGTGCCGTCGGCGGCGCGCCGATCCTGCTCGTCGACTGCCTCTTCCATCCCCGGCCAGTCTAGGACAGGCTGCCGCGCTCGCCGGAACGGGATCGCACCCGTCGACCCCAGCCCGCCGTGGGAGGCGTCAGCCCGTGCAGCTCGGCGGCGGCCTCGGGGTGCGGCGCAGGTATATGTCGCTCACGTACGGCAGGGCGCCCGCGGCGCAGGCGTTGGCGACCGCGTGGCGGGCGACGCGCGAACGGGCGCGGGCCGTGTAGTCGGTGGCGGTGACCAGCAGCCCGTGCCGCGCAACCGCGCGCAGCTCCCGCTGGGTCCGCTCGATCTGCTTCGGCCGACGCTCGACGTAGGCGTGGCGGCCGAAGCGGTAGGTGCCGGTCACGTCCTCCCGGTTCCACCCATCGAGGTCGGAGAGCATGGGGCGCACGATGGAGAACCCGTTCTGCCCGAACAGGTAGCCGCCGTTGCGGTGCACGAGCCGCGAGAGAGCGCCGACGAGCCGGTGCATGCCACGTGTCTGCCGGCGATAGATCTCGATCATGTCGACGTTGTCGAGAAAGAGCCCGTCGAAGCCCTTCGCGTACAGCTTCGGCGCGATCCGGCGCACGATCTGATGCCGGTATCCGCGCTTGCGGACCTGGGCGTAGTACTCGCCGTGCCAGTGCCCATCCGGTGCGATGCGGTACGGCTTCAGCCGCCGGTACCAGGGCCGGTAGTTCTCGATCGTGCCGACGCTGAGGTAGCCGAGGACGAGCGTTCCCTGCGCCCTCAGCGCCGCGATCTGGCGGCGCTTCGCCTCCTGCGCGTCGACGACGAGCAGGTCGTAGCCGGCGTAGCGCTTGCGCAGGTTCCCCGAGAGCGTGTGGTTGCCGATCGCGAAGCCCCAGGTCTGGACCGCGGCGAGTGGACCCGCCGCGCGGGATGGCGCGGCCTCGGAGCGTCCGAGCGGGGCGAGAGCGAACGCCAGCGCGACCGCGAGGACGAGCAGGGGCGGGACGAGCGACTCGCGCCGGCGCTCAGTAGCCGTGCCCGGTGTGGACCTGCTCCCGCTCATGAGGGTGCAGCCCGCCCTTCTTCTCGAGCAGCTCGCAGGCGTGCGCGAGGTCCTCGACGAGGGTCGCCGCGGCGGCGTGGCCGGTGTTCTCGCGCACCAGTGCCCGCATCACCGTTACCGACTCCGCGTCGGGCGGCAGCGTGTACGCGGGTACCATCCAGCCGCGCTTGGCCGCGAGCTGGCCGGAGACGTCGAACTCGTCGAAGTTGTGGTCGCCGCCGAGCTTGAAGCAGACCAGAGGCAGCTGCGGACGATCCTCGCCGAGCAGCTCGAAGTGCCCCATCGCCTTGATCTGTGAGGCGAGAAAGGTCGCGTTCTCGGCCATCGCGCCGATGATCTCCGCGTACCCGCGGCGCCCGAAGCGGCAGAAGTTGTAGTACTGGGCGAGGACCATCGCCGAGCCGGTCGAGAAGTTGAGCGTGAAGGTGGCGTCGGTCTCGCCCAGGTAGTTCTCGTAGAAGACGAGGTCCTCGGGCAGGTCATCCGGCTCGCGGAAGATGAGCCAGCCGATGCCGGGATAGACCATGCCGAACTTGTGCCCGGAGACGTTGATCGAGCGCACCATCTCGAGCCTGAAGTCCCAGATCTCTTGCGGGTGCATGAAGGGCCAGACGAAGCCGCCGCTGGCGGCGTCGACGTGGATCGGTACCTCGAACCCGCGCTCGTCCCGCAGCCGCACCAGCAGCTGATTGATGTCGACGATGTCGTCGGCGTGCCCGGTGAAGGTGGTTCCGAGGACGGCGACCACGGCGATCGTGTTCTCGTCGATCAGCGGCTCGACTTCCTCGGCGCTCGTCGTGAAGTCGTCCGGGTGCATGGGCACGCGCCGGGGCTCGATGTCGAAGTAGCGGCAGAGCTTGTCCCAGACGACGTGCACGTCCCGACCGAAGACGAGGTTCGGGCGCGCCTTGTCGGGCTCGTCGATGCCGACGCCGTTGCGCTTGCGCCAGCGCCACTTCGCCGCGAGCCCGCCGAGCATGACCGCCTCGGAGGATCCCTGGCAGCGGGCGCCGCGCACCTCTCCTGGGGCATTGAAGAGATCGCCGAGCATGCGGATGCAGCGCTGCTCGATCTCCGCGGTGCGCGGGTACTCGGCGTGGTCGATGAAGTTGCGATGCAGGTTCTCGGAGGCCAGCCGGGTGGCCTCCGGCTCCATCCACGTGGTCACGAAGGTGGCCAGGTTGCGGGAGGGATCGCCGTCGAGGTGCAGCTCCTCGTTGACCAGTTCGTAGGCGTCCTCGGCGCCCATCCCCTCTTCGGGAAAGCGGTTCGCGGGCACACCCTCCACGAAGAACCGTGATCCGTAGTAGGCGGGAAGGCTCGAATCCTCTCCTGGCATCGCGCCCAACATACAGCCCGGCCCGCGGCATGAGGGACGCCGATCCCGGGTAGGAGCCCTGCATGCATCCGATCGCGAGCATCGTCGGCCAGGTCGCGCCGAACCTGAAGCAGGTCTCGAACTCCGGGATCGACAAGGTCACCGGCAGTGAGTGGCTGCTCGCCGGCGCCGTCTTCGTCGCCTCGATCCTGGCGGCCTTCATCCTTCGCCGCGTCGTCGAGCGGCTCGTCGACCGAGAGGGGTCGCGCGCGGTCGGGCGCCTCGCCGGCCGCCTGACGGCCTTCGTGGTCGTCGTACTCGGTTTCTTCTACGCCCTCAGCTCCGTCGATGTCGCCGTCGGTCCCTTGCTCGGCGGCCTCGGCATCATCGGTATCGCCCTCGCCTTCTCCCTGCAGGAGATCCTCGGCAACTTCGCCGCGGGAGTGCTGCTGCACGTCCGGCGCCCGATCCGCGTCGGCGAGCAGATCGTCACCAACGAGCTCGAGGGTGAGGTCGAGGACGTCAACTTCCGCTCGGTGCAGCTGCGCTGCTTCGACGGCGAGACCGTCTTCGTGCCGAACTCGATGGTCCTCGACAACCCGATCACGAACTGGACCAGGACACCGGAGCGGCGCACGACGCTGGAGATCGGGCTCACCTACGACGCCGACCTCGACCGTGCGCTCGAGGTCCTCGTCGAGGCGATGGAGGGATGCGAGTACGTGCTCGCCGAACCCGAGCCGCAGGCCTTCGTCTACGAGTTCGGCGAGAACTCGATCAACGTGGCGGTCCGCGTCTGGCACCGCGCCGAGATCATCGAGATGTGGCGCGCACGGGACGAGGCCGCGCGCGCGGCGAAGCGGGCGCTCGACGCCGCCGGGCTCCAGATCCCGTTCCCGCAGCGGACGCTGTGGTGGGGCGATCAGCAGCCTGCAACGAACGGCGACGGGCTCAGCTCAGGTGCTCGCGCATCCGCTCGACAGCCTCGGTGATCCGCTCGTCCGGAGTCGTGAGCGAGATCCGGAAGAAACCCTCGCCGCTGGGCCCGTACATCGAGCCGGGCGAGACGACGACGGCAGCCTCCTCCAGCACGAGCTCGGCGAAGGTGGTCGAGGTGTGTCCCTCGGGCACCGGCGCCCAGACGTAGATCGTGCCCTTCGGGGCCGAGACCTCCACCCCGATCTCGCGCAGGGCCTCGACGACGAGGTCGCGCCGGCGCGCGTAGATCTCGTTCATCTCAGTGAGCGGCTCCCGCGGGCCCTCGAGCGCCGCCGCACCGGCGAGCTGGACCGCCTCGAACAGGCCCGAGTCGACGTTGGTCTTCAGCCGCCAGTACGTCGAGATCGCATCGGCGTTGCCGAGGATCGCCGCGCAGCGCCAGCCGGTCATGTTGAAGCCCTTCGAGAGGCTGAAGACCTCGACGCCGACGTCCTTCGCGCCCGGCGTCGCGAGGAAGCTCGGCGCTACGTAGCCGTCGTAGGTCGTCTCCGAGTAGGCGTTGTCGTGGACGACGAGGAACTCGTGCTCTGCGGCGAGCTCGACGACGCGCTCGAAGAAGCCGTCGGGCGCGATCGCGCCGGTGGGGTTGTTCGGGAAGTTGAGGAACATCAGCCGCGCCTTCGAGAGCGCCATCTCGTCGATCGCATCGAGATCGGGGGCGAAGCCGAGCTCGGGGACCAGCGGCAGCAGCTCGACCTCGGCGCCCGCGAGGATCGGCCCGCCGGTGTAGACGGGGTAGCCGGGATCGGAGGCGAGGGCGACATCGCCGGGGTCGAGGAAGGCGAAGCAGAGGTTGTAGATGCACTCCTTGGCGCCAATCGCCGGGATCACCTCGGTCTCGGGATCGATCTCGGCGCCGAACCGGTCCGCGTAGAAGCGCGCCAGCGCCGTCGCGGAACTCCTCGCGGCCGCGGTTCGAGGGGTAGCTCTGGTTGGCGGGGTCGGCGACGGCAGCCTGCATCGCCTCGACGATGTACGGGAAGGTCGCGTCGATCGGGATCGCCAATCCCGAGGCTGATCACGTCGATCCCCGCCTTGCGCTTGTCCGCCACACGCCGCTCGAGCTCGGCGAACATGTAGGGAGGCATCGCCTGCAGGCGCTGGGAGGGATCTGTGCGGGCCATCGGGTCCTTTCGGTGTCGTTGCGGGGCGCGGGTAGCGCGGGCGGGCGCTCGAGCGTAACCAAGCGCATCCGCCTTTGCCCGCGAAGGGATAGGTTTGCGCAATGGGAGAGAGCTGGAGCAGCGAGGAGCTGCCGAACCTGACCGGGTCCACGGCGCTGGTGACGGGCGCCAACAGCGGCATCGGCAAGCAGGCGGCGATGGCACTGGCGGGCGCCGGGGCCACCGTCCTGCTCGGCTGCCGTGACCCGAAGAAGGCCGCGGTGGCGATGTCGGATCTGCTCGACGAGCACCCGGATGCCGAGATCGAGCCGCTGCCGCTCGACCTCGCCGATCTCGACGTGGTCGCCGAGGCGGCCGAGCACGTCCTCGCGCGGCCGCGGCCGCTCGATCTGCTGATCAACAACGCCGGCGTGATGGCGCCGCCGCGGATGGAGACCGAGCAGGGCTTCGAGCTGCAGTTCGGCACCAACCACCTCGGCCACTTCGCCCTCACGGGCCAGGTCCTCCCGAAGCTGCTCGAAGCCCCGGCCGCGCGCGTGGTCACGGTCTCGAGCATGGCCCACCGCCAGGGCAGCATGGACTTCGACGACCTCAACTGGGAGAGCTCCTACTCGCGCTGGCCCGCCTACGGGCGCTCGAAGCTCGCCAACCTGCTCTTCACCTTCGAGCTCGACCGGCGGCTGCGAGCCGCCGACGCGAGCGCGATCGCCGTCGCCTGCCATCCCGGCTACGCGGCCACGAACCTGCAGACCAGCGGCCCGGGCGAGGGGTTGTGGGGCATCCTTCTGAAGCCGCTCGGGATGATCGGCAACCTCGTGCTCGCCCAGAGCGACGAGGCCGGCGCCCGCCCCACCCTCTACGCCGCCACCAGCCCCGACGTCGAGGGCAGCGACTTCATCGGCCCCGACGGCATCGGCCAGGCCCGCGGCAACCCGACCAAGGTCGGCTGCAGCTCCGCCGCCCGGGATGGCGACGACGCCAAGCGTCTGTGGGAGGTCTCGGCCGAGCTCACAGGCGTCGACTACGCCGAACTAGCCTGAGCGCGGCCGCCGAACCAGCGATCGGACGGCCCGCGGGGGCCGGCCTCGAACCACGTTCATTGTTCACTTCTGCAGGCACGGGCTGCAGAAGTGAACACCGAATCAGCCGGCTGGATGGGCAAAGCGGCGCACTCGCGCCATCAGGGCCGCCGGACCCCGGGCAGCGTGGCCGTGGCTCCCCGCCCGAAGGAACGATCCTTCTTGCCGTTGCGCTTGAAGCGCACGATGGCGGCGGCTTCGCACGGCTTCGCCTTCTTGTGCCCGCCGCGGTTGCACTTGTCCGCAAATGCCATCCCGGCCGCGAGCACGTGCCCATGAGGGTCGGTCGTGACCGCCACGGCGTCGGCCCTGTTCCCGCGGATGTGGAAGGTCCGCAGTCCGTCCTCACCGCCGAAGCGGGTGTCGATGCCTCCGGCGGGTGTGAGGCGGATCACCGCGGGGGTGCTGGCTTGCTCCGGATAGTTGAAGTTGATCGGAAGCAACTCTCGATCGCGGGCGTCGACGGCCAGATCGGAGGCCGAGACGCAATCCCCCGTAAACGGGACGAGCGCCTTGAGATACCCATCGTCGGCGAACGCCGTGTCCAGGTTGCCCGACTTATTCAGGCGGGTAACGAAGTGATTCGTGCAGGAGAAACCGTGGCTGAAATAGTCCACGGTGCCCCCGATCCCGATCACTCGGTCCTGCTTGTCGACGGCGATCGCGGTATCGAGCGTCGAGCCGCCATCGCCGCTCGGAGCAGCTTGGAGCACGGCGATGCCGTCCTGCCCGAAGGTAGGGTCGGCCGCGCCGTCGGCCGTGAGACCGACCGCCATCGGCGTAAACCATCCGTCTTCGCTCTGTGCCCCTGCGAGGCGGATCCCACCGTCCGAGGTGAGGGCGATGGACTTGAGATAGCGGTATGGACCAGCGGGGCTGTCGACCGTGACGACTCCGCCGGCGCCGAACGAAGGATCGGGCGCGCCCGTAGGTAGAAGCCGGGCGACGGCGGCCCTTGAGACCGCTGCCGACTTGCCCGCGAGCAACACACCCCCGCCCCCGTCGATCGCGATCGGGTGCGCGCCGTCGGAGACGAGGAAGCCGTCCGGCACCGAGGCCGTTCCACGCGAGCCAAACGCTTGTACCGGATCCCCGTGTCTGTCCAGCATCGTGACCTGGCCGCGCTCGCCGCCGGCATCGGTCGCGGCGACCACCGAGCCCTTCGCTCCCTTGGCGAAGCCCGCCACGACGATGACCCCCTCGCGACGGGACAGGCGCACGACGCCGTTTTCCCCGAAGCCGTGCGCACGGCGACCGTCGGCCCGCAGCGCGATCACGATCGGCCGCGGCTGTCTGCAGGTACGGTGCTTGACGGAGCCGCCGCAGATCCGGGTGGTCCCCGCTGCGTAGATGCGATGCGCGCCCGCGACCATCGCCGACAGCTTTGTCGTGTTCGCGAGAGTGCGGGCGGATCTCGCGGCCGCCAGCGGGGGCGAGACCGCAATCAGCGCGAGTACGCCCGCCAGTACGAGCGCCGCAACCCCAAGCTCCCTGACTCCCCTCACTGCCATCAGACACTAGACCCCTCGCCCGAGCTCGTGTTGCGGCCGTGACCGCCGGCCGGCTCAGAGCGCCCGCAACCGCGCCAGCAGCTCCGCCGAGAGCTCTCCGCTGAACACGGGCTCGGCGGTCCCGGTGAGGTGGATCTCGAGCTCGGGGCCGATCTCGACCTCGAGCTCGCCGCCGTCGAGGCTGACCGTGACCGGGCTCGATAGGCCGCGGAGGTGGGCGGCGACGGCGGCACCGGTCGCGCCCGTGCCGGAGGAGAGCGTCTCCCCCACCCCGCGCTCGAAGATCCGGGCGCGAACGACACGGGCGTCGCGGTCGGAGACGCGCCAGAAGCTGACGTTGGTGCGGTTGGGGAAGCGGCCGTCCGCCCCGGCCTCGATCCACGGTCCGATCGCACCGAGGTCGAGGTCCTCCAGCCGCTCGTCGACCTCGATCGCACACTGGGGATTGCCGATCGAGACGTGCTGGAACTCGCGCTCTCCGAGGCCTTGGAGCGCGAACGCCCCGCGCCCGTCCTCGGGCCCACCGGGGAAGTCGCCGGATGTCGTGGCCGCGCGGCCCATCGCGACCCGGGCGGAATCCTTCCCCGTCAACTCGGGCCTGATCTCCCCGGCGACGGTCCGGATCGAGAAGGTGTCGTCATCGGTCCAGCCGGAGCGGCGCAGGTACAGCACCGCCTCGCGCACGCCGTTGCCGGAGAGCTCGGCCTCGGAGCCGTCGGGATTGAAGATGCGCAGCTCGGCGACGAACCCGGCCTCGGCGCTGGGAGCCAGCAGCAGCACCCCGTCCGAGCCGACGCCGAAGTGCGGCGCGCACAGCGCCTCGATCCGCGCCGGCGTGAGCTCGAACGGGAGCCGCTCCGCCTCGAGCACGAGGTAGTCGTTGCCCAGGGCCTGCCACTTCTCGAACTTCATCGCGCCGCAGTATCCCCCAGCCGCCCGGCGATCCGGCGCGCGGCGGCGGCGATCGCCTCGGCGCTCCCGTCGCCGGTGTCGAAGAGCTCGATGCCCTCCATCTTCCGCATCCAGGTGATCTGGCGCCGGGCCAGCCGTCGGTGCTCGGAGGCGGCACGCTCCAGGTCCGAGCGGGCGAACGCCTCGAGGCCGAGCGCGGCGGCGGCCGTGCGTGAGATCGGGCGGGCCAGCGCGGCAGCGGCCTCCTCCTCCGCCCCCGCGGCGGCCATCGCCTCGATCCGGGCCTCGATCCGCGCGTCGAGCAGCTCCCGCTCGCAGACGATCCCGGCGAGGAGCGTCGGGTGGCGCAGCCGCGCCGTCCACAGCGCCTCGTGGCGCTCGGGCGGGTCGATGCCGCTGCGCAGGAGCTCCAGCGAGCGCGCGATCCGCTTACGGTCCCTCGGGTGCACGCGGTCCGCGACATCCGCTGGGAGCTCGCCGTGCATCGCCTCCGGCCCGCGCTCGGCGATCTCGGACTCCACCGCCCTCCGCAGGTCGGGATCCACGGGCGGCAGCAGGTCGAGCTCGGCCAGGGCCGCGCGCATGTAAAGGCCCGTCCCGCCGACGACGATCGGCATCCGCCCGGCCTCGATCGTGGCGTCGATCTCGGCCCGGGCGAGGGCGGCGAAGCGGCCGGCGCTGAACTCCTCCTCGAGCCCGGCGATACCCAGCAGCCGGTGCTCGAGCCGTCGCTGCTCCTCCGGCGTCGCGGCGCCGCTGACCACCTCGAGTCCGCGGTAGATCTGGATCGAGTCGCAGGAGATCGCCACCGAACCCAGGCCACGCTCGCGGCGCAGCAGCTCCGCGAGCTCGATCGCGACCGCTGTCTTGCCGACTCCCGTCGGCCCGAAGATCGCGGTCATCTCGACGCCGGCGAGCGGCATCGGATCGCCGCCTAGCCGACCCTGCTCAGCAGCCGCTCGCGCCCCGACAGCGTCTGCGAGGTCGCCGAGTCGATCTCGACCTCGACGATCTCCCCCGGCGCGGCCGTGCCCTCGAAGTTGACCGCCTTGTTATGGCGGAGGCGGCCTCGCAGGCGGGTGGGATCGGTCCGGCTCGGGCCCTCGACCAGGACCTCCTCGGTGCGGCCGACGAAGCGCTGCGCGCGCTCTCGGGCTCGGCGCTGCACCGCTTCGACGAGCCGCTCCATCCGCTCGACCTTGACGGGGTGCGGGACCATCCCCTCCAGCCCCGCCGCCTCGGTCCCGCGCCGCGGGCTGAAGATGAAGGTGAAGGCCGAGTCGTAGCCGACCTCCTCGACGACCTCGAGGGTCTCGGCGAAGTCCTCCTCCGTCTCGCCGGGGAAACCGACGATGATGTCGGTGCTGATGGCCGCGTCGGGGACGTGCTCGCGAATCAGCGAGACCCGGTCCAGGTAGCGCTTGCGGTCGTAGGTGCGCCGCATGGCCTTCAGGATCCGGCTCGAGCCCGACTGCAGGGGCAGGTGGATGTGCTCGCAGACGGCCGCGCACTCCGCGTGCGCCAGCAGCACGTCCTCCTTCATGTCCTTGGGGTGCGGGCTCGTGTAGCGGATGCGCTCGATCCCCTCGACGGCATCGACAGCGCGCAACAGTTCCGCGAACGTCGTCCGCTCGAAGCCGCGACGGCCGAGGTCGCGGCCATAGCTGTTCACGTTCTGGCCCAGCAGGGTCACTTCGCGGACCCCGTCGCGCGGCGAGCGCCTCCACCTCGCCGAGCAGCTCCGAGGCGGGCCGGCTCACCTCGCGTCCGCGAGTCGAGGGGACGATGCAGTACGAGCACGCGCAGTTGCACCCCTGCGAGATCTGCAGCCAGGCCTGGAAGGGGCGCTCGCGCTGCGCCGGCAGGTGCCCGGCGAAGTCCTCGAACTCGAAGTAGCCCTGCGCGGTCAGCGAGTCGGAGGTGAGGAACTCGGCGAGCTTGTGGATCTGGCCGGGCCCGAAGGCGACGTCGACGAAGGGGAAACGGCCGAAGACCTCCTCCTTGACCGACTGCGCCCAGCAGCCGCCGACCCCGACGATCCGCTCCGGATCCTCGGACTTGAGCCGCTTCGCCTCGCCGAGATGCGCGATGAAGCGGCTGTCGGCCGATTCGCGGATCGAGCAGGTGTTGAAGAGGATCAGATCCGCCTCGGAGCGCTCGTCGACCTCCGCGGTAGCCGAGCCCGGCGAGCATGCCCTTCATGCGCTCGGAGTCGTGCTCGTTCATCTGGCACCCGAAGGTGGTCACGTGGAAGCTCTTGGCGGCGGCGCCGTTCACGGCGCAGAGGGTAGCGACGCCCGCTCCGGGGCCGGCTCGGCGGCGAGTGCGAGGAGCGGCCGGGTCAGCCCTTGCCGGCGACCGACTGCAGGTAGCCGACGAGGTCGTTGATCTGCGTCGGGCTCATCGTGTCGCCGAAGTTCTGCGGCATGGTCCCCGCCGGGAAACCGTGCGTGATCTTCGCGTTCGGATCCACGATCGAGCTGTGGATCTCGCTCGCGCTCAGATCGGGGACCACCTTGTCGAGGTCGGGCCCGATCGTGCCGCTCGCGTTCGCGGCAGCGAGCGTGTGGCAGCTGCCGCAGCCCGGTGGCGGCGAAGACGGCGTCGCGGCCGCGTCGATCGTCGGCCGGCGGAGCCGGAGCCGCCGTCCTGCGACCGCGGCTCGCGCCTGCGCTCGGCCTCGGCGGTCTGCTCGCCTCGGCTCGCCGTCTGCGCTGGACCTCCGGCGAGCCTCGGTGTCGCCTCGGTCGGCCGCCGGCCTGCCCGGCGTCGTCGGCGACTCTGGTTGGCGATGTTCTGGTCCTCGGACTTGCTCCTGCCTCCTCGTTCTCGGCGCGGCGCTCGGCCTGCTCAAGACGGCGCTCTGCAGGCGGCGAAGCCGGTCACGAGGACGAGCGCAGCGGTGATCGCCGAGCACGACCGGAGCTGCTTGCCGGACTCGGGAAGCCCTTGCTCCGCATCCCAGCGAAGGAGAGGACGAGCGCGAGGAGCACGAGCAGCGCGCCGGAGACGTAGAGCAGGTCCTTGTCAACGAACGTTTCCTCTTGCGCGAGGAGCAGCAATGCGCTCGGGAGGCTCACATTGCGGTGCGCGATCCTACCGTTCGGGAGCGGCGGAAGGTGCCG
This sequence comes from uncultured Solirubrobacterales bacterium, assembly GCA_963764275.1. Taxonomy (GTDB): domain Bacteria; phylum Actinomycetota; class Thermoleophilia; order Solirubrobacterales; family 70-9; genus CAXMST01. The sequence continues at coordinate 41,510 of CAVXRV010000011.1, forward strand.
GGCCGTAGGGTCGGCCTCAGTCCGCCCAGCCGTCCTGCGGCTCTCCCGGATCGACGGTGACCTTGATCCGGCCCGGGAAGTCGAGCTCCTTCGCGATCGCCTTGCGCCGTCCGCTCGGCGATCACCGCGGCCTCCTCGTCATCGACGGCGCCGGGATCGACCATGACCCGCACCTCGCGGCCGGCGCGGACCGCGAAGACACGGTCGACGCCCGGGTGGCGACCGGCGATCTCCTCGAGGTCCTGCAGCCGCGTCACGTACTCCTCGAGCGCCTCGCCCCGGGCGCCCGGGCGGGCGCCCGAGAGCGCGTCGACGATCTGCACGATCACGGCCTCGACCGTGCGCGGCTCGACCTCGTTGTGGTGGGCCTCGATCGCGTGCGCGACCGCCTCGGTCTCGCCGTGTCGGCGGGCCATCGTCGCTCCGACCTGGGCGTGCGGGCCCTCGACCTCGTGGCTGACGGCCTTGCCGATGTCGTGCAGGAGGGCGGCGCGCTTGGCGGTCTCCACCGAGGCGCCGAGCTCGGCAGCGATCACGCCCGCCAGCTTCGCGCACTCGACGAGGTGGTCGAGGACGTTCTGCCCGTAGCTGGTCCGGAAGCGGAGCCGGCCGAGAACCTCGAGCAGCTCGCGGTCGATGCCGTGCACGCCCGCCTCGAGCTCCGCCCTCTCGCCCTCCTCGACGATCTGGCGTCTCGACCTCGCTCACGGGCCTTCTCGTAGACCTCCTCGATCGTCGCCGGCTGGATCCGGCCGTCGGCGACCAGCTTCTCGAGCGTCAGCCGCGCGACCTCGCGGCGAACGCCGTCGAAGCTCGAGACGACGACGGCGTTCGGCGTCTCGTCGATGATCACGTCGACGCCGGTGAGCGCCTCGAGCGCGCGGATGTTGCGCCCCTCGCGACCGATGATCCGGCCCTTCATCTCCTCGCCGGGGAGCTCGATCAGTCGCGGGTCGTCGTCTCGCTCGCGTGCGTCCCCGCGAGCCGGCTCATCGCGACCGCGAGGATGTTGCGGGCCTTGCGATCGGCTTCGCGCTTGGTCTCCTCCTCGATCTGCAGCAGCATTCGGCCCGCCCGATGGCGCGCGTCGTGCTCGACGTCGGCGATCAGCAGCTGCTTGGCCTGAGTGGCGGTCAGGCCCGAGAGCCGCTCGAGCTCCTTGCGCTGGACCGCCTTCTGACGCTTGAGCTCCTCCGCCTGCTGGTCGAGGTTGCGCTCGCGATCGTCGAGCGCCCGCTCGCGCCGCTCGATCTCGGCCAGCCGCAACCGTTGCTGCTCGGATCGTGCAGGGCCCGCTCCTCGAGGCGGGCGATCTCCTCCCGACGGGCCGCGAGCTCGTCCGCCCCCGCAGCCGGCGAGGCGTCCGCCACGGGATCGGGGCTCCCCTCCGCGCCCGGATCCTCAACGCCGGCTTCCGCGCCCCGGTGTACCCCAGCCTCCTCTGAACGCGTCTGGAAGATCCGCCTGCTCCTGCGCTCCATCACCATCACCCTTCTCCCGGGGGCCGCCCCGGTGAGCTCGATGCGTATCCGGGCACGACGTGCCCCTTGTGGCGGCTGTGAGCGCGGCTACGCCCGCTTTCCGAGCGCGACGGCTTGGCGCCGCCGGCGAGGGATGGTCAGTGTGCGGTCCGTCGTCTGAAAATCGCGCGGACGTCGTGGGTTGGCTTCGGTTTCAAAGGTCTGTTCGGTCTCGAATCTCGGTCAGCGCGCGCTCGCTCTCCGCGATCACGCCACCGAACCGATAGTAGTCCGAGCCGCGCCTCCACTCAAGCCGTCGCGGGCAGGCGCACGCCGGTTTGCCGACCCTGCACGACGCCAGCCGCGATGACGACCGTGGCCAGCGCTGCGGCGCGGGCGATGATGGCGAGCGCGTCGCCGCCGAGCGGATCGCCGAAGACGACGATTCCACCCGCGATCGCTGCGACGTTCGCGGCAATCGAGGAGACGGCGATCGTCGCGATCGGGCCACCGAGCTGCAGCGCCCGCGCGATCGCATACAGGGCACCGACCGAGGCGAGGCAAGCGACGGCCGTCCAGGGGCTGAACAATGCCGCCGGATCGGCCAAGGCGACGTCGCTCAGGGCCTTGACGGCGACATCGGAGACGCCGAACAGCAGGCCCGCTGCGAGACCGAGGATCGAGCCGCTGCCCGCCGTCGTGCCCGTTCCCCGACCCGACAGCAGGAGCACAGCTCCGATCCCCAACGCCGCGCCCTCGAAGGCGGTCATCGCCGAGGCGGAGTAGCTCGAGCCGGAGCCCGCCTCGCTGGCGGTCGCGACCAGGAAAGCGAGCCCGGCTGCGCTGAGCAGCAGCCCCGTCCACTCCCGCGTGCCGAGGGTGATCCCGAACCAGCGCCGGGCTGGGATGGCGAGCAGCACGAGGCCGCCGGCGATGACGGCCTGTACGAGGGAGAGCGGCGCCAGGGCCAGGGCCGCGACGTGCAGCCCCCAGGCGCCGAAGCCGACCGCGAAACCGATGGACCACCACCGGGAGGCGAAGAGGCCGCGCAGGCTGCGGAGCGGATGCCGGGCGCTGACCGCCGGAGCCGCGACGGCGCCGCGGTGCTTGCACAAAAAGGCGACATTGGTCGCCAGGGCGCAGAGAAGCGCGAGTGTGATTCCTGCCGCGTTCATGCGAGGGGTTCATCGGACCGCCGCCGCGGCGGCTGCAGAGGCACGCGCCGATCTGGCCCGAAGTCCAGGCTAACGGGCCGCGGTCGCCTGCCCGCTGGCCAGCCCGACGTCCACGCAGCGGCGCGCGCCGCTCCGTCGCGATCAGAGCTCGAGGACCGCGCGCAGCTCCGCGAGGCTGCCGATCACCGGCACTCCCGCTCCGGCCTCGCCCCCGAGCTCGGACGCCGCGCCCGTGCGGTCGAGCCAGATCCCGAGCAGCCCCGCATCGCGGGCGCCGCGGGCGTCGGTGTCGAGCCGGTCACCGACGTAGGCGACCCGCTCCGCGGCCAGCCCGAGCAGGGCGCAGGCGCGCTCGAAGATCTCCCGCTCGGGCTTTGGCACGCCCGCCTCCGAGGAGGCAACGAAGGCGGGCATCCGCTCGAGCAGGCCGAAGGCGTCGAGCTTGCGGCGCTGGAAGCCGCCGTCGGCGTTGGTGACGACCCCCAGGCCCGCCCCTCGGCCCTCGAGCGCCTCGACAACGGGCATCACGTCGCTGAAGACGCTCCAGCGCTCGCGGTAGCCGCCGAGGAAGTCCGCGAACCATCCGTCGAGCTCCTCCCTGTCCCGCCGGGGCGCCCCGAGCCAGTCGAGGATGCCCGCGGAGCGCCGTCTGCGGTGCTCCTCGACGGGGATCGCGCCCCGCAGGTAATCCGCGTAGTGCATCTCTTCGAGCCGGCGCCACTCGGCCAGCGCGGCCTCCCGGTCGAAGTCGTCGAGGCCATGCAGGTCGCGCTCGCGCTCGAGCGCGCTCTGCAGCGAGCCGGCGCTCGCTGCGTCATGGTCGAGCAGGGTCCCGTCGATGTCGAAGAGGACTGCTTCGATCACGGTGCATCAGGCCGCGCGCGAGGCGGCACGGATCGCATCGTAGGCGAGCTCATAGTCGTAGCCGCGGCGGGTGAGGAAGCCCAGCGCCCGTGCTCGCGAGCCGTCGTCGTCGAGCGGTTCGCCGCGCTCCGCCAGCAGCGCCCCCGCCCGCTCGACAAGCTCCTCGCGGCTCTCGCCGGCCACGGACTCGTCGATCAGATCGGCGCCGATGCCGCGCTCGGCCAGGGCGCCTGCGATCCGCTCCGGCCCCCAACCGGCGAGCTCACGCTTGTCGGCGCTGAAGGCGAGCGCGAAGCGACGATCGTCGAGCGCGCCGCTGTGGACCAGCTCGGCGACCGTCTCCTCGATCCGCTCGGGCGCGAACTCGCGCTCGGCCAGCTTCGCCTCGATCTCTGCGATCGAGTGCTCGCGGCGGTTGAGCGCCCGCAGCGCGACTTCCAGCGGCTCAGGCAGCCTTCTCCTCCTCGGCCTCCACCGGCGGATCCTCGCCCTCCTCGGCGGCTCCAGCCTCGGTCTCGGGCACGTATGGGACCGGCTTCGGGCCCTTGACGCGCGTCACGTCGAGCGCCGCGTAGATCTTGTCCTCGATCTCGTCGGCGACCTCCGGGTTCTCGGCCAGGAACGCCTTGCAGTTGTTCTTGCCCTGTCCGAGGCGCTGGTCCCCGTAGGAGAAGAACGAGCCCGACTTGGTGACGATGTCGTGCTCGACGCCGAGGTCGAGCAGGCAGCTCTCGTTCGAGATGCCGACGCCGTACTCGATGTCGAACTCGGCCTGCCGGAAAGGCGCCGCGACCTTGTTCTTGACGACCTTGACCCGGACCCGGTTACCGACCGCCTCGGTGCCCTCCTTGAGGGTCTCGATGCGGCGCAGGTCGAGCCGCTGCGAGGCGTAGAACTTCATCGCCCGGCCGCCCGGCTGGGTCTCCGGGTTGCCGAAGCTGACGCCGATCTTCTCGCGGATCTGGTTCGTGAACAGGCAGACCGTCTTCGCCCGGTTCAGGTTGCCGGCGAGCTTGCGCAGCGCCTGCGACATCAGCCGTGCCTGCAGGCCGACGGTCTGATCGCCCATCTGCCCCTCGAGCTCGACGCGCGGGGTCAGTGCCGCGACCGAGTCGATCGCGACGACGTCGACGGCGCCGGAGCGGACGAGCACGTCGACGATCTCGAGCGCCTGCTCGCCGTAGTCGGGCTGCGAGACGAGCAGCTCGTCGGTGTCGACGCCGATCCGGCGCGCGTAGATGGGGTCGATCGCGTGCTCGGCATCGACGAAGGCGCAGACGCCGCCGCGGGCCTGCGCCTGGGCGATGATGTGGTAGATCAGCGTCGTCTTGCCGGAGGACTCCGGGCCGAAGATCTCGACGATCCGGCCGCGCGGAACGCCGCCGACGCCGAGCGCGAGGTCGAGCGACAGCGCCCCGGTCGGGATCGCCTCGACGTCGATCGTCGAATCGCTGCCGAGCTTCATCACCGAGCCGGCGCCGAACTCGCGCTCGATCTGGGTCACGGCGGCCTTCAGGGCCGCGTCCTTGGCCTTGGCGTCCTTGCTGCCGGCCTCGATCGGGGTGGGCTTGCTTGCTGCCATCTCTCTCATCACCTCTTCATCTCATGCGCCTGCCTGAGGCAGATCTCGTGTGGCCAGGCACGTGTACCTGGGGCCTTCGGGCCGGGTTTCAGAACGGTAGAGAGCGACCCGGACGGCACCGAACGCATGTCCGCTTCCGTCCCCCTCGGCTCCGAACGGCTCCACGCGCCCGCCGCGGGAGCCGCGGCCGCGGCGACGCAGGACGGTGACGTGCGGCCAGAACGGCCGCGCCTCGGGCTCGTACAGGCCCTCGCGCTCGAGCGCCGCCGCGAGCTCGGCCTGCAAGGGCGGGATCTCCTCACCGGCAACGCCGAGCGCGAGCAACCGTGGCGCCCGCCTCGGCACCGGCACGGGATCCGGCTCGAGCATCCCGCGGACGGGGCCCTCGAGCCGCAGCGCCGCGAGGATCTCGGCGATCCGGGCGGCCGCCGCGGGCGGCCGGTCGCCGAGGAAGGCGAGGGTCAGATGCAGCGCCTCGGGCCTCACCGCCCGCCAGCGCGAGCCCTCGCCCGACGCCTGCCGTCGCGCCCAGACCTCGATCCGGTCGCGAAGCTCCGGCGGGAGATCGAGCGCGCAGAACATGCGCATCTGGGCCTCTTCGCTCACGCGCTCCAAGCTAGAGCTCGAAGCGGCGCGGCTCACGCACGCGCCGTGTCAATTGCGTGCCGGATCGGAACCCGGCTCGAATCGGGACCCGGAACGCGCCCCCTCGGCCCCTACAGCGGCCCGCCCTCGACCTCGCCGAGGAGCAGGCGTCTGATCATGTGCAGGGCGACGCTGACGGAGCGATCCCGGACGTCCCCGCGACCGCCGGGCAGCTTCGGGTCGCGGATCATCGCCCGCCCGCCCCGCTCGGGCGCCTCCTTGACGCAGAAGCAGACGTAGCCGACCGGCTTCGACTCGGTGCCGCCCTCGGGACCGGCAACCCCCGTGATGCCGACGCCGACGCTCGCGCCGAAGCGCTCGATCGCCCCGTCCGCCATCGCCTCCGCCACCTCGGTCGAAACCGCACCATGGGTCGCGAGCAGCCCCGGATCGACGCCGAGCAGCTCGCTCTTCGCCTCGTTCGAGTACGCGACGACGCCGCCCGAGAAGTAGGCCGAGGAGCCGGGGCGATCGGTGATCCGCGCCGCCAGCAGCCCTGCCGTACAGGACTCGCCCGTGGCCAGCCGGTGCCCGCCGTCCGCGAGCAGGCGGGCGACGATCTCGTCGATCGTCTCGCCTGTCTCGGTGTAGATGAACTCGCCATGCCGGGCCCGCAGGCCAGCGAACAGACCCTCGACCACGGCTCCCTCGGAGGCCGCGTAGCTGACGTCGATCTCGAGCTCGGCTCCACGCCGCAGGCACGTCGTGATCTCGATCCGTTCGAGCGCGACGCCGTCGTCGTGCTCGATCTCCCGCAGGCTCTTGGCGAGCGTCGACTCGGGGATCCCGAACATCTTCATCGCCGCCGCTTCCATCTCCGGAGCGCGCTCGATCAGCGGCCTGCGATCTCCGGCGTCGCCACGGCAGCGGGCCACATGCCCTGCAGCTCGCGCGGCGGTCCCGGCAGCACGACGACGAGCGCCTCGCCGGCCGGCACGACGAGACCGGGCGCGGTTCCGACCGGGTCCAAGGGCCTCGCTCCCTCGGGCACCATGGCCTGCTTGCGGGTCCCGGCGCGCATCCCCTCCGGGTCGAAGCTGCATGCGGCGCGCAAAGCCCTCGATGATGCGCGTGATCTTCCCCTCCATCTCGGGATGCACGCAAAGCTCGCGCCCGGCGAAGTCGCCGACGATCTGCGCCGTCAGGTCGTCCGCCGTCGGGCCGAGGCCGCCGGTGGTCACGATCAGGTCGAGCTCGCGGTCCGCGCAGAAGCGCAGGGCGCCGAGCAGGTCCTCGGGTCTGTCGCCGACGACGAGGATGTGGGCCACCTCGATCCCGAGCTCACCGAGGCGCTCGGAGACCCACGGCCCGTTGCGGTCGGAGGTCCTGCCGGTGAGCACCTCCGTCCCGGTGACGACGATGCCGGCGCGCACGCTCACGGGCAGTTCGGTCCCTGGTAGTCGACCGACGCGATCCCGTCCGAGTTCGCCTCGAATCCGGTCGGGTCGGTCGAGTCGATCTTCTGGACGTTGCCGCCGACGACGAACTTGGCCTTGCCCGGCCCGAGCTCGAGCCGATAGCGCTTGTGCCCGTCGTAGACGTCGCGGGCGCCCGCAGAGAGCACCTGGGAGTCGATCAGCGCCTTGTCCTGGCCCGCGACGAGACAGACCTGCGATGTCGGTCTCAGCGGCGACCACGGCCTTCGTCGGCTCGAGCTTGGCCTTCTTCTTCGACTTGCCCGACTGCCCCTTCTTGCCCTTGTGGTGCCCGGACTTGCTCTTTGCGGCGCCGGCGCCCTTGCCCCCGCCTTTCGGCGAGTTCGAGGAGCCGCCGCCCAACACGCTGATGAGGATCAGGACGACGATGACCGCGGCGACGATGCCGCCGACCCAGATCAGGATCGAGCGCGAGCGGCCGCCCAGTCCATGCCGGGCGGCGGCGCTCGCTCAGCAACGGCTCCGGCGACGGAGCGAGCTGCCGTGCCCGGACCGTCGCCGTAGCGGCGTCGGAACTCGTCGGCGAGCATCTCGCCGTCGAGGCCGAGCAGCTGGCCGTAGGTGCGCAGGAAGCCGCGCACGTAAGCGGGCGCGGGCAGCGTCTCCCAGTCCTCGTTCTCGAGCGCCCGGATGTAGCGCGCGCGGATCTTCGTCCGCTCCTCGACCTCGCGCACCTCGAGGCCGAGGCGGCGCCGCGCATCGCGCAGCGTCGCGCCGATCGCTCGTCTTCGATGGCGGTACTTCCGGGCTCATCGGCACGCCGCAGTATTGCGGCGCTCAGCCGGCGACCGTCCCGCACCTCCGACTCGCGAGGTCGGCGGCCCGTCCTCGACGTCGGGCCGCCGCCGGCGCCCTTGCCGGCGAGGATCCGGGGGATGTCGGCCCGGACCGATCAGGACCTGGCGCGGCTTCGAGCCCTCGTAGCCGGAGATCACGCCGCGGCGCTCGAGCATGTCGATCAGCCGGCCGGCGCGCGTGTAGCCGACCCGGAGGCGGCGCTGGATCATCGAGACCGAGGCGGTGTCGGTCTCGACGCAGATCCGGATCGCGTCCTCGAGCAGGTCGTCCTCGTCGGGGGAGAACTCGCCGCCGCTGGCGGTCCGGCGTCGGGCTCGGCGCTTCGCCTCGAGCAGATCGACGTCGAAGCTCGGCGTCGCCCTGGCGGCTCCAGCAGGAGACGATCTTGGCGATCTCCTCCTCGGTGATGAAGGCTCCCTGGACGCGCTGGAGCTTCGAGGTGCCGACCGGCCGGAACAGCATGTCGCCCTGGCCGAGCAGCGACTCGGCGCCGCCCTGGTCGAGGATCACGCGGGAGTCGATCTGCGAGGCGACCGCGAACGCGATCCGGGCCGGGATGTTGACCTTGATCGTGCCGGTGATGATGTCGGTCGAGGGGCGCTGGGTGGCGAGGATCAGGTGGATGCCGACGGCGCGCGACTTCTGCGCGAGGCGGATGATCGAGTCCTCGACCTCACCGGGGGCGACCATCATCAGGTCGGCCAGCTCGTCGATCACGCAGAGGATGTAGCGGCAGCGGCGCCTCCCCGTTCGCGCGGCGGATCTTGTTCAGCTCCTCGAGGTTGCGGGCGCGCGCCTCGCCCATCACCGTGTAGCGCGACTCCATCTCGCCGATCAGGTTCTCGAGCACGTTCGCGGCGACCCGCGGCGAGGTCACGACCGGAGTCAGCAGGTGCGGGACCGAGTCGTAGTGGTTGAGCTCGACCTGCTTGGGGTCGACGAGCACGAGCCGCAGCTCGTTCGGCGAGCTGTGCAGCAGGATCGAGCTGAGGATCGCGTTGACGCAGCCCGACTTGCCCGAGCCGGTCGTGCCGGCGATCAGGATGTGCGGCATCTTCGCCAGATCGGTCCAGACCGACTGGCCGGAGATGTCCTTGCCGAGCCAGCAGGTGAGCGGGCTCGAGTCCTTCGGCCGGCCCCGGTAGATGTCGCCGAGGCGGACCATCTTGCGGCTCGCGTTCGGGACCTCGACCCCGACCGCGCGCTTGCCCGGGATCGGCGCGAGGATGCGGATGTCGGTCGAGGCGAGCGCGTAGGCGAGGTCGTCCTTGAGCTGCGCGACCTTGCCGACCTTCGTCCCGGGCGCGAGCTGCAGCTCGAAGCGGCTCACGTGCGGGCCGCTGACCGTGCCGATCAGCTTCGCCTCCACCCCGAAGTGCCCGAGCGCCTCGAGCAGCGCCTGCGAGGTCGCCTCCATGTCGCGCTTGTTCGGGCCCGCGGTCGTTGGCTGGACCGCTGCGCAGCAGCTTCGAGGGCGGCAGTCTGTAGTCGAGCTCCTCGGACTCGGTGATGCCGTGCTCGGTCCGGCGCGCGCCCATCGGAGTGCGCGAGATCTCGATCTCGCCCTCGTCCTCGTCGGGGACCGCGCTCGCGCCATCCTCGCCCTCGATCTCGTAGCCCTCCTCCCGATCCGCGTACTCGTCGCCTTCGGCCCCCTCGGCCGGCTCCTCGGCGTCGAAGCCGCCGGTCGCCGGTGCCTCGTCGGTGATCTGCTCGGCCTCCTCGAGCGTCATGCGCTCGGCGTCGTCATCGAACTCGGGCAGCGTCACGGCTTCGTCATCGGGCGGCAGCGGTCGCGTCGCGGCACCGTCTCCGAAGCCGGCCCGCGCGCGCCCCGCGGCGCCCCCGATCGCGGTCCGCGCGATCTCGCCGGTCGCGTCGGTAGCCCGCCTGGTGGCGTCGGCGCCGGAGCGCATCAGCCCGGCGATCGGACGGCCGCTGAGCAGCAGGACGCCGCTCGTGATCATCAGCAGCGGCGAGGATGTGGGCGCCGATCCGCTGCAACAGCGAGGCCGAGGCCCAGTAGAGGATCTCGCCGAGGGCGCCCCCGTGCGCCGTGAAGTAATGCGACTCGAAGTAGCCGTGGCGGACGGGTGGTGGAGGGTCCGAGACCCGCCGTCTCGGCGGCAAGCGCGAGCAGGATCCCGGCGACCAGCAGCACCGCGCCGCCGTTGACGGCCCCCGGATAACGGACGAACGGGCGCAAGACGAGCGCTGCACCGACCCCAGCGAGCACCATGGGAACGACGTAGGCGCCGGCGCCGGCAAGCCACTCGAGGCCCGTCTGCAGGGCCGAGCCGAGCCGGCCGGCGTCGGAGCTTCCGTAGAGGACGAAGCCCAGGTACAGCGCGAGGGCCATCAGCCCGAGTCCGATCAGGTCGAGGTGACGCTGCTCGAACTCGCGTGGCGCCGCATCGCGAGCGGACTTCGATGCCTTCGGCTTCGCAGCAGGCTTCCGCCCGCCGCGCTTCTTTGCGGGGCCAGATCGTGCCCCGCTGCTGCCGAGCGGGCGCCAGGACGGGATCAGGGACATCGGTCAGACCACTTCGACGCCCGCGCCGCCGTCCCTGCGTCGCCTGCACGGCAGGCAGGCGAACCCCGGCCCCGCCTTAGAAAATCCAAAGCCGGAGGCCTAAGATCGCGCCCGTGGAAGGCGATTTGCTGACCGGTCGCGTGCTCGTCGTCGAGGACGACGAGGAGATCGCCGATGTCCTGCGCCGCTCGCTGCGCCAGGAGGGCCACGAGGTGCGCACCGCTCTCGACGGCGAAGAGGCGCTGGAGGCCGCCCGCGACTTCGCCCCGGACCTCGTCGTCTTGGACCTCGGCCTGCCCAAGATCGATGGCGTCGAGGTATGCCGTCGGCTGCGCGCCGACGGCGACGTCCCGATCCTGATCCTGACCGCCCGGACCGACACCGAGGATCGGGTCCGTGGCCTCGACGCCGGCGCCGACGACTACCTGCCGAAGCCGTTCGAGCGCGCCGAGCTCCTCGCCCGGATGCGGGCGCTGATGCGCCGGCGCCCGCCCCGCGGCAGCGCCTCGCTCCGGGTCGGCGATCTCGCGCTCAACCCCGACACGCGCGAGGTCACGCGCGGCGACCGCCAGCTCGATCTGACCGCCCGCGAGTTCGAGCTGCTCGAGTACCTGATGCGGAACCAGAAGATCGTGATCTCCCGTGAGCGCCTGCTCGAGGAGGTCTGGGGCTACGACCCGACCTCGCTCACGAACACGATCGACGTCTTCATCAGCAACCTGCGCCGCAAGCTCGAGGAGGGCGGCGAGAGCCGGATCCTGCACACCAAGCGCGGGGCCGGCTACGTGGTCAGGCCGTGAATCCTCTGCGCGCCGCGATGGGCAATCTGCGGCGGCGCCCGGTCCGGATCCGGATCGCCATCTTCTCGGGGGCGCTGACCGCGGTGATCCTGATCGTCTTCGCGTTTGTGGTGGGCCGCCTCGTCAGCAATCGGCTCCGGGACGACTTCCACGACGAGGTGCTCGGCAACGCGCGGGCCCTGGCCCTCGACTACCAGGTGACCGCAGACGCGATCAGCGGGACGATCAACATCCAGGGCCCGCCGCTGAACGACTTTGCATCGGTCAACGACTCGGTGATCAGGATCGTCGACCCGAACGGCAGACCGCTGAAGCAGAGCGCCAACGTGCAGCTCGGCGCTCCCGCCTACAGCGGTGCCCTGCGTTCCGTCGGCGGGCTCGAGGTCGCCGACGTGAGGATCCCCAGCTTCTCCGGGAACCTGTCGCTGCCGGGGCTCTACGTCCAGTACGCCCGCAGCAAGGCGAGCACCGACCGCACGATCGGCCGGCTCTGGCTGTTCCTCGGCGGCGGCGTCCTGGTCGGCACGCTGCTCGCCGGCTTCGCGGGGATGAGCGTCGCGAGCAGGGCGATGCGCCCGATCGTCGATCTGACGGGCACCGCCCGCACGATCGCGCGGACGCGCGATCCCTCCCTGCGCATCGCCGAGCCCGAGAGCGAGGACGAGGTTGCCGAGCTGGCGCGGACCCTGGACGAGATGCTCCGCGAGCTCGACGCCGCGCGGACGGAGACCGAGACCACGATCCAGCGCCAGCGCGAGTTCGTCGCGGACGCCTCCCACGAGCTGCGGACGCCGCTGACGAGCATCCTCGCCAACCTCGAGCTGCTCGAGACCGCGCTCGCCGACGAGGACGATGACGAGCTCGCGGCCACGCGATCGGCGCTGCGCAGCTCCCGGCGCATGAGTCGCCTCGTCGGCGATCTCCTGATCCTCGCCCGCGCCGACGCCGGTCGCCGCGGGGAGCCGATCCGCTGCGACCTCGGCCGGATCGCGGCCGAGGCCTTCGAGGAGGTCGATCCCGTCGCCGACGGGCACGAGCTCGAGGCGGAGCTCGCGGGCAGCGCCGAGGTACTCGGCAACCCGGATGAGCTGCATCGGATGGTCCTCAACCTGCTCGAGAACTCAATCCGCCACACGCCCGAGGGCACCACCGTCGAGCTCGCGCTGCGGCATGAGAACGGTGAGGCGCTGCTCACGGTAAGCGACGACGGGCCCGGGCTTCCCCAAGGCCAGGAGGAGACCCTGTTCGAGCGCTTCGTCCGCGGACCGGGGCCCGCGGACAGTCAGAGCCGGAACGGGGACGGCACGGGCCTCGGCCTCTCGATCGTGAAGGCCGTGGCCACTGCGCACGGCGGCGACGCCCGCGCCGGCGCCAGCGAGGCAGGCGGCGCCCGCTTCGAGATCAGGCTGCCATTGGCACCGCCGGACGAGGGCTTCGAGGAGCCCGAGCAAGATTGAGCAAACAATTGCTCTCCCTTAAGCAGCGGTTTATCCACCGAGCCGATCATTTCCCACAGGACGAGACACACACCCGCCGCGCCTCCCTCCCTGAACGCTGGCGCAGCGGGAACATAAATTGGCCAGCCTGAGCCAATTGGCCCGCCGGACTCCCCTCCCTGGTCCGGCGGGCCGCTTTTGCGCGCGGCGGCGCCCTCTGTCGCGGCGCCTGGCCGCACCCGCTGCCGGCTTATGTAGCTCCGCTACACAGCGCCGGGAGCGTGCACGGCCATGCTTGGTCAGAGGACGCCTTCGGTTGACTTCGGCGTTTTCCGGCGTAACTGAGAGGATCGGGGCGATGCCGCGACGAGGGACGTAGCGCTTTGAACCGCAAGACGTTGCGGGCCACGGTTACTCCGCTGGCCTCCATCTTCGGCAGTGGGTTCCTGATCATCGTGCCCATCCTCGAGCGGACGCTGGGGGCGGCTGCGATCGTTGGGGCCGCGGCGGTCTGTGCCCTCGCTTACGCGATCGGCACGGCGATCCGGCACATCATTTCCGAGCTCGAGCCCGCGCTCGAGGGCGGGACCGCCGATACGTGGACGTTGCGGCTCGACCGCATCGCGGACGCGGTGATCGTCGTTGCATACGTGATCTCGGTCGCCCTGTACCTGCGCATCATGGCTCAGTACGTGGTCGCCTACGCCTCGGGACCCTCCCCTTTGCCGAGCACCTGATCGCGGCGGCCGGCGTCGCCCTGATCGTCGGCGTGGGACTCGTCCGCGGATTCGGCGGACTCGAGTCGCTCGACCTCGTTTCGCTGGCCTCGGTGCTCGTGCTGACGACCGTCCTCGGCGCCGCCCTGTTCGTGATCGATGCCGGCGATGTGCTCGGTGCCGGCCTCAGCTTCCCGCCCGCGCCCGGCAAGGGCCTGGGCGAGATCCTGCTCGTTCTCGGCGGGATCGTGATCACGGTTCAGGGCTTCGAGACGGTCCGCTACCTGAGCGAGGAGTACGACCCGCGCACCCGGATCGTCGCCTCGAGGATCGCCCAGCTGATCGCGACTTCCGTGTACCTCGGATTCGTCGCGCTGGCGACCCCGCTGATGGGTCTCGGCACCGCCGCGGGCCCGGACGCGACGCTGATCGACATCACGGACCGCTTCCTGCCGGCGCTTTCGCTGCCGCTCGTGATCTGCGCCGTGCTCAGCCAGTTCAGCGCGGCAACCGCCGACACGGCCGCCGCCAGCGGCAACCTCCACGGCTTCGGGGTGCGCCTGTTCGCCGGCCGGCGCGCCTACCTGCTGAGCGGGATCGCGGCGATCCTGCTCTGCTGGACGGTCTCGACCCTGGATCTCATAGCGATCGCCTCCCGGGCCTTCGCCGCCTACTACTGCGTGCAGGCGCTGCTCGCGATGCGCAGCTCAGGGTCGGCCGCGGCCCGGTTCGCCTACGCGCTGCTCGCCGTGGTCATGCTCGCGATCACCCTGCTCGCCCAGCCCGCGAGCTAGTGGACGCGTCCGCTAGTGGACCCGTCCGCTAGCCGCGCGAGGCCAGCCGCATCCGCATCGCCGCCATCAGGCCGAGCGAGCCGAGCAGGCCCGCCGCCGCCCCGGCTGCGACCGGGCGGCGCCGCCGGGCCCGGCGCAGGAGCCGCGGGTAGCCGGCGGCGACCAGCGGGGCGAACAGGGCGAGCGCCGTTACGAGCCCGGGATTCCAGCCACGGCCGCGCGCGGCCGCGACACCGTGGAAGGCGACGTTCCCCGCCAGCAACGAGAGCTGCAGCGACGAGAGCCCGGGATCGCGGCTGGCGCCGGCGAGCGCGCCCACGCCCCAGCCGAGCACGGTGTTGACCGCGAAGCCAACGCGTCGATCGAGCGGGAACTCGTCCTCGCCGGAGCCGATCACGACGCGGTTCGCGAACGGCATGAAGCCCCCGGGCCAGACCCATTCCTCGGTCTGGTGCCAGAACAGGGCCACGAGCGGAGCCCACTCAACCCAGGAGCCCTCGGAGCGCAGCTCCCTGCGGTACCGGTAGGCGAGCGCGGTCGCCGGTCCCGCGGCGGCCGCTGCAACCCAGGGCCAGCGCCCGTGCGTGCGGTCGCTGAGCCGCGGGGCTCCTTGCGCCACGGAACGGGCTAGACCTCGACCACTACCGGGAGCACCATCGGGCGCCGCCGCAGGCGGTCGTAGACGAACGCGGCGACGTCGTCGTGCAGATCCTGCTGGATCAGGGCGACCTCCCGTTCCGGTTCGGCCGCCTCCTCGAGCGAGGCGTCGACCACCTCACGGATGTCGTCGATCAGCTTCGCCGCCTCCTCCGGGTCGAGGAACGGGACGCCGCGGAAGATCACCTCGGGCTCGGAGACGGGGTCGCCGTGCTCGCGGGAGACGGTCGCGACGACGATGAACAGCCCGTCCGCCGACAGCGCCCGCCGATCGCGCAGGGCGATGTCGTCGGGATCGCCGATGTCGACCCCGTCGACGAAGATCACGCCGGCGCCGATGTCGGCCCCCAGCGTGGCCCCGTCGGCGTCGATGACCAGCGGCGTGCCGTTGCGGGCCTTGAAGATGTTCTGGGGGGGCACCCCGACCTGGGCGGCGAGCTCGGCGTGCAGCCGGATCCGCTTGTGGTCGCCGTGGAACGGCATCACGTACTTCGGTTTCGTCAGGTTCAGCATCAGCTTCAGCTCCTCCTGCCAACCGTGACCGGAGGCGTGGATCGGCGCGTCCGCGGCGGTGATCACCCGCGCTCCGATCTCGAAGATGCGATCGATCGTCTCGTTCACCGAGCGCTCGTTGCCTGGAATCGGGGTGGCGCTGAAGACGACGGTGTCGCCCGAGTGCAGCTCGACATCACGGTGCTCGCCCCAGGCCATCCGCCGCAACGCCGAGAGCGGCTCTCCCTGCGAGCCGGTCGAGATCGCGATCACCTCCTCGTCCGGGTAGTCCTCGATCTCGCGCGGCTGGATCAGAACGTGGTCGGGAGCGCTGGTGATCCCGAGGTTGCGGGCGATGTTGAAGTTCTTGCGCATCGAGCGGCCGACGAGGGCGACCTTCCGGTCGAGCTCGACGGCGGCGTCGATCACCTGCTGGACCCGGTGCAGGTTCGAGGCGAAGCAGGTGACCACGATCCGGCCCTCGCAGTGGAAGAAGGTCTCGAGCAGCGCCGGGCCGATGCTCGACTCCGAGGGCGCGACGCCGGGCCGGTCGGCGTTGGTCGAATCCCCGCACAGGCAGAGCAGCCCCTCCGCCCCCATCCGCGCCAGCCGCGAGACGTCGGCTGGGCGGCCGTCGACCGGGGTCTGGTCGAACTTGTAGTCGCCCGTGATCAGGACGGTGCCGAGCTCGGTATGGAGCGCCACGGCGCGCGCGTCCGGGATCGAGTGCGACATGTGGACCGTCTCCAGCTCGAACGGACCGAGCGAAATCCTCTCCCCCGCCTCGATGTCGTGCAGGGGCGCGTTGCGGAGCTTGTGCTCCTCCAGCTTCGAGCGCACGAGCCCGATCGTCAGCTTGCCGCCGTAGATCGCCGGAGGCATCCCGATCTCGCGAACGACGTAGGGAAGCGCCCCTACGTGGTCCTCGTGCCCGTGCGTGAGCACGATCGCCTCGATGTCGTCGGCGCGGTCGCGCAGATAGCCGAAGTCCGGAAGCACGAGATCGATCCCGAGCATCTCCGCGGTCGGGAACATGAGCCCGGTGTCGACGATCACGATCCGGCCCTCGAACTCGACGACCGTCATGTTCTTGCCGATCTCACCGAGGCCGCCGAGCGGCACGATCCGCAGCTGCGGTCCGCTCATGTGCCCACCACGAGCCCGCGGCGCTCGAGCGCGACGCGGATCGTGTCGCGCTGTGCATCGGTCGCGGGGACCATCGGCAGGCGCATCGTCGCGGAACAGATACCCAGCAGCTCCATCGCCGTCTTCACGGGGATCGGGTTCGTCGTCACGCCCATCGCCTCGTAGATCGGCTGCAGCTCGGCGTCGAGCCGCTCCGCCCGCGTGTGCTCCCCGCGCTCGATCATGTCCGCGATCTCCCGCATCTGCGTGCCGACCACGTGGCTGGCGACGGTGACGCCGCCGGTCCCCCCGGCGCGCAGGCAGCGCAGGAAGACGCTGTCGTTGCCGGCGAGCAGCTCGAGGCCCTCGAGCGGTGCGAGCTCGTCGTCGTTCGCCTGCTTGACCGCGACCAGGTTCGGGAACGATGCCGCCATCTCCTCGAGCTGAGCGGGCGGGATGTTGACGACGCAGCGGGACGGGATGTTGTAGGCGATCACGGGCAGCGAGGTCGCCGCGCAGCAGGCCTCGAAGTGGGCCCTGATTCCCGCCGGGTTTGGCTTGTTGTAGTACGGCGTCACGATCAGCACTCCATCGGCACCGGCCTCCTCGGCAGCGCGCGTCGCCTCGATCGAATGCCGTGTGTCGTTCGAGCCCGTGCCGAGGACGAGCTGCGCCTCATCGCCAAGCTCCTCGCGCACGGCCCCGAGGATCGCCAGCTTCTCCGAGTCGTCGAGCGTCGGCGACTCGCCCGTGGTGCCGGCGAGAACGAGCCCGTCCGAGCCGTTCTCGACCAGGAAGCGGGCGACGCGCCGGCAGGCGGGCAGGTCGACTTCCCCGTCCATGGCGAACGGGGTCACCATCGCGGTGATGACGCCCTCGAAGGTGCTCACGCCAGCAGAATCTAGATCACGGCGCGGATCGCCGATGCTGCCCCGCGCCCGGCGGGGCCTTCCGGTCAGCCCGCGAACACACCCGGGCGGCGGTCGCCCCACGGAGCCGCCCGCTCGAGCTGCGCCGCGACGCGGATCAGCAGGTCCTCGCGGCCGAACGGCGCCACGAGCTGAGCTCCGACGGGCACCCCCTCGTCGGTCCAGTGCAGCGGCAGCGAGATCGCCGGCTGGCCGGTGACGTTGAACAGCGCCGTGAAGGCGCCGGACGGGAAGGCACGGGTAAAGGCCTCCATCGGGTCCGGCCCCGAGTCGTCGAAGCTGCCCAGCTTCGGCGCGACCTCGGCCATCGTCGGCGTCAGCAGCAGGTCGTGCCCCGCCGCGAACCACTGGGCGATCATGCGGCTCATGCCCTGGTGCAGGGCGACGTCGCGGAGGTAGCGGCCGGCGTCCCGCTCGCGCCCGATCTCCACGAGCGTCCATGTCAGGGGCTCGACGTCGCCGGCGCCGATCTCGCGCCCGAGCAGCATCTCGAGCTGGCCGATGATCGCCGCCTGCCCGGCCGCCCAGCGGGTCAGGAAGCTGTCCTGGATGTCGACGCCGACGTCCTCGCCGACGGCGTCCATCGGCGAAGCCCCGGTGAGCTCGTGCCCTAGCCCCTCGAGCAGCTCTGCCGCGACCTCGACGGCGCGGACACAATCTGGATCGACCTCGGACGGGACGGCGGGCGCCGTCATCTGGCCGATCCGCAGCCCCGCCGACTCGTCGCTGAGCTCGTCCGTGTACGGGCGCAGGGGCGCCGGTGCGGCGTACGGGTCGCCCGGCGCGCCGCCGTGCACGGCCTCGAGGATCCGGGCCGTGTCCCGGACCGAGCGCGAGACGACCAGCTCGCACGTGAGCCCGGAGAGGTTGTCGCCCACGAGCGGGCCCTCGCTGATCCGCTGCCGGGTCGGCTTCAGGCCGACGAGCCCGTTGTTGGACGCGGGAATCCGGATCGAGCCGCCGCCATCGTTGGCATGCGCCATCGGCACCATGCCCGAGGCGACCGCGGCTCCGGACCCCCCGGAGGAGCCCCCGGGGGTTCGCGACGTGTCCCACGGGTTGTGCGTCGCGCCGTAGGCGTCGGGCTCGGTCGTCGGCAGGATCCCGAGCTCGGGCGTATTCGTCTTCCCGATCGTGATCAGGCCCGCGTTGCGGAAGCGCTCGGCCAGGAAGGTGTCGACGGGCGAGCGGAAGCCCGCGTCCTTGAGCACCTTCATGCCCATGTGCAGCGGCTGACCTGCGTAGGCGGCACCGAGGTCCTTGAGCAGGAACGGCACGCCGCGGAAGGGCCCGTCGGGAACCTCGCCGGCCGCCGCCTCACGCGCCTCGTCGAAGAGCGGGTGGATGACGGCGTTGAGCTCGCCGTTGACCGCCTCGACGCGATCGATAGCCGCGTCGACGAGCTCCAGGGGGCTCGCCTCGCCAGAGCTGACGAGCTCCGCCATGGCCGTTGCGTCCATCGTCGAAAGGTCGTCGCTCACTGCTGCTCTCCTCATCGCTCGCTGGCGCCGAGCCGGATCGTGCGGGATCGCTCAGCCGGGTGTCTGGCGGGACGCTATCGCTCGCCGTCCGTCCGGGGCTCGCGGGGCGCGGCCGGAAGGACCCGGACCAGCAGGCTCACGGCCAGGGCCGCAGCGAAGACGACCGTCGCCATCGCGGCGAGGTAGGCGGCATCGACGCGGGTCCAGTCGATGTCGGGGCCGTAGCGCAGTGAGGCGAACAAGATGACGCCGACGAAGAATGCGGCGCCGGCGGCGATGCCACCGAGCTCCAACCGCGTCGCGAGCCGCTGCGGCGGCGCCGACGCGGCCGTGTGCCGTTCCCTGGAGAGGCTCGCCGGGCTGATCGCGTACAGGGTCGCCATCACCGCGCAGGCCACCGCCAGAGCGAGCGCGTCAGCCCCGATCGCGTCGCTCGGCAGGTGCCAGCCGGCGGTGACCACGAACACGCCGAAGCCGGCGGCGCCCGCGAACGCAAGGACGGCCGCGGCGGAGCGCAGACGGGGAGGCGCGACGAGCACGGCCGCGAGCCCGACGCTGATCGCGGTCGCGGTGTGCCCCGAGGGGTAGGTGTTGAAGTCGAAGGCCTCGCCGCCGAGCAGGTGGGGTCGGCTGAAGAGCACGTGCTTGAAGATCTCCACGGCGATCATCGTCGCGCCGATCACCGCCGCCGGGACCGCGACCAGGCTCGGCCGCCGGCGCAACGCTGCGACCGTCCCAAGGAGCAGGATCGCGATCGCGAGGCCGCCGACGCTGACCGTCCGCAGGAGCCGCCCGGCCGCCTGCTGGGCCCGCGCCGGCGCCTGCTCGCCGCCGGCGTAGGCGGCCACGTCGAGGTGCTGGCCCACGTGCGTCTGCACGGCGAGCGCGTAGATCCCGAGGAAGACGACGAAGGCGAGCGCCGCGGTGCCTGCCAGCCGGCGCACCTCCGGGCTCGGGCTCGCCGGCGTGCCGGGCGGGCCGCTCACCCCCCGAGCAGCGACTCGAGCCCGATCGTGAGGGGCTCCGGCAGCTCGCGGACGCGCCGGCAGGCGAGCACCACGCCGGGCATGAACGAGCTCCGGTCGATCGAATCGTGGCGGATCGAGAGCGTCTGCCCCGGGCCCCCGAAGACCACCTCCTGGTGGGCGACGAGGCCGGGCAGACGCACGGAGTGGATCGGCTCATGGACGTGTCCGCCGGCGGCCTCGATCAGCTCCGCC
The DNA here is from genome assembly GCA_963764275.1 of uncultured Solirubrobacterales bacterium. Classification (GTDB taxonomy): domain Bacteria; phylum Actinomycetota; class Thermoleophilia; order Solirubrobacterales; family 70-9; genus CAXMST01. Next base: position 61,653 of record CAVXRV010000011.1, read on the forward strand.
GTCCGCGCCGCCGTGCCCGAGGGCTTGTCGAGCTTGCGGTCGTGGTGCAGCTCGATGATCTCGACCTCCGGCATGTGCGGCGCGATCGCCTGGGCCGCCTGCATCATCAGGACGGCGCCGATCGCGAAGTTGGGCGCTACGAATGCCCGGCCGCCGGCGCCGTCGTGCCAATGGTCGGCCGCGCAGCGGCCCAGCTTCTCGAGGTCGAAGCCGGTAGTCCCGATGACGACGCTCTTGCCCGCGTGCAGACACTCGTGCGCGTTCGGGAGCGCCTGGTCGGGGACCGTGAAGTCGACGACGACGTCGGCATCTTCCAGAACCTCGCGGAGCTCGACCCCGAGCGCGGGGTCGGCGCGGCCGGTGAGCTCGAGCCCCTCGGCGGCTGCGACCGCATCGCAGACGGTGGCGCCCATCCGGCCCGCTGCGCCGGCGACCGCAACTTTGGTCGGCTCTGCCATGCGCCCAGCTTAGATGCGCACGCCTCGTCGGTCCTGCGTTCGGGAGTAGGGTGAGAGAGGGCCCTGCATCCAAGAAGAAAGGACGCGATGCTGAAGCGAACCACCCCGGTGCTCGTCCTGCTCGCCGTTGCGGCGCTCGCCTTGACCGCCTGCGGCAGCAGCGGTGGCACCAGCACGACCAGCTCCAACGCCCAATCGGGTTCGACGGGCTCGGGCAGCAGCGAGACGGTCGACGTGAGCGCCGACCCCAGCAACCTCGCCTACCAGCAGAAGTCGCTGACCGCGAAGGCCGGCAACGTCGACCTGCACTTCGACAACCCGTCCACGACGACGCACGACGTTTGCGTGCGGACCTCCTCGGGCGATGAGCTCGGCTGCAGTGACCAGGTCTCGAGCGGAACGGCCGACCTCACGGTCGACCTCAAGCCGGGGACCTACACCTTCTACTGCTCCGTCGACAGCCACGAGCAGGCGGGGATGGAGGGGAAGCTGACCGTCAAGTGAGCGCGGCCGGTCCCCGGGGCGCCGGCCGGCGCCCCGGGAGGCCGCCGGTCCGCCCTAGCTCCAGCCGAGCGTGGCTTCGACCTGGCGCCCGAGCGTCATCGGGTCGAAGGGCTTGGCGATCAGACCCTGGGCGCCGATCTCGGCTATGCGGTCGGGGCCGAAGCCCTGCGTCTTCGCGGTGAGCATGATCACGGGCAGCTCCTCCCTGCCCTCCTCGCGCTCGCGCTCGCGCAGCCGGGCCAGGGTCGCGGGGCCGTCGAGCTCCGGCATCATCGCGTCGAGCAGCACGGCCTCGACCTCACCGTCGAGCGCGAGCTCGAGCGCCTCCGCACCGGACGCGGCGCTGAGGACACGCCAGCCGGCGACGGCCTCGAGGCTCATCCGCGCCACCTCGCGGATGTCGGGCTCGTCGTCGACGATGAGGACGGTATGGCTCACCCCGCCGCCTCCGGCGCCGGCGCGGGACTGCCGTGCCCGTCGAGCAGCTCCAGCGCCAGCTCGGCGAAGGGCTCGGGCTTCGTCCGCGACTTCGTGAAGTGGATCGAGGGTCCGAGCTGCAGCTGGCCACGCATTTCGTCGGTCAGGTCCTTGTCGGTGTACACGGCGAGCGGCACGTCACGAAGCTCGGGTTGGCGGCGCATCCAGCGTACGAGCTCTGACCCGTCCGCATCGGGGAGGATCAGATCGAGCACGATCAGGTCCGGGCGGCGGAGTCCGAGCAGCCGCACGGCATCGGCGGCGTCCGCAGCCTTCCAGGCGCCGAGGCCGGCGCGCTCGAAGATCGCCACGAGCACGTCGGCGAGATCGGCGTCGTCCTCGATCACGAGCGCGAGCGGGCCCTCGTGCTCGCGCTCGGAACCAGCCGTCGGTGCGGGGAGCGCCGGGATCGTGAACGAGATCGTGGTACCGACGCCGACCTCGCTCTCGATCCAGATCCGGCCGCCGTGCTGGTGGACGATGCTGCGCGAGATCGGCAGGCCGAGCCCGGTGCCACCCTTCTCGCGCGAGTCGGAGGCATCCACCTGGCCGAACCGCTCGAACACCGAATCGAACTTGTCGGCCGGGATGCCGCGCCCGTGGTCGGCGACGTCGAAGCGGACCTCGTTTCCCTCCCGGTGGGCGCTCACTGTCACGACCGCGCCCTCCGGTGAAAACTTGATCGCGTTCGAGATCAGGTTCACGAGCGCCTGCAGGATCCGGTCCGGATCGGCCCACAGCGTCGCCTCGATCGGATTCGACTCGAGATGCACCCCGGCCGCGGTCGCCTGACCGGCGAGGGTCTGCAGGGCCGTCGCCATCAACTCGGAGACCTCGCACAGCTGGCGCGAGAGCTCGACGCGCCCTGACTCGATCCGCTCGATGTCGAGGATGTCGTTGATCAGGCGCGCGAGCCGGTCCGTATTCGAGATCGCGATCCCGAGCATCCTCTCGGCCTCGGAGCTGATCTCGCCGGCGGCGCCACCCTCGATCAGGCCGAGCGAGCCACGGATCGACGTCAGCGGCGTCCGCAGCTCGTGACCGACAACGGAGAGGAGCTCGTCCTTGACCTGCTCGGCGCGCTGTTGCTCACTGTGGTCGACGAAGCTCAACAGCGCGCCCGAGAGCTCGTCGTCGGAGGCGGCGGGTGAGGCACAGCGGTAGACCACCGGGAACGAGGTGCCGTCGCGGCGCCAGAAGACCTCGCCACGAACCTGGTTCGAAACGCCGGTCCGCAGCGTCTGCTCGAGCGGCGATTCGTCGCGGGCGTAGCTCTCGCCCGCGGCCGTCGAGTGGTGCACGAGGTGATGGAAGACGGCGCCGATCAGCTCGTCCTCCTCGTAGCCGAGCAGCTGGCGGGCGCTCTTGTTGGCGAAGACGACCCGGCCCTCGCCGTCGAGCGCGATCACACCCTCGACGGCCGCTTCGATCGCCGCGAGCAGGAAGTGCCGCGTGCGGCGCGCCTCGGCAGCGCGGTCGTGTGCGTCCTGGACCAGCTCCTGCACCGCGAAGCCGAGCAGGATCGAGACCGCGATCAGAACCTCGGCCTGCAGCAACTGCTCGTGCGCGGGGTAGTCCGAGCCGCCGACGATGGCGATCGGCAGCAGCAGCGTCAGCGCCACGCCGAGCACCGCCGCCAGCAGCGACCGCGTGCCCTCGTAGAGCGCCGCCCACACCGGCACGATCAGCACCAGCGCCGCGAGGCCCGAGTCGCCCGCGCCGCTCGCCTCGCGGAGGAGCGCCACGGCGAGCAGGAAGGCCAGCGGCGGCAGCATCCGGACCCACGCCGGAAGCCGGTGCCAGGGCCCGAGGAAGGCGCCGGCGAAGAGCATCACGATCACGGCCCCGGCGAGCCCCAGCGCGAGCAGGTCGAGATCGTCCCCGCCCTCGAGGGCAACGACCGCAAAGGCCCCGATCGCGACGAGGCCGAAGGGCAGCGCGGTCCGCAGCCGGTGCCTGGCGAGGAACGGATGCCGCTCGGCCCGCGCCCGGGCCCGATCCCGCTCACGATCCTCAGGCGCGAGCGCGAGGCCGGCCTCGAAGCCGATCGGAACCTCGTTCGCTGTCGAGCTCTCTACTGACCGCACGTCCTGTGCTCCTCTCGGGGCTTCCGATGCCGGGCGCCGCGCGGACATCACCGCGAACCCGCCCAGCTAGTACCCTCGCGAAAATCCTACGGTGCCGGGGCGCGGCGCCACGTGTGCACACGGAGGAGTGAGTGCAGGGAGTCGATCAGCAAGGAGGCTCGGAGTCGGCGGGGGCCTCGGAGTGCGTCCTGCTCGTGGAGGACGACGAGCTTCTCGCCGAGGTGCTCGTGGGCGTGCTCGCCCCGCTCGGCGGCGTACGTTGGGCCGACAACGCCGAGCAGGCGCTGAGCCTGATCCCGACGTCGACCTGGGATCTGGTCATCGCCGACATCGAGCTGCCCGGAATGAACGGGATCGAGATGATCGAGCGGCTCAAGCGCGAGGATCCACACACGGCGACGCTGATCGTCTCGGGCCAGGCGAGCTTCGAGTACGCGATCGACGCGATCCGGGCCGGCGCGGACGACTACATGACGAAGCCACTCGAGCCCGAGGCGCTGCTCGAGAAGGCCGGAAAGCTGATGGCCGGGGCACGCGAGAGCCGCGCCGCCGATCACCAAATCGTGCTCGCGATCGGCGCCCATCCCGACGACGTCGAGATCGGCGTCGGCGGCATCCTGCTGCGACACGCAGACGCGGGCCACGACGTCAACGTCCTGACCCTGACCGGCGGCGAGCACGGGGGCGACGCCCTCGAGCGCGCCGAGGAGTCGCGCCGTGCCGCGCAGATGCTCGGGGCACGTCTGTTCCACGAGACGCTGCAGGACACCGAGGTCGGCGACCGCGGCGAGACGATCGGCGTGATCAAGCGCGTGATCGACGAGGTCGGGGCGACGACGATCTACACCCACACCTCCAAGGACGTGCACCAGGACCACCGCAACGTCCACAACGCGACCCTGGTGGCGGCGCGTGGCCTGCCCCGGGTCTACTGCTACCAGGCGCCCTCGACCACCGTCGACTTCCGGCCGACGCGCTTCGTCGGGATCGACGAGGTCATCGATCGCAAGATCGAGGCGATCGGGGCCTTCACGTCCCAGACCGCCATCCGCTCCTACCTCGACGAGGAGCTACTGCGGGCGACGGCCCGTTACTGGGCGCGGTTCGCGCAGTCGCGCTACGTCGAACCGCTCGAGGTCGTCCGTGAGGCGGAAGCGACGGCACCTGCCATTCCGGCCGCGCCGGGGCGCCTGCTGCCCTCGACCCAGGGGGGGTCCGAGTGAGCCCGGCCCCGCGCGTGCTCGTCACCGGTGCCGGCGGGCCCTCCGGCTACTCGCTGCTGGTCGGCTTCGAGGCCGCGGGGCGCCCGTGGGAGCTGCACGCCGCCGACATCGACCCGAATGCCGCAGGCCTGTACGTCGTCCCTGAGCCACAGCGCGCGATGCTGCCCCGAGGTGACCATCCCGCCTTCGCCGAGGTCCTGCTGGGGATCTGTCGCGACCGCGGCATCGATGCGCTCGTGCCGACCGTCGACAGCGAGCTGCTCCCCGTCGCCCGCCGGCGGGCGGACTTCGAGGCGGCCGGGACGGCGCTCGTGCTCGCGAGCGAGACCACGCTCGAAACGTGCCTCGACAAGTGGCGTCTGCAGCAGGCCTGCGAGGGCCACGTGCGGGTCCCGCGCTGCCTGGTCGCCGACGCCGACTTCGATCCCGATTCGATCGAGCTCTCAGCGTTCGTAAAGCCCCGCAGCGGCTCGGGCTCGCGCGGGATCGCCCTGATCACCGAGCGGGATGAGCTCGAGCGGCTGCCGCGGAACGGAACCATGCTCGTACAGGAGAACCTGCCCGGCGCCGAGTACTCGCTGGACGTGCTCGCGGACCGTCACGGCCGCGTGCTCGCGGTCGTTCCGCGCGAGCGGATGAAGGTGGACTCGGGCATCGCCGTGACCGCTCGCACCGTCCACGACGAGGCGCTGGAGAGCTTCGGGCGGACCGTGGCGGAGCGCATCGGGCTGTCCGGCGTCGCGAACGTGCAGGCCAAGCAGGCCGCCGACGGGGAGCCGGCCCTGCTCGAGGTCAACGCGCGCTTCCCCGGGACGATGCCCCTGACGGTCGCCAGCGGCGTCGACATGCCCGGGCTCTGCGTGGCCGAAGCGCTCGGTGAGCCGATGCCGCAGGAGGACCTCGACTTCGAGCCGACCGCAATGGTGCGGCTCATGCGCGAGCTGTATCTCGACTTCGGCGAGATCGAACGCATGCGCGAGCGCCGAGCCGAGGTCGCGCGACGCGCCGGCGGAGAGAGCTGAGATGGGCGCCCCCTCCCCCACGCTGCTGCAGGACATGCACGTCCACTCGACCTTCTCGGACGGCAAGAACTCGATTGCGCGAGAACATCGAGGCGGCGGAGTCACTTGGCCTCGAGGAACTCACCTGCGTCGACCACGTCCGCGCCGACACGGCTTACCTGCCCGACTATGTCGCCGAGATCGAGCGGCTGCGGCCGACGACATCGCTGACGGTTCTGTGCGGAATCGAGGCGAAGCTGCTCGACACCTCCGGGGCCCTCGACCTGCCGCCGGAGCTGCCGGCGGGCATCGACCGGATCTACGCCGCCGATCATCAGGTCCCGTTCGTCGACGGCCCGCATCACCCGCGCGAGGTCGAGGCCGGCCTCACAACCGGCGAGCTCGACCCGGGGGCGGTGGTCGACGACCTCGTAGCGGCCACCGTCGGCGCCGTCCGCGAGTACGAGAACGTCGTCATCGCCCACCTGTTCAGCGTTCTGCCCAAGATCGGGCTGAGCGAGGCCGACGTCTCCGAGGAGCAGCTCGAGCGGCTGGCTGCCGGAACCGCGGCGGGCGGCGGCCGCGTCGAGATATCGGAGCGCTGGAAGTGCCCGAACGCGCGCAGCCTCCGCCCGTTCGTCAGCCACGGCATCGAGATCCTGATCAGCACGGACGCGCACATGAGCTCCAGACTCGGCCGCTACGAGAGCTGCAGGCAGACCCTCGCCGAGCTCGGGCTCGAGCCCCACGAAGGGGCAGCGGTGCAAACCTGATTGACGTGAGGGACGCGCTCTTGTGGGTGCTCGCGGGCCTGGTCTTCGCGGGCGCGATCCCGCCGATCGTCGGCTGTTACCAGTTCGGGCTCGCGGCGCTGCACCGGCTGCGGCGCGCCGACGACGACGTGCTCGCGTACTGGCCGCGGGTGGCGCTGATCATTCCCGCCTGGAACGAAGGGCTGGTGATCGGGCGGACGCTGGACCGGCTGGCCCGGCTCGAGTACCCCCCGGGACTGCTGCGGATATACGTCGTCGACGACGCCTCCACTGACGAAACGCCGGAGATCCTCGCCGCCAAGGAGCGCGAGTACCCGGGGCTCGTCTTCCACCTGCGGCGGGAGAGCGGCGGCGAGGGCAAAGCGCACACGATCAATCACGGCCTGCGCCGGATCATCGCCGACGGCTGGTACGAGGCCGTGCTGATCATCGACGCCGACGTGATCCTGACGCCGCCGGCGCTGCGCCGAATGACCCGACATCTCGCGGATCCGAACGTGGGCGCCGTGACCGCCTACATCAAGGAGGGGAGCCGGCCCGCGCACTTCCTGAACCGGTTCGTCGCCTTCGAGTACATCACCGCGCAGGCAGCAGCGCGGCGGGCTCAGAACGTGCTCGGCGCACAGGCGTGCCTTGCCGGCGGCTCGCAGCTCGTCCGGCGCGAGAGCCTGGAGGCGATCGGCGGTGCGATCGACACGGGCACGCTCGCCGAGGACACCGTGACCACGTTCAAGATCCAGCTCGACGGCCGGCGCGTGATCTTCGAGCCCGGCGCCGTCGTCTGGGCGGAGGAGCCGCGCACTCTCGAGGGCCTGTGGAAGCAACGGTTGCGCTGGGGGCGCGGCAACGTCCAGGTCACGCTGCGCTTCCGCGACGTCTGGTTCCGCCGCTGGCGCGCGGGCCGGCTCGGGGGGCTCAGCTTCGCCGGCATCTGGTTCACCGTGACCCTGATGCCGATCTTCATGATCGCCGCCTCGACAGGGCTCGTCAGCCTGTTTCTGATCGATCGCGAGTTCTCGAACGAAGTCTTCCGGGTCCTGTGGGCGATCAACGTCTTCACCTATCTGTTCATCACCTTCTCGAGCTTCTCCGTTGACCCGCGAACGGCACGGCAGGCATGGCGCGAGGGTCTTTTGTTTCCCGGGGCGATCTCGCTCTCGATCATCGTCTGGGCCGCCTACCCGCCGATCCTGGAGTCGACCGGGCTGAACGAGTCCAACACGGGTCTGACGATCTTTCTCCTTTTCATCTACTCCTGGCTGGCGCTCTCGATGCTCGCCGCCTGGGGTGTGCGGCGGCTCGAGCTCAGCGGCCACCTGAGCCGGCTCGTACCACCGCTCCTCTACGTGGTCGGCTACGGCCCGCTGTTGACGGCGATGACCGCGGCCGCTTACATCAAGGAGATTCAGGGGGCGGAGATGAAATGGGACAAGACCGAGAAGACCGGCCAGGTCGGTGAGCTGACGTGAGCGATATTCCGGAGAGGGCGGCACCCGTGCCGGACGAGCCCTACGGCCTCGGCGCCTTCGAGACCGGCCTCGATCTCAAGCGCGAGCGCCGCGAGCTGCGCCGGACGGAGACCTGGATCCTGATCCGGGGCCTCTTGATCCTGCTGGTAGTGATCGCGGCCGTCGTGGCCCGCTCGATCGTCCTCTGAGGCGACAGGTGGCACATCTTGCACCGCGGGCGGTGCACTTTGTGCCATCTATCGGCCGCGCCCGGAGCCGGAAGCCTCAGGCGCGGTGATCCCGGACCAGCTCGCCGAGGCGCGCGAGCGGCTCGTCGATGCGCAGCTTGCCCGCGGCGAGCGAGTCCTCGATCGCGCCCGCTGCCTCGGATCCCTCCGGAAGCCCGATCGTCCCGAGCAGCCCACGCAGCTTGTGGGCCTCGGCGCGAGCCTGCTCGATCTCCCCTGCCCCCGGCGCCTCCGCAGCCGCCACCGCCTCGATCACGGCGACGCGCTCGAGGATCCGCGGTCTGCGCCGCTCCCAGAGCTGCCTCAATTGCCGCTGCCACTGATCGGCGCCCGCATCCTTGCGCTCGTCCATCGCGGACAACCTAGGGCACCGGGCGCGCAAGCGCCATCAAGGAGGCCGTCCTGCGCATCCGGCTGCGAACGACCGCGGGCGCGGCCCGCGACATCGCTGGAGCCCCCCCGTGGCCGGGGCGCGGCCGAAACCCCACTCATGACGAGGTAGTCGTCCAGTTAAGGCGTCTATAGGGTCCTTAAAGTGGACGGTCACGGCGGGGGGCGGCCCTCACGACGGGTTGCCCGAGTCTGCTGGGAGCGAGAGGCTACGCCGCGAGCGCGGCGCTGACCGGGGCGACCGCTTCGCGGAAGCAGTCCTCGTCGGCGCCGATGCAGGCCGCCGAGAGGCGCTCGGGCGCATACAGCTCGAGGGCGAGCTCGGCGACGTCGTCCCCGGTGATCGCGTCGACCTTGGCGATGATCTCGTCCAGGCTCAGGAACGGGAGGTCGAACAGGGCGGAGCGGGCATTGCGGCCCATGCGCCCGGGCGTCGACTCGAGCGCGAGCACAGTGCGGCCCTTGACGTGCTCCTTGGCGCGCGCGAGCTCATCGTCGGTGACGCCCTCCGTGCGCAGCAGCTCGAGCTCGCGACCGATGATCTCGCAGGCCTCGGTGACGTTGTCGGGCCTCGTGCCCACGTACATCGCGACCATGCCGCGATCGACGTACTGGTCGGCGTAGGTGCCGACCGAGTAGGCGAGCCCCCGCTTCTCGCGGATCTCGCGGAACAGGCGAGAGGACGTCGAGCCGCCGAAGATCGCGTCGAGGACGCCGAGCGTGTAGCGGCGCTCATCGTCGCGGGCGATGCCGGGAGCGCCGAAGCAGATGTGGTACTGCTCGGTCTCCTTCGGGTAGAAGAGCATCCGCGCCGCGCCCTCCGGGTCGCTCGTATCGGGCGCCTGCGCGGGGCCCGCGCCGGGAGCGAGGAAGCGCTCCGCGAGCTCGACGATGCCGCTCATGCTCGAGGCTGCCGGCGGCCGAGACGACGATGTTCGGCGCCACGTAGCGGGCCTGGTGATAGGCGGCTATGTCCGGGATCGGGATCGAGCCGATCACCTCGGCCTTGCCGAGCACCCGCCGGCCGAGCGGATGATCGCCGAAGATCGCGTCGGCGAGCACGTCGTGGACGCGATCGGAGGGCTCGTCCTCGTACATCGCGATCTCCTCGATCACGACCTGGCGCTCGGAGTCGATGTCGGGGAAGGTCGGCTTCAGGAACATCTCCGCGAGCACGTCGAACGCGGCCTCGGTGTGCTCGTCGACGAAGCGCGAGTACAGGTGCGTCGTCTCCTTGCCGGTCGCGGCGTTCGTCGCCGCGCCGAGCCCGTCGAAGTACTCGGAGATCTCGATCGCCGAGTGGCGCTCGGTCCCCTTGAACAGCAGGTGCTCGAGGAAGTGCGAGACGCCGGCTTGCGCCGGCGTCTCGTCACGGGAGCCCGTCCGGACCCAGAGGCCGAGCGTGACCGAGCGAACCGAGGGGACGTGCTCGGTCACGACCCGCAGGCCGCCCTCGGTCTCGGTCAGCTCGATGCCTTCTGGAAGCTCGCTCAACTCGTCGCTCAGGCTAGTGGACTTCGTCGCTGCTGCCGATCAGACGCCGGCAAGCGCCCCGGCGTGCCTGACGGTGAGCGGCGCCCGCCCGCATGCTGGTGGCATGTGGGCGGGCGCCGGGTGCCGTCAGGTTCGTCCGGCCGCCGCCGGTGACGATCGGGCTCAGTCGCGGCGCCGGCGGTCGCGGTCACGGCCGCCTCGGCCGCGGTCCCGGTCGCGGCCACCGCGGCCGCCACGGTCACGATCACGGCCGCCACCGCCGCGCCGGCCACCACCGCCGCCGCCGCCGAAGGCGGGGTCGCCGGTGCCGACCGAGCTCAGCTCCTCCGCCGACTTGCCGGCGATCGCCGGGTCGTCGGAGAGACGCAGGCCGATGCGGCCGCGCTCGCGGTCGACCTCGACCACGGTGACGTCGATCTCGTCGCCCTGGGAAAGGACGTCATCGACCGTCTCGACCCGCTCGCCCGGCTTCACGTTGGAGATGTGCAGCAGGCCGTCGGTGCCCTTGACGATCTCGACGAAGGCGCCGAACGTGGTCGTCTTCACGACCTTGCCGGTGAACCGGTCGCCGACCTCGGCCTCGCGCGTCATCTGCTCGATCTGCGCGATGCAGGCCTCGACGAGCTCGCCGTTGGCGGCGTAGACGCGGACGGAGCCGTCGTCCTCGACGTCGATCTCGGCCTCGTAGGTCTCGCAGAGGCTGCGGATCGTCTCGCCGCCCTTGCCGATCACGGCGCCGATCTTCTCGGGATCGATCTTGATCGTCTCGATCCGCGGCGCCGTCGGGCTGAGCTTCTCGCGCGGCCCGTCGACGGACTCCGCCATCTTGCCGAGGATGAACTGACGACCGGCGTTCGCCTGCTCGAGCGCATCCCGGAGGATCTCGAAGGTGACGCCGGTGATCTTGATGTCCATCTGCAGGGCGGTGATCCCGTCCTTGGTGCCGGCGACCTTGAAGTCCATGTCGCCGAGGTGATCCTCGACGCCGGCGATGTCGGTGAGGACGATGTAGTCGTCGCCCTCCTTGATCAGGCCCATGGCGACGCCCGCGACCGGTGCGGAGACCGGCACGCCGGCAGCCTGCAGCGCCATCGAGGAGGCGCAGACCGAGCCCATCGACGAGGAGCCGTTCGACTCCAGCGTCTCGGAGACGACCCGGGTCACGTACGGGAAGTCGTCCTGGCTCGGGATCGTCGGCTCGAGCGCCCGCTCGGCGAGCGCCCCGTGGCCGATGTCACGGCGCTTGGGGCCGCGCATGAACCCGGCCTCCCCGACCGAGAACGGCGGGAAGTTGTAGTGGTGGAAGAAGGTCTTCTTCTCCTTCAGCCCGAGGTTGTCGAGCTTCATGTCCATCCGGGTCGTGCCCAGCGCGACGTTGGAGAGGATCTGCGTCTCACCGCGGGTGAACAGCGCCGAGCCGTGCACGCGGGGGGAGACGTCGACCTCGGTCTCGATCGGACGGATCTCGTCCTGAGCGCGACCGTCGGGACGCTTCTTGTCGACCGCGATCCGCTTGCGGATCATGTCCTTCTCGAAGATGCCGAAGTGACGGGAGACCTCGCTCTTGCGCTCGGCGTCCGCCTCCTCGTCACCGGTCTCGGGCGCGAGCGCCTCGAGGACCTCGTCCTTGACGGCACCGATCGCGTCCTGGCGGGCGAGCTTCTCCGGGATCTGGGTCGCCTCGTCGAGCTTGGCGCCGAACTTGTCGGTGATCTCGGCGAGCAGCGCCTCGTCGGTAACGGGGGCCTCGACGGAGATCTTCTCCTTGCCGGCCTTGGAGGCGAGCTCCTCCATCGCGCCGACGAGCTTCTTGATCTCGCCGTGGGCGATGTCGAGGGCGTCGAGCACCTCGGCCTCGGTGACGCCGTCGGCGCCGCACTCGACCATCAGGATCGCGTCCTTGGAGCCGGAGACGATCAGGTCCATCTCGAGCTCCTCGTGCGCGGTCCTCGGGCGGGTTGACGACGAAGTCGCCGTCGAGCTTGCCGACGCGGACCGCGCCGACGTACTCCGCCACAGGAACCGGCGAGACCGCCAGTGCCGCGGAGGCGCCGTTCATCGCGAGGATGTCGTAGGGGTGCACGTGATCGACCGAGAGCGGCATCGAGACGAGCTGCGTCTCGTAGTGCCAGCCCTTCGGGAAGAGCGGCCGGATCGGCCGGTCGATCATGCGGGCGGTAAGCGTTGCCTTCTCGCCGGCGCGCGCCTCGCGCCGGAAGTAGGAGCCGGGGATGCGGCCAACCGCGTAGTGGCGCTCCTCGACGTCGACCGTCAGGGGCAGGAAGTCGACATCGCGGAGGTTGCCCATCGTCGCGGTGCCGAGCACCATCGTGTCGCCGCTGCGGACGACGACTGCGCCGCTCGCCTGGCGGGCCAGCTTGCCGGTCTCGAACGAGATTTCCTCGCCGCCGATCTCGACGGAGACTCGGCTCACGTCAAACATGCTCATAGGTATTTCGTTGTCCTTCCGTAGGGCACGTCGCGCCTGGCTTCGGGAAACGGTTTCCCGGCCGATGACGAACCCCGTTCGTTTCAGATTGCTCTGCTTGAAGGGGAAGGGTACACGGCCTGCCCCTGTCACCGCGAGAATCGGCCTCGGCGGTGCCCGGGCAGTCCGCATTCCGGCCATGGGAGGGGGACCGCTCGATCTCGGTCCCCGGCGCTCATTCTCCGGCCTCGGGCCCGAGCCGCGGCCCCAGCTCAGCGCGGCGCCGCCGCGCTCCGCTCGCGACCGTCGCATCGAAGGTCCAGACCTTGTTCGCGACGAAGTTGAACGGCGTCGCGCTGCCGATCGCGAGCGCCTGAGCGGAGATGTCGCCCAGACCGAGACCGACGAGGGCGTGCAGGACGCCGAGGTTGATTCCGAAGCCGGCGACGCTCACGATCAGAAACCGGGGCGCCTGGTGGCGCTTTCGCCACCGCTTCGAGCCACTGAAGGTCCAGTGCCGGTTCCAGAGGAAGTTGTTGCCGAGCGCGATCGCGAACGCGCCGGCCGCCGCCAACGAGAGCGAGGCCCCGCCGGCCCGGAGCAGCGCGAAGACGATCAGGTTGACGACGTAGCCGCTGAGACCGACCGCCGCGAACTTGACCAGCTGCGCCCAGTTCGCGGCCTTCCCCGCGCCCCGCCAGACCCGGCCGGCCAGCAGCCTCACGGACCGGCCCTCCGTGTGGTGGGACGGTCCTTCACCTCAATGACGACCCAGGAACCGGCGTGAAAGCGAGGCCTCAACAGCGGTTCCTTTCCGGCCGGCGCACCCGGGTAGCGCTGCAACAGGAGGTCGGGGATCACTCCCTGGTTGCGCGGCATCAGCATCCACTGGACGCGCCCGAACGGGTGGTCGGCGACGTTGGCCCAGACGTCGTCGCCACGATCGACACGATCGAAGAACAGGTCGGGCCTGCCGCTCAGAAGCAGCGGCATGTACGTCTGCGCGTCGTCGACGAGGACCGAGCGCGGCCCGGTCGCGTGCTTGACGATGTAGTCAGCGATCCGCTGGTTCGCGGCAACGCCGGTCGGATCGGTGGTCCGGCCGTGCTCGATCGCCGCGATGAAATCGCGCTCGACGAACGTGTACTGGAAGGTCTCCATCGCCCGCAGGGTGATTGGCGCGGAGGCGGCCACCGCGACCACTCCGACTACCGCCACCACCCATCTGAGCCGGCCCTGGGCGACGTAGAAGAGCCAGCCGATCCCGATGATGATCAGTGGCATCGTGCGCATGTTGAAGCGGAGCTGAAGCAGCGACAGATCCGACTGCATCACGGCCGCGACCGTCGTCACCGGGTTGACGAGACAGAGTGCCGCCAGCACGAGCCCGACCACCTTTCGGCGCAGCAGCCCGACGACCGCCAGCGCGGGCACGACCAGGCAGCCGGCGGCCATCAACTTCCAGTTCACGGCGAGCACGTCGCCGAGCAACGCGGTCAGACTCGACGCGTGCATCCCACCCGAGCCGCCCTCGGCGACGGAGCGGTTCCCCTCGAGCACGAACCGCTCCTCGAATTCACTTCCGAGGAAGTGAAGCGCGTCCCCCATCACGAGCCAGTTGAAGAAGACCCAGGCACCGACGCCGTAGAGGATCGGCGCCGTGAACATGACGGCCTGTGACTCGATCTGGCCCGGCTTGGCGCGCCTGACGATTAGCACGACGAGCATCCCGAGCGCGAGGACGATTGCGAACGGCAGCATCTCGTAACGCGAGAGCACGCAGGCGGTCGCACCGACCCCGCACAGCGTCAGTGCCTGAATCGACTCGGTTCGCTCCCAGCGCAGGAACTGGTCGACCGTCACCACCGTGACGAACGCAACGAAGATTTCCGCCATTCCGTTCGTCGCGTAATGAACGATCATCGGGTTGATCGCAAAGGCGGCCAACAGCGCATAGCGAGGAAGTCGGGGCATCTCGAGCATCGCGAGCGTGCGATTGAGTACGACGATCATCAGCGCAGCGAAGAACGCGGAGTAGAGCGGGAGCGCGACGAGCGAAGTCGCCAGCGGCTTGATCGCCACGAAGGGGAGGAACGACAACGTCATCAGGGGCGGCCAGACGAACCCGATGGCCGCGAGCTTCGGAGGCGCGTTGTAGAAGACTGAGTAGGCGTGGAGCGCCCGGAACGCGGAATCGAACGCCACCACCTTCATCTCGACCGTCAGCCACCAGCCCAGCACCGCGGCGGGGACCGCGACGATCGCGAAGATCGCCAGCGACTCACGCCGGGATACGCGCAGGCCGAGCGAGACCGCAGCCCGCCTGGAATCCTGCGCTTCTACCTGCCGCTCGAGCAGATCCTCGAGCGGTTGAGCCTCCGCGGCCGCCTCCACAGTCCCCCACCTTTCACTCCTGCGATTACTGAACCGTCGACGCTCCGAGACAGGCGGGGCACGGCGGCACGGTTAACCCGGCAACTTAGCCGGTCCCGCTGCGGAAAACGTCACACCGAGGCCGCACTTACGCTTCGGAAGAGTTGCGTTCTACTTTCCGCTTTGGCCGGAGCCGCGCCCGAGGGCGAATCGTGTCCCTCGCCCGGCAAATGGGAGCTATTCTCCACACTGGGGTTGCAGGCCGTGAAGAGTCGACAGGCCGTACAGAGCCAGTACCGAAGCGATGTTGTACCCGTTGCAAAGCGGGCTGACCCGCGGTTGGGATCCGGGCGAGCGTCTACGATTGTGCGGAGGGTCGCGGCAGGGCGTCGGCGTCCCTTCCCTCGCGGACAGCAGCCCAATCTCACCGAAACAGAGGTGCAACGTGCCTTTAGCCAGGCCTTCCGAGAGGGTTCGCCGCCCGATATCACGGCCGCGCAGGGAGCGGAACTATGACGCCTGAAGGCTCGCGCGAGCCGCGTCAGCGCGCCGGTGCCGCGAGCCGCTTTCGTCGGCCGGCCCCGCCCCACGCCGCCAGGCCGGCAGCGGCGGCCGTGCCCCCCGGCCGTTGGAGACAACTCTCGGGCGCCCCGGCGTTCGAAGCCAACGGCGGTCGGGCCATGGTCTCGCCCCCTGCGGAGGACGCCACCTACGTTCACCGGCTCGAGTCGCAGTTGCGGGTCCTGAGCGAGACCGTCCGAGCCCTCGAGGCTCAGCTGGCTGCCGCGAGGAACCGTAACCAGGAGCTCGAGGCCGCTCGCGCCGGGGACCCCGGTGCCCCGCTCAGCGGTTCCGAGCGCGCCGCCGCCGAGCGCGCTCAGCAGCTGCTGGCCGAGGCCGAAGCGGGGGCCCGGGAGCTGACCGAGCACGCGCGACAGCGCGCAGTCCAGGTCGAGGAGCAGGCGAAGGAGCAAGCACGAGGGTTGATCGCGGCGGTCGAGGCTGAGCTCGACCGGCTCGAGCGCGATGCGAACCTGCCCGAGGCAGGCGACGAGGGCGCGCGCCGGGGAGCGGAGGGCGAGGCGGACGGGGCCGCCGAGGTGCGTGGAGAGATCGCCGATCTGCTGCGCCTCCGCGAGGCGATCCTGCTCAATATCCGTGGCGCCCTCGACGGCTTCGGACGGGAGCTGGACGCGCTGGACCAACCGCCGCTCGCCGACTCCGACCCCGACGCGGAAGGCGCCGCTGAAGGAGCCGAGGATGCAGCAGCCCCGAAGCCGGAGCAGCAGACGCCGGCCGGCCCTGCGATCGAGGTCGAGGTGAGCCCGATCGCCGGCGTTCTCGAGGCGAGCCGGCTGGAACGCGACCTCGGGGAGCTCGAGGGGGCCAATGCCCACCTGCGCTCCGTCGAAGGCGAGACCGCCACGCTCCTCCTTCGCGGCCACGATCCTGACGGTCTCGATTCCGAGATCGCAGCGCGGCTGCCCGCTGCGCAATGCGAGTGGGCCGGGGACGGGCTGCTCCGCGTGCGCCTGGCGCCTGGCGGGGAGACGAAGGTGACGCGCCCATGAACGAGGACGGGCGCAGCTCGGCCCGGATCGCCTCCACCGGGGTCCTGAAGGCGGCCCTGGCGCTCGCGCTGATGGTCGTCTTCTTCTTCCTCTTCTTCCTCGCGCCGGGACCCGCCTGCGCCGGCGCCCTGCTGATCGTCCTGCTGGTCGAGCTGCTGAGGCGCAGGTGAGCGAGGGCGCCGACGGGGGCACGGCCGTCGCCGAGGCAGCGGCGGCCGAGGCGGTCGACGGCACCCTGGCGCGGGCTCTCGGGATCGCCCCGTTGCGGCTCGACGACGATGGCCTGCTCGTCGCAGGCCCCGGAGCCGAAAGAGATGCGATCGTGCGGACCCTCGAGCTTCTCGTCGTTGCGCCCACCCGTCTCGTTGACTCCGACCGCGACTCGATCGAGCGTGCCCAGCTCGCCGCCTACGGTCCCGCGGAGGCGCCACAGCCGCATCCGCCCGCGCCCCGGCGGAGCGGCACGTCTTCGCCGGCACGCCCCGAGGAGCGCTCCCGTTTTCGGGATATCGCCACCGAGCTCGATCTCCCCTACGTCGCGCTCGCCCCCACCCCCACGTCTCCCGAGGCGGGCGCCGTGACAATCGTCGATCCCGTCGACCACGACGTCGCCCGACTCCTCGATGGCCATACCTGCCGGGCGCTCGGCGTGATCCCGATCGCGGCCTCCGGCGGCAGCATCGCCCTCGCAACCTCCCGCCCCCGCGCGGAGGAGGACCTACGCGCCGCAGCGGCGCTGGCGGGGCGCCGCGCGTGGATCCTCGTCGCGGCACCGGCCGATGTCGAGGCCGCGATCGAGCGCGTGTTCGGAACAGGGCAAACCGAGCTCGGCATCCCCGAACCGGCCGCGCCCGCCTTCGGGCCACCGGAGGAGGCCGAGCTGCCGCCTGCGGGCGGCCCCGAGGAGGCGCGGGCGCTCGGCCTGCTGCTGCTCGAGCGCGGCGCGATCGACGAGGACTCGCTGCAGCAGGCGCTCGCAATGCAGAGCACCTACGGCGGCTCGATCGGCGAGATCCTCACCCACAACGGCCTCGCCGACGAGCGGCGCGTCGCCCGCGCGCTGGCCGAGCAGCGGCGGCTGACGTTCACCGATCCCAGCGGCCTCGAGATCGACCCCGAGACCGCGGGGCTGATCGACGAGCGCCTCGCCCGTCGCCTGCGGGTGGCGCCACTTGCGGTCGCGGATGGAACGCTGCTCGTCGCCTCCGTGAACCCGTTGAACGAGGGCCAGCTCTCGGTGCTGGGCGAGCACTTCGGCGGGCCCGTGCGCACGTTCCTCGCCCCCGCGAGCACCGTCGACTCGTTGCTCACGAGATTGCACGCCGAGCGCTCGATCGAGACCGCCTCGACCGAGCTGATGCGCGCGCGGCCGGCGGACTCGGCTTCCGTCGTCCTCTCGCGCGGTCAGAAGATCTTCTTCATCGCCCTCGCCGTGCTGGCCGCGATCGGACTCGTGCTCAGTCCCCTCGACACGCTGATCGCGTTCAACGTCTTCGCCATCATCATCTACACGCTGGTGATCATCTACCGGTTCAGGCTCGTCACCTACAGCCTCGGCCACGAGCTGCAACTGCCGGTCACGCGGGAGGAGGTCGAGGCGCTGGACGAGCGCACGCTCCCCGTCTACACGATTCTCGTACCCCTGTACCGGGAGCCCGAGCTCGTCGCCGATCTGATCGAGGGTCTGTCGAAGCTCGACTATCCGAAGACGAAGCTCGACATCAAGATCCTGCTCGAAGCCGACGACGAGGAGACCCCAGCCGCCGCGCGCGCGCTCGATCCCCCTCCCCACTTCCAGATCGTCATCGTCCCCGACTCGACCCCGAAGACGAAGCCTAAGGCGTGCAACTACGGGCTCCTGCAGGCGCGCGGGGACTTCGTCGTCATCTACGACGCCGAGGATCGCCCCGAGCCCGATCAGCTCAAGAAGGCGATCGCCGCCTTCCGCAAGGCCCCGGCCGACGTCGGCTGCCTGCAGTGTCAGCTCAACTACTTCAACCAACACCAGTCGCTGCTGACCCGCTGGTTCACGAGCGAGTACTCGATGTGGTTCGACCTGATGCTCCCCGGCCTCGACGCGGAGGGGGTGCCGATCCCGCTCGGCGGCACCTCGAACCACTTCCGCATCGATGCGCTCGTCGACTCCGGTGCGTGGGACCCCTTCAACGTGACCGAGGACGCCGACCTCGGCGTGCGACTCCACAAGCGCGGGCTGCGGACCGAGATGCTCAACTCGACGACGTACGAGGAGGCGACCGCCGAGGTCGCGAACTGGATCCGCCAGCGCTCGCGCTGGGTCAAGGGCTACATCCAGACCTGGCTCGTGCAGATGCGCCGGCCACTACGGCTCGTCCGTGAAGTCGGGCCGAAGGGGTGGCTCTCGTTCCAGCTCACCGTCGGCGGCACCGTCCTGGTGTTCCTGCTCAACCCGATCTACTGGCTGCTGACGACGGCCTGGCTTCTGACCGAAGCCGGGGTGATCGCCTCCGCCTTCCCCAGCTACCTCTATTACATGGGCGGTCTCGGCTTCTACTTCGGCAACTTCCTCCTCGCCTACATGTTCGCCGCCGGCACGGCCCGTCGCGGCTACCACGACCTCGTCAAGTACGCGCTCTTCGTGCCCGTCTACTGGCTGCTGATGTCGGTCGCCGCCTGGAAGGGATTGGCACAGCTCTTCTTCAAGCCGTTCTACTGGGAGAAGACCCAGCACGGCCTCTTCGAGGGCGAGCCGAGCTGAGAGCGCGCGCTGGAAAGCCACTCGGGCTCAGCCCGCTCCGCCGCCACCGACATCCAGCTTGAACCTGAAGTGGACCTGGCCCTGCGGGGTCCCGGTCAGCTCCGGAGCAACGACGCGCAGGCTCCTCGCGTCCGGTGCGTCATGCGTCTCCACCCCGAGGTAGCCGGGGTCGAACGCTTTCGGGGCCGACAGCGTGATCGGGCTCCCTCCCGCTCCGTCGATCGCGACGCTCTCGCCGGCGCCGCCGCCGACGGGATTCACCGAGACCGTCAGGTGCGCCGAGGGGCCTTTCGGGATCGTGAACACGACCGTGTCGCCGTCGCCGATCAGGGACAGGAGCTGGACCGTCGAACCGGGCTCCGCCTCGATTGACGAGCTGTAGTCGGCGCTCGTGCCCGCCCCTCTCGTGATCCGGATCTGCAGCTTTGCGACGGGAGGATGGGTATCGGGGTCCCACGGGCTGAGCGCGCAGCCCGAGGCGAGCAGCGGCAGCAGGGCCAGCAGCGGCAGCAGCGCTCGCCGCCGCATCAGCCCGCGTTCCCCGGGCCACCGGCCGAAGCCGATCCCTGTCGCTCGCCCGGCGGCCGTTCCGCGACCTTGATCAGGGCCGCGCGGTCGGTCCGGTAGACGACCTCCATCCCCGGGACCTTGCCGTTCAGGATGCCTGGGTAGGCCTCGCGCACGAGGTCGACGCAGGGCGCGCGGCACCGCTCGCTCGTCGAGACCAGCATGTAGTCGACCTTCCCCCATGGGTTCTCGAGGACCGACTGCCAGTAGGCGTCGCCGCGGTCGATGCGGTCCAGGAAGCGGTCCGGCCGCCCGGTCAGGACCATCACTCCGAGCGACTGCGCATCGTCGGTGATGATCGTCGAGTCGGGCGGGATGTCGTTCTTGATGTAGTCGGCCATCGAGCGCTCGTCCGAGATCCCGATCGGGTAGCCGCCGATGCCGCTGTTGCCCTCCTGGTCGTCGCCGGTCGTCACCGCCCGCAGGAAGACGTTCTCCTCGTACTGGTAGGCATAGGTGCTCATCGTCTTGATCACGAGCGGCAGGCCCGCGACCAGCAGCAGCAGGGTCGAGACCCACACGGCCGCCTGGGGCCAGCGCGAGCGCACCCCTCCCTTCGGTCGCCACGCGTAGAAGAGCCACCCGGCGCCGAGCATCGCCAGCGGCATGGCGCGCATGTTGTAGCGGAGCTGCAACAGGTTGGGGTCGCCGTTCTTCAGAAACAGCAGAGCGGTCACGACGGCGTTCGTCGCGATCAGCGCGGCGAGCACGTAGGCGAGCGGCGCCCTGCGAACGACGCCGGTGAAGAGAAGCGCAGGCACGGCCACGACCGCGAGCGGGAACAGCGCCAGATTGAGCTTGTAGAGGTAGACCCCGACCTGGCCCGTCCCGAGGTCGCGGGCGGCAACCCCGGCGACGTCCTGCTGAGACGTGGAGACGTCGGCGGTGGTAGCCCCGAACGAGAGGAAGTACAGGGGGTCCCCCAGGATCAGCCAGTTGAAGAACAGCCACGCCATCCCGAAGTAGATGACGGGCGCGAGGTAGATCACGAGCCCCGACTCGAGCGAGCGAGCGCGGTCGCTGCGCTCCCAGGTGGTCAGGATCACGAGTGCGATTCCCGCGGCAACGACGATCGCGAAGGGGACGATCTCGTACCGGCTCAACATCGCAAACGCGAGACCGAAGCCGACGAAGGCGAGCAGATGGTTGTGGTGCGTCTGCCGCCAGCGGATCAGGAAGTAGATGCCGAAGGTGAGGAAGAAGAGGTAGACGGCCTCCGCCATTCCGTTCGCGCCGTAGTAGACGATCATCGGATTCAGGCCGAACAGGAGCAACAGGGGCCAGCGCAGCAGCAGCCGCATGCCGGAGGCGCGCAGCGAGTAGCTGATGACGACCATCGTCGCCGCCATGAACGTGGCGGACGAGGCGGGCAGGGCCGCGAGCGAGGTTGCGACCGGCTTGACGACGACGAACGGCAGGTAGATCAGCGTCTGCACCGGCGGCCAGACGAAGCCGATCGCCGCCAGCTTCGGCGGGTCGTTGTACCAGACGAAGTAGGCATGGGCCATGCGGGAAAGCGAGTCGAAGTTGACGACGTGGAGGTCGACGACAACGCGATAGCCGACGAGGAAGTAGACGGCCCCGAAGAGCAGGAAGACGATCGTCGCCTCGACCGCCCGACCTGATGGCCGGCGGCTGCGCTTGCGCGACTGCATCCGCGCCGGCTCTGCGCCGGGCTGCAGCTCCGGCAGCGGCTCGGCCGCGGGAGCGGAGGGGCTCGGGGGGAGGGCAGCCATCAGCGGCGCACCGGTCTCGCGCCGATCAGGCCCGTGAGGAACCCGAACCCATAGACGACGTGGGTGGCGACGATCGCGCCACTGAGGCGCAGCCAGCGGCGCGGCGAGCGATCGGCACCGGCGACGAGACAGGCGAGGATGTAGGCGAAGATCCCGGCGCGCCAGGGCCCGCGCAAGCGCGTCGCGGGGCCGCGCAGGAATAGTCCTCCGAGCAGGAACAGCAACAGTGCCGTCGGCGCGAAGTAGGCGGGTCGGCGCGAGTTGCCGCCGACCGTTCGCGCGTAGGCGCTGCGATGGCGCGACCACCGGTAGAGCTGACGCAGATGCGGCCCCCAGAGCGGGCGCCGAGAGTGGTAGACGATCGCCGCGGGCTCGTATCGGATTCTGCCACCGCGCCGCAGGAGCCCCTCGCACAGCAGCGTGTCCTCGCCCCAGCGATCCTCCGAGTCGAGCCCCACTGCCTCGGCCTCGCTGCGGCGGAGCACGAGGTTGACGCTCGGGGCGTCGTCGACGTCGGCGGGCTCGGCGAAGGTGTAGCGCCAGTTGTGCGGTCCGGATACGAGCGGCGAGGCGTAGACGCGGCCGCCGAGCTGCTCGAGCTCCGAGTCGTCCGGCGGCGTCAGCGTCGGCCCCGCCACGGCCACGACCTGCGGGTCATCGTCGAGCACCGCCAGCGCGTTCCGCAGCCAGCTCGGATGCGGGTAGGCGTCGTCGTCGATAAGCGCCACGATCTCGCCCCGCGCGCGCTCGAGCCCGAGATGGCGCTTGTGGCCGGTCGTGACCCCGCTGTCCGAGGGGACGACGTCCACCGCCTCCAGAAGCGGCTCTGGATCGGGTGCCTCATCGGGCACGAACACGATCTGGGTTTCCTCGGCCAGCTCCAGCAGGCCGGTCAGACAGCGGCGCCCGAACGCGTTCAGCTCCGGGGCGACGACGATTACGCTCACGCGCGGCGACCTACTCATGCCCGAGCTCCCGGAATTCGTGCGCGCACGACGCCCGCGGCGTACCGCAGGCCCTCGGGGTTGAGCGAGTCGCGGGCGCCGCGCGTCAGCCAGCGCAGCCGCTCCAGACGGCGCCCCGCCGCGACCTCCGCCGCCTCACGCTCGGTCAGCGCCCGGAAGCCCGCGGTGAGCCGCTGCTCGTACTCGCTGCCGAAATCGTCGAGCTCGGCCGCCGGCACGAGCCAATCCCCGAGTTCGGTGCGTTCGCCGAGCAGGAACTCGTAGAGCCGCTGGAGCTGCCGCGTCAGCGGCGCCGCGGCATACAGGCGATCGGACTTCGCGCGGCTATTCGCGCTGAGCCGCTCACGCAGGCCATCGTCGCGCAGGATTGCCGCCACCGCCTCGGCGAAGGCATCCGGATG
Source organism: uncultured Solirubrobacterales bacterium (assembly GCA_963764275.1). GTDB lineage: Bacteria > Actinomycetota > Thermoleophilia > Solirubrobacterales > 70-9 > CAXMST01. The sequence continues at coordinate 84,534 of CAVXRV010000011.1, forward strand.
GCCGGCGAGATAGCCGGTCGCGCCGTTGTCGACCTGTTCGATCTGAGCATTGTCGACCCACGGCGTCGAGCAGGTGACGACGGGCACCCCGAGACACATGGCCTCCTCGATCGCGAAGCTGTGCGATTCGCCGATCTCCGCCGCGGTGACGAACACGTCGGCGGCTGCATAGAAGCGGGCAAGCGTCCCCTCGTCCGAGGTCGGCGGGAGCAGGTGCACGCGATCGAGGACCCCGAGCCGGTCGAGGCTCCGCAGCTTCGCGGGCGTCGCCCCGACGAGCACGACTTGCGCCTCCGGCACTGCGGCGAGCAGCGGCGGAATCATCTCGACGAGCAGGCTCTCGCCACTTGCGGTCGTTCGCGCGCCCGACGCGGATCACGGTGGGCCGCTCAGGATCGAGGCCCAGGTCCGACCGCGCGGTCGAGGGGTCGGGCGCGAGACTGCGGAGCCGCTCGATGTCGACCGGCCAGAACGAGACCTTATGCCGCTCGTGGAACTCAGTCCCCGCGAGGCCGAGCCGCGTCCGGTAGCGCCACGCACACATCTTGCTCGGGAACAGGTGACAGGCGAACCGCCGCTCGTCGGACGAGGCATCGACGGCGCCGAAGACGTTCGACTCGACGAGCGTGCCGACGCCGGCCGCGCGCGCCGCCTCGGGCACCGCGTGCTCGGTGACGCCGGCGCGGGTGACGTGGACCACGTCGGCGCCCACGAGCAGCTCGCGCAGCCGGCGGGGGTCCCCATTCGCGCAGCTGACATCGATCCCCGCGGCCTCGATCTCACGACGGCGGACCCCGTCCTCGCGCACTGCGACCACGGAGACGTCGAAGCGGCCCCGGTCGAAGGCGAGGGCATGCGTCTGCACCGCCTTCTCGGTGCCACCGAGGCCGAGGCCGTTGACCGCGAGCACGACCTTCACCCACCACCACCGCCCTCGCGCTCACGTCTGTCGCCGTGGTTCCTCTCGGGTGCGTCTCGGGCGATCCCCTCACGCACATGGGCAACCTCGCCGATCACGGCCCGGGCGTCGGCCTCGCGCCCAACTCGGTCGTACCAGCGGCGGATGAACATCCGGTACCAGATCGCGAGCGTGTCCCGAGCAACGACGAGTGCGTCGGCGCCGCCGACCCGCGGGTAGTCCCGCTCGCGCGTCACGACCACGGGCGCCTCCGCGATCCGGTAGCCGAGGCGATGCACGTTGGCCAGGGCCTCGAGATCGAAGGCGTAGCTCTTCACGAGCAGGCGCCCGGCTACGCGGCGCAGCGGCTCGGCCCTGTAGAGCTTCAGTCCTGTCTGGGTGTCGCGAACGGGAAGCCGGAACAGCGCCCAGACGAGCGCGAAGTAACCGACGGAGAGGATGCGTCGCTTCAGCGGGTAATCGATCGTCGAGGATGGATGCATCTTCGAGCCGATTACCACGTCCGCCTCGAGCCCGACCATGACCGCGTACAGGAGGCCGAGCTGCCGGGGGTGCACCTCGAGGTCGGCATCGACGAAGAGAACGAGGTCGCCGCGGGCCTCGATCGCGCCCTCGACGAGCGCGTAGCCCTTGCCGAGGTTCTCCGGGTAACCGATGACGCGCACCCCGTCGAGTCCCTCGGCCGCGAGGTGCGCCAGCGAGAGGGTGTCGTCGTAGGAGCCGTCGTCGACGACGATGATCTCGAAACGGGCGCCGAGCGCGGTCATCGTCTCGTGCGTCTCGTGCAGGCAGCGCTCGATCCGTCCCTCCTCGTTGTAGGCGGGGATGACGACCGAGATCAGACCCGGGTGGCGAATCGTGAGCGGAGAGCTCTCGCTGCTCATCAGGCAAAGAATCGCCCACGCGAGGCGCGCAGGGTCTCCACCGCGTAGGCGCCGACAGTGATCATGTAGAGGACCGGGAGCAGCGCCCAGGCGGTGTCCGGATGTGCTCTGTAGCCTCGGAGCGCGGCGGAGAGGGGGCCGATGACGCTGATCGCATAGAGGACGCGCAGAGCCAGCGCCGTCCGCGAGGGCCGCAGACCGCGCCGCTGGGGCGGTACCCCGGCGACGCTCCGCCGCGCCCGGCGCAGCGCCTTGCGCGCGTAGATCCGCACCGTGGGCGCGTAGTGGTGGACGATGCCCTGCCGCACACGGGCGAAGCGCCATCCCGCCGCGGCCAGGTCGCCGACCACGTCCGAATGAACGAACGGCCGGTAGCTCGTCTCCAACAGCGGCTCACGACGGACGAGGAACCCGTTCGAGCCCATCGGCGGCGGCCGCTCCGGGTCGATGCGAACGAGGAGGACGCCCTCTCTCTCCGACGCTTCGAACCACGAGCCCGTCCACCGCGCCCGGTGATACGCCCAACGGTCGGCCCAGCCGAGATCGATCGCGAGCGGGTCGGTGCCGCCAATCAGCGCGCAGAGCCGCGTCACCGGTGGATCCTCCGGGCGCCAGGCGTGGAACAGGCAGTCGGCCGAGACCACGTCCTCCTCCAACATCTCGGCCGCGACGAGGCGGGCGAGCCACTCCTCCCCGACGAGCTCGTTGTCAGCGTCGAGCAGCAGCACGAGCTCGCCTTCGGCCGCCTCGAGCCCAAGCGCTCGCCCCTCCTCCTCGTTGCGTTGCGGGTTGTCGATCACCCGGGCGCCGTGTGCGCGGGCGATCGCGACTGTGCGGTCGTGCGAGTTCCCGTCGATGCAGAGCACGTCGACATCGCCCGCGTAGCGCTGGGCGGCGAGGCTCGCCAGCGCTGCCGGCAGAGTCGCCTCATTGTTGAAGGTGGGCAGAACGACGCTGATCGAGGGCGACGACGTGGCGCTCACGGCGAGGCCCCGATCGGGCCGCCGGAGGCGGCGCTCTGCGCGACGCCCGCGGGCTCCCGCCGGCTGCTGCGGTCGAAGATCTCGCTGAGCACGAGCAGGACCACGGCGACGATGATCTGCACGTACACGAGCTGCTCGGCGGTCGCATGCAGGAGCGGAAACAAGACGGCCTGCAGGCCGACCCCGACGGCGAGGACCACCGAGTAGCGGAGGTGACCAAGTGCGAGGAAGTGGAAGGTGTAGACCTCGACTAGGGCGAAGATCATCATCGCGACCCCCAGGATCCCCATGAAGGACGAGGCACCTTCGTAGTCGGCCCCGAAACCGATCCGTAGCAGCGGGCCGGGAATCGCGAGGAAGAGCACGACCGGGACGATGCCGAGGAGCAGGACGGAGACCAGTCCCCCGAGGAGATGATCGCGCTCGGCGCTGCGCTCACGCAGCGTCGCAACCCGGGGAAGAGCACGGTCGTTGCGATCGTCGGCAGCAACAGCAGAGCTCGCGTCGCGACCCCGGCGGCGGCGTACAGACCTGCCTCGTCGTTCGAAAGGAAGATGCGCGAGGCGATGAGGTCGATGTTCGTGAGCGCTGCGATCAAAGCAAGCATCAGAGCTGCACGGGCCGTGTAGCCATCGAGCAGCTTCAGGGTCCCACGCGCATGTCTGACCCCCGCCTTCAGGAGGCCGCGGAGGGGCAACAACGAGACCGCGAAGCTCACAACGGTAACCAGTGCAATACCGAAAACGATCGCAGCCGCGCCAAAGCCTGCAGCGGCGAGTCCGATGCCGACGGCAAGCTTCAACACCGCATACAGCAGCTGTACACCCGCGAGGGTCGGGAACCGCTCGAGGCCCTGCAGCCCCCCCCATGAGATTGGCAAAGGCAGCGTCGCAACTATTGAAACCGCCAGCGCCAGGAACGGGAGCTCGCGGTTGACCTGAAACGCGATCGAAAGCGGAACCGAGAGCAGCGCGAGCGCAATGATGACGCCGGCGCCCCAGCGCGCCAACGGCCTCAGGCTGTCGACGAGCTGGGCCCCAACGGCGTCGAGATCGCCGGCCTCGGCGCGACGGGCCACGTCGCGGGCCACACGGGCCTGCATCGAAAGGATTGGGACGTTCGTAATCAGAAGGACGGAGAACAGCGTCACCAGCAGGGAATACTCCGGAGGCGGGAGCAGACGGGCGGTGGATAACTGGAAGGCGACATTGAGAACATTGGTGCCGAGCACTGCGGCGCCCGCGATCGCCCCCGAACGAAGCAGCCCCGGTCGCCTCTGCCGGGCTGGCTCGATCGCGTCGAGGACCGAGTCACCCTCTTCGAACAGGCGCTGCTGCTCGGGTATCGGCGCCGCTGACCTGGATGGCGCGTGACGGTGGCCCCACCGCGTTCGGGTCATGTCGGCACCCCTGGATCCCCGGCCTGCGGCTTGTGGGCGACGACGACCATGGCCCCGCCGTTGGGCAACCGCCGGAACAGGCGCCAGTCGAGCAACGCGGCCTGCCTGCGGAGCGGGAGCGGCAGGCTCTCGAGTCGGTCCGCCAGCGGCGTCACGAGATGTCCCCACCAGCGCACCACGTCGACTCGCATTCCGGCCGCCGCCAGCATCCCGCGGGCCTCGCCACTGTGCAGGCGCCGCAGATGAGCGGGTTCATCGGTGGCAAAGCGGCCGATCCCGTCCGGCGTCTGCTCGAAACCGACCGTGAGCCGGTTGTAGAGCCAGCCGATCGACCCCGGATTGGCGCATGGCGTGGTCAGAACCAGGTGTCCGCCCGGGCGCAGCACCCGGCGGATCTCGGTGACCGTCCTACCGGCATCCGCAACGTGCTCGATCACGTCAACCATGACGGTGAGCCCGATGCTCTCGGTTGCGATTTCGGGCAGGCCGTCCGGATCGGCGAGGGTCAGCGCGGCTTCCACCGACCGCGAGGCGGCGAGCTCGAGCGCCACCGGCGAGATGTCCGCACCGCGAAGCTCGGCCCCAGGCAGCAGGGCGCCGAGGACGGGCAGGTAACGACCCTGACCGCAGCCGAAGTCGAGCACGGGCTCCCGCAGGGACCGGTAGGGGCGCAGTGCCCAGCGCAGTGCCGCGAGCACGCAGGCGTCGTAGCCGGATTCGAGGATCGCACTCTGGTAGCCCTCCCTGTAGCGCCCGTCGTAGAAGCGGCGCGGCGCGCGGGCGGCGCCCCTCATCACGGCGTCGCGATCGCGCTCGTCGCGCGCGTCGCGGCGCTGGAGCTGCCCGCCCCGGGTCAGAACGTCGATCCCGCGTTCGACGCTCGTCCCAGGCTTCCGATTACACGGTTCATCCAGCCGCAAGGATAGGGCCGCAAGCGTACGTCTTTTCCCGCTCCGGGCGCCTCGGCTCCCGTGTCCTCAGGAGGCCGGGCCGGCGGAGAGCGCCGCGAGACGCTCCGCGACCCGGTCGGCAATCAGCTCGGCACCCCGGAACGCGGTGGGCGTGCCGATCACCCCGGCGCGGATACCGCCGCGAAAGTCGGCTCGAACGCGCGCTTCGATCTCGTCCGAACGGCGCAGGCGCTCGAAGGAGTCGAGGTCGAGTCCGAGCTCCTCCGCGCGCTCGCCACAGGTGCGGGTCGTCCTGATGTGCCTGGTCGGCGAGCAGCGAGTCGAACATCGACCAGAACGCCTCCTCCCCGCCGAGCACGCCGGCGCTCTCGACGGCCGCGTGCAGGGCCGGCGAGCGCGGCCGCTTGCTCGCGACCGGGAAGTGGCGGACGCAGAGGCGCAGCGGCAGCTCCGGATGCGGACCCAGTCGGCCGCGCAGTGCGGGCAGGCGAGGTCGAGGTAGAGGACGGCCTCGGGCGCGCCGACGGACCCGCGCACGTGCTCGCCCGGCCCGATCGGGGACGCGGGAGCACTGCCCAGGCTCTCGTCCACGGCGCGCCGCTCAGGCGGTCGCTTCGAGGGCGTCGAAGATGACGTTGGCGCCCGGGATCTCGAGCGGCGTCGGGGTCGCCATGGAGAAAGCGACATCGCCGTCCTCGTCGACCAGGACCAGGGAACGGTTCGCGTGCCCGCGGTCCTCGATCAGGGCCCCGTAGGCCCGCGCCACCTCACCCTTCGGGTGGAAGTCGGCGAGCAGGGGGATCGTCAGGCCGAGCTTCTCCGCGAAGGCCTTGTGCGCGAAGGCGGAGTCGACGCTGATGCCGACGAGCTTCGCGCCGCGGGCCTCGATCTCATCCAGGACCTCCTGGTAGATCGAGAGCTGATCGGTGCAGACCGGGCTGAAGTCAAGCGGGTAGAAGGCGAGGACGAGCCTTGCTGCCCGCGAAGTCGGAGAGCGAGACCTCGTTGCCGTCCTGATCGGGGAGCGTGAAGGCCGGTGCCTTCGTGCCGGCTTCGATCACCGGCGCAGACCGAGGTCGGCGACGAGCGCCCGGTAGCGATCGAGATCCGTGCGCTCGAGATAGCGGAGCAGGCGACGGCGGCGGCCGACGAGCATCAGCAGCCCGCGGCGGCTGTGATGGTCCTTCTTGTGCTCGCGCAGATGGTCGGTGAGCTCGTTGATGCGCTCGGTCAGCAGCGCCACCTGGACCTCCGTCGATCCGGTGTCGTTCTCGCCGCGCCCGAACTTCTCGGACAGCTCGGCCTTTCTTTCCTTGGTCAAAGACATCACGTAGAAGGATAGGGCCCGGGGCGCCGTGCGGCGCTCAGGACCGGCGCGAGAAGGTAGCACAGACCTCCCGCGCCGTCCTCGACATCGAGGCGCATCTGCGCGACGAGCTGCCTCGCTGCCGGCGAACCGCTTCTCCCCCCGAAGCCGCTTCGCGAACGCCACCCGCAGCGTGCTTGCCGTAGAGGTCCTCGTCGTGATCGATGATGTAGGTCTCGATCAGGACGCCGCGGCCCGACTCGAACGTCGGGCGCACGCCGACGTTGACGGCCGCCGGCCGACCGTTCGCGAACGCTGCGTAGACCCCGTGGCCCGGGCAGACGAGGGCGTCGTCGGGGACGAGGTTGGCCGTCGGGAAGCCGAGCTCGCGCCCGCGTCGGTCACCGCTGACGACCGGCCCTTCGACCATGAACGGCGCGCCGAGGCATTCGGCCGCCTCCTCGACCTCGCCGGCCGAGACCAGCGCACGGATCCGGGTCGAGGAGACGGTCTCGCCGCCGACCTCGACGAGCGGCACGACCCGCGTCTCGAACTCCGGGCGACCGGCGAGCAGCTCCGGGGTGCCCCTCGCCTTCGCCCCGAAGCGGAAGTTCTCGCCGACCGAGACCTGCGTCGCACCGAGCCGGTCGGCCAGGACGCGCTCGCAGAAGTCGATCAGGATCGATCGCGGCGAACTCGCGGTCGAAGGGGATCACGACGAGCTCGGAGACCCCGAGGCCCTCGATCACGTCGCGCTTGACCGGGAACGGCATCAGCAGCTTTGGCTCCGCCTCGGGATGGATGACGCTGAGCGGGTGCGGCTCGAAGGTGAGCACCGTGTCGGCGTCGCCGATCACGGCGCGATGGCCGACGTGGACGCCGTCGAAGGTGCCGATCGCGATCGGCGCGGCCGCGGTCTCGGCCTCGGGCAGCTTGGTGACGCGGATGCTCATCGAGGGCCGAACTCTCTCACGCCAGCACGACCTCGGTCACCAGCTCGCCCCCGCGCGGGCGCGCGATCGCGAGCAGCCGCTCGCCGAGCATCAGCCGCACGGCCTCCCCCTCCCCGGTCCGGCCGCCGTCGGAGACCCGCAGGCCGTGCACGATCCGCACCGCCTCCGCCTCCGAGAGCGGCTGCGCCGGAAGGTGCGCGACGAGCTCGGCCGACGGGCCGCAACCGCGGTCCTGCATCGGCGACGCTCAGGTGCCCGACCGCGGTCCGCCGCAGCTCCACGCAGTAGGCGTCTTCGAGCTCCTCGATCAGCGTCCGCACATAGGTGCCGGCCGAGCAGACGATCTCGAATCGTGCCCGGTCCCCGATCGCTTCGAGCAGCTCGGCCCGCTCGACGCTCGACCTCGCGCACGGGGCGCTCGACGTCCGCGCCCTCGCCCCTGTGGGCGCGCTTGTAGAGGCGTTCGCCGCCGACCTTGACGGCGGACGTGAGCGGCACCCGCTGGCTGATCCTGCCCCGTGGGCAGCTCCAGCCGCTCGGGGATCCTCCCCGTCTCGGTCAGCTCACCGTCCGGGTCGCCTGTGCTGGACCGCCAGCCGAGCCGCGCCGTGGCCTCATAGGTCTTCGGGCGCCCGAGGACCCAGCGCTGCAGCCTCGTGGCCCTGCCGACGAGCACGACCAGCAGGCCGGTCGCGAACGGGTCGAGAGTGCCCGCATGGCCGACGCGTAGACCCTCGCTCTCGCGCTTGATGTCGCGGATCGCGGCGTTGGAGCTGATCCCCGCCGGCTTGTCGACGAGGACGTATCCGGCGGCCGGCTCAGGCGGCAGCTCCGCCACGGCCCGGTTCAGCCGAGCTGGGCGGTGGTCTCCGCCTGCAGGAACTCGACGAGCTCGTCGTAGGTGAGGTCGCTGGAGAATCCCGCCGCCCGTCGGTGGCCCCCGCCGCCCATCTTGCGCGCGATCGCGGAGACGTCGACGGTGCCGTCGGTCGAGCGCAGGCTCGCCTTGCGCGCGGCGCCGCCGCTGTTCGGCTTGTCGCGGATCACCGCGGCGACGGCCGTGCCCTCCAGGGCCCGCACATAGTCGATGATGCCCTCGGTCAGCATCTCGTCCGCGCCCGTGGCCGCGTAGTCCTCGGCCGAGATGTAGGCGGTCGACAGGTGACCGTCGAGGCGGCGCTCGATGCGACCCAGGGCGCGCGCGAGGAGCAGCAGCTTCTCGGTCGGTACGCGCTCGTAGAGCCGGCGGAAGATCTCGTTGACGTCGACGCCGGCGTCGATCAGGGCTGCGGCGACCCGGTGCGAGCGGGCGTCGGTGTTCTCGTACATGAACATCCCGGTGTCGGTGATCAGCCCGACGTACAGCGCCGTCGCGATCTCCGGCGTGAGCTCGGCCCCGAGCAGCTCGGCGAGGTCGTAGATGATCTCGGCGGTGCAGGCGGCGCTCTCGTCGACGAGGTTGATCGAGCCGAAGCGCGTGTTGTCGTGATGGTGGTCGATGTTGAGCAGGTCGGCGCCGTCGCGCAGCCACTCGATCGGCATCCGATCGATGTTGCCGCAGTCGAGGAAGACGACGGTCCGGTCGGCGAGGTCCGCCGGCGGCTCGTGAAATACCTCCTGCAGGGGCATGAAGCGGTACTCGACAGGCAGCGGAAACTCCTTCTCGGCGAGGAACATGACCGAGTCCTTGCCGAGCTGGGTGAGGATGCCGTGCAGTCCGAGCAGCGATCCGAGCGCGTCCCCGTCCGGTCCCTCGTGGGTCGTGAGCAGGAACCGCTCGTCCGCGCGCAGGCGCTCGGCGACTTGCTCCTTTGCGGCCCCGACCTCCGCGGCGAGCCCTGCCGCATTGTCACCCGTATTGATCAACGCGCAGCCCCCGGATCACCAGCCAAAGCGCCATCCGCGCGATCACGCGGCGTCAGGGCCGGACCGGCGTGGGACTTCAGTTCGTGCTCTTGTCGGGGCATCAGGGCATCTCTTGCGACTTGCCGCGGCGGGCAGTTTCCGCCGACCTCGGGCGCCGGGTTGGCGGCGGGAGTCTAGATGACCGCCCGGGGCGCCTCCCGCGGCAGCAGGCCTCAATAGGGTTGGCGCGATGGCGACGGCATTGTCTCCAACGTGACCGGACCCGACGACTTCGTCGTGTTCGGCGCTCCTCTGATCGAGGAGCCAGAGATCGAGGAGGTCGTCGACTCCCTTCGCTCCGGATGGATCGGCACGGGACCGAAGGTGGCCCGCCTCGAGCGGATGCTCGAGAGCTACCTCGGCGCTCGACACGTTCGCTGCGTCTCCAGCTGCACCGCGGCCCTCATGCTCGCCATGCGCGCCCTCGGCATCGGTCGTGGCGACGAGGTGATCGTGCCCTCGATGACATTCGTCGCCACAGCGAACGCAGTCGAGCAGATCGGGGCGACGCCGGTGCTCGTCGACAGCGACGACAGCGGAAGCGGTCTGGCCTCGCAGGATGCGGTTGAGGCGGCCATCACGGAGCGGACCGCAGCGGTCATCCCCGTCCACCTCGCTGGCCAGCCGGTCGACCTCGATGCTATGGCGCGACTCGCTCGGCGTCATGGGATAGCCGTGATCGAGGATGCGGCGCACGCCATCGGCGCACGGTGGAACTCCCTACCGATCGGGGCCCATGGCAACGTGGTCGCCTTCTCCTTCTACGTGACGAAGAACATGACGACCATCGAGGGGGGCGCCGTTGCGACCGACGATGCCGGCGTCGCAGAAACCGTTGAGCGACTTGCCCTGCACGGACTGAGCGCGGGGGCGTGGCAGCGGTATTCGGACGCGGGCTTCCGCCACTACGAGGTCGTCCAACCTGGCTACAAGTTCAACATGACGGACGTTCAGGCAGCGGTCGGAATCCACCAGCTCCCGCGGCTCGACAAGTGGCAAGACCGGCGCGGCAGACCTATGGTCCCGGTACGACGAGGAGCTGCGAGGGCTGCCGCTGAGCCTCCCGCGCATCTCCGAACCCGAGGGCTCGGTGCACGCGCGCCACCTCTATCGCATCGAGACGGAGGCAATGGATCGCGACGCGCTTGTAGAGGCCCTCTTCGCGCAGGGGATCGGGACCGGTGTCCACTACCGCGCGGTTCATCTGCACCGTTACTACCGGGAGCGTTATGACCTGCGCCCCGAATCCTTTCCGCAGGCGACGCGCGCCTCCGAGCGAACGCTCAGCCTGCCGCTCACCGCAGGTCTCAGCGATGAGGCGCAGGAGCGGACCATCGAGGCTCTGCGCTCCACGATCGAGAACGCCGGTTAGCGCGCCCGGGCGGCCCTGGCGCGGTTGAGGATGCCGGCACCGCGTGAGTAGAGGAGATTGAGCCGATCCTTCACGGTGGGCTCGGGGTCGTATGGGTCGATGCCGAGATCGAGCTCTGCGATCCGATCCGCCCACTTCGCCAGTCGCTCCGCGTAAGGCTCGAAGATCAGCTCGCGAGCCCGACGTGGCATGCGAAAGCGCGGGTCGGCGGCCTGGACACGTCCGCTCCGGTAACGGCGGAAGCGTGTGTAGTGAAAGAAGATCAAGGGTCGTCCATCGACCAACACCGGCTCTCGCTGGTCGTCGCCCCGATCGATCACATGCCTTTCCATATTCCAAGGGGCGAGCCCTGCTCCCGGGTGCTCGAGCACGTGGACGCGGTCGAAGAGATCGAGCCACTGCTCGAGGTACTTCTGGTCGGCGTAACGGTTCGCGTCGATCTCGATCTGCTCCGAGCAGTGCTCAATGCAACGCTCGCGCCACCAGCGATACGCCGCCTGCGCCTCGGGGTCGTGAGAGAGCGGCATGAACTGGGTTGGATAGAGCCCGCAGTGGGTCAGCCACGGGTACGCCGCGGGGTATCGCGCCGGCGTCAACAGCAGAGAGCGCCCGCCGAGCTCCTCGAAGATCGGCTCGGGGGACGAGAAAAACATGAGGTCCGCATCGAGGTAGACGACCTGCCCGGTGTCGGCCCGGTCCAGTACGAACATCGGAACGACGGGAATTGCCGTCCAAAGGTATTCGACCCAACTTCGCTTCGCCCGCGTCGCGGCCAACTCGGGATCCCATTCCTCCAGCTCGGCGAGACTGTGGGCGACGACCCCGTCGACGTCGAGCGTCGCAAGTGCCTCCCGGCAGGCGTCGTCGAAGCAGACGACGTCGAGCACTGCGCCGGGGTCGACGGAGCGCAGCGAGTCCCACATCACGAGAGCGCGTGAGAGGTAGCCCGAGTCGAACCGGGCACAGTATCTCCGCCTTGCAGCCATGCGAGCTAGTTTCGGGCTACGATCGCCTCTGCGGGTCGCTCGCCCGCGTCGCCGCAGCCGGGTGCCCGGCCCCCGCGGCGGGATAGCGGGCCCGGGACCGTCTGACGTTGACGGCCTGCAGGGTCACTCCTCGTCCGCGTGGCGCGCCTCGTCGACGTGCGTATCGTCAGTGAGCATGCGCGTGATCCGATCGGCGCGCTCGGCGGTGTCGTCGTAGGTGAAGGTGAGCTCGGGCGTCCGCTTCAGCCGCAACTCCGCATTGATCTTCGCCTGCAGCACGCCCCGCGCAGAGCGCAATGCCGCCATCGTCTGTTCGCGCTCATACTCACTCCCGAGCACGCTGACGCGAACCAGGGCGTGGCGTAGATCGGGGCTGGTGTCCACCGCCGTTACAGTCACAAATCCGATGCGTGGATCCTGTAGGCCGCTGTTGATCTCAGCACCCACAACCTCCCGCATCACCTCGTTGACCCGGCGCATCCGCGAGGTAGCCATGGCTACCTCAGTCTACGGACATCGGACGTGACACCACCTGCGATCGAGCCTTCGGAGCCGGCACCGAGCGCGGACTCATGACCGTCCAGGTGCGAGCGCGCGCCGATAGCCGTGGATCGTGGCTTCCACTGTCCGCTGCCAGCTCAGCTCGGAGGCGCGCTCGAGCCCGCGGCGGCGGAGGGTTGAACGAAGCTCCGCGTCGGACCAGAGCGCCGCCATCGCCTCGGCGACCGAGGCGGCGTCCGGCTTGACCAGGAGCGCGGCCGAGCCGACCACCTCGGGTGCAGCGCTGGCGTCGGCCACGACTACCGGCACACCACGCGCCATCGCCTCGAGCGGCGGCAGCCCGAATCCCTCTCCGCGACTTGGATGAACGAGCCCTATCGCCCCGCGATAGAGCTGCTCGAGGTGCTCCGCGCTAACGACTCCGCGGGGGCGGACCGCGGGCGCTCCGAGCGCCGGCAGCTCGCTGTACTGGTAGTGCCGGGGCGACTCGTGCAGCACCCCGACCACCTCTATGGGTGCGCGAGGCTCGGGTAGCTGGGCCCATGCATCGAGCACCACCCCGAGGTTCTTCCGGCGCTCGATGCCACCCAAGAACAGCCACCAATTCCCGCGCTCCGAGGGCGGGCGGGGATCCGCAGGGCCAACCCCGAGGCTCGTCACGGTCACCCGGTCCGGCGCGAGGCCGTACCAGCGGCTAATGGAGGTCGCGGCTGTATCCGAGACCGTGAACACGAGCTTGGAGCGACGCACGAGACGTCGGACCGCTGTCTCGATCACGCTCGACTCTCGGTATTCGGGGATCGTGTAGTTGAGCGCGTCGTGGACCGTTGTCACGAACGGCGGACCTTGAGAGACGTGTCCGCACGGCCACAGGTAGTGCAAGAGTTCGATGCCCTCGCGCGATGCAGCACGAGGGACGCTCGTGGTTGCCCACCGGGCCTCTGACACCTTGCCCAGGGCAGACCCGGCGACCACCCGAATGCCAGCGGGCACGATCGCAGCCTGTGCGGGCGCGGGAACGAAGACGATGGTTTCGACATCGTCGTTGACGGCGAGCCCGCGAAGCAACTCGCGGCTGTAGGTCCCCAACCCACTCGATTCGTCCAGGTGCTTGGCAACTATTCCAACCCGCACCGGGCGGAAAACTATGGCGTGGACCAACCAGCGTGCGGTGCGGGTTGATATTTATGACCTTACTTACCCGAGTTCCTCTTCGCTTATATCCTCGAGGCTGCGGAGGTGGAGGTCGAAGACGGCGCCATCCGGGACGCGGGCCGCGACGAAGCGCTCGACCTCCGCGGCGCGCCCGGCGACCTCCTCCCCACCGGTGAGCGCGATCAGCAGCGTCGCCCGCTGCCAGGAGTCGTGGCCGCCGACCTCCGAGACGGAGGCGCCGAAGCGGGCGCGGACGGCGTCCTTGATCGAGCGCACGACCTTGCGCTTCGACTTCAGGCTGTCGGAGTCGGCCACGTGCAGCCGCGCCTCGATCACGCAGACGAAGGCGGGCTCGTCGGCGCTCACGGGAGCGCGTCCGCGCGGGCCGGGATCGCCATCAGGATCGCCGAACGGAAGCTCCCATCACGGCGCCGGTAGTGGTCCCGTCGCAGACCCTCGCGCTCGAATCCGAGTGCCTCGTAGAAGCGGATCGCGCGGTCGTTGTCGGGCCAGACCTCGAGCTCGATCTTGTGCACGTCGGGGTGCCGGCGCGCCCACCGGTAGGCGCGCTCGAACAGCATCCGGCCCCCGCCGCCGCCGCGGTGGCCCTCGAGGATCGCCGCGCCGAGCCTGAGGACACCGGGCGCCGCCGCGGGTTGCAGGCCGAGCGAGCCGACCACCTCGCCGCGATCATCGAGCAGAACCCAGCTCCCGCGGGCATCCTCGGCTTCGAGCGACTCGCGGATCAGCTGCGCGCGGGCGGCGACGTCGACCGGCGGCTCGGTGGCGAGCAGGTCCTCCTCGGCGACGAGCGCGAGGATCGACGCGATCCGCTCGCAGTCGGCCGGGCCGGTCTCGCGAACCTCCATCGGGCCCCGATCCCGCCGCCTCAGTCGAGCGTCTTCTCGACCTGCTTGGTCTGGAAGACCTCGAGGACGTCGCCGACCTTGACGTCAGCGAAGCCGTCGAGCACGACGCCGCATTCCTGGCCGTTCTCGACCTCGCGCACATCGTCCTTGAAACGACGCAGCGAACCGACCCGGCCGGTCCAGATCACGGTGCCGTCGCGAACCACGCGGACCTCGGCGTCGCGTACGATGCGGCCCTCGTTCACGCGCGAGCCGGCGATCGTCCCGACCCGTGAGGCCTTGAACAGCTCGAGGACTTCGAGCTCGCCGATCGTCTCCTCGACCTCCTCCGGCTCGAGCATGCCCTCCATCGCTGCCCGCAGCTCCTCGGTGATCTTGTAGATGACCGAGTAGGTACGGATCTCGACGCCCTCGTTCTCGGCCGCGCGCCGGGCATCGGCGAGCGGTCGCACGTTGAAGCCGATGATGATCGCGTCGGAGGCCGCGGCCAGCATCACGTCGGACTCATTGATGCCGCCGGGCGCGGCGCGGATCACGTCGATCGCGACCTGATCCTGCGGGAGCTTCGCGATCTCGTCCTGGAGCGCTCCAAGCGATCCCGAAACGTCCGCCTTGAGGAGCAGGTTGAGCTGCTTGATCTCGCCGGCGGTGGCCTTGGCGAACACCTCCTCGAGGGTGACGCGGCGCGCCTGGCGCCGGGCCAGGGCCTCGGTCTTGAGCCGGTTCGCGCGCTCGGAGGCGAGCTGACGGGCGCGGCGGTCGTTCTCGACCACGTAGGCGCGCTCTCCGGCCTCGCAGACGCCGTCGAAGCCGAGCACCTCGACCGGGTCGCCGGGCTCGGCCTGCTCGACGCGCTGACCGTTGTAGTCGTGCATCGCCCGCACGCGGCCCCATTGCGAGCCGGCGACGAGCGAGTCGCCGACACGGAGGGTGCCACGCTGCACGAGCACGCTCACGACCGGGCCGCGGCCGGCGTCGAGGTGCGACTCGATCACGATTCCCGACGCATCCGCGTCCGGGTTCGCCTTCAGCTCCTCGAGCTCGGTCACGAGCAGGATCATGTTGAGCAGGTCGTCGAGCCCCTCGTGAGTCTTCGCGGAGACGTTCACGTAGACGGTGTCCCCGCCCCAGTCCTCCGGCTGCAGCCCCATGTTCGCGAGCTCGCCGCGGACCTTGTCGGGCTGCGCGCCCTCCTTGTCGATCTTGTTGACGGCGATCATCACGGGCACGTCGGCGGCCTTGGCGTGGTCGATTGCCTCGACCGTCTGTGGCATCACGCCGTCGTCGGCGGCGACGACGATGATCGCGACGTCGGTGACCTTGGCACCGCGGGCGCGCATCGCCGTGAACGCCTCGTGGCCCGGCGTGTCGAGGAAGGAGATCGTGCGCCCATCGTGGTGCACCTGGTAGGCGCCGATGTGCTGCGTGATGCCACCCGCCTCGCCCGCGGCCACCTCGGTCTCGCGAATCGCGTCGAGCAGTGAGGTCTTGCCGTGATCGACGTGGCCCATGACGGTCACGACCGGGGGCCGGTCGACGAGGTCCGCCTCGTCGTCGTCGAAGCTGGGCTCGTCGGAGACTTCGTCCTCGGCGTGGACGATGTCGACCTTGCGGTCGAGCTTTTCGGCGAGCACGAGGACGGTCTCGTCCGGGAGCGTCTGCGTCAGCGTCGCCATCTCGCCGAGCTGCATGAGGGTCTTGATCACCTCAGCCGAGGAGACGCCGAACGTCTCGCCGACCTCGCGCACGGTCGCGCCGGAGTTGATCCGCAACGACTGCTCCTCAGCGGGTTCGGCCTCCTGCTTCGGAGCGGGCTCCTCGAAGACCGGACGGCGGCGGCGCCCGCGGCGGCGCGGGGGCCGCTGCGGCGGCGGTCCGCCCATCTGGTCGCGGCGCGCCGCCTGCGAGTCGATCACGACGCGGCGGCGCTTCTTGCCGCCGGAGCCGCCGGCAGAGCCGGAACCGGCGCCCGAGGCGGGGGCGGAACGCTGCGGCTTCGACTCCGGCTTGCCCGCCGACTTCGACGCGCTGCCGCTGCCGTTGCCCTCAGCGGCAGCCGCGGGCTTCTTCGGCAGCGCCCCGGACTCGGCAAGCGCCTTCAGCGCGACCTGCTGGTCGACCGAGGAGGACGCCGTCTTGACCTCGACGCCGGCCGACTTCAGGGCGGAGACAACCGCCTTGGAGTCGAGCCCAAGGGTCTTTGCAATCTCGTGGACGCGTTGCTTCGCCATCCAGTCCTAAGCCTCCGCCTGCTCGGTGTCGGGCTCGGGGACGCTGTCGCTCTCGGCGGCCGCCTCCCCCGCCTCCTGCTCGGCGATCGGCACCGCCTCCTCGCTCGAGGAGCCGTCGGCAGCCGCCTCCGGATCGGCGGCCGCAATTGCGGCTTCGCCCTCCTCCTCGGAAGCCTCTGGAACGGTCTCGGGCTCGGGCTCCTCGTCGACGGCCGGGCCGGTCTCGGCGGCTTCCTCGGCCTGTGCCTCGGCTACGGCCTCGGGCTCGGTCTCGGCGGCTTCCTCGACGGCCTCGGGCTCGTCCGAGAGCTCCTCGTCGGCGGGAACCTCATCGGGAGCGAGCTCCTCGCTCTCGGCGGACTCCTCCGCCGCGGCCTCCTCGGCCTCCTCGCCCGCGGCCGCCCGCGCCTCTTCATCGGCGAAGGCCGCCTCGGCGCGAGTGACGATCTCGTTCACCTCGTCGTCCCCGGACTCGGGGTCGGCCAGCACGGCGACCTCATCGTCGTTGAGCGAGCCGAGGACGGTGACCTGGTTGGTCTCGAAGCGGACGAGCGCCTGGTGCTGCGGGAGACCGCAGAAGCGTGACCCGCTGAGCGCAGCGTTCGGACAGCGGCGGCCGGCGGAGAGCACGGCGGCGCAGCGGCCGTCGGCGGCCTCCTCGCCCTCCTCCTCGAAGCCCTCTTCCTCGCCCCGCTCGGCGAACTCGGACTCGCCGACGATGTCGACGCGCCAGCCGGTCAGCTTCGCGGCAAGCCGCGCGTTCTGACCCTCTCGGCCGATCGCCAGCGAAAGCTGATCGTCGGGGACGATCACGGTCGCCTGGCGGTCGTCGTCGTCAACGAGGACCTCCCGCACCCGGGCCGGGCTCAGCGCCTTGGCGACGAAGCGGGCGGGCTCCTCGTTGTAGGGAATGATGTCGATCTTCTCGCCGCGGAGCTCGGAGACGACCATGCGCACGCGCGAGCCGCGCGGCCCGACGCAGGCGCCGACCGGGTCGACCCCGTCCGCATGGGAGACGACGGCGATCTTGGAGCGGAAGCCGGGCTCGCGGGCGACGCCGACGACCTCGACCAGCCCGTCCGCAATCTCCGGGACCTCGAGCGCGAACAGCTTCTTGATCAGCTCCGGGCTCTTGCGCGAGACGACCACGCTCGGGCCCTTGCCCTCGGCGGAGACGTCCGTGATGACGGCCTTGATCCGGGCGCCGTGGTCGTAGCGCTCGCTGTAGACCTGCTCGGATCGCGGCAGCAGCGCCTCGACGCGATCGCGGAGCTGCACCAGCGTGTAGCGGTTGTCGGACTGCTGGATGATCCCGGTGATGAGCTCGCCGACGCGGTCCTGGAACTCCTCGAACATCATCATCCGCTCGGCCTCGCGGATCCGCTGCAGGACCACCTGCTTGGCGGTCTGGGCCGCAATGCGGCCGAAGTCGTCAGGGGTGACGTCCCGCGTCTCGATCTGATCGGCGTAGGGGGCGAGCATCTCGGGGTCCAGCTCGGGGTCCTCGGGCTCCTCCAGCTCCCCGGTCTCGGGGTTCACCTTCGGCTCCTGCTCCTCCACGACCTGCGCGAGCAGCTTCTCCTCGAGCTCGGCGGGCAGGATCAGCTCGAAGACGCGGAAGTCCGCGGTCTCGCGATCGAGATCGACCCGGGCGTACTTGGCCGCCCCCGGGGTCTTCTTGTAGGCGGAGAGCAGCGCGTCCTCGAGCGCCGCCATCAGCGTCTCGGAATCCAGGCCCTTCTCCTGCTCGAGGACCTTGATCGCGTCGACGATCTCACGACTCACTGACTTACCTCCGAAAACTCGGGAACTACGTTCGATCGGTGCACCGCGCTGAGCGGGATCTCGTGCACTCCTGACTCATCCTCGACGCTGACCGCGTTGGCCGATGCGGCCGCGAGCACGCCGGTGAAGCTCTTGCGCCCTCCGAGCCGCTCCTTCGTCCGCACGCGCACCCGCGATCCGACGAAGCGCTCGTAGTGGGCGGGCTTGGTCAGCGGCCGGTCCAGGCCCGGTGAGGAAACCTCGAGCGCCCAGTCGGCGGTGAGGTCGCGAAGCTGGTTCGTGACGCGCTCGCAGAGCCCGAGGTCGACCCCCTCGGGGTGGTCGATGTACACGCGCAACCCCTCCGGGCCGAAGCGCTCGACCGCGATCACCTCGATCTCCCCGTCCAGGGCGGCGATCCGTTCCTCGATGTCTGCCTGTAGTGCGTCCAATCTGAGTCCTCCTCCGCATCCGGCCGGAGGCGATAAAAAAGGCGGGCCGGCGGCCCACCTCTCGCGTCAGATCGGCTGCAAAGGTGAACCGCCAGTATAGACAGCCCTTCCCGGGGCCTCAAGATCCCCCGCCGCTCAGATCTCGAGCATCAGCGTGTAGGGCCCGTCGTTCGTCAGCTCGACCGCCATCCGGGCCCCGAATACGCCCCGCGCGGCATCGAGCGCGGCGCAGAAGCGCTCGCACAGGGGCTCCGCCACCTCCGGCCTGGCCGCCGCGACGAAACTCGGGCGGTTTCCCTTCCTCGTGTCCCCGTAGAGGGTGAACTGGGAGACGCACAGGATCTCCCGGTCGCCGAGCGGCTCGTTCGGCCGGCCCTCATCGTCGTCGAAGACCCGGAGAGCCCGCACCTTTCTCGCAAGCCGATCGGCCTGCTCGGGGCCGTCGGACTCGCCGATCCCGAGCAGCACGAGCAGACCCGGCCCGATCGCCGCGACCCGCTCCCCCTCGACCGTCACAGCGGCCGAGGTAACCCGCTGGACGAGCGCCCGCATTCCTCCGCCGGACGCTCAGCCCGCCTACGAGCTCGCGAGCCGCTCGCGGTAGATGCGGTAGTCGCGCCGGTCCGGCCGCAGGTTCGCGGCGATTGCGAGGTGACGCCGAGCCTGATCCAGGTGCCCGCTCAGGCTCAGCGAGCGGCCGAGACAGAAGTGCGCGTAGTCGTTGACCGGATGGCGCTCGACGACCGCCTCGAACTCTCCCGCCGCCTCGTCGTAGCGACGGGCACGGAACAGGGCCCGCCCCAACGCCTCGCGCACCGAGGACTTCTCCGGCTCACGGGCGGCGACCTTCCCCAGGGGGACCGTCGCCGCGGCGTAATCACCGGATTCGAGCAGGCTCATGCCCTTCCGGTACAGCTCGTAGGTCGTCTCGTCGCCCATGCACCCGAGTCTACGAACCATGTAAAGCGGCTTCCCGCGCGCACGCCCAACCCGACACCCCGCAAAAAGGAACCCCTCGACCAACCCGAGAACCCGCCGCAAGCAGAGCCCCAGGGCACCGAGGGGAGCGATCCCGAGCCCCAGACCACCGAAACCCCCCGCCGCAACACGAGTGGTCACAAAACCTCTCAACTTGAGAGGAAACGTGACCACTCGCCAAAAACCACGCCCTCAAGGGGGCGTCCCGAACCATGACTGGTCACAAAACCTCTCAACTTGAGAGGAAACGTGACCACTCGCCTCAACCCCTCCCTCGTTGCCCAAAGGCCACGCCCCCCGCGCCCCTGCGGCCGCCGCCCCGCCAGGCCAAAGACCCCTCGCCTGAGACGCTCACCACCCCTTCCGGGCCCGGCCTACCCCGTCCCGCGCCCGAACGCCCGCCCAGCGCTCCCTCCCGCGGGTGGCGCGGGGAGGGATCCCACGGACCCGGAAACCAAGTGAACCAAGCGGATTTCCGGTCCGTGGGATACCCCGCGACAGGACCCGCGGGCCGGGGACCCACGCAAGCGACGCCGCCCGAACCGCGACGCCGTAACACCCCAGCCAAAGACCGCCGCCGGCAACCGCCGGCCAAAGACCTCCGCCGCCAACCGCCGGCCAACCCACGCCGCCGACCGCCGGCCGCCGCCCGAATCCCTGTCTCAGGCCTCCGCCAGCTCCCGCAACTCGCCGACGCGCGCGAGGATCGCCTCGGCGATCTCGTCCTTGCTCGCGCGAGCGAGCTCGCGCTCGCCCTCGCGATCGACGATCGTGACGGCGTTCTCGGCCGACTCGAAGCCGATCGCCGCGTCGGAGACGTCGTTGACGACGATCGCGTCGAGGCCCTTGCGCTCCAGCTTGCCGCGAGCGCGGGCGACGAAGTCCCCGCCGTGCTCGGCGGCGAAGCCGATCAGAGTCTGACCCGGGCGGCGCCGACCCGAGAGACCCGCCAGCACGTCGTCGGTGGCCTCGAGCTCGAGCCGCATGCCGCCTGATCCCTCGCGCACGATCTTGCTCTCGGCCGTCTCGGCTGGGCGGAAGTCGGCGACGGCGGCCGCCATCAGCAGTACGTGGCAGGACTCGAAGGCGGCTTGCGCGGCAGCCGCGAGCTCGGCGGCGCTGGTGACGTCTACGCGCTCGACGCCCGCGGGCGTGGGGAGCGAGACGTTGGCCGCGACCAGGGTCACGTCGGCACCGCGGCGGGCGGCCGCGGCGGCGAGCGCGAAGCCCATACGTCCGCTCGAGCGGTTGCCGATGAAGCGCACCGGATCGATGGCCTCCCGCGTGCCGCCGGCGGTGACCACGACACGGAGCCCGTCCCAGGGGCCCGACGGGCCGGGGAGCACCGAGGAGAGCTCGGCCAGCAGCCGCTCGGGCGCCGGCAGCCGACCCGTGCCGAACTCGCCCCGCGAGGCGAGCGGCCCCGTGTCGGGCTCGATCACCGCGACCCCACGCTCACGGAGGGTCGCGAGATTCGCCTGCGTCGCCTGAGCCGTGTACATGCGGTCGTTCATCGCCGGCGCGACGAGCCTCGGCGCGGTGCAAGCCAAAAAGCTCGTGGTCAGCATCGAGTCGCAGATGCCGTGCGCGAGCTTGGCGATCGTGTTCGCCGAAGCGGGCGCCACCAGGAAGGCGTCCGCGTTGCTTACGAGCTCCAGATGCGAGATGGGATCGTGCTCGGGCGTGGGATCGCCCGGAAACGCGCCGCGGGAGGGATCACGCTCGAACTCGTCGATCAGCACGGGGGCTCCCACGATCCCCTCGAAGGTGGCGGCGCCGACGAACTTCGTCGCCGCGGGCGTCATCAGCACGCGCACACCGTGGCCGGCGCGCGTTGCGAGGCGGGCGATCTCGATCGCCTTGTAGGCGGCGATACCGCCGCTCACTCCCAACAGAATCCGCGCCATCTCCCCCTCCTGAGTACGGGGGCCGTGCGAGCCGGCTAGTGCCGGTACTCGTACTTGATCTTGTCCTGGGCGAGTTCCTCGAGAGCAATCGTGAGGTAGTTGCCCGTCTCGGTCTCGACCATTGGCGGGGTGTGCTCCTCGTAGGTGCCCTCACCGAGCGCGCGGTAGTAGCTGTTGAGCTGGCGGGCGCGCTTCGCCGCGACGATTACCGCCGCGTAGTGCGAATCGGTCCGCTCCATCAGCTTGTCGACTCTTGGCTTGATCATGGGCGGGGCATCTTAGGGGACGCGGGCCTCCGGGGTTAAGGGTCCAGCGCCGAGAGCACGATTCCCGCCAGCTCACTGGACGCGCGCTCGACCTCGTCGTTGGTCACGCGGTGCGAGAACTCGTCCTTCGCCCGCAGCTCCTTGCGCGCCTCCTCGAGCCGCATCTCGATCACCTCGGGATCGTCCGTGCCGCGTGCGACGAGCCGCTCGCGCAACACCTCCGGCGTCGGCGGCTCGATGAATATCCGCACCGCCTCCGGCATCGTCTCCCGCACCTGCCGCGCGCCCTGGACCTCGATCTCCAGCACGACGGGGGCGCCGCGCTCGGTCCGCCGCTCGACCTCGGAGCGGAGCGTCCCGTAGCGGTTGCCCGAGTACTCGGCCCACTCGAGGAAGTCCCCCGCCTCGACCCGGCGGTCGAACTCCGCGCGGTCGAGGAAGTGGTAGTCGACGCCGTCCTCCTCGCCCACGCGCGGCGCCCGGGTCGTCGCCGAGATCGACAGCTCCAGCCCCGGAATCCGCCCGCACAGCTCGCGGATCAGCGTCCCCTTGCCGACGCCGGAGGGGCCGGTGATGACGAAGACGCGAGGCACGTCGCCGATTCTGCCGCTGGGATCGGATGGCGAGGCCGAGGTGACGGTCGCGGATGGGCTTTCTTCCTGCACGGTCGGTTAAGGCCGCAGGCGGCCGCTTCTCGCCCCCGAGCCGGCGCTCAGGGGTCGAGGAAGCGGATCACGTCCTCGGCATCGGCTTCCAATGCCTCCCGGTCCGCGCGGGAGAGACGGCCGAAGGGCTCGAGCTCGATCCGGCCCGCCCTCAGCTTCCAGGTCGCGGCCGCGGCGCCGTCGACCAGCGCGAAAGGCTTGAAGAGACCGCCGACGAGAATCTTCGGCCCCGCTTCGCCGACGATCAGCTCACGTGAGCGCCAGCTCGTCAGCAGCTCCTCGAAGGAACCGAGCAGGCGCGGAGCCGGGACCCCGGCGGCGCGCGGCGCCCCCGCGAGCCGGACGAGCCGCTGGCCCGCGAGCTCCCCGACCCCCTCATCGAGCTCGGAGGAGATCGCCGCCAGCGCCCTGCGGGCGTGCGTCACGGGGATCCCTGCCCACCAGGCGAGGTCACGCTCGGAAGCAGGCCCGCGGGCGGCCAGGAAGCGGCGCGCGAGCTCCGCGCGGGCCGCGTCCCCGTCGGGCAGGTGTCGGGCCTCGGGGTCGAGCCAGTCCTCGATGAGCACGAAGGCCTGCCGGGCGCCGCGCATCGGCCCACGCACGCAGACGCCCGCGAGCGTCGCCGCGAACAGCAGATGGACGAGAGCCTGGCCGTCGGTGCGGATCTCCCGCGCCTCGAGCCGCTCCCTCAGCTCCGGCCCCGTGAGCGGGCCCACCTCGGCCAGGGCCGCGCGCACGATCTCGATCCCGCGCTCCGCCATCGCCTCGCCGACGCCCTCCTGGCGGAGCCGGCGCCGGCACGCGGTCGCGAGCTGGGGGGTCGTGAGCAACTGCAGAAGGCCGTAGTCCTCGGCCGCGATCAGATGCAGCGTCCCGCGGTTGAACCAGCTCACGATCAGCTCCCCGGAGGCGAGCGCGGCGTCGACATCGGCGGCTGCGAGACGTCCGGGGGCGGTCCGGGAGCGGATCGCGAGCCTCGCCCCGCGGCCGTCCTGGGCCTGAGTGGCCAGCAGGTGGCGGGCTACGTCGCCCGGCTCCCGCGCGGGCGGGCCGGTGAGCAACTGCGCGCGCAGGCGGCGTTCGAGGATCCTCCGGTTGGCGACGGCGGCGCCCATGGCGCCGGGCACCGCTCTAGCGGCGGCGGAGCAGCGCGACGAGCTCGGCCCGCTGGCGCTCCGAGAGCCCGCCGATCGTCTTCGAAGGCGAGATCCGGCAGTGGTTGAGGATCCGGTTGGCCTTCACGCGGCCGTACTTCGGCACGGCGATGATGATGTCGAAGACCTTCGCCGAGCCCAGCCACTCGGGCGGATCCAGGAGCAGGACGTCGATCTTCGCCTTGCCCGCCTTCAGATCTTTCTTCAGCTGAGCTCGCTGCGTGCGGATCTCGTTCGCCATCTCAAGGGCCCTCATCCGCTGGTCCCTGCTCCGGGCCGGAATCTGGGCTGTGGAGGGCGTCGGCGAGGCCATGGCGCGGCGGCGATCATACATACGGAAGCGGGCCCTGTTGGCCGATCAGCGGCCGAATTCGCCGAATCCATCTAGACCTGAGGTTGAGGTCTAGTGAGGGCCCGGCCCAACATCGCGGCAACATCCCGGATTTTGGGACCGGCGGAGCCGGAGGGTGCGGCTTCAGCGTTCGG
The DNA here is from genome assembly GCA_963764275.1 of uncultured Solirubrobacterales bacterium. Lineage (GTDB taxonomy): Bacteria > Actinomycetota > Thermoleophilia > Solirubrobacterales > 70-9 > CAXMST01. The sequence continues at coordinate 108,580 of CAVXRV010000011.1, forward strand.
CGAGCTCGGCCTCGAGCTCGAGCCGGATCCGCTCGCCCGCGAGCGGGTCGCGAAAGCTGGCGCTGCCGACTGCGACGAGCGTCGCCCCCGCCCGCAGGAGATCGCGCGCGTCGGCGCCGCTCTCGACGCCGCCCATGCCGACGACGGGGATCGCGACGGCGTCGGCGACGTCGCCCACCTGCTTCAGCGCGACGGTGCGTACCGCCGGCCCGGAGAGACCGCCGGCGCCGGCGCCGAGCCAGCGCCCGTCCCCGCCTGGGTCGAACGCGGCCGCCTTGATCGTGTTGATCAGCGAGACCGCATCGGCGCCGCCCTCCTCGGCCGCCCGCGCGATCGCCGCCGGGTCGGCCACGTTCGGCGTCAGCTTCACGATCAGCGGCTTCCCGGTCAGCTCTCGGACCGCGCCGAGCAGCGCCAGCGTCTCCGACGGCTGCTCGCCCACGATCAGCCCCGAGTGCACGTTGGGGCAGGAGACGTTGAGCTCGAGGGCCGAGACCTCGGGTCGCGGCGCGACGCCCTCGATCAGCTCGGTGAACTCCTGAGCGCTCGTCCCCATCACGGAGACGATCAGCGGGACGCCGAGTTCGGCGAGACCGGGAAGGTCGTGCTCGAGGAACCCCGCGAGCCCCTTGTTCGGCAGCCCGATCGAATTGATCATCCCGGCGCCCTCCTCCCAGAGGCGCGGGGGCGGGTTGCCGGCCCGGGGCGCCGGCGTGATGGTCTTCGAGACGAAGGCGCTGAACGGGAAGCGCTCGACGAGCGCCTCGCCGAACACCCGCCGCGCCGCGAGCGCATCGAAGGTCCCCGACCCGTTGACGATCGGGTGGGCGAGGCGGATTCCGCAGAAGTCGAGGGCGGTCACCGGGGCTGACCCTCGGGCGCGGAGACCGGCGGCCTCATCGATGGCCGCTTCCCGCCGGCATCGCCGTCGCGATCTCCTCGCCGCGGACGACCGGGCCGTCGACGCAGAGGCGCATGTAGCCGCCCTCGGCGAGTGGGATCGCGCAGCCGAAGCAGGCGCCGAACCCGCACGCCATCGGCGACTCGAGCGCGAGCTCGCACGGCACCTCGCGCTCCGCGCACATCGAGAGCACTGCCTCCAGCATCGCGGGCGGACCGCAGCTGTAGACGGCGGCGGTCCGCGCCGCGTCGCCCACGAGCATGCGTGCCAGGAGGTCCGTGACCAGACCCTTGTGCCCGATGTGGCCGTCCTCGGAGGCGAGCCCGACGTCGGAGCAGCGGAACAGCTCGGTGCCGCCCGTGTGCGCCCGGTCGCGGAAGCCGAGCAGCGAGCGTTGCGGGATCCCCGCCGCGGCGAGGGAGCGGCGCAGGACCGCGAGCGGCGCGATCCCGATCCCGCCGCCGACGAGGATCGCCCCGGCCGCATCGGGGTTCAGGTCCTGCGGCGGGGAGAACGGCCGTCCCAGTGGCCCCGTCAACAGCAGCTCATCGCCCTCGCGCAGCCGCGCGAGGGCCGCCGTGCCCGGGCCGACATCCTCGAGCAGGAACGAGAGCCGCGCCCCGCCGCCCTCGCGCGCCGAGGCCTCGGCGGCCGAGAACGCTCGCGGCAGCCACGGGCGGCGACCGTCCCCGCCCCATCCCGCGGCGGTGGCGAGCATGTAGAACTGCCCCGCCTGCGGCACCGGCCCCGTCTCGTCGGAAGCCGAGATCAGCCGGTAGGCGCCGCTGGAGTCGTTGGCCACCACCCGCGCCCCACGGCGTCCGAGCGGCGCCTGGGTGCGGTCCGCCTCGCCCGCGACCGCCTTGCCGGCCGCGATGCTCAACTCGGCCCGGCCCCGTCCCCGCCGACCGCGGCGCTGCGCGCGTGCAGCTCCTGCAGCGAGGCGACCGCCCGGTCGGCGCCGGCCCGCTGCGCGGCGATCGCGCGCGCCGCCGCCGAGGCGCCGGTCATCGTCGTGATGCAGGGGATTCCCTTCCGCGTGGCGGCGTTGCGGATCTCGTAGCCGTCCGAGCGGGCACCCGAGCCGGTCGGGGTGTTGATCACCAGATCGACCTCCTCGCGCTCGATGAAGTCGACCACGTGCGGGGATCCGTCCTGGATCTTGTTGATGGTCTCGACCGGCACGCCCATGCGGGAGATCGCCTGCGCGGTTCCACCCGTGGCGATGATGCGGAAGCCGAGGTCGTGCAGCATCGTCGCCAGCCCCGTCGCCGCAGGCTTGTCGGCATCGGTGACCGTGATGAAGACCGTGCCCTCGACCGGGAGCCCGACCCCGGCGGCGGACTGCGCCTTGCCGAACGCGGCCGGGAAGTCCGCGGCGACGCCCATCACCTCGCCGGTGCTCTTCATCTCGGGCCCGAGCACCGTGTCGGCGCCGGCGAACCGGTTGAAGGGCAGTACCGCCTCCTTGACCGAGACGTGACCGACCGGCATCGAGGGCACCTTCTGGTCGGCGAGCCGCTCGCCCAGCATCAGCCGGCAGGCGATCCGCGCCAACGGCGCCCCGATCGCCTTGCTCACGAACGGCACGGTCCGCGAGGCCCGCGGGTTCGCCTCGATGACGTACAGCTCGCCGCCGGCGACCGCGTACTGGATGTTGATCAGCCCGACGACGCCGAGCTCGAGCGCGATCTGGCGGGTCGTCGCCTCGATCCGGTCGAGCATGTCCGGCCCGAGGCTCATCGGCGGCAGCACGCAGGCCGAGTCTCCGGAGTGGACGCCGGCCTCCTCGACGTGCTGCATGACGCCGGCGAGCACGCAGTCGGTGCCGTCGCACAGCGCATCGACGTCGACCTCGATCGCGTCCTCCAGGAAGCGATCGAGGAGCAGCGGATGCTCGGGGCTGGCGCGCACGTGGCGGTCGAGGTAGGCATGCAGGCCCTCGGTCGAGTAGCAGATCTCCATCGCCCGGCCGCCGAGCACATACGAGGGTCGGACGAGCAACGGGAACCCGACCTGCTCGGCGATCACCTGGGCCTCCTCGGCGCTGAGCGCTGTCCCGTAGGGCGGGTGGGCGATCCCGAGCTTGCGCAGCAGGGCGCCGAAGCGGCCGCGGTCCTCGGCCAGGTCGATCGCATCGACGGGCGTTCCCAGCAGGCGCACGCCGGCGTCCTGCAGATGCTTGGCAAGCCGCAGCGGCGTCTGGCCGCCGAACTGCACGATCACGCCTTCCGGCTGCTCCTGCTCGATCACCGCGAGCACGTCCTCCACCGTGAGCGGCTCGAAGTAGAGGCGGTCGGACGTGTCGTAGTCGGTCGAGACCGTCTCCGGGTTGCAGTTGATCATCACCGCGTCGCGGCCCGACTCGCGCACGCACTGGGCGGCGTGCACGCAGCAGTAGTCGAACTCGATCCCCTGCCCGATCCGGTTCGGGCCGGAGCCGAGGATGACGACGCTCGCGTTCTCACCGCGGCGCACCTCGCTGTGCGAGAGGCCGCTCGCCCCCGCCGGGGCGCGCTCGCCGGCCGAGTAGTAGTAGGGCGTCCGCGCCTCGAACTCCGCGGCACAGGTGTCGACGGACTTGTAGGTGCGCACGAGCCCCTCGCCGCCGTCGCCTTCGCGGGCGAGCAGCTCGAGCTCCCGGAGGTACCAGAGGTCGATCATCGTCCGCTCGTGCACCGCCTCGATCGAGGTCCCGCGGCGGAATGCCTCGAGCACGAGGTCGAAGCGATCGGCCGAGGGGACGCCGAGGCGCTCGAGCAGTTCCGCCTCGCTCTCAGGCAGGTCCGCCGGCGCGTCGAGCTCGCGCGAGCGCATCGCCTTCGCGAACGACTCCCGGAACGTGCGGCCGATCGCCATTGCCTCCCCGACCGACTTCATGTGCGTGGTCAGCTCCCCGTTCGAGCCCGGGAACTTCTCGAAGGCGAAGCGCGGCATCTTCGTGACGACGTAGTCGATCGTCGGCTCGAACGACGCCGGCGTCGCCTGCGTGATGTCGTTCGGGATCTCCTCGAGCGCGTAGCCGACGGCGAGGCGGGCGGCGATCTTTGCGATCGGAAAGCCGGTCGCCTTCGAGGCCAGCGCCGAGGAACGGGAGACCCGTGGGTTCATCTCGATGACGACGATCTCCCCCGACTCGGGGTTGACGGCGAACTGCACGTTGGAGCCGCCGGTCTCGACGCCGACCGCGCGAATCACGGTCAGCGCCTGGTCGCGGAGCTGCTGGTAGAGCTCGTCGCTGAGCGTCTGCGAGGGCGCCACGGTGACGGAGTCGCCGGTGTGGACGCCCATCGGGTCGATGTTCTCGATCGCGCAGATGACGACGACGTTGTCGTTGCGGTCGCGCATCAGCTCGAGCTCGAACTCGCCCCAGCCGAGCACGGACTCCTCGAGCAGCACCTGGTTGATCGGGCTCGCCGCGAGCCCCTCGGAGACGATCTGTCGCAGCTCGGTCTCCGTCCGGGCCGCGCCGCCGCCCTGCCCGCCCATCGTGAAGGCGGGCCGGATGATCGCCGGCAGCTTCATCTCGCCGGACGAGAGCGCGGCCTCGGCGTCGCCGACCGAGTTGATGATCAGCGAGAGCGGCACGCGCAGCCCCGCCGCCTCCATCGTCTGCCGGAAAGCCTGGCGGTCCTCGGCCCGGTGGATCGCGTCGTAGTTGGCGCCGATCAACTCGACGCCCTGCGCCTCCAGCGTGCCGTCGTCGTGCAGCGCCTTGGCGATGTTGAGCGCCGTCTGGCCGCCCAGCGTCGGCAGCAGCGCGTCGGGCCCCTCCTTCTCGATGATCTGCGCGACCGTCTCCGGGCGCAGCGGCTCGATGTAGGTCGCGTCCGCGTACTCGGGGTCGGTCATGATCGTCGCCGGGTTCGAGTTGACGAGCACGACCTCGTAGCCCTCCTCGCGCAGCACCTTGCAGGCCTGCGTGCCCGAGTAGTCGAACTCCGCGGCCTGGCCGATCACGATCGGCCCGGAGCCGATCAGCAGGATCTTGTTGATGTCATCGCGTCGTGGCACTCAGGACTCCCCTCTCCCGGCGGCGATGGGCTCCGCCCCTCGCCGCTCGAGGCCGGCGGCGAGCGCTGCCCGCACGGCGGGCCACTCGTCGTCGGTGATCGAGAAGTAGGCGGAGTCGCGGCGGCCGGCGCCGGGAACGTACATGTGGTTGCGGAAGATGCCCTCGAAGCGGGCTCCGATCCCTTCCAGCGCCTCCCGGGAACGGGCGTTGCGGGCATCGGTCTTGAACTCGACCCGCATGCAACCGAGCTCTTCGAAGGCGAAGCCGAGCATCAGCAGCTTCGCCTCCCGGTTGGCTCCCGTGCGCCAGGCGGAGGGATGCAGCCAGGTCGAGCCGATCTCGAGGCCGTCGTGAGGCGGTCGGACCGCCAGATAGGAGGACGAGCCGATCACGGCGCCGTCGGCGGCGCTGCGCGTGACCCACGTCCACCACTCCCCCGACTCCGAGGCGCGCGAGATGGGTGTCGAACCAGTCGTCGAACGCGGCGCGGTCCTCGGGGACGCGGCGGTCCATCCAGCTCCAGATCTCGGCTTCGCCGGCGATCGCGGCGAGCGCCTCCCGGTCGCCCTCGGCGACTGGGTCGAGCCGCACGATGCGCCCCTCGAGCGCCCGTTCCGGCGGTGGCCAGATCACGCGGCGAGCTCCATGAAGCGGTCGAACAGGTGCCGGGCGTCGTGCGGCCCGGGGCCCGCCTCGGGGTGGTACTGGACCGTGCCCCCCTCGACGTCGCGCAGCTCGAGCCCCTCGACCGTGCGGTCGTAGAGGTTCAGGTGCGAGAGCTCCGCAGCGCCGAAGTCGGTCTCCCAGCGCACCGGCTCGTCGCCCTCGATGCGCTCCGCGCCACCGGGTCCGGCGACGGCGAAGCCGTGGTTCTGGGACGTGATGTCGATGCGCCCGGTGGCGAGCTCCTTGACGGGGTGGTTGGCGCCGCGGTGGCCGAAAGGCAGCTTGAAGGTCTCGAGGCCGACCGCCCGGCACATGAGCTGGTGGCCGAGGCAGATCCCGAACACGGGCTTGCGCCCGATCAGGCCGCGCACGGTCTCGACGACGTAGTCGAGCGCCGCCGGGTCGCCCGGGCCGTTGGCGAGGAAGACGAGGTCCGGGTCGCGCTCGAGGACCTGCTCGGGGCCGCTCTCGCACGGCAGCAGCGTCAGGCGGCAGCCCCGCTCGCGGAACTGGCGCACGATCGAGAGCTTGATGCCGGTGTCCAGCGCGACGATGTGAGGGCCGTCCCCGGCGATCTCGATCGGCTCCGCGGGCGTGACGGTGCGGGCGAAGTCGGCGCCCCTCATCGGCGGCTCAGCCGCGACCCGTTCGCGCGCCTCGCCCTCGGGGGTGCCGGCGGCGAAGATGCCGCCGCGCATCGCGCCGCGGTCGCGGATGTGCCGCACGAGCGCGCGCGTGTCGACGCCGGTGATCGCCGGGACGCCGCAGTCCGCGAGCCAGTCGAGCCAGCCTCGCTCGGCCGTCGCGCAGTCCTCGCCGTTGCGGGCATCGCGCATGATCACGCCACGCGCGTGGGCCGCCTCCGACTCCATCGCCGCCTCGCTGACGCCGTAGTTGCCGATCATCGGATAGGTGAAGGTGATGATCTGTCCCGCGTAGGAGGGGTCCGTCACCGACTCCTGGTAGCCGGTCATCCCGGTGTTGAAGACGACCTCCCCGCAGCGCTGGGAGGCGAGATCCACGGCGCCGACCAGCTCGCCCTCGAGGCGCGTCCCGTCCTCGAGCAGCACGTATCCGGGTGTGTTCCGGCTTCCGCTCACGGCGCGTAATCCAACACGAGTCGCTGGACGGCTTTGAATTCGGGCGTGCCGGCCTCGCCGAGGAGTTCGAAGAGCGCCGTCTCGACGCTGGTGCGCCAGGCGCCCGCGCGCTCGGCCTTGGCGAGCCCGAGCTCGCGGTTGGCCGCCGACCGCGAGCCCACCGCATCGGCGACGACGTGCACCTCGACCCCGTGGTCGAGCAGGCCGAGGACGGTCTGGTTGACGCACACGTGGCTCTCGATCCCGCAGACGATCGCCTGCCGGCGGCCGGCGAGGTTGAACCCCTCGGCGCCGACGGCGGAGAACACGGTCTTGGTGAGCGGCTCGGTCCCGGGCGGGAGGTGCTCGGCAACCTCGGGGATGGTCGGCCCCAGGCCTTTCGGGTACTGCTCGGTGACGAGCACGGGCAGCCCCAGCGCGACGGCGCCCTGGACCATCGTCGCGGTCGCGGCGGCGATTCCGTCGAAGCCCTCGATGGCCTTGCGAAAGCCCTCCTGGACGTCGATCACGACCAGGGTCGCGTCCTCGCGGCCGAGCATGGGCGACCTCACGCGACCGCTCCAAGCCGGAAGGCACGCTGGCGGTAGGCGACGCGGCCGCCGACGATCGTCATCACCGGGCGCGAGCGCAGCCGGCGGCCGCTGAAGCACGAGTTCTGCGAGCGGCTCTCCCAGCCCTCGGCCCCCGCCTCCCACTCGGCCGCGAGGTCGACGAGCGCGATGTGCGCCTCCGCGTCGGGGGCGATCGTGGGGATCTCGAGGTCGAAGAGGGCAGCGCCGGCGGTCATCCGCTCGATCACGGTCGCGAGCTCGATCACGCCCGGCTCGACGAGCTCCGTGTAGAGCACCGCGAACGCCGTCTCGAGCCCGATCACGCCCATCATCGCCTCCTCGAACGGGACCTCCTTCTCGGTCACCGCATGCGGGGCGTGATCGGTGCCGATGCAGTCGACGACGCCGCTGCGCAGAGCCTCGATCAGCGCCTGCCGGTCGTCCTCGGTGCGGAGCGGCGGGTTCATCTTGAAGCGGGCATCGAGGCTCCGGACCTCCTCATCGGTGAGCACCAGATGGTGCGGGGTCAGCTCCGCCGTGATCGGCGCGCCCTGCCCCTTGGCGTGCTCGACCGCTTCCACCGATACGCGGGCCGAGAGGTGCTGGACGTGCGCCCGCGCGTTCTCGTAGCGGCAGAGCTCGGCGTCGCGGGCGATCATCGTCGACTCCGAGACCGCGGGCACGCCCGCCATTCCGAGCGCTGCCGAGACCGCCCCCTCCCCCATCACGCCGTCCCCGGTCAGCTCCGGGTCCTCCTCGTGCAGCAGGATCGTGCCGCCGACGAGGTGCTGGTACTGCAGGGCGCGCCGGAACACGCGGGCGGAGCGGATCGGGAGCCCGTCATCCGAGAAGCCGACGGCCCCGGCCGCCCGCAGCGCCGCCATCTCGGTCAGGTCCTCGCCGCGCATCCCCTTCGTGACCGTGGCGACGAACCCGGTCGGGACGGCGGCCTCCTTCGCCGCGCGCTCGCGCAGGGCGCTGATCGTCGCCGGCTCGTCGACCGGCGGCGAGGTGTTGGCCATCGCGACGATCCCGGCGAAACCGCCTGCTGCGGCGGCACGGGTACCGGTCTCGATGTCCTCCTTGTACTCCTGACCGGGAGTGCGCAGGTGCACGTGCGGGTCGAAGAAGCCTGGAAACGCGACGAGGCCGCTCGCGTCGATCTCCTCGATGCCCTCTTCGCCCTCCACGGCGGCGGGCTCGGCGATCTCGGCGATCCTGCCGCCGCGGATCCGGAGGTCCCGCTCGCCGTCGATGCCCGAGCGCGGATCGAAGACGCGAGCGCCGCGGACGACCAGCTCGCCGTCGACGCTGCCGCGCCAGTCGAGTGAGCTCAGGGGTGCGGGAGCGTCGCTCACGCGGGCTCTCCGATCGTCGCGTCCTCATCGCGCAGCGGCTCGACGCTGCGGATCGGCCGCGGTCGATCGCCGCCGGCGAGAACCTCGTAGAGGATCGCCATCCGCACGAGCAGGCCGCTGTGGACCTGGGCGGTGATCAGCGAGTTCGGCCCGTCGATGACCTCGGCCGAGAGCTCGATGCCGCGATTCACCGGCCCGGGGTGCATCAAGAGCTGGCGTGGGGCGAGGCGCCGGCCGTTGATCTGGTAGGTCGCCGCGTACTCGCGCAGCGACGGTACGAACGCCTCGTTCATGCGCTCGCGCTGCATCCGGAGCGCGTAGACGACATCGGCCTCGCCGAGGCCGTCGAGGGTGTAGGAGACGCGGCACCCGAGCTGCTCGAAGTCGCGGGGGATCAGGGTCGGCGGCCCGGCGACGGTGACGGAGGCGCCCATCTTGGCGAAGGCGCGCAGGCTCGAGCGGGCGACGCGGCTGTGGGCGACGTCCCCGACGATCCAGATCTTCGTCCCCTCGAGCGAGTCGAGCCGCTGCAGCAGCGTGTAGACGTCGAGCAGAGCCTGACTCGGATGCTCGTGCTTGCCGTCACCGGCGTTGATGACCGCGGCGTCGGTCCAGCCGGCCACGAGCTTCGCCGCCCCCGCCAGCGGCGAGCGGATCACGATCGCCTCCGGGTCGTAGGCGCTCAGCGTCGCGATCGTGTCCTTCAGCGACTCGCCCTTGTCGACCGAGGAGCCCTGCGCCTTGACCGAGACGACATCGGCGGAGAGACGCTTGGCCGCGAGCTCGAACGACGAGCTGGTGCGCGTGCTCGACTCGTAGAAGAGGCTGACGATCGTGCGGCCCCGCAGCGTCGGCACCTTCTTGATGTCGCGCTTGCCGACGGCGGCGAAGCTCGCCGCGCGCTCGCACACCTGCTCGATGTCAGCGCGGTCGAGATCCTCGATCGAGAGCAGGTCCCTCATGTCCCGACCTCCGGTCCGGCGTTGCCGTTCGCTGCGGCCACCTGGTCCCGCGCGGCGCCGATCGTCACCTCGTCGATGCCGTCGATCTCGGCGAGCTGCACGTAGACGCGCTCGGAGGGGGCGGTCGGCAGGTTCTTGCCCACGTAGTCGGGCCGGATCGGCAGCTCGCGGTGGCCTCGATCCGCCAGCACGGCGAGCTGTACGCGGCGGGGCCGGCCGTAGTCGAAGAGCACGTCGACGGCGGCGCGGACGGTGCGGCCGGTGAAGAGGACGTCGTCGACGAGCACGACCGTGAGCCCGCTCACGTCGAAGTCGAGGTGGGACGCATTGACCGTCGGCATCTGCCCCGGGTCCCGCAGCTCGAGGTCGTCGCGGTAGAAGGAGATGTCGACGTCGCCGAGCGGCACTTCGTCGCCGGTCAGCTCCGCGATCTGCGCGTGGAGGCGGCGCGCGAGCAGCGCTCCCCGCGTATGGATGCCGACGATCGCGAGGCCACCGTCCTCGTCCTTACGCGGGTTCTTCTCGATTATCTCGTGCGCGATGCGCACCAGCGTCCGGCGCAGGTCGTCTCGGTCGAGAACGATCCTCTCGCTCATAACGCGCTCCTTCCCGGCCTCGCTGGACCGCCTTAAAGGAACCGACGCCGCCACCGTAGCAGGGCGGGTGGCGCCGGCGGCTGCGTTCGGCGCCGGCCGGCACCGCGAAGCCGCTGTTTGCGACCGGCGCGCGGCGTCGGATCGGCAGCTAGGGTGCCCGCTCCGTGAACAAGCCACAGGTGCGCAGGGGCTGTCGATGACAACGAAGACGATCAGGGCCACGATCGCCGCGCTCGCGTTGGTCGCGGCCGCAGCGGTGGTCCTTGTCGCCGCCGGCCGCTCCAGCGAGGATGGCACCGGATCCAGCTGCCGACAGCTGAGCACCATCGTCGCCCTCGAGCACGCGCGCGAGGTTGGTGGTGCCGAAGCCGCCGGCGAGGCCGCGGACGCGGAGTCCGGCTCCGGATCCGGCGAGAGCGAGGCGACACAGGAGCGCGCCAAGCTCGAGCTCGCCGCCGACTGCGGAATCAAGGTCCCCGAGAGCTTCCAGGAGCTCTCGGCGGCGAACCAGGCGCTGAGCCCGCGGATCGGCATCGACTCGCTGCGCGACATCGCGGCGACGTCGCGGCTGCGGGAGCGCTCGCTGCGCCGTCACAAGGTGATCCGCGGTCGCTGGAAGCCGCTCGGCGAGGGCCCGTTGCTCGCGGACGACCCTAAGTACCCCAAGACCTATGGCAGCGGCTTCGCCGAGCTCGCGGGCGCGTCTCCGACTACTCCTATGGCGCCACGGCACGCGGCTGTACGCCTCGGTCGCGAGCGGCGGGGTCTGGACTGTCCAGGAACGCGGGCCAACTGGCATCGATCGGGGACAGGCTGCCGACGCAGACGGTCGGGTCGGTCGCCTACTCCCCCGCGCACCGCGGGACGTTGATCGCGGTCACCGGCGACAACGCCTTCGGCGGCAACACGTACGGCGGGCTGGGCGTGTACCGCTCGACGAACGGAGGACGGAGCTGGAAGCGCTCGCGGGGCGTCCCACCGGCGCTCAGGGCTTCAAGGCGGCCGTCGACCCCGGCAACCCAAGGTGGTCTACGCGGCGACGGGTGCCGGGCTGTTCCGGTCGCGGAAACGACGGGCGCTGCTTCAAGAACGTCAAGCTGCCCATCGGGTCCTGCGCCGGGAAGCCGCTCAGCGACCCCAACTGCTTCTTCGCGAACATCGTCACCGACGTGGTCGTGCGTGCCTCGGACCACTTCGGCCACAAGGAGGAGCGGTGCTTGCCGCGGTCGGCTGGCGCGACGGCCCGCGCAGAACTTCAACGGCGGCCCGAGTCGCCGTCCAACGGGCTCTACCTTCGAGCCAACGGCAGGCCCGGCAGCTTCAAGCGGCTCGACGCCTCCGAGCACGGCTTCCCCCGCAGAGCCACATCGGCCGGATCGAGCTGGGGATCGCCACGGGTCCGAAGCAGAACCATGGCTACGTCTACGCCCTCGTTCAGGATGCCGCACTCTTCAACCGCGGCAAGGTCGAGGGCTCGACGTCCCGCGGCGACCCGCTCGGGCTCGGGCTCACCCACGGCACGCCGACCTCCTCAACGGGTCTACGTCTCCTCCGACTTCGGCCGCACGTGGACGCAGATGGCGGGCTCCGCGAGCTGCTGCTGCCGACGACGGGCTCGACCCTGGCGCAACTCAGCGCCCTCGGCTACGGGCCGGGAATCCAGTCCTGGTACGACCAGTGGATCGCGCCCGACCCGACGCGGCAGAACGCCAGCGGGGTGCCGACCCGGATGGCGTTCGGCCTCGAGGAGATCTACCGGAACCGCTTCGCCAGCCGCTCGAACGGCGCCAGCGAGTTCCAGATGATCGGCCCCTACAACGCGACGGGCGGTGGCTGCATGCTCGTGCTCGCAGCGACGCTTGCTCGACATCGCAGCAGGTCACCCAGCAGTCACCACCCACCCCGACCAGCAGGCGGGAGTTCGTCACGACAAGCAGCGGCGGCGTGACGCTGGTAGGCCGGCAACGACGGCGGCAACTACACACAACAGGTCGGCTCCACGGTGCGTTCAGTCAGAAGGGCTCGGGAACGGGAGCCAAGGACGGCTTCCACACGCTGCTCCCGTACGGGGTCGCGGGTGCCAGCGGACGGCGTCGTCTACGCCGGCATGCAGGACAACGGCGAGATGCGGATCGCGCCAGCGGCGGCAGACCGAGATCTTCGGCGGCGATGGCATTTTCACTCAGGTCGACCCCAAGAACAGCAAGGTCGCCTACGACGAGACTGCCGGAGGCCGGGACATCAACGTCTCCACCGACGGCGGCGTCAACTGGACCAACATCGATCCACTACCTCGACAACCCCTCCTTCTATGCACCGATGGTGATGGACCGAAGGACCCGAACCACATCGTCATCGCCGGCAAGCCAGATCGCCGAGACCACGGCGGGCCCGGACACCCTCACCCCCGGCAGCGGCGATCCACTGAACGAGTGGCACTCGTCACGACCTCGGCAATGAAGAAGCGCACGGGCGCCCAGAACCAGGTCTCGGCGCTCGCCGTCGACGGCAGCGGCCGTCTACGCGGGCTACTGCGGCGGCTGCGACGTCGTGGTCGCGACAAGTCCGGTTCTCGTCGCGGGCTGGCGACCAACGTGGGCGGCAAGAAGCCGCCGAAGCATGGACAGCGCCGACGGGCTGGCACAACGTCAGGGCGAAGGGCCTGCCACACCGTTTCATTCAGCGTCACGAATCGACCCCAACGACAAGAAGCACCATCTACGTCACGCTGGGCGCCGCGACATCCGCCCCTACGCGGGCCGCCGAGGCGCGGGCGACAGCGGGATCGCGTCGCACGGGGGCCACATGTACGTCGCCCAACGGCGGTCGGAGCTTCCACGACATCTCCGCCAACCTGAAGCTCACGCCCGCGCTGTGGGCGATGGTCTACCGCGGCCAGCTGATCGTCGCGACCACGAACGGCGTCTACGGCAAATCGAAGCAGGCCAAGCGCAAGGCGAAGTTCCGCCTCCTCGGCCGCCGACTGCCGGCGGCGCCCGTCTTCAGCCTCGAGCCCTGGCCCGGACACCCAAAGCAGATTCTCGCCGCGAGCCTCGGGCGCGGGGTCTACTCGTTCAAGTTCCGGCACTGACCCGCGAGCCCGGCCGGACCGCTGCGATCATCGCGGCGTGACCGAGATCATCGACGAGGACGAGTTCGAGGGCGAGAGCCGGCGGGAGCGTGACGATCGGCGCGGCGTCGCCCGGCTCGAGGCCTTCAGCGACGGCGTCTTCGCGATCGCGATCACGCTGCTGGTCCTCAACATCGAGGTGCCGGGACCCGGCCTCTCCGACGGCTCGCTCCACGGTGTCCTCGCCGACCTGGTCGGGAACGCCGAGGCCTACTTCATCGGCTTCGCCGTGATCGGGGTCTTCTGGGTCAACCACCACGCCTTCTTCGGCGAGGTCGAGCGGCACGACGGGCGGCTGCTGTGGAGCAACCTGCTCTTTTTGTCGCTGGTCGCTGCGATGCCGTTCTCGACCGGTCTGATCGGCGAGTACGGCGGCGAGCGGGACTCCGTGATCATCTTCGCGGCCAACGTGGCGCTCGCCTCGCTCGCGTTCACGCTCTCGGCCCGGCTGGCGATCGAGTCGCGCCTGTTGACGCCCGGCAGCAAGCTCTACGAGAAGCCTTGGCCTCGCCTGGAGCCGTTCATCAACCCGATCGTCTTCGGACTCTCGATCCCGCTCGCGTTCGTCAACGCCGAGCTCGCGATGTACTTCTGGCTGCTGGCGCTCGCGCTTGGCCGCGTGATCGACTGAAGGACTCAGCCGGCGGGCTGATCCGGGCCCTCCTCAGACTGATCAAGCGCTCCCTCGCGGCGCAGCACCGGGTCGCCCCGCTCCGGCAGCGGCAGCTCGATCAGGTCGAAATCGCGCGGCGCCTCGACGGCCCCGAACTCCTCGCGCGCCTCGGCGAGGATGTCGGGAACGAAGTGCCGGGCGGAGATGTGCACGAGCGCGAGCATGCCGACGCCCGCCTCGGCCGCGACGCGCGCCGCCTCCCGGGCGGTCGAATGACCTGTCTCAGCGGCGCGGTCGGCCTCCGAGTCGGCGAAGGAGGAGTCGTGGACGAGCAGGTCGGCGCCGTCGGCGGCGATCGCCGTCGCGTCGCAGGGCCGGGTGTCGCCGGTGATCACGAGCTTGCGACCCCTGCGCGCCTCCCCCATCACCTGCTCGGGCTTGACGGGCCCGTCGGCGCCGTCGACCTCCTCGCCACGCTGCAGGCGCCCGAAGTCCGGCCCCTCGGCAACGCCGAGCGAGCGGGCCAGCTCGGGGTCGAAGCGCCCCGGACGCCCCTCCTCCGCAAGGGCATAGCCGAAGGCGGCGATCCGGTGCTCGACGGCGAAGACCTCGACCGCGTAGTCGTCGAGGCGGATCCGGGCGCCGGGCTCGAGCTCGTCGATCTCGATCGGGTAGCGGACGCGGCCGATGATCCGGCCCAGGGAGGCGAGCAGGTCGCGCAGTCCGGGCGGCCCCGAGATCACCAGCGGGGCGGTGCGGTCCTGCATGTCCCACGTCTTGATCAGTCCGGGCAGGCCGAGGTAGTGGTCGGCGTGCAGGTGCGTGATGAAGATGTCGGTGGCCTGCACCAGCCCGGTCGAGCGCTGCATCTGTCGCTGCGTGCCCTCGCCGCAGTCGAACAGCAGCCGGTCGCCACCGCGGCGCACGAGCACGGAGGCGGTGTTGCGCAGCGCCGAGGGCACCGAGCCACCGGTGCCGAGGAAGATCACGTCGAGGTCCATGGCGCCGCAACGGTAGCCGGGGCGCGGCCGCGGCGAGCTCTCAGGCGATCAGCAGGGCGATCACGGCCGTGAGGATGCTGACGTAGCCGAACGCGGTGGTCGCCGCCTTGATCCGCCGGCTGCGGCCGACGCCGGCAACGCCGTACATGAACAGACCGACGGCCAGGATCACGCCGGCGAGCGTGAAGTTCGCCCCCTTCTCGAGGTAGTGGTGCGCCTCATCGAAGGAGGCCTCCGCCTCCCGATCGAGCTGGTCGGCGCGCGCGGCATCGGCGGAGTGGAAGTAGGGGTTGTCCTCGCTGAACGGGGTCCGCGGGGCGTGCGGATCGTCGCGATGGCGCTTCCACCACTCGATCACCTTCTCGAGGTTCGGGTCCGTGGCCTGCGTAAGCAACAGCCTGGCCGCGTCCCTGGTCGCGGGGTCGGCGAGATCGGTCTCGTAGTCGAAGAACAGCGCCTCGTCGGCGCTCTGATCGCTCGAGGCCGTGAGCGCCGCGCCCGTCTCCTCCGCGACCAGGCCGATCCCATGATTGATCGCGACCTCCGCCTTGTCGTCCGCCGTCTTGACGAGATAGACCGTGAGCGCCGCGAGGACCGCCGCGACGCCGAGCCCGACCGCGATCAGCACCTCGAGCCGGTCGGGGGTCAGCCAGGTGATCCTTCGCCCTTCTGCATTTCCTGAATCCGCCGCCGCCACGGCGCGGAATCAAAGCACGGCGGCTTTGTGGCCGACATCGAGGTTGCGCGGATGCGCGCCCTCGTCGCGGGGCTCGACCCTGCACCGGACGGTCTAACCTCCCGCCCACTCGCGCCCGTAGCTCAGCTGGATAGAGCGCTTCCCTCCGGAGGAAGAGGTCGCAGGTTCGAATCCTGCCGGGCGTGCTCGCGCCTGCCGGTCGCGCTCCTTCCAGCGTCTACGCTGCGCCCGGCATGAGGATCCCGCCTCCCCCCGAGCGGCTGAAGACGCGCGTGCTCAGCGTCGGGCCGATCCCGCCCGAGTGGGGCGGCAAGCTGCGCGGCGGCGTCACGCGCTTTCACGCGGCGCTCGTCGGCGAGTGGAAGCGGCGCCCCTGGCGCCACCGGATCGAGCCCACGGGCGTGCTCATCCCACCGCCGCAGCGGCTGATGCGCTGGAAGGCCGAGGAGCGGGCGCCGATCGAGGTCTTCATGCCGCCGAAGGAGGCGCGCCCGCGCCGTTACACGGGCCTCTTGCTGAACGAGCGCCTGCGGCCGGATGTCGTCGTCGTCAACAACGTGCCCGCCTTCGCGCCCGCCCGCTACACGCGCGTACACCGGCACGTCGCACCCGAGACGCCGATGCTCGGCATCGTCCACGCCTGGCACCAGGTGACGATGAAGCGCGACGACCGCCGCGCCGCCAACAACCGCCGCAACGCGCAGGAGGCGCTCGAGCGTTGCGACGCCGTCGTCTTCGGCTCCCGCCACTGCCGCGACGAGGGGCTCGAGCTGGGCTTCCGCTATCCGGAACGCACCGAGGTGATCCCCTATCCGCTGCAGCGCGCCTACACGCGCGACTTCGAGATGGAGCGCGAGCGCTCGGGCGTGCTCTTCCTCGCCAGCCTCAACCGCCGCAAGAACCCGCTGGCGCTGCTGGAGGCGGTCGCCGCGATGCCGGGCGAGACCGTGACCTTCGCCGGCGAGGGCGAGGAGGAGCAGCGCCTGCGCGCTCGGTCCGAGGAGCTCGGGGTCGTCGATCGGGTCAGCTACGTGCCCCACCAGCGCCGCCAGGTCCACATCCGTCGCATGCGCAAGCTCGTGCGCTCCGCCAAGGTCCTCTGCCTCCCCTCGCTGTCGGAATCGTTCGGGATCGTGATGATCGAGGCGCTCGCCTCGGGCACCCCGGTGGTCGGCTTCGGGCCGACCTTCACCGAGATCCGCGAGCGCCTCGGCACCGAGATCGGCGTCCCCATCTGGGAGGGCACGCCCGAGGAGATCCGGGCCGGTCTCGAGACGGTGAGCGGGCGCGACTGGGACCGCGAGAAGCTGCGCAAGCGGGCCGTGTCCCGCTACTCGGTCGAGGCGATCGCATCCGAGTACGCGCGTCTGGTCCGTAGGATCGCCCGATGAGCAGGATCCGGAACGCTCTGCTGGCCGCCGTCGCGGTGACGGCGTTCGCCGTCACCGGCAGCGGCTGCGGCGAGAAGGCCGAGCCCGACCCCTCGGCGCCCGCGCCCCCGATCACCTACGAGAAGAGCGGCGGCTTTGCCGGCGTCGACCAGATCGTTCGGATCTCCCCGATGAACCGGCTCACCGTCGAGCTCAACGGCAAGCAGGCGGACGCCTCGGCGGTTCCCGCAGCGCTCGTGATCCGCGCTCGCACCGCCGTCTCCGACATCGACTTCGCGACGCTGGAGGTGCCCCCGAAGCAGCCCTCGCCCGATGAGCTGCAGATTGCGATCCGCTACGACGGGCGCCGCATCAGCGGTGGCGAGTCCGAGCTGCTGCCGCTGCAGCCGATCGCACCGGCGGTCTCCGCGCTCGACGCGATCATCGCCCAGGCCCAGCCGGTGGCCAACGGCAAGGACGGCAGCGGTGGTGGTGGCTCGAAGTCCGGCTCGGGATCCGGCTCCGGCTCCGGCTCGAAGTCCGGATCCGGCTGAGCCAGCCCAGCGCTGCAGCGCGGTAGGCCGGTCCAGCGCAACCGTGGCGCAGGACGCAGCCCGCCTTGAAATGTGACGCGACCGCCGCTACCCTCGCGCCTCAGCAGGCGGCCGCGATATGCAGGCACCGCGACGGGCGGGACGGCAGCGGTCGAGGAACAAAGGGGAGGACGACTTGAACCGTTGGGCGCGAGCCGCCCGACTGCGCAGGGTGCTCGTGGGCGTATTCGTCGCCGCGCTCGGGCTGCTCTTCGTGCAGTCGCAGGAGGCACAGGCGAAGGGGCCGATCCGATCACCGAAGCCGGGCTCGAGCCATGCGGCGGGGCGTCCGGTCCCGCTCCATGTCCGCACGGGCTTCCGGGGCAAGGTCCGCGTGCGCCTGAACGGGGTCCTCTCGCACCGCGAGCTCGAACGGCCCGACCGCCGCGTGCATCGGATGCAGCTCTCCCCCAGCCACGGCCTCAGGCGCGGGCGCAACAGGCTCGTGGTCCGCATCCACCGCTTTCACGGCCGGCGCCGGAAGGAAGTCATCCGCTTCCGCGTGCGCCGGGGTGGACCGCTTGCCGCGGCCGGCCGCGACCTGCACGCGCCGGCGGGAGCGCCAGTGCAGCTCGACGGCACGAAGTCGCGACCGCGACGCGCGAGTCGCCTCCGCTTCCGGTGGCGCCTCGCCGGCGCCGACGTCGGCGGCCCGCTCCCCATGGGCGCAACCCGCTCGAAGCTGAAGCGGCGGCGCTCGGCGACGCCGGCGTTCACGCCGCCGCGGCCCGGCACCTACCGGTTCCGACTCCGCGTGAGACGACCCAACGGCCGGACGGGCATCGACCGGGTACGGGTTGTCGCCGACCCGCCTCCGGCCCTCTCGCTGGACACGATGGCGAAGCAGAACGGCCGCGAGGGGATCCGCGTGGGAGACGCCTTCTACGCCGCCGACCCCGGGGCCTGGCTGCAGGTCGTGGTCCTCGACCGCTCGCTGGGGACTCTGCTCTGGAAGAAGTCCTACGACTGCGACGTCAGCGACGAATCCCTGCTGCCGATCTGCGCCACGACGGTGCAGAACGACCTCAAGAAGAAGAAGATCTCCGACAACGCGCTCGTGATCGCCTCCAACCAGCCGGAGAGCGGCGGGCACGACGGCGCTCCGCTCGTCGCCCGGGCGGCGCTGAAGCCACTGAAGCTGCCCAAGCAGACGTATCCGGCCGCCGAGACAAAGCTCGAGCGCGGCACCTACTCCGCGGTCGGGACGACGGACATCGAGGGGACCGCGAACAGCGGCGCCACCAACAGCGCGGGATCCGGCGCGATCCGTGGCCTTCTGATCCGTAACAACGCCCTCAACTACGCGCTGTCGGCGCCCGACTCCTCGCACTTCGAGACACAGGCCGAGGGCTCGGACACTGCCAGGAACGTGATGGAGGCCGGAGGCCACCGCTACGTCGCCGACCTCGGCTCCGCGCCCGGGGGCTATCAGGTGGTCGTGCTCAACCCGCGCACGCTGGACGGGCACTCGTACTTCTTCGCGACCGGGGGCAAGAAGGGCGCGGCGGCGCTCAGCGTCATCCGCTCGATGGCGAGCGCGCTGCAGGGCGCGGCGAAGCGCCACGACATCGTCATGCTCGCCAGCCGCGGCCGGCCGGCCCTCGACGCGAAGGCATACGAGGGGGTCCCCTACATCCAAGATCTGTACCTGGCCATCAGGGGCGCCTCCAGGGCGGTCCAGGCCGTCGGCGGCACGGGCGGCGCCTTCTACCGGACGATCAGCGCGAAGCTGTACAAGGGGACGAGCTACACGCTGATCGGCCGCGGCGGCCTCGGGGCCGCCGGCGGCGAGGAGCGGATCGGCAAGACCGCGGGCCACCAGCGGGAGCTCAACGCCGCCCCGCTGCTCGGCACGTTCAAGCGGACGACCGCGGACTACGGGTTCGCGCTCGGTGACGTCGCCAACGCCCTTCCCCTCGGCACCCATCACGTCGTCAACCCCGGGGCGCGCCTCACCGAGACCGTTCTCGATCCGCCGACGCCGTGGCCCGATGCCGGCGATCCGGGTCGGAGCGCGGCGGTGGCGGTGGTCGGCAAGCTCGCCGGGCTCGGGGTTGAGCCGCGGGCCCAGTACTACACGCAGCCGTACACGACGGAGTACTGGAGCGAGGCCCAGAAGCGGATCGACGGGCTGGCACCGCCCAGCGTCCTTCCTGCCGGCGTCACGCCGGCCGACTTCACCTGGGCCCGGGGTGAGCTCAGCACCGAGATCGACTGGCTCCTGGGCGAGCACGCCTTCGTCGAGGGTCTCGCTGCGCCCTACGAGCAGATCTCGCTGCGGAGCTGGGCCGATCTGCACAAGATCGCCGCCGACATCAACTCGAAGGTCAAGGCACCGAAGGAGAGCGCGGCGCACGTCGTGGCGGGCGCGCTCTTCGACGGTGCGCGCGAGGCGCTCGACGCGATCCCCGAGGTCGGGCGTGCCTTCGAGGTCATCAACGCGATCTACGACGCGGCGCTGAAGATCAGCGAGCTTGCCGACGGCGGCGAGGCCGGCGACTCGTTCGAGAGCACGGTCGGCGAGGCCGGCGCCGACCTCGCCGAGCGGCTCTCAGACGCCCAGCAGACGCTCGCGGTCCGCTACACGAACGTGGTCGCCGCGGACTACGGAAAGCTGCGCACCGTCGGGCTCTGTGCGGCGGGCAGCGATGCGTGCCCGGCCGACCCGGGCGAGTGGCAGTTCACCTCCGACGACCAGACGAAGATGGGACAGGGCCTGCTCGCGACGCTGCAGACGGGGTTCTACGCGACGGTGCTTCCGAGCCGGTACGACCTTTTCACCGTTGCCAAGGACGGCGGAAAGGTCCGGCTCGAGAACGTGACCGACGCGCGCAAGTGGACCGCCAAGGCGATCGGCGAGCCGAAGCCCTTTGGAGAGGTGCCCGACTCGGCCCAGTTCGCGGTGCCGTCGTGCCTCGACATGGGCGACCCCCGGCGCAGCGAGTGGCAGAACTACGCGCTGGGCCACCGCACCGACTCGGGAACGCTGTTCGACCCGTGGAAGGTCGCCGTGCCGGAGGACTCGGTCACGGACAGGCTCTTCGCGCCGGTCGATGAGGCGCACTTCCCGAGCAAGGGCGGGCTCGGGCAGCGTGAGGAGTCGTTCTATTTGCGCAGCTTCAAGCCCCGAGGTTTCTTCAACTTCCCCATGCGGGACACCCCGATGTTCTGGGAGGGCAACACCTCGCCGTTCAGGTACTGCTCGGACTAGCGCCGGCCCCGGCGGCCGTGGCGCATCCCCGCCCGCCTAGGGCCGGACCTCGGGGTGCTCCCGGTACCAGCCGATCGCCCGCTCCAGCCCCTCCTCGAGGGAGACCTTGGGCGACCAGTGGCAGCGCTCGAGGATCTTCGCGGCATCGACGTACTGACGGTCGATCTCGCCCTCGGGGTTCCCCGTCCCCTGAATGTCGGGCTCGACGCCGGTACCGGCGAGGCGGGTGATCGTCTCGACGATCTCGAGTACCGAGTAGGGGCGCTCGCCACCGGCGTTGAAGGCCTCCCCGCGGACGTCTTCGTGGTGCAGGTTGTCGGCGATCGCCAGATATGCCGCCGCGGCGTCCTCGACGTAGAGCAAATCGCGGATCGGGCTGCCATCGGAGCGCAGCACCGGCGGGCGCCCGTCGAGCGAGGCGCAGACCGCCTCCGGCACCAGCCGCGAGAAGTTGAGGTCACCGCCCCCGTAGATGTTCGCGAAGCGCGTCACCGCCACCGGCAGCCCGTAGCTCGGCCACCACATGCGGGCGATCAGGTCGGCGGCGGACTTCGAGGCCTCGTACGGCGCCGTCGGCTGCAGCGCGAAGTCCTCCTTGTAGGGGAGCTTCTCGTGCGCTCCGTAGGCCTTGTCCGAGGAGGCGAAGATGAAGCGCTCGACGCCCGCCCGCTGCGCGGCATGCAGCAGCATCCACGTGCCGCGCACGTTCGTATCGAGGCCGCCGAGCGGATCCGCCTTCACGGTGCCGACGATCGTCTCGGCACCGAGGTGGAAGACCGTGTCGATGCCCCTCTCGTCGAGCAGTTTCGCGAGCAGCTCCCCGTCGAGCAAGTCGCCGACGACCTCCTCGACCGTGCCCTCGATCCCGATCATCGCCAGCGTCGACGGCTTTTCGCGGGGCGTGCGCCGATCGAAGCTCGTTACCTCGAGGCCGCGGTCCGCCAGGGCCTTGCAGAGCCAGGCGCCGACGAAGCCGCGCCCGCCGGTGACCAGGGCACGCCTCATCGCAGCGCCGCCCCTTCCCAGATCCGCCACGGCGCCTCGCCGGAGCCCCACAGGTCGTTGAGCTGCACCGCGTCCTTGTAGGTGTCCATGCATTCCCAGAAGCCCTCGTGCCGGTAGCCGGCGAGGCGATGGTCGGAGGCGAGCCGCTCGAGTGGCTCACGCTCCAGCACGGAGTCGGGAGCGAGGTAGTCCAGCGCCCCGGGCTCGAGGAAGAAGAAGCCGCCGTTGATCCACTGCTCCATGCGCGGCTTCTCGACGAAGCCGCCCACGGCGCCGTCGGGGGCGACCAGCGCCACCCCCCACTGGGAATAGGGCTGGACGAGCGTCACGGTCGCCTGCCGTCCCTCCCCGACCTGGGCCCTGTGGAACTCGAGCGCTGCGCCGAGGTCGACGTCGGAGACCCCGTCGGCGTAGGTCAGCGCGAAGGTGCCGCCCCGCAGCTCGGGCAGGCTCTCGGCGGCGACGGCGACGCGGCCGCCGGTCGGCGTCTCCAGCCCGGTGTCGAGGCAGCCGACCTCGACCCCGGCCGGCCACTCCGCATCGGCGGCGAACTCGGCGAGCATCTCGCTCTTGTAGCCGGTGAGCAGGTGGAAGCGGCGGAAGCCGTGCGCGGCGTAGATCCGGATCACGTGCCAGACGATCGGCCGGCCGCCGATCTCGACGAGGGGCTTCGGGATCGCGTGCGTCTTCTCCTGCAGCCGCGTACCGCGGCCGCCGCAGAGGATCGCAACGGGCTCGTCGCGCTGCACGGGCGAAGGACGGCTCGGCTCGCGGGCGATCAGCAGCCGCCGGCGACGGCCGGCAGGATCGTGACCTCGGCGCCGTCGGCCACCGACGTCTCGAGCCCATCGGCGAAGCGGATGTCCTCGCCGGAGACGTAGACGTTGACGAAGCGGCGCAGATCGCCGTCCTCGGTGATCCGGTCCTTGAGGCCCGCGTGCGCGGCGAAGACGGCGTCGAGCGCCTCGCCGACGGTCGAGCCCTCGACCTCGATCTCGCCCTCGCCACCGGTGGCGGGTCGCAGCTGGGCGGGGATCTTCACGGTTACTGGCATCGGTTCCTCTGTCGGTTGGATGACGGGCCGCCCGTCGGCGGGCGGCTCACGCGCGTGCTCGGGGCGGGAATCTAGCGGGCGCCGACCCAGGCGGGCTCAGGCGCTGAGCGCCCCCGCCGGGCTGACGTTGGCCGCGAAGTCCTCCACGGTGGGCTCGATCGTGTGCATCGCGAAGCCGTCGCGCACCGCGTCGAGCGTCTTCAGGCCCTCGCCGGTGATGTAGACGACGACGCGGTCGTCGGCGCCGAGCTCCCCGGAGTCGGCGAGCTTCGCCAGCGTCGCGGTCGTGACGCCGCCGGCGGTCTCGGTGAAGATCCCCGTCGTCTCCGCGAGCAGGCGGATACCGGCGCGAATCTCGTCGTCGTTGACGTCGCTGATCGACCCCTCGGTCCGGCGGGCGAGCTCGAGCGCGTAGGGACCGTCGGCCGGGTTGCCGATCGCGAGGCTCTTGGCGATCGTGTCCGGCTTCACGGGCCTGCAGATCTCGTGCCCCTCGCTGAACGCCCGCGAGACGGGACTGCAGCCCGTCGCCTGGGCGCCGTGGAAGGCCGGCAGCTCACCCTCGACGAGGCCGAGGTCCATCCACTCGGTGAAGCCCCGGCCGATCTTGGTGAAGAGCGAGCCGGAGGCGATCGGCGAGACGACGGCGTCGGGAAGGCGCCAGCCGAGCTGCTCGACGGTCTCGTAGGCGAGCGTCTTCGACCCCTCGGCGTAGTAGGGGCGCAGGTTGACGTTGACGAAGGCCCAGCCGCGATCGGCGGCCAGCTCGGTGCAGAGCCTGTTGACGTCGTCGTAGTTGCCGTCGACGCCGACGAGCTCGGTCCCGTAGACGGCCGTCGCGAGCAGCTTCTGCTCCTCGAGGTCGGCGGGGACGAAGACGTAGGAGTCGAGGCCCGCGGCGGCGGCGTGCGCGGCGACGGCGTTCGCGAGGTTGCCGGTCGACGCACAGGCGACGGTGTCGAAACCGAGCTCGACGGCCTTCGCGAGCGCGACGGCGACGACCCTGTCCTTGAAGCTGTGCGTCGGGTTGGCGGCGTCGTTCTTGACCCAGATCTCCCCCACGCCGAGCCGCTCGGCGAGCCGATCGGCCCGCAGCAGCGGCGTCAGACCAGGCTGCAGCGTGTCGGCGGGACGGCGCGAGAAGGGCAGGAAGTCGCTGTAGCGCCAGATCGAATCCGGCCCGGCCTGGATCTTGCGGCGCAACTCACCAGCGTCGAGATCGCCGAAGTCATAGGTGACCTCGAGCGGTCCGAAGCACTGCTCGCAGACGAACAGGGCCTCGAGCCCGTAGGTGGTGCCGCACTCCTTGCACCTGAGTCCTGTGGCTGGCATAGAGATGTGCTCCTTCCTTCGCTTCCGTCCAACGAAGAAGACCTCTGTCTGTGTGAGCAGAGGCCTTGGGGAGCTCTTGCTCACATCTTTCAGGTCATCCACCTGATGGATTTGGCACCTTTCATTGGAGCTTGCGCTCCGCCGATGGTTGCCGGGGCTTCAAAGGGCCATTTCCCTCCACCCCTCGTGATGTGGCGGTCTTCTATGTGAGCCGCAATATAACAGCCGCTCGCACGGCGCGCACCCGTTCGCAGCCTCCGGTCGCGTAAGCTGGCAGCCGATGGAAGCGAGAACGGGAAGCCTCGATGCCGAACCTTCCGAAGCCGAGACTGCGCCGATCGGACCGCTCGGGGACCCTCGCCTCCGCGCAGCCTGAGAGCCGGCCGGCCGAGCCGAACGTCGAGATCGTCGACGGGCCCGGCCTGCGCTGGGTGAACATCGAGCGCCCGACGCCGCTCGAATGGGGATGGCTGCAGGAGCGCTTCGACTTCCACGCCCTCGACCTCGAGGACGTCCTCAGCCGCAACCAGCGGCCGAAGATCGACGAGTACGACGACTACCTGTTCATCGTCCTCCACTTCCCCGTCTACGACTCGCGCCTCGGTCGCCTCAACGTCGGCGAGCTCGACCTGTTCGTCGGCGGTGACTTCGTCGTCACGATCCCGAACCAGCCGCTGCAGCCGCTCGACTACCTGTTCGAGCGCTGCCGCACCGAGGAGGAGCTGCGCGAGAAGCTCTTCAACCGCGGCTCCGGCTACCTGCTCTACCGGATCGTCGACGACGGCTTCGACTACTGCTTCCCGATGCTGCGCAAGATCGGCAACAAGCTCGACGCCATCGAGGACGACATCTTCATCGAGGGCAACTCGGAGGAGGTCGTCCGCGACACCTTCGAGGTCAAGCAGGAGATCATCAACTTTCGCAAGGTGATCCGCCCGCAGCGCCCGGTGCTGCGCGACCTCGAGAACGTCAAGGGCCGCTTCCTCGCGCCCGATCTCGACCTCGAGATCTACTTCGACGACATCGTCGACGCGCACGAGCGGATCTGGGACATGCTCGAGAACTACAAGGAGGTGATCGAGGCGCTCGAGGACACGAACGAGTCGCTGCTCGACCACCGGGTGAACGAGATCCTGCGGGTGCTCACGTCGATCAGCGTCATCGTCCTGCCGCTGACGCTGATCGCGAGCATCTGGGGCATGAACGTGGGCGTGCCCGGCCAGGGTGACTCGACCGACTTCTACATCGTCATCGCCGTGATGGTCGTGATCCTGATCGGGATGCTGACCTACTTCAAGCGGCGCAAGTGGCTGTAGGCCGCGGCCTGCTGGTGAAGCTCACCGGCGCCGGCTCGCGACGACGACCTGGGATGTGACGCCCCAGGCCCGCACGTCAGTCGCGTGCAGGAGCCGCCAGCGCCCGGCGTCGAGGTCCGCGCGCAGATCGATCGGCCGACAGCCGCCCGTGAGCTCCGGGCGGAGCGCGAACAGCCGCGTCCAGACGCCGGAGACCACGGCACCGATGCCGCCCTCGCCGGCCGTGATGGAAACCGCGCACAGGCGTCCCTCGGGAGCGAGCACGCGCTCGGCCTCGGCGAGCAATGCGCTCCTATCGGCCGCCGAGAGCAGGTCGAAGACGTAGGTGGCGACCACGCGGTCGACGCTCGCGTCGGCGACGGCCAGGGGTTGGGTGACGTCCGCCTCGGCGACCTCCGCGCGGTCGGCCCACGGCTGCAGCCGGCTCCTGGCGATCGCGACCATCTGCGGGCTCACGTCGAGACCGAGGTAGAGGCCCTCGGGCGGCAGCTGCCGCTCGAGCAGGCGACGGGCGAACTTGCCCGTCCCGCAGCCGATCTCGAGCACGCTGCGGGACCGTCCAAGATCCGCGGCACCCACCAGCCGTTCGAGCGCCGGCTCCTCGTAGAAGCCCTGCGTGTCCTGCGCGCGGCCGATCCTGTCGTAGACCCTCCGCGCGTTCGCGACACTGATCGTCCGCTCCGCGGCCATGGTTCGATCATCCCACTTCGGTAGCCGCCGGCCCGGCGCCCCGGAGGCGCCGCGACTACGATCGGCTCCGTGTCGAGCGCCATCCCTCGCCTGCTGAGCGTCAACGTGGCGGAGATGCGCCTGATCGTGCTCGGTGGCGAGACGGTCAAGACCGGGATCTACAAGCATCCGGTGGAGGGCCGCGTCCGCGCTGAGGGCGATCAGGTCGGCGCCGACCGCCAGGCCGACTACACGGTCCACGGCGGGCGCGACAAGGCCGTCTACGCCTACGCCGACGAGGACTACCGCTGGTGGGCGAGCGAGCTCGGACGCGAGACCGGCCCGGGCCTGTTCGGCGAGAACCTGACGACCGCCGGGATCGACCTCAGCGCTGCCGAGGTAGGCAGCCGCTGGCGCGTCGGCAGCGCCGTCCTCGAGGTGTCCGAACCGCGCATCCCGTGCAGCAAGCTCGCCTACAAGATGGAGGACCCGACTTTCGTCAAGCGCTTCGCCAACGCGGACCGCCCCGGCGCCTACCTCCGCATAGTCGAGGCGGGCGAGGTCGGCTCGGGCGATGCGATCGAGGTCCTCTACGAGCCGCGAAACGGTGTCACGATGACGCTCTTCGCGCGGGCGGCGCTCGGCGACCGCTCGCTCATCCCCAAGGTGCTGGAGGCCAAGGCGCTCGCCCCCGAGACCCGCGCATGGGGCGAGCAGCGGCTGGCCAGGGGCTGAGGCAACCGCACTCGAGGTCGAGGTTGAGATTGGGGTCGCATATCGGCCCCGATCCCAACTTCGAGCGAAATTGGCACCGGCCGCCGCGAGCACGGCGAGCGGCCGCCCACGTCGCTGCCAAATAGGATGGCCGCGGATGGCCAACCACCGGATCTGGGCGCCGTGGCGACTCAAGTACGTGAAGGACGCGAGCAAGAGCGACGAGTGCATCTTCTGCGCGAAGCCCGAGGCGGGCGATGATCGCGCGGCGTTGATCGCCCATCGCGGCGAGCGCTGCTTCGTGATCCTGAACCTGTTCCCGTACACGAACGGACACCTCATGGTCGCCCCCTACGAGCACCTCGGGCGCTTCCAGGAGATCGAGGCCGAGACGCTGGCGGAGATGAACGCGCTCGCGCAGCGCTCGATGGCGATCCTGGAGGACGTCTACGCGCCCGAGGGGTTCAACCTCGGGATCAACCAGGGGCGGATCGCGGGCGCCGGCGTCGAAGGGCACATCCACCTGCACGTCGTCCCGCGCTGGGCCGGCGACAACAACTACATGCCGGTGATCGCGGACACGAAGGTGATGCCGCAGTCGCTGGAGGAGAGCTACGAGGCCGTTTCGAAGGGCTTCACAACTGGAGGTTTCACGAGTGAGTGACGAGCAGAGCAACGGCGGCCCGGGCGCTGTGCCCGAGGGGATCTTCAAGGCGTATGACGTCCGCGGCCTGTACGGCCAGGAGATGGACGCGGGGACCAATTTCCTCGTCGGCCGGGCCTTCGCCCGCGTGCTCGCCGACCTCAGGGGCAAGGAGCCCGCGGAGCTCACGGTGGGCGTGGGCCGCGACATGCGCCTGCAGGCGCCGGAGATGGCCGGCGCGATCCGCGAGGGGCTGCTCACCGAGGGCGCCGACGTCGTCGACGTCGGGATGGTCGGCACCGAGATGCTCTACTGGACCGTCGGCGACCGCGGGCTCGACGGCGGCGCGATGATCACCGCCTCCCACAACCCGAAGGCCTACACGGGGGTCAAGCTCGTCCGCGAGGGCGCGCTGGCGCTCTCCGGCGAGACCGGGATCACCGCGATCCGCGACCTCATCCTCGGCGGTCTCGGCGACGCCCCCGAGGAGTCTCGCCGCGGCGAGGCGAGCGAGATCGACGTCTACGGCGACTTCTGGGAGGCGGCGATGAGCTTCATCGACGCCGATGCGATCAAGCCGATGAAGGTCGTCGTCGACGGCGGCAACGGAATGGCGGGAACGATGGTCGGGCCGCTGCTCGACCGCCTCCCGGTCGAGCTCGTCACCACCTACTGGGAGCCGGACGGCAACTTCCCCGACCACGAGCCGAACCCGCTGCTGCCGGAGAACCGCGAGTTCATCATCGACAAGGTCAAGGCCGAGGGCGCCGACGTCGGTATCGCCTGGGACGGCGACGCCGACCGCTGCTTCTTCATCGACGACCGCGGGGAGTTCGTCGACGGCGACTTCCTCACGGCCCTGCTCGCCAAGCTCGTGCTCAGCAAGGAGCCCGACGCCGACATCCTCTACGACGTGCGCGCCTCCCGCGCGGTCCCCGACACGGTGGCCGAGCACGGCGGGACCGCGCACGTCAACCGCGTCGGCCACGCCTTCATGAAGCGGGCGATGCGCGAGCAGTCGGCAGCGTTCGCCGGCGAGGTGTCCGGCCACTACTACTTCCGCGAGTTCTACAACGCCGACTCGGGCACGATCCCGGCCCTGCTCGTGCTCGAGCTGCTCTCGCGCGAGGGTCGTCCGCTCTCGGAGCTCGTCGGCGACCTGCGCTCGAAGTACTTCATCAGCGGCGAGATCAACTCGACCGTCGCCGACGGCGACGCGAAGATGAAGGAGATCGCCGCCGCGCACCCCGACGCCGAGATCTCGTGGCTCGACGGGGTCTCGGTCGACTACCCGGACTGGCACTTCAACGTGCGGCCTTCGAACACCGAGCCGCTGCTGCGCCTCAACCTCGAGTCGCTCGTCTCGCGCGCGGACATGGAAGCCAAGCGGGACGAGATGCTCGCCTTCATCCGTGCTGACGGTGCCTGAGGGGGCTGCCGGCGGACACGGCTTCGCGGACCCCGCAGGAGCCGGGCCGCCGGAGCCGGACCCCGCCGAGATCGAGCTCTGGCGCCGGATCGACGGCGCCGGGATCAAGCTGATGCGGATCCCGACCCCGTTCGCGGTCGGGCGCGTCAACTGCTGGCTGATCGAGGACGAGCCGCTGACGCTGATCGACTCGGGCCCCAACTCCGGCACGGCCCTGGACGAGCTCAGCCGCCAGCTCGACGCGCTCGGCCACGCGGTGGATGAGATCGGGCTGATCGTCGTCAGCCACCAGCACATCGACCACATCGGCCTCGTCGACGTGATCGCGCGCCGCTCGGGGGCCGAGGTCGCCGCGGTCGACGCGCTCGTGCCGTTCCTCGAGGGCTACAGGGAGCGGGCGGACGCCGACGACGAGTTCGCGGCCGAGCTCATGCTCCAGCACGGCATCCCGGAGCAGGTCGTCGTCGCCCTGCGCTCGGTCTCGGCCGGCTTCCGCGGCTGGGGCGCCGGCGCCCACGTCGACCGCACGCTTCGGGACGGGGAGCTGCTGGAGCTGCGCGACCGCACGCTCGAGGTGCAGCTGCGGCCCGGCCACTCCCCCACCGACACCCTCTTCTGGGATGCCGAGCGGCGGATCCTCATCGGGGCCGACCACCTGCTCGAGCACATCTCCTCCAACCCCCTGCTCGCCCGGCCCGCCGACGGCGGCGGCGAGCGCCCGCACTCGCTGCTGGACTACTCGAGAGCCTCGCGCGCACGCGCGAGCTCCCGGCCGAGATCGTCCTGCCGGGCCACGGCGAGCCCGTCACCGAGCACCGCGAGCTCATCGACTCGCGCTTTCGGATGCACCGTCGCCGAGCCAACAAGCTCCTGCGACTGATCGCGCAGGAGCCGCGCACCGCGCATGCGCTGGCCCAGGAGCTGTGGGGGGACGTGGCGGTCACGCAGGCCTTCCTGACCCTGAGCGAGGTGATCGGCCACCTCGACCTGCTGATCGACGAGGGCCGGGCAATCGAGGTCCCCGAGGACGGCTTGATCCGCTTCGCCGCGGTCGACGGCGGTAACCCGCCCGCGGGCGAGGGTTAGGATCGGTCGGTGAGCAGTCCCGTCTCGACTCCGGCGAATCCCGACGCCCCCATCGCCGCTCCGCCCGCTCCGGCCGCGGAAGCGGGCGGCGCGGGCGTGCGCCGGCCGAAGAAGCGGATGCTGATCATCGTCAACCCGTACGCGACGACGGTCTCCGATCGGCTCAAGAACCTCGTCGTCTACGCGCTGCAGGGCCGCTACGACGTCGAGGCCGTCGCGACCGAGGCTCAGAACCACGCGACGGAGATCGGCCGCGAGGCCGTCGACGGCGGCTATGACGTCGTCGTCGCCTTCGGCGGCGACGGGACCTTGAACGAGGTCGCGAACGGGCTCGCGGGCACCGACATCCCCGTCTCGGTCCTGCCCGGCGGCTCGACCAACGTGGTCGCCCGGTCGCTCGGGATCCCCAACGACGTCGTCGACGCGACCGAGCACCTGCTCGCCGTAGCCGACCGCTTCGAGCCGCGCCGGATCGATCTCGGGGTCGCCAACGGCCGCCACTTCGTGTTCGCCTGCGGCGCCGGCCTCGACGCCACCGCTGCCGAGCGCGTCGACTCGAACCCCCGCCTGAAGGCCCGGATCGGGCCCGTACTTCTACACCTACGCCGCCGTCCGCGGCTTCTACGGCCGCTACCTCCGCAACCCCGTCCAGATGCGGGTCGAGACCCCGTCCGGAACCGCCGAGGGCGTGACCGCGATCTGCCAGAACTCCGACCCCTACACCTACTTCAAGGACACCCCGGTCCGCGTCTGCGAGGAGGTCGACTTCGATTCGCGCTCGCTCTCGCTCGCGGTCCTGCGGCGGGCGAAGCAGCGCGACGTCCCCTCGATCGCCGCGCGGGTTCTGAACCCGTCGTGGAGCGTCACCACCCACCGGCAGATCGATCACTGGAGCGGCCTGACCGAGGCCCGGATCGAGTCGCTCTCGCGCACCGAGGAGGGCGAGTGGCGGCGCTTCCCGGTCGAGGTCGACGGCGACTACATCGGCGAGTTCGGCGAGCTCGACCTGCGGCTCGACGCCGCCGCGCTGGCAGTCGTCGCCTGAGGCGGGCCGCACGGAGGCGGGCGATGGCGGGGCGCGAGGACGGCTGCATCTTCTGCGCGATCGTCGCCGGCGAGGCCGAGGCCGAGGTCGTCTACTCGGACGAGCGCTTCTGTGCCTTCCTCGACATGCGCCCGCTCTTTCCCGGGCACGTGCTGGCGATCCCGCGCGAGCACCACGACACGCTCGCCGACCTGCCGGCGGAGCTGGTCGGGCCCTTCTTCGAGCTCGTCCAGCGCCTGTCGGTGGCCGTCCGCGACGCGATGGGCGCGAAGGGCTCGTTCGTGGCGATGAACAACGTCGTCAGCCAGAGCGTCCCGCACCTGCACGTGCACGTCGTCCCGCGCACCAAGGGGGACGGCCTGCGCGGCTTCTTCTGGCCGCGCACGAAGTACGAGGGCGAGGGCATGGCCGCGGCCGGAGCGGCGATCCGCGCGGCGCTCGAATCGGGGGGCAGCCCGCCCGGCAGCGGCTAGGGTTGGCGCGGGTACCCGCGTTCAGCCTCGCCGCATGAGCTCCGACACGATCAGCCTCCTGACCGTGCCCCTGTTCACGGGGGCGATCGGCTACGTGACCAACTGGTCCGGGGTGCTGATGCTCTTCTACCCGGTCGAGTTCAAGGGGATCCGGATCCCGGGGCTGGCGCCCTTCTCGAGGTTTCTGCCGCGACGCGTCCAGCAGGTGCCGATCGGTCTCACCCAGGGCTGCTTCGGCTGGCAGGGCATCGTTCCCTCGCGCGCCGCGAAGATGGGCTCGATCGCCGTCGACAAGGGGATCGCGAAGCTCGGCAGCCCCCAGGAGTTCTACGAGAGCCTCGAGCCCGACGCGATCGCCGAGCACATCATCGCCACCTCCGGCGACGAGATCCACGAGCTCATCGACCGGATCATGGAGCGCGAGCACCCGCAGCTGTGGAACGACCTGCCGCCGCAGCTGCGTCAGCGCGTGCACGAGCGCGTCGATCAGGAGCTCCCTGACATCGTCCGGACCGTCACCGACGGCATCGGCCGCGACATCGACCACCTCATGGACGTGAAGCTGATGGTGATCCGCCACCTCGAGGAGAACCCCGAGCTCGCGAACCGGATCTTCCTCGAGATCGGGCGCAAGGAGCTGCGCTTCATCATCAACTTCGGCTTCTTCTTCGGCTTCCTGCTCGGGATCCCGACGGCGATCATCACCGTCCTGCTCTTCCCCGGTCAGTGGTGGCTCTTGCCCGTGTTCGGCGTGCTCATCGGCTACGTGACCAACCTCGTCGCGATCGTGATGATCTTCGAGCCGGTCGAGGCGCGGCGGATCCTCGGGATCAAGCTTCAGGGGCTCTTCATCCGCCGCCAGCCGGAGGTCTCCGACATCTACGCCGGTGTGATCGCCAACGACGTGGTCACCCTCGACAACATGGGCCGCGAGCTGCTGGAGGGGCCGCAGTCCGACCGCACGCGGCGCCTGATCTCCGACGCGCTGCGCCCCGCCGTCGACCGCTCGCTCGGCGTCAGCCGCCACGCCGTCCGCGTCGCGATCGGCACCCGCCAGTACGACTCGATCCGCGAGTCGCTCGCGGTCGAGGCGATCGACAGCACGGTCACCCCGCTCGGCGACCCCGAGTTCAACGCCCGCCAGGGCGAGGAGATCCGCGCCCTGATCGCCTCACGGATGCGCGAGATGTCCGCCTCCGACTTCTCCGAGATGCTGCGCACGGTGATCAAGGAGGACGAGTGGCTGCTCTACCTCCACGGCGCCGTCCTCGGCTTCGGCGCGGGGCTGATCCACCTGGCGATCTTCGGCTGAGCGACGGCGCACCCGGGGAGGCGGCGGCCTTGGACGTCGCGCTTCGCGAGATGAGGATTCGTCGGAATAGTTCCGCCCAATCCTCCTCTCGCGGTGTCGCGGTGCCCGCGCGCGCGTCGGCCCGCTGGCGTTACCGCCCCGCCCGCGGGTGGCACAGGGGGAGCGGGGTGCCGGAACCAAGTGAACCGAGCGGATTCCGGTGCCCCGATCCCCGCGTGACAGGACCCGCGGGCCGAGGAGCCTCGCTCGCTACGCGCCCGGCGTGACCCGGTAGGCGTCGAAGACGCCATCGACCTGGCGCAGGCGATTGACCGCGCCCTTGAGCTGGGTCGTGTCGCCGACCTCGACCACGAAGCGGTTCTGGACCATCGGGGGCTTCGTCGAGCACTTGGCCTCGAGGATGTTCATTCCCGCCTCCGAGAAGGTCCTCGAGAGGTCTTCAAGGAGGCGGACTCTGTCCCAGGCATCGATCTGGATCTCGACGCGGTAGGAGGTGCGGTTGTCGCCGTCCCAGCTCACCTCGGTGAAGCGATCCGGGCTCCGCTTCAGGGCGGCGACGTTCTTGCAGTCCTCGCGATGGATCGTGATCCCGCGACCGAGCGATACGTAACCGACGATCTCGTCTCCCGGTACCGGCCGGCAGCACTTCGCGAGCCGGACCATGACGTCGTCGACGCCCTTGACGGAGATCCCGTAGCCGCTCGCCTGCTGGATCCGCCGCTCGGACGCATCCTTGCCCTCGAGCACGTCGGAGAGGCGCGACTCGCTCTCGCCGCCGCTGACCGCGTCGCCCTGCTTGAGGCGCTGCATGAGCTTGTTCGTGACCGTCCCGGCGCTGATCTTGCGCTGCCCGAGGGCGATGTAGAAGTCGTCCGCCTTGCGGAAGCCCATCTCGCGGATCACGTCGACGAGCAGCGGCGAGCCGGCGATCCGCTGCGGCGGCAGGCCGCGCTTGCGGAGCGCGTCGGCGAGCGCCTCGCGGCCGTCCTTCTCGGCGTCCTCGCGCCGCTCCTGCTTGAGGAAGGAACGGATCTTGTTCCGCGCCCGGCTCGTCTTCACGAGGCTGAGCCAGTCGCGAGAGGGGCCGCGCTCCCGCTTGGCGGTCAGCACCTCGACGATGTCGCCGCTCTTCAGCGTGTAGTGCAGGGGCACGATCTTGCCGTTGACCTTGGCGCCGACGCACCGGTGGCCGACGTCGGTGTGGACCGCGTAAGCGAAGTCGAGCGGGGTCGAGCCCGCCGAGAGGTTCTTGATCTCCCCCTTCGGCGTGAAGACGAAGACCTCGTCCTCGAACAGGTCGACCTTCAGAGCCTTCAGGAACTCGGAGGGGTCGGCATCCTGCTCGTCGTCGAGCAGGTGCCGGAGCCAGGTCATCTTCGAGCGCTCGACGTCCTCGGCCTTCTTCCCGCGCGCGCCCTCCTTGTAGGCGACGTGGGCGGCGACGCCGTACTCGGCGAGCTGGTGCATCTCGGCCGTCCGGATCTGGATCTCGAGCGGCTGGCCCTCGGGGCCGATCACGGTCGTGTGCAACGCCTGGTACAGGTTCAGCTTCGGGGTCGCGATGAAGTCCTTGAAGCGCCCCGGGAGCGGCTTCCAGATCGCGTGGATGACGCCGATCGCGCCGTAGCAGTCCTTCACCGAGCCGACGATCACCCGCATCGCGGTGAGGTCGTAGATCTCGTTGAACTCGCGCCCCTTCTTGGTCATCTTCGAGTAGATCGAGTAGAAGTGCTTGGCGCGGCCGGAGATCTGCGCGTCCTCGATCCCGACCTTCGCGAGCTCGCTCTCGAGGATGCGACCGGCGTCGGCGACGTACTGCTCGCGCTCGGTCCGCTGCTGGCTGACCAGCTTCTTGATGTCGTCGTACTTGCGCGGGTGCAGGATCTGGAAGGCGAGGTCCTCGAGCTCCCACTTGATCGCGTGGATACCGAGCCGGTGCGCGAGCGGCGCGTAGATCTCGAGCGTCTCGCGCGCCTTGCTCACCTGCTTCTGCTTGGGCAGGGCGGCGAGCGTGCGCATGTTGTGGAGACGATCGGCGAGCTTGATCAGGATGACCCGCACGTCGGTGGCCATCGCCACCATCATCTTCCGGTAGTTCTCGGCCTGGCTCTCGTCCCGGCTCTCGAAGGTGATCCCGGTCAGCTTCGTAACCCCGCCGACGAGGTGGGCCACGGTCTCGCCGAACTGCTCGGAGACCTCGTCGATGGAGGCGCTCGTGTCCTCGACCGTGTCGTGCAGCAGCGCCGCGCACATCGTCTCGGTGTCGAGCTGCAGCCCGGCGCAGATCTTCGCGACCTCGACGGGATGGCTGACGAAGTCCTCGCCCGAGCGGCGCTTCTGGTCGGCATGGCGCTCGCAGGCGAAGACGAAGGCCCGCTCCAGCGTCGGCCGGTCGATCTCCCCGTCGGCGCTCTCGGCGTGCTCGGAGACGACGGCGAGGAGGTCGCCGAGCAGCTCCCGCTCCTTGTCGGTGAGATCGCGCGTGAGATCGTCGGCGACGAGCGGCTCGTGCGGCGCCTCCTCACGGCCGATACGGACGTGCCCGTTGGCCTCGAGCTCGGCGATGCCGTCGCCGTTGCGCAGGCTCTCGCCGTCGCTCGCGACGGGGTCGCGCTCGACGCCAATCAGTTCGCTGTCCGGCTCCGGAGTGATTCGAGTCCCTCTTCGTATCGCGCGGTCGAGGCGCGCCAGACGCCCGACCGATCCAGTTCGGTCCTCTTCGAGGATACGACCCGCAACAACCGTTCGTCGCCCTCGGGGCCGCCGTTTGCGCCGATTTCGCAGATCCCGAGCTCAACCAGAACGCGCACGCAGCGGGCCGCAAGTGCCGCCTCGCGCCGCCGGCCGCCCGAGGCCGCCAGCAGCGCTCCCAGGCCCTCCCCCGCGAGCGGTCCCGCGGCCGCCCCCCGATAGATCTCGGCCAGCGCCGCGCGCGGCTGCCAGCGCTCCTCCCAGCAGCGCAGCGCGAGGTCGTCGCCGGCGTAGGCCTCGTGCAGCCAGCCCGGACCCGCGGCGAGGGCCTGCGCCTGCGCGGGCAGCGGCGCCGGATCCACGCAGATCGCGTGCTCGAAACCGTTCGCGAGATCGGGCCGGGCAACGAGCGCCTCCCAGTCGGTGAGCAGCAGATCGGGACCTCCCTCCTCCCGCCCCGCGCTCGCGGCCGCCACCGCCGCGTCGTCGCAACCCGCGCAGAGCACGGCCCAGGAGCTGCCGAAGCGCGCACCGCCGGCCGCCAGCGGCGCGAGTTCGGCCCGGCGCCGGGCATCCGCGGTGACGATCAGAACCCGGGCGCCGCTCGAGACGAGCTCACCGGCGAGCGCGACCGGCGCCCGGCGGCCGGAGATCACCTGCCGGCGCGCGGCGCCGGGCGAGGCCGCGGGCGCGGGCAGGTCGAGCTCGTCCGGCGCCAGCGCCAGATGCGCATCGAAGCTCCGCCACCAGCCCGCGTCGGCGCCATCCGCACACGCGCAGGCGCCCGGCAGGGCGTCCGCGGACTCGCACGGGCCGGGCCTGCCCTCGAGCACTGCGCGCGGCTCGACGGCCCCGTTCCAGTGGTTGAGCTCGAGCCGGACCGTGAAGTCGTGCGGCGCCCGCACTGCCCGCTGCAGCGCCGAGGCGCCGTTGAAGACGACGGCGCCGGCGCGGCCGCCGGCGGCGGCGAGGGAGAAGCGGGCGTGCTTGCCCTCCTCACCCATCGGGCGCACGTCCTCGGCCCGCGCCCACGGCACGAGCAGCCGCACGGCCGGGTTGCCCTCACCGAAGGGGCCAAGCGCCGCGATCTGCTCGGCGACACGCGAGTCGAGCGCGTCAGGGGCGACGACGGCGTCGATCCGGTCCGGTCGGATGGGCGGCCCGTCCGGGAGCTGGCGCCCGGCCGCAGCCGCGAAGGCGGCGCGCAGCTCGTCGATCCGGGCCGCGTCGAGCTCGACGCCGGCGGCGGCGCGGTGGCCGCCGAAGCGATCGAGCAGCTCGGCGCACTCGCCGAGCGCCGTGAGCAGGTCGAAGCCGGGAATTCCACGGCCGGAGCCGCGGGCGCGGCCGTTGGCGTCGATCGCCAGCAGGACCGCCGGCCGTCCCGTGCGCTCGACGATCCGCGAGGCCGCGATCCCGACGACCCCGGGATGCCAACCCTCGCCGGCCAGGATCAGCCCCGGCGCCTCGCGGAGCTCGTCCGGAAGCTCGCGCAGGCACGCGAGCGCCTCGGCGGTGACCGCACGTTCCACCTCGCGCCGCTCGAGGTTCGCGGAATCGAGCTCGGAGGCGATCTCGGCGGCGCGCCCCTCGTCCTCGGTGCTGAGCAACTCGACGCCCGCGTCCGCGCGGTAGAGACGCCCGGCGGCGTTCAGGCGCGGCGCCAGGCGGAAGGCGATGTCGCCCTCGTCGAGCCGCTCGGGCTCGACGCCCGCGGCAGCGATCAGCGCCCGCAGGCCGGGTCGTCGGGCGAGCCGCAGCTGCCGCAGGCCAAGCCGCGTGAGGGTCCGGTTCTCGTCGACGAGCGGCACCATGTCGGCGACCGTGGCCAGCGCGACGAGGTCGAGATCGCGGTCGGGATCGGGCGCCTCGCAGCCGCGCGCGGCGGCCCGGGAGCGCTCGAACGCGCGGGCGAGCTTGTCGGCCACCGCGGCGCCGCACAGACCGTCGAAGGGATAGGCGCCGAGCCGTGGATGCACGATCGGGCACTCGGGCAGGGCGTCTCCGGGGGTGTGGTGGTCGGTGACGATCGCCTCGATCCCGGCCGCTCGCACGGCGGCGATCTCAGCGACGCTGGTGATCCCGCAGTCTGCGGTCACGAGCAGCCCCGTGCCCCGCTCGCGCAGCCGCTCGACGCCTTTCGCCGTGAGCCCGTAGCCGTCGGCGCTGCGATCGGGGATCAGCCAGTCGCACTCGGCCCCGGCCCCGCGCAGCGCCGTGACGAGGATCGCGGTCGCCGCCATCCCGTCGACGTCGTAGTCGCCGTGCACGGTGATCCTCCGGCCGGCGTCGATGGCGGCGTCGATCAGTCCCACCGCCTCCGCGATTCCGGACAGCCCGTCCGGGTCGTGGCGGGTCTCCGCCTCGAGAAAGCTGCGCGCCTGATCCTCGGTGCGATGCCCACGGCGGACGAGGGCGATCGCGACCGGCTCGGCGAGCTCGAGGCGGTCCATCAGCAGGCGGGCGTCCGCGTAGTCGTAGGGGTCGGCCTCGTACGCCCTGGCGCCGTTCATGCGTGCAGCGTCGCTCACGCGAGAAGGCTCGCAACGCGCCCCGACGGAACCGCCGGCCGTTTTTCGCCGCGGTTGCGGGAACTGCCGCTCGCGGCGCCCGCCGCGGCGGCAGCGCTCAGGCGAGCGGCGGGTGCCGCTCCTCCTCGCGCAGGCCCCACGCGTAGACGACCCCGAGCCCGATCAGGCAGCCCGGGACGGCGGCGAACAGGGTCACGATGTCGGTGCTGCCGATCGAATCGCCGCTGACGATCTGGTAGATCGCGCCGCTGACGATCGAGCCCAGGATCGCCCCGGCGAAGGCGCCGACGATCCCGCCCCGGAAGTGGTCGGGCACGAACACCGTGAAGTGCCAGAGCGCGATCCCGAGTGTCACCCATACGACTGCGGCCATCTCGACTCCTACCTCGGCCTTCCGTGCTTGCGCTGGCGCTCCTCGCGACGCTGCTTGCGTCGCTCGCGTACCTGCCGCTTGCGCTCGCGTTCGGCGAGTTCCTCGGGGCTCAGATCCTCCTCGGCCACCGCGGTGCCGGCGCTCGGCCGGCGCTCGGCCTCGGCCTCGCCCGGCTCCTCCGCCTGCGGCATCGGCTCGCCGGCGCTCTCGCCGACCGGGCCCTCGGGCTCCTCCTCCTCGAGGGCCTCGTCGGCGCCGGAATCGGCCCCGACCTTGGCGACGAGGTTGTCCTCTGGGAACGGCGGCACCGCGCCCATCATCTCCTCGATCCGCGCCGAGCGGGCGCGGTAGCCGGGCTCGCGCTCCTTCCAGTGGATCAGCACCGGCGTCGCGATGAAGATCGACGAGTAGGTACCGGAGAGCACGCCGACCATCATCGCGAAGGCGAAGTCGCGCAGCGTCTCGCCGCCGAAGATGAGGATCACGCCGATCAGGAACACCGTCGACAGGCCGGTGATCAGCGATCGGGTCAGCACCTCGCTCAGCGAGCGGTTGGCGATCTGGGCGAAGGTCGCGCGCGGCAGCCGCGGCACGTTCTCGCGTATCCGGTCGAAGACGATGACCGTGTCGTAGAGCGAGTATCCGAGAATCGTCAGGAAAGCGGCGACGGTCGCGCTCGAGACCTCCCTTCCCGAGAGCGAGTAGACGCCGCCCGTTATCAGGATGTCGTGGATGACCGCGATCATGACCGGGATCGCGTACTTCGCCTCGAAGCGGAAGGCCACGTAGGCGCTGATCAGGAGCAGCGAGAAGATGATCGCGTAGGCGGCGCTGCGCGCCACCTGGGCGCCGAACGTCGGGCCGACCGAGGTGCTGTCGAAGCCACCCTGGGCGCTGTTGGCGCCCTTCGCCTGCAGGCCGAAGTCCTGGTCAGCTGGTCCTGGATCTGTGCCGACCTCGTCGGGTCGATCGTGCCCTGGATCTGGACGACGTTGTCGCCGAAGTCGGGGTTGGTGACGCTCTGGATCTTGACCGCGTTCGGATCGCTGTCGACGCCGGCGTCGCCGAGCGAGGTCGCGGACCTCGTCGACGGACGCCGGCTTCGCCAGCGCCGCCTCGATCTTCGTGCCCGGACTCGAAGTCGATGCCGAAGTTGAGGCGCTGGGTGGCGAACGAGATCGCGCCGATCAGCAGGATCGCGCCCGAGATCGAGAAGAACCAGCGGCTGGCGCCGGCGAAGTCGAAGTGCCAGCGGGCGCGCTTGCGAGGTCGCCCCGAGCAGCGCGGGTTCGCGAGCAGACGCGTGCGGCCGAGCAGATCCGAGCACGGCGCGGGTGAAGACGACCGCGGTGAACAGCGAGACGAGGACGCCGACGCCGAGCGTGAAGGCGAAGCCCTTGACCCCGCCGGTCGCCAGACCGAAGAGCACGAACGCGGTCAGCAGCGTGATCACGTTCGCGTCGATGATCGTCGCGATCCCGCTGCGGTAGCCGGCGCTGATCGCGCTGATCATCGAGTGGCCCTTGCGGGCCTCCTCCTTTATTCGCTCGAAGATGACGATGTTCGAGTCCGCGGCGACGCCGATGGTCAGGATCAGGCCCGCGACCCCCGGCAGGGTCAGGGTGATCGGGATCAGCTTCATCAGCGCGAAGAAGAAGACCGCGTAGACGATCAGCCCGAGCGTCGCGACGAGGCCGAGGAAGCGGTAGTAGGCGATCAGGAAGAGGATCACCAGCGCGAGCCCGACGATGCCCGGCCTTGAGGGCCTGATCGAGCGCCTGCTGGCCGAGCGTCGCCGAGACGGTGCTCGGCTGATCAGCTTCAGGTCGATCGGCAGCGCGCCGATCTTGCAGGAACTCGGCGAGGTCCTGGGCCTCGGTGATCGTGAAGCCGCCGCGAGATCTGGGCGCCGGTGCGGCCGTCGATCCCGTCCGGGTTCTCGCTGCGGGTCGATCGACCGGCCGCGAGACGATCTCGTCGTCGAGGACGATCGCGAACGGCTCCGAGGTCTGGCGGGAAGTTCTCCTGCCCGCGCTGGGCGATCTCTTCGGTGATCTCTGCGAACATCTGGCGCCCCGCGTCGGTGAAGTCGAAGGTGACGTTCGGCTGGTTGGTCGGCGGGTCGAAGTTCTGCTCGGGGTTCTTGAGGTCGTCGCCGCTCAGCGCGGGGCGGTCGCGGAGCACGAAGTAGCGTCGGCGGCTCAGCGCCGTTGCTGGTTCTTGCCGCTCGTCTGCTGGTCCTGTGACGACGATCGTGCCCTGCTTGACCGTCGAGGACCTCGCGCTGCTCCTTGGGCAGAGCCTGGGCCTCGCTGCTCGGCGAACAGGTCGCTTCGTCTCGGCTCGGGCCCGGCGACGAGCTCCTTGCGTCTTCTTGTTGAACAGGTAGTAGCGGTCGCCGGTGGCCGTGCAGACCTTGTCGCACTGCTTGCGGCTGCTCGGAGGCGAGCTTGACGGCGTCGTAGAGGCTCGGCTGCAGTCTGCTGGTCGAGGTTGGCGGCCGTGACCTGGTCGATCCCCTTCTGGATCGGGATCACGTTCGGCTCGAGGTCGTAGAAGTAGAGCTGCGCCGTGTCGCCGACCTGGTCGACCGCGCGCTGCGTGTCCTGGACGTCGGGGAGGCTGACCTGGATCTGAGTCTGCGCCGAGCGGGAGATCTCCGGCTCGGCGACGCCGAGGGCGTCGACGCGGTCGCGGATGATCTCGATCGCGCGGTCGATGTCGTCGCCGTGGACGGTCGGGGTTGCGGCGTCGGCTCGCCCTCGTAGACGAGCTGGGTGCCGCCGCGCAGGTCGATGCCGAGCATCGTCGGCTTCGTCGCGATCACCAGCGCCGGACGCGGCCAGCAGGCCGACGCACGAAGAGGATCACGAACAGGTTGAGGCGGCGGGATCCCATGGGTCGAGCAGCGCTCGCCGGCCTACTCCGGCGTCAGGACGAGCAGCATGCCGCCGTCGTCGTCGTAGGCCGGGAAGACGTCGGCGACGGCCTTCGCCGGCAGATCGCCCTCGGCGTGGACCTCGACGCGCTTGCCGAGCGAGCGCACGCCCCACTCGAGCGTCGTCTCGATCGGGTCGGTCTTGCCGTCGCCGTCGGTGTCGGCGGTCTCGCCGCCGTCGCCGAGATCGATCCACTCGAGCCCGAGCACGTCCTTGACCGGGCGGCCGATCACGTCCTCGTCGGTGAGGCCGGTGAGCTCGAAGCCGCCGCGGCCGACGTCGAGCACGCGGCCCTTCTCGTCGCAGGTGAAGAAGGCCGCGTCGGGCGCCGGGTAGTAGTCGTCGAGCAGCTCGAACACGAAGCCGAAGCCGCACTTCGGAGCAGCCCTTCGGGCGCGTGGTCGAGACCCGCGTTCCGCTCACCGCTCTGTTCCCTGTTCCCGCAGTTCGGGCAGATGAAGAAGGGCACGGCCGGAAGGCTATTGAATCCGTCGGCGGCTCGCCGGACCGCTCGGCGCCGGGCCGTCGGGGCCGGCGCGCAGGCCAGGCGCTCAGAACAGGCTCGGCGGCGCCCTCGGGGACCGGCAGGCCGAGGTGCGCGCAGCCGCGCTCGGTGACGACGCGGCCGCGCGGAGTGCGCTTGATCAGGCCCTGCTGCAGCAGGTAGGGCTCGTAGACGTCCTCGATCGTGTCCGGCTCCTCGTCGACGGCGGCGGCCAGCGTCGAGAGGCCGACCGGGCCCGCCGGCGAACTTCTCGGCGATCGCGCTCGAGGATCGCCCGGTCGGCGCGGTCGAGCCCGGCCTCGTCGACCTCGAGCATCGCCAGCGCGTCGGTCGGCGATCTCGGCCGTGACGACGCCGCTGCCCGCGCACCTCGGCGTAGTCGCGGACCCGCTTCAGCAGCCGGTTGGCGACGCGCGGGGTGCCGCGCGAGCGGCTCGCGATCGCGGCCGTGCCGGCGGGCTCGATCTCGATCTCGAGGATCGCCGCCGAGCGCTCGACGATCTCGGCGAGGTCGGCGGGGTCGTAGTGCTCGAGCCGGTGGCTGACGCCGAAGCGGTCGCGCAGCGGCGTCGTCAGCAGGCCGGCGCGCGTCGTCGCGCCGACGAGCGTGAACGGCGGGCAGGTCGAGGGTGACGGTGCGCGCGCCGGCGCCCTGGCCGAGCACGACCGGCAGCTGTCCGGTCCTCCATCGCCGGATAGAGCGTCTCCTCGATCGCCCGGTTGAGCCGGTGGATCTCGTCGACGAAGAAGACCGAGCCGGGCTCGAGCGTGGTCAGGAAGCTGGCGACGTCGGCCTTGCGCTCGAGCGCCGGGCCGGCGGTCTGCACCAGCGGCACGCCGAGCTCGGCGGCGATGATGTGGGCGAGCGAGGTCTTGCCGAGCCCCGGCGGGCCGGCGAGCAGGACGTGGTCGAGCGGCTCGCCGCGCCGGCGCGCCGCCTCGATGAAGATCCCGAGCTGGTCGGTGACCTGGCGCTGGCTGACGAAGTCCGCCGAGCCGCCGCGGGCGCAGGCTGCGGTCGAGCTCCTCCTCCCCGCGCTCGGCGCCGCGCGTCGGCGATCCGCGGCTCGGCCTCGGCCCCAGCGCATCGGCGGCCTCGGCGAGGCCGTCGTCCGCTCCGTGTCGAGGGGGATGCGCCTGACGCCCATGCGCTCGAGCCTAGGCGGCGCTCCGGTCGGCCGCCGGTGCCGGCCCGCAGGGCCGCGGCGAGCAGCTCCTCGGCCGTCTCGCCGTCGGCGGAGTCGAGCAGCCGCTCGGCCTCGATCGGCGTGTAGCCGAGCCCGAGCAGGCCCTCGCGGGCCTCGGCGCGGGCGCCGGGCGCCGCCCCGGGCGCCTCCGCCCCGGCCTCCTCCGCCCGGCGCTGAGCTCGCCGGCGACCTTCTCGCGCAGCTCGACGATGATCCGCTCGGCGGTGCGCTTGCCGATCCCCGGCACCGCCTGGAAGCGCTTGGCGTCGCCGGCGGCGATCGCGGCCAGCAGGTCGCGGACGGCGCCGCCCGAGAGCGCCGCGATCGCGACCTTCGGACCGACGCCGGAGACGGAGATCAGCATCAGGAACAGGTCGCGCTCCTCCTCGGTGGCGAAGCCGTAGAGCGACATCGAGTCGTCGCGGGCGATCAGGTGCGCGTGCAGGACGACCTCGCTGCCCGACCGCGGGCACGGCGCGCAGGGTCTCGGAGGAGACCGTGAGCCGGTAGCCGACGCCGGCCGCCTCGACGACGACGTGGTCGGGGCGCCGGACGAGCACCTTCCCGGAGACCGAGGCGATCATGGCAGCGCCGCCTCCCGGCGCCTCCGGGGCCCGGTCCGCGGTGCGCGAGACCGAGATCATCTGCGGAGACTGGGAGGCGTGGCAGATCGCGACCGCGAGGGCGTCGGCGGCATGGTCGGATGCCGGGACCGCGGTGAGGCCGAGCAGGGCCGCGACCATGTGCTGGACCTGGTCCTTGTCGGCGCCGCCGCTGCCGCAGACCGACATCTTCACCGCCTGCGGCGTGTAGTCGAAGCAGGCGATGCCGCGCTCGGCGGCGGCGAGCATGACGACGCCGCGCGCCTGCCCGACCTCCATCGCCGAGCGGACGTTCTTGCCGAAGTAGAGGTCCTCGAGCGCGAGCGCCTCGGGCTCGTGCCACGCGATCAGCTCGGCGACCGCGGTCGTGGATCGCCTCCAGGCGCTGCTCGAGCGGCGCGCCCGCGGCGACTCGATCACGCCGGCGTCGAGCGCCGTCGTCCGCGACCCGGCGACGCGGACGACACCGAAGCCGGTGTTGGCGAGGCCGGGATCGATGCCCATCACGATCCTCATCCCGAAGTGATTCTGCGCCCGGCGCCGGATGCCTCTTTCGGCGGGCGCGGTCCCCGGGCCTGCGGGCCGTGCGGCTGCCCTATCGTGGCGGGCGATGGACGGCTCGAAGCCGAAGCAGCCCCTGCGCGCGCGGGCCGTGCGCGGGGCGATGAAGTGGCGCGCGGCTCGCGGCTCGCTGAGCAAGCCGCAGGGACCGCCGCCGGCGATCGAGCGCGACTCGACGAGAGCTTCGCCGACTACTGGCGGCGGCGCATCGACCAGCACCACGACGACGCCTGGGCCGGTGTGCCGATGGCGAAGTTCCCGGAGGACCTGCGCATCTACCAGCACCTGATCTGGGAGTCGCGCGCCGACACCGTGATCGAGATCGGCACCAAATGGGGCGGCTCGCTGCTGTGGTTCCGCGACCAGCTCCGCACCTTCGCGGGCTACGGACGGCTCGAGCGCGAGCCGCGCGTGATCGGCGTCGATCTCGCCACCGACCACGCCCGGACGCTGCTCGAGCGCGCCGATCCCGCCTGGGCGAGCAGATCACCCTGATCGAGGGCGATCTCCGCGACCCCGACGTCGTGCGGCGATCGAGGCCGAGATCGACCCGCTCGCGCGGCCACTG
This sequence comes from uncultured Solirubrobacterales bacterium, assembly GCA_963764275.1. GTDB lineage: Bacteria > Actinomycetota > Thermoleophilia > Solirubrobacterales > 70-9 > CAXMST01. The sequence continues at coordinate 153,379 of CAVXRV010000011.1, forward strand.
ATCGTCGAGGACGCCGCGCACACGGGCGAGGTGACCACGGCCGCGCTCGAGAGCCTCGCCCACCTGGTGCCGGCGGGCGGCTTCTTCGTCGTCGAGGACGGCCACGTCGACATCGAGCGCCTGCACCCCGACGGCCCGCCGATGATCCGCCAGATCGGCGACCGCTCCGGCGGCGTCATCGGGGCGATCGAGGCCTGGCTCGAGACCCCGGCGGGCAGCGAGTTCAGCCTCCGCCCCGACCTCGAGCTGTACGGCGTGACCAGCCACCCGAGCGGCTACCTGCAGCGCCGCGAGGCCCCGGGCGCAGCGCCGTGAGAAGTACAGCCATCTCCTACTTCGCGGTCGGCGTGGCGCTGATCGTCGTCGGGCTGCTCGTCCTCGACGGCACCCTGGCCAAGATCCTGATGATCGTCGCCGGCGCCCTATTCCTGGTCGCGGCCGCCCGCCGGGAAGAGGCCTGACGGGCCGCGGCCCGAGTCAGGTCAGAGGCGCCGGCACCCGCGGGAGCCGAATGCCGCGCGCTGGCCGATGACGCGCGGGGGCCCGGCGTGGCGGGGGCCTGGCGGTCAGGTGGTCGGAGGCCGATGCCACGCGCTCGGCGCCGTCTGCGCAGCGCGTCGCGGTGCGAGGGCAGTGAGGGAGGCCGGCGGCCACCTCCCGCCCGCCGACGCTACATATGGGCAACAAACGTTGGGGACGTCGGACGGGGCCGGGACGTCAGCGACGAAACTGCGCTCCGGGCGCACAAACGTTGGGGACGTCGGCCGGGGGCGGGACGTCAGCGACGAAACTGCGCTCCGGGCGCACAAACGTTGGGGACGTCGGACGGGGGCGCCTCAGCCGGCGACCTGCTCCATCACGTCGGCGTCGATGTCGAAGTTGGCGTGGACCTCGTCGACGTCGTCGTGGTCGTCGAGCGTCTCCATCAGGCGCATCAGGCGTCTTCGCGTCGCCCTCCTCGACCTCGACCGTGGTCTTCGGCTCCATCGTCACGTCGGCGGAGTCGATCTCGATCCCGTCCGCCTCGAGCGCCTCGCGCACGGCGGTCAGGTCGGTCGGGCGCGGTGAGCACGCGCAGGTCGTCGTCGGGCGACCACGTCCTCGGCGCCGGCGTCGATCGCGACGATCAGGTCGTCCTCGCCGTAGCGGTCGGGGTCGAGCACGATCACGCCGCGCTTCTCGAACATCCAGGCGACCGAGTTCGGCTCGCCGAGGCGAGCCGCCGCTGCGGTCGAAGGCGTGGCGGATCTCGGAGCCGGTGCGGTTGCGGTTGTCGGTCAGCGCCTCGACGAGGATCGCGGCGCCGCCGGGCCCGTAGCCCTCGTAGACGATCCGCTCGATCGCGGCGGCGTCGGCGCCCTCGCCGGTGCCGCGGTCGATCGCCCGCTGGATGTTGTCCTTCGGCATCGACGCTCCGCGCGCCTTGTCGATCGCGAGCGCCAGGGACGGGTTGCCCTCGGGGTCTCCCCCGCCCTCACGCGCGGCGACGGTGATCGCCCGCGCGAGCTTCGTGAACAGCTTGCCGCGCTTGGCGTCGGTCGCCGCCTTCTTGTGCTTGATCGAGGACCACTTCGAGTGACCGGACATGGCACTGATCTTAGTGGTCGACGGCCGTCCGACAACACGCCGCAACTTCTCCGCGCCGGGAGGGCTTGAGCCGTCACACGACGCGTCACGAGACGTAATCGCGGCGCTGGATACCGGTCGCGGACGGTATTCGAGAGCGATGCGATTCGCGACATGGCCGAGCTCCGGGACGAGCTCGGTCATAGTCGTTAAGGGACGGTCCGGGCAGCCGCTGCTCGGCGTCCTCGGCGGCTTGCGTGCGTGAGCACGCGGCGCCTTGTGCGTCCGTGGGTCAGCGCGCCCCCAGCCTCGCCCTTGGCTGGGAGCGACCGCCCCCGGTCGCGGGCGGTCCTCAGACGACGAACCGGCCGTCCTCCTGCAGCGGTCTCGCCGTCGACCGTGATCCTGCCGCCGCGGCGGAGGTCGCAGATCATGTCCCAGTGGATCGCGGACTCGTTGACGCCGCCGGTGTCGGGGTAGCTGCGGCCGACCGCGAGGTGGACGGTGCCGCCGATCTTCTCGTCGAGCAGGATCTCGCCGGTGCCGTCGGCGATCCCGTAGTTGGTGCCGATCCCGAGCTCGCCGAGGCGGCGCGCGCCCTCGTCGGTGTCGAGCATCTCGATCAGGAACTCCTCGCCGCGCTCGGCGCTCGCGTCGACGACCTTGCCGCCCTCGAAGCGGAAGCGGACGCCGGCGACCTCGCGGCCCGAGTAGGTGGCGGGCAGGTGGAAGGTGATCTCGCCCTCGGCCGAGTCCTCGACCGGGCCGGTGAAGAACTCGCCGTCGGGCATGTTGTGCTTGCCGTCGGCGGCGATGAAGTGGCGGCCGGCGACGTCCAGCGTCAGGTCGGTGCCCGGGCCCGTGATGTGGACCTCCTCGCGGCCCTCGATCCACTCGGCGAGCCGGTGCGTCTCCTCCGAGGCCCGCTTCCAGGCGGCGACCGGGTCGTCGCGGTCGCGCGAGGCAGGCGCGGTAGTAGAAGTCCTCGTAGGCGGCGAGGCTCATCGCCGCGCCCGAGGCGTAGGCGTTGGTCGGGAAGATCGTCACGCCCAGCGGTGCTCGCCGGCGGCGGCGCGGTCCATCATCGCCTCCATCAGCGGCGCCATCGCCTTCTGCGCGCCGCGTCTGCCGCGCAGGGCTCGACGCCGGAGAGCTCGCGCGTGTTCTCGGAGGCCATCAGCCGGATCCGGGCGTCGGCCTCGCTCGGCGATCCAGCGCTGCGTCGGCGAGATCCAGTCGATCTGCTCGTCGCGAGGCGCGCTCGAAGAAGGTCGCGGCGAGCGCCGTCGAGCTCGAGCTCGACGATCGGGTGCCCGCCGGCGTCGAGCACGCGCTCGTAGACGGCGCGCACCAGCGGCTCGGCGGCGACCGGCGCCCTCGATCGCGCAGCGTGTCGCCCTGGCCGATCTCCGGTCGAGTGCTCGACCAGGATCCTCGCCAGGTTCGTCGACCCTCGGGTCCCTCATCGCTCGCCTCCTCGTTCTCGCGTCTGGCGCTCGCACGCGGCCGCCGGTCGCCATCGCCATCAGCAGCGCGTGCACGCGCGAGTCGTCGGTCGAGCTCCGGGTGGAAGGAGCAGGCCAGCACGCGCGCCCTCGCGGACCGCGACCGGATGGCCCTCCCACTCGCCGAGCACCTCGACGCCGTCGCCGCGCCTCCTCGATCCACGGCGCGCGGATGAAGACGGCGCGCAGCGGCTCGGGGCCGATGCCCTCGATCTCGCAGGTCGGCCTCGAAGCTCTGCAGCTGGCGGCCGAAGGCGTTGCGGCGGGCGCGCGCGTCGATCAGGCCGAGGTGCTCGCGGTCGCAGACGATCATCCCCGCGCAGGTGCCGAGGATCGGCCGCCCGCTCGCGGCGAGCTCGCGGATCGGCTCGGCCGAGGCCGTCGCGCTCGATCGCCATCGCTGATCGTCGTGCTCTCGCCGCCGGGGATGACGAGCGCGTCGAGCCCGTCGAGGTCGCGCGGCAGCGCGCACCTCGACCGGCCTCGGCGCCGAGCTCGCCGAGCATCCGCGCGTGGGCGGCGAAGTCGCCCTGGCTGGCGAGGACGCCGATCCGCAGCGGGCGCTCGGCGGACGCGCGCCGGCACTACCAGCCGCGCTGCTGCAGCAGCTCGCCCTCGGCCGCGAGCTGGGCGATGTCGTCGCCGCGCATCGGCTCGCCGAGGTCCATCGAGGCGGCGAGCAGCCGCTCGGGGTCCTTGAAGTGGGTGGTCGCCTCGACGATCGCCTTCGCCGCGCCGCTCGGGATCGGCGGACTTGAAGATGCCGGAGCCGACGAAGTTGCCCTCGGCGCCGAGCTGCATCGTCAGCGCCGCGTCGGCCGGGGTGGCGATCCCGCCGGCGCAGAACAGCGGCACCGGCAGCCAGCCGCGCTCGGCGACGTCGCGGACGACCTCGAGCGGCGCCCGCAGCTCCTTCGCCTCGGCGGCGAGCTCCTCGGCGCGCGAGCTGCGAGAGCCGGCGGATGCCGCCGGTGATCTCGCGCAGGTGGCGGACGGCCTCGACGATGTTGCCGGTGCCGGCCTCGCCCTTGGAGCGGATCATCGCCGCGCCCTCGCCGATCCGCCGCAGCGCCTCGCCGAGGTTGGTCGCGCCGCAGACGAACGGGACGTCGAAGGCCCACTTGTCGATGTGGTGGGCCTCGTCGGCCGGGGTCAGGACCTCGGACTCGTCGATGTAGTCGACCTCGAGCGCCTGCAGGATCTGGGCCTCGGCGAAGTGCCCGATCCGCGCCTTCGCCATCACCGGGATCGTCACCGCCTCCTTGATCTCCTCGATCATCCGCGGGTTCGACATCCGGGCGACGCCGCCCTCGGCGCGGATGTCGGCGGGCACGCGCTCGAGCGCCATCACGGCGGCGGCGCCGGCGGCCTCGGCGACCCGCGCCTGCTCGGCGTCGACGACGTCCATGATCACGCCGCCCTTGAGCATCTCGGCGAGGCCGGACTTGACCCGGAATGTGGCCGTTCGCTCATCCGCGGCCCAAATAGAGAGCGGCGGGCCCCGAAAGTGGCCAGACCGGCGCGGGCAGCTTGTACACCCCCGCCCATCTCCGGGCATCCGAGCCACACGGCGAGGCTGGGACGTCGAGGGCGGTCGTTAGCGGGACCGAGCGTGCTCCGCACGTGAGCGACTCCAACGGCCGCCATCGTCGTCCCAGCCCGCCGCCGACGAGGGCCGGGCCTCGCCCGGCCCCTCACCGCCGTTTCCGTCTGTTGTTGCTGTGTGGCGCGAAAGCTGGTGCCCGCTACTTCAGCTTGAAGGCGCGGATGCGGTCCTTGAAGGCGCCCTTGTCGCGGGCGTAGACGCCGTAGCGCGAGCGCCTCGACGAGCGCCAGCAGCGCCGTCGTCGAGCGCGTGTAGGAGGGCGAGTCCGAGGACCAGTAGAGCGTGTGCTCGGCGTGCTCGCCGACCTCGGAGAGGGTCGCGTCGCTGATCGCGATCGTGTGGGCGCCGCGGTGGCGGGCGAGCTTCATCGCCCGGACGACGAGCGGATGCGCCCGGCCGGCCGAGAAGCGACGACGAGGGTGTCCTCGTCGACGTTGCCGAGCCGGGTGATCGACTCCTGGCGCGGCTGGGTGACGCATCTCGGCGCGGATGTCGAGCAGGGCCAGCATGTGCCGCAGGTAGGAGGCGAAGAAGGCCATCTGGTCCATCGCGACGATCACGACGCGCTGGGCGGTCGCGAGCTCGCGGACGCACGTCCTCGACCTGCTCGCGGGTCAGCCCGCGGACGGTGCTCTCGATGTTGGCGTGGTCGGCGGCCAGCGAGGCCTCGAACTCGGTGTGGTCGAAGTCGAACAGCGAGCCGCGACGAGCTGCCCGTCGGCCGCCGGCGGCGACGCCGGTCCGGTACTCCTCGATCGCGGCCTGCTGGAGCTCGGGATATCCGTCGAAGCCGAGCGCCTGGGAGAAGCGGACGACGGTCGAGGAGGAGGTGTTGGCGCGGCGGGCGAGCTCCTCGGCGGTCTGGAAGGCCGCCTCCTCGAGGTGGTCGACGATGTAGCGGGCCACATCCTTCTGCGAGCGCGAGAACTCGTCGAAGCGCTCGGTGATGTAGGTCGAGAGGGTCTTGCCGGTCTCGGGGCTCGCGGTCTGCGATCGAGGTACGGAGCCGTTGCGGCGGGGCCTGGTCTTGGTCGCGGTCTTGCTCATCGGTGCACCCCAATTCGCCCCGCCCCGCGGTTTCCCTTCCGACCGATCGCCGCTCGCAACCGTGGTCGCACCGGCGCCCCCGCCCGCGCGGTGTGGTTGGATCGCCGCGATGGACGTCGACGAGGCGCTGCGAGCTCACGAACCGGAACATGATCGGCTTCGACCTCGCGCTCGGCCACGGGCGCGCTTCTGGCGCCGGCCGCGACGCTGCGCGTGCTCGGCCACGAAGCTCCCAGCGCCGATGCCGAGCACCTCTTCCGGCGCTGCGCGCCGATCTGGTTCACGTTCGCGGCCGCGCACACAGTCGCCGCGGTCAGGGCGAGCCCCGGGACTGGTGGGCGCTGGCCTGGTTGCGCGGGACGGAGATCGCCACCGATGTGGTCTGGGCGCGCTCGCCGGCGATCTCGCGCCCGGGCGCGAAGCTCGGCCTCTACCTCGCCGGAGCGGCGAACCTGCTCATGGCCGCCGGCTTCGCGCGACGGGCGCGCGCCTGAGGCCGCCGCCGCGGCCGGTCAGCTTCGACTCGCCACCTGTCGGCCGAGCCGGTCGAGCACGCGCCGCAGCCGCCGCGAGACGCTCATCTGCGAGCCGCCCATCGCGTCCGCGATCTCCGTCTGCGTCTGTTCGAGCGCGAAGCGGCGCGCGAGCAGCTCGCGCTCGGAGCTCGGGAGCGTGGCGGTGCCGTTGCCGATCGTGACCCGCTCCTCGGCCCGCTCGAGGGCCGGATCCTCGGCACCGATGAGCTCGCCGAAGCTGGTCTGCCCCTCGCCCGCCGCGGCCGCCCCGGCCGGTGCCTCGAGCGAGACCGGCTGCGAGGCGGCGACGGCGCCCTGGGCCTCGGCGACGAGCTCCTGGCTGAGCCCGGTCCGCGCTGCGATCTCGGCCGCGTCCGGCGCGCGGCCGAGCGAGGCCTCGAGCGCCGCCGCGGCGGGCCCGACCTGCTGGATCGCATCGTGCAGCGAGCGCCCGAAGCGGAGCCGCCAGCTGCGGTCGCGGAGATGGCGCTTGATCGTCCCCGAGATGGTCACCGACGCGTACGCGGCGAACGCTCCGCGCTCGGGGTCGAAGCGGTCGATCGCCTCGAGCAGCCCGAGCATCCCGACCTGCACCAGGTCCTCGAGGTCCTCGACGCCGCGGCGGCCGTGGATCCCGCGCGCGACGCTGCGCACCAGGGGCGTGTACCTGGCGACGATCTCCGCCTGTGCATCCTGTTCCCGCTCGCGGGCTCGCGCCAGCAGCGCGCGCTCGTCGAAGGCCCCCGATGTGCGCGCGTACGCGCGACCCGTTCGTTTCGCTCATTCCCATCCTCTCGGGCTCGGGCCGCGCAGAAGCGGCCGTTGACGTCGGATGAGCCCTGGGGGGTTGGAGAGCCCGATGCGGCGCGCCGGGTCGGAGGGGCAACGCCTGAGCGGTGAGGCTAGCAGGGGTCCGACAACGCGCCGCCGGTTGTCCCGGCAGCTGTGGACGCGGACCGGGATCGGCCCGGGGGTTTCGGCCTCAGCCGTCGCCGCCGTCGAGCAGATCGCGCGCCGTGACGACGCTCGCGGCGACATCGACGACGCGGACCTGGTTTGCGCGCGCGTGCTCGCGAATCCGTTCGAAGGCCTCCGCGGCATCGACGCCGTGGCGCTCCATGAGGATGCCCTTCGCCTGCTCGATCACGCTTCGCCGCTGCAGCACGCCCTCGAACTCGCCGACGCGCCGCTCGAGGCTGCGCCGCTCGGTGTAGCGGTGAGCCGCTGAGTCGATCACCGCAGCGACCGTCTCCGGCTCGCTCGGGAGGTGCAGCACCTCGAGGGCCTGATCCGCGGCCCTGCGCAGCGAGTCGTCGCTGAGCTGACGGGCGAGGACGACGAGCGGGATGTCGGCGAAGCTCCGCACCTCGACCATCAGATCGACGCCGTGCTGCTCGTCGTCGTCGATCAGGACCATCGCCATCGTCGGCTCGTGCGTGACGATCGCTTCGGCCGCCCCCTCGGCGGTGATCGCGAGCGCGACGACTTCGTGACCCGCCGCCTCGACGAGGACGGCCAGTGCTTCGAGCTCCTCGCGATCGTCGTTCGCCAGGAGGATCTTGTAGGTGTCCTGCCCCTCCTGCGTCGCGTCGGTAGCCATCTCCCGCATCTTTTCACGGCGAGGGCCAGCTGATTGGGGATCCCGCGGGCCGGGTATGTAACTGAACGAGCGGGATCTCTCTCTCCTCCTGCTCCCCCCAGCTACGTAAGCGAGCCTCAAGGAGGCATGAATATGTCTGAAGAGACCAAGGGCAAGATCGACGAGGGCAAGGGCCGCGTCAAGGAAGCCGCCGGTGACATCACCGACGACGAGGACCTCAAGGACGAGGGCAAGGTCGACAAGGCGGCCGGCAACGTCCGCCAGGCCGTGTCCGACGCCGGCGAGAAGGCCGGCGAGGGCGTCGAGAAGGTCGCGGACAAGGCCAAGGACGTCGTCGGCTCCGACTCGTAGGACCTCTCCCCCGGTCCCCGGCCGGCGCGACGCCGCGCCGGGACCCACGGGACTGCAAGCGCGGGCGTCCCTCCGGGGCGCCCGCGTTTCGCGCGCTCGGGGCCTTCCCCTCCGCCCCCGCCCGCGCCCCAGTAGCTTGCACGCGATGAGCGACACAGCCACAGCACCGACCTGGGATCTCACCCACCTGATCGATCTCGAGGATGCCGGCCTCGAGCCCCTGGCCGCCACCGAAGGCGACGACGGCACGGCCGCGGTCAACGCACTGCTCGACGAGGCGCAGCGCCGGGCCGAAACCTTCGTCGAGCAGCACGAAGGGCACGTCGCCGAGCTCGACGGCCCGGGCCTGCGCGAGGCGATGGCGGAGCTCGCGGCGATCGAGGAGCTCGCCGGGCGCGCGCTCAACTACGCGCACTTGCGCTTTGCCGGCGACACCGCGGACCCTGAGGTCGGGGCGCTGCTGCAGGGCGCGTCCGAGCGCGCCACCCAGCTCAACACACAGCTGCTCTTCTTCGAGCTCGAGTGGGTCGCGATCGAGGAAGAGGAGGCCGAGGAGCTGCTCGCCACCGAGGGGCTCGATTTCTGCCGTCATCACCTGCGGCTCATGCGCCGCTACCGGCCGCACCTGCTGAGCGCGCCAGAGGAACGCATCGCTTCCGAGCTCTCGGTGACCGGCGCCGGTGCCTGGAGCCGGCTCTTCGACGAGCTCACGTCGGCGATCCGCGTCACCCCGCCGGGCACCGAAGAGCCGGTCACCCTCGACCAGGCGCTCTCGAAGCTCTTCGACCCCGACCGCGAGACCCGCCGCAAGACGGCGGAGGCGGTCACCGAGGCCCTCGAGCCGACGCTCCGGACGCGCGCCTATGTGTTCAACACGCTGCTGCAGGAGAAGTCGATCAAGGACCGGCTGCGCCATTACCCGCACTGGCTCGCCACCCGGAACCTGTCGAACGAGGCATCGGACGAGTCGGTCCAGGCGCTCGTCGAGGCGGTCAAGGCCCGCTACGAGCTGCCCCGTCGCTGGTACCGGACGAAGGCGAAGCTGCTCGGAATCGAGCGCCTCGCCGACTATGACCGCATGGCCGTCGTCGGCGCCGACGACACCGAGATCGGCTGGCAGGAGGGCCGCGAGATCGTCCTCGACACGTTCGGCAGCGTGGCGCCGCAGATGCGCGAGATCGCCGAGCGCTTCATGGACGAGTCGTGGATCGACGTCCCCCCGCGCCCCTCCAAGCGCGGCGGCGCGTTCAGCGCCTCCACCGTGCCCAGCGTCCACCCCTACGTGATGCTCAACTGGACCGACCGCCGCCGCGACGTGACCACGCTCGCGCACGAGCTCGGCCACGGCATCCACCAGTACCTCGCTCGCGGGCAGGGCGTCTACCACCAGTCGACGCCGCTGACCGTCGCGGAAACGGCCTCGGTCTTCGCCGAGGAGCTCGTCTTCGGCCGCCTGCTCGGCGAGACCGAGGGCGCGAAGCCGCGGCTCGGGCTGCTGGCCGAGGCGATCGAGGGCCAGATCGCGACCGTGTTCCGGCAGATCGCGATGAACCAGTTCGAGGACCGCGTCCACACCTCACGCCGCGAGCAGGGCGAGCTCTCGGTCGAGCGCTTCGGCGAGCTCTGGGCCGAGACGCAGACCGAGCTGCTCGGCGATGCCGTCGAGATCACGGACGGCTATCGCACGTGGTGGAGCTACGTGCCCCACTTCATCGGTTCGCCCGGCTACGTCTATGCCTACGCGTACGGGCAGCTGCTCGCGCTCAGCGTCTACCGGCTCTACGTCGAGCGCGGGGAGGAGATCGTTCCGGACTATCTGGAGATGCTCAGCGCCGGCGGCTCGCGCAGTCCCGAGGAGCTGGGCGAGATCGTCGGCGTCGACCTCCGCGATCCGGGCTTTTGGGATCGCGGCCTGGACCTCGTGGCCGAGCAGCTGGACGCCGCCGAGAAGGCCGCCGAAGAAGTCCTGGGCACCTGACCTACCCCAGCACCACCAACGTCACCAAAGGCGCCCTCTGACCAAGCATGGTCGTGCAAGCCGAGGACGCAGTGTGGCGAAGCCACATAAGCCCGCCGCGGGTGCGGCCAGGCGCCGCGTCAGAGGGCGCCGCCGCGCTCCCGCGCTCAGTCGTCGGCCAGGTAGTCGATATAGAGCGGACGCAGCAAATCGGCTGTTTCACCTTCACCGGAATCGGTGATGTCGTTGAGATGAGCCATCGTCGTCTGGATGTCCGCGTCGGCCTTACCGAGATCGCCGGCCGCCGCCTCGGCCGCCGGAAGCGCCTCCAGCAGGCGCCAGAAGAAGCGCACGTCGAGGTGCCGGAACGCCCTGTGCACCGCGAGATCGTGCAGCTCTTTGCTGCTCATCCCGTCCAACTCTTGCCTGCTCGCCATGGCGGCAGCCTACCGCTCATACTTAGACCGGCTCGCGCCCCCTCGAGATTCCGGAGTTCACGGATATGAACGAAGACATTCTCAGACGCCTACGCGACCCCGGCCTGCGGATCGCGCTCCGCGGCTACGACCGGCTCGAGGTCGACGCGCTGCTGCACGAGATCGCTGACATGATCGAAACGCGCGGCCTCGGCGTCGAGGCACAGCAGTCGGCAGCCGGCGAGCTACCGGGTGTCGGCGAGCGCGTCGAGGCGATCGTCGCCGCCGCGACCGAGGCGGCCGAGCACGTCCACACGGAGTCCGCCAAGCGGGCGACCGAACTCACGCAGGAGGCCGAGCAGGCCGCCGAGCACTCCCGCCGCGAGGCCGACTCCTACGCGACCGAGACGCGCGAGGCGGCCGATCGCTACGCGACCGAGACGCGCAGCGAGGCCGACCGCGACGCGCGCAACCTCCGCGAGGAGGCCGAGCGCCTGAGCGAGGCGTCGGCCGCGGCGGCCGAGGAACAGGCGGCCGAGATCCTGCGCGATGCAAGCGCCGAGCGGGACCGCGTCAAGGCGTCGGTCGCCGAGCTGCGCGCGCAGCGCGAGAGCGTGGTCGAAAGCATCGAGCGGCTCCGCGGCAACCTCGAGTCGATGGTCGGCGGCGTGCACCAGGGAACGGAGCAGTTCATGGCCCTTGGGGCCGAGGACCCCGAAGCCGAGGCGGAGCTGCTCCCGGTGGCGCCGGAGACCGGTGAGACGGAGCTCGAGGAAACCGAGCTGCTCGAGGCCGAGGAGCCCTACGACGATCTCGCCGATGAGGAGCCCCTCACCGACGAGGAGGAGTTCGAGCCGACCGCGGAAGAGCCCCTGACCGACGAGGACGAGTTCGACGAGGAGGAGCTCGCGGAGGAGGACGAGGGGCCCTACTACGACACCGAGGAGTTCGAATCCGGGTCGCGCGAGGAGGAGGACGACGCCGTCGAGGACGACGACGAGGAGTGGGTCGTCGCCGAGGAAGACGACGACGGCGAGTATGCGGAAGACGCGACCGAGGTGCTCGAGCTGCGCGAGGACGAGCGCGACTGAGCCGCGGGCGCCCCGCGCCGGGGCTCAGCCGCGGGCGAACTGCCCGTGGAACCCGAAGGGAATGTGATGCGGCGCCTCCGCCCGCGCCAGCTCGCGCAACTCGCCGGCATCGAGCACGAGCAGGAACGAGCGCTCGGCCCCGGCGTCGAGCACGACCGAGAGCAGGACGCCGTCGTCCTCGGCCTCCCCGCCGGGCCGGGCGACGAACACCGGCTCGCCCGGGTAGCAGCCCGGCTCGCTCCAGGTGCTGCGCTCGCGCTCATCGAGATCGACCTTGACGATGTCGGTCAGCCAGCCCGCCCCGCCGGTGGCGAGCCCCCACGCGTAACGGTAGGGCCGCTCGTTGCAGCGGCCGTAGTTGATGCGGCCGAGCTCGAAGCCCGGGTCGAAGAGCGTCTCGCGCTCGATCTCACGCGCGCCCGGGCGGACGACGAGGCGCTCGATCGACGCGTCGGGCAGGGCCCCGGGCCCGCCGCGGAGCCGGTCGAGGTAGAGCTCGTCGATGACCGAGGCGTCGGGATAGGCCTGCAGGTCGATCACGACCTCTCCCCCGCGCTCGAACGCGTTCAGGTGGTGGAACGAGAACATCGGATCGGTGACGAACGGACCATGAGCCGCGCCGTTGACGCGATCGAAGAGCGTCACCCGCGTGCCCAGCTCCGGCTCCCAGCGGTAGTTCTCGATGTAGGGGCGGCCCGACAGCGCCAGCGCCTTCGGGTCGACGACGAACGGGAACTCGACCAGGACCAGCCAGCTCGGGCTGAGGCCGAACGAATGCATGTAGGCGGGCTTGCGGACGGGCGCGGATGCGACCACTTCGGCCTCGGCGCCGGCCTCGGGCCCGAGGTGGAAGAACCGGTACTCGCTGCGCGGCCCGAGCTTCGCCGCGTAGTTGAGGAGCCCGCCCGTGCCGCGATCGAGGTGCGGATGGGCGGTGGTCAGCATCCCCGGTACGTCGTAAGCGACGCCGACGGTCTCCAGCGTCTCCGCGTCGAACTGGACCGGGATCGGCGTCTCGGTCATCGCGATGAAGCGCTCGCCGAGCTTGACGAGATTGACGTTGGCGTTGTCGGAGAGCTTCGGGTCGAAGATCGCCATCACCCGCTTGAACAGCCCGCGGCAAGGATCGGTCGCGAACTCGGAGTAGGCGATCTCGCCCGCGGCGACCGCCTCGTAGGCGCGGCCCCGCAAGAAGCGACTCGCGTAGGAGACGGCGCCGGCGCCAATCCCGAACCGGTGCAGCATCGCCTGCCCGTCGAACCAGTGCCGGAAGCGCTGTTCGCCCGCCTCGAACTTCGAGGGACCGGTGCGAAGCAGCGAACCCTCCAGCCACTCGGGCAGCTCCCCGCGCAGCGGCAGCGAGTCGACCCGCACCTCGTCGGTCAGCGAGCTGAATCCGAGCTCGGGGCCGGGGGCGCTCCGCGCGGCCTTCTCGGGGGCGGTGGATGCGGCGCTTGGCTCCATGGCGGGCTCCTTAATAGTTCAGACCGAACGGTTCGCTCAGAACTGTAGCATTACGGACACAGTCATGGACGTTCGCCTCACCCCCACCTCCTACACCGTGCTCGGCCTGATCGAAGCCATGCAGCCGGCCACCCCCTATGACCTCAAGGGCGCGGCCGCGGCCGGAATCGGCAACCTCTGGTCCTTGCCTCACACGCAGCTGTACGGGGAGTGCGACCGGCTCGCCAAGGCGGGCCTTCTGAGCGAGGAGCGGGAGCGGACGGGACGCCGGCGCCGCCGTTTCAGCCTCACCGGCGAGGGCCGGCGCGCGCTCGACGCCTGGCGCGGCGATCCGACCGCGCCGGAGTGGGAGCTGCGGGACGCGGGGCTGCTCAAGCTCTACGTCGGCGCCGATCCCGCCGCCCTCGCCGAGTCCCAGATCGCGGCCCACGACGAGCGGCTTCGCCACTGGGACGAGATGCGCGCGGCGCTCGGCGAAGACGGGCCCGAGGGCGTGCGCCTCGCACTCGAGGCCGGGATCGGCCACGAGCGCGAGTACCTCCGCTTCTGGCGCGCGGTCCGCGACGGCGAGCCGCATCCGGGCGGAGCGGCGACGGAGCCGCCCGCCGCCGGTTAGCCTTCGCGGCCGTGAGCGAGCTCTCCGACAACGCACAGCTGGTCAAGCGCAGCCTCGAGGAGCGGCCGACCCTGAACACGCCGGCTCTGATCGTCGACGGCGAGGTCGTCGACGGCGCGATCGGACGCGAGGACGTCGAGGCGGCCCTCGACGAGCTCATCGCCGCCGGCCTCGTCAAGCACCGGCCCACCGGCTGGAAGCTCGCCTGAGCCGAGCCGGGCCCCCGGCGCCGCTTCAATCCGGGGAGGCGTCGGCAAGCCCAGCCGACCAGCGCTCCTCGACCCGGCCGAAGCGCCAGATCGCAAGCGCCCCGGCCCACGTCAGCACGAAGGTCGCCGCCAGCGCGTAGCCGACCGAGTTGAGGTCGAGCCCCGCGACGAACTCCCACGGCTGACCGGTGAGCGAGAGCCGGTCAGCGAGCACCGAGAGCAGCTCGATCATGCCGATCACGAGCGCGACCACGACCGACAGCGTCGTGATCGTGATGTTGTAGAAGACCTTGCGCACGGGCTGCGCGAAAGCCCAGTCGTAGGCGAAGTTCATGAACGCGCCGTCGATCGTGTCGAGCAGTGACATCCCCGCTGCGAAGAGGATCGGCAGGCAGAGGATCGCCGTAACCGGCAGCCCGCCCGCGGCGGCGGCGCCGGCGGTCGCCAGCAACGCGATCTCCGTCGCGGTGTCGAAGCCGAGCCCGAACAGCAGGCCGACCGGATACATGTGCCATGGCTTGCGCACGGCCCTCGTCGCGCGCGTGTAGAAGCGGTTCATGAACCCGCGGCTCTGCAGCTGCCCCTCGAGCTCGGCCTCGCTGTAGTCGCCGTGGCGCATGCGCCGGAAGATGCGGACGATGCCGATCAGCACGAGCAGGTTGAGGATCCCGATCACGATCAGGAAGATCCCCGAGATCGTCGGCCCGACGAGGCCGGTGGCGGAGTGCAGCCAGGAGCCGTCGTCGGCGACGGCGCCGCTGAGTCCGCGGATCCCCGCCAGCAGCAGGAACGCGAGCACGAAGACGACCGTCGAGTGCCCGAGCGAGAAGAAGAAGCCGACGCTCACCGGTCGCTGGCCGTCGCTCATGAGCTTCCGGGTCGTGTTGTCGATCGCGCCGATGTGATCGGCGTCGAAGGCGTGCCGAAGGCCGAGCGTATAGGCGGTGAGCCCGACCCCCGCGGTGAAGAAGCCGGAGCCGCCGAGCGCGAGATGCCTGGGCGCGACGAGGGCGAACAGCAGGAAGAAGCCGATCGCATGCAGGGCGAGGATCAAGGCTCCCATGCCGGCGATCGAGCGCCACTGCGACGGCGTCAGCCCGGAGCGGATCCGGCGCAGCCGCGACGCCCCCGCCGCGATAACCGTGCCTGCCTCCATCCGAGGCTCTCCTCCGGCAGCGCCCCCGTCCCGGCGACGGGGACTGGTGTCACGACCCTAACGCTATTGCGAGTCAGTGTCTATAGGGATTCTCTGTCCGTTGGCGGACGTCGACGTTCCCGGCTCAGGGCACGAGCCGGCGCATCCGCTCGCGCTGGACCGCGTCCGCCTGCGGCGGCGCCGCCGGGCCCGTGCGCGGCGCGACGACGGCGAGCGCGGAGGCGGCCACAAGGACCAGCACGCCGGTGCCGGCGAGCGAAGTTGCCGTGGAGACGTCGGCGGCCCACACGGACGCGATCAGCAGCACCACCGAGGCGAGGCAGCCGACCGCGATCGCGGCGTTGACCGGTGTCGATCTCATGCCCTAAGGGTACGCCAGTCCGCAAGTCGGCCCGGGCTTCTGGGAGACTCGCGCCGATGCTGACGCCCAACGTCCGCAGCTGGAGGGACCGGGGCGCGCGCGAGTCGGTGAACGGCCACGAGCTGTTCGTCCTCCGCCGCGCCGGCAGCGGCCCGAAGCTGCTTCTGCTGCACGGGTTCCCCTCCAGCTCCTTCGACTTCCGAGCGCTGCTCGGGGCGATGCCGAGCGCCGACGTGCTCACCTTCGACTTCCTCGGCTTCGGCCTCTCCGACAAGCCGGCGGACCACGTCTACACGCTCGCCTGGCAGGCGGACGCCGTCGAGGAGCTCGTCGCGCGCGAGGGCTCTCCCCCGGTCTTCGTCGTCGCCCACGACATGGGGACGTCCGTCGCGACCGAGCTGCTGGCCCGCGAGATCGAGGGCCGGGCGCGGATCGAGATCTCCGGGGCGCTGCTGTTCAACGGCAGCATGCTGCTGCATCTCGCGAGCCCGACGCCCGGGCAGAAGCTGCTGCGCAGCCGGCTCGGGCCGCTGTTCGCGCGGCTCAACACCGAGCGCGGCTTCCGCCTGCAGTTCGGGCGCATCTTCTCCCCCGACCACCCGCTCACTCGTGAGGAGGCGGCGGACCAGTGGTGCCTGCTGAGCCATGACGGCGGCGCGCGGATCGCGCCCAAGACGATCCGCTACATGGACGAGCGCGAGCGCTTCACCGCGCGTTGGCACGGTGCCCTGCGCGACTGGCCGGGCTCGCTGTCGCTGACCTGGGGGCTCGAGGATCCGGTGGCGACGACGAAGGTCCTCGCCGGGCTGCGCGAGCTGCGGCCCGGCGTGCCGGTCCGCGAGCTGCCGGGGATCGGCCACTACCCGCAGATCGAGGCCCCGGGCCTGATCGCCGCCGCGATCGCCGAGGCACTCGAACGCGGGGCCGATACGCGGCCCTGAGCGGGCGCGGGCGCCGCCGCGGCGGAGCGCCTACTTGCCCCAGAGCATCACCGCGTTCGGGTCGTCGGGGTCGACACGGACGGTGACGTCCTCGCCGGCGCTGAACGGCGCCGAGGGATAGATGTACTGGTTCATCGTGACCGCGTAGGCCTCGCCGCCCGCAGGACTGACGGTGAGCTCGATCACGTTCTCGCTGCCGCCCGGGGTATCGGTCTTGCCCGTCGGCGTCATCGAGTCGATGTGGGCCGGCGTCTCGACGCCGACCTTCATCAGCTTCTGGGCCCGGTTGGCCAGCGCCACTGGTCGGCCGAAGCGCCGATGCCGACCTTGCTGGTCTGCGCCTGCACCCCCTCGGCGGCCTGCTTCATCCTGTCCATGAAACCCATTCGTCTCCTCCTCGATCGCGGAATCTTCAGAGACTCTATTCAGGTTCTATGCGGCTTACGTTCCCGCCGCGCGGGCAGCCGGCGCACCCGCCTTGTGACGGGAGTGACCAGGCCGCTGTGGACTGGATCGCCGTCGGCGCGAGGCTCCGGGGCCGCGGCGAATACCCTGAGCGCCGAATGGAGGCGCAGAAGGTCCAACCACTGATCGTCGCCGGCTGCGACGGCCGCGCGGGCGGCCACGACGCCCTCGTCCTGGCCCGCATCCTCGCCGAGGCCCTCGGCGACGAGGTCCTCGCCGCCTACGTCGACGCCGGGCCGGAGCCCGAGCGCGATCCGCAGGCCGACCTCGACGCGGCCTTCGCGGGCAGCCGGCTGAACCGTTCCCTCCGGCGCCTCTCGGCCGCTTCCCCCGCGCACGCGCTCGACGAGCTCGTGGCCGAGGAGCGGCCGCGGCTGCTCGTGGTCGGCTCCACGCACCAGTCGGGCTGGGGACGGGTGCAGCCGGGCGCCGTCGGCGAGCGACTGCTCGGGCACACGGCCTGCCCCCTCGCGATCACCCCGCGCGGCTTCGCGGAGTCCCCGGTGGCGACGGCCGAGCACCCGTTGCGGGTCCTCGCCGTCGGCTTCGACGGCACAGCCACCGCCGGTGCGGCGCTCGGCCTCGCCGCGGAAATCGCCGCGGCTGCCAGCGGGACGGTGCGCGTGATCGCGGTCGGCCGGCAGGTCACGCCCGAGGTCGCGGCCGCGGCCTCCGGCTCCGCCGCCATCCCGGCACTCCCCGATCTGCAGCAGCAGCTGGCCGACGTCGTCGAGCCTCTCCCCGAGTCGCTGCGCGCGCAGCCCATCTACGAGCGCGGCGACCCCGCCTCGATCCTCCTCGAGCGCGCCGAGCATGGAGTCGACCTGCTCGTGATCGGCTCACGCTCCCACACGCGCGCCGAGACGCTCCTGCTCGGCGGCACCGCCGCCTCGCTCGTGCGCCAGGCCCCCTGCCCGGTGCTCGTCGTCCCGCCGGCCTGAGGCCCTGCGCGACCCCCCACCACCGCGGAGGGCCGGCTCAGGGGCTGAGACGGAAGGGCGGGTAGCGGTCGGTGACGAGCGCGAACGCGTAGGCGATGACCCGGTTGTGCCAGCGCAGCACGCCCTCGACGAAGTGAAGATCCCGCGCGGGTAGCGACCCGTGAAGAGGATCGCGAACCAGGCGGCGATCAGCGCGAAGAGACGCCCCGATCAGGAAGATCAGCACGATGTAGTGCGGGATCGCGAGCAGCCACTTGACCAGCGGCATGCCACGGTGGAGCTCGCTCTCGACCTCCGGGATAGCCGTACTCGAGCGTCACCGCCTGGGCCTCGTCGGTGGACGGATAGCGATCGTCCATCAGGAGCGCGTAGACGGCGACGCGGTTGACGAAGCGCTGCAGCTGGATGTTCCAATCGAACCACCAGCGCGGGTACTTGCCGCGGAAGAGGAGCATCAGCAGCACCGGCAGGAAGAGGATCCCGACGCCCTCGAAGGCGATGGTCACGGTCGTCCCGTTGAAGTCCGTACCGCTCGTGCTGAACCCGCTCAGGGTCCCCAGCAGGATCGCGATCGGGATCACGGTCAGAAAACGGAAGAAGCTGGTCAGCCGGTCGAGGTTCCGGTCCGGGTACTCGACGGCGAAATCGACTGGGTATCTGTCTGTGGAATCGTCCATGCGGCGGACCATGCCAGCCCCCGCCCGGCCCCGAACCGGGAGGGCCCCCTCACCGTGATCCGTGCTGACTACCGAGGCGGCACGCGAACGGCTGCGGATGGCGCGAGCAGGGGTGCCGCCTAGCTTTCGATTCCGTCGACGCCTGCCACCGAATCCTTCGTCCCGGGCGCGAGGAGAGCCAGCGAGCGATGAGCCAGAGCGAGATCCTGATCGGCTATGACCCGAAGCATCACGGCGCCGACGCGCTGGAGCTCGGTCGCCTCCTCGCCCGGTTGCTGAAGGGGAAGCCGATCGTTGTCTCGGCGCTGCCGTGGCCGAACCAGCTCGACGACCTCGAGACGCAGGACGAGCGCGTCGCGGAGGCGCTCGCCGACTGACCTCGCGGCCGCCCGGGAGCCGCTCAGCGGGCTCGGGGCCGAGACGCGGTCGGCAGTCAGCGCCTCGCCGGCCCTGACGCTGAACGACCTCGCGGAAGCTGACGAGAGCGTGCGCGCGATCGTGCTCGGTTCCTCCCACCGCGGCGCGATCGGCCGCACCCTGCTCGGCAGCGTGGGCGAGTCGCTCCTGCACGGCGCCCCGTGCGCGGTCGCCGTCGCGCCGGCGGGCTACGGCGAACGAGGCAAGCACGAGCTCCGCAACATCGGGGTCGCCTTCGACGGCTCCCCCGAGGCACAGGTGGCGCTGGCCACGGCGGTCGGCCTCGCTCAACGCGCCGAGGCCCTCGTCACGGTCATCGCCGTAGCCGACTATCCGAGCTACGGCTACTCGACCGCGTGGACCATCGTCACCGCCGGCCCCGCGGACGACTCCGAGCGCGACGAGCAGCGACGCTGGCTCGACTCGGCTCGGGAGCGCATCCCCACGGGCATCGCCCGCGACGAGATCCTGCTCACCGGCTCCGCGGGCTCCGAGCTCGCCGGGGCGAGCGCCGGCCTCGACCTTCTCCTCACCGGCTCGCGGGGCTACGGACCCGTCCGCCGGACGCTGCTCGGCAGCGCCACGCGCAAGCTCCTGAGCCATGCCGCCTGCCCGGTTCTCGTGATCCCGCGCGGCGTCGGGCACGATCCGCTCGCCGTCGCCGTCCCCATGCACGAGTCAGCCGCCGAACCCACTGCCTGATCAAAGCCCCGCGACGAAAGGAACGCAAGATGCCCCCCGACCCAGAAGCCCCGCTCAAGTTCTCCGGCGATCCCTTCCGGTCCCTCGCCTCGAGCTCGAGCGCCCCGCAGCAACGCGATCGCGAGCTCGCGCTCGCCTGGTCGCGCAACCGCGAGCTGACGACGTCGCTGGAGGAGGCACGGACCGAGCTCGCCAGCGAGCGGGGGCGCCGCTTCGAGCTCGAGGATCGGGTAGCCGAGCTGCTCGCCCAACGGCGGCGCTGAGCGGGACGAGGGCTCAGAGCGCCTGGACGGCGGTCTGAGCCTCCTCGAGGCCGGCGCCGGTCAGCTCCCGGTACTTGCGGACCGCACCCACGCGGTCTCCCGCCTGCACGAGCTCGAGCACCTCTGGCGGCGCCGACGCCGCGGGGTTCGCGTACGGCACGCCCGCGGCGCTCGAGACCACCGCCAGGTGGGCCTCGATCTTCCGCAGCCGCTCGAAGATCTGATCCACATAGGAGCTCAGCTGGTAGTCGTTGTAGGTGGGCACTTGGCCTCCTCGCTCGGGGTTCACCGGAAGCATATGTCCGGCAGCGCGGAGCCATCGATTAGGCGGCGAGCGGTGCGTCGGGTGCATAATTCCGGCCGGAGAGGAGAGGCTGCTGCGACGAAAAGGGCCGGCGGTTGGGGTGATCACGCTGGCGACGGTGCTGGCGGGAGTCGTGGCGACCCTGCTCATCGCCGGCGGCAGCACGCCCGCCGCGGAGGAGGCGGTCTCCCAGTCTCAGTTGCAGCGTGCGCTCGACGCCGCCGTCCGCGAGCGCCGGATTCCGGGCGCGAGCGCCGCCGTGGTCCGCGACGGGGAGGTTCTGTGGTCCGGGGTCGCGGGCGACCGCAGTCTGGAGCCCCAAAGGCCGGTCGAGCCGGGCACCCGCTTCATCACCGCGAGCGCCGGCAAGACCGTCACCGCGGCGATGATCCTCCGCCTCGCCGATGCCGGTCGCCTCTCGCTCGACGACCGGCTCTCCGACTGGGTGCCGGGGCTGCCGGGCGCCCGCAGGATCCGGATCCGGAACCTGCTCGAGCACTCGAGCGGACTGCCCGACTACCTGAGCTCGCGCGCGATCGAGCGCACGATCGCGCGACACCCGGCCCATCGCTGGACACGGCGTGAGGTTCTCGGGGCGATCCACGGCCCCCTCCGCTTCCGCCCCGGCTCGCGCGTCGGCTACTCGAACTCGAACTACGTCGCGCTCGGGGCGATCATCGAGGACGTCACGGGATTGTCCATCGAGCGCGCCTACAGGCGCCTGATCGCAGGGCCGCTCGGACTCCGGAACTCCAGCTGGCGCTACGACCGGTCGCTCTACACCAGGGGCGCCCGGCCCTACTACGAGCGACGCCGGGGGCGCCCCATACCGGGCTGGCGCCACGGTCTCGTTGCGACCGACTACGTCGGCCAGGTCTGGACGGACGGCGGCCTGGCGACCACCGCCGCGGACCTCGCGCGGGTCGCCAACGCGCTGATCGTCGGCGACCTGCTCTCGCCGGAGGCGCGCCGGGCGCTGCTGCGCTTCCGCGAGCGCGGGTTCGGGCGAGGCGTCTTCAGGATCCATGCAGACGGCCACGCCCTGATCGGCCACGACGGCCTGTACGGGGGCTTCGCGGCCCAGCACTGGACCGATCCGGCGACCGGGACGACCATCGTGGTCCTGGCCAACCTCGAATCGGTCGGCTCGCGTCCCGACTCCGCCTGGTTCGTGTGGAAGCGGGTCGATCGGGAGCTCGGCGCGCCCGGCTGAGCGGCCCGGCGGCAGCTCAGCCGCTTCGCTTCTCCCACAGCTCGACGAAGCCGTGGTCGCGGAAGCCAAGGCGCTCGTACACGCCCGCTCCCATCGCGCTCGCCCGCAGCGACGCTGAGCGGGCGCCGCGCTCACGGCGAGCGGCGAGCGCGCGGCGGAGCAGCCAGCCGGCGATCCCGCGTCCGCGCCACTCGGGAAGGGTCGCGACGCACGAGACCAGCACGTCATCATCGGCGGCGGGCACCGTCGCCAGGCAGGCGACGAGCTCTCCCCCGGCCGCCGCGAAGCTCCACTCCGCGCCCCTGGCGGTACGCGAGCCGCTCAGGCCCGCGGAGAAGCCGGGGCCTTCGATCCCGTAAGCGCGATCGTTGATGCGGCCGGCATCGGCGAGCGTCCCGGACGCCGGACTCACCCCCTCGACGGGGGGCGGCCCCGGCTCGAGGTCCACGAGCCACAGGGACATCGCGCGCGGGGCGCCGTCCAGCGCGTGCCCGCGCGCGCTCAGCGACTCGGCGGTCCGCCGATCCGCGTCCGGCACCCAGACCGTCCATGCCGCGACCCCGGCCGCCGCGTAGGCCGCCTCGAGCTCATCGAGCGCCGCGAGCAGCCCGGCCGGTTCTCGGTAGTGGACGCCGTTGAAGATCGAGCGCTGCGGTGCTGCGGGGACCACGCCGGCCAGGACGCCGGCGCGGCGCAGGAGGTCCCCGCCCGAGGCGAGGACCGTCACTTCCTCCGCCGTCGAGGCGAGCGCCCGCCGACGCAGCTCGTCCACGGGCGCGTGCGCCCCGTCGTCAGGCGGGTGCGTTTTCCGCGTACTGCGGCGCCTTGTCCCCGATCGAGTGCCAGTCGGCCTTGTAGGCGACCTGCAGGTGGAAGCTCGGCTCGAGATCGAGCTCCTGCATGAGCCCCGCGGCGACGAAGTACTTCTCGCCGAGATCGTCGTAGATGCTCGACCCGCAGCGACTGCAGAAGTTTCGCGGCGCGAACTCGCTCTCGTAACGGGTCACGAGGTCCTCGCCCTTGGTGAACTCGAAGTTCTCCTTCGCGACGACCACGCCCGCGAGGCTCGAGCCGGTCCACCGCTGACAGCGCGTGCAATGGCAGTAACCCAGTGCCTCGGGGTCGCGGACCTCGTACTCGACGCCGCCGCAAAGGCAGGATCCCTTGAGCGTCTCAGCCATGACAACCTCT
Organism: uncultured Solirubrobacterales bacterium; assembly: GCA_963764275.1. Taxonomy (GTDB): domain Bacteria; phylum Actinomycetota; class Thermoleophilia; order Solirubrobacterales; family 70-9; genus CAXMST01. The sequence goes on from CAVXRV010000011.1 coordinate 175,953, forward strand.
CTCTCCAGGGTGGGGACCTAACCGCAGCACAACGTACCACCGGCGGGTCAAATCCCGAAAACGCTCACCAAGCTCGGCGGTACGGCCACGCGGCGCCGCGGCCCCGCCGGCCACGATCAGCCGAGCTCGAGCGTGGTCACGCCGAAGACCTCGGTCCACGGGATCGGCGGCGTCTCGCCGCTGTGCATCCGAATGCAGCGGAACACCTCGCTCATGCCGTGCCCGGCGGCGAGCTCGAGCCCCGCCTCGTTGACCTCGGGCACGTCGAGGGAGACGATCGAGCCCTCCGCGTGCTCCATGAGCGCGGCGAGGATGGAGGCCGCGACCGCGCTGTCCTTGGCGAACAGCGGCCCGACCTTGTAACCGAGCCCGGTCGGTCGTAGGACGCCGTAGCCGCGGATCCCATCCGTCGCGAGGGCGGCGAGCGCCAGCCCGCCGTCAGGATCCGTCCAGTTCGCGAGGAAGCGCTCGCGGGACGCGCCGAAGCGGGGAGCGTCGTAGGCGACGAGCTCGGCGAACGGCACCGTCGCGAGCTCGACGAGCTCCGGGTCGCGGGCGCCGCCGCGGGACACGGCGCGCATCCGCGCGGTGCCGTGATCGGCGCTGAAACCGAGGCCACGCTCGTAGAACGGTGTCATCGCCACGACGCCCTCGATCGCGATCGGCGCGCCGGGGCCGAGCCGGGCCTTCATGCGGCGCACCAGCTCGAGCGCGAACTCGCCTCCGATGCCCTTGCCGCGCAGCTCGGGACGAAGGATGTACAGGCCCATGAAGCCATAGGAGCGCCCATAGGCGACGGTGCAGGCCCCGCCTCCGAGCCGGCCGTCGACGTCGAAGCCCACGTACGCCTCGGGATCGGTGCTCCAGAAGACCTCGGCGTCGGCGAGGCCCGGGTCCCACCCTTCCTCCGCCGCCCAGCCGACGAGGACGTCGACCTCGTCCCGCGACAGCTGCCTCACCGACTCCCCCGACGCGCTCATCGGGAGCAGGCTATCGCCGCCCGCTCAGGGGGTCGGGAAGACGAGCGTCTTCGACTTGTCCGCCAGGCACTTGTACCTGACGTGGTTGTGCTTGAGGATCTTCGCCTCCACGATCGCGTACAGGTCGTCGCCCTTGGGCGGCGGCGGCGAGAACGTCTTCCAGTCGCCCTTCTTGTCCGAGTAGACCTTCGTGAGCAGATCGTCCGGGTTCGGCGTCGCGTCGTACACCTGGACCTCGCGCTTCTTGCGGCAGAACGCCTTGCCCGGCCGCGCGATCACCCGACCGCTGTAGACGCCCAGCCCGCTCGCGTTCGTCTTCGCGTGCTCGAAGGTCAGCTTCGTCGGCACCGGCTTCGGCCTGCGAGCGTCGGCCGCCACGGCGGCGAGCAGCGCAACGATCGTCAGCGCGCCGAACAGAGTCGCCGCGAGTCGCCCGCGCGAACCAGATCCACGTCCCATCCCCATCTCCCTTTCCGGTTGTCCCTTACCGGGATCGTATCGCTGGAGAGCGCCGCCGTGGGAGCCCATGCGGCGCGCCACGGGTGTCGCGTCGCGCTGCCACGACGCCGGCATCGCTCGTTATGCTCGCCCCTATGCAGCAGGGGAGTTGGCGGGCGATTTCGTGGGCGTTTGTGGCGGGGCTGTGCGCCCCTGGCTCTTCGTGCTCGCCCGCGCAGGCCGGCGCCAGGCCGCGGGCCGACACCTGCCCCGGCGGATTCCGGTGCCTCGACGTGACCGTCCCGCTCGATCGCTCCGGGGCGGTTCCGGGGACGATCGACCTGCCGGTCGTCGTCTCCAAGGGATCGGGCCCGATCCTGCTCGCGCTCGGCGGCGGTCCCGGCCAGGGCATGGTCTCCGCCGCCCCGAGCTTCGGACCCCTGCTGCAGTCGCTCGCGCCCGGGTGGCGGATCGCCTTCCTCGATCAGCGCGGAACCGGCGCCAACGCGCTCCACTGCCCGGCGATGCAACGCGCCGGGCTGACCGACGTCACCGTGCCTCCGAAGGGAAGCGTCGGCCAGTGCGCGCGACGGCTCGGGCGAACCCGCCCCCTGTACTCGACGACGGCCACCGTCGCGGACCTCGACGCGGTCCGCAAGGCACTCGGCGTCGAGCGGCTCGGGATGCTCGGCATCTCCTACGGGACCTACGTGGCCGAGCGCTACGCCCGCGCCCACCCCGACCACGTGAGCCGGCTGGTCCTCGACTCCGTCGTCCCCCAGGAGGACGTGAACCCCCTCGCTCCGGCCAACATGAGGCGGTCCGGGCTCGTGCTGCGCCAGCTCTGCCGGAGCAGCGACGCCTGCAAGGGCGTCACCAAGCACCCCGCGCGGCTGGTCGGACGGCTGGTGCGGCGCACGAACCACGATCCGATCGTCGCGAAGCCACCCAAGGGCGAGACGCCGCGGAGGCCGATCCGGATCGACGGGCCCGCCCTCTTCGACCAGATCGTCACCCTGGCGAGCTTCGACACCGCTGAATTCCAACGCTTCCCCGGCCTGGTCAAGCGGGCGCTGCGCGGCCGCACGCGCGGCCTCGTGCGGCTGGCGGCGAAGCTGCGAACGCAGAACGTGTCCCCCGCGAGCGACCTGTCCGTGGGCCTGCACACGGCGACGATCTGCTCCGACGTCGACTTCCCCTGGACAGCCGGCAGCAACCGCCGCGAGCGGCGCATCGCCGCCGCCACCGCCGCCCGCCGCCTCGGCAAGAACGCCTTCGGACCGTTCAACCCCCGCACCGCCGCCGGCAACGGCCTGATCAAGACCTGCATCCGCTGGCGCGGTCCGGAGGCGCCGCCACCGCCCGACCCCGGGCCGCTCCCGGACGTCCCGACCCTGCTCTTGAACGGGACGCTGGGACCTCTCAACGCCGCTCGCGGACGCCCGGCGCGAGGCGGCGCGCTCGCCCGATGCAGAGCTCCTCGTCGTCCCCCACGGCGGCCACTCCCCACTGACCTCGCAACCCTGCGCCCAGCGCGCGGCGTACCGCTTCTTCGCGGACGAGACGCTCGGCAATCCATGCCGGTGAGCGTCCCGTCCACACGCTCGTCATCCCGCTAAGAGGTTGTCTCAATACCCGCGTGTGCCCGGGGGCGCTCAGGGCCGAGCGGGGCGGTGCCGGCGAGAGTCCCGCATGGCAGCGCCATGTGGGAACTCTCGGCGGTGCCGCAGCCGCGACGCGCCGGCGTCAGCCGGGTGCGCGGGGGTTTTAGACGGCCTTAAGGGTCGCGGCCCCAGCGCCGATGAGATGAGGGGATGGACGAGCTCGTCTGGCAGGTGAGGCGCCTCGGCTGGCGCATCCAGGAGTCGTGGTGGTGGGTCTCGGACCACCCGCTCGGGGCCGGCGCCGGCGCGGCCGGCGTCGCTGCGATCGCCCTCGTCCTCGCCTTGGGCCTCGGCGGAGGCAGCGGCGGGCCGGCGACGACACCCCTCGCCCAGGCGGCGGAGCGGACCGCGGAGGGACCGGGCGCCCGCATCAAGCTGTCGGCCACCTACTCCCTCGCCGACTCGACGGTCGAGATGAGCGGCCACGGCACCTTCAACCGCGCCGGCGATGCTCACCTGCAGATCCACTCGGACTCCGCTCCGACGGCCACAGCAGCGGAAATGCCCGGCGGCTTCGAGATGGAGGAGATCGGCATCCGCGACGGCTCCACGGAGAACCTCTACATGCGCTCGCCGGCGTTCTCCTCGAAGCTGCCGGGCGGCGCCGAGTGGATGGAGATCAGGGTCAAGCAGGGCGGCAGCCCGCAGAGCCTGGATCCCCGACAGCTTCTCCAGCAGCTCTCGCAGGCCGGCGATGTCGAGACCAGCGGCGAGGAGCGCGTGCGCGGCGTGCCCACGACCCGCTACTCGGCGACGCTGGACATGCGCGCGGAGGTCGAGCGGCTGCGCGCGGCGGGCGAGGACGCTGCGGCCGACCAGCTCGAGCAGGCGATCGCGGTCTTCGGCACGGACACGCAGCACGTCGACGTCTGGGTCGGCAAGGGCGTCGTGCGGCGGATGCACCTCGGGATCCCGTTCAGCCTCGACGCGTCCTCCTCGGGGCAGATGGACATGACGATGGACTTCCACGACTTCGGCGTCGACCCGAAGATCACGGCCCCCGACCCGGGGAGCGTCTACGACGCCACCGACCTTGCCGACGGGTCGATGACGCCGGGGGCCAACCTGTCCTGAGCGCGCGGGTGTGCCTCGCGCGGATCCGCCGCATCGCGGCCGCCCCCTATCCTGCGTGAAAGCGCCCGCACCCGGGCGCGGGGGATCTCGAAAGAGGAGGAGCCATCGTGTCGACCGTCCGGATCTGCGTAAGGACAGGCCTCGTGCTCTGCACGCTGACCGCCGCGGCCGCGCTCCTCCCTTCGGCGGCCGGAGCCGCCGGCAAGACGACGTGGATCTGCAAGCCGGGCCAGGCCGACGACCTCTGCGCCGGCACGATCGACGGCACGACCAATCCCGCCACCGGGGCAGCAGTCCGAGCCGCTCGGCTACACGCGGCCGAAGAACCCGCCGGTCGACTGCTTCTACCTGTACCCGACCCAGAGCGAGCAGCCGGGCCCAACTCGAACCTCGAGAAGGATCCGCCCATCCGCCGCGTCGTGGTCCAGCAGGCGCGCATGTTCTCGACCGTCTGCAACGTCTACGCACCGATGTATCGGCAGGTGACCAACAACGGCGACCAGAGCTCCTACAACGACTCCGTCGAGAAGGCGTACCGGAGCGCCAAGTCCGCCTTCGAGGACTACCTCCACAAGTACAACGACGGCCGCGGCTTCATCCTGCATCGGCCACTCGCAGGGCGCCGCCCACACCGCGCGGCTGATCGACGAGGAGATCGACACCGAACCCGACGCCTGCGGAAGCGCTTCGTCGGCGCGATCGCCCCCGGCGCCAACATTCCCGTGCCGATCGGCAAGGCGGTCGGCGGGATGTACGCGCACGTGCCGGCCTGCACCAAGGTCGGCCAGTACGGCTGCGTCATCGCCTTCTCGACCTACAACGCCGTCCCGGGGCCGAACGCCGAGTTCTCCCGCCTCGACACCGGCTACTGGATCTACCCGCATCCGCGCTACAGCGCCGACTCGTACGAGGTCATGTGCACCGACCCGGCCCGCCTCGACGGCGGCGACGGCACGCTGCTGCCGCTCGTCGACTACGACTACCTCACCGGCGTGCCCGCCAACGGCGAGACGGCGGCGCCGTGGAGCAGCCAGCCCGACTACTACAAGGTCCGGTGCAGGCGCAAGGACGGCTCGCACTGGCTGAACCTCTCGAAGGTCGGGCTGCCCGGCGACAACCGGATCGACCTGGGAGCGCTCGTCGCCAGCGGCTCCAACTACCACGTGCCCGAGGTGAACCTGGCCGAGGGCAACCTGCTGCGGATCGCGCAGATGCAGACCGACTCCTTCGAGGCCGAGCAGGCGCACATCTCCCGGCTCAAGGACAGGCTCGCTTCCCTGAGGAACAGGGTCGCCAAGCAGAAGCGGCACCGAAAGGCGCTGCACAGGAAGGCGCAGCGACTGAGGGAGAAGGCTCACAAGGCCGACGCCGCGAAACGCAGGCACCACGCCCGGCACAAGCTCCGGCGGATCCGCCACAGGTCCAAGGCAGCCCACGAGCGGATCAAGACTCTGCGCGGGCGGATCGCCAAGGTCGAGCACCGGCTCGGCTGAGGACGCCGGTGACGGAGCACCCGACGGAGGAGATCGCGGCGCTGATCGCCGAGGTCGACGAGTTCATCGCGGCCGAGATCCGGCCGCTGGAGGAGCGCGACGACAACGCCCGCTTCCTCGACCACCGGCGCGAGTACTCGCGGACGGACTTCGAAGCGGGCGGCATTCCCAGCCGTGAGTGGGAGGCGCTGCTGCGACGAGGTGATGGCCGCGCGGACCGCGGCCGGGCTCTGGCGCTACGCGCTGCCGGGCGAGCTGGGCGGTCGGGACGGCACCAACCTCGCGATGGCGGTCGGTGCGCGAGCACCTGAACCGGATGCCGATCGGCCTGCACAACGATCCGCAGAGCGAGATCTCGATCATCGGCAACCTGCCGACCGTGATCCTGCTCCACGAGTTCGGGACCGCCGGAGCAGAAGCGGGCGCTGCTGGAGCCGGCGCTGCGCCGCGAGGCCGGGCTCGCGTTCGGGCTGACCGAGCCCAACCACGGATCCGACGCCACGTTCCTGGAGACGACGGCACGCCGCGAGGGGGACGAGTGGGTCATCGACGGAGCCAAGCGCTTCAACTCCGGCATGCACCGGGCCTCTCACGACCTGGTCTTCGCGCGGACCTCCGGCGAGCCGGGTGAGCCGCTCGGGATCACCGCGTTCATCGTCGCCCGCGACGCTCCGGGGCTCGAGATCGAGTCGTACTGGTGGACGTTCAACATGCCGACCGACCACGCCGAGGTCTCGCTCCGCGGCGTCCGCGTCGGCGACGACGCGATCCTCGGCGAGCTCGACCGCGGCCTCGTCCTCGCCCAGCGCTTCGTGCACGAGAACCGCATCCGCCAGGCCGCCTCGAGCCTGGGCGCGGCCGAGCTCTGCATCGACGAGGCGGTGAAGCTGGGCGCGCGAACGCACCGTCTGGAACAAGCCGCTGTGGCGCAATCAGGCGATCCAGTTCCCGCTGGCCGAGCTGTGGACTGACTGCGAGCTCGTGCGCGGCCTGATCCACCGCACCGCCGCCGAGCTCGACCGGCGCAACCACATGGAGGTCACGCACCTCGTCGCGATGGCCAACTACCGCGCCAACCGCCTCGCCTGCGAGGCCGCCGACCGGGCGATGCAGACCTGCGGCGGCATGGGCTACACGCGCCACATGCCCTTCGAGCACATCTACCGCCACCACCGCCGCTACCGGATCACCGAGGGCTCGGAGGAGATCCAGATCCGCAAGGTCGCCCAGGAGCTGTTCCGCTGAGCCCGAGGGCCGGAGCGCGGCCTGCGGCGTCGGGAACCGGCCCGCGCGGGGGTCGCGCGATGGTACAAGAGGCCCTGCCGTGGACCGATCGCCGGGTAGGAGGAGGAGTGGCCGCGCCGCCGTGCTCGTCGCCGGCTGCCTCGTGCTCGCGGCCGCCGTCGGGCAGGGCACCGCCTCGGCGACGACGCTGCCGATCCCGAGCAAGCCGGGCAACCCGGTCTGCCTGAACCCGGCAGCGAACGGCCCCGAGGCCTACGGGCCGACCGACATCGGCGCGGCTCTCGGCGGTCAGCGGCTGCAGGTCGCGGTCAACCCCGAGGGCGTGCTCTCGGTCTTCCGGTGGCCGAGCCGCTCCTACTTCGAGCAGCTCAAGTACTTCACGACGAGCCGGGATGCGCCCCGCCTGGGGCTCGAGCCGAACGAGGGCGCCTTCAGCGGCCTCGCGCTGAAGCTGCGCGACGGAAGCGAGAAGACCGTCTGGCTGCGCGACCTCCACACCGCGCAGCGCTACGCCTCGCCGGACAGCGACTCGGTGCTGACGACGTACCGCTCGCGGAAGCTCGGCCTGCGCGTCGACGTGCTCGACTCGATCCCCGCTCACGGCGACGTGCTGCTGCGCCGTCACACGCTCACGCTCGCGCCCCACTCGCCCGTGGCGAGCGCGCGTCTGATCTCGTTCGCCAACTTCAACCCGGCCGCCTCCCGCCACCCGCTGCTGCCGACCAAGGACTGGTGCGAGGAGGCGGACGGCAACGACCGCGCCTCCTACGAGAAGCAGGGCGACGCGATCGTCTACTCGACGACCGACCTCGACCAGGCGACGGGCAAGACCCAGTCGGTCGCAGTCGCGTTCGGGGCCAGCCGCCCGAGCGCCGGCCACCAGGTCGGATCCGACACCTACACGGGCTACCCGGAGCTCAAGGGCGCGCCCAGCGCCTACGACGATGCCGCCGACGGCAGGCTCAGCGGCAACGACTCGCTCTCCGGCGGCGAGGTCGACTCCGCCCTCTCCTACGACCTGCAGCCCGGGCGACCGCTCACCGTCGTCTTCGGGGCCGCGAGCACGCCACGCTCGGCGACCCGGCTCGTCGACCGGTGGCGCCACGCGCGCTCGCTTCGGGTCGCCCGCAAGAAGCGGAGCTGGTATCTGCACTGGCTGCGGAGGGCACCGCTGCCGCGGGGAGCCCCGGGGCCGATCACGCGGCTCGCGAAGCGGGCGCTGATCGACCTGCGGATCGTCACCGACGAGCACGCGGGCCACAACGGCAGGCAGGTCGGGATCGTCGCCTCGATCTCCACCCAGAGCCCCTACTACGAGGACTGGATCCGGGATGGCTCGTTCTTCAACGAGACGCTCGACAGGATCGGCCATCCCGGCCTCGTCCGCCGCCACAACGCCTTCTACGTCTCGACCCAGCACAAGAGCGAGCAAGGGGCACCGCCGGGCTCGCCGCTTACGACCTGCTTTCAGACGACTCCGGACGGCAGCTGGTTCATGAACAACTGGGTCGACGGTCCCGACGCCGGCGTCTTCCCGTGGGAGATCGACGAGACCTCGCTCGGGCTGTGGACGCTGTGGCGGCACTACCGGCGGATCAAGGACCCGCACGGACGCACCCGCCGGCGCGGGTATCTGGAGCGCGTCTATCCCGCCATCCGCCGCTCCGCCCAGTTCCTCGTGGCCTTCCGTGACCCGACCACGGGGCTGCCGCCGGGCACCGCGTGCGAGGACGACAACCCGCCGAAGCCCGGCCAGCCGACGATGCACAGCTCCGGCCCGGTGCTGCTCGCGATGCGATCGGCGGCGCGCGCGGCGGCCGTGCTGGGCCGCAAGCGGGACGCGGCCAGCTACCGCGCCCGGGCGGACGAGCTCGCGAAGGCGATCGACGACCACTACGACGTCGCCGGCGGCGCCTGGACGACGGGCAACGGCGACGGCGGCTGGGCCTTGTGGCCGGAGCGGATCAAGGGCTACGCGAACCCCAGGATGCGGGCTCAGGCCGCAGCCGCCTGGAAGGACGCCGCACCCACGTTCAAGGCCCCTGACGGACCGCGGACCGGCGGCGCCTACGAGGCCAAGGCCCTGCTCGGGCTCGCGCACTGGGCTCGCGCCGTCGGCGACGAGAAGATGCTGCGCCGCGTCAAACGCGGCCTCGAGTGGATCGCCGAGGTCGAGGCCGGCTGGCAGAAGACCGGCATCCTCGGGGAGTTCTGGCAGGTCCGGGACGGGAAGGTGATCTCGGCCCCCGCCCAGCCGCACGCGTGGGAGGAGACGCTCTTCTACTTGACCTCGATCAAGGCGTACGGAACCGAGCGCTACCACCCCGCGCCCGCGCCGGCCCTGGGGATCGGTGGCGGGTCTCGTCATCGCGTCCACCGGAGCATCGCGGACTAGGCGCGAGATCCTGGGCCTCGTCCGGCGACTGCGCCTCGACGTGCCATTCGGCGCCAGCCCTACTCATGCGGACGGATGGAGATGGCACGGCATCGTCCAACGTTCGGCTAACCACGGATGCCGGATCGGAAATCCAGCCCTGGAGTGCGCTGGTTCGCCCTGATTCGAGCCCTGGCTGCCCTGCCTAGCCTCCCGTCCGAGTCCACCCCCCGAGGAGCGGCCCGCCCCGATGCAGATCGACACCCACGCAGCGCCAGTGAAGCGAAGCCGAGCCGGCAGCGCATGCGGGCACGGCGGGTTGCGCGCCCTGACGGGCGCCGCGTTCGCAGGTCTGCTCCTGCTGCTCGCAGCTGCGCCGGCCTCGGCGGGCGCTCTGGTGCCGGGACGCGACGCCGTCGCGCATCAGGTCCTGGTTCGCTTCGAGCCGGCAACCGGCGGGGGCGAACGGCTGACGCTGCGCTCGCGACTGCACGTTCGGCTCGAGCGCAGGCTGGAACCTCCCGGCATCCAGCTTCTGGATCTCCCCGAGGGCACCTCGATCACCTCGGCGATCAGCAAGCTCGAGCGCAGCCCCCGCGTCGCCTATGCCGAGCCGAACTACCTCTACGACTTCGACCCCCGGTATCCGAACGACGGCTACTGGTCGTACCAGTGGGGGCTCAGCAACCTCGGCCTGCCCCCCGTCTACGGCAAAGTGGACGCCGACATCGACGCCCCGGAGGCCTGGGAAACCACCGTCGGCAGCCCGGCGGTCACGGTGGCCGTCGCCGACACGGGGGTCGTCTTCGGACAGCCCGACCTGCAGTCGAACCTCCGCTCAGGCGGCTACGACTTCTTCGACGGCGACCCCGATCCGACCGACCCGCTCGCCCCCGGGCCTGTCCGGGGTCACGGAACGGAGGTGGCAGGCGTCATCGGGGCGGTCGGCGACAATTACATCGGGACCGCCGGCGTCAACTGGAAAGTCGGGCTCCTGCCGCTCCGCGTTGCCAGCTCGAGCGCCGCGAGCGCGGACGCGATCATCGCGGCGATCGGATACGCCGACAGCCATGGCGCGCGTGTGTTCAACGGCAGCTTCGGCAACTACTTCTACTCCCAGGCGATGAAGGACGCGATCGACGCGGCGCCCAACACACTGTTTTCCTTCGCCGCCGCCAACGAGAGCAACGACAACGACTCAACCCCCGCCTATCCATGCTCATACCCGTCGGCCAACATCGTCTGCGTCGCCGCCACCGATCCGGACGACAGGCTCGCGCCCTTCTCGAACTACGGTAAACGCACGGTCGACCTCGGAGCGCCGGGAGTAGAGATCCGCACCACGCCGCCGTCGACCTCGAGTACGACGCCGGAGATCGTCTCCGGCACATCCTTCGCCGCCCCGATGGTGAGCGGTGCCGCAGCATTGGTCTTGGCGGCGCTGCCGGAAGCAACGACCGCGCAGGTGAAGGCGAGGATCCTCGGCGGTACCGACCCAGTCCCGGGTCTGACGGGCAAGGTCGCAACCGGGGGTCGCCTCAACGCCGACCAGGCCCTGCCCGGACCGCCCCCACCGCCCCCCGACTCCACGCCCCCCGTCACGAAGCTCAAGAAGACGCCGAAGAAGAAGACGACCTCACGCAGCGCGACGTTCCGGTTCAGCTCGAACGAGGCTGACTCGACCTTCACCTGCCGCCTCGATTCGGCGAAGGTCTGGAAGACCTGCCGCTCACCGAAGCGGCTGACGCACCTTCGCCGCGGCCGGCACAGCTTCTCGGTCCGCGCCACTGATCCCGCCGGCAACACGGACCCCACTCCGGTCACGTATCGCTGGAAGATCAAGAAGAAGCGCTAGAGGCCTGACAAGAAGGGCGGGTGGCCGGGATCGATGGGCCGGGCAGGACTCGAACCTGCGCCCTACGGATTATGAGGGGGATGAACCGACCTGATCTGGCTTGTTCAGGCGGTTCTCAGGTGCGCTGAGATGCGTCCAGAGCGGGTCGATCAGGGGAGTTCGACGCAAAGTTGGGCGCAAAGAACTCGGGGGCCTTGACACTCACGCTGAAGGAGGCGCCAGCCTAGCTTGGCAGCCGCTGCCGCTCCTCGTCCAAGCGAGCGGCCCGGTGGGGCCCGGCGAAACCGCTCACGGATCGCGCAAGCCGCGGGCTGGCTCCGCCAGCCGCGACCGGTTTGACGATTCATGCGGACCGGCACCGAGCTGCGGGCTGCGCGAACTTCTCGATCCGGTGGTTGCCGCTGTCGGCGACCTAGACGTGGCCGTGGGTGTCGATTGCGACTCCCCAGGGGATCGTCGAACTGGCCGTGGCCGAGCCGCGGCTCCCCCAGGCGTTCAGGAAGTGCTCGGCGTGATTGCGCCCGATATGAAGTACGCCGGGCCCAACCGGCCAGGCTGTAGCAAGGCAGTGCGCTCGCCCGCGGTCTAGCCAGGAGCGCTGTCGCCGCCGGCGTCAGCGAATCGCCTCGCTGCCCCCACTCGGCCGTCGCCGCGGCCAACTCCCGCGATTCAAGCGATCCGCCGGGCCGATCGGTCGATTGCCCCTGCCAACGAGTACCCGCGAAGCCGCTTAGTAGTCGGCTGGCCACGCCGACTCACCTGCACCCTGGAGCGACCCGAAGTCCGGCTTCGTACGTTGCCGAGAACTTCCCATAGTCGGCCACCAGGGTCGCGGTCGAAATTCGTCGTGCAGAGTGCCTGGGCATCGTGAAGACGAAACGTCTGGCGCAATCCTTGCACCGCCTGGAGGCACGTCCCTGCTTGACGGCATGCGGCGCCGTGCCGTTGTGCGAGGGTCGGTCGACCGAGACGTAGAGCGACTTTGCCGCAACGCGCAGTCGGATCGCCAGCCGGGCTCCCGCGCGAATCCGGAGGCGAGGGTGGAGGTGGGACCGGTATCGGGTTCCAGGGCAGCCAGCGCCGCGCGGGCAAACCAGCCCGCTCTTGGTGCGAATGTGGTCTCGGTGGCTGAGCAGGAACACAGGCCGCGCTGCCTTACGCTCGGGCGCCGCCGCCCCCCCGGCGGCGGCCGTTGTTGCTGCCGTCGCGAGAACGACGGTAGCCAACAACGCGAAACCAATCGAGCGCAGCGACCGCAGCATCGGTGTCAGCTTCCATCCACCGACGTTGGCGTGCCCGACACAGCAATGTCTGGAGCCCTGTCACCGCCGGTGAGATTCGGGAACACAATCTTGGTGCTGAGAGTCCCGGGTGCGTCGAGCTCGTGCCCGAACAGCAGCTCGCCCGCTCCGGCCCTCGGCGCAGAGAAGCTTGCCGCCAAGGCGCCGTCCTCGTTCTCAAGGACGAGCGCAAGGCCATCAACGCGTGCGCTTTCGTCCCCGACAAGGCCGGTTTGCATTCCCACGAGAAGGTCACCCAGGTATGGCCTCACGCGGTCCGTGGGTAGCGACGAATGGATAGTGACCAGAAAAGCAAAGGCATTGTCATCTTCGCTCAGGACAAGCCGTTGAACGGAGAAGTGATCAAACGTCGGCCCTGTCGCGGCTTGAAGGGTCTTGAAGTTGGAGTTCAATTGTGCTTCGGCCGCGTCAATCGAAACCGAACCAATCTTCTTCCGGACGGCCCATGGTCCTGAGGCCCCGAAGCTGCCTGCATAGTCATCATCCGTTCCGAGCGCCGGAGTGCTTCCGTCGGGATTCACAATCCTGAACCCTGCCAACCCAAACCGCTGTGCTACCAGGGCGGATGCCATGAAACCTCGCCATGAAAGCTCGGCAGAGACGAAGTCTGCCGGCAACTGACCGACCGAGCCGGCAGCCGCATCGGCCTCAGCGGCAGGGCTACCGAGGGTAAACACCAAGTCATCTCGGGCACCATCAGGTGCCGATACGATCGATCCGCCTCCTCCAGGAAAGGTGTTCGACGCCACCTGCGAGACGAATGCGCTCTCCTCTGATTCATCCCCGGAGGCAGTAACGATGCCGGTCACAGCGCAAAGAACCGCCGTACCAGTGAAGAATGCAAGTACTAGCAGGCGCCTCATCAGTGCGTCGCCCTGAGAGGTGTAGGCGCCGCGCCGACTGACCAGCCGGGACGTGGAGCGTACAGAGACGTATACGAGTTATTGGACACCTCTTTAGGGTCGTTCTGCCCGTCGCTCTGGAACCTGAGCCAAGGCTTCGTCGGGCCGTAGAGGGCGTTGGTGTCAGTCTGTTGTGGAGAGCTGCCTGCTATCTCGCCCCCAATAGCGGGGTAGCCGCGATTGAAGTCCACAAAAAACTTGCCTCGCAGGTTGTTGTCGATTTCAACCTTCCAGTGGTTGGTATCGCCAGCTACGCTGAAGACGTCATATCGGTGCGTAGTTCCAGGCCCCGCAACCGCGAATAGCTGACACTTGTAACTGGAAAGGGTATTGGGCGTACCGCGTCGCTTCCGCTCCAAGTACTTCGTGTATCGCCCGGCGCTGGGTCCGCAAGTGTCTAGAGATAGGTACTGACCCGACCGATAGACGCCAGCCTGAATTAGCCCTGGAGTCGAACCGTATCCACTCTGTGCAACTGATCGGTGAAGGACGAACTCTGACTGATTAATATGCTGACTCAGGCTTGGAGTCTTGATGCTTACGCCACCCCCATACTCAAGCCCGTTCCAAGCTCGAGTGCCAAATGTGTTGTCAGCATATGCACGGTTAGAGGCAAGGCCAAGAACCCAGATGGACGCAAAGAAGCATGCGGATAAGGCGAATCGCAATCTCAATCGGCGCTTCGTCTGCGCGGGGCCGCTTCTCATTGCTCTCACCATAGGCTTGCTAGACAGATGCCACAAGGGGGATAGCTCTCAAGAAAGAGCCTTGGTGCGAGGGCGATCGGCTGAACAATCCTCACCGGGCGCTGCTACTGGCGGCCTACTCGGCCGCCGGAGGTTGGTCTCCGCCCTCGCTCGGCCCGGCGAGCTCAGTCTTGTTCGGGCCAAGGCATTCGGAAGGCCGGAGCGCGGACAGCGCGACGCCATGCTCCTCGAGCCGCTCGCGCGCCGTGACAGCGACGGCACGGGGCCGACCGGCGAAGCCGCGGACGGCTCGCGCCAGACTCCTTCGTTGAAGCGGACCGCGATCGGCGCTCGGATGCGGGTGGGCCCACTCAGCCTTCGCCGTCCGGCGGGCCCATCTGCTCAGTGAGCCGCTCGAACTCCGTTGGGCTGGCTGGCTCCGTTCCCTCCTGCTCGTGGACCGCGGCCATCGATGGCGGCATGCTGACCTTGAGCAGTTGCGATGCCAGGCGATCCATTCGCTCGGCAACGCGCTCGGCCTCCTGGTCGCTCAGCGCATCGACAGCCGAAAACGCACGCTCGGCGCCTTCCAGCTGACGCTCCAGCTGCCCGAGCGAGTCATCGGTCGAGTGGGGCACGATCCAAAGGTACTCCGTGCGCCGACGGCGCCGCGCGCGGCTCTCGATTCGGAGATGGGGATCGAGATCCGGACGTTTGACCCCCTGAACGCGGCTATGGATTGCTCGTCCACCGCTTTTGGCGTGAGAGCTGGGCTTACGGATCCTCGCCGCCGCCGACCCCACCCCCTCACAATGAAGAAAGACCGGGGTTGTGAGTGGGCGGGGTCGGCGGCGGCTGCGGTCCTCTTGGGGACGGTGAATTGACGGGGTGGACGGACGGTGAACAGGTGCTTGGGGGCTGACTTTGAGATGTCGGGGTTAGACGGAGCGGGGGTTGGTGCGACGTCTGTTGTAGAGATGCGAAGCGACGGGAGATGCTGGTGATGGAGCTTGGGCGACGAGGGGTGCTGCTGACGGCTGGCGAAGTTGCTGGACGGCTGAAGGTGCCGAGGTCGTGGGTCTACCGGGCGGCGCGGGCCGGAGATCTACCTTCCGTTCGCTGCGGGCGCTACCGTCGATTCGATGAGGGCGACGTCGAAAGTTGGATCGTCGGGCAAAAGGGTCCGCGCGAGCAGACCGTCGGCAGCCGGGACGTCGACGAGCTGGGGTTGACGTGAGCGACGCGCAAGGTCCGGCGACGGGACATGTCCGGCTGATCGAGGGCAAGCGCGGTCCCATCTTCTACGCTGCGCTTCGCTTGCCGGACGGCACGCGGATGCAACGGCGGCTCGGCAGGGCCTGGCTCACTCGGAGCCGGCCGGCCGCCGGTTTCATCACTCGCTCGCAGGCCGAGGCCAAGCTGAGCGCGATCCTGAGCGGCGCCGATGAGTCGGTGCCGATCCGCGGGACCGGCGTCACCTTCGGCCAGATCGCCGAGAGCTGGTTCGCCTACGTCCGCGACGATCGCAAGCGCCGCCCGTCGACCGTCGCCGACTACCGGCGCGAGCTCGATCACAACCTGATCCCGGCGATGGGCAAGGAGACGCCAGCTGCTTCGATCACCGCGCGTGACATCGACGCCTACCGCGAGCAGTTGGTCGCCGAAGGCAGACTCAGTGCTCGCTCGATCAACAAGCGGCTGATCCAGCTGCACGCGATCTTCAAGCGGGCGCAGCGCGTCTACGGGCTGCCGGCGAACCCCGTGGCAGGTGCTGAGCGCCAGCCTGAGCCGCGCTCGGGGGACATCCGCATCGTCCGCCCCGATGAGGTCGAGCTGATCGCCGAGCGGATCGAGGAGCCCAAGTACGCAGCCTTCATCCGCATCGCCGCGTACACCGGCCTGCGCCTCGGTGAGCTGCGGGCCCTGCGCTGGGACGACATCGACTGGCTGCGCCGCCTCGTCCACGTTCGCCGCTCCTACACCCGGACCCAGGAAGGCCCACCGAAGTCGGGCAAGGTCCGCTCGGTGCCCCTCTCCGACCAGGCCGCGAGGCTGCTCGAGGAGTTGAGTCACCGCGAGCGCTGGACCGGCGGCGAGCACCTCGTCTTCGTCTCGTCGACCGGCGATCGGCTCGACGACTCGACGCTGCGCAAGCGCTTTCACGAGGCGCTCGCCGACCTGGGCCTCCCCCACGCCCGCCTGCACGACCTGCGGCACACGTTCGGGACGCTCGCCGTGCAGGCCTTCCCGCTCACCGACGTGCAGGCGTTCATGGGCCACGCCGACATCCAGACGACGATGGTCTACGTCCATCACGTGCCCCAGCACGACGCCGCGGATCGCCTCACCGCGCTGCTCGGAAAGGCCGCAGGGGGCGAGCCTCGACGCAAAATGGACGCAAAGAACGAGCCCGCCGAGGATCGTGAGATCAGAGAATCCGCTTGACGAAGCGGATTCTCATGGGCCGGGCAGGACTCGAACCTGCGCCCTACGGATTATGAGTCCGCTGCTCTGACCAACTGAGCTACCGGCCCGCGGTGGGATTATGTGGCTTGGCCGAGACGACACTGTCGGCCGGCCGGCCCTGACTTTGCATCGTCACAGCAGGCAAAGTCAGGACGCTCCATCAGCCCGAGCTGTCGAGGCCCGCGAACCGGGCGAGGGCCTCGAGCCCGGGGCCGGCAGCCGCGCCGAGGCGAGCTTCGACGGCCTGCACCTCAGCATCGCCGGCTCGGTCAGAGGGGACGCGCGTGGGGTTCAGTGCGGTGCAGTTGGCCCACTCCTTGATGTCGGGCTCGGCGTTGAAGGCAGCGGTCGCGCGGCTGCCCAGCACCTGCATCAGGGCCCAGTCCGTGGTGGTGTTCGAGAGCGGCGACGGCGGGCAGAGCCGGTTCTTGGTCTCATCGTCGTCCCGGGTCGCCTCCACGTATCCGATCAGCGCCGCCGCCAGACACGGGAAGCCCGCGCGAACCGGCTGGATGGTGATCGCGTCCTCGCCCCAGATGGGTTTGAGCGGGGGGTACTGCAGCCCGGATGCCGCGCAGTGGACGACGACCGCGTCGCTGGCGATCGTCGCAGTGCCGTCCGCGAGCGCGACGCGCCCGGGCTCGACCCCGCGGATGTGGCCAAGCCGCACGACCCGCTCGATGCTCCGCAGCAGCTCGAGCTCCCACTGCGCGATCGTCGGCGTCTTCGCCATGGTCGGCACCACCGAGGAGTCGATCCGAGCCATCACTCCCGCGGCTTCCATGCGCAGGAAGAGGTCGTCGGCCGATGCCGCAACGCTTGCCGCCTCCAGGATATCGGCAACCATCCCCCCGAACACAGCCGGATTCGGCTGCACCACCGCGCGGTCGAGCATCCAGGGATCCCGTGGGCGCACCCAGCAGATCGAATCGGGGTCGACCCCGTTCTGCAGCAGCCAGACGCAGGCGTCTGTCGCCGTCTTACCCGAGCCGACGATGACGAACTCGCTCGGCGCGTCATCCAATCTCGGCAGGTCGTTCGCCGGCACCGCCCGAACGCCCCCGGCGACCGCGAACGGCGCCTCGGTGGTGGCGGGGATCTCAGGCGCCAGATAGCGGGCATCGACGAAGCGACAGTCCCGCGCAACCCGATAGCTCCGGCCGGAGACCTGCGAGACGAACGAGCCGTCCCCCACGTACTCGCAGCTCGGATAGAACTCGAGGCGCCCGGAGGGCAGGAGCTGGTCGTCCAACACCCGTCGGTAGTAGGCGCACACCTCTGCCGCGCCGGCGCGCTCGTGCAGGCCGACCTCGGGGCCCTGGCCCTGAATCGATCCGGACCCCAACACCTTCGAGGCTACGCCGTAGAAACAGGAGGCCTGATGCAGTCGGACGAACGGATATGCATCGAGCCAATGGCCCCCGGGCCCGGGCCGCCGATCCACGATTGCGACACGGGCGTCCGCGTGCTCGATCAGCGCGTCGGTGAAGGCCATGCCCGATGCCCCGGCGCCAAGCACCAAGTAGTCGGCCTCGACCTCCCGAGCCATGGCGCGATTCAAGCAGAGCGTGTCGGGTGACGCGGGTCCGTCTGGGAGCGCCGCCAGGCAGCTCAGTGGTGGTGGCGGTGATGGTGGTTCTTCTTTTTGACCACACGCCAGCGATAGCGAGCCGGGCTCGGATCGACGTTTCCGGCGGCATCGATGGCCTCGACCGCGAAGCGGTGCTTGCCGCGCTTCAGGTGCTTGAGCGACAGCGGTGACGTGCAGGGCGTCAGGTGCTGTTTGTCGAGCTGACACTGGAAGCTCGAGCCTGGCTCGCTCGACTTGAACTTGAGCCGGGCGCGCTTGCGCGAGCTCTTGCGCTTCGGCTTCTTCTTGAGCTTCGTCTCCGGAGCCTTCGTGTCGACCCTGAAGCTGCGGCTCGCGGTGCCGGCGTTGCCCGCCTCATCCGTAGCGCGGACGCGGAAGCTGTGCGGGCCGTCGGCTAGCTTCGGGAGCCTGTCCGAGCCGGCGCCGGTGCATCCCGCGAACGGCGTGCTGTCGACCGAGCACGCGACGCTGGCGCCGGGCTCGTCCGCCGAGAAGCCGAAGCTCGGCCGGACGACGTTGATCGAGGAGCCGGCGACAGGCCCCGACGTGATCGTCACGCCGGGGGCGGCCGTGTCGACGGTGAAGGTCCGCATCGCCGGCGTCTGGTCAACGTTGTCGGACGGATCGATGGCGCGTACCGAGAAGCTGTGCGACCCGTCGGCGAGTGAGCTCGTCGTGTGCGGACTCGTGCAGGCCTCGTAGGCGCCGCCGTCGAGTTTGCACTCGAAAGTCGATCCCGGCTCGGTCGAGCTGAAGCCGAAGCTCGGCTTGTCGGTCGCAATCGAGGCGCCATCCGCCGGGCCCGAGGTGATCGCAGTGTCGGGCGCGGTGGTGTCCAGGAGCTCGAAGGCGCCGACGTCCGCGCCGTCGCTGCCGGCGGCGTTGGCCACGTCAGGGAAGTCGAACGGGCGCGCCTCGCCGCGCTGATCGATCGTCTCGCCCGCGGCGGCGTGACCGGCATCGACCGCCGGATTCGAGTGAACCAGGGCGATCGTCTTCGTCGGACCGCCGTTGTCCGCAAGCCCGGCGGGATCGAGCCCAGGGTCGGTGTCCTGTTGCTCACTCGGCTCGGTGAAGCCGCAGCTGGCCCCGTCGTCGATGTTGAAGCCGGCGCTCGTCGGCATGCCCGCTGCGATGCCGCAGTTGGGATCGCCGCCAAGCGGATCGGAGACGATCGAGTTCGTGATCGTCCCCCCGTACAGGTTCGCGCCCGAGACGATCCCACTGCTCGCGGGAGACTGCCGGTTGGCGCTGATCGTCGAGCTCGTCACATCCGCGGCGTCGGCGCCGCCGGTCTGGAAGTAGAGGCCCCCGACGGCGCCGACGTCGGTCGCGTTGACCTCGTTGCCCGTCACCGTCACGCGGTCGAGCTGGGGCGGCGCGGCGCTGTCCGTCGTCCACTGCAGTGCGCCGCCGTCGGCCTGGTTGCGGACCGGATTGCCGCTCGCCTCAGCCGAGTTGCCCGAGAGCGTGCTCCGGCTGATCGTCAGCGCAGTCCCGGATCCGCCGCCGCCGATGCCTCCGGCCTGGGCAAACGCTCCCGAGCCGGCGCCAGCGCCGCCCGTCGCGCTCGCGGTGTTGCCATCGATGGTGCTGCGGAGCACGGACACAGACCCGCTCGGAGCCCAGATGCCGGCGCCGTCGGCGAATGCCAGGCAGTTGCTCGCACAGCCGCTGCCCTGACTGGCCGTGCTTGTGTTGGCGTCGATCGAGCTGTTGTTGACCGTCAGGCTGGGACCGGTGCTGAGGATCCCGCCTCCGAACGCGTCCCGGTTGGCGATTGCAGCGCCGCTTGAGAGCGCCGTGTTGCCGCTGACCTCGCTGTCGTCCACCTCGAGCGAGCCCTCGTTGTAGATCCCACCGCCGTTCGCCGTGTCGGCTGCGACCGCGTTCCCGGTGACGGCGACGCCCTGGAGCTTCATCGTGGCCTGCTGGCCGACCAGGATCCCGCCCCCGCCGCCACTCGCGGGATTGCCACCGGTCACCGTCAGGCCGGAGATCGTGACGTTGACCGTCGCCGGGCTGAGCTGGTAGGCGTTGAAGATGCGGCAGTCACAAGCAGCCGAGGGTTCGATCTGCAGCTTGTCAGCGCCAGGCCCCTCGATCGAGAGATCCTCGCTGAGCAACGGCAGCGCCGACCCCGGCTTCAGGGTCGCCGGGAACGAGGGCGGATCGAAGTTGATTACGTCGACCGTCGGGGCTGGATCGCCCGCCGGACAGGAGCCGCTGACGCTGTTGGTTCTGGCGGCCGTCAGCGCATCCCGCAGCGTGCAGCCACTCGACGCTGGGTCGGTGTCCTTGGTCACCGTGATCGTCGCCGCCGAGGCGACCGGTGCGGCCCGGTGTGCAGTGGCCCAGGCGACCGGTGTGTCCGCCCGCGACGCACACGACGGGCCCCGCCCGAAGGCGGGGCCCGTCGCAGTTGCCGAATCGGCCTGCGGTCTCGTTCCGCGGGCGCTACTTGACCTTGGCCTCGAGCAGCATCCAGCAGCCGTCCTCGGCATCCCACGTCCGCTTCTCGCCGATGTGCTTCAGGGCCGGGCTGAGCTGGAGGTTGTTGTCGCCGCCGCTGGAGCAGCGCAACGTGCTGGTCTTGCGGGCCTTCATGGCCAGGTACTCGCCCTCGTGGACGGGGACGTTGACCTTGAACTTCTCGACCCGGTAGGTCGTCGGGCCGCCACCGTAGCCCTGCTGACCGACGTAGTCGATCCGCGGGCCCTTGTGCTTGAGGATCACGTCGCCGAGCTTGTTCAGCTTCACGATCTGGAGGTGGAAGTGGCCCGGATCCTGAGCGATCAGCTTCAGCTTCCGGATGTGACCCGAGCGCGGCGCGCCCTCGTGGCCGGGCGCGCCGTACGCGTCGTTGAGCACCCACGTGCAGGCCTGACCGGCCATCTCGCAGTCGTGCGCGGGACCCGCGTTCGACGGCTGCACGTGCTTGTTCAGATCCGCACCGAACCGATGCGAGCTGCTCGCCGCCGTGGCCGACGCTACCGACACGGCCATCACCGCGAGCGCCGCGAGGGCCGTCGCGGTCCGGCCGAACCTGGTCTTGGTCATTTTCAACATCGTTATCTCCCTTGGTTGGTTGGGTTGGTGTCGATCGGTTCTCCGATCACCACGAGTGTCGGAGTGACCGCAGGAGCCGACCAGGGGTCGACCGTGGCGACCTCGTGACGCCGAGGGGTGGCACGCGTCACACCTGAGGGTCAGGCGAGAGCCAGGGAACGTCGCGCGAGCGTTCGTGCCGCGGGTTGCAAGGCCGGTCCCCGGGCCCGGCGCGAACCTATACTCGCCTCGAGGTGGAGCGCTGGGAAGACCGCGACGAGTGGCGACGCGAGATCGCCGAGCGCCGCCGGCGCCGGCGCGAGGAGGAGCGCGCGATGCGGCGCGTGTACCGGCGACGTCGCCTCGTCGCCCTCAGCGTGCTGGCGGCCCTGATCGCGACGCCGTTGCTCGTGGTCAACCTCATCCACCCGCGGCATGGCAAGGGCGGCGACCGAACGGAGACGGCGGCCGTCGCGAAGACGACCCCGGCGGCGTCGAACGCTGTCGCCGATCAGGGCACGGCGCTGCCCGAGAGCAAGCTCGTCTCCCATTTCCGCAAGCCGGTGCCGATCCTCATGTACCACGTGATCCACACGGCGCCGGAGGGCGCTGCCAACCCGGGACTTTTCGTGCCGCCGCGGGAGCTGCGCGCCGAGGTGCGCTGGCTCGCCCACAACGGCTACACGGCCGTCACGCTCACGGACGTCTTCGACGCCTGGCACAACGGGGCGAAGATCCCCGCGCACCCGATCGTGCTCAGCTTCGACGACGGCACCCGCGACCAGCACGACACCGCCGCGCCGATCCTCGCCCGCTACGGCTGGCCCGGCGAGCTCAACCTCCCGATCGAGAGCCTGAACGAGCACGAGATGACCGACGCGATGGTCGAGCAGATGCTCGGAGAGGGCTGGGAGCTCGCCTCCCACAGCCGCACGCACCCGGACCTGACCACGGTCGACGAGGCAGCCCTCAAGGACGAGGTCTCCGGCTCGCGGCACGCGCTGCAGCGCCGCTTCGGCGTCCCGGTCGACTTCTTCTGCTACCCGTCAGGCCGCTACGACGATGCGACGATCGCGGCCGTCAAGGCCGCGGGCTACGAGGGCGCGACGACGACCAAGCCCGGGCTCGCGGCGCCCACCGACGACCCCTACGAGCTCCCCGCATCCGGATCGACCCGGGCGACGGGGCCACGGGGCTCGCGGCGAAACTCAGCGCTCAGGGCCTGTGAGCGCGCGGGCCGGGCATCGCCGGGCGTGGTGAGGTGCTGCGGCGCGCGCAGATCCTGAACGCCGAGCCGGCCCCGCTCGCAGCCGACCCGCTCGAGCTCTCGCGGTCGATCCTCGGCTCCGCGCTCGGGCTCGAGCCCGGCGGGGACGGCGGGCTCATCGAACGCCGAGCGGGGCAGCTGCACGCCGTCGACCCAGCGGCGATCGAAGGCGACGAGGCGCGGATCGCCTTCTGGACCAACCTCTACAACGCGCTGATCCTGCATCGCTTCCGGACGCGGCCGCTCAAGGGCAGCCTGCTGCTCCACCTCGGGCTGTTCGAGAGAGTCGCCTACCGGGTGGGCGAGCAGCCGTTCCCGCTGAACGTGATCGAGAACGGGATCCTCCGCCGTAACCGCCGCGCGCCGCTGCACGTCCGCCGGTACCTGCGGGAAGGCGACCCACGTCTGCAGGCCATGCCCTCCCGGCTCGATCCGAGAATCCACTTCGCGCTCAACTGCGGCGCCGTCTCGTGTCCGCCGATCGCCCCCCAGCACGCGCGGTCGCTGGACGCCGAGCTCGAAGCCGCGACGCGCTCCTACCTCGCCGCCGAGACCGTCCTCGACCGCGAGCGGCCGGTCGTGCGGCTGCCGAACCTGATGAAGCTCTACTCGGGCGACTTCGGCGACCGCTCCGAGCAGCTCGCCTTCGCGGCGGCGCGGCTGCCCGAGCTCGACGAGCTCCTGCGCGACTCCCGGCCCCCGCCGAAGATCGAGTACGCCCGCTTCGACTGGACGATCGCCGGCCCCAATGACGCAGGCGGTCTAGGCTAGGTGTCGGAGCAGGTGATGGGATGGAGCGGACGATGATCCCGGGAGCGACGCTGGTGGGAGACACCGGCGGCGGCATCCTGCGAAACCTCGCCCGCAGCGCCCGCGCGCTCGCCTCCTCGCTCACGCCCGGCTTCCGGCCCGGCAACCTCGACGACCGCGACCCCGACTACATGCGCGAGGTCCTCCCCGGCCTGTGGCTGTTGGTCAACGCCTGGTTCCGGCCCACCGTCCGTGGCCTGCACCACGTCCCGCGCGAAGGCCCGGTGCTGGTTGTCGGCAACCACACCGGTGGGCTGCAGTCGCCGGAGGTCTTCATCTCCCAGCTCGCACTCTCGACCTACTTCGGCGTCGAGCGGCCCCACTTCCAGCTCGCGCACCGGTTGGTGCTCAACTCCCCGGTGGGCCCCACACTCGCGCGCTTCGGCACGGTCGAGGCCGATCCGAACAACGCCGCCATGGCGCTCGACGCGGGCGCGATGGTCACCGTCTTCCCCGGCGGCGATCACGAGGTCTTCCGGCCGAGCTGGGAATCGACGAAGGTCGACTTCGGCCGGCGCAAAGGATTCCTCCGCCTCGCGCTCGACGCGGACGTGCCGATCGTCCCGATGGTCACGATCGGCGGCCAGGAGACGGCGCTGTTCCTCTCCCGCGGCGAGTGGCTGGCCCGGGCGCTGCGGCTCGACCGGATGCTGCGCCTGAAGACCGTGCCGATCGCGGTCGCCTTCCCATGGGGCCTTTCGATCGGCGGCATCCTGCCGCAGATCCCGCTGCCGGCGAAGATCACGATCCAGTTCCTCGAGCCCATCGACCTGCGCGAGCGCTACGGCCCCGATCCCGACCTCGACGAGGTCTACGACGACGTGATCGCGGCCATGCAGGACGTGATGTGCGAGCTCGGGCGCGAGCGGCGGCTACCGCTCGTGGGCTGAGGCCATGCGGATCGGGGAGTCCCTGCAGATCGCGGCCGCCCCGGCGACGATCTGGGACCTGATCGGCGATCCCACCGAGCTGGTCCGCTTCTCCGAGCGGCTCTCGGTCACACCGCTCGACCCCGACGGCGACCCGGGCGTCGGCGCCCGCTACCGGGTCCTGCTCGACTTCGGAGCGGCGCCGGTCGGCAGCAACGCCGAGATCGTCGAGTACGAGCCCGGCCGCGAGCTCGCCTGGACGTCGCTGACCGGCGTCGACCATCGCTTCCGGCTGCGGATCCGCGAGCGGGGCTCCGGCGGATCGGAGCTGACCCTCCGCTTCGGCTACGACTCACCGGGCGCGCTGGGTACGCTCGCCGACCTCGCCGCCTTCCGCAGCGTCCGGGCGATCCTGCGCGAAGCGGTCGACAACCTCGCGCGCGCCGCGGAGGGCCGCGCGGCGCCGCCCCCGCGCGGCCCCTCGCCGATCGCGCGGGCCGCGCACGAGCTCGGCAACGTCGGGGTCCTCGCCCGGGCCGGGATCGTGAGCCCGATGCGCCCCGACAAGCCCCTGCGGATGGCGCTCGCCGCGCAGCGCTGGGGTACGACGCTCGCCGCGGGCGTCGCCGCGAACGCGATCCGCTGCGGCGACCGGCCGATGCTGATCGACGAGCTCGGCGAGCTGAGCTGGGCCGAGGCGGACGCCCGCACCGACGCGATCGCCGTCGGGCTCGGCGCCATCGGCGTCGCGGAGGGGGACGCCGTGGCGTTGCTGTGCCGCAATCACCGCGGCTTCGTCGAGGCTGCCGTCGCCGCCGCCAAGCTCGGCGCCGACGTGCTGCTGCTGAACACCGGCTTCGCGGGGCCGCAGATCGCCGAGGTCTGCGAGCGCGAGGGCGCGGCGGCGCTGATCTGCGACGAGGAGTTCGGCGAGCTCGCCGCCGAGGCAGCCACCGACCGGCCCAAGGTCCTCGCCTGGTGCGAGACGGCGGACGCCGGGGCACCGACGCTGGAGCGACTGTGCACCGAGCACCGCCGGGGGCGGCCGCCCACACCGGGACGCTCGGGGAGGCTGACGATCCTCACCTCGGGCACCACCGGCACGCCGAAGGGCGCCACGCGCACGACGACCGCGTTGACCCTTGATGGACCCGCGGGCCTGTTCTCGCGCATCCCCTGGCGCGCAGGCATGACGATCTGCCTCCCGGCGCCGCTCTTCCACGCCTGGGGGCTGGCGAACTTCGCCGTCGCGATGGGCCTCGGCTCAACCGTCGTGCTCCGCCGCCGCTTCGATCCCGAGGCCGTGCTCGCCGACATCGAGCAGCATCGCTGCGCCGGCCTCGTGGTCGTGCCGGTCATGCTGCAGCGGATCCTCGAGCTCGACGAGGAGGTGCGCTCGCGCTACGACACGAGCTCGCTGCGGATCGTCGCCGCTTCCGGCTCGGCGCTCCCCGGTGAGCTCGCGACCGAGTGGATGGACGCCTTCGGCGACAACCTCTACAACCTCTACGGCTCGACCGAGGTCGCGAACGCAACGATCGCGACCCCCGCCGATATGCGCGCCGCGCCCGGCACGGCAGGCAAGCCGCCACGCGGCACGACGGTGAAGATCCTCGACGGGCGCGGCACCCCCGTGCCGCAGGGCGAGAGCGGGCGGATCTTCGTGGGCAACGCGATGCTCTTCGACGGCTATACCGGGGGCGAGGACAAAGACCGCGTCGGTGGTCTGATGGCCACCGGCGACGTCGGCCGCTTCGATGCCGCGGGCCGACTGTTCGTCGAGGGCCGCGACGACGAGATGATCGTCTCCGGCGGCGAGAACCTGTTCCCGAAGGAGGTCGAGGACACGATCGCCGCCCACCCCGGCGTGGCCGAGGTCGCGTGCATCGGCGTCGACGACGAGCGGTTCGGCAAGCGCCTGCGCGCCTTCGTCGTCGCCGCCGGCGAGCGACCGGACGCCGAGGAGATCAAGGCTCACGTGAAGGGGCGGCTGGCCGGCTACAAGGTGCCCCGAGACGTCGTCTTCGTCGAGGAGTTGCCGCGCAACTCGACCGGCAAGGTGCTGAAGCGGGAGCTCGCCGAGATCTCGGTCTGAGCCGGCGTTCGAACCTCGGGCGCTCCGCGTCCGTATGCACCGGCGTAACCGAGAAGGAGGCTTCATGCGCATCCTCGAAGCGCGCAAACGGACGATCATCACCCTTGCCGTGGCAGCGGCAGCCGCCATCGGGCTCGCCGCCTGCGGCAGCTCGAGCGACACCACCTCGACCGCGAACGCCGCCGCGACGAGCGCATCCGGCGGCTCCGCCAACAGCTCCGGCGGTGCGACCATCGCCGTCTCGAACAGCGCGGGCATCGGCGACATCCTCGTCGACTCGAAGGGACGCACCCTGTATCTCTTCGAGGCCGACAGCGACGGCAAGTCGACCTGCTCCGGCGCCTGCGCCCAGGCCTGGCCCCCGGTCACGAGCAAGGGGCAGCCGACCGCGGGCGGCGGCGTCGACGCCTCGAAGCTGGGCACCACCACCCGTGACGACGGCAGCGTGCAGGTCACCTACGCGGGCCACCCGCTCTACCTGTACGCGGGCGACTCCGGCCCCGGCCAGGCGAACGGGAACGGAAGCGACGCCTTCGGGGCCGAGTGGTACGCGCTCACCCCCGCCGGGGACAACGCCGAGGGCTCGAGCGAGGGCTCCGGATCGGGCGGCGAGGACTCCAGTACGAGCGCCGGCAGCGGCGGCGGCTCCGGCACCGGCTACTCGTACTGAACCGGCGCGCCGGTACGGCGGGCGGAGCGGGACGGCTCCGCCCGCCGTTCCGCTGCGCCGCCGTCCGGTCAGCGCCGATGCCGGTGGTGGCGGTGCCCCCGACCCTTGTGGTGCTTGTGCTTGTGGCGCCGCTTCGGCTTCAGCTTCGCGGTGGCAGTCCTCCCGGAGCGGCCGTCGGCGGCAACCGCCTGCACGCGGACCTTGCCCTTGTCGTCGGCCTCGAGGCCGCGGAGCGTGGCCTTCGTCCGCTTCGGCTTCAGGAAGCGGATCAGGTGGCGCCCGTCCTTGGGCAGCACGATCTCGACCCTGTAGCCGCGCGCACCGCGCACCCGCCTCCACCGCGCGACGAGCTTGTGGCCCTTGCGCCCGACCGCAGGTGCCGCGGCTTCGCCGCCCCGCGCGGCTTCGGCGCTCGGTAGCGCGCAACCGGCAGCCGCGCCCGCGGGACGCCGTTCTGCTCGACCAGGGCGATGATCCGACGGCGCCGCTGCGAGGAGTCCTTCGGGTGGAAGCCGAGCTTCCCCTTGGCCTTTCGCGTGGAGCCCAGTTCGTGATAGAGGCCGCCGCCGGACTGCTCGGCAAACGTGACCTTCTGGCCGGCGACCTTGTGGATCCGGTATCGCAGACGCCGCTTGTGGCCGTGGCCTGAAAGCTTGACCTTGACCTTCGGCGGGCGCAGGCCCCGGGCGAGCTTGACCGTCCGCACCGGGACCGAGCCGGGCTGCGCGACGACCGAATACCCGCCGGCCGGGGGCTTCGCGATCTGCACGTACGTCTTGGCGGCCGGCTGGAACTCCTGGGCGATGTAGCGGTCGGAGCGGGTGATGGGGGCGGCGCTGGTGATCGTGCTGCCGTCGGGGCCGGTGACCTTGACCCGCGGCGCCCCGCCCACGCCGCTGATCTCGAGCGCCGCCTGCGGCATGCCGCCGGGGATCGTCACGGCCTGTGCGCCCGCGGCACTCGGAGCGGCGCGCGCCGGCTTCGCGAGCTTGAAGGCGCCGACCTTGCAGCTCAGGCTTCGGGAAGCTGTCTCCCCACTTGTAGGAGACGCCAAGGTCGGGGATCGGGTCGAACGGCGACGGTGGCTGCGGGAAGGAGACGCAACCGCTGATTCCCTGGCTCGACATCACAGTCTGCCCGCCGCCGACGACCGGGCCGACATGGGCGCTGGCCTTGCCCGAGGCGCTGAAGCGAATCGGGTTGGCGACCGAGACCCAGCCGTCGACATCGCCGGTGAAGCCAGCGATCGACTGCCACATCCCGGGCGGCGGGAAGCCGAAGTGGCCGTCGAAGCTGAAGAGACCGTCGGTGCGGTAGGCGACCTTCGCCGACGCGAACGGGACGATGACCACGGTCAGATCGCCACCGGCCGAGATCGTCGCCGGCTTCCCGGCAGGGAAGTCGAGGGTCACGTTGCCGTTGAGGGTGGCGGCGCGGTAGCCGAAGTACTCGCCGCCGCCGACGATCACCACGTGCCCGACGAAGCGCCGCGAAGCCGGCGTGTCCACGTAGTCGATCCCGAGGCTCTTGAGGCCGACCAGCGGCTGCGGCGGCGTCCCGATCACGGGCGGGGCGACGATCGGCAACATCGGGTTGAACGGCTGGTCGTAATGGACGTAGTTGAGCCGGCCGTGCTTGAAGCCGAAGCCGGCGGTGAAGGACCCGCCGTAGGCTGGCGGCAGCTTCAGGGTGGCCGAGCCCGTGAACGAGTCCGAGCCGCTGTAGGAGACGTTGACGTTCGAGATCCGCAGCAGGCCGAGCTCAGCGTCGGGAACGTGGATCTTGAGCCCGTTGAGGACGAGGCCGGCGCTCGTCGTGTGGAGGGTGACGGCGCCGGAGACGCCTCCGAGCAGCGCGGGCATGCCCACGTTGGTGTCGATCGTGGCCGTCTCGCCCTTGCCGATCTGCAGGTCGGCGTCGCCCTTGACCGGGAACTCGAACAGCGTCTTCGCGTACTTCCCGAGGTTGTTGAAGGTCGTCTTGTCGGGGACGCCGAGTCGCTTGACGGCGCCCGTGCCCGGCGGCAGGCGCCAGCCGATCTTGGCCCGATCGAGCGTCACCTTGCCCGCGCGCGCCTCCGCCACCCGGTTGGTCCGCAGCGTGCGCGCCTGCGGTCAACGGTCACCTTGAAAGCGGCCGCGGCGCTCGCGCCGGCCGTCGGCTCGATGTCGATGCCGTTGACCTTGACCGGTCCTGTGGCGACGCGGACGCCGCCCTTGCCCTTGGCGAAGCAGCCCTTCAGCGCCCGCACGACCGCCTCACCCACCTTGACCGAAGGCGGGCACACGGCCGATCCGGCGGTGGGGCCGAAGGGCGCGAACCAGATCGGGCCGGAGCCGTTGTGGTCGGCGACGACGGCGCCGCCTGCATCGAGGGGCGAGGCGCCGACGCGCAGGTTGTAGAAGTCCGCGTAGGCCTTTGTGTGGGTCAGCTTCTTCGGCGACTGCCAGTCCTTGCCGGGCGGCAGCACGGCCTGGGTGAGCTGCCAGTTCGAATCGTGGTCCTGCTCCGTGAAAACGGCGTGCATGGTGCCCGTCCCGTCCTCGAAGAGATCACGGGAGTTCGCCGACCGGTCGGTGATTCTCGTCGGCTTACCGAAAGTGTTGCTCTGACCGTCGTAGCGGCGGGCCCAGTAACCCGGCTTGCCGGACTTGCCGTGGATCAGGAACACGCCCCGGGGGCCGCCGGCGAGCCGCGGGTCGCCGGCCGCGAACGGAGCCTTCGTCTCCGGCCCCCAGTTCGAGGCCGAGTTGTAGTCGCCGGAGCCGTCGTAGCGGCGGTAGTAGAGGCGATCGCCGTTGGAGTAGGCGGCGATCGGCGTCGTCGGGTCGAGGAACGCGAGCGACGGGGAGAAGGACTTGTTGCAGTCGGCCGTGAGCAGGGCGCCGCCCGTGGTCGTGCTCCCGAGCGGCGCGTCCGTGTAATGGACGCCTTGGTTGCAGCCGCCGCTGTTGCCGACCAGCGACAGGTCGAAGTACCCCGGCCCCGGCTCGATCTCGCCGCCGAGCGTGTCGATCCAGCCCCAGATCGTGCCGGCCAGGTTCGCGAGCACGGCCGGCTGGCTCCAGGAGGCGCCGCCGTTGTCGGAGGTGATCGCGTAGACCTTGCTGTCGGCATCGGTGTGGCCCGGATCCTCGCCGTAGAACTCGGCCGCGACCACGAGGCGGCCGTTCGGCATGAGGTTGATCTTCGGGGGCCCGGCGCTGCCGCTGAAGCCAAAGTGGTGCGTCGCCGCGCAGGTGTTCGCGCCGCGCGGGACGCGGCAGTAGACGATGTCGTCGTCGAAGACGCCCGCTCCGCTCTGCAACCAGACGACGTGCGAGGTGCCGTTCCCGTCGACCGTGATGTCCGGGTACTGCGCCCCGGGGCTGCTGCTGAGCTTGGAGACCGAGGCTCCGGCCGGCCCCGGCAGCAACAGGGCGAGCACGAAGACCGCGCCCAGCGCCGCGCCTGTTCTCCAGCCCAAGGACGACTTCCGCATACAGCCCCTTTCGCCTAGCCAAGCGTTGCGCCGCCGGTGGGCACTGTCAAGCGTGATCGTCCGCAGCCGTGGGCGACCACCCGGGCCGGGCCTGGAGTCCGCGGGTCAGATGTCGCTGGGGATCGCGACGCCCGGCCGGTGCGCCCGGGCGCGGTCCTCGCCACGCGCACGCTCGGCGCGGGCCGTCTCGGGGCCGTCGGTCGGCCGCGGGCCCTTGATCCGCTGCGCGAGGAAGTAGGAGCCGACGACGAAGGCGAGCGCGAGGACCTGGGCGGCGAGCGTCTCCCAGTACGGGTAGATCTCGAACCAGGATCCCATCCAGGTCGGGACCGAGAACGGGGTCGGCGTCTGCGGGATCCAGCCGAGCTCGGCGAACGAGAGCGCGGTGCCGCCGATCATCACCATCAGCACGAGCGCGACGAGCACGCCGGTGAGGATCAGCATCTTGCGGTAGGGAAGCTTGTGGTGGAGCCAGAAGGTGATCGCGCCGACGATCGCCGTGCAGAGGAGGCCGATCGCGACGCCCTCGAGCACCGCGGCGTTGCCCTGCTGCAGCTTCAGGTTCTGCTCGAACAGGACGACCTCGAAGCCCTCGCGGTAGACGGCGGTGAAGCCGAGCATCACGAGGCCGAAGGTGGCGGCGATCCCGGTGCGGGCGAGGATCTTGCTGCGCTGGCGGTGGTGGCGGCCGATCCACTCCGACCAGTAGACCTTGTGCACGAACCAGTTGAGGACGACGAGCAGGACCACGATCGCGATGAAGCCGGTGATCGCCTCGAGCTTGGGGCCGAGCGGCGAGGCGGCGCTGAGGATCGCCTGGACCACGAACCAGGTCGCGACCGCAGCGACGAAGGAGACGGCGGCGCCGACGAAGACGTGGCGCCGAAGCGGCCGGCGGGCGCCGACGAAGCTGGCGGTGATCGCGGCGAGGATCAGCACCGCCTCCAGGCCCTCGCGGAAGACGATCATTCCGGAGTTGAAGACGACCGTCCCGTGGCTCATGTTGGTACCGGGGTTGGTCGGGTCGGCGGGCCCGGTGTTGGCCGTCGCCATCAGGTAGACGAGGAGGGAGACGGCAACCAGACCCGCCCCCCACCAGGCGAGCCGGGTGTAGTTGACGCCGCGCTCGGCGAGACGCCCCGCGCGCTTTGCGGGGAGCGGCTCGGATGCCCTGGACTCGCTCATAGTTAGGACACCCTAACACGGCCGCGTCGACGGCAGCAACCGGGATCGGCACGGACGTATGGGCGGTGACTTCGGCGGGCGCCGCGCCGGGGCCACGGGTGAGTACTTACCCGCGAGCCCGGGGCGGTGAACAGGCTGGCCGTCGCCGGGCGCTCGGACTCAGGAAGGACGGGGTTCGCGCCCGATCCGTCGCTCGAGGTCGAGGATCCGCTCCGTCGTCTTGATCACGGTGTCGGGGTTGAGGCTGATCGAGTCGATGCCGAGCTCGACCAGGTACTCGGCCATCTCGGGGTAGTCGGAGGGCGCCTGCCCGCAGAGCCCCGAGTGGATCTCGTTGCGCTTGCACCCGTCGACGGCGAGCCTGATCATCTCCTTGACGCCCTCGTCGCGCTCCTCGTAGTCGAAGGCGACGATGTCGGAGTCGCGATCGACGCCGAGCGTCAGCTGGGTGAGGTCGTTGGAGCCGATCGAGAAGCCGTCGAACAGCTCCGCGAAGCGATCGATCAGCAGAACGTTGTTCGGGATCTCACACATGGCGTAGATCTGCAGGTCGTTCACGCCGCGCTCGAGCCCGAACTCGGCCATCTGGGCCAGGACCGTCTCCGCCTCCTCGACCCGTCGCACGAACGGCAGCATCAGGATCACGTTGGTCAGGCCCATCTCCTCGCGGACCCGCTTCATCGCCCGGCACTCGAGCTCGAACCCCTCCTTGTAGGCGGGGTGCGCGTAGCGCGAGGCGCCGCGGAAGCCGATCATCGGGTTCTCCTCATCGGGCTCGAAGTCGGCGCCGCCGACGAGGCTCGCGTACTCGTTCGTCTTGAAGTCGGACATCCGCACGACGACGGGCTTGGGCCAGAACGCGGCCGCGATCGTGCCGATCCCCTCCGAGAGCCGCTCGACGAAGAACGACTCCCCGTCCCGATAGGCACTCGTCAGCCGCGCGATCTCGTCGCGGGCGTCGGCGTCGCTCACCTTGTCGGGGTGCAGGAGCGCCAGCGGGTGCGCACGGATGTACTCGCCGACGATGAACTCCATGCGGGCGAGCCCGACGCCGTCGTTGGGCAGGAACGAGGACTTGAAGGCGAGGTCGGGGTTGCCGAGGTTGATCATGACCTCGGTCGCGGGCCGCGGCATCTCGCCGACCTCGGTGTGCTCGACGGAGAAGTCGACCTCGCCGCGGTAGATGCGGCCGGTGTCGCCCTCGGCGCAGGAGACGGTGACGAGCTCCCCGTCGGGGACCGAGCTCGTGCCGTCGTGCGTGCCGACGACGGCCGGCAGCCCGAGCTCGCGCGAGATGATCGCCGCATGACAGGTGCGCCCACCGCGATTGGTGACGATCGCGGACGCGATCTGCATCACCGGTTCCCAGTCCGGCGTCGTGATGTCGGCGACGAGCACGTCCCCCGGCTCGAACTTGGAGAGCTGGTCGAGGTTCTTGATGAGGCGGGCCTTGCCCGAGGCGATCTTCTCGCCCACGGCGCGGCCCTCGGTGAGAGGCTCACCGGTGCCGTCGAGCGAGTAGGTGTCGAGCGTCGTCGCCTTGCGCTGGGAGGCGACGGTCTCCGGGCGCGCCTGAACGATGTAGATCTTGCCGTCCTCGCCGTCCTTGGCCCACTCCATGTCCATCGGGCGCCCGTAGTGGTTCTCGATCTTGATCGCGAAGTCGGCGAGCTCGAGCACGTCCGGGTCCTCGATGCAGTAGTGGGCGCGATCGGCTTTGGGCGTCGGGACGTTGCGGACGGTCTGCCGGGTGGAGCCCTCGACGTAGACCATCTTCACCGCCTTGTCCCCCAGCATCCGCCGCAGCACGGCCCGATGGCCCTGCTCGAAGGTCGGCTTGTGAACGTAGAACTCGTCGGGGTCCACCGCGCCCTGGACGACGTTCTCGCCAAGGCCATAGGCGCCCGTGATGAAGACGACGTCGCGGAAGCCCGACTCCGTGTCGAGCGAGAAGAACACGCCGGATGCGGCGAGATCCGAGCGCACCATCTTCATCACGCCGATGGAGAGCGCGACCTTGAAGTGGTCGAAGCCCTGATCGACCCGGTAGTGGATCGCGCGGTCCGTGAACAGACTCGCGAAGCAACGCCGGCAGGCATCGAGCAGGCTCGCGTCGCCGTGCACGTTCAGATACGTCTCCTGCTGGCCGGCGAAGCTCGCGGTCGGCAGATCCTCGGCGGTCGCGGAGCTGCGCACCGCCAGCGTCAGGTCCTCCCCGTACTCCTCCTCGAGCTTCCGGTAGCCGGAGAGGATCTCCTCCTCGAGCCGGTCCGAGAGCCCGGCGCCATAGACGATCTCGCGACACTTCTTCGCGCGTCGCGCGAGATCGGAGACGTCGGCGGGATCGAGGTCGTCGAGCGCCGCGTGCAGCGCCTGCCACGCGCCAGACTCTTCGAGCATGTCCCGGTACGCCTCGGCGGTGGTGGCAAAGCCGTTCGGGATCCGGACCCCCTGCCCCGACAGCTGCTGGTACATCTCGCCCAAGGAGGCGTTCTTGCCGCCGACCAGCGGGACATCGTCGATGCCGACCTCCTCGAAGAAGCGGACGTACTTCGGCTGGCTCATGACATCTCCTCGGTATGCGTGGCAATTCGACCTGCTCGTGCCCCGAAGGGGTGCGCGCGGGGCACCGCCCCATGCTCGTGGGCCGGGGGTGCGCCGCGCACCGTGGCGCCCCACGAGCCGATTGCACACAACTACGGAGGCGACACTCGTGGGCGGGGACCGTCCACCCCGGCGCCGGGAGCCTCGATCGAACCGTAGTTCTCAGGGCCCGACTGCGAAGGCCGGCGCGAACGGCGACCGGCCTTCCCGCCGCTCCTGCAGATGGAGGTCGGAGCGGTTCGCGTCGGGACCGGCTAACAAGACCGATGCATCGCCGACGCCGGGGGCAGGGACGGATGCGACGCGCGACTCGAGCGGCTGCTGCCTAGCCGTGAGCTGTTGCGCGAGCATGGCTGGATCGTCGCCTCAGCGCGGGCGCCGGTCATCGGCGGGGGACACGGATCCCGGCTGCGTGCTTTCCCGAAGACCCTCTCCCCCGCGCTCGCCGCCCCGTTCCCGGCGGCGCAGGCGCAGGCGCCAGAGCTCGTCCGTCCCCCACACGATCAGCGGGAAGGCGGCCAGGATCGCGATCTCGCGAACCCCGAGCGCGGCGGTGCCGAACAGCGACTGCAGGGGCCCCAGATAGATGATGGCGGCGGCGAAGACGACCTCGAAGGCGATCCCCCAAAGCAGCAGCGGGTTCGAGCGCCAGCCGATCTCGCGCAGGGAGGCGCGCGCCGTACGCGTCGCGAAGGCCGTGCCGATCTGGCAGGCGGTGATGCCGGCGAAGGTCATCGTCGTCGCCGCGAGGTAGGTGTCGTGCAGGGACGTGCCCGATCCGGTCGGATCGCCGGGCGACCAGCCGCCCTCCAGGAGCACGAAGAAGAACCCGCCGGTGACCAACAGCGCCTCGACCATGCCCAGCCGCCCCCAGGCCCGGGCGAGGATGCCGCGATCGACGATCCCGGCGCTGCGCGGCCGCGGGGGGCGATCGAGGATGCCCGGCTCCGCCGGCTCGCGACCGAGGGCCAGGGCCGGGAGGGTCTCCGTCCCGAGATCGATCGCGAGGATCTGCAACGCCGTCAACGGCAGCGGGATGGCGCCTCCTGAGAGCGCGAAGATCAAGAACGGCACGATCTCCGGCGTCGCGTGGGCGAAGATGTACGTGATGAACTTGCGGATGTTCTCGTAGACGACCCGCCCCTCCTCGATCGCCGCCACGATCGAGGAGAAGTCGTCGTCGGTGAGCACCATCGTCGCCGCCTCGCGGGCCACCTCCGTCCCGCTCGCGCCCATCGCGACGCCGATGTCGGCGCGGCGCAGCGCCGGCGCGTCGTTGACGCCGTCGCCGGTCATTGCGACGGTCCGTCCCTGTGCGCGCAGGGCCTCGACGAGGTGCAGCTTGGTCTCCGGATTGCTGCGGGCGACGATCAGATCGTCGGGCGAGCTGACCAGCGCGTCGAGCTCGGCCTCGGACATCGCATCGACCTCGACGCCGGACACGATCCGCGGCTCGCCGGAGACGATCCCCACCTGCCGGGCGACCGCGGCCGCAGTCGTGCCGTGATCGCCGGTGACGACGATCGTCCGGACCCCGGCGGCGTGACAGCGGGCGACCGCCTCGGCGACTCCCGCCCGGGGCGGGTCCTCGAGCACCGCGAGCCCGAGGAAGGTGAGTCCCGACTCGACCTCGTCGCGATCCTCCGGCTCAGGCTCGACGGCCGGACGCTGAGCGAGGCCGAGCACGCGCATGCCGCGCGCGGCGTAGCCCTCGAAGGCCGCCGCGATCGCCCTCCTGTCGGCGGCCTGCAGCGGTCGGGCGCCGCTCGTCCCGCGCACGTCGGTGCAGCGCTCGAGCAACTCCAGCGGGGCGCCCTTCGTGTGGCACCACCTGCTGCCGTCGGCCTCGCGGTCGATGGTGGTCATCCGCTTGCGCCTGCCGTCGAAGTGCAGCAGCCGCTCGCGCGAGGCCTCACGCTGCTCCTGCATCAGCTCCACCGGCTCGCCCAGCGTCGCCGCCGCGACGAGCAGCGCGCTCTCGCTCGGGTCCCCCTCCCGCTTCAGCTCGCCTCCGTCGGCCCGGATCGAGGCGTTGTTGCAGCGGACCGCGGTCTGCAGCAGAGACCGCAGCGGCTCCTCCAGCGGGCCGGGGCGCTCGCCGCCGAGCCGGGTCTCGATGCCGTCTGCCCAGAGCGCTGTCGCGCTCATCCGGCCCTCCGTGATCGTCCCCGTCTTGTCCGTGCAGATGACCTCGGTGGAGCCCAGGGTCTCGACCGCCGTGAGCCGCTTCAAGAGCGCCTTCCGGCGCGCCATGCGGCGCACGCCGACGGCGAGCGCGAGCGTGATCGTCGGCAGCAGGCCCTCGGGAACGTTGGCGACCAGCAGCCCGATCGCGAAGGTGATCGAGTCGGCGAAGGGCAGACCGGCGACCGCGATGCCGATCAGCAGGAACAGGATTCCGGCCCCGACCGCGATCACCGCAATCAGCTGCGCGACCCGGTTGACCTGCTCCTGCAGCGGGCTGAGCTCGGTGCGCACGCGCTGCGTCAGCGCCGCGATGCGACCGATCTGGGTCCCCATCCCGGTCGCGTAGACGACCGCCACGGCCTCCCCGGCGGTGCACAGCGTCCCGGAGAAGACGAGGTCCGTGGACTCGAGCGGCGAGGCGGCGGGCTCGTCGCGATGCGCGGTCCGCATCACAGGCTGCGACTCGCCGGTCAGCGGCGAGGCGTCGATCTCGACCGCCCCCTCGATCAGCCTGGCATCGGCGGAGAGGCGATCCCCCTCGGCGATCTCGATCACGTCGCCGGGCACCAGCTCGGCGGCCTCGATCTCACCGGCGACGCCGTCCCGGCGGACACGGGCGCGCGGCGGGAGGTACTCCTGCAATGCCTCGGTCGCGCGCTCCGCCTGCAGCTCCTGCGAGAAGGCGAAGACCGCGTTGAGGATGATCACGGCCACGATCGCGGCCGCCAGCGCCGGGATGTCGTCGAGGAAGGCGAGCAGCGCTGCCGCCCAGAGGAGGATCGCGAGCGGGTGGGTGAACTGGCGCGCGAAATCGCGGAGACGACTGCTGCCTTCCCGCCTGGTGATCTCATTGCGCCCGTACTGGCTCAGACGGCGCGCCGCCTCCCGGCTCCGCAGGCCCTCGGGGCGGGTGCCGAGATGACGCAACAGCAGTTCGATGCGCTCGTCCGGATCGAGGCGGCCGGGCTCGAAGCCGTCCGGCCCGGACCCGGGGGGTCCGGGAGCGCCGGCGTCCTGGTCGCTCACCGCGGGCGATCGCTGCAGGCGGACATCCTCGGGAATCTACGTGCGAAGAAACCGCATGCAATCGGGATCGAGCACGCGGTCTCTACGTAGAAACCCGCTACGGAAAACGTTCCGGGTAAACCCCGGTGACTCGTCGCGCGCGTACGGATGAAGGTTGGGGTCGGCGACTTTAGTTTTTTGCGCCGGATGCATCCCGGAGGACGGAGAGAGACACACATGAGCGGCCCCGCCACGCGCAGTACGGTCCTTATCGGCTACGACCCCGACCGCGGCGGCGACGCCGTCGTCGGTTTCGGCGCCTCGCTGGCCGAGGCGATCGGAGCGGTACCGATCGCGCTCACGATCAGGCCCTGGCCGGCCTACATGAGCGGCGTCGAGGAGGTACAGGCCGCCCTGCAGGAACAGATGCGAGAGCGCTTCGGGGCGCTCGAGGAGCGCTTCGGCAGCACCGGGCTCGAGACCCGTGCGATCGCCGCACCCGCGGCGGCCGGCGCCCTCTACGACGAGGCCGAGCGCCGCGGATCCCGGCTGATCGTCGTCGGCTCCAGCCACCACGGGCCGCTCGGCCGCACGCTCGCGGGCAGCGCCGCCGAGTCGCTGCTCAACGGCGCCCCGTGCGGGGTCGTGATCGTGCCCCGCGAGCCGATCCCCGGAGCGGTCGAGGAGTACCGCCTCGAGCGCATCGCGATCGCCTTCGACGGCTCGCCCGAGTCCCGCAACGCGCTCGAGACGGGCGTCGCGCTCGCCGAGCGCAGCGGCGCGAAGCTGACGCTCCTAAGCGTCGCCGACTATCCGAGCTACGCGTTCGGCACCGCCTGGCCGGTGCTCGCCCCGTCCCAGATCCAGGACGCCGAGCGCCACGAGAAGCAACGCCTGCTCGACCGGGCCCTGGCGCGCGTCCCCGCTGCCGTCGACCACGACGGACGCGTGTTGAGCGGCGACACCGCCGGGACGCTCGCCGAGGTCAGCGGCGACTTCGATCTGATGCTGACCGGCTCGCGCGCCTATGGGCCGGTGCGGCGAACGCTGCTCGGCAGCACCACGCGCCGGCTCGTGCGTTCGAGCCACTGCCCCGTGCTCGTCCTGCCCAGGGGCGTCGGCATCGATCCGCTTCGCATCGGTCGCAGCGCCCAGCCACAGGTCGCCGAGAGGGCCTAGCGTGGCGGCGCGCGCGCACGCAGCCATCGACCGGCGAGCCCCCGGCGACCCGCTCGAGCGCCTGGTCGAGGAGGTCGCTGTCCCCGACCCCGCCGACCGTCGCCTCGCGGCGGCCTGGGCGCGCGCCCAGGAGCTCGCGGTCGCCCTGCGCGAGGCCCACGAGGAGCTCGCGATCGAGCGGCTGCGCCGGATCGAGCTCGAGGCCCTGCTCGAGGAGCGGAGCCCCGCTCGGCCCGAGCAATGACCGAACCGGCTGCCGAGCCGTTCTCCGACCGACGCGAGGCCGGGCGCGAGCTCGCGGTGGCGCTGCGCGGGCGCTTCGCGGACGATCCCGTGGTCTTCGCCCTGCCGCGCGGCGGCGTCCCGGTCGGCTTCGAGGTGGCGCGGGAGCTCGGCGCGCCGTTGGAGCCGATGCTCGTCCGCAAGCCAGCCACTACTTCCACGCCGAGCTCTCGAGCCAGTTCGACTGGATCGTGCACTGCGACCACACGCGCGCCGTCGAGCCCATCGAGCCGTCCGCCGA
The DNA here is from genome assembly GCA_963764275.1 of uncultured Solirubrobacterales bacterium. Classification (GTDB taxonomy): domain Bacteria; phylum Actinomycetota; class Thermoleophilia; order Solirubrobacterales; family 70-9; genus CAXMST01. The sequence continues at coordinate 214,945 of CAVXRV010000011.1, forward strand.
GTGGGCCCGGGACGAGCCCCCCGAGAGCTACCCGAGCGGTCTCTGAACGCGACGGGCGGCAGCGACGGCGTCCTCGCCGTGCTCCGCGGCTGCCGGCCGAGCTCGACCTGACCGTCGAACCCCGCGCGCCTGATTCCCTACTGCTCGACGAAGTAGCCGCCGCTCCCCGAGCCGTCGGAGAACCACCGGCTCGTCACGGTCTTCTTGCGAGTGAAGAACTCGACCGCGTCGGGTCCGTGGGCGTGCAGATCGCCGAGGAAGCTGTCCTTCCAGCCGCTGAACGGGAAGAAGGCGACGGGCGCCGCAACCCCGATGTTGACGCCGACCATTCCGACCTGCACGTCGTGTCGGAAGCGCCGGACCGCTGCCCCGTTCTCGGTGAAGATCGAGACGCCGTTGCCGAACCGGCTCGAGTTGATGAACTCGATCGCCGCTCCCAGGTCGGGCACGTGGACGACCGAGAGCACGGGGCCGAAGATCTCCTCCCGCACGAGGTCCGAGTCCGGGTCGACGCCGGCGATGATCGTCGGCCCGACGAAGGAGCCGCCCCCGGGGACGCCGGGATCGCGCCCGTCGACGACGAGCTCGGCCCCCTCGCTCTCGCCGCGGGTGATCGCCCCTGCGATCCGGTCGCAGGCGGCGTCCGAGATCACCGGGCCCACCTCGATCGACTCGTCGTGCCCGTCGCCGATGCTGAGGGCGGCGGTGCGCTCGGCGAGGGTGCCCATCACCCGCTCGTGGCCCTCGCCGACGGTGACGAGCACGGAGCCCGCCATGCAGCGCTGGCCGGCGGCGCCGAAGGCCGAGCCGATGATCCCGTCGACGGTCTTACCGACGACGGCGTCGGGCATCACGACCATGTGGTTCTTGGCGCCTCCGAGCGCCTGCACGCGCTTGCCGGTGGCGGCGGCGCGCTCGTAGACGATGCGCGCCACCGGCGCCGAGCCCACGAAGCTGACCGCGTCGATGCCGGGGTGCTCGAGGATCCCCTCGACGACCTCCCGGCCGCCGTTTACGAGGTTGACGACGCCGGGCGGCAGCCCGATGCCGTCGAGTACCTCGAAGGCGATCTGTTGCGTCATCGGCACCTGCTCGGAGGGCTTGAGGATGAAGCTGTTGCCGCAGCCGATCGCGAAAGGCAAGAACCAGAACGGCACCATCGCCGGGAAGTTGAAGGGCGCGATCGCGGCGCAGACGCCGACCGGCTGCCGCACGGTCTCGGCGTCGACGTTGCGCGAGACGTCCTCGATGATCCGGCCCTGCATCGTGGTCGGGATCGCGCATGCCGCCTCGACCATCTCGATCATGCGGGCGACCTCCGCCCGCGCGTCGGCGATCGTCTTCCCCATCTCGGTCGTGACCGATTGGGCCAGGTCCTCGCGGCGGGCATCGAGACCCGCACGCAGGGCGAAGAGGCGGCGGCCGCGCTCGATCACGCTGACGCCGCGCCATTCCGGGAGCGCCGCGCGCGCCGCCGCGACGGCCGCGTCGAGGTCGGCGGCGGTCGAGAGCGGCACCTCGGCGAGGGTCGAACCGTCGGCGGGATTGGTCACCTCGAGCCGCTCGGCCTCGGCGGCAGCCGGCGTCCAGGCTCCCCCGACGTAGTTGTCGAGAACGCGTGTGGCTGTTGATGTGGGTTCCATCTCGACAGTCATTGAAGCGCCTCACGGCCCCCGGCGCACGGCGGGGCCGCCAAATTGCTCCGGGGTGGACAATGACCGGCGCCGATGTTCGACCAGCTGCCCGACCAGCGCCAGGCACTCCTCGGCCTCACCGCCGAGGGCGATGAGGCCTGGCTGATCCGCTCGGTCTCACAGAAGCTCTACCGATGTCCTGGCTGCCACGGGGGGATCGGGGTCGGGGAGCAACACGTGGTCGTCCAGTACGTGCTCCGTGCCGGCGGTACCGACCATCACCACTGGCACCACCGGTGCGTGCACGAGATCCTGGTGCCCGAGCTGCGGCGCCTGAAGCCGGTCGCGGCCAATCAGGCGGGACGGGGCAAGCTGCAGGCGCGGGGCCGCCGGCCCGCGGGCAAACGCGGCCGTCGCGCGCCCCGGCGCTGAGCCGGCGGGGGCGGCTCAGCCCGAGGAGTTCGCGCTCGAGCCGCCGTTGACCTTGTCGAGCGCTGCCTCGAGCTCGGCCTTGCTGAAGGCGCCCTCGATCTCGGTCGAGATCTTGCCGTCGCTCCCGATCACGAACAGCCAGGGCTCGGAGGGCAGGTGGAAGGCGTTGACCTGCGGTCGCGTCCCCTTGTTGACCTGGTTGTCGTTGTAGATCTCCTGCATGATGTAGGCGGCATCGTTGGGGCGCTCGTTGTGCACCTCCTCGGTGATGTCGGCGACCGGGCCGCAGACGCGGCTCTGGCAGAGCGCCGGCGTCGCGAAGAGCAGCACGACCGGCTTCTTGCCTACGACGTCGGCGAAGTCTTCCTTGTGCATCGTCGTCGGCGGCTGCCGGGTGTCGATCTTGCTCACGTCGCCGCCGACGTCGGCGGTGGTCAGCGTGTGGATCTTCGGCGGCGCATCACCGGCCGCGGGCACCTTGTCGAACTGCCCGACGACCGCGCTCGGGCTGATCGAGGTGTACGAGTACTTGTTGCCGTCCTTGAACATCGCGAGCAGCTGGTACTCGCCCTTGTGCTGGAACGGGATCTGGGAGACGTAGACGTCCTTGGCCGCATCCGGGTCGGTCGCCGCCGTCTTCGACTGATACGGGGCGGCGACGTCGAGGGTCTCGGCGGTGGCGGGGTACGGCCCCTCCGCCGGCTTGCCCGGCTGCGCCGCGTACACGGCGACATCGGCCCCGCGCACGGAGCTGCCGTCGACGTTGAAGACGCCGAAGCCGTACCGATTGTCCTCGCCGGCGCGGAAGACCTGGGAAGCGGGCGCGGCGACGAGATCGCTCTGGGAGCCGCCGTCGCTCTTCGCGATCTCGTCCAACGTGCGGCCGTCGGGGGCCGGGAAGTCGGATGCCGGCGGCGCGGTCGCGGCGGCGGTCGTGCTCGAATCGCCGCCCCCACCCCCGCAACCGGTGACGACGAGAGCTGTGGCCGCCGCGGCCATGGCCGCGGCTCGAATCTTGTTCCCCTTGCGCATTCAGCGCATGCTAGAGGGCGGCCTAAACGTTCCCTGAGCGAACCGCGGGCGGCGCCGGCGTATAGGGTCCCGGCGCAAGCGACGAAGGAGAGACTTTGGCTGAGCGAGCGGCATTGATCACGGGCGGGTCGAGCGGGATCGGGCTGGCGATCGCGCGGGCGTTGGGCGAGGACGGCTACGCGGTGACGGTGTCCGCGCGGCGCCCCGCCAAGCTCGAGGCCGCGGTCGCGACGCTCACCGACGAGGGAATCGAGGCGACGGCCGTCGCCGCCAACGTCGCCGAGGAGCAGGAGATCATCGACCTCTTCGCCGGCCACCGCGAGCGCTACGGCCGCCTCGACGTGCTGGTGAACAACGCGGGCGTTGGCATCGGCAGCCCGATCGGCGAGGCGCAGACGAAGCTCGTCGACATGCAGATCTCCGTCAACCTGCGCTCCTACGTGCTCGGGACCCGTGAGGCCATGCCGATGCTGCTCGAGGCCGGCAAGGAGCACGGCAAGGCGCTGATCGTGAACACGGCCTCGATCGCCGGCAAGGGCGGGCAGGGCTGGCTCGCCGTCTACTCGGCGACGAAGGCGGGCGTGGTCGGGCTCAGCCAGGCGACGCAGATGGAGGTCGGCAAGGAGGGCATCCAGGTCACCGCCCTGTGCCCCGCGTTCGTCGACACGCCGATGACCGAGTGGGTTCGCGGCCAGGTCGAGCAGGAGGCGATGATCCAACCCGAGGATCTGGCCGAGACGGTGCGGCTGCTGCTGCGGACCTCGCCGAACTGCCTCATCCCCGAGGTCATCTTCGCCCGCCCCGGCGATCCCACGACCTACGCCGTCTGAGCGGGGCCGGCCGCAGCCGGCGACGCCGGCGTCAGTCGAGGACCGGTTCGTCGGCGAGCATCTCGACGGCGCGGCGCTCGGCGAGCTGCTCCGAGGCGGCCGCGACGCGGCGCTTGTACTCGTCGTAGCTGCGGGTCGGGCGGATCCAGGACCACCCCGGTAGCCGGCGCAGCTCGGCGCCGCGGTGGCGCTCCCCGGTCGCCACGCGCTCGCGGCGCTCCGGCTCGGCCTCGAGGGGCTCCTCGCGCGCGAGGCGGTCGAAGGCGCGCTCGCGATCGGCGCGCATCTGCGCGCGCTCGGCCCGCAGGCGGTCGGCGACGACGCTCATCGGCTCGTTGCTGTCGGTCTCGATCAGGCTCATCTCGAGGTAGCTGCGCAGCGTCGCCAGCTCGCGACGGGTCGCCGGCCGTGGCCGGCGTGCGCCGGTGAAGAAGTCCCAGCAGCGCGCGAAGCTGGAGAGGTCGGTGCGGCCGCCGTTGCGATGGGCGGCGAGCATCGGGCAGATGCCACCCGAGCCCGAGTCCGAATAGGCGCCGGCGATGATCCGGTTGCCCTCGATCCCGCGCAGCATCGCCTCGCGGCTGTGGCGCGGCATCGCCTCGACCGCAGCGCGCAGCCGGCTGGCGGGGAGCCGGTGTCCACGACGAAACTTCATGGCCCTGAGTGTGGCCCTGTGCGGATCCGCACGCGAGGACGCGCGCGGGCGGCGAAAGCGATGTTGCAGGCGCAGGAATGGCAGGATCGAGCCCGTATGGGCGACGCGCGGATCCTCCTGGCGGCTTTCGGCGACGCCGGTCACGCCTTCCCCGCGATCGCGCTGGCGCGGGCGCTGCGCGAGCGGGGACACGAGGTCGTGGTCGAGACCTGGGAGCGATGGCGCGAGCCGATCGAGGCCGAGGGGCTGCGGTTCGAGCCGGCCGAGCAGTACAAGGTCTTCCCGCCGCCGCCACCGGGGGCGGAGCCGGGCCCCGGCGAGGCGGCCGTGGCGCTCGCGCCCCTGTTCGAGGAGTGGCGACCGGACCTGGTCGTCAGCGACATCCTCACGCTGGCGCCGGCGCTGGCCGCGGAGCTGCACGGCGTCAGGCGCGCGACGCTGATCCCGCACCTGTACCCCGTGCATCAGCCCGCGATGCCGTTCTTCGGCGTCGGCGTGATGCCGCCGCGGACGCGGCTCGGCGCCGCGGCGTGGACGGCGGCGGCACCGCTGCTCGAGACCGGGTTGCGCCGGGGCCGGCGCGAGCTCAACGCGACGAGGCGCTCGATCGGGCTGCCGGAGCTCGACCGCTTTCACGGCGGCCTCTCCGAGGAGTTGGTGCTCGTGGCCACCTTCCCCGAGCTCGAGTACCCGCGCCGGTGGGAGCAGCAAGTTCGGGTCGTGGGGCCGCTCAGCTTCGAGATCCCCCATTCCGACGTGGCGCTGCCCGCCGGGGACGGACCGCTGGTGCTCGTCGCCTCGAGCACGGCGCACGACCCCGACTGCAAGCTGATCCGGCGCGCGTTCGAGGCGCTCGCCGACGAGCCGGTACGGGTGCTGGCGACGACCAACGGGCAGCGGCCGCCTGCGCCGATCGATGTGCCGGCCAACGGCGCCGTCGTCGACTGGCTCTCGTACACCCAGGCGATGGGCGCGGCGGACCTGGTCGTCTGCCACGGCGGCCACGGCACGATCTGCCGCGCCCTGGAGGCGGGCAAGCCGCTGCTCGTCTCACCGGCCGTCGGCGACATGGCCGAGAACGGCGCCCGGGTCCAGTGGGCGGGCGCGGGGCTGATGCTGCCCTCGCGCTTCCGCCGGGCCCTGACGCTGCGGGCGCTCGTGCGCGAGTTGCTCGCCGATCCCCGCTACCGGGAGCGGGCCGCTGCGATCGGGGCCGGAGCCACGGGCAGCGGCGAGCGGGCGTGCGCGGCGATCGAGGCGGCCCTCACTCCCTAAGCCCCACGTTCGCTGTTCGCTTCTGCATGCAGTGCCTGCAGAAGTGAGCGATGAACGCGCGGCCCGTCGCATTCGACCGTTTTGGAGCTCCGGGGGTGGGACTCGAACCCACACGTCCTTTCGGACACTTGATTAACAGTCAAGCGCGGCTGCCAATTTCGCCACCCCGGATTATGGATTTCCTATTCGTAGATCAATCGCTCACCCGAATAAGGCTCGGCACTTTACGGCAAGGCCGCACCCCGGCCTCGACTTCCGCGTGGCAGTTGGCGCAGAGCAACACGCACTTCGCGGCCTCCGCTCGCGCCCGCTCCAAGGAACGCGCAACGCCATCGCCCGACAACGCGAATTCCTTCCGTCCGGGATCCAGGTGGTGGAACTGGAGCGCACCGACCCAGGCGTCGTAGCCGCACAGACAGCACCGGCCCCCCGCCTCTTGCACCAGCAGCTCCTTGACCTTTCGCCGCCGCCTGTTCACGGCCTCCATGCGGCACTGGCGGCACCGCATACGACCGCTCTTGTCGATCACGAACGCCGTTTTACCGTGGACGCGGCAGCGTCGCTCAAGAACGCCAGACGCGCGTTCTACGGCGGTTGCGCGGTCGCCGCGCCGAACCGCTATCGGGCTCGGCAGCCCGTGCTTCGCGATCCAGTACCTCACCGTGCTGACGCTGCAACCAAGACGGCGGGCGATCTCCGCGAGGGTCGCTCCATCCATGACCAGCGGCTCGAGATCCGCACGGTCGATTCCGCCCCGCGGCCTGAACTCCGCCGAGCCTCCGGTTGCCTTGAGCCCGAACTTCCGGAGGTGGTACGAGACCGTCGAGCGCGACTTGCCGGTCCGCTCGGCGATCGCACCAAGCGAGAGTCCAGCCTCCAGGTAGCCGGCGAGGGTTGCACGGTCCATCGGGCCAGCCTGACCGGCCCGCCGGACGGAAACGCGAACGTACGTTCCCCTTGCGCGGTCGGCTCAGCCGCCGCGGCTTGCGATCGCGTCGGCGATCCTCGCCCGCTCGCGCTGCAGCTCGACGACGCGCTCGAACGGGACGACCTCGGCGCCCCGCTCCCCCTCCGCGCCGGCCTCGGCCGCGGCCTGCACGGCGCCCGCTCGGCGCAGGCCTCGCGATCTCGCGGTCGATCCGCGCGCGCTCGATCATCAGCCAGCTCAGCTCCATCGCGGGCTGCTCCGCCGGCTCGCGCTCGGCCAGGAGCTGCAGACGGGTGATCTCCGTGAAGAGCTCGTCGTCGTCGCGCGGCAGGCCCTCGAGCGGGTCCTTGAGATGGCCCGCAGCCACTCCAGGGCGCGCCGCAGCGGCTCGGAGACGAGGTGGTCGGGCTGCAGGCGCTCGAGGTACCCGGCGCCGAGATCCGGGCGGGCGATGCACATCGCCAGCAGCGCCTCCTCGCGCCGCTCCTCGATCGTGCTCGGCCGACGGGCGCCGGAGCGCCCTCCTCCCGGCGCCCTCCTCGACCGGGAGTCGGGCTCGCCCGCGTCCTCGGGCATGGCGCCCTCGGCCCGGCGCTGAGCGGGCGGCGGGGCCGGCTGCTCCTCGCGCTTCGGCGCCGGCGCCGCCGCGAGCCGGCGCGCGACGAGGGCGGGATCGGTGCCGAGCCGGTCCGCGACCTCGGAGACCAGCTCCTGGCGGGTGATCGTGTCGCCCATCGCCTTCAGCACCGGCGCGACCTCGTCCAGCGCGCGATCGCGCCCGGCGGGTGTGGCGAGGTCGGCGTCGGCGAGGATCGCGCGGACGTGGAAGACGGGCAGGTCGACGGCCTCGGCGAGCAGGCGCCGGAAGCGCTCCTCCCCGCCCTCCTCGGTGAGCAGCTCGGCGGGGTCCTCGCCCTCGGGCATCGCGACGACCAGCAGCCGCAGCCTGCCGCTGCCGGCCACGCGCTGGGCCCGCAGCATCGCCTCGCGGCCGGCCCGGTCGGCGTCGAGCGCGAGCACGACCTCGCCCGCGTAGCGCGCCGAGCAGCTTCAGCTGGTCGGGAGTGATCGCGGTGCCCATCACCGCCACGGCCTCCTCGATCCCGGCCTGGTGCAGCGCGAGCACGTCGGTGTAGCCCTCGACGACGACCGCGCGCTCGCCGCGCGCGATCGGCCGCCGGGCGCGATCGATCCCGTACAGGGTGCGGCTCTTGCGGTAGAGCTCGCCCTCGGCCGAGTTCTTGTACTTCGGCTTCTGGTCGGGGAGCGTGGCGCGGGCGCCGAAGCCGACCACGTGGCCGCGGACGTCGCGCACGGGGAAGGTGATGCGCGAGCGGAAGACGTCGTAGTTGCCGCCCTTCTGGCCGGTCTGGATCAGCCCCGCCGCCTTCAGCTCCTCGACCGTGAACCCGGCTCGCTGGCCGCGGATCAGCAGCGAGTCCCAGGCGCTCGGCGCGTAGCCGACGCCGAAGGCCCGCAGGACCTCCTCGCCGAGCCCGCGCCCCGCCAGGTACTGCGCGCGCCCGCGCGGCCTTCTCCGCCTCCCAGAGGTAGTGCTCGTAGAAGGCGGCGGCGCGCTCGAGCGCCTCGCCGAGCCGCGCCGCGGCGGCGGCGGCGCGCCTCGGCCTCCGGGTCCTCGGCCTCGCGCTCGATCTCGACGCCGAAGCGGTCGGCGAGCGCCTCGACGGCGTCGGGGAAGGACAGGCCCTCCTTCTCCTGGACGAAGCGGATCGTGTCGCCGCCCGCCTCGCAGCCGAAGCAGTAGTAGAAGCCCTCGGCGGGCTTGACCGAGAACGACGGCGTGCGCTCCTCGTGGAAGGGACAGAGCCCGACGAACCGCTCGCCCTGCCGGCGCAGGTCGGTGTAGGCGGAGACGACCTCGACGATGTCGGCCGACTCCCGCACGCGGTCGATCGTCTCCGGGGTGAACTGGCTCACGGGCGACCCGTCCTCACAGCCGCGACTCCTCCGGGAGGGCGATCCGGCGGAAGGTCGCGATGCAGTAGCGGTCGGTCATGCCCGGCGACGTAGTCGACCACCCGCTGCAGGGGCTCGCCGCCCGGGTCTGGACCGGGGATCTCGCCCGGGTGCGCGAGGAAGTGGTCGAAGAGCGCCGTCAGCGTCCGCTGGACGCGCTCGTGCTCGGAGCGCGCGTCGGGGCCGAGGTAGACGCGGTCGAACATGAACTTGCGCAGCCGCAGCATCGCTCCGCCGACCTCATCGCTCTGGACGATGTCGCCGGCCGCTCCGAGTGCTCGACGATGTCGTTGACGAGCGTGTCGATCCGGGTCGAGCCGGTCGGCCCGAGCAGCTCGATCTGCTCCAGCGGGAGGTCGTCCTCGACGAGGATCCCGGCCCGCAGGGCGTCGTCGATGTCGTGGTTGATGTAGGCGACCCGGTCGACGAGCCGCACGACCCGGCCCTCGAGCGTCTCCGGCTTCGCCCGGGCCGGTGTGGTTGAGGATCCCGTCGCGGACCTGCCGCGTCAGGTTCAGTCCCTCGCCCTCGCGCTCGAGTACTTCGACGACCCGCAGCGAGTGCTCGTTGTGCCGGAAGCCGGGGCCGCCGCGCTCCTTGATCGCCGCGTCGATCACCTCCTCGCCGATATGGCCGAACGGCGGGTGGCCGAGATCGTGGCCGTAGCCGATCGCCTCGGTCAGGTCCTCGTTCAGGCCCAGCGCCCGGGCGACGTTGCGCGCGATCCCGGTCACCTCGAGGGTGTGCGTCATCCGGGTCCGGTAGTGATCGCCCTCGGGGGCGATGAACACCTGCGTCTTGTGCTTGAGGCGTCGGAACGCCTTCGAGTGCACGATCCGATCGCGGTCGCGCTGGAACGGGGTCCGGTGCTGGGAGTCGGGCTCGGGCCGGGCCCGCTCGGCCGGATACGAGGGAGTCGCCCGGGCGCCAGGTACTCGGCCTCCCAAGCGCGCGTGCGCGCCTCGAAGGGGCTCATGACGCCGTTTTGCTGACCGACTCCGCTCACCGCGACGATTCTAGGCTCGACACCCCCGAACCCCCGGCCGCCCGAGTTGCGCCCCTCCCCCTCCGGATCCCCCGGGCGATAGGTTTCCGGCGATGCCGACCGCCCTCGTCACCGGTGCCTCCTCGGGCCTCGGCGAGCAATTCGCACGGCAGCTTGCGGCCCGCGGCTATCGCCTCGTTCTCGTCGCCCGCCGCAGCGACCGCCTCCAGGCCCTCGCCGACGAGCTCGGCGGCGAGCACGTCGTCATCGGCCACGACCTCGCAGCGGACGCCGCCGGCCTCCACCCGAAGGTCGCCGAGCTCGGTCTCGACGTCGACCTGCTCGTGAACAACGCCGGGTTCGGCACCTTCGGCCGCGTCTGGGAGATCGAGGAGGGCCGCGACGCCGAGATGGTCCGGCTCAACTGCGAGGCGGTCGTGGTCCTCACTCGCGCCTTCCTGCCGGCGATGGTCGGGCGCCGCAGCGGCGGCGTCATCGTCGTCGCCTCGACCGCCGGCATGCAGCCGATCCCATGGGAAACGACCTACGCGGCGACCAAGGCCTTCGCGCTCAGCTTCACCGACGCGCTCAGCGAGGAGCTGCGCGGCACCGGCGTGCGCGCGATGTCGGTCAACCCGGGCCCCGTTCCAACCGAGTGGCAGGACGTCGCCGGCGTCGATGACACCGGCGTCGTCCCGGGCGAGATCTCCGCCGAGCAGTGCGTGCGCGAGTCGCTCGAGGCCTGGGACCGCGGCAGGCGCGCCGTTATCCCCGGCACGCTGATGCGCTGGGTGATGCGGGGCTCGCGGCTCGGCCCGCGCGCGATCCAGCTCCGCATCACCGAGCGCTTGTACCGGCCGAAGGGCTGAGGCGAAACCCGGCCCAACACCCGAATACGTGGCACATTTGGCACCGCGGGCGGTGCACGATGTGCCACCTATCGCCAACCCGGCCTCAGGCGACCGCGCGCAGCTGGACGTGCGCGTGGTGGGAGAGCACGTCGCCGGTCGCGCGCTCGACCTGGCGCAGGGCGCCCTCGTCGGCCGCGCGGCAGCTCCGCCAGCGGCCGGCCGAGCGCCGCGACCATGAACTCGTGCGCCTGCCGGGAGATCGGGAAGCCCGCGCCCTCGCAGCTCGCGCAGACGACGCCGCCGGCGGCCCCCGAGAAGGCGGCGATCGCCGTCTGCGTAGCCGCAGCGTGCGCACGCCGACAGCTCCGGCACGAAGCCCGCCGCGAGCGCCAGCTTGAGCCGGAAGGCGAGCGCGCCCGCGCGCGAGCTCGGCGTCGCCGCCGCTCCCGTCCCCTCCGCGCCGCCGCTCCTCGCCTCCGCGTCGAGCATGTCGAGGTAGCGGCAGAGCAGGTTGTAGGCGGGCCGGTTCGGCTCGCTCGAGTCGAGCAGGCGCAGCACCGCGTCGCAGGCACCGGTCGCGGCGCCGATCGCCGGGCCGCTCGCGCGCAGGTGCCCGTAGCCGGCGAGGGTCGAGGCGCCGGTCACGGTGAGCAGCTCGCTGCGGCCCTCGTGCAGCATCAGATCGAGCCGGAAGAAGGGCTCCAGCCGGCCGCCGAAGCGTGACTTCGGTCGCCGCGAGCCCTTCGCGATCGCGTTCACACGGCCGCGATCGGCGCTGTACAGGTGCAGGATCCGGTCGGCCTCCCCGTAGCGGATGCTGCGCAGCACGACGGCCTCCGTCTTGACGCTTCCCGGCACCCCCTCATGATGAACCGGGACAGGACGGGGCGCGGGGCCGCCCCCGGGCGAGCCCCGGCTCAGGCGGCGGCGCGGACTGCCGTCGCGGATCGCCGCGGCGGTGACGGTCGCCGCGAGCCGTGCCGCCGGTCAGGACCCGCCACGCGGGCGCCGGCTCCGGCTCCCGCCCGATGCCAGGCAGAAGACGATGTCGCCGTCGAACGGCGTGAAGACCGGGTCGACCGCGCGCGCGATCCCGGCCGAGGCCATCCGCGCGACCTTGTTGGCGCCGAGCTTGTCGAGCGCGAGCGTCGGTCATCACGCAGACCAGCGTCGTGCTCTCGCGCGACTCGCGCCCGCCCCACACGGGCATCTCGGTCAGCGACGCGATCAGCTCCGCGGAGCGCCGCGAGCCGGGCGGCACACCCTCGGCGTCGGGCAGCGTCGCGAGCGCCGAGCCGTCCTCGTCGATCACGTCGCCGGTCGCGTTGACGACCGCCAGCGCCGCGACCGTCTCCCCCGTTCCCAGCCGCATCGCCGCGAAGCCGACCCCCCCGGCGCCGCGAACTCGCGGCCGAGCGCCTTCGCTACCGCGGCGCCGGCTCCCGCTCCGACGCGGCCCGCTGGGCGGCACGCCCTCAGTCGCGGCGGCCGCCGCCGCGTAGCCCTGCTCGGGACCGGGCCGGACGTCGGAGTCGACCCGTCGACGAGGTCGTAGATCACCGCGGCCGGCACCAGCGGCACGTCGCCCCCGGGCGTCTCGTAGCCGCGGCCGTGCTCCTCGCACCAGCGGACGACGCCGTCGGCGGCCGCGAGCCCGAAGGCACTGCCGCCGGTCAGCAGCACCGCGGTCGCCTCGTAGGCGTTGGCGAGCGGGGCCGAGGACGTCGCGTCTCGCGCGAGCCCGGGCCGCCGCCACGCACGTCGACGCCGCAGGCGCTGCCCCGGCGGCGGGATGACCACCGTGCAGCCGGTCCCGGCCACGTCGTCGGTCCAGTGACCGATCGCGAAGCCGGGCGGCGGCGGGATCGGGGCGTCACCGCTCACCGCCGCCCACCCCCGCGCGCGGTCGCCGTCCGCCGGCGCCGCGGGCGGCGCGGGCGCCGGCGCAGCCGGACCTGACAGTTGGCGCAGAAGTAGGTCGAGCGGCCGCCGACGACGATCCGGGAGATCGTCTCCCCGCAGCGCGGGCAGGGCTCGCCCTCGCGGGTGTGGACGAGGAACTCGTCCTGCATCGAGCCGCGCTCGCCGCGCGCGTCGCGGTAGTCGTCGATCGAGGAGCCGCCGTTGGCGAGCCCGAGCTCGAGCGCGGCGACGATGCCGTCGCGCAGCTCCTGCCAGTGCTCGGGCCGCATCGAGCCCGGCCGGCGAGAGCGGGTGCAGGCGGGCGCGGTGCAGCGCCTCGTCGGCGTAGATGTTCCCGATCCCGGCGATGTGGCGCTGGTCGAGCAGGAACGACTTCAGCGGCGCCGTCCGCCCCGCGGCCTCGCGGCCGATCAACTCCGGCGTCAGCTCGTCGCCCAGCGGCTCGACCCCGAGCCGCGAGTCGAGGTAGGGCTCGAGCTCGCCGGGACCGAGCAGATGCGCGTGGCCGAAGCGGCGCGGGTCGGTGAAGCGGAGGGCGCGCCGTCGTCGAGCCGCAGCAGCGCCCTCAGGTGAGCGTCATCCGGCCCGGGGCCTCGTAGAGGCGCTGGCCCGCCGAGGCGCCTCCGTCCCGAGCGACGAAGTTGCCGGTCATCCGCAGGTGCATGACCAGCGTGGCGCCGTCGTCGAGCCGCAGGAGCAGGTACTTGCCGCGGCGGCCGACCTCGACCACCGTCCGCCCGGCTACCCCGGCGGCGACCTCTTCGGGCTCGAACGGTCGCGTCCAGCGCTCGTCGAAGATCTCGAGCGAGTCGATCCGGCGCCCCTCGACCTCGGGCGCGAGCTGGCGGCGGATCGTCTCGACCTCGGGAAGCTCGGGCACACCGCCCTTCTACAGCACCCGCGCGCTGCCGGACGGCGGGGCGTTCAGCGGACGGCGGCCGCCGGGCGGTTCTTGGCCCGCGGGTGGGCCTCGAAGTAGACCTCCTTGATCCGCTCGGCCGAGAGGTGCGTGTAGATCTGGGTGGTGGCGACGTCGGCGTGGCCGAGCATCTCCTGCACCGAGCGCAGGTCGCAGCCGCCGGAGAGCAGGTGGGTGGCGAAGCTGTGGCGCAGCGTGTGCGGGCTCATCTTGTCGCCGAGGCCGACGTCGCGGGCGCGCGCCTGGATGATCTTGTAGAGCCCCTGACGGGTGAGCCCGCCGCCGCGCTGGTTGAGGAACAGCGCGCGCTCGTCACGGTCGCCGGCCAGCGCCGGCCGCCCGTCGCGCAGGTAGCGCCGGACCGCCGCGGCGGCCTCGCGGCCGAGCGGCACCATCCGCTCCTTCGAGCCCTTGCCGTAGGCGCGCAGGTAGCCGTGCTCGAGGTCGATCGAACCGAGCTCGAGGCCGACCGTCTCGGAGGCGCGCAGCCCGCACCCGTACATGACCTCGAGCAGCGCCCGGTCGCGGAGATCGGCGGGCCCGGCGCCGGAGACGCCCTCGAGCAGCCGCTTGACCTCGGCGTAGCCGAGCACCTTCGGCAGCGTCCGGCCCTTGCGCGGCGCCCGCAGCGTCGCGGTCGGATCGCCGTCGATCAGCTCGCCGCGGCGCAGGTGCCGGTAGAAGGAGCGCAGGCAGGCGGTCTTGCGGTTCAGGGTCGCGGCCGATGCGGGCCGGCGATCGCCCTCGCCCTCGCGCCAGGGTCGCCAGGAAGTCGCTGACCTCGGCGGCGTCCGCGTCGGTCGCGTCGAGATCCCGCGCGGCGAGGTAGGAGCCGTACTGGAGCAGGTCGGTGCGGTAGGCGGAGAGCGTGTTGCGGGCGAGGCCGCGCTCGAACTCGAGGTAGGCGAGGAAGTCGAGCAGCAGCGCCTCGAAGCGCGCGTCGGGGACGGGCGGGTCCGACGCGCCCGCGTCGGCGACTGGGTGCTCTTGCGCTCCGGTGGCGGCCACGGCGCACTTTCCCGGCCGCCGCGTGCCTCCCTTCCGGTGCAACCGGGCGCCCGCGGCTCAGTCGAGCATGCCGGCCAGCGCCGCCCCCGCGGCGAGCGGCGCCGCGAAGAAGAGCTCGTCCTCGGCCAGGTCCCTGCCCATCGTCCGCCGCGGCAGACCGCTCTCCGCATAAGCCTCCACCTCCGCGACCGCCGGCACCGGCTCGTGCAGCTCCCCGAGCGCGAGCGCGAGCGTGTGCGGGATCGGCCCCGCGAACTGGCGCACCTGCGGAGGGTCGGGCCAGAGCTCGCGGCCGAGATCGGGATCGCGACGCCGACGCCGGCGAGCAGCAGCTCGAGCACGGTCTCGGTGTGGTGGCTGAGCCCGCGGTGGCGCTCGCGGCCGTCGCCCGCGGACAGGCGCGGAGAGAGCAGCACGGGCAGGCCGAGCGCGAGGCCCGCGTGGGCGGCCTCGAGCGCCGCGAGCCCGCCGTGTCCGTACCGGCTGGCGGAGCCGAGGATGCCCGGCCCCGGGCCCGCGACGATCGCATCCCAGCCGCGCTCGGTCGCCGCCGCGTGCAGGGCCCCGGCAACGCTGATCGCCTCGAGCTCGCCTCCGAAGCAGGGGCCGGCGCTGATCGTCTCCGCGAGCAGCCCGCGCTCGCGCAGCTCGGCGACGTCGCGCGAAAGCGAGGCGCTCAGCGCCGCCCCCGGGGTCTGCACGAACCCGAGCCTGCGGCCCTCCCCCGCCGCCCGGGCGAACGCCCATGCGGCCGGCGCGAGGTGCCCGTGCAGGGGGAGGACGAGGACCGGGACCGGCCGAGCCGGTCGTGGCGGCGCCGCCGCGGCCGTCTCCTCGACCGGCGCGACCGCGTGCTGCAGCGACGTGTAGTTGAGCTTCATCACGTGCACGCCCGGGCTCGCTCCCGCCGCCCTGCAGACCGCGGGTCAGGTTCACGTGGACGACGTCGAAGCCGCCGCTGCCGAGGCCGAGGTCGAGCGCTGCGGTGTTGACGATCACCTCGTCGCCGGGCTCGCAGGGGCCGACGAGGCCCTCGTCCGCCCAGGCGCGACGGTGCTCGCCGTCGACCTCGACGGTGAGCGGGTCGGCCTCGAGCACGAGGCCGCGGCGCAGCTTCAGCACCGCGCCGCCTCGGCGACCGCTGCCAGGCAGACGTCGAGCATGAGCTCGAGCGTCGGCGCGTGAGACCGACTCGTCTGCGGTGTGGTTGGCCTTCGTTCCGTTGGCGAGCAGCAGCGCGTCGAAGCCGTGCAGCCGGAAGGCGTTGGCGTCGGAGCCGCCGCCCGTGGAGCGCTCCTGCGGCTCGACCCCGCAGGCGCTGAGCGCGGCTCGGGCGATCGCCAGCGACTTCGCGCCGGGCTTCACCCGGTAGCCGCGGAAGTTCTCGTCGATCTGCACATCGACGTCGCAGCTGTGCTCCCCAGCCGCCCACTGGCAGGCCTCGACCATCGCCATCGCGACCTCCTGGACGCGCTCGAGCTCGATCGCCCGTGCCTCGGCCGTGATCCGGCAGCCGCCGGCGACCACGTTCGGGGCGCTTCCGCCCTCGATCAGCCCGACGTTCGCGGTCGTCTCTGGGTCGAGGCGTCCGAGCTCCATGGCGGCGATCGCCGCGGACGCGGCCTCGATCGCGTTGCGACCCGCCTCCGGCTGCAGGCCGGCGTGCGCCTCGACGCCCCGGAAGTCGGCGATGAGCTTCTTGTAGGTGGGCGCGGCGACGACGATCTCGCCGATCGGCGTCGCGTGGTCGAGCACGAACCCGGTGTCGGCGCGGAGCGTCGAGACGTCGAAGGCGTGGGCGCCGCGCAGACCCTGCTCCTCGGCGACGGTGAACAGCAGCTCCACTCCTGCCGGCGGGCCGTCGTCCTCGGCCCACAGCGCCGCCATCTCCATCAGCACGGTCACGGCCGCCTTGTTGTCGGCACCGAGGATCGTGTCCCCGGCGCTGTAGAAGACCCCGTCGCGCTCGACGACCTCGATCGTCCCGGGGTGCGGGACCGTGTCGACGTGGGCCGCGAACATCGTCCAGGGCACGTCGCCGTCGCCGGCGGGGTCGACCCTGCAAGTCAGGTTCCCCGCACCGGCGCGCGCCGGCCCGGCGGCATCGTCCTCGCTCACCTCGTAACCGAGACCCCGCAGCTCGGCCGCGATCGCGTCCTGCACCGCCCGCTCGTCCTCGGTGATGCTCGGGATCTCGCAGAGGCGCCGGAAGCGCTCGTGCATCCTCTCGCTCACATCAGGGAATCTAGCCGTGTGGCCGCCCGGCGGCTTCGCAGCCATCTCTCCCCCCGTCGCCTGCTTGCCCGCAGTCGTATTTCGCGTCATACTGTGTGACACGAAATGACTCGGCGAGCTTCACAGGCCACGGGCGCGGAGGCACCGTCGCAGGGCATCCACACGCGTGGCTACCGAATGCGGCAGCGGGCCGAGTCGACCGCGGCCACCCGCCTGCGGATCATCGACGCGGCGCTCGAGCTCGACGACCCCCGGGTATCGATCGCGGCGGTCGCCCAACGCGCCGGGGTCTCGTCGCGCACCGTCCTGCGCCATTTCGGAGACCGCAACGGTCTCTTCGCGGCTAGCGTCGAAGCCGCGACGGAGCGCATCCGGGAACAGCGCTTCTCGGTACCCGCGGGCGACGTCGACGCCGCGGTCGCCAACCTCGTTGCCCACTACGAGGAGCACGGCGACGGGGTGATCGCGCGCCTCGCCCAGGAAGGCGAGGACGAGCGCATCGACCACGTGCTGGACAGCGGGCGGGAGCTGCACCGGCGCTGGGTCGCCGAGAAGCTCGGCCCGCTGCTCGCCGATGTCGACACCCCGACGCGGCGACGGCGCCTCGCGCAGCTCGTCGCCGTCTGCGACGTCTACACCTGGAAGCTTCTGCGCCGGGACAGCGGCCTCGGCGCCGGGGAGACACGGAAGGCGATCGCGGAGCTGGTCCGCGGTCTGATCACGAAGGAAGGCCGATGAGCACGATCCATGCGTTCACGACCCCGGCCCGCGGCCATCTCTACCCGCTGACGCCGATCCTCGCCGAGCTCGTCGCGCGTGGGCACCGCGTCAGGCTCTGGTCGCTCGCCGCCGAGCTCGACCACGCCGCGGCGCTCGGGATCGAGACCGAGCCGACCGACCGGCGGATCGAAGCGCTGCAGATCGACGACTGGAAGGCCTCCGGTCCGCGCGAGGCGACGGCGCGGGCGTTCCGCTGCTTCGTCGACCGCGCGCCGCTGGAGGTCGCCGAGGTCGAGGCCGCGCTCGCCGCCGAGCGCCCCGATCTGGTGCTCACCGACATCAACGCCTATGGAGCCGCCGCGGCCGCGGAGGCGTCGGGCGTGCCCTGGGCCGCTTTCGCGCCTTACTTCTCGTGGCTGCCCGATCCCGAGGTGCCGCCCTTCGGGCCCGGCCTGAAGCTGCTCGGCGGGCCCCTCGGCCGGCTGCGCAACAGGGCCCTCTCGAAGCTCTTCGCCTGGGACCTCGATCGGCACTTCCTCGCGGAGCTGAACTCGATCCGCGCGAGCGCCGGCGCCGCAGCCCTCTCGACCTTGAGCGAGGTGTGGACCCGCCCCCCGAGGCTGCTCTATCTGACCGTGCCCGAGCTCGAGTACCCGCGCAGCGCCTGGCCGGCGAGCTTCCGGTTCGTCGGCCCCACCTCCTGGGAGCCCGGCGCCGAGGTCCCCGACTGGCTCGGGCGGATCGACGCGCCGCTGATCCTGCTCACCGCCTCCACGGAGTATCAGGGGGACGAGGAGCTGATCCGCACCGCGCTCCAAGCGCTTGCCGACGAGGAGGTCTTCGTCGTCGCGACGACCGCAGGCAACGACCCGGAGCTCTTCGACGCGCCCGCCAACGCGCGCGTCGAGCGCTTTCTCCCCCACGGTCCGCTCCTCGATCGGGCCGAGGCCGTGATCTGCCACGGCGGCATGGGGATCACCCAGAAGGCGCTCGCGGCGGGCGTTCCCGTCTGCGCGGTCAGCTGGGGGCGCGATCAGCTCGAGTGTGGCCGTCGGGTCGAAGCCGCCGGCGCCGGCGCGATGCTCACGCGCAAAGGGCTCGACGGCGAGCGGCTGCGGGAGGCGCTGCGGTTGACCCGGTCCCGGCGCCCCGGCGCCGAGCGCGTCGCACGAGCGATCGCGGCCTCGCCCGGCCCGGCCGGCGCCGCCGACGAGCTCGAGGCGCTGCTGTCCGCGTCCGCGCAGCGCGCCCGGACGTCCTGAGACCCGGCTCAGGCGGTTCGACGGACCGAGATCTCGTCCTCGTCGGCGGCCGGGGCGGCGCCGTCGGCCGCGGCGTCCGAAACCGCTTCAGGGCGGGCGCCGGCCCGCTTCGCGGCAGCGCCGACGAACTCCCGGAAGAGGGGCTCGGGGTCGGTCGGGCGAGAGTTGAACTCGGGGTGGAACTGGGAGGCGACGAAGAAGGGGTGGTCGGGCAGCTCGACGATCTCGACCAGGCGCTCGTCGGGAGAGGTCCCGCTGATCACGAGCCCCTCGTCCTCGAGGCGGCGCCGCAGCATGTTGTTGACCTCATAGCGGTGCCGGTGGCGCTTGTAGATGACTCCCTCGTCGCCGAAGATCGCGCGCGCCTTCGTGCCCTCGTGCAGCTTCACGGGGTCGGCGCCGAGCCGCATCGTGCCGCCGAGGTCGGAGACCTCCTTCTGCTCGGGCAGCAGGTCGACGACGGGGTAAGGCGTCTCGGGATCGAACTCGGCCGAGTTGGCTCCCTCCATCCCGCAGACGTGCCGGGCGTAGTCGACGACCGCCATCTGCATCCCGAGGCAGATCCCGAGGAACGGGATCTCGCCCTCGCGCGCCGTCCGGCAGGCCGCGACCTTGCCCTCGATCCCACGCTCGCCGAAGCCGCCGGGAATGAGGACGCCGTCGTGGTCGGAGACCGAGGCCGGATCGAAGTCCTCGGAGCTGACGAGATCGACCTCGACGTCGACGCCGTGGTGGTAGCCGCCGTGCTTGAGCGCCTCGATCACCGACTTGTAGGCGTCCTCGAGCTGCACGTACTTGCCGACGAGCGCGATCCGGACCTTGCCGGTCGCGTTGTCGGCCCTCCGGCAGAGCTCCTCCCAGTCGGCGAGGTCGGGCGCGGGCGCCTCGATCGCGAAGTGGTCGAGGATCAGGTCGTCCATCCCCTCGGCCCGGAAGACGAGCGGGACCTTGTAGACGTTGTCGACGTCGCGGGCCGAGATCACGGCCTCCTCGGGGACCGAGCCGAAGAGCGCGATCTTGCGGCGGATGTCGCGGTCGAGCCCGCCCTCGGAGCGACAGATCACCGCGTGCGGCTGGATGCCGATCCGGCGCAGCTCGTTGATCGAGTGCTGGGTCGGCTTCGTCTTGAGCTCACCCGCGTGCCCCACGTAGGGGACCAGCGTCAGGTGCAGGAACATGCACCGGCGCGGCCCGAGGTCCGTGTACAGCTGGCGGATCGACTCGAGGAAGGGCAGCGACTCGATGTCGCCGACGGTGCCGCCGATCTCGGTGATCACGAAGTCGACCGACTGCGCCTCGGCGACGATCAGGATCCGCTGCTTGATCTCGTCGGTGATGTGCGGGATGACCTGCACGGTGCCGCCGAGGTAGTCGCCGCGCCGCTCCTTCTTGATGACGCTGTTGTAGACGGCGCCGGCGGTCACGTTCGATGCGCGGGAGGCGTTCTCGCCCGTGTAGCGCTCGTAGTGGCCGAGGTCGAGATCGGTCTCGGCCCCGTCCTCGGTGACGAAGACCTCCCCATGCTGGAAGGGGCTCATCGTCCCCGGGTCGACGTTGATGTACGGATCGAACTTCTGCAGCTGGACGCGGAACCCGCGGCTCACGAGCAGGCGGCCGATCGAGGCCGCGGCGATCCCCTTGCCGAGCGCCGAGACAACGCCCCCGGTGACGAAGATGAAGCGGGTCTCCCCTGCCGGCGTTCTTGGCCTGCCCGAACGATCGCTCATCTCGTTCCGCGAGTCTAGCTTCGCCGGAGACGGAACCGGAGAGCACCGGTTCCGGAAAATGCGCATTTCGGGGCCGGGCGCGAAGCCGATAGGTTGAAACGGCGATGAGCGCATCCGATTCCGACGACGAGGACGGCTCCCGCAGCGGCGGCTGCATGTGCGGCGGCGTCCGCTGGCGGCTGAGCGCCCCCGCGCTCGGCGCCGGCTGCTGTCACTGCAAGCGCTGCCAGCGGCGGACGGGCACCGCTTTCTCGCTCACGGTGCTGCCCGCGCCGGGGAGCTTCGAGCTGACCGAGGGAGCGGAGCTGTTGCGCTCCTGGTCGGCCGGCGACGGATGGACCAAGTACTTCTGCGGCACCTGCGGCTCCCAGGTGATGACCCAAAACCCCGACGACCCCGATCTGATCGCGGTGCGCATGGGCGGTTTCGACGGCGATCCGAGGGTCGAGGTCTTCTACCACCAGTTCACCGACTACGCGCCCGCCTGGGCCCCGGTCGCCGACGACGGCCTGCCTCGCTACCCGGAGCGCGTCGACATGGGCGAGGCGTCCGGAGGCGCCGGCGGCGACTGAGCCCGGAGCCGGCCGAGCCGATCGAGGTCGCGCAGCAGCGGTAGCCGCTCGATCGTCTCCGAGATCGAGCGGAACTCGCCGTACGCGGTGAGCGCGGCGACGATCGCGAGCGCGGCCAGGCGGGCGTCGGGGCCGAGCACGACGAGCAGCGAGACGCCGGCCACGGCGCCCGCCAGGTTGGCGCCGGTGTCGCCGAGCATCGCCCGCTCGCGCAGGGTCAGCGCCGCAGCGACCGCGATCGGGCCGATGAAGACCCCGAGCAGCTTCAGCGGGTAGAGGGACCAGGCGCCGAGGCAAACGCCGGCGAGCAGCAGCGCCAGCCCCTTCTCGACCCGGCCGGGCCGGAGGTCGAGCAGGTTGAAGAGGTTCGTCGTGAGCAGCAGCAGGGCGAGGTCGGCGAGGTAGCCGAACGCCTCCCGCCCGGTGCCGGAGACCGCGAAGGCCGCCAACCCGAGAGCGCCGACGGCTTTGATCGCGCCCGTCGAGAGATGCCCCGAGGCGACGGCCCGCGCATGGCCGCGCCAGCCGCGGGGCGTGTCGGCGTCGGCGCCGCGACCGAGCATGTCATCGAGCAAGCCGAGGAAGGCGACGCCCACCACGTAGCCGAACCAGCGTCCGAGCCCGGGCTCGAGCAGGTTCAGGTCGGCCCGGTCGTCGAGGATCGCGAGCGGCACGAGGGCGATCAGCGAGACCGAGACGAGCAGCGCACCGAGCGGGAAGGCAAGCTCGGTGCCCCGATAGTTGGTGCGCCGGAGGCCGGCGGCGACCATGTCTCCGGCCCAGCGCGGCAGCAGCACGGCGGCGAGCCCGGCGCTCAGTGCGAGGGCGAGCAGGGTCACGGCGAGGCCGACGGCACGAGCAGCTCGGGCAGGAAGCTGTCGTCCCCCTCGCGCGTGCCGTAGTCGCCCTCGGCGCCGAGCAGTGAATAGACGATCGCCGTCTTGCCCGCCGTCAGGTCGGCGTGATCGACGGTCGCCATCCCAACCTGCGACGGCCCACCGAGGACGCTCGGCTCCGTGCTCGTGAGCTCGACCGCGACGCTGCCGTCGGCGCCGTCCTTGATTCCCGAGTACAGGCCCGAGAGCAGACTCTGGGCGCGCGTCCGCTCAGCGGGGTCCAGACCCGAGAGATCTCCGGGGGCGACGACGACCATGTCGACCCCGTCGAGGCGGCCGCTGAAGCGACTGAACAGCTGCGATCCCGCGGCCCGGATGAGACCGCCGCCGCCGCTGATCTGGACGCCGAGGCGGTGCCCGAGGCGCGCGAGCTCGGGGCCGCCACGGCGGGCGCCGCTCCATCGGGGGCCGGCGGCACCGGCGAGCGCGGAGCTGTCGGGCGGCATCGCGATCACGGCCTTTGCGGCGATGTCGGCGCCGGTCGGGTCGAGCGCCGCCTCGACCGCGGAGTCGGTCTCGTCGGAGAGGCCGCCGATGCCGACGATCGCAATCTTCTGGCCGTCGAGCAGGCCGTTGACGAGCGCCGGGAAGGCGCGGCTCGAGAACTGCTGCTCACGGTCGAGCTGCTGCTGGAGGTCCTCGGCTTGGGCTCGGGCGTCCTCGAGGTCGCCGCGGAGGCTGTTCTCGAGCTCCTTCGAGGCGCCCGAGATCACGTCGTGGGCGAGCCCGATCCCGATCACGATCCCGATCGCGAGCGCGATGAACACGGCCACCAGCGACGCCGCGTGGTATCTCCCGCTGTACCCCATCGCCCGAACGCTAGATCAGCGCGGCGCCGGATCGGCTAGATCCCGAGCCCGTCGCGAATCTTCAACCACAACAGCTCTGTGACGTTGTCGAGCGAGGGCGAGGCGACGAGCACGATCACGAGCAGGACGACGAAGGCGGCGAGGAACATCGCGATTCCTCCCGCCCCGAGCCCGGGACGATAGAGACGGCTCACGCCCTTGGCGTCGACGAGCGTCTCCCCCACCCGCAACCGCGTCAGGAACGTCGACGACATCCCGGCCCGGTTCTTGTCGAGGAACTCAGTCAGGTTGAAGTGGGCGCCGACGGTGACGATCAGCGCCGCGCCGCGCTCGTGCGCGAGCAGCATCGCCACGTCCTGGCTCGTGCCGGCGGCCGGCACGATCACGTGCTCGAGGTCGAGCTCGGTCAGCCGGTCGCGGCCCGGGGCCCGTCCGTCCGGATAGGCGTGGACGATGAGCTCGGCACCGCTCCGGAGCGCACCGTCGGTCGCCGAGTCCATATCGCCGAGGATCACGTCCGGCTTGAAGCCGACCTCGCGCACGGCGTCCGCACCGCCGTCGACGGCGACGATCAGCGGCTTGACATCGCGGATGTAGGCGCCCAGCGCGGCCAGGTCGTCCCGGTAGTCGGGACCGCGGACGACGATCAGCACGTGGCGGCCGCGGAAGTCGGTCCGCACCGGCGGGAAGTCGATCGCCCCGGTGAGCAGCTCGCCCTCGTCGCGGACGTGCTCGATCGTGTTCGTGGCGAAGTCGGCGAGCGCGCGGTCGATCAGCTCCCGCTGCACCTCGAGGCGCTCCTCGGTCTGCTCCAGGCTGAGCCGTTGACCGAGGGCGATCCGCTCGCCGTCCCGTAATACGCGGTCGTCGTCGACGACGAGCTCGTCGCCGTCGGAGATCAGCTCGAAGAGATCGGCCCCGGCGACGTCGATCAGCGGCACGCCCGCCCGCGCCAAGAGCACCGGTCCGATGTTGGGGTAGCGCCCGGTCGAGCTGCCGGTGTTGTTGAGTACGGCGACGACCCCCGCGGCCGCGAGATCCTCGGCAGCGATCCGGTCCAGATCGGCGTGGTCGATGACCGCGATCTCGCCCGGAGCCAGCCGCTTGACGAGATCCTTGGTCCTCTTCCCGCACCGGGCACGGCCGGTGAGCGGGCCGCCACCCTCGCCGGCCTCGACCGACGCGCGCTCCCTGCGACCCAGGCGAAACCGCGCTGACGCTGGGCTCCTCACACCATCGATTATGGCCCAGGCAGCCGGCTCGCGGGCCGTCCCGGCGCTCGGACGACGCCTCGGAAGCGTCAGCCATGGGTACGGGAACGAACCTGGATCCAGTGGACGCGTCCGTAAGTTCGGTCAGATGCCGGCGAGTGGCCGGGCACGGCTGCGGGTGCACGGCGGCCGCCCGCATGCCGGTTGGCATGTGGGCGGACGACGGGTGCCCTTAGGCGGGTCCGGACGCCGCCGGGGCTGAGCGTATTTGCGGACGGGTCCGCTAGGCAGCGAGCAGCTCGCGCGCGTGGTCCCGCGCCGCCTGATCGCCGTGCTCGGCGCCGAGCATGCGCACGATCTCGGCCTCGAGCTCCTCGCCCCCGACCCGCTCGACCGTGGCGCGGGCCTCCCCGTCGACGGCTGACTTGTGCACCCGGAAGTGACCCGCCGCCAGCGAGGCGACCTGGGGCAGGTGTGTGATGCAGATCAGCTGCCGGTCCTCGCCCAGTGCCCGCAGGCGCTCTCCCACCCGGCGGGCGACCTGGCCCCCGATGCCGGCGTCGATCTCGTCGAAGACCATCGTCGGCACCTCGCCCGCGGCGGAGCCGAGTCCCGTCAGCGCCAGCATGACGCGCGAGAGCTCGCCCCCCGACGCGGTCTCGCCCAGCGGCGCGAGCGGCATTCCGGGGTTGGTCGCGACGCGCAGCTCGACAAGCTCGGCGCCACTGGGCCCGAAGTCGTCCGGATGTGGATCGAGCCCGACCTCGAGCGTCGCTCCATCCATCGCCAGCTCCGCGAGCTCGGCGGCGACGGCGGTCTCGAGCGATGGTGCGGCGGCGCGGCGCGAGGCGCTCAGCTCGGCGGCGAGCCCGGCGCGTTCCGCCTTCGCCTCCTCGAGCTCCGCCTCGAGCTCGACTCCGAGCTCCTCGGCCCGCTCGAGGCGGGCGATCTCCTCCGCGCAGGTGCGGGCGTGCGCCA
This sequence comes from uncultured Solirubrobacterales bacterium, assembly GCA_963764275.1. GTDB lineage: Bacteria > Actinomycetota > Thermoleophilia > Solirubrobacterales > 70-9 > CAXMST01. Next base: position 239,804 of record CAVXRV010000011.1, read on the forward strand.
GCACCGCCTCCACCGAGCCACCGTGCTTGCGCAGCAGCCGGTCGAGTCCGTCGAGCCTGCCCTCGACGATCTCGAGCCGCTCGGGGTCGGCCTCGAGCGCGTCGCCCAGGTCACGCAGCTCGGCGCCGAGGTCGGCGAGCTCGACCGCGAGAGCGCCGGCGCGGCCGGCGAGCCGGTCGAGCTCGGCGTCGACGCCGCGGGCCCGGCCGAGGGCCGACTCGGCGAGCGCAGCCAGTCCCCCGGCGCCTCCGCCGTCGCCGTCGCCCCCCTCCTCGCCGGAGACCGCCGCGAGCGCCTCGGCGACGCCCTCGCGCAGGCCCTCGACCGATCGCAGGCGATTGCGCTCGGCGATCAATTCGTCGTACTCCTCGGGGTCGGGGCCGAGCTCCTCGATCTCGGCGAGCTCGAAGCGGAGCAGGTCGAGATCGCGCTCGCGCGCCCCCTCGCGCTCGCTCAGCTCGCGCAACCTGCGCTCGCTCGCCCGCACCCGCCGGTACGCGTCCGCGTAGCGCCCGCGCAGCTCGACGTGCTCGGCGCCCGCGTAGGAGTCGAGGATCTCGCCCTGCACCGAGGTCAGCGTCAGCTTGCGGTGCTCGTGCTGGCCGTAGAAGGCGAGCAGGCGGGAGCCGAGCGCGCGCAGATCGGCGGCGGAGGCGGCGCGGCCTGCGAGGAAGGCGGATGAGCGGCCGGCGGCCGAGACGCGGCGGGCGAGGACGACGTCCTCCGCGTCCTCGGGAACGCGGTCGAGGATCTCCGCCAGCTCCGGCACCTGCCGCAGCCGCGGGTCGAGGTCGAAGGACCCCTCGACCCACGCCTCCGGGGCTCCGGGCCGGACGATGCCGCTCTTCGGCTTGCCGCCGAGCAGCAGGTCGAGCGAGTGCGCGAGCACGGTCTTGCCGGCGCCGGTCTCACCCGTGATCGCGTTCAGTCCAGCCTCGAAGCGGAGCTCCGCGCGCTCGATCAGCAGCAGGTTCTCGATCCTCAGCTCGCGCAACATCGTCCCCCACCGTTTAGCAACGCCGAGGGACGGATTCGCCCCCTTCGGCGCCGCGGCGGCGCTCGCCCGGAGGCGGCGGCGCCGGCCGCGCGAGAGCGACGCCGAATGGATAGAAGGCACATCGTGCACCGCGGGCGGTGCAAAAAGTGCCATCTGTCGGTCGCGAGGGCCTCGTTCGGCTCGGATCGGCCCCGCGCGGCCCCGCCTACTGCGTGAGCCGGCCGAACTTCTCGCGGATCCGGCCGTAGAAGGTCTCGCCCTCGAGCTGCGCGAGCCGGGCGAAGCGATCCCGAAAGCGGATCTCGATCGCGTCTCCGGGGACGAGCTCGCCCGAGGCGACACCGTCGATCGCGAGGTCGACCGGGTCGCGCGGCCCGACGTTGAGGACCTTGAGGACGTCGTCGGGGGCGACGACCAGCGCCCGCGATGTCAGGGTGTGCGGGGCGATGAAGCTGACGACGTAGCCCTCGACACCCCACGCCAGGATCGGCCCGCCGTTGGCGAGGTTGTAGCCCGTAGATCCGACCGGGGTCGCGGCGACGAGCCCGTCGCAGCGCACGTGTCCGACCTCGCGACCGCCGAGGCGATAGCTGAGCTCCGCCACCCGGTGGTGCGGGCGCCGGATGAAGGAGACGTCGTTCAGGGCGGGCGCGTGCTCCCCTTCGGCGCCCGCGATCAGCGCCGGCAGCTCGAGCGTCTCGAAGTCGGCGGCGAAGGCGGCGTCGAGGCCGCGCTGGAGATCCTCGGATTCGGCTGCGGCGAGGAAGCCCACGGTGCCGTAGTTGATCCCGAACACCGGGACGTCGGTGCCGGCGAAGTGGCGCAGGCCGCGGAGGATCGTGCCGTCGCCCCCGAGCGCCAGGCAGAGGTCCGGATCGCCGTCGAGCTCGGAGAGCGGGCGGATGCCCTCGGCGTTGGCGCCGTGCTTTCGCAGCTCCTCCGCTTCCGCGTAGAGGACGGAGCCCGCCCGGGCCGCGGCGGCGCGGGCGGCCCGCACCCCGGGCGCGGAGCCGCTCGGGGAGCCGTGCGTGAAGACGGCCGCGGTCTGGATGGCCCGGTCGCTCACGCTCCCGCCTCCGCGAGCCTCGGACCCGGGCCTTCGGCCTCGGCCAGCGCCCGCTCGCGCAGATCGGCGAGCGGCTCCACGCCCCTGCCGAGCAGGAGGAAGATCTCGACGTTGCCCTTCGGCCCGGGAACGCCGGCCGCGGCAACACCGCCGCAGCGCAGCCCGAGCCCGGCCGCCGCCTCGGCCACCTCGAGCACGGCCTCGGCCCGAAGCGCGGGGTCGCGCACCACGCCGCCCCGGCCGACGCGGCCGCGCCCGAGCTCGAACTGAGGCTTGACCATGGCCAGGATCAGGCCGTCGTCGGCGGCGACCGCGAGGATCGGCTCGAGCAGCTTCGCGACGGCGATGAAGCTGACGTCGATCGTGACCAGCTGCGGCGCGAACGGCAGCTCGCCCGGGCTCAGCTCGCGCGCGTTGCGGCCCTCGATCACGGTCACCCGCTCGTCGTTGCGCAGCCCCCAGTCCAGCTGGCCGCGGCCGACGTCCAGCGCGACGACATGCTCGGCGCCGCGCTGCAGCAGGCAGTCCGTGAAGCCGCCGGTCGAGGCGCCGACGTCGAGGCAGGGCAGGCCGGCGACATCGATGCCGAAGCGGTCGAGCGCCGCCTCGAGCTTGAGTCCGCCGCGGGAAACGTAGGGGCGACCGCCGTCGATCTCGATCCGGATCTCCTCCGGGACCATCCGGCCGGGTTTCGTCGGCCGCTCGCCCCCCTTTCCGATCCGCACCTGTCCGGCGCGGATCGAGGTCGCGGCAGCGCTGCGCGAAGGCGCCAGGCCTCGCTCGGCCACGAGGGTGTCGAGTCGGCGCTGGGCCATCGCCCGAAAAGTAGCGGCATCGGCGGGCGCCGCCCGACGCTCGAGGGCGGTTGGGGGCCGTCTCCCGCCCGTCCACGCGGGCCGATCCGGCCCGGATCGGGGACCGTCAGACCGCTTCGTGAGCGTGATGTCTGCGAACTGTGACCACCCTCACAGACAAATCGTACGTCCGTTCGTATCTTCCTACTCAGACTTAGCGCCCAGGTTCAGAGCCGGGGCGCCTTCCCAAAACACATACTCTCCTCCCTGTACCCACGAAGACGTCCCGCTTGCGGGACGTTTTCGTTTGTCGGGGCCCTTTCTCCAGGGTCCGACGCGGTCAGCTGCCGATCGGCGGCAGCGACGGGCAGCCGGCGGCCGGGTCGCTCTCGCTGGTGAAGGCGCCGGTGCACTCGACCCAAGCGTCACGCCGCCACAGCGTCGTCGGCTTGCCGGCGTTCACCTCCAGGGCCATGCGCGCCAGGATCCGGCGCTGGGCGCCGCCGACGTCCCCCTGGCAGACGACGTTGCGCGTCAGCAGGTTGTTGACGAGGTTGGCGGCGTTCGTGAGGTCGAGACCTACGCGCGCCTGCGTGTAGCAGGTGGCCGTCTCGCCGGCCGCGGTGTTCGGCACCGTGAGCACGTCGCAGAAGCCGCTCGCGGGGGTGCTCGTCAGCACCTGGACGACGATGTTGTTGTCGCCGTTGAGGCCGAGGCAGCCGTCGGTTGAGACGACGCCCGAGGTCACCCCGGCAAGGTCGCCGATCTCGGTCGAGACGAGTTCCCTGTTCATGTGCCAGGTGACCTCGTCGACGGCGGAGTCGGCGAGCTGGAAGGCCTCGGCGGAGCTGCGATCGCGCGTGGTCTGGTGGAGCGAGGCAACCACGACCTTGGTCACCGTCGCCGTCAGCAGCAGGACGATGAAGAGGACGATGATCGCGCTCGCGAGGGCGAAGCCGTCCTGCCCGCGCAGCCGGCCGCGCATCACTTGATCACCAGCCCGTCGTCGGGGTTGGTGACGATCGTGCTCAGGTAGGTCACGTTCTGGGGGGTGATGTCACCGCGCGCCTTGTCGATCGTCACCGCGACGGTGACCCGCTTGCTGTTGTGGGTCGTGTTCGCGGTCCCGTCGAGCGCCGTATCGAGCGTGCTCAGCTTGCCCTTCAGATCCGTCAGATCGACGGTGGTCCCGTTCGTGATCGTGCTCTTGAGCGTGTTCGAGGCGCTGCTCAGGGCGGTACAGAGAGAGGAACCGGGCAGCAGCACGCAGGAGAGCCCGCCGAGGGCGTCGAGAGCGCTGGCGACCGAGGCCGTCTGCACGGCGAGGTCGGCGCTCGCCGAGAAGGGTGAGCTGATGGCGCCCTTGACCTCGAGCGTGCCGGTCGACGGGTTCGTGTCGAGGATGCTGAACAGCGCCTGCGCCGCATCCAGGTTGAGATCGCAGAGGTCGAGGGTGGTGAGCGAGTCGAGCTTGGTGCCGAGGGTGTTGAGCTGGTTCTCGACCTGCGTGATCAGCCCGTCGCTCGAGTTGATGAGGGCGGGAATCGTGGTGTCGTAGAGAGCCTTTGCCGCGCTCGGCAACAACGCGTACAGGGTGCCGAGCTGGGTCCGGAGCGCGCTCAGCGCAGCCTTGCGGGCTTCGAGCAGGTTGTAGAGGCTCTCCGAGGTGCCGCCGCTCCCGAGCAGGTTCTTGATCGAGGCGATCGGCAGCGACTCGCACTCCTCGTCGTGCCAGGTGACGAGCGTGTAGATGTGGCCGGTGACGGTCCGCCCGTCGGCCTGGGCGACCGTGAATGCCTTGCTCTGCAGCGCCGGCGTGATCTTGAAGCAGGAGGTGGAGCTGCCGCCGCTGTCCTCGGTCACGCAGTCGGCCGCGTACTTGGTGTCCGCGGATTCGGCGTTCGCCGCGCTCACGAGCTGCTCGCTGGTGGGCGAGTCGGGCGACTGGTAGGAGTTGCCCGAGAGACCCGGCTCGCCGCTGGGCAGAACCGGCGTGGACGTGTGCCCGAGCTCCGAGTAGTCGAGGCCGCGCATCTGCTCGAGCGCCTTCTCGCCCTGGTTGGTCGCGATCTGCTGCAACTCCGCGTCCAGGCTCGTGGTGTCGGCGCTCGTCATCACCGCGGCCGTCCCGAGGATCCCGATCGCGACGACGATCGCCGCCACGAGCGCCTCGACCAGGGTGAAGCCGGCCTCGTCCCGGATCAGCCGGCGCGCGCTCATGCGCAGGCGGGCAGCAGCCCGTTGGGGTCGGCGACGCAGTCGTTGCGGATCGCGACGTCCTCGCTCAGCACGATCGGCCGGTCACGGCCGTCGGGGAGCTGCGAGAGCCGTACCTGCACGTTGGCGGCGTCGCTGGCGATCGGATTGACCGACGTGAAGACCGCGGTGCCGACGTCGAGCCCGCCGATCTCGGTCACCGGGCCCTCGGTCACCGCGTAGGTGCTCCGGTCGCGGACCGTTCGCGTGCAGGAGCCGCTCGTGCAGTCCCAGACGACCCGCGCGGTTGGAGTGTCGAGCGTGAGCACGTTGCCGGAGGTCACCGCGGAGCCGCCGTAGGCGGTCGAGATCGTCGCCGTCTTCGCCTCGCGGACGTCGCGCGTGATCCGGTCCATGCCCGTACGCACGTCGGCCAGCGACGCGGCCCGGGCCTGCGTCGAGTCGGTCTGCCTGACGACGACCTGGTAGAAGCCCACGGCCGCAGCGAAGATCACTCCGGTCATGGTCATGACCAGGAGCGCCTCGACCAGCGTGAAGCCGGCTTGCTCGGCTATGAAGACACGGTTTGCCGGATTGCGCCGCCGAGCGGACCGGCGCAGCCCACGGCTTGCATGGCGCATAAGTACCGCTCCTCCCATCGGCAGCGGCCTCGGCGCGGTTTAGATGGCTAGAACACGCGGCTAGCGCGCGTCTGGACGCACGATCGACGTGCGCTCAGGAAGAGACCGGCTCGCGGCTGCCGATCGCGGCGAGCACCCGCTCGGCGACAGCGGGGCCGGTCAGCCCGACCTCCTCGCGCAGCAGCGCCGGCTTGCCGTGGGTGACGTAGCGGTCGGGCAAGCCGACGCGCATGATCCGGGCGCGGTCGGCGGGGAGCTCGTCCTCGGCGTACTCGAGCACGGCGGCGCCGAAGCCGCCCGCGAGGACGTTCTCCTCGATCGTGACGACGAGCTCGTGCTCGGCGCAGAGGCGGGCGAGCAGCTCGCTCGTCGAGCGGGCTTCGCGAAGCGCCCGTCGGCGACCGTCGGGCGCGAGACCGTGGTCGGCGAGCGCGCCGGCGGCCTCGTTGGCGACCTGAACGCCCCAGCCGTAGCCGAGCAGCGCGACCCTCTCCCCTGCCTGCGAGGATCTCGCCGGTACCGATCGGGATCGCCTGCGGGGTGTCCGGCAGCGGCACGCCCTCGGCTGCGCCGCGCGGGTAGCGGAAGGCGATCGGGCCGGCGTGGGCGATCGCGGTCCGCAGCATGTGCACGAGCTGGGCCTCGTCGCGCGGCGCCATCACGACCACGTTCGGGAGCGGGCGGAAGTAGGAGACGTCGATGAACGCCGTGGTGGGTGGGGCCGTCGTCGCCGACGAGCCCGGCGCGGTCCATCGCGAAGACGACGTCGAGCTCCTGCAGGCAGACGTCGTGGACGATCTGGTCGTAGGCGCGCTGCAGGAAGGTCGAGTAGATCGCGCAGACGGGCTTCGCGCCCTGCAGGGCGAGGCCCGAGGCGAACAGCACCGCGTCCTGCTCGGCGATGCCGACGTCGTAGTACTGCTCGGGACGCCGCTCGGCGAGCTTGTCGAGTCCGGTTCCCCCCGCCATCGCAGCGGTGATCCCGATCACCCGCTTGTCGCGCTCGGCCTCGGCGACGAGCGCGTCGGCGAAGACCGCCGTGTAGGCGGGCGGCGCTCGGCTTCGGCGGCGGCTCCTCGAGCTTCTCGGGCGCGATCGCAGCGGGCGAGTCGGACTCCTGGACCGGGACCGGCTTCGGCTTCGGGGACTCGGCGGGCTCCTTCGGGGCCGGCTTGCGGTCGACGATCGAGCCGGGCTTGGCGGCGTGCCACTGCTCCATGCCCTCGAGGCCGCCCTCCTCGGCGGGCGCGAAGCCCTTGCCCTTGACGGTGTGGATGTGCAGCACGACCGGGCGCTCGGCCGCGAGCGCGTCGACGAGGGCGCGGCGGAGGGCGGCGACGTCGTGGCCGTCGATGACGCCCATGTAGGCGAGGTCGAGCTCCTCGAAGAGCAGGCCCGGCGCCCAGTAGGCCTTGATCGCTGACTTGATCTCGGGCCCGAGGCGCTCGACCCGGCGGCCGAGGCCGAGCGGCAGCTTGCGTCAGCCGCTCCTCGACGTCCTCGCGGGCGTGGTAGAGGCGCGGGTTGAGGCGGAAGTGGTTGAAGTAGCGGCTGAGCGCGCCGACGTTGGGGGAGATCGACATCCCGTTGTCGTTGAGGACGATCACCATCGGCGTCTGCAGGCCGCCCGCCTGGTGCAGCGCCTCGTAGGCGACGCCGCCGGTCAGGGCGCCGTCGCCGATGACCGAGACGACCTTGCCGTCAGGGCCGATGCCGCGCCGCATCGCCTCCTTGAGGCCGACCCCGTAGCCGATCGAGGTCGAGGCGTGGCCGGCGCCCATGATGTCGTGCTCGGATTCGAAGATCGCGCAGAACGGCGCCAGCCCGCCGTACTGGCGGATCGTCTCGAGCCGGTCCTTGCGGCCGGTGAGGATCTTGTGCGGGTAGGCCTGGTGGCCGACGTCCCAGAGGATCTTGTCGCGGGGGCTCTCGAGCAGGCTGTGCAGAGCGACCGCGAGCTCGCAGGTGCCGAGGTTGGCGCCGAAGTGCCCGCCGATCTCGCCGATCACGTCGATGATCAGCTCACGGGTCTCCTGCGCAACCTGCTGCAGCTGCTCGTCGCTGAGGTCCTTGAGGTCGGCGGGCCCGTCGATCGAGTCGAGCAGACGCTTTTCCGGGACGGATGACATCGGGCCGTCAATTGTCTCACGTAGATCGCCGTGGCCGGGCGCTACGCGGGGTGGCGGGAGCCGTCCCCCTCAGCAGCCGGACGCCGGATCGCTCGGGTCGGTGGGCTCCGGCGGGCAGACGCGATAGCCGACCTGCTCGAAGACGCCGAGGAGGTTGCCGCTGCTGCCAATCCGCGCCCGCGCGGTCGCCAGCACCCGCTTGGTGACGTCGCCCACGGTCCCGATCGAGACGATCCGCCGTTCGATCAGGTTGGCGGTCGCGTCGTTGGGGTCGACACCGACGTTGACGCCGGTCGAGACCGAGTACGTGAACGAGGCCACGTCCCATGCCGGCCCGCCGTCGAGCCCGCCGTCGAGCTGCTCGCTGCCCCCCGTGCTCGCGCACCAGCCGTTGCTCGCACTGAGGCTCACGACGTCGCCCGCCTTCACATCGAGGCAGGCGGTCTCGGCAACCGCCGATGCCGGCAGCCCCAGCACGCCCTCGGCCTGGGAGGCGGTGAGCGTCTTGTTGAGCCGGTAGAGGGCCGCGTCGACGCCCGCGTCCGCCGCCTCCCCTGCACGCACCGCATCGCGGTCGCGGTTGGCCCGGTCGGTGTTGTGGGTGGCCATCGCCACCGCCGCCAGCACCAGCAGCCCCGAGAGGACAAGGATGGAGAGCGCCAGCGGGAGCGCGAACCCCTCCTCCGATCCGAGACGGGGCCACTTCGCCGCCAGGCGCCGGACTGCAGCCCTCAGGAGGAGCACGACGTCCCCCCGCCCGTCAGCAGGCCGGCCGACGGGTCCCGGACCACCGAGGTCGCCCACACGGGCGCGCTCGGACCGACGCCGTTGCGGGGCTCGATCACGACCGCGGCGGTGATCCGCTTCGTGTTCTTCTGGGTGTCGTAGAGATCGCCGGAGAGGTCGGAGAGACCCGAAGTCACACCCTGCAGGTAGGTGCTGAAGCCGGTTTGAGTGCTGGTGCCCGCTCCGAACATGCAGTCGAGCTGCCCATTGACGGTGTCGATCTGGTCCTTGGCCGTTCCGCTCAGCACGCAGCCCACGAGCGGCAGGCAGATCGTGTTCAGCAGGTTCGAGATCGTCCCCTGAACGGAGTCGAGCTCGGGACCGAGCACCCCCAGCGAGGGCGTCAGGTCGCCCAGCTCCTGCAGGCTCTGGAGCGCCGTGGTGTTGATGTCGCAGAGGTCGAGCTGGGTGACGCCGGAAAGGGCGCCGTCGAGCTGTGACTCCCGGTCGGCGAGAGCGGACTGGAAGGCACCGAGGCGGGCTTTGAGCGTGTCCACCAGGGTCTTGTCGCTGCCGCTCAGCGACCCGAGGATCTGAGTCAGAGAGCCGCTGGCTCCGTCGAGCAGCGAGCTGAGCGAGCCCTGGACGCTATCGATCGCGCCCGGCAGCTGATCCGTCCCGAGCCCGCTCAGGTCGGCGACGCGGCACTCCTCGTCGCGCCAGGTGACGAAGCGGTAGACGGTCATCGTCACCGGCGCGTCGGGGGATCCGGTCGTCACCTGCGAGACCGGGTCGACCCAGGCGTCGCCGGCCGCCATGCCCTCCGTCGAGTAGTCGACGAGAGGCTCGGAGAGATCCGAGCGCAGCTGCAGCGAGGAGCCCTGCAGACGCCCGTCCCCCGGGTCGGCGGCGGCGGCGTTCAGCGCCAGGTGGTTATAGGGCAGGCCGCGCATCTCCTCGAGGGCCTGCTGGGCCTGCAACAGGGCGATCTCGTGGCGCTCCCCGGTCGCGTTCTGATCGCGCGAGTCGTCGAAGACCTTGACCGTCGGCACGATCGCGATCAGCAGCACCATCGCCGCGACCATCACCTCCACGAGCGTCATCCCGCGCTCCTCCTGCCGGACGCGGCGTAGAGCGGCGCAGGCGCGCGTCAGGAGGTGGTCGGGCACGGGACCACCTCCTGCTGGTTCGTCAGGCAGTTGCGGATCGTGATCGCGGTCCGCAGCTCGATCGCATTGGTCGCACCCTCCGGCGTGACGAAGACGCTGATCTGCACCGTTCGGTTGTTCTTGACGCAGAAATGCTTCTCCTCGTTCGTGCTGGGGTCGTAGTTGTCACACGGCTCGTCGAAGCTGTCGCCACCCTGGGGCGTGATGCCGGTGAGGATCACGGTGCAGCCGGGTCCGGTCCCGCTGCCATCGCAGTCGCTGCCCGAGTTGAGCGTCTTGTCCTGGCGCGAGCAGGTCCCGCCGAGGCCGTTCGAGCTCGTCGCGTTGCCGATGCACTTGAACCGGATCCAGTGGTAGGGGTTGGTCGTATCGCCGGGCACGGAGACGAGGACGTCGAGGACCTGCGAGCTGACCGAGTCGAGGGCCACGGCCGAGCGGATCTCGGAGGTCATCTCGAGCAACCCGTTGCGGCCGTCGTCGACGGCGACGACCCGGTCGTACTGGTTCTGGTTCTGACGGACGCTGACGCCGATCAGAGCCATCGTCGCCACGGCGATGATCAGCATGATCGAGGCCGCGATCAGCAGTTCCGGGATCGTGAAGCCGGCCTCGCGATGCTCGAGAGGGGGGCGGCTTTGGCGCTTGTCGATCCGTCGACCTGGTGGCACGAGAGTCCTTCCCTACGGGACCTCCAATCCCATCGACTCACCCGTTTAGGGGCTTTAGATGTGGCCAGCCGAGCAGGACACCCGGCCAGACGCCCGGGGCGAGGATGGGCGGCGGGGCCCAGGACCGCCGACGGGCTCAGGTGTCGCGGGTGAAGATGAAGTCGGCGATGCGCTCGAGGTCGCCCGGCTCGCCCTCGACGTCGGCGAGGGCACGCCGCGCGCCCGCGTGCGATTCCGCCGCCAGCTCGCGGGCACGCTCGAGGCCGAAGAGGCTCACGTAGGTCACCTTGCCGTGGCGCTCGTCCGAGCCGCTGGGCTTGCCGAGCGCCTCGTCGCTGCCGGTGACGTCGAGGATGTCGTCGACGATCTGGAACAGGACCCCGAGCTCCGTCGCGAAGCGGCGATAGGGCTCGGCCCGGCGCGCCTCCGCCCCGCAGAGCACGAGTGCGGCGCCGACCGAGGCGGCGATCAGGCGGCCCGTCTTCAGCGAATGCAGCTCGCGCAGGGAGCTCGCGTCCCGGCCCCCGCCGGTGACGTCGACGTACTGACCGCCGACCATCCCGTCGACGCCGGTTGCAGCCGCGATCTCGCGCACGGCGCCCAGCACCGCGACCGGATCGTCGCGCTGAGCTTCGGCGATCAGCCGCATCGCCTCGGCGAAGAGCGCGTCGCCGGCGAGGATCGCGACGTCCTCCCCGAACTTGACGTGCGAGGTGGGACGGCCGCGGCGGAGCTCATCGTCATCCATCGCCGGCAGGTCGTCGTGGATCAGCGAGTAGGTGTGGATGAGCTCGATCGCCGCCGCCGTGGGCAGCAGCGTCTCCGGATCGCGCCCGAGGGCGCGCCCGGTAGCCAGGCAGAGGACGGGTCGAATCCGCTTGCCGCCGGCGAGCAGCGAGTAGCGCATCGCCTCGCGCAGGCCCTCGGTCGAGTCGTGATCGTCGAAGACCAGCTCGGCGAGATGGGCGTCGACCGCGGCTCGAAGCTCTTCGGGATACTCGGCCACAGGCGGCCCCGGTTCGCTCAGAGTCCCTCGCCGCTCTCGGACGCTTCCCGCGCCGCCTCCGCGGCGACGCCCCCGACCTCGGCCGCGATTTCGGCGGCCTCGCGGGCGAGGGCGACGGCGTCCTCGTCGCTCGTCTCCTCCGAGCCCAGCAGCGCCGCGATCTCGTCGAGCCGCCGCGCCGCGGCTTCGAGACGCTCTTGCTTGGACCCGCTCATGCGGTCGCCTCCGAGGCAGCAGCCGAGAGGATTCCGTTGACGAAGCCCGGTGCCTCGGCGCTGCAGTAGCGGCCGGCGATCGAGACGGCCTCATCGATGGCGACCGGCGTCGGCACGTCGTCGCGGTAGGAGATCTCGTACAGCGCGACCCTCATGATCGCCTTCTCGAGCGGCGCGATCCGCTCCAGGCTCCACCCGCGCGCGTGTCCGGCGATCATCGCGTCGAGCTCGTCGCGGTGCTCGTCGGTGCCCTCGGCCAGCGCGCGCGTGAAGGGCTTCGCGGCGGCGAGGAGCTCGTCCAGAGGCCGGGCCGTGACCTCGTGCTGGTAGATCGCGAAGGCGGCTTCGCGGCGTTGGTCGGAGCGACGCATCGTCCGCGCAGGTTACGCGGCGCGGCCGCCGGGCCCCTGCGCGAGCGCCGCCCGCAAACGGCGCTCGACCGCTTCCGGGGTGGAGCGCAGCTGCTCGTAGGTGATGCGCAGGACCCTCCAGCCGGCAGCGAGCAGGTCGCCGTCGCGGCGACGATCCGACTCGAAGGCAAGCGCTCTCGCGTGGGCGTCACGGCCGTCGAGCTCGACCACGAGCCGCGCGTCGCGCCACAGGCAGTCGACCCGGTAGCGCCGGCCGTCGACCTCGAGCGTGACGTTTGTCTCCGGCAGTTCCAATAGGCGGTCGAGGAGGAACCGCAGGAAGGCGTCCTCCAGCGGGCTCTCGGTCGCCCGCAGGTACAGCTCGTCGCCGAGGACCGTGCGGATCGTCGCCGCACCCCGGGCTCTCGGGTAGCGCTCGAGCAGGTCGGGCAACGAGAGCTCCGACGTGAGCCCGCGGAACTCGGCCTTTCGGAGCGCGGACTCCAGCGTGTCCCGGCCCTCGGAGGCCAGATCGAACAGAGTCCGAGAGACGGAGGTGAGGGCCACGCCGTCGTCCGTCTCGAGCTCATCGGGAGGCAGCCTGCGGCGGTGAGCAACTATCCGCGGGCGGTCGATCCGTCGCGGCGCCGTCACTTGAACCGGCCCGGTCCGCCCTCCCACGATGGCATGCCACTCCGCTGCGGACCCGTGCGAGAGCGCCACGTCGGGCCCCACGAGGGTGGCCGCGCGAAGTCGGGCGCGGCGTGAGATCCGGATGTGACCGACCGCATAGACCCCGCGATGAACCTCGATCAGGCGACGAGCGGCGAGGGAGTGAGCGATCTGGTCCGGCGTCGCTCCCAGGTCGAGGAGCTGCGCTCGGCTGATGACCCCATCCTGCGCGCCTGCAAGCGCCGCAACCAGCCTCCACAGCCCACGAGAGGAGGATTGACCGCAATTATTCCCGTCAATCCTCCTCTCGTCCACCACAGAGGGAGCCTGGCGGCCGAGAACGCACGCGTGGCGCGCCTTCTGTGCCGAAACGGTGACGGGCCGAACACGTCACGCACCCCTCGCTGCCCCGGAGGCCACCCCCGGCCGCCCGCGGGGCCTGATCGGCGGGCCGGAGGCCGCCGGCAGGAGGCCGCCGGCGGCCGCTGCGGCCTGGCCGACGGCGCCGGGCCCGGCGGCCCGGCCGGCGGGCGTTACGGCCCGGGGAAGGCGGCGCCGGCTGGCGAGCCTTCCGGCCCCTGAACCCCTACGCCCGGCTGACGTACTCGCCGGAGCGCGTGTCGACGCGGACCCGCTCCCCCTCTTCGATGAAGAGGGGGACCTGGATCTCGACGCCGGTCTCGAGCGTCGCGGGCTTCGTGCCGCCGCCGGAGGCGGTGTCGCCCTTGAGCCCCGGCTGCGTAGTCGCAACAGCGAGCTCGACGGCGCTCGGGACCTGCACCCCGGCGGCCTGCTCGTCGACGAAGAGCACATCGACCTCGTCGTTCGGCAACACCCACTGCATCGCCTCACCGGCGATGGAGGCGTCGAGCTCGAGCTGGTCGTAGGTCTGCGTGTCCATGAACACGCGCGCGTCGCCGGCCTCGTAGAGGTATTGCATCTTCCGGGTCTCGGTGTGCACGGGCCGGAACTTCTCGCCGGCGCGGAACGTCTTGTCGATCACCGAGCCGTCCTCGTGCCGGCGCAGGCGCGTGCGGACGAAGGCGCCGCCCTTTCCGGGCTTCACGTGCTGGAAGTCGACGATCCGGTAGATCGTCCCGTCGACTTCGATATGGGAACCGTTCTTGAACTGGGCAGTCGAGATCACGGCGGCGAAGGGTAGCGCCGGCGGCGGCAGCGGCATCCGAGCCGTATCGACCACGGAGGCGGCGGGGCGGCCGGCGGTCGACCATCCGTTCCATGCGCGTACGGCGAGGCGTAACGGCGGTGACGGCGATCGCGATCCTGGCGGCCGGAGGAGGCCCGCTCGCCGCGGCGCCCTTCTCGGCCGGCCTCCCCTCGGAGCTGCGCCAGGGCCGGGATCTCGCGCGGGCTCTGAGCTCGGGGCAGAAGAGCTGCGCTGATCTCACGAACCCCGACTTCGAGCGCATCGGCGAGTACGCGATGGGTTCGGCGCTCGCCAGCCCCGCCCGCTCCGGGCCCGCTCCGGGCTTCCCGGCGCATGCGGGCGGGCCGGCCATGATGGGCGGCGAGCCCGCGGGCCAACCCGGTCCGATGATGGTCCGGGACGACTTCCACCACCACGACGACTCCTCGGCCCTGCTCGCGGCCGGCGTCGGACTCGTCGGGGCGCTGATCGGTGGCGGCGCGGTCTATCTGTTCGCGCGCCGGCGCCTCGGGGCACCCGACGGCTGACGGCCCGCGAAGGGCCGGCTACTGCTCGTAACCCTCGACCGTGCCGGGGTCGCGGAGCGAGGTGTTCTCGGGGTCGAGGCCGAACTCCTCGTGCGCCTCGCGCTGACGCAGCAGATCCCAGCAGCGGTCGAGCTCGACCTTGAGATCAGCCAGCCGGCGATGCCGCTCCGGGTCCTCGCCCTTGTCGGGCGCGTCCCGCAGCAGCTGCCGCTCCTCGGCGACCATCTTCTCGATGCGTTCCCTGAGCTCGGAGTCGTCCATGACGCGGACGATACAGCGGCGCCCGACCGTCTACCTTCTCCGGCCCCGATGCGCGCCTTCGCCTGCGAGAACTGCAACCGCCTCGTGTTCTTCCACAACACGAGCTGCCTCAACTGCGGCCACCAGCTCGCGTTCGACTGGGAGGAGCGGGAGCTCCGCACCTTCGCCCCGGGCGCGGCCGCTCTGCACCGCTGCGCCAACCTCGAGCTCGCCGGCTGCAACGCCCGGGTCGCCGGCGAGGGCGAGCTCTGCGAGGCCTGCCTGCTCACCCGCACCCGGCCCGCGGATACCGACCCTCAGGGGCTCGACGCCTTTCGCGGGGCCGAGGCGGCGAAGCGGCGGCTGCTCTTCGAGCTCGGCGAGCTCAGCCTGCCGGTCGAGTCCTACCGCGAGCGCCCGGGCGGTCTCGCCTTCGACCTGCTCTCGAGCGCCTCCGAGCAGGTCACGACGGGCCACGCGGATGGCGTGATCACGCTCGACCTCGCGGAGTCGGACGACGCCCGGCGGGAGCAGCGGCGGCAGGAGCTCGGCGAGCCCTACCGGACCCTGCTCGGCCACTTCCGCCACGAGGTCGGCCATTACTACTTCCCGATCCTCACCGCCCATCCCGAGGCACGGGAGCGTGCCCGCGAGCTCTTCGGCGATGAGCGCAGCGACTATCAGGCGGCGCTCGATCGCCACTACGAGCAGGGCCCGCCGCCCGACTGGCGGGCGGAGTACGTGAGCGCCTACGCGACCATGCACCCGTCCGAGGACTGGGCCGAGACCTTCGCCCACTTCCTCCACATCCACGACACGCTGCAGACCGCGGCCGCGCACCGGCTTCGAGTCGAGGGGCCGGCGGAAGCGGAGATCCCGCTCGGGCCCGAGCCGGCCTCCAACGAGGACTTCGCGGCGGTGATCGCCGAATGGCTGCCGCTTACCTACGCGCTGAACGCTCTCAACCGCAGCATGGGTCGCGACGAGCTCTACCCCTTCGTGCTCAGCGGCCCGGCCGTCGACAAGCTCCGCCTCGTCGCCGATCTCGTCCGCGCAGCGCGTAGTTAGCCTGGGGCCGATGACGGCCTACGACGAGGACCTGAGCTACATCCACGACGCCGGCTTCACGGCGTTCGCGGAGGCGGGCGCGCGGCTCGCCGTCGCCGAGCTCGGCGAGCGCCGCGACGGTCCCGTCGTCGAGCTCGGCTGCGGTGGCGGCGTCACCGCCGCGCGCCTGCTCGAGGCCGGTCACCAGGTGGTGGGCTACGACCTCTCGCCCGATCAGATCGAGATCGCTCGCCGCCGCGCTCCCGAGGCCAGGTTCGAGGTCGCCTCCTTCATCGACGCCGAGTTCCCGCCCCGGGCGCTGGCGGTGATCGCCATCGGCGAGGTGCTCAACTACGCCTTCGACCACCGCAATGACGCCTCCCGGCTGCGGGAGCTGCTCGTCCGCGCGGAGCGGGCGCTGCTCCCCGGAGGCCTGCTGATCTTCGACCTGGCCGCGCCCGGGCGCGTGCCCGACCCCCAGCCCCCCGCCCAGCACCGCGAGGGAGAGGACTGGGCGATCACCTCGGCCGCGCAGGAGATCTCCCAGCCGCCGATGCTGATCCGCAGCATGAGCATCGCCCGTCGCACTGCGGACGGCATGCGGACCGACCGGATCAAGCACCATCTCCTGCTCTACCGGCAGGCGGACGTCGAGGCCGTCCTCGCCGAGCTCGGCTTCGAGGTCGAGGTCCGCGACGGCTACGCGCCCGGCCTCACCCTTCCCGGCCTGCCCGTCTACGTCGCGCGCAAGCCCGCGGCCTGAGGCCCGCGGCGCGCCCGGACGAGAGCCCGCTCAGTCGACGGTGAGCAGCTCCTTCGGCCGCGTGCACAGGTTGCGGGCCCCATCCTCCGTCACGACGACCAGGTCCTCGATCCGGATCCCGTATTCGCCGGGGACATAGATGCCGGGCTCGATGCTGACGACGTCGCCGGCGAGCAACGTGTCGTCGGATCGCGGCGACAGGCGGGGCGCCTCGTGCACGGCGATGCCGACGCCGTGGCCGAGTCCGTGCCCGAAGTGATCGCCGTGGCCGCCCGCGGTGATCAGATCACGGGCGACCGCGTCCACGGCCTTGCCGTCCGCGCCCGCGCGCACGGCCTCCAGCCCCGCCTCCTGCGCCCGGCGCACGAGCTCGTAGGCCTCGGCCGCGTCGCCCTCGATCTCGGTCGTCGCGTAGGTGCGTGTGCAGTCGGAGCAATAGCCGTCGAAGATCGCACCGCAGTCGATCGTGACCAGCTCGCCGCCACGGATCTCGCGGTCGCCCGGCTCCGCGTGCGGCAAGGCCCCGTTCGGGCCGGAGGCGACGATCGGCGGGAACGACGGGCCCGCGGCGCCGAGCTCCCGCATCCGCGTCTCGATCCAGACGGCGACGTCGCGCTCGCTGCGACCGGCGAGACCGAATCCCTCGAGCTCGGCGAGGACGGCGTCGGTGAGCTCCGCAGAGGCGGCGATCGCGGCGATCTCGGCCTCGTCCTTGACGCGCCGCAGCGGCTCGACGAGCCCCTCGGCCTCGACCAACTCCGCCCCCTCGGGCAGCCGCTCGGTCAGCTCGCGCAGCTCATGGACGCTCGTCTTCCGCGGGTCGAAGCCGACGCGGCCGCCGAGGCGGCCTCCGGCCGCGTCGATCAGTTGCCGCTCGGCCTCGACGAGCTCGAAGCCGTCGGGCAGCTGGGAGCGGACCCGCTCGGCGTAGCGGAAGTCGGTGACGAGCTCGCGGCGCTCGGGGCCGATCAGGGCGAGACCGCTGCTCCCCGTGAAACCGGTGAGCCAGATCACGTCGGCCATCGCCTCGTGGCCGGAGTCGCCGGGGCTGACGAGGTCGCCGACCACCAGCAGGTCGAGACCGGCCTCGCCGACCGCCGCGCCCAGCCTCTGGGCCCGCCCCGGGGGAGCTACCGCCACGGTCAGGCCCCGAGCCTGTCCTTGATCAGCTCGAGCGCGCGGCGATAACCCTCCGGGCCCTCACCCGAGATCTTCGCCAGCGCCAGCCCCTCGAAGACCGACTCCTTGCGCCAGTCCTCGCGCTTGCTCACGTCGGAGATGTGGACCTCGACGAACGGCATGGCGGCGACCTCGAGCGCATCGCGGATCGCCCACGAGTAGTGGGTCCAGGCGCCGGCGTTGACGATCGCCGCGTCGGCGAGATCGGGGAGCCGGTGCAGGTACTCGCAGAACTCGCCCTCGTGATTGGTCTGAAAGAACGTCGTGCGGATGTCGAGCTCGTCCGCCCAGCGGCCGATCCAGGTCTCGAGCTCGGCGAGCGTGAAGGTCCCGTAGACGTCGGGATCGCGGCGGCCGAGCGTGTTGAGGTTGACCCCGTGCAGGACCTCGACGCGGTTGTGGGCGCTGGGGCGAGTGGGCGTCACCGGCGCAATTCTTCCACCGCTGCCCAGAGGTCACCCTCGGAGACCTGCTCGCCGTGGCGGACGTCGCCGGGTGCATGGACCAAAACGAAGCCGAGCCCGGCCGCCGTCCGCTTCTTGTCGCGGCCCGTCGCGGCGACCACCGCATCGACGTCGATGCCGGGATCGAGAGTCGTCGGGAGCCCCGCCGCCGACCACAGCCCGGCGACCTCGTCGCGCAGGCCCGCGTGGCCGGAGAGGCGCAGCGCCGCGAGCATGCCGAGGGCCACCGCCTCGCCGTGGCGATAGCGCGCGTAGCCGGTGACCGCCTCGATCGCGTGCCCGACCGTGTGCCCGAGGTTGAGCACGGCGCGGCGGCCACCGTCGCGCTCGTCCTCGGCGACGACCGCGATCTTCGTCTCGGCGCAGGGGAAGACGACGCTCGCCATCAGCTCCACGGTCGGCGCGCCGCCCGTCCGGACCCGCTCCCACAGCGGCCCGCCGGCGATCAGCGCGGTCTTCACGACCTCGGCGTAGCCGGCCGCGAGCTCGGCCGTGGGCAGGCTCGCGAGCGCCCCGGGGTCGGCGAGCACGGCCGCGGGCTGGTGGTAGGCGCCGACGTAGTTCTTGGCGGTCGGCAGATCGACGCCGGTCTTGCCGCCGAGCGCCGAGTCGACCTGCGCCACGAGCGTCGTGGGGATCTGCACCACGGGAACGCCGCGCTGGTAGACGGCAGCGCAGAAGCCGGCGAGATCGCCGACCACCCCGCCCCCGATGGCGGCGACGGCGTCGTCGCGGCGGATCCCGGCCGCGGCCATCGCCTCCAGCACCTCGCCCGCGCCGGCGAGCGTCTTCTGCTGCTCCCCGCCCGCGAACTCGATCGCCGGCTCGGCCCCGCCCGGCGGCCGCACGCCCCCGGCCAGCGCCGCCGGATCCGCGATCGGAAACAGGCGGGCGCCGATCAGCTCGCGCAGCCCGCCTCCCCCCGCGAGCAACTCCGCCGCGCCGGGACCGACCGCAACCGGGTACTCGGCGCTGCCGGCGCGCGCCCAAGCGATCCGCAGCCCGGGGCGGTCGCGCAGAGCGGCGATCCAGGGCGCGGCGACGGCCGGCGTCTCATCGCCGCCTCGCGGCAGCACGACGTCAGCCGCAGCCTCGTAGACGGGCGTCCGTTCCGCGTACAGGTGCCGGAAGGCCTCGCGGTCGACCGCGAGTGGCCGGCCGCTGCCGCGGGCGCGCTCCCAGGCGACCTCCTCGCGCACGCGGCAGAGCACCGTCACGCAGCCGGTCAGCGCCTCGCGGATCCGCTCCGATCCGAGCGCGCCGCCGCCGAGCGCGACCACGCCGCCGCGCTCGAGCGCGCCGAGCACGACCCGCTCCTCGGCGGCGCGGAAGGCGGGCTCGCCCTCGCGCTCGAAGTAGCTCGCGATCGGCTCCCCGAACTCCGCCTCGAGGAGCTCGTCGCAGTCGGTGCGCTCCGCGCCGAGCGCGCGGGCGATCGCGGTCGCGGCCCGCGACTTGCCGGCCGCCATGAAGCCGATCAGGGCGATCGTCGGTCGCCCCGCCGGCTCGCCGTCCCGGGAGAGCTCGGGCATCGCCCTACTCCCCGATGCGCTCGCGGTAGGAGGCGATCGCCGCCTTGACGTCGTCGATGTGGTCGCCGCCGAACTTATCCCGGTAGGCGCGCGCCAGCGTCAGCGCCAGCATCGCCTCGCCCACGACGCCGGCGGCCGGGACGACCGTCGAGTCTGTGCGCTCCTTGTGCGCGGCCTTGGGCTCCTTCGTGTGGATGTCGACGGAGCGCAGCGGCTTCGTCAGCGTCGAGATCGGCTTGATCGCGACCTGGACGATCAGCGGCTCCCCGTTCGTCATGCCGCCCTCGAGGCCGCCGGCGCGGTTCGTCTGGCGCCGGTAGCCCGTCCCGGGATCGTGGAAGATCTCGTCGTGGGCGTCGGAGCCCTTCGATGCGGCGACCTCCCACGCGGGGCCGATGCTGACGCCCTTGATCGACTGGATCGAGACCATCGCCTGCGCGATCCGCCCGTCGAGCCGCTCCTCCCAGCTCACGTGCGAGCCGAGGCCCGGAACGAGGCCGAAGGCGCGGACCTCGAAGGTGCCGCCGAGGCTCTCGTTCTCCTTCCGCAGGCGGTCGATCTCGGCCACCATCGCCGCCTCCGACGCCGCATCGAGGCAGCGGACGGGGCTCTCGTCGACGTTCTCGAAGTCCGCCGGTACGAGGTCGTCGGGGGCCGGGGCCTGGACCGACGCGATCCGCGTCACATGTGAGCGGATCGTCACCCCGAGCGCCTCCAGGAACTGGCGCGCGAGCGCGCCTGCGGCGACGCGGGCCGCCGTCTCCCGGGCGCTGGCGCGCTCGAGGATGTTGCGGATGTCGTCGTGCCCGTACTTGAGGATCCCCGGCAGGTCCGCGTGGCCGGGTCGCGGCAGGTGCACCGGCACGATCTTGCCGTCGGGATCCTCCACCGGCCACGGGTTCATGCGCACGTCCCAGTTCGCGTAGTCGCGGTTGGCGACCAGCACCGCGATCGGGCTGCCGAGCGTGCGGCCGTGGCGGACGCCGGAGCGGACCTCGACCGTGTCGGTCTCGATCTTCATCCGGCCGCCCCGCCCGTGGCCGAGCTGGCGCCGCGCCATGTCGCGGTCGAGACCCTCGCGGTCGAGCTCGAGGCCCGCGGGCATGCCCTCGACGACGGCGACGAGGCCGGGCCCGTGCGATTCGCCCGCGGTGGTGAAGCTGAAGCGCGCCATCGGAGGCAGGGAGGCTAGCTGGGGCGCTTGGCACCGCGGCGCGCGCGGGACAAATCCGAACGACGCATCGCAGCCGGATGCTCGGGCGCGCGGCCCGCCCGCCTCGGCCCGGCGCCTACTTGAACAGCGAGTTCATCGAGTCGGCTTGCGCGGCGGCTGCCGCCTGCTTGCCCTTGTACTCGTCCTTGTACATGTGCACGCCGGTGAGCTTGAGCTTGTAGGTGAGCCCGTTCGGTTCGTACTGGAAGACGTGCGTGTCGCCGATGTGCAGGAGCAGGAACTGGCAGTCCTTCTTCTTCGGCGCGCAGCGGCCCTTGCCCTTGGTGTCTCCGACCTCGCGCGAGACGACGAAGATCGCCTTGCTTTCGTTCATGTCGCCGCGGATGAACTGCACGATCGGGTGCGAGTCGCCGGGCACGAACTCGAGCTGCTTGACGCCCTTGGCCTCCTCGGTCTTGTGCTTGCCCGGCACGGTGATCTTCACGTCGATCTCCCAGCGGTAGACGTAGCGGTGCACCTGCGGTTGCTGCGGGGTCGAGGAGCCGGAGCCGGAATTCGGCGTCGTGGTTGTGCCGCTCGTGCTCCCGGAGGTGCTGGAGGACGTGCTGGATGTGCTGGAAGAGCTGGAGGAGCTCGAGCTGGACGAGGAGCCGCTCGAGCCGCCGTTCCCGGACTTCGCCTGTTGCTGGGCCTTCTTCTCCGCCTTGCGCACGGCCGGGGGCGCGCCCGTGAGCTGCTGCTTGAACGGGTTCTCCTCGCGCAGCGACCGCAGGCGCTTGTGGAAGTCACGGATCCCGTGCGACTCGGCGAGGACGACGGGGTGGGCGATCTCCGAGCCCTTGATCCCCGCGGCCGCCTGAGCGGACACGCTGCCGAGATCGGTCGCGGGCTCGCTCGATGAGCCGCCCTTGTGCAGGATCAGCGGCACGGCCACGATCGCGACCAAGAGCAGCGCGACGACCGGCAGCAGCCGACGGTCGCGGAGATCCCGGTAGAGGTTTTCGAGCGGCTCGGGCATCGCGCGACCTCAGGGCGCCGTCGCGGTCGCGGTCGGGGTCGGGGTCGAGGTCGAGCCGCCGGTCGAGACGGTCGACGGCGAGCCGGATGCGATCGGGGCCGGCCCCGCCGGGGTCGCACCCGCCGTCAGCCCCTGCTCGGAGGGGACGACGTACGTGGTGACGGCGAAGTTGGCCTGCACGCGGGGGAAGCCGGTGAACGGATCGGCGGTGAGCGAGAAGCCGTCGACCGTCATCAGCCGTCCGTGGACGACCGGCTCGCCGGTCTTCGTGGTCACCGTGTGGTCGACGTCGCCGAGGAAGTCCGCGACATCGAAGAAGCTGCCGTTGTAGGTGAAGTCGTACGGCGTTACCGGCAGCCCGGCGGGCCCGATCGTCGCCCCGATCGGCAGCGTCGAAGCCGTCGCCTCGGTCGCCGACGGAGAGACGGTCGAGCTGGTCGCCGTGCTCGTCGAACTCGACGATGAGGACCCGCTGCTGCTGTCGACCGACTGCGCTTGCTGCTGGTCTGTCTGCGCCGCGCCCGAGTCGGTGGTCGGCGACGGCGGCGGGCTCGCGGGCGGAGCCGAGCCGGACCCGGCAACGACGTCGAAGCTGCGGAAGTCGAGGTCGTTCTTGTCGCCGAGCTTGGACATGTCGTAGACGAGCGTCGCCTGGTCGCCGTCGGCGGGCACGGCACGCCCGAGCTCGACGAGCTGGCCGTAGGTCTTGGGGAAGTCGGCGCGTGCCGCGTCGGCAACGTCGACCTGCTGTTGGGCGCTCGCGGTCGCCGCCTTGACGGAATCGATCTGCGCCTGCAGGTCGCTCGCCTCATTGCGCTTCGGCGCGATCAGCAGGAACCAGAAGGCCGCGCAGAGCGCCAGCAGCGGCAGCGCCACGAGGATGATGCGATCGTTGGCGCGCATCTCAGTTGCCCCCCGCCCCGACCAACCCGGCGGCCTTGCGGGCCCGGTCCGTGCCGGACTTGATGTTCGCCGCCTGCTGCTGCTCCTCGGGAGCCGACGCCTGCTGCTGATCGCTGGCCTCGCTCGCGGTCGTCGGAGTCGTCGTGTCCGTCGTGATCGTCCCCGAGCTCGTCGAGCTCGTCGGCGTCGCCGGGGCCGCGGTCGAGGATCCGGTCGCGTCCGCCGGCGGCGCGACCGCATCGAAGGCCGCGACGAGCCCGAACTGCGTCACGTAGTTGCGGGTCCGGCAGTCCTGAGTGATCTTGTCGCCGCTCGCGGTGACGTGGCTCGTCGGCTTGTCGGAGCGCTCGGCGAGCACCCGGGTGACGCCGTCGACGTCCTGCATCGCAGCAATCAGGGCGGCCACGTCCTCCTGCGAGCGGGCGCAGCCGACCAGCGTCAGAGCCGGGCCCGGGACGCTGGCGCGCGCCTGCACCTCAGCCGACTTGGGGACCGTCGTATCCGGCGTCACCGTCCCGGTCAGGTTCGTGAGCCAGACGTGGTCGGGGAGCACGCGGGACACCTCGCGGACCACCCGCTCCCAGTCGAAGCGGCTCTGCGCGAGGGAGGTCACCGTGGCAACGCGCGCGTCCTTCATCTCCTGGAAGGAGGCGAAGTTCTGCAGCGCTTCGGCCTTCGCCTCCGTCTGCGCCTGCTCGGCCTGCGCCGAGGCCAGCTCGGACTTCTTGTCGTTGACGCTGTTGTTGGCGAGCACGACGCCCGTGACTGCGAAGAGGATCGCGGCGAGGACGGCGACGACGATGTAGCTGGCCGCGCCGGCGCGGGTCGGGGCGCCATCGCCGCGGCGCTCCTCAGGCGGAATCAGGTTGACGGGACGCACGCCTACTCCTCCAGCCCCAGCCCGTAGGAGACGGTGAGCCGGGCCGCGGTCGCGTCGTCGAGGTGGGAGAGCGCCTGCGGGCGCCCGAGCCTGAAGGCGCGCCCCAGCTCGTGCTGCAGGCGCTCGTCCAGCCCGTCGATCGCCGTGCCGGGCCCGCAGGCGACGATCTCCTCGACCGCGAGCGCGCCCTCCTGGGCTCCGTAGAACTCGAGCGAGAGCCGCAGCTCATCCGCCAGCTTCGACGCCCCCTCGGCGAGCACCTCGCGAGTCGCGGCGACGATCTCCGGATCGCCCTCGATCGCCTCGACCGGGCGCTGCAGGCCGACGTGGAGCAGCCACTGGCGGGCGTGTTCGAGCGTCAGCGCGCGGCGCTCGGCGAGCCGCTGGGCGATGCCCTCGACCCCGAACGAGGAGACACGGGTGAAGAGGCAGTCGCCGCCGCGGGCGACGGCGAGGTTGGTGACGTCGCCGAGGTTGCAGTAGAGACGGGCGGGGATCTGTGGCGCCGGCTGCTCCTCGCCCGGCGCGAACCCGAGGGTGCGCTCCTCGTAGGCGGCGGTGTAGTCGGGTGCCTCGGCTTCGCCGGCCAGCGCGCGGATCATCCCGAAGGCTGCGACGTCGATCCCGACCGGCTTCAGGCCGGCGTCGCGGAGGGCGGAGACGAGCGAGCCGACCATGTCGCGGCGGGCGGCGACGATGGCGACGTCCATCTGCCGACCGTCCTCGCCGAGGCCGCGGCGCAGCACCTGCCAGTCGAGCACCGACTGCTCGAGAGGCATCGGAATGTGGTCGGCGGCCTGGAAGCGAATCGCGGTCTCGAGCTCCTTGCGGTCGTCGATCTGCGGCATCCGCAGCGCGCGCACGACGAGGCGCTGGTTGGCGACGCCGACCCGCACGTTGCGGGGCAGCTTCGCCTGGGCGAAGAGCTCCTTCAGGGTCTCGGCGAGCGCCTCGTGGTCGGCGATCTCGCCGTCACGGGTGACGCCGGAGGCGAGCGGGGCGATGCCGGTGCGTCCGACGCGCACGCTCCCGTTCGCGACGACCTCGGTCGCCGCCACACTGCCGGCCTCGATGTCGAGACCGACGATCGTCCCTTGTTTCTTCGAAGAGATCATCGGTCGGGGGGGTCCTCCGCTCCTGCACAACGCATCGACCCGGTCGGCCGCTTCCTTGAATGCGCCTGGACGCCTGTCGAGCGCGCGCGGGACGCTTCGTCCAGAGCGGGCGCGGCCGCCGGCGCTCAGCTGAAGAAGGAGTCCGTGTACCAGTCGACGATCTCGTCGCCGGCGAAGAGCCCGACGAGGCCGCCGAGGGCGAGGAAGGGGCCGAACGGCACGGCCTGCTTGCGCGCCTCCGAGCCGCGCGCGGCGATCAGGGCGAGGCCGAAGACCGCGCCGGCGAGGAAGGCTGCGAACAGCGCCGGCGCCACGGCGCGGCCGAGATAGACGCCCATCAGGCCGGCGAGCTTGACGTCGCCCATGCCCATTCCCCGCGCGTACAGCAGCGCCGCGACGAACATCACGCCGAATGCGATCGCCGCCGCCTCGGCCCGCTCGAGCAGGTCCCCGTTGTCGGCGATCACGGCGAGGACGACGCCGGCGACGAGGCTCGCTCCCAGCACCTGGTTCGGGATGATCCGATCCTCGAGGTCGGTGAGCGTGACCACGAGCAACGTCGCGACGAAGACGCACCCGAGCGCGACGAGCCAGCCGTCGGGCTCGAAGCGCAGGTAGACGGCGACGAAGGCGGCCGCCAGCCCGATTTCGCTGAGCGGGTAGCGGACGGAGATCCGCATCCCACAGTTGCGGCACTTGCCGCGCAGCAGCACCCAGGAGACGAGCGGGATGTTGTCGCGGGCCGCGATCTGGGCCTTGCAGTGTGGGCAGTAGGAGCGGCCGCGCACCCACGACTCGCCGATCGGCAGCCGGTAGGCGACGACGTTGAGGAAGCTGCCGAGCAGGAGCCCCAGCACCGCCAGGAAGACGATCTCCGCACCCATGGTTCGAGCCTATCTCTCCAGAAAAGAACCGGGGCGACCCGAAGGCCGCCCCGGTTGTCCGTCTGCGGTCGGGTCAGACCGCTGGACCTGATCCTTACGACGACGGCGGGGCGGTACCGGCCCAGCTGCCGCTCGTCGGGCAGCCACCGGAGCCCGGCGCGTCACAGGTGTAGGTGGTCGTACCGTCCGCGGCACGCGAGATCGTGAACGTGGTGCCCGTGTCCGAGTCGACGGAGACCGTGTAGGTCTTCGTGGCGAGGTTCGACAGGGTCAGAGCGTTCGCGTCGTTGAGCGTCGGCTCGATGGTCGTCAGATCACCGGTCGTCGCGGTCGCGTAGGAGCCGTCGTTGTCGGTCGCGAACGTCTCGATCGAGGTCTGCGCCGTACGGGCGTTGGCCTTGGCGTCCGCGTCCTTCGCCTTGTCGCGCTGGTTGAAGAACGACGGAATGGCGATGGCGGCCAGGATGCCGAGGATCAGCATCACGACCAGAAGCTCGACGAGCGTGAAGCCTTCCTCACGTCCCATCCGCTTACGGAGATTCTCCAGCATTTGAACCCTCCTAGAGTCCTGTATTGCCTGGAGCCAGAGCCCGTTCGCCTGAGCCACGGTGTCCTGTCTGAACCCCGGTGGTAGCCCGGCCGACTCCCCTTGGGAGTCCCGTTTGCTTTGCGTCATCCGCCTCGCGGCGGTGTTGCCTTTAGCACCAGGGCTCCAGCCCTCATACTCTCTTGCAGCCCTCCCATCGGTCCGCCCCCCGCCCATTTTCATCCTGAACCCGATATCTGGACGGGTGTTGTAACCCAGCTCCATCTAGGTGCTGGCACCTAGACGGCGCCACCCCTTCCGAACGCCCGCTCGAGCAGCTAACAATCCCCACCATGGCGGCACGCCGCTTGATCGCAATCCTCGTAGTGCTGCTCGTCGTCTCCTCGATCGCGGCGGCGCTCGCCCCCGAGGCGCGCCGTGCCGGCACGACCACGGACACGACGACGAGCACCTCACAGACGACGACCACCGGAGCGAGTGGCGGCGGCGGCTCCGGCACGGGGCAGGGAGAGGGCGCCTCCCCCGCCCCCGCCGGCGCGCTCGTCGAGCGCACGGTCAACGCCGAGCGCACGGGCAAGCAGGCCGCCAAGATCGCGGTAACGGCCGGCGATCGGCTCGTGCTGCGAGTCCCCAGCGCCAACCCGCGCCAGATCGAGATCCCGGGCGTCGGGCAGATCGAGTACGCGAGCGCGAACGCACCCGCCCGCTTCGACCTCCTCCTGAGAGAGCCCGGCAGCTACGCCGTCCGCGCGTCGCCGGGCGGGGAGATCGCGGAGATCGTCGTCAGCGCGGCGCGACGGCAGCCAACGTAGGCACGGCGGGCGCGACAGGCGGCCCGGCCCGCCTCGCGGACCCGAACCGGATGCGGTTGACCAGCGCCGTCGCGAGGGCGACCCAGCCCAGGTACAGGACTCCCATCGTGCAGATGTAAAGGGGTACCAGCGCGGGACTGTGCCACCAGTAGGCGATCGCGCTCGGCACGATCATCCAGATCGACACGGCCGCCGCCACGCGGAGCATTCCGGCCATGACCAGGAACGGGATGCACCACGAGAAGTACTGGATGCAGTCGTTGGGGCCGAAGACGTAGAGGCCGACGATCAGCAGCAACGCACCGAGCACGGGCTCCGGGCGCGTGACCAGCAGGAACAGCGAGATGGCCCCGAGCGCGAACAGGGCGAGCTCGCCGCCGTGCAGGTAGAAGAACCGCGTTGCGTCGTTGAGCGAGACGGAGCCCAGGTCGTTCGCGGCACGCGCGTAGACGAGCCCGGGCTGGGCGAGCATCGAAAGGCCGCTGTCGCCCGGTGAGCCCGCGTAGCCGATCGACCGCCCGACGCCGGTCGGATCGGCAACCGCGAAGGGGGCGAGGAGCAGGAGCGGCACGGCAAGCGCCGGCACGATCAGGGCGAGCGCTGCCCGCGGCCGGCGCACGACCCACGGGAAGAAGGCGGCCAGCAGGATGATCGGGACGATCTTCACGGCCGCCCCAACCCCGATGACGAGGCCGACGGTGAGCGGTCGCGCCAGCTCGCCGCGCCGCTCCCAGATGTCGCCTCGGTCCCAGAGGTAGACGGCGCCGACCGCGGGCAGGAACGCGACGGAGTCGATCTGGCCGCGATAGCCGCTGGTCAGAAGCAACGGCGGCGCAATCGCCACGAGCGCTCCGCCGAGGAAGCACCGCCCGGCTCTGTGGCCGCGGCGGCGCAGGAAGTCGAAGCTGAGCAGCGCCAGGCCGGCGTCCGCCGCGATCGCGGGGAGCTGCACGACCCCGTCGAACGGAAGCCCGAGCGCCCCGGCCTGACCCGAGACCCAGGCCCAGGGGAAGAAGGCGGGCGGATACGGCCAGCGGTACTGCATGTGAAAGCTCTCCAGATGCAGCGGCGTGTTCATCGCGCCGTAGACGTGGAGCGGGTCCGCATCGAGCTGATGGCGGAGCATCACGAGCGAATCCATGTCGAACCCGTAGCCGTAGGTGTCGAACGCGATCAGCACCCGGACGAGGGTGCCGATCCCGATCACCCACCAGAGCGCCCTGAGCGCCTCGCGCTCGTCGATCGAGGCGAGCCACGACTTGATCGGTATGCGCGTGCCGGCGTCCATGCTCCCCAACGCCCATCGGGGCCGAGGGCTGGACGCTTGAGGACCGTCCAGCCGCCGATGAGCCGGACCGGCCGGCTCAGCGGATCAGTTGGCGACGGGGGCTCGCCTGGCCGGACGGACCGGAGAGCGGCGCGGGGCCGGGCGCGGGCGGGCGAGCTCGCGCGCGGCGGCCGCGACCCGAACGATCGCATGGCCGAGCAAGTGGCCGACCGCGGCGGTGCCGACCGAGACGAGCCCGACGACCACGAAGGCGTGGCCCCAGACGAGCTGGACGCATCCGGGATGCCCGTTCGCCCCGGGAGCCGGGCAACCGTCGGTCCCCACCGGCAGCGCAAGCAGCAGCCCGAGGCCGCAGCCCAGGGCGAGCAGCAGGAACCACATATAGGCGGTGAACCGCGGACGCCCCGCAATTGGAGCGAACATCGAGAATCCTTTCTCGAGGGTGAATCCGTTCGCTCTCAATGATCGCGGCGCCGGTCAGCCCAGTCCATCGTCCGAACGGTTGATTTGGGCCTCATTCGAACGGATGGCGCCCGCCCGCAGGCACGGCTCGGCGCGCCCTGCTCAGCGTGCGAGTGGCGGCTGGAAGAAGCCCAGCGTGGGCCGACGCCCCGAGCGCAACTCGTTCCCGAAGTAGTCCCGATGCGCGCTTGCGGGCATCGGGACGCCGGCGCGGAGCGCCGGCGAGCTCGCGCGGAGCGCGAACGCTCGCCCAAGCCGGACGCGGCCGCGGCCGCGCCGGTCGGGCCTGACGAAACGCGGGCCGGCCACGATTGCCGCCGTACCCGAGGCCGGCATCCGGAAGAACAGGTTGTGCGAGCAGTGCTCGCCGCATCCCAGCGCCTTCGACTGGCGTGAAGTCGCGACGACGATGTTGTTGACGAACCGGAACGAACCGGCGTTGAAGAGCGCCGGAAGCTCCACGTACTCGGCGATCAACCGCGGGTCCGGGGCCACGATCGTGTTGTTGAAGAAACGGACGCCCGAGAGCGTGCCGACGTGACCCTCCGCGATCCGGCACGGAGCTTCGTCCATCGTGGCGCCGTCGTCGACCGAGAGGTTGAAGCGCACGTCGGCCCGGCGCCGGCTGTCCTCGCCGCAGAGCAGCACGAACCCGCCCTCGTTGTCGTGGCTGAGGTTGAACTGCACGACGGTGCCGTCCTGGTCGTAGTCGACGTCGTAGCCGGTCCCGTCGCAGCCGTTGAAGCGCATGCCGTACACCTCGTTCCGGGCGATCACGGTCCGGTTCGCGTGGAAGGTCCAGATTCCGGCGTCGCAGACGAACCCGCGCGGGTCGTAAAGCGGACGACCGGCGAGGTTTCCATTCGCGACGACGTTGCCGATCACGCGGGCGCCCTCGGTCCCGGTCGGCACGATTCCGTCGCCCGCGAGCCGGTCCAGCCGGTTGTCGCGGATCACGACCCCGCTCGACGCCTGCGGCCAGGGCTGCCCGGCATCCGGCCGGTCCCGGTCGAGCGTCCCGTCGACGCGGATGCCGCTTCGCGAGACGTGGTCCACCTCGTTGGCGGCGATGAGGAGGTTCGAGAAGCGAGGAGCGCGGGGGCCCGGATCGCCGCGGACGGCCGCCTCGATTCCAGCGCTGCCCTGAGCCCCCTTGCTGAGATCCCCTCCCACGTCGTGCACGTGGAGGTGCCGGAGCGTCACGTCGCGCACGGCTCCGCCCTCGGCAACGACCGTGACGCCGCGCCTCGGCACGCTCCCATCGCCCGGGTTTGTCACGTCGAGCCGCTCGAGCACGAGGTGGTTGACGTCGTCGGCGAGGACGGCGTCGGAGCCGGAGCCGACGATCCTCGGCTTGCGGCCGCGGCCGTACGCCCCGACCAACGCCGGCTTGCGGAGGCTGCCGCCACCCTGGAGGACGAGGTCGCCGGAGCAACTGCTGCCTCGGCGCAGCAGGAGCTTCGAGCCGGGGCGCAGGCGGAAGCCGTCGGCCCGCGCCAGCGAGCGCCACGGGGAGCTGCGGGTGCCGTTCCCGTCGCGCCCGGCGCCACAGTCGAGATAGCGCGCGGTTGCGGCGGCGCTCGCGGGAGCCGGTGCCCCGGCGTGGACGGCGGCGGCGATCACCAGCGCCGACGCTGCGCGCGCCGCGCGAGAGCGGATCGATCCTCCCGGCTTGCTCATCTCCCTGCATCGATGCTAGGCGCACCCGGCGCACCGAGGCGCCGCCGAGCGATCCACGGACCGCGCTCGTAGAGTCCCCGCATGGACCCGGGGTACGTCCTGGCGATCGTGTTCGCGTTCGCGTTCGCGATGACCAACGGCCTGCACGACGCCTCGAACGCGATCGCGACGCTCGTCGCCACCCGCGCCGCGCGCCCGGCCCAGGCGATCGCGCTGGCGACGGTCTTCAACCTCCTGGGGCCGCTGCTGGTCGGCTCCGCCGTCGCCGACACGATCGGCGGCATCGTCACCGTGAGCCCCGCCGAGGCGGCGGCGGTGATCGGCTCCGGGCTCGCTGCCGCGGTGGGCTGGAACCTGTTCACCTGGTACCTCGGCCTGCCGTCGAGCTCGGGGCACGCGCTGATCGGCGGCCTCGTCGGGGCCGCCCTGGCCGAGGGGGGCTTCGACGCCGTCCGCTGGGGCGGCATGGACGGGATCCACCCGGTTGGCGTCATCGGCGCCGTGGTCGCGCTCGCCGTCACCCCTCCCCTCGCCCTCGCGGCCGGCGCCGGGGTGATCGCCGCGATCCGGCGCATCGGCCGCCGCGCCACGCGGCGCTGGAACGGGCCCGTCCTCGGCTCGGAGTGGGTGATGTCGGCGGCCCTGGCCTTCAGCCACGGCGCCAACGACGCCCAGAAGACCGTCGGCGTGATCGCCGCGCTGCTGCTCGCGGACGGCCGCATCGACTCACTCTCGGCCCCCACCTGGGTGGTCGTCGTCTCCGCCCTGGCCCTGACCGCGGGGACGACTTTCGGCGGATGGCGGATCATCCGCACCGTGGGAAGGCGCATCTACCGAATCGGCAAGACCGAGGGGCTGGCGAGCCAGTCCGCCTCCTCGGCGGTCATCTTCGGTGCCTCGCTCGTCGGCGGGCCGACCGCGACGACCCAGGTCGTCGCCTCCTCGATCGTCGGGGTCGGCGCCGGGCGCCGTCGCCTCCACCACGTGCGCTGGCAGGTCGTGCGCGAGATCGGAGCCGCATGGCTGATCACGATCCCGGCGGCGGCGCTGCTGGCGGCAGCGGTCTACGCCGTCTGGGGGGCGATCGCTTGAGCAAGGGCGGGCCGTGGTTCTTGCCGAGCGAGCCGGACGTGGTCCGACTCCTGCGCGAGCAGCTCGCGATCACCCTCGAGGCGCTTGATGCCTTCTCGGAGTGGGCCGGCGGCGACGCCTCCGCGGGGAGCCGGGTACGCGACGCCGAGGACAGGGGCGACACCGCCAAGCGCGAGGTGTGGACCGCGCTGCGCTCGGCGTTCGTGCTTCCAGTCGAACCGGAGGACGTCTTCGCCCTCTCGCGCGGCATCGACTGGATCCTCAACGACGCGGCCGACCTCGTCGCCGAGTCGGAGGTCCTCGCCGCGCCGCCGGACCCGGGTCTCGAGCCCGTCGCGGCCGAGATCCGAGTGGCCGTGGGGCGCCTCGACGAGGCGATCTCCAACCTCGTCGACGATGCCGACGCGGCCATCGCGGGGGCCGAGGCGACGATCGCGGCGGAGCGGCGGCTGAGCGAGGCCTACTACCGCGGCATGGCGGAGCTGCTCGAGCTCGAGGACCGCAACGCCCGCATCGCCCAGCGCGAGCTCTACCGCCGCTGCGCCGACATCGGCGATGTCATCGTCGACACCGCCGAGCGCGTCATGTACGCGGTCATCAAGCAGAGCTGAGTCCGGGCGGCCCGCGCGCTCAGCGACGACCGAGGAAGGCCGCGACCGCGGCATTGAACTCGCCCGGGTTCTCGAGGAAGGGGAAGTGGGTGCCGCTGCCGTCCGGCGCCCGGACGACCGCGAGCTCGGAGCCGGCGATCTGCTCGTGGATCCAGCGCTGCGAGGGGAGCGGCACGTTGACGGAGTCGCCCGCGACCACAAGCGCCGGCAGCCCGATCGTCGGGATCAGATCGCGCCAGTCGAGCGTCGCGTTGTTGAAGATCAGCGTCGCGGCCTGCTCGCGCGGGAAGCGGGCGTTCTCGGCGACCATCCACTCGAGCAGGTCGGGATCGATCCGGTCCGAGGTCACCGTCTCCAGGAACCCGCGCCGCACGTCCTCCCCGCCCTCGGCACGGAGCCCGTCGAGGAACGCGAAGAGGCCGTCCGCATCCATCGTCGCGCCGGCATCCGCTGCCTCCCCCTCGCTCCAGCCGGGCGCCCGCAGCGCTCGCGCCATCTGGTCGACGAGCACGAGCGACGAGATGCGCTCGGCGCCGAAGAGGTCGAGGTAGGCGTAGATGACGCTCGCCCCGAGCGAGTGCCCGAGCAACGCGACGTCCTCGAGCTCCCGGGCGGTCAGCAGCGCGCGCAGATCGGCCGCCAGGCGATGCACGCGATAGCCGCCCTCGGGCGCCGGCGAACCCCCGTGGCCACGCTGGTCGACGGCGATCAGGCGGCGCCCCTCGGCGAGGCCGGCGAGCTGCTCGCGGAACATCTCCGCCGTCTGCGACCAGCCGGGGAGCATCACGAGCGGCGGCCCGGACCCGGCCTCGAGGATGTGCAGGGCGACGCCCTCGGCCACCTCGACGCTGCCGGGGACGACCTCCGGTGACATGCGGGAACGGTACTGCGAGAACGCGCGGAACTCCGATTGCCCCAGCGGAGGAACCCCCTAGACGGGTCGCTCGCACGTCCTATCCTGGTTCGGACGGCCACGAGACCTCGAAATCGACCCGGACGTCGACGCTTCCCCGGATTCGCGGAGGCCGATGGCAATCGCGCGTGATGCGGCAGCAACCGGACACGCCGTCGCGGATCAGCGCACGAGCGGGACCGCGCCGCCGATGCGGGGCTCGGCGCCGACGTGGGGCTCGACGGCCGCGGTCGCCGAGCAGCGGCTCGGCGCTACGGACCGAACGCGCTGAGCGAGAGCGAGCGCAGCGTCCTGCTCGAGTTCCTCTCCCACTTCTGGGCGCCGATCCCATGGATGATCGAGGGCGCGCTCGTGCTGACGGCGGCGACCGGGCGCTGGCCGGACTTCGGGATCATCGCGGCGCTGCTCGCCCTCAACGGCGTCGTCGGCTTCTGGGAGGAGCACCAGGCGGCGAGCGCGATCGCCGCGCTCAAGGAGCGCCTCGCCAAGCAGGCTCGAGTCCTCCGCGACGGCGAGTGGACGACGGTTCCCGCGGAGGAGCTCGTGCCCGGCGACCTCGTCGCCCTCGAGCGCGGCGACGTCGTCCCGGCCGACGGGCTGATCGTCGCCGGCGCCACGGAGGCGGACGAGTCCGCGCTCACCGGCGAGTCGCTGCCGGTCGCCAAGGAGGTGGCGACGGCCTCTTCTCCGGGACCGTCCTCTCGCGCGGCACGCCGCGGGTCCGGGTCCTCGCAACGGGGGCCGCGACCGAGTTCGGGCGCACCGCCGAGCTCACGACCGAGGAGGCGCAGGAGAGCCATTTCCAGGCCGCGATCTTCTCCATCGGCCGCTACCTGATCGTCCTCGCGCTGGCCCTGATCGCGGTCATCGTCGCCGTCTCGCTGCTGCGCGGCACCGAGCGTCGCGACGACCCTCGAGTACGCGCTCGTCGTGACCATCG
This sequence comes from uncultured Solirubrobacterales bacterium, assembly GCA_963764275.1. Classification (GTDB taxonomy): domain Bacteria; phylum Actinomycetota; class Thermoleophilia; order Solirubrobacterales; family 70-9; genus CAXMST01. The sequence goes on from CAVXRV010000011.1 coordinate 273,672, forward strand.
CCTCGATCCCGGTCGCGCTGCCGGCGGTGCTCTCGGTCACGATGGCGGTCGGCGCCCGCTATCTGGCCCGGCACGAGGCCGTGGTCAGCCACCTGCCCGCGGTCGAGGAGATGTCCGGCGTCGACGTCCTCTGCTCCGACAAGACGGGCACGATCACCCAGAACAAGCTCGCGGTTGCCGACGTCGCCGCAGTCGCTGAGGGAGCCGACCGCGATGCGGTGCTGACGCGCGGCCGCGCTGACCGCGGAGGAGGAGAGCAGCGATCCGGTCGATGCCGCGGTGCTCCAGGCGCTCGGCGGCCCGCCGTCGGCTGAGCGGATCTCGATTCTCACCGTTCGATGCGGAACGCAAGCGGGCCGAGGCCGTGGTCCGCCGCAACGGCGCCGAGTCGCGGGTCGCCAAGGGCGCCGTGCAGGCGATCGTCGATCTCGTCGGCGGCGGCGCGGCCGGGCGCCGCCGCGGTCGCCGAGGCGACGGCCGGATTCGCGGAGCAGGGGCAGCGGGCGCTTGCCGTCGCCCGGGCCGACGACGACGCATGGCGACTGATCGGCGTCCTGGCGATCGCGGACCCACCCCGCGAGGACTCGCGCGCGACGCTGGAGCGAGGCCCGCCGGCTCGGGCGTCGACGTGAAGATGGTCACCGGCGACCGGGTCGAGATCGCCCGCGAGATCGCCGCGGAGGTCGGGCTCGGCGCCGATGTGCTCGAGGCGAGCGCGATCGCCGTGCTCGACGGCGAGTCGCTGGCCGACCGGGTCGAGGCCGCCGACGGCTTCGCCCAGGTCGTCCCCGAGGACAAGTACCGGATCGTCAAGGCCCTGCAATCGCGCGGGCACATCGTCGGTATGACCGGGGACGGCGTCAACGACGCACCGGCGCTGAGCCGGGCGGACGCCGGGATCGCCGTCTCCGGCGCGACGGAGGCCGCCCGCGCCGCGGCCGACATCGTGCTGCTCTCCCCCGGCCTCTCGGTGATCGTCGAGGCGATCCACCGTGCGCGCGAGGTCTTCCGGCGGATGACCAACTACGCGATCTACCGGATCACCGAGACGATCCGCGTCGTCCTCTTCGTGACCCTCTCGATCGTCGTCTTCGACTTCTTCCCGGTCACGCCGATCCAGATCGTGCTGCTCGCGATCCTCAACGACGCGGCGATCCTGACGATCGCCTACGACCGCGTCCGACCCTCGCCCCGACCGGAGCGCTGGCAGCTGCGCGAGGTGCTGGTGATCGCGACCGTGCTCGGGATCGCCGGCGTCGTCGAGTCGTTCTCGCTGGTCGGGATCGCGGTCGGACCGCTCGCCATCGGCCACGCGGAGGTGCAGAGTCTGATGTACCTGAAGCTCTCGGTCGCCGGGCACCTGACGCTGTTCGTGGCCCGGGTCCGAGGACGGCTGTGGTCCTACCGCCCCGCCTGGATCCTGCTCGTCGCCGTAATCGGCACCCAGCTGCTGGCGACCGTGATCGCCGTCTCCGGCCTGCTCATGGAGCCCCTGCGCTGGCAGCTGGCGGCGCTCGCGTGGGCCTACGCGATCGTCTGGATCCTCGCGCTCGACCAGATCAAGATCTGGACGTACGCGTGGCTCGATCGCAGGCGGGAGCCGGCGCCGGCTACGCCGACTGCGTGAGCCTTCATCGTTCACTTCTGCAGGCACTGCATGCAGAAGTGAACATCGAACGTTGAGGGCGCTTCACGCGACAGCGTCGCGTAGCGCGTTGGGGAGCGCGTCTACGTCGTCGAGCGGGATCAGCGCCTCGGCCCACCAGTCGGGCTGTGCCGGGGACGCGCTGAGGCTCTTCTCTGGGCGTCGGCGACGGGACGGGGCTGGGCTCGACCTGCGCTGGCGTGCGACGACCGCATCCTCGGTGACGTTGAAGACCGTCAGATCCTGGGTCTGCACGACGGGCCGCATAGACCTTGCGCAACTCCTCGAAGATCATTGGCGTTCCGCGGGCGTGACACGGTGTGCCAGAGGCCGCCATGCGCGGCTGGACGAGGCCGAAGACCTTTCCGGCTCCGCGCGGCGAGGTGTGGGCCTGGTTGACGATCACTTTCGCTCGTTCGATCGGCACGCCATCGCGGCCGAGATCATCTCCGCCGGTGGGAAGCACTCGTGAATCAACAGGTCGACGGTGGTGCCTCGCAGGCTCTGACCAGGGGCCACCCGGGCCGCGTGTCGCCGAGTGCACGACCGTGAGCGCGTTGAAGTCGATGCGGTAGCCGACTGCACCGAGAGCGCGTGGACGACCGGGAAGGCGGTGACCTTGACGCCGTTCGCCTCATAGACCACGTGCGTCTTCGAGAAGCGAACTCCTCGACGTCCACTCGAAGCTCTCCTCGCCGTGGATAGACCGGGTCGATTCCGAGTCCCACTGGCACGCCTCACGGATTCCGTCGACGAAGTGCCTCGTGCCGAAGCGCGGCTAGAGCCGCTCGGGCCCCAGACCCGCACCCCGCGGTCGACCGACCTATTTTGGATAGCTGCCGAACAGCGTGATCAGATCCGACGTGTGGTCGGCGTGCAGGTGAGTGATGAAGACCTTGTCGAGCGCGTTAACCGGCAGGTTCAGGCTCGCGAAGTTGGCGAGCGAGCCGCTGCCGAGGTCGAAGATGAGAAGGTCGCGCTCAGGGTTGCCGACCTCGACGAGGATGCTGCCGCAGGACTGCGCCCGGGTGACCCAGGGGTTGCCGCTGCCGAGCACGGTGACCCGCAGCTCACCGTCTTCGAGCGCCTCCCGACCAGGAACGAACACTTCCGGATAGCCGTGCGCCGGTGATCCGACGACCGGCGTCGAAGTGATCGCCTGCGTTCCGCCCGCGAAGGCGGGAAGCGGAAGATCGGTTGCCCCATCCATCGCCAGGACAGTACCTGCTGGAAGGACAGACGAGCGGGCCGCGGCGGACTGAGCCGCCGGCACCCTGCGCTCCGGCGAGGCGTGGGCCCTGGGCCGGTCCAGCGATGGATTTCCACTCCCCCACGTGTCTTTGCTGTCAGAGGGCGCTTTCCGCACCCCAACGACACACAACGCGAGGAGTCAGTCAGATGAACACACCGCCGATCGTGTCGCGCGCAGGAATGGGAGGCCGCCCGCCAGGAGCTGCTGGTGAAGGAGAAGGAGCTGACCCGCGCTCGCGACGCGCTGGCCGCCAAGCGGCGCCGGATGCCCTGGCTGGCAGTGGAGAAGGAGTACCGCTTCGAGGGGCCGGACGGCCCGGTGAGCCTGCTCGATCTGTTCGAGGGGCGCCGCCAGCTGATCGTCTACCGCTTCTTCTTCGAGCCGGGCGTCACGTAGCCGGGGCTGGCCCGACCCGGAGCGGCTGCCGCGGGCTGCTCGCTGGTCGCCGACCAGGTCGCGCACCTCGCGCACCTGAACGCGCGCGACACCACGCTGGCCTTCGTCTCGCGCGCGCCGCAGGCCGACATCGAGCGTCTGAAGGCAGCGGATGGGCTGGGAGCAGATCCCCTGGTACACGATCACCGACGACTTCGACGGCGACTTCGGCGTCGACGAGTGGCACGGCACCAACGCGTTCATCCGCGACGGCGATCGGATCTTCCGCACCTACTTCGTCAACAGCCGCGGCGACGAGGAGATGGGGAGCACCTGGAGCTACCTCGACATCACCGCCTCGGTCGCCAGGAGGAGTGGGAGGACTCGCCCGAGGGCTATCCGCAGACGCCGCCATACGAGTGGTGGAGACTGCACGACGAGTACGGATCGGAGGCCGGCGAGTGGGAGGAGCGCTCGCAGGCCGCGCAGCGTCTGCGCGACGAGCTCGCGCCCGGCTCGGCCGGCGGTGCGCCGTGATCGCTCACATCGGCGGCATACCGGTGGAGGAGGTCCTCACGCCGCTGGCAAGCGTCGGCGGCGCGGGCCTCCTCGTGTCGTGCGCGCGTGGATCGCCGCGCGCGTCCGCCGTCGCCGGCGGTGAGCGATGGATTTCGGGACCCCGGTCCCGGCACTGGAGGGCGCGAGCGCAAGATGATCAAAATCGAGCGACGATGAACCCGGACCGGCCGAACCCGCTCGTCCACCTGGAGCTCCACACCGGCAACCTGCCGCAGGCCGCGCCTTCTACGCCCGGGTCTGCGGCTGGCGCCCGGAGTGGATCGACACGCGAGCCGGCTCCTACCTGTCGATGGAGATGGGCGACGGGGTGTGCGGGGGGATCGTCGAGTGCCCCGTCCGCGGCCCGGTCTGGCTGCCCTACGTCGAGGTGGATGAGATCGCCGCGACCACCGACCGCGCTCGCGCGCTCGGCGCGGCGGTCCTGCTGGAGCCGCGCGAGGGCCCGGTCGGCTGGCGCGGCGTGCTCGCCACACCCTTCGGCGGCAGATCGCGTTCTGGCAGCCGAGGGAACTGCGGCGCATGGCGCGGAGAGGGTGTGAGCGGATGACGCAGCTCGAAGCGGCCCGCGCCGGCGACGAGGCCGCCTTCGCCCGGCTGACGAGCCACCGCCGGGCGCTGCACGCGCACTGCTACCGGATGCTCGGCTCGGTGCACGACGCCGAGGACGCCCTGCAGGACGCGCTGCTGCGCGCCTGGCGCGGGCTGCGCGCGCTTCGAGGGCCGCAGCTCGCTGCGCTCGTGGCTGTACACGATCGCCACCAACACGTGCCTGAACGCGATCGAGCGGCGCCCGAAGCGCGTGCTGCCGATCGACTACGCGCCCGGCCGCCGACCCGCACGACGGGCCCGGCGAGCCGCTCGTCGAGTCGGTCTGGATCGAGCCGTATCCCGACGAGCGCTCGGGCTCGAGGACGGGTTCGCCGGCGCCCGAGGCGCGCTACGAGCAGCGCGAGAGCGTCGAGCTCGCCTTCATCGCCGCGCTGCAGCACCTGCCGGCCGACCAGCGCGCCGTGCTGATCCTGCGCGAGGTGCTCGGGCTTCTCGGCCGCCGAGGTCGTCGGAGTCGCTGGAGACGACGCGTCGCGTCGGTCAACAGCGCGCTGCAGCGCGCCCGCAGGGCGCGTCGACGAGCGGCTGCCGGAGCGCAGCCAGCAGGCGACCCTGCGCGACGCTCGGCGACGAGGAGCTGCGCGAGCTCGTCGAGCGGCTACGTCGACGCGTGGGAGCGCGGCGACGTCGAGGCCGTCGTCGGCGATGCTCGCCGAGGACGCGGCGTTCACGATGCCGCCGCTGCCGAGCTGGTTCCGCGGGCGCGAGGCGACGGCCGCCTTCCTGCGGGGCCACGTACTCGCCCCCGGGCAGCGCTGGCGGATCCTCCCGACCCGCGCGAACGGGCAGCTCGCCTTCGGCAACTATCGCTGGGACGACGGGCGGCGGACTCTTCGAGCCGCGCAGCCTCACGCTGTTCACGCTCGGCACAGACAGGATCGCCGAGATGACGACCTTCCTCGGTCCCGAGCTGCCGCAGCGCTTCGGGCTGCCGGACGGGGTTCACTCCGGCTGATGATCGACGCGGCCTACGGACTGGTAGCAATCAGCGCCGCTCAGCGGATCTTGTCGTAGAGGCTGAAGATCGGCAGGTACATCGAGATCACGATGAAGCCGACGACGGCGCCGACGAAGACGATCATGATCGGCTCGATCAGGGAGGTCAGGGCCTTGACGCGGGCGTCGACCTCGGCCTCGTAGAAGTCGGCGACCTTGGTGAGCATGTGCTCGAGCTGGCCCGTCTCCTCGCCGACGGAGACCATGTGGGTGACCATCGTCGGGAAGACGCTCGCCTCGTTCAGCGGGGCCGCGATCGTGCCGCCCGAGCGCACCGACGTGTAGACGTCCTCCATCGCGGCGGTGATCACGGCGTTGCCGGAGGTCTCCCCCGCGATCTGGATCGCCTGCAGGATCGGGACGCCGGCGGCGATCGTGCCGGAGAAGGTTCGCGACCAGCGGGCGATCGAGACCTTCTGGACGATGTCGCCGATGTAGAGCGGCATGTGCAGCTTCAGGGTGTCCCACTGGTGGCGCCCGCGCTCGGTCTTCTTCCACTGCACGAACCCGATCGAGCCCGCGATGAGAACGACGAGGAGGATGTACCAGGAGCCGGTGAGCGCGTTCGAGACGCTGACCGTGATCTGCGACATGAACGGCAGGTCGGCGCTCTCGCCCGGCGTCTCGGCCGCGATCTCGTTGAAGATGCCGACGAAGACGGGGACGATGAAGGCGACGATCACGATCATCGCCACGATCGCGAAGGCGAAGACGAACGCCGGATACATGATCGCCGAGCGGATCTGCCGCCGCAGCGCGTCGAGCTTCTCGAGCTGGAAGGCGACCATGTCGAGCGCCGTCTCGAGGCGGCCCGAGCCCTCGCCCGCGCGGACCATCGAGCGGTAGAGGGGGTCGAAGATCATCGGCCGCCGCTCCATCGCGTCGGCGACCGAGCTGCCGGCCTCGACGTCGGCGCGCAGCTCGGAAGCCGCCTGCTTGATCTTGTCGTCCTCGGTCTGATCCTCGAGCGTGTAGAGCGAGCGCAGCATCGGCATGCCGCTGGAGATCAGCGTCGCGAACTGGCGCGAGAAGACGGCGAGGTCGCGCATCTTCACGTGCTGGAAGCGTTCGAACAGGGACTCGATCTTGAGCGGGTCCCGGCGCTCGGCGACGTCGAGCACGATCAGCCCGCGCTCGCGCAGCTGTTCGGTCACCTGCGACTTGGTCGAGGCCTCCATCTCGCCCTTGGCGGGGACGCCGGCGACGTCGACTGCTTTGAAGGCGAAGGTGGTCATCTGCTCAGGCGCTCACGCTCGTCGCCACCGGGATCAGACCGGAGAGCCGAGGCTCGTCGCGGCGGACTGGTACTGAGGGGAGCCGGCCGATGCGGGGGCGCCGCCGAGCAGGCGGCGCAGCTCCTCCGGGACGGCGGCGCGCGCTTCGGCGAGCTGGCGCGTGATCTTGCCCTGGCGCGTGAGCTGGGCGAGGTGTGCGTCCATCGTCTGCATCCCCGTCGCGCCCGAGGTCTGGACCGCGGAGTAGATCTGGTGCGTCTTGCCCTCGCGGATCAGGTTGCGGATCGCCGGCGTCGGGATCAGCACCTCGGCGGCGCAGACGCGGCCGGCGCCGTCGGCGGTCGGAAGCAGCTGCTGGGTGACGATCCCCTGCAGCGCGATCGAGAGCTGCATGCGGACCTGGTGCTGCTGCTCGGCGGGGAAGACGTCGATGATCCGGTCGACCGTCTGGGAGGTCGACTGGGTGTGCAGCGTGGCGAACACGAGGTGCCCGGTCTCCGCCGCGGTGAGCGCGGTCGAGATCGTGTCCAGGTCGCGCATCTCGCCGACGAGGATCACATCGGGGTCCTGGCGCAGGGCCGCCTTCAGCGCGGAGGCGAAGTCGTGCGCGTCGGCGCCGATCTCGCGCTGGTTGACGATGCACTTGCGGTGCGGATGGAGGAACTCGATCGGGTCCTCGATCGTGAGGATGTGCTCCTCCCGCTCGCGGTTGATCAGGTCGAGCATCGCCGCCAGGCTCGTCGTCTTGCCGGAGCCCGTGGGTCCGGTGACGAGCACGAAGCCGCGTGGCTTCCGGCAGAACTCGGTCAGCACCGGCGGCAGGCCGAGCTCCTCGACCGACTTGATCTCCTGCGGGATGTGCCGGAAGGCGGCGCTGATCGCGCCCCGCTGGAAGTAGGTGTTGACGCGGAAGCGGGCGACGCCGGGGATCGCGTAGGCGAAGTCGAGCTGCTGGTCGTTCTCGAAGCGCTTGCGCTGGTCGCTGTTGAGGATCGAGTAGACGACGTCGCGCGTCTGCTGCGGCGTCAGCTGCGGGTATTCGTCCAGGGGCGTGATCCGTCCCCGCACGCGGATCGCTGGCTGGAACCCCGGCGTCAGGTGGACGTCGGAGGCCCGCAGCTCGACCATCCGCGTGAGTACCTCGGCGAAGTCGAAGTCGCTCATCCGTCCACCTCATCGTCAGCCCCCGGCCAGGCCTTGAACGCGGGTGGACGGATGCTGGACGGCGATCACCGCCACGGCCGCTGGGCCGCGCCTCCTAGGGGCCCGGAACCGCGCCCGCTCCCGGGTCTCCGCCACGGGCGATCAGCCACAGCGCCTGGACCGCCGGGCCGAGGTGATCCGGCATCAGCGCCGAAGGAGAGGCCCCGGGGTGCTTGCGGGCGATCCGGACGCGGAGCGCGCCCGCTCGAATGCGAAACCGCAGCGGCGGCTCGAGCGTCACCGCCTCGCCGTCGACTCCGGCGGGTACCGGCCCCTCGGCATCGACCCGGAACTCCGACGTGCTCCACTCGCGCCAGGGCCGTTGCGGGCGCGGCTCCCCCCGGCTGCCCTCGCGCCCCCGTGGATATCCGGCGATCGTGATCCCGAGCAGGCCGTCATCGATCCTCGGGCGTGTACCCGAGCCGATGGCATGTCCGAGCCGGTAGCGGTTGTTGGAGACGAGGATCGCGATGCCGGCGCTGTGCTCGTGCCCACCGGGGCCGCGCCAGCGCAGCTCAGGGGAGCCGGCGGCCGCACCGCTCTGTCTCTCCGAGAGGGTCGCGAGCAACGTCCGCAGCTTCGCCTCGCGATAGTTGTCGCGCTGGACCGCCTCCGCGTAAACGCCGAGCGAGACGTTGTTGACGAAGACCCGCCCGTTGACCTCGGCGAGATCGACCCGCCGCTCGCCGCCGTCGACGAAGGCGTCGAGCGCGCCGACCACATCGTCGCGGTCGACGCCGAGGTCGAGCGCGAAGTGATTGCGGGTGCCGCTCGGGATGCAGGCATAGGGAAGGTCGTACTCGGCGGCGATCGCGGCGACGATGGCCTGCGAACCGTCACCGCCGGCCATCGCGAGCCCGTCGGCCCCTGCGGCGACCGCTTCGCGGACGAGCGCCTCGAGCTCGTCCGCGGGACCGAGCGTCACCGGCTCGATTCCGCGCGCGCTCGCCTCGTCCGCCAGGGCGAACCGAACCGCCTTGCCTCCCCCGGACCGGGGATTGAGGAAGAGGAACGGGCGCTGCGGAGCCGGGACGTCGGCGAGTTGCGCGCGGGTGGCGAACGCAACCCGGGCAAAGGCGCTCGCGGCCACGATCGCAGCGGCGAGCGGGACGCCGCCGTAGTCGCCCTCGGCGACGACGATCGAGGACGCGGCGATCAGGGCGAGGATGCCGAGGCCGAGCACGACAACGCGGACCACGTCGGTGCGAACGAGCGCGTACCAGAGCGCCACGGCCGAGAGGCCAAGCCCCGCGGCCACGAACAGCGCCGATGGGAACTGCCGAATGACGAAGGCGACCGCCAGCACCGCCGCGGCGACGCCGAGGGCAAGCGCCGCAATTGCCGCGCCGCGATGTGCCCTCATAAGATCACCTGCGATGGACCGCGACCCCGCCGCGCCCGAGACCGAACGAGGCCCCGCCTGGCTGAACGACGCAGAGCGCGTCGACGCGGCGCTGTATGCGGCGCTCGCGAGGACGCCCACGCCATCGCTGGACGCCGCGATGATTCGCCTCTCGCGGGCCGCTGACTACTCGCGCCTGTGGCTCGCCTCGGCCGCCGCCCTGTCGCTCGCGGGCGGTCCCCGGGGACGCCGCGCGGCAGGGCTGGGCGTCGCCGCCCTGGGGGTCACGGCCGCAATCGTCAACCTCTGCATGAAGCCGCTCGGCCGGCGCAGGCGCCCGGCTCGCGCCGCTCAGGAGGTTCCGCTTGCCCGGCATGTCCGCATGCCCTCCTCGACATCCTTCCCGTCCGGACACACCGCCACCGCTTTCGCTTTTGCGACAGCCGTCGGACGAGTGCATCCGCAAGCCGCGATCCCGATCCGCGGCCTCGCCGCGCTCGTCGCCTATTCGCGCGTGCACACGGGCGTCCATTATCCGGGCGATGTCGTCGCCGGCGCTCTCGCCGGAACCACCCTCGCGCAGCTGACGACGCACTTCTTCCCGCTGCCGCCCAGCTAGGCGACCGGCGGGCATCACCCGAGCCGCGGCGTCAAGCCGACGCGGGTTCGGGGCCCGCGCCTTCGGGCGGCGCCTCGCCCTGCCCCTCGCCGGCCTCCGGCGCGGGGCCACGCAGCCCCCCGTCGCCGCCGCCGGGGCCGCCGCCTTCCCCGGACTCCTCGTCTTCGAGCAGGGCTGCCCGGCGGTAGGCGACGAACTCGCGCGCGCCGATCTGCGCCGCCGCCGCGAGCGGGATCGCCACGAGCGCCCCGACGATCCCGAGCAGGGTGCCGCCGAAGAGGGCCGCAATCACGATGATGAACGGATCGAGCGACACCGCCCGGCCCTGGATCCGGGGCTGGATCACGTAGTTCTCGACCTGCTGGTACAGGATCGCCCAGATCGCCCAGATGATCGTCACCGTCGGGAAGTCGACGAACAGCGTCACGATCCCGACCAGGACCGCGCCGAGCGTGGCGCCGACGAGGGGGATCAGATCGAGCGTCGCGATCACGACGGCGAGCGCCAGCGGCGAGGGAACGCCGAGGATCGTGAGCACGATGAAGGTGAAGAAGCCCGCGATCACCGCCTGCAGCAGCGCCCCGCCGACGTAGGCGCCGACGGCGACGGCCATGTTGTCGAGCGCGCGCTTGATCACGGCGGCCTCGTGCGGAGGCCGCAACTGCAGCGCGCGGTCGATCCAGCGACCGCCGCGGCTGACCATGAACAGGCTCATGATCAGGATCGTGACCACGGCGAAGACCGAGCTGATCAGGCCGGTGCCGATGTCGGCGAGCACGCCTGCGACATCGGTGAACTTCGACGCCGCGTTCGTGGCGAACTCGTCCAGCTTCGTCGTCAGGTCGAAGTTGTCGTTCAGGTTCTGCAGTGTCTGGCTGTGGTTGATCGTGCCCTTGAGGTCGCTCACGTAGCTGGGGAAGTGCTGGACGAGATCGGCGGCGGCGCGGACCAGGGGCGGAATCAGCACCGCCCCGATCCCGATCGGGATCAGGATCAGCCCCAGGTAGACGATCGTGATCGCCAGCCCCTTCGGCATGTGCGCGGAGAGGAAGGCGACGGGCGCGGAGAGGATCGTCGCCAGGAAGGTCGCCAGCAGCAGATAGAAGATCGGCGTCCGCAGGCGGTAGACGACGTACAGCGCCAGAGCCGAGGCGACGACGGTTACGACCACGCGCAGGATCGAGCGCACCGACGGCTCCCGCCCGCCGCGGCGCCCGAAGAAGAGGTCGCCGATCGCCGGGCGCACTCCGGCCGGAAGGTCGGTGCCGGCCGCGAGCGCGACCGTGGACTGCGCGGACCCCCCCTCCCCTCCAGAGGGGCCGCTCGGCGTCGTCGGCGGTTCCGCCATCGCCCCGGATGCTGGCCCGCAGACCGGACGGACCGCCGGGAATCCGAAACGCCGCCCGATCGGCGAGAGTTCCGGGGGCGATGAGCGCCACCCCGCCTCCGCCGACGTCCGATCGCCGCTCGGGGCCGCGGCCGCTCAAGGTCGCGCTCCGGGCGCTGGCGGTGCTGCTGCTGGACGCGCTGGCGCTGCTGATCCTCTCCGAGCTGCTGCCCGGTTTCACGCTCGACGGTCCCGGCGCCGCACTCGGCGCGGCGCTGCTCGTCGGCGCAACGAACTCGCTCGTGTGGCCGACCCTGGCCCGGCTCACGGCGTCGCTCAGCGTGCTCACCCTCGGCGGCGCGGCCGTCCTGCTCAATGCGCTGCTCGTCACCGTCGTGATCGAGCTCATCCCCGGCGCCCACATCGACGGCCTCGCCGAGGGGGTCGTCCTCACGGTCGGCCTGACGCTGCTCACCGCCCTGTTCGGGGCGTTGCTGGCGATCGGCGACGACGACGCCTGGCGCCGCAACGTGCTGCAGCGGACGCTGCGCCGCTCCGAGCACCCGATCCGCACCGACGTGCCGGGCATGCTCCTGCTCGAGATCGACGGCCTCGCGCACGAGGTCGTCGTCCGCGCCCTCCGCGACGGGACGATGCCGAACCTCGCCCGGTGGGTCGCCTCGGGCAGCCACCGGCTCGAGCGCTGGGAGACCGACCTCTCCTCCCAGACCGGTGCCTGCCAGGCCGGGATCCTGCACGGCAACAACGACGACTGGCCCGCCTTCCGCTGGTGGGAGAAGGACCGGGGCACGGCGATCGTCACGAACCACCCCCGCGATGCGGCCGAGCTCGAGCGCCGCCACTCGGACGGGCGGGGCCTGCTGCACGCGGACGGGGCGAGCCGGGCCAACATCCTCTCCGGCGACGCGCCGCATTCGATGCTGACGATGAGCACGGTGCTCGTCCGCCGCCGCCCGCTCGGCCACGACTACGCCGCCTATTTCGCCCAGCCCTACGCGGTGCTGAAGACGGCCGGCTCGGCGCTCGCGGACTTCTGGCGCGAGCGCCACGCCGCCAGGCGCCAGGTGCGCCGCGACGTCCTGCCCCGGATCCCGCGCAGCCGCGTCTACGCGGCGATGCGCGCCTTCGCAACCGCGATCCAGCTCGACCTGCAGGTCGCCGCGGTCGTCGGCGACCTGCTCGCGGGTCGGCCGGTGATCTACACGACCTTCCTCGCCTACGACGAGGTCGCCCACCACTCCGGGATCGAGCGCCAGGACACGCTCCAGGTGCTCGCGAAGGTCGACCGGGAGATCGGCAGGCTCGCCTCCGTCGTCTCCGCCGCTCCCCGGCCGTACGAGCTGGTCGTGCTCAGCGACCACGGACAGTCGCAGGGCGCGACGTTCGAGCAGCGCTACGGGATGACGCTCTCGGAGCTGGTCGGAAAGCACGTGCGCGAAGGCGCCAGGGTCCACGCCGCCGCCGGCGGCGAAGACGAGGCCTCCTCGTATTTGGGTGCGAGCCTGACCGAGCTCGGCCGCGACGACGGCGGGGCCGCCCGCACCGTGCGGGCGATGACCAGGGGGCGCACCGAGGACGACGGCACGGTCGTGGTCATCGACGCGCCCAGCGTCGAGGACGGCGCGCGGGCGCCGCAGGCGGAGGGCGAGGAGCCGCCCGAGGTCTCGGTCATGGCCTCCGGGAACCTCGGCCTGATCAGCTTCCCGCGCGAACCAGGCCGGCTCACGCTCGAGCGGATCGACGCGCTCCACCCCGGGCTGGTCTCCGAGCTCCGCACCCATCCCGGGATCGGCTTCCTCCTCGTTCGCAGCGACGAACGCGGCGCCCTCGTTCTCGGCGCCGAGGGCTCACACGCGCTCGCCGACGACACCGTCGAGGGCGTCGACCCGCTCGCACCCTTCGGCCCGCACATCGCCGCCAAGCTGCGCCGCACGGACTCCTTCCCACACTGCCCGGACATCGTCGTCAACAGCACCTACTGGACCGAGACCGAGGAGGTCGCCGCCTTCGAGGAGCTGGTCGGCTCGCACGGGGGCGCCGGCGGGCCGCAGAGCTTCCCTTTCATCTGCCATCCGGCGAGGCTCGCCTTCCCCGAGGAGCCGGTCGTCGGCGCTGAGCGCATCCACCACATCCTCCGCGGCTGGCTCGCCGAGCTCGGCCACGAGGCCTACGCGGACTGATCCCCGGGCAGCGCAACGGCGCGGGCCCCCGACGGGGACCCGCGCCGCGCACCTAGCCGACGGTCTAGTGGACGCGTCCGTGAGTTCGGTCAGATGCCGGCGGGTGGCCGGGCACGGCTGAGGGTGCACGGCGGCCGCCCGCATGCCGGTTGGCATGTGGGCGGGCGGCGGGTGCGCTCAGGCGGGTCCGGACGCCGCCGGGGCTGATCGTATTTGCGGACGGGTCCACTAGTGGTTCCTGTGGTGCTTGCGGTGGTGCCGCTTCTTGCCGCGAACCTTCACGCGCTCGCAGCTCTTCGACACCTTGTCGTGGCGGTCGACGACCGCGAGGTCGTGCTTGCCGGGACCGCAGTTGACCTTGTCGGGGCCGCGGTCGCCCGCCGCCTTGATCCGGTCACGGCCGGCGCCGCCGACGAGCAGGTCACGGCCGGCGCCGCCGTTGATCCGGTCGCGGCCCGCGTTGCCACGGACCTCGTCGTCGCCGGGCCCGCCCTTGAGACGGTCGCGCCCAGGGCCGCCGACCATCAGGTCGTCGCCGGTCTGGCCCTGCAGCCGGTCCTTTCCGGGTCCCCCGTTGCCGTGGTCGTCGCCGGGGCCACCCGCGATGCAGTCACGGCCGCCGAGCGCACGCATCCGGTCGTTGCCGCCGATCCCGAAGATCGCGTCGCGTCCCTCCGTGCCGATGATGTGATCGGCGCGGTTGCTGCCGCGCCTCTGCTTGATCGTCGTTCCGCGACATGCCGCCGGCCCGATCTGGCCGTTGTCGACGTCGCATGCATCCCCGGCGCCGTCGCCGTCGCTGTCCCTCTGGTCCGGGTTGGCGACGTCGGGGCAGTTGTCGTCGGCGTTGGGCACGCCGTCGCCGTCATCGTCGGAACCGCCCGGCGTCGTGTCACAGGCGTCGCCGACTCCGTCGCCGTCGCTGTCCTTCTGGTCCGGGTTGGCCGTGTTCGGGCAGTTGTCGTTCCCGTCGTTGACGCCATCGCCATCGCTGTCGTCAGCCCCGGCGCTGGCGCGCAGGAGCACGTTGTCGTAGTCGAAGTTCCCACTCGGGATCGCCCCGGCCGGAACGTCGAACGTGGTCACGATCCGGATCCGGTACTTGTCGCCGATCTGCAGCTGGCTTGGGGCGACGTCCGCGGCCGGGATGCTCGTCCACTTGTTCAGGTTGGCGATGTCGGTCCGGCGTACGACCGCGAGCTGGCCGCCGTCGCTGACGTCGTCGATGAAGACGCGGAAGGCGGCGCTGTCGAGCACCTTCAGCAGCGCGTCGGCATTCGCCCTCCGATCGAGCGTGAAGCTGATCTTGTCGGGCTTGGTGCCGCCGGCACCCTGGTACGTGAAGATCGGGCTGCGCCAGGTGACGTTCGTGGTCGTCAGCAGGCTCGTCAGCCCACTCACGTGCGAGCGCAGGTAGCCGTCCCCGGCTCCGTCGGCGCCGCCCGTCGCCTTGTAGGAGTTCGTCACCTGCGGACAGGTGACGCCCGAGACGCAGACCGTGCTCGTGTAGTCCGTGGATCCGGTCCAGCCGCCGGCACCGGTGCGGAACTGGCGGGCGTTCTTGGCCGGGTGGTAGTCGGAGACCGCTGCGGCCGCGGTCCCTGCGCCGGCCAGCAGCAGAAGCGCGCTCAGCAGCGCGCCTAGTCCCACCTTGAATAGCTTCATGAGTAAGTGACTCCCTGCTTTGGGTTCGTCCTGCCCCAAAGGCGTACCCAAGCGCGATCGGTTGAATCAACCGAACGTTCTTTCAAAAGTGCAACAACTTGGACAGTTGTTACAGACGGTCGCTCAGACCGAGACGCGGGCCACCTCGGCGATCGAGGTAATCCCGGAGCGGACCTTGTAGAGGCCGTCCTCGCGCAGGGTCAGCATGCCCTCCTCGCGCGCGACCTTGGTGATGTCGGCCTGCGGCGCGCCCCCGACGGTCATGTCCTTGAGCGTCTCCGACATCGCCATTACCGAGTAGAGCCCGATGCGGCCCTTGTAGCCGGTGCCGTTGCAGCGGGCGCAGCCGACGGGCTCGTAGGCCTCGACGTCGGCGCCGACCCGAAAGCCGGCGCTCGCGAGGGCCTCGCGGTCGAGCACCTTGCGCTGCTTGCAGTTCGTGCACAGGGTCCGCGCCAGGCGCTGGGCAACGACGCAGTCGACGGCGGAGGCGGTGAGAAACGACTCCACCCCCATCTTCGAGAGCCGGGTGATCGCGCCCGGCGCGTCGTTGGTGTGCAGCGTCGTCAGCACCAGGTGGCCGGTGAGCGCCGCCTCGATCCCGATCCGCGCCGTCTCGGCGTCGCGGATCTCACCGACCATGATGATGTCGGGGTCGGCGCGCAGGACCGAGCGCAGGCCGCTCGCGAAGGTGAGCCCCGCGCGGCGGTTGACGCCCATCTGCTTGATCCCGTCGAGCTGGTACTCGACCGGGTCCTCGATCGTGATGATGTTCTTGGCGACGTCGTTGATCTCCTTCAGCGCCGAGTACAGCGTCGTCGACTTGCCGGAGCCGGTCGGGCCGGTGACCAGGACGGCGCCGTAGGGCTTGCGGATCGCGGCCTCGAAGCGGGCCCTGGGATCGCCCTCGAGGCCGAGCTCGTCCAGGCTCAGCAGCGCCTGCTCGCGATCGAGGATGCGGATCGTCGCCCCCTCGCCGCGCTGTGTGGGCACGGTGACGACGCGCATGTCCACCTTGCGGTTCTCGACCGTGAGCGCGACGCGCCCGTCCTGCGGGATGCGCTTCTCGGCGATGTCGAGGTCGCTCATGATCTTGACCCGGCTGACCACGCCCGAGACCATCCGCTTCGGCACCCGCGCGGCCTCGTAGAGGACGCCGTCGACGCGGAAGCGGACCCGCATCTCGCGGTCCTCGGGCTCGAAGTGGATGTCGGAGGCGCCCTCGGCGACGGCCTGGCCGAGGATCGAGTAGACGAGCTTGATGACCGGCGCGTCCTCGGCCGACTCGCGCAGGTCCGAGAGCTCGGCGGCGAGATCCTCCTCCTCGTCCTCGGAGACGGCCTCGGCGACGCTCGTCTCGAGTGTGTTCAGACGGCCGATCAGCGCCTCGATGTCGACCTCGGCGGCGACCGCGACGCGGCAGTTGAGCCCGGTCATCATCTGGATGTCGTCGACGGCGAGCACGTTCGCGGGGTCGGCCATCGCCAGCAGCAGCGTGTTCTCGTCGAGATAGCCGACCGGGACCGCGCGGTAGCGGCGCGCGGTCTGCACGCCGATCAGGTTCGCCGCCCCCATGTCCACCTGGTAGGTGTTGAGGTCGACGTGGTCGAGGCCGTAGCGCTCGGCCATCGCCCGCGCGAGCTGGTCGCCGTCGATCAGGCTCTGCTCGAGCATCAACTGCTCCGGTGAGCGGCCGGCCGTCCGGGCTTCGGCGATCACCTGCTGCACGCGCTCGTCGCTGAGGTAGCCGAGGTCAACGATCACGTCGGTAAGGAACTGGCCGCTGTGCGAGCGGGTCAGGGGCGGGGTCAGGCCCATCACACCTCCCTCGGTCTCGAGCTCGCGGGCAGTCGCCTCACCGCTCGCGGGCGGTGGAACGGGGCGTAGATGTCCGGGGCGGGGGGTTTCGGGTGTCATCGCTGCCGGTGCCGGGGGTACACCGCTCTCTCCATGGTCGCGATCGGGGCCTCGAGGCCGGTCCAGATCTCGAACGATCGCGCGCCCTGGCGAACGAGGATCTCGAGTCCGTCGATCGTCCGGGCGCCGCGGCCCTTCGCGGCCTCGACGAGCCCGGTCCCGGCCGACCCATAGGAGAGGTCGACCACGACCTGTTGTTCGCTCAACTGATCGACCCCGAAGCCGAGCGCCTTGAATCCTGCAGCGGCAGTGGACGAATCACCGGCCTCGTGACCGACCGCGGTCGTGTTGACCACGAGCTCGGCGCGCTCCGGCCGGGGCGGCTCGCCCGCCGGCACGGCCTCGCCCCCGAGCTCGGCGGCGAGCGCCGCCGCCCGCTCCGCCGTGCGGTTCCAGATCGAGACCTCGGAGCCGGCGCCGACCAGCGCCCACACAGCCGCCCGCGCCGAGCCGCCGGCGCCGAGCACGAGCGCCCGCCGGCCCGCGGGGTCGGCGCCGGCCGCGCGGATCGCGTCGACGACGGCCGGTGCGTCCGTGTTATCGGCCGCGATCCGGGGCCCGTCACCGCCCGGCCCGGGATGGAAGCTGAGCGTGTTCGCCGCCCCGATCGCGCGCGCCGCGTCGGTTGCCGCGTCGGCGATCTCCAGCGCCGCCCGCTTGTGCGGGATCGTCACGTTGACGCCGGCCCACTCCCCCTCGGCGCCGCTCGCGAGCCGCTCGATCGCCGCGGCGAACTCCCCCGGCGCCAGCTCGATCGCCTCATAGCTCCACTCCCCCGCCAGCCCGCGCGCTTCGAGCGCGGCGGTCTGCATCCGCGGCGACAGCGAGTGGGCGATCGGCTGTCCGACTACCGCGAGCTTCGGCATACGCCTCAGCAGTCCGTCGGCGATTTGCCCTTCGCCTGCAGCGCCTGCTGGTACTTCGCGGCCGCCGCATCGAAGTCGGCCTGGTTGTCGGTGAAGTAGTGCTTGCCGCAGGTGCCGGGCTTGACCACGAAGTAGTAGTCGTTCGTCTTCGCGGGCTTCGCGGCCGCCTTCATCGAAGCGACGCCGGGATTGGCGATCGGCGTCGGCGGCAGGCCCGGGTTGACGCGGGTGTTGTAGGGATCGCTCGCGTCCTGCAGCTCGCTCTCGGTGAGCTGACCGCTGTACTTGTTGAGCCCGTAGCGGATCGTGGCATCGATCCCGAGCGTGTCCCCGGCGGCGAGGCGGTTGTAGATCACGGCGGCGACGAGCGGCCGCTCCTTGTCGATCTGCACCTCCTTCTCGATCATCGAGGCGATCTTGAGCACGTCGTAGGGCGTCAGGTTCTTCTTCTTCGCGTAGCTGAGGTCGATGCCGTCGAAGTTCTGTCGGAAAGCCTCGAGCTGCTTGTCGACGAGGTCGGACACGGGTGCCCCCTTCACGACCTCGTAGGTGGCGGGGAACATGAAGCCCTCCATGTTCGGCGCCCCCTTGGCCCCGTACTTCTTCAGCGGGAACTTCTTCGCCGCCTTCTTGACGGCCTTCTCGTAGTTGCCCTTCAGCCCGGCCTTCTTGGCGACGTCGGCGATCTCTTTGATCGTCAACCCCTCTGGGATCGTCACGTTCTCGGTCTTCAGGGTCTTCGGGCCCTTCGGCGCCGGGGCCGGCTCGCTGCCGCCGAGCGTCGCCTTCGCGAGCAGGAGGATGGCGCCGAGCCCCAGGAGCACGATGCCGAGCGCGACCAGCCGCCGCGTCCACACCGTGCGCGGATCGCGCGGGCCGCCGGCGCCTCGCGTGGGAATGCCGACTCGGCCTCCGCCGCCACCCGCCGCGGCGCCGTCGCCGTCCGCGGACGCCGGGCGCTCGCCGGTCAAGCTCCGCGCCTCGCCCGTCGCCGTCTCCCACTCGGAAGTGGCCGGCCGGGGCCCCTCGGCGTCGGTGCCCGCGAGCCAGTCGTCGGTCTCGCCCCGTCCCGGACCCGGGGCCGGAGCTGCGGGGGCCGGTGAAGATGCGGGGGCCCGAGCCGCGCGCTCCGCGGGGGCGGTGGGCGGCGCGCTCGGCCGCTCGCGCGCGGGAGGAGCCGGAGCCGCGGGCGGGGGCTGCGCGGCGCGGGCCGCCGGACGGGCGCCGTCGGAGCGGGCCGCGCCGTCGCCATCGCCGTCGGGGCTGCCGGACACGGCATCGCCGACGCTGCTGACGGCTCCGCCGACCGTTCCCAGCGCGCCGGTCACGCGCTCGCCGAGCGAGCGGCGGGCGCCGTCGGAGCGGGCCTTGCGGCGCTCCTCGCGCTCGCGCCTGCGCGCCTCGCGCTCGCGGGCGCGCGGGTCCTCCTCGAGGAACGGGTCGCGGTCGGGGAAATCATTCATGCCTGATCACCGGGGATCCGAGTCGGGGCGCTGCTCTCGGTGGCGGCCAGGTAGGACTCGAGCAGGTGCGCGGCCGCGAGCGCGTCCTCGGGCGCGCCGGCGCCGCCGCGTCGGGAGGCATCGGCCATCGTCGTCGTCAGGCGCTCGTCCCAGGTCTCGACCGGGATCCCAACGGCGCCGGCGAGCTCGGTGCAGAACTCCCGCACGAGCGCCGCCTGCGGACCCTCGCTGCCGTCGAGGCCGAGCGGTAGGCCGACGACCACCGCCTCGGCCCGCTCGTCGGAGATCAGCTCCGCGATCCGTTCGACGTCCGGCGGCAGCGTCGCCAGGGGCCGCACGATCGTCCCGGTCGCGTCGGAGATCGCGAAACCGCAGCGCGCGGTGCCGTGATCGATCGCGATCGTCCTCACGACGTCACCCGAGCGCCTCGACGATCCTGCTGCGGGCCGCCGCCAGGGCCTCGTCCAGCTTCGATGGGTCGCGGCCGCCGGCCTGCGCGGCCTCGGGCCGGCCCCCTCCCCCGCCGCCGGTGATCGCCGCCGCCTCGCGGACGACGTCGGCCGCCGAGAGCCCGGCCGAGACGGCGGCCGGGGCGAAGCTGCCGACGAGCGCGACCTTGCCCGCCGCCGCGTCGGCGCTGCCGAGCACGACGGCCGCGTCCCCGAGGCGCTGCTTGATCTGATCGGCGAGATCGAGCATCGCCTTCGCATCGTCGATCCCCTCGACCGCGGCGACGACGACCTCGATGTAGTGGTGGGTGTGGGCCTCGGCGATCAGCCTCTCGGCGAGACCGCCCGTGGCCTCGGCGCGCCGCTCGGCGCCGGCGCGCTCGAGCTCGGCAAGGCGCTCGGCCGCGCGGCGGGCGCCGGCGACGGCGTCCTCGCGGTTGCCGAGCAGCTCGCCCGCCTGCTCCAGCTGCTCGCTGCGGTCCATGAACCAGTCGATCGCGGCCGGCCCCGTGACCGCCTCGATCCGGCGGACGTTGGAGGCGCTCGAGCCCTCGCTCGTGATCTTGAAGATGCCGACCTCGGCGGTGTTGGCGACGTGGGTGCCGCCGCAGAGCTCGCGCGAGATCTCCTCGACCTCGACCATCCGCACCCAGTCCCCGTACTTCTCCCCGAACAGGGCCATGGCGCCGAGCTCCTCGGCGTCGCTCCGCGCCATCTCCATGGCCCGCACCGGCGCCGAGGCCTTGATCCACTCGTTCACCTGCCGCTCGACGGTCTCGAGCTCGTCGGGGCTCATGCGCGAGCCGTGCGTGAAGTCGAAGCGGAGCTTGTCCGGCCGCACGGCCGACCCCGCCTGGCGCACATGGGTGCCCAGCGTCGCCCGCAGCGCCGCGTGCAGCAGGTGCGTGGCGGTGTGGTTGCGCATCGTCGCGTGCCGCGTCGCGCGATCGACCACGGCGGCGACGTGGGTGCCGGGCTCGGGGAGATCGCCGTCGAGACGGATGCGGACCGCCTGGTCGTCGCCCACGCGGTAGACGTCGAGGACGCCGGCCTCGCTGCCGTTCCAGCGCAGGGCGCCGCCGTCGGAGACCTGACCGCCCCCCTCCGGGTAGAAGGGGCTCTCCTCGAGCTTGATCAGCGCCTGCGGGCCGCCGGCGGAGTCCGGGATCGAGGCGGGCTCGACCGGGGCCGCAGCGGCGACGGCGGTCTCGGCGGCGAGATCCTCGTAGCCGACGAAGCGGGTGGCAGGCGCGGTCTCCACGAAGCTGAGCACGGCCTCGTGGTCGTCGCTGACCGTGACGCCGGAGCGCGACCGCGCCTTCTCGCGCTGCTGCTCCATCAGCGCCTCGAAGCCCTCGTCGTCGACCGAGAGGCCACGCTCCGCGATCAGCTCCCGGGTCATCTCGTAGGGGAATCCGTAGGTGTCGTGGAGCTTGAAGGCCTCGGCCGCATCGATCCACGAGGTGCCCTCCGCCAGCGCATCGGAAACCAGCCGCCCGAGCAGCTCCGAACCACGGTCGAGGGTGTGGCCGAAGCTCTCCTCCTCGCTCGCGCACCAGCGCAGGATCGTGTCGCGCTCGGCGCCGACCTGGGGGTGGATCGACGCGTAGGTCGCGATCACGAGCTCGGCGAAGCGCCCGAACCAGGGCGCCTCGAGGCCGATCACCCGGCCCTGCTGGATCGCGCGGCGCATCACCCGGCGCAGGACGTAGCCGCGGTCCTCGTTCGAGGGCACGACTCCATCGGCGAGCAGCTCGACCGTGCCGCGCACGTGGTCGGCGATGATCCGCATCGCGCGCGTCGCCTGCTCGTCCCCGCCGCCGTAGGAACGCCCGGACTGCTGCTCGGCGAGCTCGACCAGCGGCCGCATCAGGTCGGTGTCGAAGACCGAGTCGACGCCCTGCTGGATCACCGCCATGCGCTCGAGCCCGAGTCCCGTGTCGATGTTCTTCTTCGGCAGCTCGGTGAGCGTGCCGTCCTCGTGCAGCTCGAGCGCCATGAAAACGAGGTTCCAGTACTCGAGGAAGCGGTCCGAGTCGTCGCCGGGGCGGTCGTCGTCGGAGCCGTACTCGGGGCCCCGGTCCAGATAGAGCTCCGAGCACGGGCCGCACGGACCGGTGGGCCCGGCCTGCCAGAAGTTCTCCGAGCGCGGCAGCTTCACGATCCGCTCCGCCGGCACGCCCTTGGCGAGCCACAGCTCGATCGCCTCCTCATCGGGGCCGAGCCCGAGCTCCTCGTCGCCGCCGAAGACCGTGATCCAGATCTTCTCCGGATCGAAGCCGAAGGGCCCGGTCGAGAGCTCCCAGCCGAAGTCGATCGCCTCGGCCTTGAAGTAGTCGCCGAAGCTGAAGTTGCCGAGCATCTCGAAGTAGGTCAGGTGCCGCTTCGTGGAGCCGACGGACTCGATGTCGGGTGTGCGGAAGCAGCGCTGCGAGCTCGTCAGCCGGCTCGCCGGCGGTTGCTCGCGGCCCAGGAAGTAGGGCTTGAACGGCTGCATGCCGGCGACGGTGAGCAGCGTCGAGGTATCGCTCGGCGCCGGCACCAGCGAGGCGGAGGGCCGGCGGTGATGACCGTGCTGCTCGAAGAACGAAAGGTATGTCTCGCGGATCTCGTCCGAGTTCACGAACGGTGAAGGCTAGTTGAGTGATCGACCGGGGAAGGCGGCTGCCGCCACCGCCCCGGGCAGCGGCATCCGCGGGACGGGGGACCGGGCCGGATCACCGCCCCGTGTGCGCCGATTCAGCCCGCGATCGTGCCGTGCCCGACGACGAGCTCGTCGGCGAGGAAGACGGCGGTCTGGCCGGGCGCAGGGCGGCTCACACCCTCGGCAAGCTCGACGCCGACACCTCCGTCCTCGCGCGCGCTGATCGAGCAGGCGAGCGCCGGCGCGCGGTAGCGGAGCTTGACCGCGTCGACCCGCTCCGCCGGCCGGTGCAGGGTCGCGTCGGCGACCTCGACCGTCCGCTGCGCGAGCTCGCGCCGCGTCCCGACCGTGACGGTGTTCGAACCCGCGTCCGTGGCGAGCACGTACAGCGGCTCCGGCGCGGCGAGCTTGAGGCCGCGGCGCTGGCCGACGGTGAACTGGTGGTGGCCGTCGTGCTCGCCGAGCCGGCGCCCGGAGCTGTCGCGGATCTCCCCCCGGCGCGGGCCGAGGCCGCCGTGGCGGGCGAGGAAGCCGCGCTTTCCGACCCCGGCGAGGAAGCACAGGTCCTGGCTCTCGGCGCGGGAGGCGACGGGCAGGCCGGCGGCCGCGGCGATCTCGCGGACCTCGCTCTTGCGCAGCCCGCCGAGCGGGAAGCGCATGCGCCCGAGCAGGGCCGGAGGGAGCGCCGCGAGCATGTAGGTCTGGTCCTTGCCGTCGTCCACAGCCGGCGCCAGCAGCGGCCCGGCGCCGTCGTCGACGACGCGGGCGTAGTGGCCGGTGGCGAGGGCCGCGGCGCCGAGCCGCCCGGCGATCCCGATCATCGGCTCGAGCCGGACGCCGCCGTTGCAGCGCACGCACGGGTTCGGGGTGACGCCGGCCGCGTACCCGGCCAGGAACGGCTCGACGACGCCGGCGGCGAAGCGCTCGCGCAGATCCACGGTCAGATGGGGGATCCCCATCCCGTGCGCCAGCGAGCGCGCAAGGCGCACGGCCTGCGGCGAGCAGCAGCTCGCCTCGCCGTCGTTGTCGGGATCGGACCAGAGCTCGAGCGTGACCGCGACGACCTCCGCCCCGCCCTCGGCCTCCAGGTGTGCGGCGACGGCGCTGTCGACGCCGCCGCTCATCGCGACGAGCACGCGCTCGCGCTCGCCGGCTCCCCCCAGTGGCTCGCCTGAGAGCGCCGCGGCCCCGAGCGCGCGATGCAGCGCATCGGCGGCGAGGTCGGCGCCGTGACGGCCGACGGCACTGAGGCCGCCGAGCTCGGCGTCGATCTCGGCGTCGCCGATGCGCGCCGCTTCGGTGAAGGCGGCGCCATCGATCAACTCCGCGGCCGCCGCGGCGGCGGCGCGTGCCGAGCCGCAGCCCTCGGCGGCGCAGCGCACATCGCCGACGCGGCCGTCGACAACCCGGAGCGAGATCTCCACGACGTCGCCGCAGGGGGCACCGCCGGCAGAACCCGCGTGGCTGCCGGGCAGCGGCTCGCCGGCGTGCGAGCTGTCGGCGAAGTAGTGGGCGAAGGCCTCGCTCATGACCCGCTCAGGGTAGAGCGCCGGCGGCGCCGGCTACTGCGGGTAGCTGGGCTCCGTCGGGCCTTTGTAGAGGGCGTCGTGGAGGGCGGTGCGGACGCTGTCGGCGCCGCGGAAGCCCTCCTCGACGATCGCCGTCGGGACGCCCTCGGTGCGCGTGCGCGGCCGGACCACGACGAGCGCGGGCGTCCGGTCCACCGCCACGCCCTGGGTGATGCGGGCGTAGTTGGCGATGTGCTTCGCGTTGACGATGAAGACCGCGACCCCGTCCTCGGAGTGGAGTGACTTCGTGTACGCCTTGAGCTGTCGGTCGGAGAAGCTCTTGGGATCGATCACCAGCAGCGCGATCGCCTCGTTGCGCGCGTAGGCGACGAGCACGTTCTTCGGCAGCCCGGGGCCCGGGAGCAGACCCGAGGAGGAGCCGGTCGACGCGTCCGCTGCGGGCGCCGGCGCCGGCGTCGAGGCGGGCGCCGGAGCGCTGGACGTCGTGGGGGCGGGCGTCGACGTCGTTGCGGCCGAGGGCGTCGTCGATGCCGCGCTCGACGGCGCGGCCGCGGCAGCCGGCGGTGGAGGCTTGGTCGAGGAGGAGCCGCCGCCCATCATCGTCAAGAAGACGAGTCCGAGGACGACGATTCCGACCCCGAAGACCGCGAGCTGCACGCGCGGGTTGTTGTTCAGCGCCTCCCTCACCTCGGGCGCCTCCCCTCGCGGGCCGCGGCAGGGCCGGTGCCACCCCCGTCGATGCGGGAGTGGGCCCAGCGCAGCGCCGGCGGCGAGATCAGCGGCGTTCGTGCCGGGCGCTTGGAGAAGAAACTGGACCCCAGCCTGCCGGTGCCGCCTGGCTGTGGAACCTGAGAAAACAGGTGGGGACTCGTCGGAGCTGCCGCACGCGGCGCCCCGAGACTCCATCCCCTAGCCAATTGCGTTGGTTCACAAATAAGGCGGCTGTCGAACAAGCTCGGGCCCATCACTCAAGGTAGCAGTGCTGTTTGGGTCGGCCGCGCGAGCCGAAAGCTTGAATCGCGGTGGACGCCGGGCGCGCGTTCTCAACGCGCGTCCAGGGAGCCCAGGGCCGCCTCGAGATCCTCGAAGACCTGCAGGCGGCTGAGCCTGCGCCCGTCGAGCTCGACGAGCAGGAAGACCGGTGAGGAGTCGCCGACCTCGGCGCTCTCCCGCCACACGTACTCGACCCGGCCGCGGCCGAGCAGCACCCCCTCCTCCCCGCTCCCGCCGGGCGCGGGCTCGAGCGACTCGAGGACCCACCGGCGGTCGAGATGGTCGTAGCCCCTGCGGGCCCAGGCGAGGACGGCGTCGTCGCCCTCGTGCGAGCCGCGGCCGGTCCGCAGCGTCACCTCCGGGGCGAGCAGCGGCCGCAGGCGATCGGCGTCGCGGTCGCTGATCGCCTCGAGCGCGAGGCGGACGATCTCCTCCGGCTCCGCGCCGTAGCTCACGAGCCGGCGGCAGCCCCGCCGTCGTGCTCGTGCTCGGGCGGCTCTT
Organism: uncultured Solirubrobacterales bacterium; assembly: GCA_963764275.1. GTDB lineage: Bacteria > Actinomycetota > Thermoleophilia > Solirubrobacterales > 70-9 > CAXMST01. The sequence goes on from CAVXRV010000011.1 coordinate 299,082, forward strand.
CGAAGTCCCGGTGGATGTCGATCGGCGTCTCCTTCGCCGCCGGCGGGTGCGCGATCGAGACGATCCCGAGCTCGCGCAGCTGGGCCTCGTCGACGGGCGCCGGGGCTCCGGTGAGCGGATCGGATCCGGAAGCGGTCTTCGGGAAGGCGATCACGTCGCGGATCGAGTCGGCGCCCGCGGCGAGCGCCGCGATCCGATCGACTCCGTAGGCGATGCCGCCGTGCGGCGGCGCCCCGTAGCGCAGCGCCTCGAGCAGGAAGCCGAAGCGCGCCTCCGCCTCCTCGGGGCCGATCCCGAGCAGCTCGAAGACCCGGCCCTGCAGCTCGGGGTCCGAGATACGAATCGAGCCGCCGCCGATCTCCCACCCGTTCCAGACCATGTCGTAGGCCTGGGTCAGGGCCGAGCCGGGGTCGTCGGGGTCGAGCTCGCCGTCGGGCGCGGTGAAGGGATGGTGCAGCGGGTCCCAGCGCTTGCCCTGCTCGTCCCAGGAGAACATGGGCCACTTCACGATCCAGCAGAGCGAGTGCGCGCCCGGGCCGTCGGTCGGGATCAGGCCCCACCGCTCGGCCAGCCGCACGCGCATCCCGCCGAGCACCTCGTTCGCGGTCTCCACCTCGTCGGCGACGAGCAGCAGCAGATCGCCGTCGGAGGCGCCGAGCCGCTCGTTGATCGCGGTCAGCTCCTCCGTCGTCAGGAACTTCGCCGTCGGCGAGCGCCAGCTCGTCCCGTCCTCCTCACAGAAGGCCCAGACGAGACCCTTGGCGCCGAGCTCCTGCGCCATCGCGATCAGCCCGTCGAGCTCGGATCGCGGCAGCTCGCGCTTGCCGGCGTTGATCCCCTTGACGGCGCCGCCGCCGTCGATCGTGCCGCGGAAGACCTTGAACTCCGTGCCGGCGAGGGCCTCGGAGACGTCGACCAGCTCCAGCCCGAAGCGGAGGTCCGGCTTGTCGGATCCGTAGCGGCCCATCGCCTCGTCGAAGCACATGCGGCGCAGGGGCAGCTCGACCTCGACGCCGGCGGCAGCGAGGACATGGGCGATCAGGCGCTCGTTGACGTCCATGACGTCCTCGGCTTCGACGAACGACATCTCGATGTCGAGCTGCGTGAAGTCGGGCTGGCGGTCGGCGCGCAGGTCCTCGTCCCGGAAGCAGCGGGCGATCTGGTAGTAGCGCTCGAAGCCGCTGACCATGAGCAGCTGCTTGAACAGCTGCGGGGACTGCGGCAGCGCGTAGAACGAGCCCTGGCGCAGGCGCGCGGGGACGAGGAAGTCGCGGGCGCCCTCCGGCGTGGAGCGGGTCAGTACCGGGGTCTCGATCTCGAGGAAGCCCTCGGAGTCGAGGAAGCCCCGCATCGCCGAGACGAGCTTGGAGCGCAGCATCAGCGCCCGCCGCATCGGCTCCCGGCGCAGGTCGAGGTAGCGGTGGCGCAGGCGTGAGTCCTCGCCCGCCTCGCCGCTCCAGCTCTCGATCGAAAAGGGCGGCGTCTCGGCATCGGAGAGCAGCTCGGCGGCGGCGATCCGGACCTCGTAGGCACCGGTCGGCAGCTCCGGGTTGACGACGTCGGCCTCGCGCTCGACGACCGCGCCGGTGACGCTGAGCACGTCCTCGGCCCGCAGCCGGTGGCCGAGGGCAAACGTGGCCTCGTCGGTCTCGTCCGGGTCGAACACGAGCTGCACCAGGCCGGTGCGGTCGCGCAGGTCGATGAAGATGAGGCCGCCGTGGTCGCGACGGCGGTGCACCCAGCCCGCGAGCCGGGCCTCGGAGCCGACGCGGTCGGCGAGCACCTGCCCGCACCACGTGTCGCGGTAGGCGTTGCCGCCGAAGGACGACAGCGCCGGGAAGGAGCCGGCGCGGTGCGCGCTCGGCGTCAGTCCGTCGTCGCTTCGGGTGGTCTCGGGCTCGGACATGGCGGCGGAGTCTCGCACTCCAGGGCGGTCAGGCGAGCGCCGCCGGGAGCTCGTCGCGGGCGAGGTCGCGCTGCTCGCCGCTCGTCATGTCGCGGAGCTTGACGGCGCCGTCGTCCTCGAGGATCACCGCGAAGGCGGCGCCCGAGCGGTCGGCCTGCTTCATCTGCCCCTTGAAGGCGCGGCCGGCGACGTCGAACTGGGCCGCGATCCGGTGCCGGCGCAGCTCCTGGACGAGCGCGAACGCCGCCTCCGAGTCGCCGGCGACGACGAACGCCTGTGGGCCGCGGTCATCGGGGGCGATGCCGGTGGCCAGCAAGATCCGTTCGAACCCGGCCGCCCAGCCGACCGCTGGAGTCGGCGGGCCGCCGAGCATCTCGATCAGGCCGTCGTAGCGGCCGCCGCCGCCGAGCGCCGACTGCGCCCCGAGGCTCTGGCTCGTGAACTCGAAGACGGTGCGCGTGTAGTAGTCGAGGCCGCGGACCAGCGTCGGGTCGAGCTCGTACGGAACTCCCGCTTCGTCGAGCAGGCGGCGGACGCAGGCGAAGTGCTCGGCGTCCTCCCCGTCGAGGCGGTCGAGCATCGCCGGCGCTCCGGCCATGACCTCGATCGTGCCCTCGTGGCTGGAGTCGAAGGCGCGCATCGGGTTCGTGTCGATGCGCTCGCGGACGTCGTCGGAGAGCCGGCTCTCGTGCTCGTGCAGGTAGGCGCGCAACTCCTCCCGGTAGGCGGCGCGGCCCTCGACCGAGCCCAGCGACCCGAGCTGCAGCTTCACGTCGGAAACACCGAGGCCGCGCAGCAGCTCGTCCAGCAGGACGATCAGCTCCGCGTCGGCGAGCGGGCTGTCGGTGCCGATGGCCTCCGCCCCGATCTGGCTGAACTGACGGAAGCGGCCCTTCTGCGGCGCCTCGTAGCGGAAGAAGGGGCCCTGGTAGTGGAGCTTGACCGGCTGCGGGTCCTTGTGCATGCCGTGCTCGATGTAGGCGCGCGCGATCGCCGCTGTGCCCTCCGGCCGCAGCGTCATCGAGCGGCCGCCGAGGTCCTCGAAGGTGAACATCTCCTTCTTGACGATGTCGGTGCTCTCGCCGACGCCGCGCGCGAACAGGTCGGTCTCCTCGAAGATCGGCGTGTCGATGCGCCCGTAACCGGCGGCGCCGAGCAGCTGCGCGGCGTGCTCGGAGATCGTGCGGCGGCTGTACTCCTGATCGGGGAGTACGTCGAAGGTCCCGCGCGGTGCTTTGTGGCGTGGCGGCATCGAATCTGAGCCTAGCCCGTCGGCGCCCGCGGGCGCGGACGCCCGCCCGGCCGATAGATGTCACATCTGGCACCGCCCGCGGTGCCAGATGTGCCTCCTATCGCTGACTGGCCGCCCCGCGGGAGGGAGACGCCCCCCGTCAGCCCTGAGGCCAGCCGGGCGGCGGAACGCTGCCGCCCCGCTCCGGCGGCGGTGGCGGCTGATCCGGAGGCGGCGGTGGCGGCTGATCCGGAGGCGGCGGTGCCTGCGCGGGCGGCTCCGGTTGCGCGGGCGGCTCCGGTTGCGCGGGCGGCTCCGGCGGTGCGGCTTGGGGTGGCTGTGGCGCTGCCGGCGGCTGCCCCTGTGGCGCGGGCGGATAGGCCGGCGGCGGAGCCCCGGCTCCGGGCGGCTGCGCTCCACCAACGGGCGGGGAACCGGGTGGCGGGCCCGGCCCGCCGGGGCCGCGGCCCTCGAAGCGTTCCCGCAGCCGCTCGGCGGAGCCGTCCGGCAGTCGCAGGCTCACGAGCAGCAGCACGAGGCCGATCAGGGTCAGGAGCAGCGGCCAGCCGAGGATCTTGCCCGCAGGCGTGTCGGAGTCGAGGTCGAGGCCGACCGAGAACAGGAAGAGCAGGAGCAGCACCGCACCCGCGTAGACGGGGCCGCGGACGCGCATCAGCGCCCCGTAGGCGACGAGCGCGAGGCCCGCCAGCAGCGCCACGAGATCCCAGAAGAGGCTGGTGCGGGCCACGTCCGGGGAGAGCAGATCGCCGCCCAAGCCGAGGAAGAACGCCTCCAGCGGCGGGCCGACCGCGACGAGGGTGCAGAGCGCGACCGCGATCCCCGCCCCGGTGACGAGCTCCGCCGCGGACTCCTCGGGTTCGATCGCCAGGCGCCGGACCGGGACGATCGCCGCCACCAGGAGCAAGGCGAAGAGGAGCAGCAGGAAGCGGTAGGCGGTCAGGTGCGCGCCGATCCCGTCGCTGAGCACCGTGTCCCAGAGCTCCGACCAGGCGAGCAGCGCGTAGATCGAGCCCAGCAGCAGCCCGAAGCGGACGTCGGCCAACCACCAGGCGGCGACCGCCGCGACTGCCGCGAGCGAGAAGACGATGAGCCCGTAGACCGAGCCGGCATTGCTGTCGATCGCGTAGGCGAGCTCGGTCAGCGCGATCGGGAGGATCAGCGCCCCGGTGACCACGTAGGCGGTCTGCCACGGGTTGTCGGCGCCCGTAGCGCGCGCCCCGAGCAGGCCGAAGCCGTAGAGGAAGGCGCTGGGCACGATCAGGATCACGAACAGCCCGAAGTGGCTCGTGCCGTCGCCGAACAGGTCCGGGGTGCCGCGGCGGATCGCCACGAGCACGAGCCCGACCGCGATCAGGATCCCTGCCAGGAGACGGACCGCGTCCCGCCCGTCGTCCGGCCGCAGCTGCTGCGCCAGCCTCTCCACCGGGCGCGAGTGTATCGGCGCCGCGGGCGGCGCCTGGGTCGTCAGGCGATCTGCTGCAGGAACGGGTTGGAAGCGCGCTCGGCTCCGAGCGTCGTCAGCCCCATGTGGCCGGGGAAGACGGTCGTCGCGTCCGGATAGGCGTCGAGCAGGTGCTTGATCGACGCCTCGAGCACGTTCCAGTCGCCGCCCGGGAGGTCGGTGCGCCCAACCGAGCCCTGGAACAGGACATCGCCGCTGAACAGCGCCGGCGGCTGGTCTGCCCCGGGGTCGGAGATCGCGAAGGTGACGTGGCCGGGGCTGTGGCCGGGGGTGAAGATCACGTCGATCTCGAAGTCGGCGAGCTCGAGCTTCTCCCCGCCGGCGATCGTCTCGTCGGCGTCGTAGCTCTCGAACGGCCCGAAGCCGGGCCAGGGCACGTAGCTCATGATGTCGGCGAGCACCGGCACCTCCAGCTCGGGGCAGTAGACGGGGGCGCCGGTCGCCTTCGCGACCGGTGCGACGGCCCCGATGTGGTCGAAGTGGGTGTGGGTGAGCAGGATCGCCTCGAGCTCGATCCCGAGCTCGGAGACCGCGCCGAGCAGCCGCTCGGGCTCCTCACCGGGGTCGACGATCAGGCCCTTGGACGAGCCCTCGCGCCGGAACACGTAGCTGTTCTCCTGCACGGGGCCGACCGTCATCCCCCGGACCTCCACGGCTCAGCCCGCCTCCGAGTCGCGCGACTTGCCGCGGGAGTCCTTCTTCGACTGGCGCTCGGCCGCCAGCTTCGCCATCCGTCGCCGGTAGAAGAAGCGGTCGGTGTAGAACCCGAGCGGGATGTAGCAGGCGGCGGCGAAGATCGTGAGCAGGATCCCGGCCGCGACCGGCTGGTGGAAGAGCAGCGAGAGCGGGAACAGCAGCAGCGCGAAGATGCCGCCGCGCATCGTCGCCCCGCGCCAGGTCGGCGGCCGGTCGCGGCGGTCTGTGCTGCGGCCTTTCCCCGAGCGGGCCCGGGCCAGGGCCTCCTGGCGGTTGCGCGGCGTCGTGCGGCCGCGGCGATCGATCGATCCGGTCTGGGTGCCGCGGTGCTTGCGGCGGCGGCGCTTCGTGTTGCCGGGCATAGGTCGGCAATGTAGATGATCACCCCCGGGCCCTAGGCCCGGGCCCCGCGGCGCTCCGCCAGCGCGAGACACCGCTCCCGGTCGAGCGGCTGCCCCGCCTCGCCGAAGAGCTCGGCTGCACGGTTGAAGCGCTCGCGGGCCTCCCCGGGCGCGCCGAACGCGAGTGTCCTGTGTCCCTCGACCTCCTCGAGGGCGGCGTCCCAGGCGGGCAGGCGCATGACGACGCGCGCGAGGTACTCGGTCGTCCCCGCCCATTCCCGGGCCTTGTCGATCTCCCCCGCCCGGGCGGCGGCAATCGCGGCCGGCGCCGCGAGCGTGATCCGGCAGGTCGGGCACGTCTCGCTCGGGCCCCGGACCGCCTCCTCGGCCTCCTCCAGCGCGGCCAGCCCGGCATCGGGCTCGCCCGCCATCCCAACGAGGGTGCCGTAGATCCGGTCGAACAGGTGGAAGCCGACATCGGAGTCGCGGGCGAGCGCCAGAGCCCGGTCGAGGAGCTCGACCGCGGCAGCCGCATCGCCCTTGTGGAGCGCGACCTCGGCACGTCGCTGCAGCGCGAACGCCTCGCCCGTCACCGCACCAATCTCGCGGTGCAGCTGCGCCCCGGCCGCCAGGTCGGCATCGGCCGGTCCGAGCTGGCCGGACAGCAGCTTTGCCTCGCCCCGGATCGTGACGGCGAACGCCTTCCCGCGGGCGGCGCCGAGTCGGTCGGCCTCCGCGGCGAGCGAGTCCGCAAAGGCGATCACATCGCCGTACGGCCTGGAGCCGTAGAGCAGCCTCTGGGTCATGCAGAGCTGGCCGTCGAAGACGCTGATCGCAAGGCGGCCGAGACCACGGGTGTTCTCGAGGTCGGTGCGGATGCTCTCGGGGAGCTCACCCCGCGCGTGGGCGGCGGCCGCATGAGCCCAGGAAGCCACGGTCACCGCCTCCGGATCCCCAGCCTCCAGAGCCAGTCGTCGCGCGCGGGCGGCGAGCTCCGTCCCGAGCTTCGGATCGGCGCTGCCGAGCGCGGCGGCGCCCGCGTGGGCGAGCGCGTGGGCGACGCGACCGTCGAGCGTGCTCGGCTCGACGCCCTCGAGAAGTTCGAGCCCACGGTCGGGGTCGCCGAGCTTGATCGTCGCCAGCGCGCGCTTCGCGAGCAACTCCTGCGCGATCGATTCCTCGGCAACGCTCGCGGCGGCGGCGTAGGCGGCGGGAGCGGCCTCCTCGCCGCGGGCGTCCATTGCCTCCGCCCGCAGTCGCAGCGCTTCGACGTGCGTCGGGTCGTGCGCAAGCAGGGGCTCCAAGTGCCTGAGCGCGTCACCGAAAGCGCCGAGGCGGAACGCCTCGCGCGCCGCGCTCAGAAGCCAGGGGACCGCCTCCTCGGGACGACCGGCGTCGAGCCACCGCGCGGCGACGAGAGCGGCGGGAGCGCCGGCGCCGGCAAGCCGCGTCGCTGCTTCCGCCTGCAGCGCAATCCGTCGATGCGGCGGGATCCGCTCGAGCAACGCCTGCCGGACGAGCTCGTGTCGGAACCGGTAGCGCCCGTCGGCGACGACGATCACGCCGCTGCGCAGGACGGCGTCGAGCAGTTCGTTGGCCTCGGATTCGTCCCGGGAGAACAACGCCATCGCCTCGGCCGCGGCGAGATCGCCGGAGGCGAGGGCGAGCCGATCGGCGGCCACGACCTCGGTCGGATCGAGGTCGACGAAACGCGCGGCGATCGCGTCACTCGCCGTTCGCACCAGCGCCGGGACGCCCGCCACCGCACTCGAGGCGAGCTCGACGAGCAGAAACGGGTTCCCTTGAGCAAGCTCGACGATCCGCTCGGCGGCCTGCGCCTCCCGACGCACGGGCGAGACCGCCGCCGCGAGCGCGACGGCGTCATCCGTTCCGAGTGGACCGAGATCGATCTCGCAACACCGGTCCGAGCGCGAGAGCCGGGCGACCATTCGCCGCAGGGCCTCGGGCGCGGCCTCGGGCCGGTACGCGAGCGCGCTGACGATCCGCGAGCCGCTCGACGCAGCGTCCGCGGAGGAGCCGAGCTGCCCGAGCGCGTCGGTCGTGGCCTCATCGGCGAGGTGCGCATCGTCGATGAGGAGCAGCAGCGGACTGCCATCGGCCGCGGCCAGCAGTAGGCGGCGCAGGGCGCCGATCACGCGGTGGCGCGTGAGCGGCGTCTCGGGCGTCTCCGGCTCGGCGTCGAGGCCGGGCAGCAGCTCTGCCAGCACCGCTCGGGCTCGCGGCCCGACTGCCGCGGTCAGCTCAGGCTGCACCTCGAGGAGCGTCTCGGCGACCTCGACCAGCGGCGCATAGGAAGCGCCACCCTCGGTCGCGGTCACCGCCACGGCGAACCAGCCGTCGGCCCGGGCGAGGCTCGCGAGGTCACGCGAGATCGCCGTCTTGCCGATCCCGGCGGGACCCCGGATCACCAACGCCTGCGGCGGCGACGGCTCGCGCAGCAGCGCGGTCAGTCGCGCGAGCTCGAGGTCGCGGCCGATCACCGCGGGGGCGTCGGCCGCGAGTCCCTCGATGCACCGTTCGTACAGCTCTCGCGCCTCCTCGCCGGGCACGATCGCGAGCTCCTCCCTGAGGGCGGAGCGCAGCCGGCCGAACCAGCGAATTGCGGATGAGCGCCGACCGGCCGCGAGCTCGCGGCGCATCAGCTCCACGTAGGCGGCCTCGTCGCTGCGATCGAGCTCGACGAGCCGCTCCCACTCCCCCGCCAGCCGCAGCACCTGTAACTGCAGCTCCCGCCAGCGCTCGCGAGCGGGGCCCGCCCAGGTTCGGTAGCGCGCCTCGGGAAGCAGCTCGCCCGTGAGCCGCGCGGCCAGCGCCCGAGCCGCATCCACGTCCTCGCGCTCGAGTGCGTCATGGGCCTCGTGCTCGAGGTCAGCGAGGTCCGTGGACACGGCCCGGTCGGGAAACAGGGAGACCGTGCCAAGCCGGAGCACGACGGCATCCTCCGAGCCGAGCGCGCGCCGGGCGAGGTGGGCGGCCTTGCGCAGGTTGGCGCCGCCGGCGTCGGCGTCGAGCTGCGGCCACAGGGCCTCCACGACCTGCTCGCGGGCCAGCCGGCGGCGGGGCGCGAGCGAGAGCAGCTGAACGAGCTCCGCTGCCCGGGTGCCGAGCCGCTCCTCGAAGCCGACGTCTTCCCCGACGCGCACGTGGAAGCCGCCGATCAGCTCGACCCGGACGACGCCGGAGTCGGTCGGTCCGTCGTTCACCTGCGCGCCAATGGCGTCAAACATAGCCGAGGAACGTTTCGGGAACGGGATGTGCGCAACGCTCGGATCGATCCCAGGACCCGACCAAGGAGTAACGATGAACGCAGTCGCACGACAGCAGGCCCCGGTGGCGATCGAGGGCGATGGCGTCGAGCTACGGACCGAGCCGATCGGCGGTGGCATGAGCGCGACCTTCGTCCGCTTGCCGGCGGGCGCTGACCTGCGTCCGGCGACGCAGGGCCTCACCGACGACCTCTGCCAGTGCCCCCACTGGGGCCTGATGCTCGCCGGGCGCGTCCGGATGCACACCGCTTCCGGCCACGAGGACTTCGCCGCCGGCGAGTCCTTCTATTGGGCCCCCGGGCATGCCCCCGAGGCGCTCGAGGACTGCGAGTACGTCGACTTCTCGCCGACGGACGAGCTCAACCACGTGATCGACCACATCCGGAACGGCGGCTGAACGGCCAACCGGCGCGGGGAGCCCCCCGCGCCGCGGCTGGGGGCCGGCGCTCAGTCGCCGGCCCCCAGCCGCGCCTCGATCGTGCGCTCGGCCGCCTCGAAGCCGCGGATGGGCACGTGCTCGGGATAGCCGGCGAGCGCCGCCGCGGGGATCAGCCCGACCAGCTCGGCGGCGACGGCCCGGGCCCCGGAGGCGGCCGCCAGGCGTTCGACCTCGGCGACCACGGCGGCGAGCGGCGTCCGCACCGGATCGTGGACGTTGGTCGAGATCTGCACGGTGCCGTCCGCGAGCTCGAGCGCGATCGCGCGCACGCCCTCCAGGCCGCCCCCGGACTCGCGCAGCGCCGCGGCGATCCCGCGTCCGACCTCGAGGTCGGCGCCCGCGAGCTCGACGTTGAAGGCCGCGAGCGGCGCCCGGGCCGTCACCAGCACCGCCCCGGCCGAGGGGTGGGGCGCGGCCGGGCCGAGGTCGGGGCGCAGCTCCCCCGCCGCCATCCGCGCCGCGAGCGCCTCGAAGCCGCCGGCGCGGAAGTGGTGCCGCTCGGTCCGCTCCGGCTCGGTGGCGAGCTCCCCGTAGAGGAAGACGGGCAGGCCGAGCCCCGCGAGCCTCTCGGCCACCGCCAGGGCCAGCTCCCGCGCCTGCTGCCTCCGCGCCGGGTCCGGGTAGACGATCGGGCTCACGTCGAGCGCCCCGATCCGTGGGTGGGCACCGAGGTGCTCGCGCAGATCGATCGCCTCGATCGCGGCCGCGGCTCCCGCTTCGAGCGCAGCGCCAAGATCGCCCCCGGGGAGGGCGGCGAGCGTGAACACCGAGCGGTTGTGGACGACGTCGGAGTGGGTGTCGAGGATCGCTGCCTCGGACGCCAGCGCGGCTCCGATCGCGGCCACAGCACCGGCCTCGGGGCCGGCCGGAGCCGCGGAGAAGTTCGGGACGGCGAGCAGCGGCAGGGCCTCCGGCTCGCTCGCCTCCGCTCGGCCCCGGTGGTCCCGGGCAGACATGGCGCCGACCCTACCGATCGGCGGCTGCGCCGCCGCGCGGGACCGTCCGCTGCCGCGTGCGATACTCGGCTCGAGCAGCGGAAGCGGGCAAGGGGAGACGAAGTGGAGCGCGAAGTGAGCCAGCGCAACGAGGGGCGTCGGTGGCAGACGGGAAGGTCACCGCTGACGCTCGGCGCCGCGCTCCTGGGGGGCGCGTTCGCTCTGCTCTCAGCGCTGCCGGTGAACGCGGCCGATGCCGCCTCGACGAACGGGCCCAGGTTCGGCAAGGTCGAACTCGAAAAGCGCGGCGACGGCGCCGTCGTCAGCTCGAGAGTGCGCTGGCGCCGGGGCGCGCCCCGCCGGCACACGCGCCGCTTCTTGCGCCTGACGACGATCAACCCCCGCAACGGCAGCGCCCGCGTCCTCGCCTCGCGGCGCGTACCCGCCGCCGACGTCTCCCGCCACGGCTGGACCCGCGCGCGCCTGCGACTCGATCGACGCGAGAGGCGGGGCCTGCGCTTCTCCAGCTCCGTGTACCTGACGGCCACCCGCCAGTCGCGCAGCCCCTCGGGCGAGGTCCGGCGCAGCCTCGTCGCGGTGCACCGCCCGACGGCCGGCGGGAACGGCTCCCACGGCTGCCGGGAGACCGCCGTGCGAAAGGGAGCCGATCTGCGTGGCTGCCTGCTCGTGGGCGCGGTGCTCAAGGGGGCGGATCTGCGGCGCGCGAAGCTGCGCGGCGCCGACCTCGCCGGGGCCGACCTGCGCGGAAGCGACCTCACGGGGGCGAACCTCCGAAGCGCGGATCTGACCCATACGAACCTGATCGGCGCCGACGGCCTCGACGAGGCCCGCGCGGATCCGCAGCCCGCCGGCTTCACGCTGCCGGACGACAACGGCCGCTCGCTCGAGACGGCGATCGCCTCGGCCCGGCAGTCCATCGACATCGTCATCTACGAGTTCGGCGGCCCGAACCTCGTCGGCCAGACGGGCGACCCGGGCTGGCTCATCGACGCGGTCGAACGCGGCGTCGACGTACGCCTGATCCTCAACGGCGAGGTCTTCGACGACGCCTGCACGGGCGTCGACGCGAGCTCGCAGGCGGACTGCGCGTGGAACTTCGAGCTCGACCCCTACTACGCGACGCTCGCGCAGCTGCGGGCCGCGCGCCAGCGCGCCCTCGCCGCGGGCGGGCCTGCGGGCAAGGTCTCGATCCAGTTCGCGAACAACGACTTCAACATCACCCACCAGAAGACGATCCTGATCGACGCCGTCGACGGGAACGGCAAGCCGCTCAGCGCCGCTGAGCTGGCCGCCTCGCCGACCGCCGAGGCGATCGTGATGACCGGCAACCTGCAGGCCTACCCGTCGCTGTGGGGCCAGCGCACCGCCTACGTCGACGACACCAAGACGCTGATCAACCCCGACTACGAGACCGACCCGGCCGCCAGCTGCGCCGCCGGCTCGGGGAGCTCGGGGAGCTCGAGTTGCGAGGCCGAGTGGGAAGCCCGCGACTTCGGCGTAATCCTGGACGGCCGCCACTTCGCCGACTACGTGCGGCGCATCGAGTCCGTCTTCTCCTCCGATCTGGCCTGCGGCGGACCGACCCCCCGCACCAACACCAACGGCCTGCTCGACACGAAGCTCGCCGACACCTGGGCCAACGGCAGCACCTACGACTTCAGCTCCGGCACCGCCTATCCGGACTGGACCGAGGGCGGCTACTACCCGCTCGACGGGGTCCAGCCCGGCCTGCCCGACAAGTCGACCATCCAGGGCAACAGCCGCAAGCGCCAGCTGCGCTTGATCAACCGCGCCCATGAGTCGCTGCGCGTCTACAACGAAGAAATGTCCGACTACAACTACGACGATCCCACCGACCCGACGACGATCGTCGGCGCTCTCGCACGGGCCGGTGACCGCCTCGGCAAGGGCAAGGTGCGGGTCGTGATGGCGGGGACCGTCTCCCCGTCGAACAGCTACGCGGAGGAGTTCGACACGCTCGTAAAGCACGGCGTGAAGATCCACCTGCTCGACGACTCCGACCCCTCGGTCACCTACATCCACGCGAAGGCGATCGTCGCCGACGACACCGACGCCTTCGTCGGCTCCGAGAACTTCTCCGGCCCGTCCATGGACTACAACCGCGAGCTCGGGCTGATGCTCACCAACCGCAGCAGCCATGGCCGCGCCGCGATCGGCGCCCCCAACGTGATCGCCAAGATCGCCACCGCCTTCAGGACCGACTGGCGGACCGAGGGCGGGAACTGGACCGAGCAGGGCTCCGACGGCTCCAGCGTCGCGGCCCCCGAGCGGACGCCGAGCTCCACCACCGGCTCGGATACGCCCACGTACCCGATGGCGTGCGGGGCGATGCCGACGCGCACGGCACCCCCGCCCTCCGACGAGCAAGGGGCGGGCTAGCCACCATGGAGCTCCGGCAGGCGGGAGTCCCGACGGCGGCAATGCTGACGGCTCTCGCCCTCCTCGCCGGCTGCGGGAGCGGCGGCACCTCCTCGACCGAGGCGGCGGGCGCGACCGCCACGACGTCCCAGAACGCGGCGCCGGCGGAGCAGCAGCAGACCGTCGACCTCACGGCGCTACCGCTCGGCGACGGCAAGATCTCGACCGAGCCGAAGCGGGGCAACGTGTACTCGTGCCAGACCGACTTCGACAACGCCCCGGGCGGCGCGCTCGCGGACGGCCCCTGGATCGACAGCAAGGCCGGCACCTGGGACGCGAAGGAGAAGATCAACGTTCCCGGCAGCAACGAGCTCGATTCGAGCTTCGAGGCGTCGGCGCACGGGTCGGTGCGGACGCTGACGGGCAACGACATCCCGAGCGATCCCGTCGGCGACTTCCCCGTCCCCTCCGACAGCAAGGCCTACAGCTACGACCCGAACCCGAACTCGATCAGCGCCCAGAACTTCGCGATCGACGTACCGAAGGACCCGAAGCGGGCGAAGGCGCCCTCCTGCCTCTCGCCCGGGGCGATCGGCGTGATGCTCAACGGCGCCTACCTCTTCGACGCTCTCGACGGACCCGGGCGGGACGCCGTCGCGCACGAGATCCAAGACAAGTGCGAGGGCCACCCGGAGCGCACCGGGGCCTACCACTACCACTCGCTCAGCCCGTGTATCGAGGGTGTCCACGAGCACACGCACGGGCCCGAGCTCGTCGGCTACGCGATCGACGGCTTCGGCATCTACGGCCACTACGGCAACGACGGGCAAGTGCTCACCGACAAGGACCTCGACGCCTGTCACGGCCTCACCTCGAGGGTCCCCTGGAACGGGAAGATCGTGCGGACCTACCACTACGTGGCGACCTTCGAGTACCCGTACACCCTGGGCTGCTTCCGCGGCACGCCGTCCACGGACGCGGGCCTCGGCGCCGGGTCCGGAGCGCCGGCCGGCGGCCCGCCGTAGGGCCCGTTTCCTCCTGTACGCTCGCCCCCGGTGGGAGCGGCTGCCAAGCAGCTGGGCCCGGTGCGCCTGACACGGAAGGGGATGACGGGATGAAGCGGTGGATTTGTGCGGGGCTCGTGTCGCTTGCGGTGGTGGCGGTGGTCGGCGGCCGCGCCGAGGGCAACAGCGCTGCATCGACGCCCGCCTGGTCGGACGTGCAGGCCGAGCTGATCGCGGCCGCCCAGGACCTGCCGACGAGCGGCAAGCTCAAGGTCGACGGCACCGAGACGACCCCCGTCTGCTCCCGGATCTACGACCGCTTCAACGACTCGAACCCGACCGCGGCCTACCCGAACCCGGACTGCAACTACGTGTACGTCTCGGCCTCGCGCAAGTACTGGAAGACGCTCTCGCCGATCCTCGTCAACGCCTACGGGGACTCGCTGGGACTGCAGACCGACGAGAACTCCAACGGACCCCACATCACCGTCGACGAGACCTGCTGCGGCGCGGTCGTCTTCGGATCCTCCAGCGATCCGCTCAAGCTCCCCCTCAACAGCAAGGGCAAGCTCGACGCAACCGGCCTGCGGGAGACGCTCAAGTCGCTGCTCGACTCGTCCTCGGAGAGCAACTTCGTCGCCAGCGACGAGGGCCTCGGCGAGCCGATCGTCGGCGCGCCCTTCAAGGTCCGCTGCCGCCAGGCGTGGGTCGGTTCCCAGCGACGGCGGCTGAAGCGGGTCGCCGTCGAGAAGGGCTCCTTCTTCACCTGCAACGCGCACGCCCACCCCGGGGGCCGGCTCGAGGGCAACATCTACCCGACGGTCAACCTGCTCGGCGACCCGAACTCGGACGGCACGGTCGATGCCTACGTCGACGTCTGGGAGGCCTATCAGGAGGATCTGCCGCGGCGGGACCCCAGCGGCGGCTACGGGATCGACAACGTGATCCTGCCGGTGCAGATGCCGGAGGCGAGCAGCCAGCCCAAGGTCAGCTGGGATCTGCCGCCGGTCGGATCGGACTGCTCGACCGCGACGATCTGCCCGCAGCTGTGGGTGGTCGACAACCTCGAATTCGACTACGACAAGGGCACGTATGAGACCGACCCGAAGCAGCCGTGCGTCATCTGGGGCGTGCTCGAGGTGCAGAGCGATGCGATCAGCGGCACCGGCGGGTTCATGGACAAGTACGGGCTGCCGACCGACGGCTTCAACGCGCACGTGAGCCTCGCCCAGTCCTACGGCGATGCGGCGCAGTGCGCCCTCGCCGAGCAGATCGCCGGCGGCTCCTCGAGCTCGACGCTCGCGGCCCGCGCCGCCTCCGATCCGGCCGATCCCGGTCAGCGCATGTACCGCGTGCTGCGCGCGCGGCAGGACGTCGACTCGAACATCACGCTCGGCGTCCACGCCGACGACTCGTGCGGCGGGCGGATGGTCACCCGGCTTGGCACCGCCGAGACCGACGCGCTGAAGGGGACGAGCGGTGACGACGTCTTCATCGCCCGCGGCGGTGCCGACCGGATCCGCGGCGGCGGCGGCGAGGACCGCATCTGCGCCGGCTCCGGCGCCGACCGGGTGCAGGGCGGCTCCGGCAGGGACCTGCTGCGGGGCGAGGGCGGGAACGACGTCCTGCGCGGCGGCGGCAGCCGCGATCTCCTGCTGGGCGGTCCGGGCCGGGACCGCTGTCCGGCCGCCGGCCGCGACCGGGTTCGCAGCTGCCGTAGGTAGCGAGGCGGCGTCCGGCGCCTCGCGGACCCGCTCAGAGCTGGAAGCTGCCCTCGCTGACGACGACGGTCTGCCCCACCGTCACGGTCGGCTTCATCACGACGCAGTCGAGGTGGACGGGGACCTGGATCGTGCCGCCGATCGCGGCGGAGGCCCCGAAGGCGATGTGGACGGTGCCGAGGATCTTCTCGTCCTCGAGCACGTTGCCGGTCAGGATCGCCTTCTCGTTCGTGCCGATGCCGAGCTCGGCCACGGTCCGCGCGTCGGGGCCGCCCGCGTCGAGCAACTCGAGCAGCCGCGCGCCCTCGGCGCCGCTCGCCTCGGCGAGCTTGCCGTCGCGGACCGCCATCCGCACGGGCTCGTCGGGGACGCCGACGCCGGCGATCGTCCCGTCGACCACGAGCGCCCCCTCGCAGGACCCCTCGATCGGGGCGATGAAGCCCTCGCCGCAGGGCAGGTTGCCGAAGGCGTTGGGGCCGCCGAGCTCGCCGGCGTCGGGGATCGCCTCGCGATCGCCGAGGCCAAGGTGGAAGTCGGTGCCGTTCGGGCAGCTGATGTGGGCCTCGGTCGAGGCTGTGAGCAGGTCGGCAACCGCCTGACCCTTGCGCCGCAGCTCCTCCATGTCGGCGCTCATCACGCGGGCCAGCATCTCCTCGGTGACGCCGGGCAGCGTCGCGATCCGCGCGCCCGCCTCCGACGCCGCCTTGCGGGCGGCGGTGTGCGAGAGCGACTGCACGGTGGGCGCGAGGACGACGTCCGCCGCCTTCATCGCCGCGGCGATCGTCGCCGGCGGCTCGCCGGCGTGCGTGGCCCGCTCCGCCATCAGCGCCAGGACCGCCTCGGCCCCGGCGCGGCCGGCCTCGCCGCGGAGTCGCTCGCCGAGCCCGAGCGTCGCAGGGTTGGCGACGACCAGCACCTCCTCGCCGGCCCGGACGCGGAGACAGTCGTTGACAACGGCGTGCACTGCTTGCGGTAGCTCTTCGGACATGGCGGGCGACGTTAGCGGGCGCGCGCCGTCGCCGGGTCCGAGGCCGTAGACGCCGCCGGCCCGGGCCTGTGAACCGTGGTTTCCCGCAACCTTGCGGCGGCTCCCCCGGGGTGGCAGCCGCGCCGCCCACTGGCAAATTCAGTGACCCACGCACAACGCAGCGTCGCTTCGATGGGGTCGCCCGTCCGCCCGTGGGCCAGGCCCGCGGCCTCCGGGATTCGGCGTGGGGGGAGACAGGGCCCGGCGGCCAGCACCCGGCCGCCGGGCCCCTATTCCTTTGCCTGCGGCCCCCGTGGCGCCGCCTCCGCCGCGTCCGCCGTATGACCGGCCGCGCGCTCGTGTTTTTCCGCAACCACTCGCCGGTTCTCCGCGGAGGTCGCCCGCGGCCTCCGCTGCGAGATTGCTCGCATGGAAAGGCTTCGCCGGATTACCGTCAGCGCCGTGCCCGCTCTGTTCGGGCTCGCCGTCGGCTTTCTCGTCCTGTACGGGTTCGGCCTTGTGATCGGCGCCTACGGGCCGGGCGAGATGCCCGGCTGGACGGTTGCCGCCGCGATCCTGGTCGCGTTCGTCGCCTGGTACGCGCACCGCGTCCACGTCGCGCTGGCCCATCGGGATCCCGAGATGATGCGCGCCCTGAACCAGGCGCGAGAGCGAAGAGGCTTCTGAAGCTGCGTCCGGGGGGACGCGGGCCCGGCGGCTCAGCCACGGCCGCCGGGCCGACTCTTGCCCGCGGGGCCTGGCCGAACCGCCGCCGGGGACGCCTCTGAGCGCCTCCCGCCGCCACCAATAAGCTGGGCCCGGTGAGCAAGCGCACCGCCCCCTACGGCTCCTGGCCCTCCCCGCTCAGCGCCGAGCGCATCGCCGGCGGCGACGTCGCCATCTCCGGCCCGAAGTTCGTTCCCGACGCGCTCGGGGGCGGCGTAGTGTGGACCGAGATGCGGCCCACCGAGGGCGGCCGCTACGCGCTGGTCCATCAGGCCGCCGACGGTCGGGAGCGCGACGTGATCGGCCCGGACTTCAACGCCCGGACCCGGGTGCACGAGTACGGCGGCGGCTCGTGGAGCTTCGTCGAGGGGGGCATCGCCTTCTCGAACTTCGCCGACCAGCGCCTGTGGTTCATCGGCCTCGGGCCCGACGGCCCCACGGGCCAGCCGGAGCCGATCACGCCGGAGCCTGCGGCCCCATCCTCGGTCCGTTTCGCCGACGGCCGCCCCTCGCCCGACGGCGGGCACCTGATCTGCGTGCGTGAGACCCACGCCGAGGGCGAGGTCACAAACGTGCTCGCGGCGGTCGACCTCGAAAGCGGCGAGGGGCGCCTGCTGCGCGGCGGCCCCGACTTCGTCGCGAGCCCTCGCCCGAGCCCGGACGGCACCCGAATCGCGTGGCTGGAGTGGAACCACCCGCAGATGCCATGGGACGGCACCGAGCTGTGGCGCGGCGAGCTCGCGCCCGACGGCTCGATCGGCGCCGCCCAGCATGTCGCCGGCGGCCCCACCGAGTCGATCTGGCAGCCGGGCTGGAGCGCCGACGGCGTACTGCACTTCGTCTCCGACCGCACCGGCTTCTGGAACCTGTACCGGGAGTCGGCCTCGGGCGAGCCAGAGGCGCTCACCGAGGAGGGAGCCGAGCTCGGCTACCCGCACTGGGTCTTCGGCGGCTCGACCTACGCGTTCACCGACGCCGGCATCGCGGTGATCAGGGTCGAGCGCGCGACCGAGCGCCTGTGCCGGCTGCCGCTCGGCGGCGGCGATCCGAAGCCGCTCGCCCTCCCCTACACGTCCTACGCCTTCCCGGCCCTCGACGCGCGCGGCTCCGAGGTCGTCTTCAGCGCCAACAGTCCGGAGCTGCCGCCGGCGATCGTGCGCTGCGATCTCGCCACCGGCGCCGATGAGGTTCTGCACACGCTCGAGCGCGAGCCGCTGGAGGCGGGGATGATCTCGGTCCCGCGCCCGATCGAGTTCACGACGACCGATCCCGACGGCGGCGAGCGCGCCGCGCACGCCTTCTTCTACCCGCCGGCGAACTCCGACTACGAGGGCCCCGAGGGCGAGCTGCCGCCGCTGATCGTCTCGATCCACGGCGGCCCCTCCGCCCACGCGACGCCCGAGGACTCGCTCGAGATCCTCTACTGGACGACGCGCGGTTTCGGCGTCGTCGACGTCAATTACGGCGGCTCGACGGGCTTCGGCCGCGCCTACCGCGAACGCCTGGACGGCGACCTGGGGCATCGTCGACCGCCTCGACTGCGAGGCCGCCGCGCGACACCTGGCCGAGGCCGGCGAGGCCGACCCCGGCCGCCTCGCGATCCACGGCGGCAGCGCCGGCGGCTACACCACGCTGTGCGCGCTCGCCTTCGGCGACACCTTCGCCGCCGGGGCCAGCTACTACGGCGTCGCCGACGCCGAGACGCTCGCCGCCGACACGCACAAATTCGAGTCCCGCTATCTCGACGGCCTCATCGGCCCCTATCCGGACCGCGCCGACCTCTACCGCGAGCGCTCGCCGATCCACTACGTCGAGCGGATCTCGGCCCCGGTCATCGTCTTCCAGGGGCTCGAGGACGAGGTCGTGCCGCCCGCGCAGGCGGAGCAGATCGTCGCCTCGATGGCCGAGCGCGGCGTTCCCCATGCCTATGTCCCCTACGAGGGCGAGCAGCACGGCTTCCGCAGGGCCGAGAACATCATCGACTGCCTCGAGCGGGAGCTCGGCTTCTACGGGCGCATCTTCGGCTTCGAGCCGGCGGGTGAGATCCCCTTCGTCGAGGTCGTGGGCCTCGACTGAGGCTGATCGGGGATTCGGAGACGGCCGCAGCGGGCATCCCGCCCCCATGACCACCTCCACCATGCAGCCGATTCCCGGAACCGACCTCTCCGTCTACGAGCTCTGCCTCGGCGGCAACGTCTTCGGCGGCCGCTCGAGCGAGGAGGAGTCGTTCGCGGTGCTCGACGCTTACGTCGAGGCCGGCGGCAACTTCATCGACACCGCCGATCTCTACGCGGGCGAGGAGTCCGAGCGCGTGCTCGGCCGCTGGATCGAGCAGCGCGACAACCGCGACGAGCTCGTGATCGCGACCAAGGTCGGGATGAAGGAGGACCGCCAGGGGCTCGCGCCCGAGACGATCGCGGCCGGCGCCGACGAGTCGCTCGCGCGGCTCGGGATCGAGACGATCGACCTCTATTACACCCACCGCGACGACCCCGACACCGACCAGGAGGCGACCCTCGACGCCCTCGCCCGGCTCATCGCCGAGGGCAAGGTGCGGGCGCTCGGCGCCTCCAACATCTCCGCCGACCGGCTCGCCTCGGCGCTCGAGATCAGCCGCCGCGAGGACCTGCCCGCCTACGTCGCCCTGCAGCCCCACTACAACCTCGTCGAGCGCTCCTACGAGCGCAACGGGCTGCGCGATCTCTGCGAGCGCGAGGGCCTCGCCGTCTTCCCCTACTTCTCGCTCGCCCGTGGCTTTCTCACCGGCAAGCACCGGCCCGAGGGCTCGGGTGAGTCGAAGCGGACCGAGGGCGCCCGCGAGTACCTCGAGACCGATCACGGGCCGCGCGTGCTGGAGGCGCTGGACGAGGTCGCCGAGGCGCACGACAGCTCCCCGACCGCGGTCGCGATCGCCTGGCTGCGCGCGCAGCCGACGGTGACCGCACCCATCGCCAGCGCCCGCACGCCCGAGCAGGTCCCGGACCTGATCGCCGGCGTCGAGCTCGAGCTCGACGCCTCCGAGCTCGAGCGACTGAGCGCCGCCGGCGCGGGCAGCTGAGCCCGGCCGGCTCGCCACGGCTCACCGGACCTATACGGCCGCCGCGCCCGGCCCCTGCACGCTGAGCGGCTCGGCCGGCAGCCTCCGCGTCACCGGGAAGCTCAAGAGCACGATCACCGCGACGCCGCCGAGGGCGATCTTGAGTGCGTCGACCTGCGCGTCGGAGTAGTCGGTCGCGAGTTGGTCGGCCTGCGAGGCCGGCATCCCCGACTTCTCCAGCTCCGCCTTCGCCGGCC
This sequence comes from uncultured Solirubrobacterales bacterium, assembly GCA_963764275.1. Taxonomy (GTDB): domain Bacteria; phylum Actinomycetota; class Thermoleophilia; order Solirubrobacterales; family 70-9; genus CAXMST01. The sequence continues at coordinate 319,512 of CAVXRV010000011.1, forward strand.
CGACGGGCACGAACTGGATCCCCTTCTCGGTGTGCTGATCGACCGCGCTGCGCGTCTGCGGCGCGATCTCCGGGTTGTTGGCGATCTTGTGGTCGAAGGCGTTGAGCAGCGCGGTGAGCAGGATCGAGCCGATGATCGCCGTGCCGAGCGCCGTGCCGAGGTTCTGCGCGGTTCCCTGCAGCCCGCCGACCTCGCTCGCGTCGCGCTCCCCGACCGAGGAGAGGTTCACGTTGGCGATCTGGGAGGCCATGCAGCCCATGCCGACGCCGACGATCGCCATCGCGACGTTGAGCTCGACCCGGTGCAGGGTGAGATCCATCGAGGCGAGCAGCAGCAGCGTCCCCGCCACGATCAGGGCCATGCCAACGCGCACGATCCGCCGCGGCGCCACGCGCGCCGACAGGCGCGAGGCGGTGAGCGAGGTGACGAGCACCGCCAGCGACAGGGGCAGGATGTGGACGCCGGTGTCGAGCGGGTCCTTGCCGAGCACGATCTGCAGATACAGGGGCAGGACGAAGAAGACGCCGCCCATCGCGAACATCATCACCATCATCGAGCTCAGCCCCGAGCGCAGCTGCGGGATCTCGAGCATCTCGAGCTTCACCAGCGGCGTGCCGCCACGCTCGGCGAGGCGCCGCTCCCACTCGACGAAGAGACCGAGCAGGACGATTCCGCCGACGATCAAGAAAGGAACGACCGAGAGACCGAACGGAGTGATCTCGGTGCCGAACAGGGTCAGTGCGTCCTTCGGCGTGATCCAGCCCCAATCGGTGCTCTGCACGATGCCCAGCACCGCCAGGCCGAGCCCGAGGACGCTGAGCAGCGCGCCCACCTTGTCGAGCCGCGGCGCCGGCCCGTCGCGGCGCGAGTCGCGGATCACGAACGAGCCCGCGAGTAACGCCGAGCGCGATGAAGACCTCAGCCGCGAAGACGACGCGCCAGCTCAGCGCCGTCGACGCCCAGCCGCCGATGATCGGCCCCGCCGCCGCCGCGACGCCGATCACGCCGCCGACGATCCCGAACGAGATCGCTCGGTCGCGGCCCGTGTAGTTGGAGGAGATCAGCGCTGCGACCGCGGGCAGCATCAGCGCGGCGCCCATCGCCTCGATCACCGACCAGCCCAGGATCAGGACCCCGATCGAGCCCGAGATCGAGGTGACACCGGCGCCGACGCCGAAGGTGACGAGCCCGATCCGGAAGGCGCGCCGGCGGCCGATGATGTCGCCGATCTTGCCCCCGAGCATCATCAGCGCCGCCGTCATCAGCGTGTAGGAGGCGATCGCCAGCTGCATCTTCGACACCGTGGTGTCGAGATCGTCGATCACGTCCTCGATCGAGACGTTCATGACGGTGCTGTCGAGCACCATGATGAACTGGGCCGAGGCCAGGGCCAGGACCACCGACCACTTCGCGAAGCCACCCTTGCCCCCGGCTTCGGCCGCCGTCCCTCCCCCGGCGATTTCGGCTTCTGGGGCGTCCACCGGCTCCGGAATCTACTCGCGGCGGAGGCGCCCGCACGCCCACGATCGCGGGCCGCAGCACAGCCCCCACCGGCACCGGAGCCCGCGTCGCCTTGCCAGGGTCGGCGCGCGGCCTCCGGGCCGGTCCCCCCTTTGGCCCCTTAGCCCTTGTCCTTGGGTCTGTAGATCGTCATCCCGAGGAAGTTGCCCGTCCAGATCGTGCCACCGGGGCCGACCTCGGTCGCGGCGTAGGTGGAATTGGCGCAGTCCTTCGGGAGCTCGTCCAGGACGGGCCCGAAGACGCCCGCGACGCCGCCCTCGGCGAGGTAGTCGTAGGCCTGCTGCGGGCAGCGCTGGTGCTGCGCCTTGGCGAAGAACTTGCTCTTGCCGTTCTTCCACCGCAGGCCCGCGACGCCCCAGGTGCCGTCCTGCTGGGAGATCCCGTAGGCGAGGTGCGTGGCCGAGCTCATCGTCGGGATCCCGTTCGGGATCGAGACGTGCTCGTTCGCCCACTTGCTCACGCACTTCTGCTTCTTCGGGTTCCAATCGATCCGCTCGGCCCCGTGCGGGGCGGCGGCGGGATCGCCGCCGCGGAGCGCCGCGAGCACGCTGCGCAGCGGACCGGCGGGAATCCCGGAGAAGTCGTAGTTCACGAGGTTCTGGACATTGAGCGTCCCGTAGCCGCGGACGGCCACCGACTGTTCGGAGAGAGTCGCCGTGGCGTTCGGGTCGCCGAAGGTCACCGGCGTCTCGCACGCCATCCGCCGCGGGTGATCGCCGCCGAGGCCCTTCCAGCTCTTCGGGATGCCGCCGCGCCAGAACAGGTCCTGATGCATCACGTCCTGGCCGTCGGTGATGACCACGAACTTGTCCTGCTTGCCGGTCCCCATCAGCGACGGCGTCGAGCCCGAGCCCGTGCCGAGGCGGATCTCGGAGGTGTCGCTGCCCGTGTTGTAGGGGGCGCTCCACGCCTCGCTCAGCGACCCATCCTTCGGGTCGTGCTTGAACTTCCGCATCTTCTTCGAGGTGACGACGTAGATGCCGCCGCGCTCGTCGGCCGCGATCGAGTTCGAGACGTTCTCGAGCCCCTCGTCGGCGATCGCGGAGTTGCCGCACTTGGAGCCGTTGAGGCTGTAGGACTGCAGGTTCGAGTTCTTCATTCCGGCGGGCCGGCGCGGGATCGTGCTGACCACGCCCTGCTCGGAGACGAGCGCCAGATAGCCGTCGTAGGTCATCGTCGCGCCGACGAGCTTGTCGTCGGCGCGGCAGAAGGCGCTGTCGGGCAAAAAGTAGCGCTTGCGCAGCGCGATCTTCGAGTTCAGCTTGCCCTCCTTCGCGTCCTCGAAGACGTCGATGAAGCGGTTGCGCGGCACGATGAAGTGACCCTGGCGGTCGAGCAGGTTGTAGGAGCCGCTGATGCTTCCCGAGGCGTGCGGCGGCGGGTTCTGCTCGCGCTCGTCCGGAATGTAGAGGTCGATCAGCTTCCCGGTCCGCGTGTCGACCTTGTAGACGCCCTGGTTGTCGTTCGAGCTCACGACGGAGCCCCAGGCGACGCGGCCGCCGTGCGGGTAGCGGTTGCTGAACTGCAGCTGGATCGTGATTCCCGGCAGCGTCAGGTGCGTGGTCTTGACCTTGCCGTTGCGCAGCCCCGGGTAGGGCGAGGAGGCCTGCGCGTAGCTGCCGCGATGCGAGGCGCCCCAGGGCGAGTCCGGCAGCTGCGGGTTGCAGGGCGGCTCGTTCTTGGCGCTGGCGTGCTTGCAGCTCGCGGCGCTCGCACCCGCCGGCAGCGCGATCGCGACGGCGACGAGCGCCGCGAACGCGGCCAGCGCGACAGCGGTGCGGCGGATCCCCAGGTGCAGTGCGTCTCGTCCCATCCTCTTCCTCTTTCCCCAGATCACGTCAGGTGCCCAGCAGTTGCGGTGGCGCGCCAAATTAGCACAGACTTGACAGTGTGTCAGATCCGTGGAAAGCCACATATCTGCCTTGGTTTGCCGCAATCCTGGTCCTCAGGCCCTTCATGGGCGGCGATATCGTCGCCAATTCTTGACACACTGTCAGGGCATGACGACCGCCGCCCCCACCACTCCTTTCATCGGGCCTCCGCCCGAGCTCGGGCCGAAGGCGACCGAGACGCGCCGCCGGCTGCTCGACGCCGCCCGCGAGCTCTTCGTCGAGGGCGGCTACGCAGAGGCGACGGTCGGCCGCATCGTCGAGCGCGCCGGCGTCAGCCGCCCCACCTTCTACACCTACTTCGACGACCGCAAGGAGATCATCGTCGCGCTCGCCTACGAGATGGCGCGCGACTTCCACGGCGCCGCCCTCGGCCCGCTGCTCGACGACCGGGCCACGCGCACGACCGAGAGCGTCATCCGCCGCCGCGTCGCCGACTACCTGCGCGCCTACCGCGACAACTACGGGCTGGTCCGCGCGTGGATGGAGGCCGCGGCGATCCACCCCGAGATCGGCGCCGCCCGCCGCCGCATCCAGGACTCGTTGATGGAGGGCATGGCAGCCCTGCTGGGACAGGAGCAGGCCCGCGGCGCGATGGACGCCGAGGTCGACACGCTCGTCGTCGCGACCGCGCTCGTGCAGATGACCGAGACCTTCGCCACCCAGTGGATGGCCCGCGGCCGCGAGCTCGACGAGCACGTCTCCGAGCAGCTCACCCAGCTCTGGATGCGGGCTCTGTACGGAAAGGTCTGAGCGCGGGCGCCCCGCCTCAGCGCTCGAGCCCGCGCACCGCCGTCTGATCGACGCTGCCGCCGACCGAGATCCCCGGCGGCCTCTCGACGGCAGCGGTGAGCACCGCTAGCCTCGGAAAGCGTGGAGTCGACCAGCCTGCCACTCGTCAGCAGCGGCGCCTCGCGCCCCTCGCACCCGCCTGGTCCCTCGGGCCGCGAGCGCGAGCGCCTCGTCGCGCGCGCGAAGCTGCTCGCGCGGCTCGGCCTCGCCTGGCACGGGATCGAGGCCGCGGTCGCGATCGGCGCCGGGATCGCCGCCTCCTCGATCGCGCTCATCGGCTTCGGCGGCGACTCGCTCGTCGAGGCCGTCGCCGGCGTCGTCGTCCTGTGGCGCTTCGCCGCCTCCCGCGCGGGCTCCGAGGCGGCCGAGCGCCGCGCCCAGCAGCTCATCGCGCTCAGCTTCTACGTCCTCGCCGCGTTACATCGCCTTCGAATCGGTCCGCAGCCTCGCCGGCGGCTCACACCCCGACGCCAGCTGGGTCGGGATCGGGCTCTCGGCGGTGACGCTGGCGACGATGCCGCCGCTGGCAATCGCCAAGGGACGAGTCGGGGAGCGGCTCGGCTCCGCGGCGACCAAGAGCGAGGGTCGCCAGAACATGCTCTGCGCCTACTCTGAGTGCTGCGCTGCTCGTCGGCCTCGGCGCCAACGCCCTGCTCGGCTGGTGGTGGGCGGATCCGATCACAGCCCTCCTGATCGCCGCGGTCGCCGTCCGCGAGGGCCGCGAGGCGTGGCGCGGGGAGTCCTGCTGCACGGCTCCCGCCGGCCTCGACGCCGACGAGGGCTGCCGCGACGACTGCTGCGCCTAGGGCGCCGCGCGGGCGCGAACCGGCGCGGCGCTGCGCCTCAGCGCTCGAGCCGCCGCACCGCCGTCTGATCGACGCTGCCGCCGACCGCGATCCCCGGCGGCGTCTCGACGTAGAGGTCGGCGAGATCGTCGACGGCCACCGCGAGCGGCTCGGCCCCGGTGCGGAGATCGAGCACGTGGCCGCCGCGGGTGCGGTCGGCGGCGATGAAGTGCAGGTGGTAGCCGGCGATCTCGACGCCGAGGCCGAAGTCGGGGAAGCGGAAGCCGACGAGGCTGCCCCTCGCCCGCTCGAGGTCGAAGACGCGCTGGTCGGCCAGGACCTCTGCCAGCGGCCGGTAGGGCGGGCTCTGCTTGGGGACCGAGCGCAGGTGCAGGCCTTCGAAGTCGCCGTCGACGCGGACCGCGTGCACGATCTCCGGGTGGCCGACGCGGGCGTCGATCGCTGCGCAGAGCGCGTCGAAGTCGAGCTCCTCCTCCCCGCCGCCGAGCTCGAAGCGGTGCGCGGGGTCGAAGCGGGCGAGGACGGCGAACGGGGTCCGCTCGCCGGGATCGACCTCGCGCACCTCCCCGCGCGCGTCGGCGCGGAAGAAGCAGCCGTCGATCGCGATCATCTCCCCGTCGCAGCCGTCCAGGGTCCCGATCCCGAGGTCGCCGTGGCCGGCGAGCTCGGCGAAGCTGACGTCGCCCTCGTAGGCGCCGTCGAGCAGCGCCGCCACCGTCGAGGTCTGAAAGACGGCGTGCGCCGCGGCCGGCTCGACCCCGTCGGCGAGCCCGCCGCTGGTCAGGTGCAGCGCCCCGATCAGGCGCTCGTCGATCACGCCCGCTCCCCCGCGCTCGCAGTCGGCCTCATCGCGCGGCCACGCTAGCAGCGCGCCTCCGCAGCCCCGGCCCCCCACGACGTGCGAGCGACGGGGCGGCCCGGGCCGCCCCGTCGCCTCCCGTCCGTCCGCGGCGGTCTCAGACCGGGCGCGGGCGGCCGCTGTAGGCGAGCGCCGCGGCGCCGCCGATCGAGACCAGCCCGAGGGCGAGGAGCCCGAGGCCGACCCAGATCAGCCAGTCGACCTTGGCGCCGATGTCGCCGTCGAGGGCGACGCCCCGGGAACCGTCCGCGTTCATCGCGACCAGCGTCCAGGTGCCGGGCTCGAGGTCCCAGTTGATCGTCTGCTGACCGGCGCCGTGGCTCTGGGCGGTCCAGAAACCGTGCGCACCGGGAGCGCTCGCGGGCGCCTTACCCGGAAAGCCCTCGTAGCTCGGGTCGCCGTTGACGTCGAAGTCGCTCACCTGTCGGTGGCCGACCCCGGAGAGATACCGGTTGACGGCGGCGGTCGGCGCGATCCCGAGGAACAGCGGCTTGCCGTCCGCGGAGGTGGCACGCACGCGCAGGTCGCCGACGAGCGCGTCGGGCACATCGGCCCCGGCGTTGTCGAGCTCGATCTTGTCGGTGGTGAGCGCGTAGGAGCCGGTCGCGAGCTCGGTGCTCTTCGTGAAGTACCCGTCGTCGTCGCGGACGAAGACGTGGGCGACGATCGCGACTGCACCCGCGGCCGCGAGGATCACTCCGATCGCCCCGATCACGACCGCGGCCGCGGTCTTGCCGGTGCTCCGCTTCCTCCGCCCGGGCGGCTGGCCCGGGGGCTCCTGAGAGGGCGGGCCTTGCCCCGGGGGCTCGGCCTGAGGCTGGATGTCTGTGGTCTCGGTGTTCATGTCGTTCTCCCTTGGACGTTGTTGCGAACTTGCACCGCAAGGCTCCCGCTTCGGAGGCCCTTCCGGTAGCGGGCGAACACGTGAATCCGGGTGCGGGCGACCCGCAGCCCCGGTACGGCTACCCGAACCCGCAGGCGAGCCCGGGCTCAGTGCTGGGCGGGGTGTCCGTCGACGGCCGCGCGCTCGAAGTCGCGCAGCTCCGGGCCGGGCACGTCCAGCTCGAGCGGATCGTCGGCGAAGGTCGGCTCGAGGTCGGCCAGCGCCTCGGCGATCGCGAGGTTGCAGAAGGGCAAGTGCGCGAGGCTGTAGCCGCCCTCGAGCGCGACGACGAGCCTGCCCTCGCACAGGGAATCAGCGGCCTGCCTGGCCCGGCGGGCCAAAGCCCGAAAACCCTCGGTGGTCACGCTCATCCGCCCGAGCGGGTCCGCCGCCTCGGGGTCCTGCCCCGCCGAGATCAGGATCAGCTCCGGCCCGAAGCCGCGCAGCGCCGGCGCCACGATCCGCTCCCAGGCATACAGGTAGCCGGCGTCGCCGGTCCCCGCCGGCAGCGGCACGTTCACGGTCGCGCCGAGCCCCTCTCCCACCCCGCGATCCTGCACCCGCCCGCGGCCAACGGGATAGAGGTCGTCCTGGTGCAGGGAGACGAAGAGCACGTTCGGGTCCTCGTAGAAGATCGTCTCGGTGCCGTTGCCGTGGTGGACGTCCCAGTCGACGACCGCCACGCGCCCGACCCCGCGCCGCCGCTGCGCGCAGCGGACGGCGATCGCGACGTTGTTGAACAGGCAGAAGCCCATCGGCTCGCTCGCGGTGGCGTGATGTCCGGGCGGACGCACGAGCGCCAGCCCGTTGTCCGCGCGCCCGTCGAGGACCGCATCGGCGACCTCGACCGTGATCCCGGCCGCGAGCAGCGCCGCCTCCCAGCTCCCCGGCCCGATCCGCGCCTCGGGCCCGACCCAGGCGAGCTGCTCGGACTCGCAGGCGTGCTCGATCGCTTCCACCATCTCCGGCTCGTGGACCAGCTCGAGCTCCTCGCGGGTGGCGGAGCGTGACTCGAGCCGCTGCAGGCGCCCCAGAACGCCCGCGCGCTCGAGCACCGAGATCGTCCGCTCGAGCCGTTCCGGCTGCTCCACGTGCGGCACCTCGATCCAGTCTGCAGCCCCCTCGTCCAGCAGCATCGAGCCGTTGTGGTGCAGAAGGCACCGCTCATCCCAGCTGTAGATGGTGCGCGGGGCGTCCATCCGCGGCCAGTATCCCAAGCGCGGAACGGGCGAGCCGGCCCGGGCGCACACCCGAAACGGTTCCCCCTTTACAGGCCCACCGCGCCCGGATTAGGTTGGGCGCGAGGCATGGAGAGGTGAATCGCATCCCGCGCTGCGCACCCGGAGCCCGCCCGACCGCCACGGCGGCGCTCCCGGGTGCGCTGGCGTTCGCATCCCTTGCGTTGGCCCTGCTCTGGCTCGCCGCAGCGCCCGCTCCCGCCACCGCGGCCCACAAGCTCAAGCACTGCGCGCTGCCGAAGCCCGGTCAGCCCGTGCACACCGCAACCCCGCGGCAAGTCGGGCTCGACCCGGCCGACGTGCGGGCGGCGATGGACTACGCCGTCACCCACAACCGCCTCTCTGTCCGGATCCAGCGCTTCAACTGCCTCGTCGCGACCTCGCCGCAGGAGGCGATCACCGAGCAGATCCCCTGGAACGTCTTCAGCTCGACGAAGTCGGTCGTCTCTCTGGCCGCCGGCGTCGCCTGGGACGAGGGCAAGCTCGACCTGCACGCCCCGATCGGCCGCTACATCCCCAAGGGGATCGGCGACGCGGCCCACCGCGCGATCACCGTCCGCGACCTGCTCACCGAGACGGCCGGGCTCAAGCAGTCGATCATCTCCGAGACCGGGACGACGGGGACCGATCCGAACGTCGCCAAGGAGGCGATGGCGCTGCCGCTCGTGCACAAGCCGGGCAGCTTCTTCGACTACACGCAGCGCGTCCCCGACCTGCTCGCCTACGTCGTCAGCCACGCCGTGGGAATGGACTTCCAGCGATTCGTGCAGCGCAAGATCTTCGGCCCGATCGGGATCGAGCCCTCCGACTACTTCTGGCTTCGCGACCGCTCCGGCAACACCTACGGCTACGCGCACCTGTTCATCAAGTCGGCCGCCTTCTCGCACATCGGCCTGCTGCTCGGCCACCACGGCCGCTGGCGCGGCGCGAAGGTGATCTCCAAGCGCTACATCCACCGGCTTTCGACGCCGACGCGCACCAACCCCTGCTACGGCTTCCTCTTCTGGGTCAACAGGGGCCGCACGTGCACGACCGCGAGCATCCCCTCGCGGCGGACGCTGCATCACCGGATGATCCCGAGCGCCCCGAAGGACCTCTACGCGACGGTCGGCGCCTTCCAGCAGAACAACTTCATCCTCCCGAGCCAGCACATGGTCGTGACGTGGACGGGCGTCGCCGGCGATCTCACGCTCGATCCCCAGGGCGCGATGAGCGCGAACCCGGGCTCGACCCTGTACCACGACTTCTTCCGCAAGCTGCTGCGCGGGGTCACCGATCAGAACCTCCCCGACAAGGGCCCCTACCCCGGCGATCCCCCGAACTGGAACTTCGACGTCGACCAGTTCTCCGACCCGCTGATCCTGGCCGGCGGCCTCGGGATCGGCCCCGACGCGCCGAAGGACTGCAACGTGCTGGTGTGCGGCGACGACGACCTCACCAGGGGCCCGCAGCAGATGGTCGACGATCTCGTCAGCACGATCCTCGGCCAACTGCCCGCCGGAGGCTGAGGGCGATGAGGCGCGCGAGCAGATGGCTGGCACCGGGGCTGCTGCTCCTCGCCGGCCTGCTGCTCGCCCCCGCGGCGCGGGCCCAGACCCCGGTCAACCCCGTCCAGGAGGCGCAGAACCAGGGCGTCGGCAACGAGCGGCGCGCGGCCTGGGCGACGCCGGAGATGCTCGCCGGCGTCGCGCGGACGTCGCTGGCCTACCAGCAGCGCCGCCAGGCGATCCGCAGCTCCGACCCCGAGCGCCGGCCCGACCCGAACAGCTGCACCGTCTCGCTCTGCCCGATCGACCCGCGGCTCGAGCACTGGAAGCAACACGGCGGCATCGTCAAGCCGGTCCTGTTCACCGCACGCACCGGCGCGACCCTCTCCGGACACGTCTGGGCGACGGCCAAGGGCCGCGCGAAGCGACCCGGCGTGCTCTTCATCAACGGCTCCATCGTCGGCTACGACGAGGCCTACTGGTATTTGGCGCAGGCGCTTGCGCGCGACGGGTACGTGGTGCTCACTTTTGATGTCCAGGGCGAAGGGATGTCCGACCAGTTCGGCGCACCGCCGGACCAGAAGGAGGGTGCGTTCGCCGGGACGCCCCTCCTCGAGCTTCTCAAGGGCAAACGGGGCCTCGGCGGCTCCGGCCTGCCCTTCTACGACGGCGGCGCAGACGCGCTGCGCTTCTTCCTCTCCACCCCCAAGCACCCCTACCTGCCGGTGCCGAGCCGCGGCACCGGCACGAGCCACGCCGTGAAGCAGAAGCGCCGCGTGAAGGCGGGCCTCGACTCCGACCACAACCCGCTCTGGCGGCTCCTGGACCGCTCCGAGATCGGCGTCTCCGGCCACTCCTACGGCGCCCAGGGAGCGAGCTGGCTGGTGCAGAAGAAGCGCCGCCTGCGGGCGGCCGTCGCCCTCGACAGCCTCTGCGTACCGGTCTCGCCCTCGCCGGACGAGGTCGACTCCCTCTTCGGCTACCCGGGCAACAGGGCCGCCGGCGTCGTCCCGATCGGGGCGCCGTACGCGTTCGCCCCGGGCGGTTTCGGGGCGCCCCCCGGGCCCGCGCCGAAGGTGAGAAAGCCCGCCCTCGGGCTCACGGCCGACTACTTGATCCCCTACGCGCCGTATCTGACCAAGCCCGACCCCGAGGCCAAGAACCTCGCCTCGAAGGCCTACTCGAAGCGCGGCGTCGACACCGGCGAGATCGTGATCCGCGGCGGCACCCACCTCGAGTTCAACGACGAGCCCACCGGCGCCCTGCCCGCGAGCCTGCGCGGCATCGATCTCAGCACCTGGTACACGCTCGCCTGGTTCGACAAGTACCTCAAGCACGACCCGACCGCGGACGCACGCCTGCTGACCACCCGCTGGCGCGACGACGCGATCGGCGGGAAGGCCGATCCCGGCGGCGACGCCAACCTCTTCTCGAGCTACTACCGCTCGCGCCTCGACATCACCCGCACGGGCGGCAAGAGCTTCGACTGCGAGAACCTGCGCGCGGGCTGCGCGGGCCAGACCCCGGCGAGAGCCGACTGCGGGTTGCGGAAGTTCTCCTTCCTCGCCCTCGACGTACAGGGCCGGCGCGCCACCACCTGCCGGCGCTGAGCCCGGCCGATCGCGGCCCGTCAGCCCGCCCGCTCCCGACGCCCGCGATCTGGGACATCAGAGCGAGAAGCACCCCTACCTGCGCGCGGTGGTACGCGCCGAGCGGATCCGGACCTTCTTACCCTTCACCTTCGGGCAGAAGGCCGCCTCGCCGCCGAAGAGCCTTGGCGCGACAGCTCGGTATCTGCCGCGCGGCAGACGCTTGGAGCGCCACTTCCCGTCCCGCTTGGAGTTCAGGCGCTGCAGCGTCCTCGCCTTGCCCCTGTGCAGGCGCACGATCTTGACCTTGCTGTGGATGTAGCACTCGCGCTCGCGCCCCGAGTGCAGCCCGCCTTTGAGCTTGTGGCGTCCGGCTCGGCGGACGCTGATCCGGCGTTTGGACGTGGGACAGCCGCGGTGCTCAACGGCGGGGCGCAGCGGGCAGCTGTCGGCGGAGTCGCGGCGCCCGTCGGCGTCGAGGTCGGCGGGTCCGGAGTCGCTGCGGCCGAGGAAGCGGGCGATGAAGCCGTGGCAGGAGTCGCCGTAGGCACGGGTGCAGTAGGAGCCCGCGCCGACCACGTCGCCGCTCGCCTGGGCCTGGACGACGTCAAGGCCAGTCTGGTGAAGCCCGTCGTAGGCGTAAGCAGTGCCCTCGCGGCCGAACGCCGGGTCGAGAGCCCCCTCGGGCGAGATCAGCGAGACGGCCGTCGTCGGCCCCATGTACTTGACGTGCGGATAGGAAACGTTGCCGGAGACCGTCCAGTCGTCGGCGCCGACATCGATCTCGAACCCGGGTCGGAACCGACCGAGGGCGCCGTCGGCGTTGACGTAGGGGGCGAAGGCGGGGTCCTTGCTGCCGGCGGCGTCGAAGCGGGTCAGCAGGGCCACGGGGCTGTAGGTGGTGGTGCCGTTGTCGACGAGGCTGAAGCCGCCGCCCGGGCGGCCGGCGATCTCCAGGTAGTCGCCGCCGGTGTTGTCGCCGTAGGAGTCCGCCACCGGGGTCAAGGGGCCGGCGATCCCGTTCTCGCCGAAGCTCGAGATCTCCGCTCCGGAGCTGTCGAGCTCGCTGACGGCGGCCTTCTCGCAGCACTCGCCCGCGTAGGTGTGCAGGTAGCCGACGTAGAGGCCATCGCCGGGCGCCGGGGCGAGCGCCGTGAGCGGCTGTGAGCCCACGTCAGGGCCGGAAAGCGTGAAGGAGGGATCGGGGCTGCCGTCCGCGAGCAGGCGGTGGACCTGCTTGTCGGCGGTGAGGGCTATGCGGCCCTTCGAGTCGATGACCGGTCCGTTGGGCCGGTTCGTGGGGGTCTGGTAGGTGAGCGAGCCCCCATCCCCGAAGGCATCGGCGACCGTCCCGTCGGCCCGCAGGGCGGTGAGCGTCGCCGTCGCCGAAAAATCGGTCAGGGCGTAGATCTCCCCCGACGGGGCGGCCGCGAGCCCGATCGCAACGCCCTTCTCTGCAATCCGGGCCACGCCGTCGGTGCCGAAGCTCGCGTCGATCGAGCCGTCGGAGCGCATCAGCCGCACGACGTAGACGCCGCCCTGCCGGCCCGGGCCGAGCGCGTAGACGTAGGGGCCCTCGACATCGAGGCCGTAGAGGTCGGAGAGCTCGGGGACCTCGACGTAGCCGAAGGTTCCGAACGAAGGATCGAGGTCGCCGGGGGCTGCGATGGCGGGAGAGGCGGCCGCCAACCAAAGGCCTGCGGCAAGGCCGGCCACAGCCAAGCGGGCCGCTGCCGATCTGACTATGGTCGGTCTCAGACGCACCACACGCTCCCCACGCCGCCCTCGGCGAGCTGCGAGAGGCCTTGCAGAGCAAGCGTGCCGACGAGGTCCGAGAACCCTTGCGGCGAGGGGGTCTTCGCGCCCCAGTTGTTGTCCCAGTTCTCCTCGTTCCATACCTCCAAGCCGACGAGATGGGCGTTGGGACGGGCGGTCGGTCCGTACTTCTGAAGAACCTGGCCAACGAAGGTCTGCCAGTCCGCCTTGTCCATTGTGGAGCCAGGATGCGTAGCATCCGGGGCGTCGGGCGGGTAGGCGGCCCAGAATTGCGGCCTGTCCTTGTGCCGCTCAGACGAGTAACAGTCGGCCGGCTTTCCGGTGTCACCCCAGCCAACGCGGGCCCAATCCGGCGAGTTCACCAAGACCGGCAGAATCTCCATCGGCTTGGCAGACGCCGACAGGCCCCGGTTGTACGCGGCGACATCCGATGCGAGCTCATTCATGCCGCCCCATCCGCTCCACGTAGCGGGATCCCGCGACCCCGTACCAACGACACCGCACCAGTCGAGCGGGAAGCGGATGATACTCGCGTTGCTCGCGGTTGCTTCCTGAAAGTAGGTGTCGGCGTTGCCGCTCTTGGAGAAGTTGTCGTTGAAGCCGAACGAGTCGTATTTCTGGGACGGCTTGCTGTTGGTCGCGATCGCTGCGTTGCCAGCCAGGTCTGTGGCGGCGACCGCGATGTCGCTGCCAGACCAAGACGTGTCGGCGGGCATCTGAAACGACGTCGTGAACGAACATGCCCCCTGCGTGCAGTCCGCAACAGACTGCGTGTGCGGGGTGAAGGTCTGGCCGTCGGCGATCACGTCGATGGTGCCCATGCCCGATGCGTAGCCGCTGACGGCTTGGAGGCTCCCGTTGGGCACGGTCGCGCCCGCGTCGGTGGCCGAGACCTCGAGGGTCCAGGTGCCGTTCGCGTTCGGATTGTGCGGGGTGAGCGTCAGTTGAGGCGGGTCGGACTCGGCCCTGACCCTGACCGACAGGTCGCTCGTCCTCGTATGACCGAGCGCGTCGGTAGCGGTCACGTGCACCGTATGAAGGCCAGGCGTAAGCCCATCCGCATCGTCGCTGTCAAGGTCGAAGTGCAGACTGCCCGCCAGCGTCTCCGGACAGCCGCCCTTCGCAGTCGTGCACGGCTGCGACTTGCTCAGCAGCGGCGCCGACGCTCCATCCAACGTCGCCTGGATGGAGGCCACCCCAGAACCCATGGTCGCATCGGAGGAGTCAGAACCGTCTGAGGCGCTCACTGCTAGGTCATAGGACTGACTCGTGACGATGTTGTCCGCCTGATCCTTCAGCGACCCGCTCAGGCTGATCGTCGGCGCCGTCCGATCCACGAGCCGCTCGTAGTCGTACTCCCTGACGTTGTTGTAGCCGTCGAGGGCCATGAACGAGACAACGTTCCGGCCCTCGGGCAGCGTGTAGTTGAAGCTCTTGCTCCAAGAGGTCGGGTTCGTGCAGACGTAGGGGCTCGGCGAGGCGCTGCAGGAGCGGACGCCGGAGAGGTCTGCGTCGAGCTGGCTGGGATCGCTCGTCTTCGGCTTGAACATCCAGATCTGCTTGATTCCCGTGCCGACGTCGTCGGCCGAGATCGTCTGGCTCAGGGTCGCCGGGTTGGCGTTGGTGCCGTCGTCGGCCCAGGTCCCGGTCGGGGTCGGGTGCGAGGTGATCGTCGGATCGTGGCTGTCGCCGAGGGTGAAGGAGGCCTCGGGGACCCACTCCGACGCCGCCGCCGTGGTCACGACGGCGTTCGGCATCAGCAGCTGGATCACGCCGAGGTTGCCGTCGGGCTGGGTGCCGCTGAGGCTGAAGGTCTTGTCCAGGGGTCCGAAGCTGGCGCAGCGGTTGGGCATGCCCCCGCCGCCGTTGTAGGCCTGCCAGACGCCGGGGTCGCCGTTCTGGTAGATGCCGAAGGTGGCGCAGCTTCCGCCCGAGGCGACGTGGCGGACGCCGTCGTAGGTGGCGGCGGAGATGTAGGTGCCGGCGGGTGGGCGCCAGACCCACTGCGCGTAGGCGTTGGCGAGGAAGAGCTGGCTGGCGCGGGCCTGGTTGAGAAGGCCACTCGTCGTGGCGGAGTTGCAGCCGGCCCCCCAGCTGCTCGTGTTCGACGTCTCCCAGTGCCAGTAGGTGGCGCTCGGGGTGCCCTGGCTCGGGCAGCTGGCGCCGGAGGCCCAGTCGTAGTCCTCGATCACCGGGTCGACGAGGATCGGGAAGCTGTAGTCGCCGGAGTCGAGGCCGACATCGAGCTCGAGGTCGGTGCCGGAGACGCGCATGTGAACGGGCACGGCAGTGCCGTCGGCGTCGAGTGCGGTTGGTGGGGGCACCTCGGCTATAGGACCCTGCCCGTCGGAGATAGTTGCGCCGCCGGCGCCGTCGCCCTCGATCGAGGCGCCCTGCGGCAGATCGAGATGAAGCGACTGCGAGAGGGGGCTGTCGGCGGAGCGCAGCTGCCAGAAGGCCTCCATGCCGGTCGAGGTCGAGGAGGCGATGAAGTCGGTGTCGGGGCCGACGCCGCCGTAGAAGAGCTTGTCGGGGCCGACGAGCTGTCGGGGGTCGGCCTGATCGGCGCCCGCCGGGGTCACGGTGATCCCGTCGAGGCCGTGCAGCTTGATGCCGTCGGATAGGTCCTCGGGCATCGACGGCTCCACCGTCGCGTTGTCGGGCTCGAGGGCGGTGCTCATCGGGGCCGGCGGCGACCAGGGTCGGGTCGACGGGCTCAAGGTGGCCTCCCTCGGGAGCCCGAAGCGGCGTCGTCGACTCGAGGATCGAGACCGGCGGCAGGTTGCGGGCCTGCCCTTTGGTGGTCGGCTGCTCGGAGAGCGCCTCGGCGTCGCCTTGGTCGGCGATCACCGCGCTCTGGCGGCCCTCGTAGTCGACGATCACGCTCCCTGCCGGGGCGCTGGGCCTGCTCCAGCTCGCCGAGGCGATCAGCTGGGGGAATGCCGATGCCGCAAGCGCGGCCGCTTGATCGGAGCCGAGGCCGGCGTATGCGGTCTGCGAGTCGGCGCGTGCGGCCTGCGCCTCGGGGCTCATGAGCGCGGCCTGATCGGCGGCTGCCTGGGCGCTGTCGGCGGCGATGGCGGACTGGAAGGAGGGGTCGGCGACGGCGGATGGGCTCGGGCCCCAGAAGTTGGCGCTGCCCTGCTGGTCGGCAAAGGCGGGCGCCGCGCTCAGACAGGCCCCGGCCAGAAGGCTCGCGAGCGCGAGCCGCCCCCAATTCTGATTCAAGTCAGGCCCCCTCAACACGAAACAGTCTCCGCCCCACACGGAGACTCGCTAGTGCGGATATCGGCAAGGCTCAGTGAATGCTCTAGGTAGGGATTGTGACGAAGCGAGCCCCCTTCCCCGGCCGGGCGACGCAGGACGCGATCGACGCCGCCCATGCGCCCGCTTCGACCTGCTCCACCTGATGACCGGCGCTCGCCGCGGCGGATCAGCAGCCTCGGCCTGAGCGCCCTCGCACGGGAGCGGGGCGACCCGGCCCACTGCGCGGAGCTCCTCGCCCCCCGTACGGGAAAGCCCGCAGAGAACATTGGCCAACTCTTGCCGAGTCTACGGCCGCACATGGTTTTTCCGCCTGTCGGTAGGGAATAATCGTTTGTGGTGGCAACGGCAACTGCCAGTCAGGCCGAGGGGATCGGGACGTCCGCTTGCACTGGACGCCCTGATCTCCCGCTACGACCCCGACGTCGTCGATCTCGACGGCGAGCGGATCCGGATCCGGCTTCGAGCCCCGAGGGCGAGTGGGACGCGGTGCTGCACGGGACCGCCATCGAGATCACGGATCCGCGCGGCCGCCCGGACGCCGAGATCTCCGCCCCGTCCGAGGTCTGGCGCAGCCTCGCGCTCGATCTCGAGGGCGGCATCGACCACTTCCACGGCGGCCGCCTGCGGATCCGCCGCAACCTGCACCACGGCGTCGCCTTCCTCGCCGCGACCAGCGGCCGCCGCGACCCCGAGCGCCTCAGCTTCCACTCCCACCGCACCAGTGCGGGCCGGATCTCGACGATGGAGGCGGGCTCGGGTGATCCGCTCGTCTGCCTCCCAGGCCTCGGCGGCACGAAGGCCTCGTTCATGACCACGGTCGCCGCGCTCGCGCACGAGCGCCGCGTGATCGCGATCGACCTGCCGGGCTTCGGCGACTCCGACAAGCCGCTCACGGGCGCCTACGACGCCGAGTGGTTCGCGCGAGTCGTCGTCGAGCTGCTCGACGAGCTCGGGCTCGAGCAGGCCGATCTGGCCGGCAACAGTATGGGCGGCCGCGTCGCGCTCGAGACCGGACTTCGGGCCCGCGACCGCGTGCGCCGCCTGGTCCTGCTCAGCCCGGCGATGCCGTGGCTGCGCCGCGATCGCACCCTCGACTTCATCCTCCGGGCGCCGTTGCCGCTGCTCGGGCTGCTGCAGCCGACGCCGCGGGCGCTCGTCGATCCGATCGTCCGCCGGCTGATCCCGAGCGGCAACGAGGGCTGGATCGCCGCCGGCCTGGACGAGTTCCTGCGCTCCTACTGCTCCGCCCCCGGGCGCTTCGCCTTCTACGAGTCGGCCCGCAACATCGCCCGCGACGAGCCCCACGGCCCCGACGGGCTGTGGGAGCGGCTGCAGCGGCTGGAACCACAGACCATGTTTGTCTGGGGCCGCCACGACACGCTCGTGCCGATCGCCTTCATGAAGCACGTCGAGCGCGCGCTTCCCGCCGCCCGCCACCTGGAGCTCGACTGCGGCCACGTGCCCCAGCTCGAGGCCTCGGGCCGGACGCACGCGGCGGTCTCCGAGTTCCTGGGCTGACTAGCCGCCGCGCAGGGCCGCCGCCGGCGGCGGCGCCTCGGCTGCAGGCACCTCGTCGAGCTCCGGCGAGCGTGAGCCCGGCCGTCTCCCGGGCCCGGAGCAGGAACGGGATCGACGACCGCCGCGACGGCAAGGACGAGGAAGGCGGGCGCGATCACCGCGCCCGGTCCAGTCGTAGACGAGGGTCGCGGCGAGCGGGGTGAGCCCGCCGAAGATCGCGACCGCGGTGTTGTAGCCGAGGGCGAGGCCCGTGAAGCGCACCGGCCCCGGCAGCTGCTCGGGGATCGCGACCGCGCAGGCCGCGCTCCAGGCGCCGGCGGGCGTGGCGAGCGCGAGCGTCGCGAACAGCGCCGCCCCGGCGCTGGAGCCGCCGAGCAGCGCGAACAGGGGCACCGTCGTGACGATGAAGACGGCCGCAAGCAAGAGCAGCGTCGGCCGGCGCCCGAAGGCGTCGGTGGCCCAGCCCGCGACGCAGCGAGACGCCGATCACGAGCGCCGCCGCGATCGTCCCCCAGTCCAGCGCCGTCTGGTGCGAGACCGGCCCGACCGCGTTCAGGTAGGTGGGCACGTACGAGATGTCGAGGTAGTAGCCGACCGAGCCGACCGCCGAGACCACGAAGCCGTAGAGCACCGCCCGCCGGGCGATCCGCAGCGCGTCGCGGAGCGGGTTCGCGGCCCGCTCGCCGCTCTCACGCAGGTGCCGGAACTCGGGCGTCTCCCCCAGTCCCCGGCGCAGCAGCAGCATCGCCGCCGCGAGCAGGGCGCCGACCGCGACCGGGATCCGCCAGCCCCAGGTGTCGAGCTGCATGCTGGTCCAGCAGGGCGGCGACGAGCGCCGTGATCCCGACCGCGGCGAGCGTGCCGACGCCGCTCATCGCCGGGGCCAGGCTCGTGATGAAGCCGCGCCGGCGCCGGTCGGCGCTCTCCATCAGATAGGAGAGGATCCCCGAGTACTCGGCCCCGATCGCAAAGCCCGCGATCAGCCGGCTGACCAGAAGCAGGAGCGGCGCCGCAACCCCGATGCTGTCCTCGCTCGGGATCACCGCGTTCAGCGCCAGCGCCCCGGCGATGATCGCCGCCGAGAGCAGCAGCGCCTGCCGGCGCCCGGAGCGGTCCCCGTAGCGGCCGAAGACGATCGCCCCGACCGGCCGCGCGAGGTAGGCGACGGCGAAGACCCCGAAGGTCTCGATCAACCCCTCGACGCCCGAGTTGCCCTCGCCCCCGAAGAAGACCCGCGCGTAGATCGGCGCCAGGTACAGGTAGAGGCTGAAGTCGTACCACTCGATGATCGTCCCGAGCGCGGCCACGCCGAGCGAGCGCCGTGGCGGCGGCTGCACGCCCCCGTCCCGGCGCCCTTTCCGGCCCTTGCTCCACCGGCGCCGACTCTATGGGGCCGGCGCGCGGGAAGCCGTGTTCTCCACGGATGCGGGAGCGCTGCCCCGGTCAGAGGATGGCCGCGAAGAGCAACCGAGCCAAGGAGCGCAGCCATGGAAGCAGCCGGTACCCGGACCCCGCAGGAGGTCTTCCAACACCACGGGGAGGTGCTGATGGCGGAGGACCTCGACGGGATCGTCAGCGACTACACCGAGGACGCGATGTTCATCACGCCCGAGGGCGGCGTGCTGCGGGGCAAGGACGGCGTCCGCCAGGGCTTCGTAAAGCTGCTCGGCGACGTTCCCGGCGCGCAGCTGGGAGCTGCCGACCCAGATCTTCGAGGACGACATCCTGCTGCTCGAGTGGACGGCTGAGTCCGAGCACGACCAAGGTCGAGGACGGGATCGACACCTTCGTCTTCCGCGACGGGCTGATCCGCGTGCAGACCGTCCGCTACACGCTGCAGCAGAAGGGCTGAGCCGATGAAGGCGGTCAGGCTCCACGCCTACGGGGAGCGCCCGGTCGTCGAGGAGGTGGCCGAGCCCGAGATCACCGGGCCGCTCGATGTGATCGTCCGGATCGGCGGTGCCGGCCTCTGCCGCACCGACCTGCACATCATCGAGGGCCAGTGGCAGGAGAAGAGCGACGTCGAGCTGCCGTACACGCTCGGGCCACGAGAACGCGGGCTGGGTGCAGGAGGTCGGCAGCGCCGTCACCAACGTCGCAGCCGGGCGACGCGGTGATCGTCCACCCGCTGATCACCTGCGGCCTGTGCCGCGCCTGCCGGGCGGGCGACGACATGCACTGCGAGGCGAACCTGTTCCCCGGCATCAGCACCAACGGCGGCTTCGCCGAGCTGCTGAAGACGAACGCCCGCGCCGTGGTCAAGCTCGCCCGACGGGCGTCGAGCCCAAGGACGTCGCCGCCCACGCCGACGCCGGCCTGACCGCCTACCACGCCGTCAAGAAGGCGGCCAGATCCTCTATCCCGGGACGACCGCCGTCGTGATCGGCGCCGGCGGCCTCGGCCACATCGGCATCCAGTCGCTGAAGGTGCTGACCGCGGCGCGGGTGATCGTCGTCGACCGCTCCGAGGGGTCGCTGGAGCTGGCGCGCGAATGCGGTGCCGACGAGACGCGTCCTCGCCGACGGCAGGCGAGGTCGAGGCGATCCGCGAGCGCACCGACGGCAACGGCGCCGAGGCCGTGATCGACTTCGTGGGCGAGGGCGGCGCCCTCGAGGACAGCATCGCCATGCTCCGCGAGGGCGGCACCCACTACGTGATCGGCTACGGCGGCGTCCTCAGATCCCGGCGATCGACATCATCTCCTCCGAGATCAACTTCGTCGGCAACCTCGTCGGCACCTACAACGACCTCGCCGAGCTGATGACCCTCGCAGGCCGAGGGCAAGGTCACGCTCCACACCTCCACCTACCCGCTCGACGCCGTCAACGAAGCCATGGACGACCTCGACGGTGGCCGCCTCCACGGCCGCGGCATCCTCATCCCCTGAGCCGAGCCGCCACCGCCGACAACCCCGCCTCCCCCGCTACGATTCTCGGCCCCCGCCGGAGTAGCTCAGTTGGTTAGAGCAGCGGAATCATAATCCGCGTGTCGGGAGTTCGAGTCTCTCCTCCGGCATCCCGCCTGCCCAGCTGACGCTCCCCCGGGATTGCTCGCACACATCCTTTGGCCTCAACTGCAAACTGGTTCCTGCGGGCATCGTGGGTCGCTACAGGAGGAGACGCGCGTTGAGAGCAGGCGTGCCGGGTAGCCGATGAATGATGAGTCGGGAACCACGGCAACAAGCGCAGGAGGCGGAGACTTCAAGTCGAGGCCTTCCGCGATGAACTACGAGAAGCTCCTTATCGGCGTCGTACTGGTAGTGATCGCCTTCTACGTCATCCCCAACCTGATCGTTCCGTGGTTCGAGCGGCGACGGCGCTGACCCAGAGCGCGCGCGCCGGTCTCCCGAGGAATCCGAGACATCGCGCAACCGCTCCGCAACGTCGGCCAGTGCCGACCAGTTTCTGATCGCGCGAGAAGGGCCTTCTTCACGACTCGGCGGTTCGAACGGGCGGCAGCTCCGCCGGCGCAGAAACGACGTTTTCGTCGCCGTCGTGCAGCGTCCCCCACTGGGTCAGGTCCGCAATATCCGCAAGGTCGTCCGTCTCTCGGAGCGCCTCCCGGACATCCGCGAGCATCCGGACCAAGCCCATCCGGGCGAAGTCGCTGTAAGGGGGTATCGACCCGGCTCCCCTGTGGACAACACCGATCCGTTGCTGGTAAGCATGCTTCCACCACATCGCGAAGAAGAAGTCGTCGGCTTGGCGGTCATGAGGCTTGCCGAGCAGACGACATAGATGCTCCGCGCGGTCGGCGAAGGGGCCGTTAACTAGGTTCAAGACGCGCTGCTCATCCCATCGGCGACGACCGGCGGACTCGATTAGCAGCGTGATGAAGACTTCTCCGGCCGTCGTGTAGTCGATGACGGCTTCTCGATCGCGTCCAGCGCGCCGGCCGGCGTTCGCCCTCTGGACCAACTCATAGAACAGGAGCCAATCCGGTTCGTCACCGAACATCTGAAGTAGGCGCCTGGCGCGATCCAACTCGGGCTCCGACAGCTGCCGGACCCAGGAAGCACTTTCGCGAAAGACAAATGGGACGGGGCCTCCAAAGACCTGGACACCCGAGCCGCCGAACCGAGCGCGGTAAAGCGGAATGACGTCTGGGAGGTCGCTGTCCGAGATTGGATGGAGCCGGTCGTCGAAGCAAATCCCGAGGGCGACTAAGTACCTGTTCAGACCCTCCAGTGCTGAACGGAAGGCGAGCGACTCGGGGTGCGACGACGCCTGCGGAGTCGGGACGTAGACAACAGCCGACGTTAGGCGGCAGCGCTGCAAGCGCACACCTCTATGAAGGCGCCGGAGCAGCCGAACGCGCCGCGGCATCTTCTTGAAGTACTCGGGAAAGCCCCTTTCGACCTCCTGCCCGGGCCGCCGGGTCCGCGAGTCGATGGTCCGAAAGACGATGAGCAGCTCCAAGACCTTGCTTCCGCTGGGCGACCCCTGCGGTATCCGCCAGCGGGTGACTTCATGGTCATCGGGGACGCCAACATCCCACGGAAGCTCGAGTTGAAAGCCGAGCACTTCCATCGGCACAGGGTCGCAAGTACTCCGGCTGGTTAGAGCGCTTCTCGCGCAATCCGACACTGAATAGGTCCGGAACCTTTACGCGGGATGACCCACGCGTACACCGCCACCCAGCAGTCTGCGGGTTGCGGAGTGTGAAGCGGCAAGGTGCCGCGCGCAGCTGCCAACTGACGCGATCGGGATAGCTCTCGGTTGGGGTTCGAGTCCCCCGCGCTCCGCCCGATTGCCGAGGGCGGTGTTGGCAGCCCGCCCGTCGGCATGTAAAGCTTCAAAGCATCAGTTGGCAGTTGCGCCCGGGGTAGCGCCCCGGCCGCATCAACGGCCCGCCTTATCGGCGGGCCGTCGCGGTTAAGGGGTTGCGCCGGGTCGCGCTTCGCGCCTTGGAGAAACTGACGGGCTCAGTTTGCCTTTCAGTCTGAGGCTGTCGCACAAAAGGCCGAAGAAACATCCGGCTTGGAGGCGCAGCCGCGATCGGTGCGCGACAGTTTGCGTGGGTATCGCGTCCCGAGAGCTTCTTCGCCTCGCTTACCGCGAGCAAGCGGGCCGGCTTCGCGGTCCCTGCGTCCGCAACCCCATCTGCGAGCATCGCGAATGCCCATGAGCGACTTCCTCGTCAAGCGCGACGAGATCCGCGAGTGCCGGATCGCCGACTCCGAGCCGCCCGAGCTGGAGTCCGGGCAGGCGTTGCTGCGGGTCGACACCTTCGGGCTGACCGCCAACAACATCACCTACGCGGTGATGGGCGAGGCGATGTCCTATTGGGGCTTCTTCCCCGCCGAGGATGGGTGGGGTCGGGTGCCGATGTGGGGCTTCGCGGAGGTGGAGCGCAGCCAGGCCGAGGGCGTCGAGGCGGGCACGCGCGTCTACGGGTACCTGCCTCCCTCCTCCCACCTCGTCGTCACGCCGACGGCGGTCGACGAGCGGGGGTTCACCGACGGCTCGGCCCACCGGGCGGTGCTTCCCTCCGCCTATCAGCGCTACCTGGCATCCGAGGCCGACCCCTTCTACCGGGCCGACACCGAGGAGATCCAGATGCTCCTGCGGCCGCTCTTCTTCACCTCGTTTCTAATCGACGACCAGCTCGCCGACGAGGGGCTGACGACGCGCGGGCCGGTCCTGATCTCCAGCGCCTCTTCCAAGACCGCGATCGCCGCCGCCTTCCTGCTGGCGCAGCGGAACGGGGTCGAAGTCGTCGGTCTCACCTCGGCCCGGAACGCCGAGTTCGTCGAGGGCCTCGGCATCTACGGCCGCACCGTCACCTACGAGGAGATCGACTCGCTCGAGCGCGGGCCGGCGAGCTTCGTCGACATCGCCGGCGACGGGTCGGTTCGCCGCGCGGTCCATTCGCACTTCGGCGACGAGCTCGCCCACAGCATGATCGTCGGCGCCACGCACTGGGAGGAGCTCGGACCTGGCGAGGGCGAGCTGCCCGGCCCGGCGCCGGCCTTCTTCTTCGCCCCCGACCGCGTCGTCAAGCGCTCCGGCGATTGGGGCCGCGTCGGGCTCGAGTCAGCCGTCGCCGACGCCTGGCATCCGTTCTGCGAGTGGACGAGCGGCTGGCTGGACGTGATCCGCGGGGAGGGCTTCGAGGCCGTCCAGAGCGCGTATTTGGACGTGCTCGAGGGCAACGTCGGGCCGAAGGGCGCCCACGTTCTCTCGCTCCGCTAGCCCCCGCATCACTCCTCAGGCCTGAAGCAGCTGCTCGGCGGCCCGAACGCCGCTGCGGAGCGCGCCCTCCATCGTTCCTGTCCACTCCGGCTCGGCGGTGTGCTCTCCGGAGAACACGAGGTTCGGCGCCGGCGAGGCCGCGGCTTCGGCCCGCCGCAGGTCCTCGATGTCCGGGAGCACCGAGTAGGCGCCCCGGGACCAGGCTTCACGCTGCCAATCGGTGAGCAGGGCCCCTTCGCGATCGGGCTCGAGCTCGGGCCAGAGCTGCGAGAGGCGGTCGAGCCAGGCGGCTGGACCGCCGGAAACGGCAAGCGCTTCGAGCACCGGCGCGGCACCGGCCCAGGCGTTGGCGATCCTGCCGCCAACGCCATCGCAGGGAGTCGTCCAGGCCCAGAAGCGGTCAGCGGCGGACATCAGCGCCCTCGGCGGGGCCGGCCGGCGCAGCGGCACCGCGAGCTTTGCTGCGGAGCTCGTCGGGATCGCCTCGATCGCCCGGATCGTCGTGCTCGGGAGTGGTGGGTCGAACCGCAGCTCTGCGAGCAGGGCAACGGGAACGGCGACGACGCAGTCCGATCCGGTCATCTCGAGCCCGTCGCCGATCACCCGGACGGACCCCGCCTCGTAACGGATCTCGCGTACGGCGACGCCCGTGCGGACGGGGAGCGACCCAGCGAGCGCTTCCGCGAGCCGCTGGTTCCCGCCGCGCAGGCGGCGCGTCTCGGCCGCGCCCGCCAGGTACGGAAGGTGGAGGAGGAACCGGGCATCGAGGCGCTCGAAGGGATAGGCGAGCGCGCTCTGCAGCCTTACCGAGAGAACCTCGCGGATGGCGGCATCAGCGACGGACTCGGAGAGGACGCGGGCGGCGGGGGCTCGTGGATCGCCAGCCGCGGCAGCGGCGGCTGCCGCCTCGGCGGCGGCGAGAAGGGCATCGGGGCCGGGTCCGGGTCCGGGGCGGAGCTCGCGGTCGGGGTAGTTGATCGCCATGCCCTCGAGCGCAATACCCAGCCTCTCGGCGGTCGCCTCCATGAGCTCGTAGCCGGCGGTGACGAACTCTCCCCCGCGCTCGACGAGGCCGCCGCCGGCGAGTTCCTCGGACCACACGCGGCCGCCGAGGCGGTCACGAGCCTCGAGCACGACCACCTCGCGACCCGCGTCGGCGAGCCGCTCGGCTGCCGACAGGCCGGCGAAGCCGGCGCCGATGACGATCGTCGCCTGCGTCATCGCCCCAGGCTATGCAAGCTCCGTGGCCGGCTTGGGTCGGAGCCGTGTAGGAACTACTCGCGGAGAGAGTGCCGCAACCACGCTGAAGGGAAGCGCGGTAGGTTTATGAAATCGCGCATTGCACCCACGGATTCCGCCGCCTCGCGGTATAAAAGCACTTGCTTCAGATGCTTCGGGATCTGGAGCGGAAGCCGCCTCCGGGCGGCTTCCTCATTTCTGGGCTGTACAGCTCGACGGTCGGTGCACAAGATGGAAGTCCTCATCGGGTGCCGGGTCAGGAAGCTGGCATGCCTCAAGCAGCTCCTCGTGGATCGTCTTCATCTCGTCTGCTCTAACCGCGCGCCTGAGCGTGTCGCGGTTGCGCGGGCTCGCGACGATGAGCCGGAGCCCGTAGTGGCTTCTCACCACGCGGCAGCGGAGCTCCGCCGAGCTCATCTCGTCAGAGGCTCTCGGGCGCGAGGTCGATGCCCCGTTCGGCCAGACGATCGTGCATCAGTAGGTGGCGAGGTTGACGTCGGAGCCCTTCTCCTCGGGACCTCGGAGCTGGGCCAACTGAGACGGGTCCGTCCCCGCGAGCGGCAATCGGCGAGTCTTGGTTTGAAACTTACCCTCGTGGATGATCAGGCGATCGACTCCCCCAAGGGCTCGCCAGAAGAACTCCTGAGGCTGCGGCGAGCCGGGATCGAGTGAGACACCCCGCCCTGGTCGAGCAGAAGAGGACAAGGTCCACCTCGGCGCTCAGTCACCAGCCGCTCGAAGAGTGCGAACGGGTCGACCACTTGTAGTGGGGCCCCTCTCCAGGGCACCGTGCCTCCAGGTTGAAGCCATCGATGTCGGCGTGGGCTCTCATCCGTCGACGAAGCTAGAGGACGCCTCACCGGAATCGGCCCCTGTTCGCTGTTGCCTTGCTGATCTGCGCTCGTGTCTAGATCAGTGTTGTTTTCGTTGGCCCGGGCCACCTTGTGCCTCTGCGAAATCATTGTGTTTCCGCAGCGGATCACTCAGTTTCCGGGGCTCTGGGCGGCACGGGCCAGCTCCCAGTTCCGCTGGAGCTCGCCGCGGCGGAGCTCAGCCCACTCGCGCATGAGGCGCAGCGCCCGCTTCGGCATTCCGCCGCCGAGGACCTCGAGCGTCTCGATCTCGATCGAGGCCTCGTGCTCGGCGTAGGTTGCGTGGAAGTGCGGCCGGCCGGTGCGATGCGCCTCGTCGGGTACATCCAGATCACGATCCCGTAGAAGCTGGAGATGCGAGGATCGGGCGATCTTTCGGTCCCCGGATGCCTCCGTCAAGGCCGTTTCAGCTGCTTGGTGTCAGCGCAGAGCGGCGCACCCGAGCTGGGTTAGGGCCTGGTGCTCGTTCAGCCGGCGTCGGGCTTGTCAGGCCAGCGGATTCTGAGCCGCGTGAGCAGCTCCTGTCGATCTCCACCGAGGTCGTTGCGGCCATGACACGATTCTCCGAGACGCGGGGCGACCTACTCCAGCGCTGGGTCCGCTCCTGCTACGCGCGAGGTGCGGTCGCCCCCTCACGCGTGCATAGCCAACCCAGCGGTCGCCGGCATCGTTGGCGCCGGCCGCCCGCGAACCGCGGCGATCACCTCGGTGTTGTCGATCCCCTGCAGATAGACCGAGGTGATGCCAAGGTCGGCATGGCCGAGCTGGCGCTGGATCACGTTGAGCGGCACGCCCTCACGCGCCATCTCAACCGCGTGGGCGTGGCGGAGCTGATGCGGGGCGAAGCGCCGGCGAACGCCCGCCTGGACGGCAAGGCGTCGAAGCTGAGCGCGCGCGGCGGTCGCCGACCACGGCCGCCCGCGCGTGGGACCGCAGACGATGCAGAACAGTGGGCCGAGCGGCATCTGCTCGCGATGCTCGAGCCAGGACCGGAGCTGCTCCCAGCCCCACTCGTCCATCCCGACCTCGCGCCTGCGGCCGCCCTTCCCGCGGCGGATGAGGAGCGAGCCGCGCTCGGGGTCGAGATCGCGCTCGGCCAGGCTCAGCGCCTCGGCGATCCGTAGGCCGCCTCGCCACAGAACGATGATCAGCCCGCGGACGCGAGCTCCGTGGACCCCGGTGCCCGCCTCACGCATGACCGCGACGATCTCCTCGACCCTGGGCGGATCAGCCGGGTAGCGCATGCCCTTGTTTCGGGGTGGGCGCCCGGTGTGGTAGCCGGGCATCGCAGCGGGTGAGCGTCGGCGCCCTGCGGCATCGAGCGGACGCGGGACTTCGATCGTGACGGCCATGGGCCCTCCTTCGTTGGGCGGCCCCGCGGGTGAGGCCGCATCAGAGCAAGGATCCGCCGCGTTGTTCGCCCCGGCCTAGGCCAGATCAGCCGTGGATGCGGCGGTGCGCGATCTCGTAGACGGTGAGCGCGTGCGCCTCGCGCGGGTGGTGGCGGACTCCGAAGGCGATCACGCGGAGACCGACCGGGCGCTCGGGGTGGCTCACGCCGACCATCACCGCGCCGAAGCGACCCGCCGGCCAGGGGACGTAGGTCTTCACGCAGCCGCCGAGGCGCGTTCCGTCGCGGCCTTCGGCCTCGCAAGCCATGAGGCGGCCGGCGGAAAGCCCGCCGGATTGCTCGATCTCGCGGCCGAGCACGGCCAATGCCTCAGCTCCCGCCTGGCCCAGGCGGGCGAGGTCCTCGGCCATCGCCGCCTCGTCGAAGGCGAGCGGGAAGACCCGACCCTCTTGGCCCACCGGCGGGCTCAGCCTTCGCCGTCTTGGGGCAGGTCCCCGAAGTGGCCTTCGAACTCCCGGGGGGACAAGCGCCGCTCACCGTGACGGGCGAGGATTGCCTCAAGCGAGGTGTCCTCGCTTACTTCGTCGACTACGACCAATCGGGCCCGGTCAAGCTGAGTCTCGCTCAGGGCGTCGACCTTGCGGTGCAGTTCGTCGCGTGTGGCCATAGGACACAGGGTAGCGACGGGGCCGGGTCACGCCAGCGGGATGGCGGCAAGCCGCCGGTCGGGACGAGCAGCGTCCTTCTCCTTCGCGCGAGCGGAGGCAGCTGCCTGCCGACTGCTCAGCGCAACTATGTGTATAGTATGCGCATATGGCAAGCGTCAACGTGTATCTGCCCGACGATCTCGCCGACGAGGTCAAGCGCGCCGAGCTGAACGTCTCCCGCATCACCCAGGAGGCGGTGCGGGCAGAGCTGGCTGCGGCGGGGGCGACCCGTTGGCTACGCCGGGTCTCTTCGTTGTCGCCCACTGAGGCCAGCCACGATCG
>CAVXRV010000012.1:0-294873 GCA_963764275.1 uncultured Solirubrobacterales bacterium
ATTCCTGTCAGCCTGAGCGAAGGCCAGTTGGCTGGCAATAAAGACGATGTAAATCGGCTGTACCAGCACTTCCGCAATCAGGGTTACGAGGGGATATCACCAAAGACATTGATGGGCCGTATCGCATTGCCGTGCGAGACGCCAGTTGGATGAAACGCAAGCCGCAAATCACCTTGGACTTAGCCCTCGTCGGCGGAGTGTACGCGGTCACTACCAAGGAGAAAGCAGGGCTGTTTGGCAGGTTACGTGATTGCAGCCAAAGATGCAGAGAACCGAACGTTTGTGGACGTGGGCGACGTAGCGGGGGTGGATCAGGTGCGAGATCGCGAGATTAAAATGAAATTGTCCGCGATGGCTTGATGACTGGTGCGCGATAGATGCCCCAGTTCCTCGGGCGTGCGGCCTGGCATTGAATTACGGCCCAGCATTGTGGCGACAGTAAAGTTTGAAGGCATCACTCGCGACACCGGCACCGGCAGGCTCAGCCTCCCGCGATCCAAGATAGCAATGATCCGCAGCGACAAATCCGTGCGGATGCGAATACAACCGAAGCGATCCGACAATTGTATTTGAAACAACGGGTGAGTTGAAGGTCTCTGAATCAGATGTAATTTGAGTGGCCGGGTCTGTACTCAGGCGGAGCAGGGCAAGCATGTGAAGACACGGCGACAGTTTGGCGTTGGAGTAGCACTGTTTGCTGGTCAATCCACAATTTTTCCAGATTCGGCATTTCTAGGAGTTCACATCTATGGGCGTCGATTCGTACCTACTACCGATTTCTGATGAGAAGCTGAATGAGATGTTGAGTTCCCCAGCAGAGGCTTACAGCATTGTCGAACGACGCGAAGCTGATGTTCGACACTTAAGTCGGTACTTTTAACCGTGCAATCTCTTTACTCACAGCCAGCAGTCCGGATGATCCCTTGGCGTTCTTGATAACGGGCGGACCCGAGAATGAATCTCGTTGGATTGGTGAGTACGACGATGAAAAGGGAATGTGTGAGATTGATATGGGATTGGGACCGCCATCCTTTTACCGCCATCGCTTTCTTAAGCAGGTCGCCGTCGGTCTACAGAAGATTTCAATCGAGACCTTTGCAAGCGACATCCCCTTGGACTGGCTGGAAGAAAACAATGTGTATCCTCAAAATTGGACTGGCGAAGGTGAAGCAGAATATTTAACCCAGCGTTTCGAGTGTATCGCAGTACCATTCTGGAAAACGCAAGAATTAGGTCTGAATCTATTGGTTTGGAGTGCTTGACGCGGGAGTCTGTCGCCTTGCGAATTGCCCAAATCTGCGTGGGTGTGCCCTCGCAGATACTTGAACGTGCGGTCGTGTGGGATATGGTGAGTGGACTTCTGCGGTAACATAATGTGTTTCCGTTCTAGATATTCTTCGCCCGATATCCAGAAAGATCCCTGATAAACATTAGTTATACGGCAACATGTACGAAGCCACCCATGTCTATCCTGCCCTGAAGACCATCTTGCAGTCGCGTCTCCGTTTCGCGCCGGAGTCGACCGCCTGCTCGATACTTGCCGCGAACATTGCCCCGATGCCATCTGGGACGCGATCGCCGAATACGATTATACTGCCGAATTGGATCGCTTCACCTGCTGGTACTCAGACATCGTCGCCCGCAATATTCCGCCAAGCGAAATCGAAGTGCTATGGTTTGCACCACACGATATTTCGACGGATTTCAACCTGCCGAGGCGGATCCAAAATGGTCGCGCGACCCCGAAGACTGGCAATGGTTCTATCACGATGATTACGACGGGCCATCGTATAAATCCAAGCTCGTCCACCGATGCATATTGGCTCACCGATTACGAAACTCGTCGTTCCCAAATGCACGAGTCCTGCTAATCATCCGCATGACGTTGTCGAATTCCTATATTCTGGGCATCTATGGGTTGTGCGTTCGCGAACTTGTTCGCACTGTCGATCCGTCCTCGATCCTCGGCGATCGCTCGAACCGCTGGTTTGTCGTCGGTCATCCTGATTCGATCTATGGCGTCATCCTCGGGGAAATTGACACGCAGTCGTTGGCAGACGTACCATGGGTAACGCGGTAAAGTTGGGTAGCACTGATTGCTTGTCAATCAGTGCAGGGCGCAGCCTGCCGGAGGCCGTGGCACTACGGAACGGATTCCATCGTGGAATCGATTGCCGGAGGGTTGGCCTTCCACCGACTTCGTCGGCCCTGATTGGCAAGCAATCCGGGCCACCCCTCGGCGTGTATCAATTCAATTGGCGGGGTGGCATGTTCAAGCGACAGCTTGAGCATGTGAAGCGGAGTAAGAGTTGGCCAGAGAGTGTTGACTCTGTCTGACCGGTTCGCTTCCAATGCGTGTACAACAGTCTAAATGACGCAAGTTGGCTGTTTAGCGGAAACAAAATAACAAGCGTGTTGCCGCCACACATGCTCAAGCTACCGCTTGAGCATGGCAGCCAATTAACTAGCACTCCGGCGTTCTCGCCCGCCAACGTTCAAGCTCACTGTAAATGGATCAGCAGCGAGTTGCATGTCTCGTTGGCTGACGAATAGAATAAAGGAAGTGACTTCCCTGTATAGTTGCGGTTGCACATAGCGACGAGGAATTGGAGCGAACCAAATGACTTCTTTAAACCTAAATCTTCCAGACGACCTTTGGCAATTTGTCGATAGTCAAGCCGCTACAGGCGACTACGGCGGAGCGGTCTTACGTTGAAGCTTTGATCGGCCGGGCGAAGAGTGGAACAGAGTAATTGGATTCGCTGTTGATTGAAGGACTGGAACGTGGCGACGCAATCTCCCTCGATGCGGAAGAATGGAGTCGGATTCGTAGCGAAGTGAAGCAGCGTGCCCCCCAAGAATAACAGAAGAGAATTCCCACGGCTTCCTTGCATTTCACTGCTGCTCACAATTAACATAGAAGTTGGCTTACCGGAACACTCTTGGAAGGGGAAGGCAAATGCTTGCTTTCGCCCGATGGTTGGATAGACGGCGTGTATCAATTCAATTGCCCCCATTGTCAGGGTGTCTTGCAAGTCACGCCGGAAATGTCGCTTCAGCAAGTGGCGTGTCCGCGCTGTGCCGGGCAAATGACCGTGCGCAAAATCTCTGCTGAAGCTCCCCTTTCAGCACCGCCACCAAGTAATCCGCCATCGCCACCCAAGGCAGATTCTGGTGCTCCCAACACCCAGGCACCTAACACCCAGGCATCGCAGACTCAGGCACCTAAACCTCCTAAAACAACCGCACCTGAATCCAAGGTTGCTTCACACCGCCTGCTGCTGCCACGCACCAATCTGCTTGGCTGCCACCTGGAATGGAGGCGAAATCGCAAGCGGTCCCGCCGCCACCTGCTGCCCCAGTTCATATTCCTCCACAGCCCGCCGAATCCAACTCCGCCTAAACCCGCTGGCGAATCTGCGTCCCATCCGCCAACATCCGCATCCACCACGGGCAGCAACCCGGCAAACAACGCTTGGCTGCCACCGGGAATGGAGCCAAAATCGCCAGAATCTAAACCACCAGAAGCTAAACCACAGGGTCCGAACCTTCACCCTCCGAACCGCCAGAGTCAATTCAAAAGCAGCAGGAACCACCTGTTTCGGCTCCGCCAGGGGGCGAGTCTCCACTGAGTCCGCCAGTTTCAAGTACGCCAGTTTCCAATCCCCCGGTTTCACCGTCGTCAAGCAAGTCGTCGCAGGGAAGTAGTGAACCAACTGGATCTCCACCGCCGCCACCCCCCGTTGGTCCACCAGCCAATCCTGCCGCGAGCGTAGGTTCCCTGTTGCCTCCGACAAGTTCATCTCCGCCACCAAGTTCGCCAGCCCAAACTGGTCCACCAACTGGGCCTCCCACTGGAACCGACCGAAACGTCGGCGGAAACCTCAAGTTCAACAGGCATCGAAAGACCGCAGCCTCCATCCAAGGGTGCGCAGACCGAGCGTCAAGGAACTGTTGCCCCCGGGGGCTGGAGCTACATCAACATCCGCTCCTGTGAGCGAGCCTGATGAGGATGATGAAGAAGAAACCTGCTTTCGTCGCATCAAAAAAACAGGAAGTGGGGAGAAGAAAGGCGGCCCCGTCATTATTCCGACGGAAGATGGAGCCTATGTCGCCTTGCGAGAGCCAGTGAAAACGGTCGGAACCGGAGCTGAGCGAGAGCTTCGCACACTGACCCCAGAAGAAAAAAAGGTCCGTCGCATGATCCGCAACCTCGTTGTCTGGACCATCTGCACAGGCATCCTGGCCGGCAGCATGTTTTGGCTGGTGTACCGGGGAAGCTGAGCGGACATGTCTAAAGACAAAAACTTTGTCGTAGCTCCGCAGGTAGCAATGACGGTTTGCGTGATGTCTGCCCAGCCCAGCATTATTGACTTCTGGATAAGCAACATCACCAAAATCTAATCACACAGCCAACGCATGCCTGCTTCTATTCCATACGTCCGCTCTGGCCCCAGCCAGCGTAGCAGTAAGTAGCAGA
Organism: uncultured Solirubrobacterales bacterium; assembly: GCA_963764275.1. GTDB lineage: Bacteria > Actinomycetota > Thermoleophilia > Solirubrobacterales > 70-9 > CAXMST01. Next base: position 4,481 of record CAVXRV010000012.1, read on the forward strand.
GGGCAAGGAAGACTAAAGCTAAGCCAAAGGCAACCCAAAACGGCATTGCTGTGGTCCAGTAGTAATACGCAGAGCCTTGCGTTATTTGGCCATAAAGCAAAAGGGGCGTCACGTGGGCAGCATGATGGAGCACGTAAATAGTAAACGCATAACGGCTGAACGTTTTTGCAATGCTCATTGTCTGCGGATGTTTGCGGGGGAAGTTTGTCCCGTCTACATATCGCAGCATTAAGCCAGAGAGCATCAGCCCCAAGCCCAAGGTGCCAAAGACATAAATCACAGAACTGGGACGCATGCCCCACACGCCCAACAATTTGGCCAGCGGCAAAGGTAGATACGGTGTGATAAAGGTTGTGGCAAATGCGGCAACAAAGAACATACCGCCACACCCACCATCTGCCACGGGAAAACGCGGCGTCTGAATCTGCTGCGCCAATTTGCTCTTTAGGTTCCATAAAGAAAAGCGTGCCGGCAATAAAACCGGCAATAGAAAAGCCAACCCAAGGAAAGAGCGGAAAATAACCGTCGCCAAAAAACCCACCAACACATCAGAAAGAGTCAAGTCAGGATCAAAATAGCCAGGCTGCCAGTAGGATTCATACTCCGCGAGTTCCTGAAGAACAGGACTGACCAAAACGACAAGCACGGCGACGAACGCAGAGATACTTAGCGGCAGGTGTCGCATGAAGTTAAGCAAAATGAGCGCGGTGCCAATGAAGGTAAGCACGTCCCAGTTAAATACATCTTCCGGCAGCCACACCAAGATGTTGAACGCAACGCCAACCACAAACACAAACAGGCCCGCGGCGAATGGAAACCTTGGAAACTTCCTCTTCGGACTTACCCCGCTCCAACTGCCGCGAAGACCAGATGGCATAACTCACGCCAGACAAAAATGCGGAACAGCGGCGCGCCAAAGCCCGCAATCGGCAGCACGGCTCCGGCCAAATTGTCGCTAAAGTGAACCAGCACCATGACCACCAGAGCAATGGTCCGCAGTATATCAATCGACGCGTATCGCATTCTCTAAGAACCCGTGTACGTCAAAATCTCGAAACCGTAAAGCAGAATCTGCGCCAGCAGCAAAATGATGATGATCCATTCCAAATTATTGCCAACCGCACATCAACAAAGTCGTTCATTCGCTGACTCGCCATCTCGTACACGCCTTCAAACGCCTCTATCTGGTCGCTCACAAACTCATGACGGTTTTCCATGCGGGTGCGTTCGCGGAGTCTTTCGCTCACTTGGCTGGCAAGCGTGGGCGGATGCACGTGCGGGCAATCTAAATACGGACCCATCCCGCCAGCTTGCGCGGAGCAGCAGCGTTTGCTGAACCCGTGACGCATCCTTCTTGCGGATGGCGGACTTCTGAGTCACCTCCGCTGCCAAGTGTGCATCGGCTTCTAAGCGGTGCCAGGAATCTGAGAGCGTTTTTTCTACACTCCGCAGTTGAGCTTCAAAGTAAGAGGCTTCAATTAGCGCCGCCCGAACCGTTTGCAACCGGTCTTCTACTGCCAGAATTGCAAAGCAGCCATAGTTCCAAAAGATTCGCACGCCTTGTAACGTCATCATTAAACTTTCTGGACTGCCTGCTGGTTTCTCCGCATCCACCCAGTCCCGGTGGCAGCCAGCAGTTCCACTTCATCTTTTTGTTCTATGGCGATAGGAATGGAAAGGTGACGAGATTATCACCCTTGCGGCTGATGTTGAATCTGGCGGTTGTTTGGAGTCCTTTAGCAGAACAGCCCGCTTGCCAATGGCGGCGGAAGTTCCGCCAGCACCTGATGGTTGGGATTCGTTTCGGACGTAAACGTAACCGTTTGAATTTCTGCGGCAGGTGGCAATCCCCTGCTGATTCTCTCCTGAGAAGACACTTTTTCTCCTGGTTTCTGGTCTGCCTAACGGCAGATAAGCGGCTTGCACGTTTTTGTTCAAAACGTTCGCCGCATAACTAACAACTAACGACTAACAACGAACAACTAATTTGTCCTGCCGGTAGGCAGACCAGAAACCAGCACTAACAACTCATCTTTGCCGCAAGCCAGGCTGCTACATATTCCGCAGAGTCCAATACTCCGTTAAGCGTTGAATCAAACATGTAGTCGCCCACGAAGAAAAGATTGGGGTGATCCACCGGTTCAGGCTGGTGGCGAGTATCCAGATTCTTGGGAGAGATTCCGCCGGGCATGGCATTGACGGTTGCGGTCCAGCGATGCACTTTTCCCTCGATCAATTGGTCGCGATAGCGAGACAGAAAAGAGGGCAAGAATCGAGAGCGGCGGCAAACAATTCTTCGTCAGATAACTGGCTCATTTCCTCTGCTATCTTTCCCCCCGCTAACCAGCCCAGCACGCCATGATCGCAGCCGGGCTGACGAGACGATTCATCGTACAGGCAGCAGCCACCAAACTTGTCCAACATCCAGTAAGAGTCTGTAAACGTACTCCGCCAAAACGCAGATTCAAATAGCAGGGAATGCGCAGGTAGTGAGCGGGGTAATGGTAATAGTTGAAATGCTCATCCACCGCCGCAGAAATGCTTTCGCCCAAAAAGGAGACAGACTTGAGCTGGTTATGCGGCAAGGCAACGACGACAAAATCAAAGTCCTCTTCAAGCGTCTCGGAACCGTGCTCAGCAGTGATTCGCAGTTGGCCGCTACTTTGTTTCACAACATTCTTAACCACATGTTCCAGACGAATCGTTGCCTCGATTCTGGCCGCAAGCTCTGCTGGCAAGCGTTCATTTCCACCCACAATGCCATACAACTGCATGTAGGCGGGATCGTTCATTAAGTAGTTTTGCAAGCCATAAGCTCTGCTGGTTTGACAAGGCTCCGTCGCCAAGTCACTGCGAATCATGTTCTCGATATAAGTCCGCGTCTGGGGCTGCTCAATTTCTGCAAGCAGCGTATCAAAGCGGCGGGTGTCCGCCTGCTGGTAAGCACCTTCAGGTGTGTCTGAGTAATAAAATTCCTGCGGTGTCATCTGATCTTTAGCGCGGCGATCAAATTCCAGCAGTGCTTTGCTGGCACCCTCGCCAGCGAATCCCGCACATCGTCCACATTCGCAAGAATCTGCTCGTTCATGATGACGGCGGAACCTCCCATCGGGCTGATGGGCAGGCCCAACTCTGCAATCAGGTCTTTGAGTGAGTCCTCTTCAAACCGGGAGTAGTCATAGAATTCCGCAGCACGGCTTCGTAGTAAATGGGTGCGGAGTCAAAGGTTGGCGTTAGAATCTTGCCCCCCAGCCGAGAACTGCCTTCAAAAAGCGTTATGCGAACTGGGCAGTTAGCCAGCTTTTGCAGGGAATAGGCCGTAATGAGGCCGCCCGGACCTCCGCCCACAATTCCCACATTCCACGCACGCATTATCAAACCAAAAAGTAACAGATAAGTTAAAAGAAAAGCCTTGGCGTCTTCGGGGTCTGGTGAGCGGCCTCACCACTCATTTTCCGACTGTTGATTTGAAACACCAGCAACAGAGAAACGTTTCGGCAATGCTTTTACAGTAATCCAAAGCGGAGAAAACGGGAGGCTTTTGGCAGAGAATCCGTAAACTTTCCCGGTACTTTTTCAAAGCCAGGCAGTGTTATACAGAAGTTGCGGAGATCAACGGAAGTTGAGCTTTCCGAAAAAGGCCAAGAAAAGAACGGGCAGGATTTACAGGAGCAACAGGATGGTTGCTTGTGGGGCATGACTCCCCCTGGAGGCGGACACGATCCTCTAAGCGTTCCACAGTCCAGCCCAGCGTGCGCTGCGGTGCAGCACACCCTGGGCTGGAAAGTGATACGCCTTCGGCGTAGCCGAGCGAGACCTTTGGAAGTGACGAAATTTGACTTCCGGCTGACAAAACTATGCTTTGCTGATCTTACGGTGGCGACGCACGCACCAAGCGATTGCCCCGATCAGTCCCCACACGGCGAGCGAAGCAGGTTCTGGGACTTGTCCATCTGCGGCGGCGGGAGTCGTGAAGTATAGTTCCAGGCCAAGTCGTCGAGGGAAAATTCCCAGCCGTCGATGTCGATTTTGTCGAACAAAAACCCGTAGTTTGCGTCGCCATCCAACCAGTTCTGCACAATCTCCGTCGCGTCAAAAACATACTCCTCGCCAGCGCTGATGGCATCGAATCCAGCATTGCTACGCTGCGTGCCATCGAGCATGTTTCCGTTCATATCAACAAATTCGATGGAAGCTTCGCCTTCGCTCACTTGTAGGCCATCAATAGCACCGAACTCGGAGGCAAGAGTTGGCGTGGCGGTGTTCGGATCGAGATCCCAATCTGTAAGTATTTGCCGGACGCTGATTCCATTATCGTCGTTATTAAAGTCGTCAGAAGGATTAGTGGTCACAGTTACGAGACGCGCCTGCTGCAATACGGCGTCAAGCGGAATGCCGCTGAGGTCAAACTTGGCAAATACCTGACTAGCGCGTTTTCCGTACCTGAACCAAGTCCGTCTACCAAAGCCGAGCCACCGGGGAAGATGATACTGGTGGTATTATTATCACTTCGGACTTCCACCAAGGTTGCCTGACTACTTCCCAGAACCATCGCATTCTGCGTCAACGTGCCATCGCCGTATTCGATGACCAGCGTCGGCCGATTGCCAGCGTCTGCGGCGGCGCTAGTCCAGAGTTGCCAGCCATCGGTGCTATTGTTAGTCGTAGCAAACGCAAAGTTGTCGGGATTTACAGTACCTGCAGATACTGCACGGGCGTACGCGGTGACATCGTAGCCCAGCGTGGTTGAACCACCGTGCCCATCATAAAAGTCCTGCCAAGGTGTGCAGGTTGCCCGACTGTGTGCCATACGGATAACCGCCCTCGCCCTGCTGGCGGGCGTCAAGCCAAAGAGGTCCTGAAACGTGGTCGCTGTGCTCGTGGAGACAACACGCCATGCACGCGCGGGTCACCACTTGTGCTGGCGCTACCACTAGTGCCGCCAGTTAGCTCCAGACGGGCGGAGAGTATCGACGGCCAGCAGCAATACTCCCATGGCACCAAAGACACCATCAAACTTATAAATCGCCGCGCCGAATGATCCCAGCGGACCTTGATCCTGATCGATAAAAAACAGGTCGGTTGACGGATTTGCCACCGAGGTGGTCTCAAGGGGAATCGTGCCAACGGTGGTTTGGGCCCGAGGGACGTAGATGTCCGTCCACGCCTGTGTAACCGCTCACGCCTTGCGTGTAGGTCATGATCACGGCGTGGGCGGAGGGAGCTTGCGATGCTAAAGCAGTAAGTGTGAAAAGTACGACGTAATTTCCGGTCATTGTTGATCCTGCGTAGAAAAAGAGGGTTAGTCAACTCGCTTGATGACTTATCAAACCCAATGCGCAGGAAGATTTAGAAAAGGATATGTCAAGAATTCGACAAGCTTAGGTCAAAGTTTCAGACCTAAGAAATGGAAACAAATCACGCAACTGTAACGGAATCGGAAAGGGTTGTAGATGGCTCTTCACGAACAATTTATTATTCCACCACATCGGCAAAGGCAGCGCGGAGTTTTTCTAAACCCAGGTTGCCGTGCGGGCCACCGTCTACCACCACGTTCACCCGCACTTCACTGGTGTTAATCATGCCAAGATTAATCCCCGCGCTGCTAAGCGCTTCGAACATGCGAATGGCTCAACTCGCCCGCGTCCAGGTGGTCCATCGTCTCCGTGTAGACGGCGTGGAAGCGAGCCCGCTGCTCGGCGCTCGCCTCGGGCCCGGGTGTGTGCGTGACCTCGTAGCCGGCCGCCTCGTTCTTGCGGATCTGCTGCCGGTCGCTCATCCGCGACTTGCGCTTCAGCTCCGGATCGGAGACGAGCACGACCGACCTGTCGTTGCCGTCGGCGAGCGCCGGCGGGTCCCCGAGGCGGTCCCGGATGAAGATCGAGACCAGGCCGGTGTGCGACCAGTCCACGTCGCCTGGCTCGATCGGCCGGCCGGTGACCTCTGCCCCCGGGTAGGCATAGGGCGAGCTGGCGTCGAGCGAGGCCGGGTAGCTCATGGGGTGGTCGCCCGGATCGAGCGGGTTGCGCTCGTGCGCCTCGTCAAGTTGGTGCACGATCACGGGGATCCTCGAGCTGCTCTCGCCGAGCTCGACGACGAGGGTGTGGGTGACGCCCTCGGCCTCGAGGAACTGCGGGCTGCGGAAGAACTCCTCGGAGCTGCCGGCCGCGCCGCCGTCCTCGATCAGCCGGGCCGTCCCGGCCGGGGCGCTCATCCTTCGCCGGCCTCCGCGTTCGCGCCCCAGCGCCGCTCCCACTCCGCCCGGGTCACGCCCCAGAGCTCGCAGTCGATCAGGGTCCCGTCCGGGCGACGGATGTGCTCGCGCATCGTTCCCTCATGCTTCCAGTCCTGCCACCGCACCGCCTTCTTGGCGGACTCGTTGAAGGACGGGATCCGGCCGTAGACGCGGTGGGCTCCGTATTCCTCGAAGGCCTTCGCGACGGTCAGCCGCTCGGCCTCGCGGCCGACCCCCCGCCCCCGCACCTTCTCGCCGATCATGGCCCCGAGCTCCGGGGCGAGCTGGCCCCGGATCCCGTACAGCGCGGTGAAGCCCACGGGGTCGGCCTGGCCCTCGACCTCGATCGCCCACTTGCGGTCGGGCCCGTCGCTGCGGTCGTTGGCGATCGCGCGCTCGACCCAGCCGCGGGCGTCGTCGGGCGTGAACGAGTCCCGCACCTCCATCAGCGAGGAGGTCGCCTCCGGGTTGTTGAACCAGCGGTGCACCGCCTCGGCGTCCTCGGGCCGGAACGGCCTGATCCGAACCTCGACGTCCGATCCTCTCTCCGTCGTCATCGGACCGGAGGCTACCCGGGCGCGCCGGACGGGCAACCGGCTCGTGGGGCTCACGGGCCCTCTATGGTCGTCGGGCGATGAGGAGGGCACCGATCGCAGTCGCGGCCGTGGCGCTTGCGCTCGCCGCGACCGGCTCCGCCGACGCCGCCCGGGCCGGCCATCGCCTCCATGACTTCACCGCGATCGCGAAGGTTACGCACGCGAGCACGCGCGGCAGGGCGACGGCGATTTTCCGGGAAAGGCTCAAGGTGCACGGACGCCGCGCCGGGCACGCCCGTCTCAGGTGCCGCTTCTCGCACAGGGCGACCCGCTGCTCGGGGCGCTGGCGCCTGCACGGCGGATCGATCAGGGCGAAGGGCAAGCTGCGACGCGAGGGGCGTCCGTCCGTGTTGCGAATGCGCAAGGGCACCGGGGCCTACAGGGGCGCCCGGGGCAAGGTCCGGATCGAGCGGGCGACGGCCCGTCGCCTTCGCGAGAGCTTCGAGTTCAGCTAGCGGCCGCGCCGCCGCCTTCGAGCTCGATCCCGCACGCCGCGGCGAAGACGCCGGCGTTGGCGAGCACGTCCTCCCAGGGCATCGAGACGCCGCGGAGGCTCGAGACGCCGCGGCAACCGTCGAGCCTGCAGCCGCGCATCGCGACCTTCTCGAAGCGGGCGCCGTCGAAGTCGGAGCCGCTGAGGTCGCAGCCGTCGAGGAGCACGTGCCGCAGCCGGGCCCCCTGCCAGGAGCTGCCGGAGAGGTCGCAGTCACCGAAGCGGACGTGATCGAGCTCGGCCGCCGCAAAGGAGGCGAGGTCGGCGCGGCACTCGACGAGGTCGACGTCGCCGAGGTCTGCCTCGCTCCACTGCGAGCCGGTCAGCCGCGAGCCCGCCGCCCGGACGCGGCGGCAGCGCGCGCCCCGCAGGTCGGCGTTGGCGAGGTTGCAGTCGGACAGCCCGACGTCCCGGAGCTCGGCCCCGGCGATGCGGGCGCCGGTCAGCGCGACCCGCTCGAGCTCGCTCGCATCGATCGAGACACCGGGCAGGCGCACCTCACCCGGATCCAGACCCTCGAGCCGGACGCCCTCGAGCCCCGCCGCCGTGAGCTCGCCCGCGGCCTCCAGGTCCGCCGGCAGGTCGGGTGGGTCCGGCGCGACCGGGGCGGCGGACTCAGCCACCGGTGTAGAGGCCCTTGCCGCTGAGCACGAGCTGCACGGTGCGAGCCAGGATGCGCAGATCGAGGCGCCGCGAACGATGCTCGACGTAGTAGATGTCGAGCTCGATCCGCTCCCCCCACTCGAGGCCGACACGGCCGTTGACCTGGGCCCAGCCCGTCATCCCCGGACGCACGTCGTGCCGGCGCCTCTGCCGATCGCTGAACAGCGCCACCTGCGAGGGGATCGTCGGGCGCGGGCCCACGATCCGCATCTCCCCGCGCAGGACGTTGATCAGGTTCGGCACCTCGTCGACCGAGAAACGCCGCAGCCAGCGGCCGACCCGGGTGATGCGCGGATCCTCGCTCTCGATCCTCGTGCCGACCCCGATGGGATCGGAGCCCTCCGCCATCGTCCGGAGCTTGTAGAGCTGGAACGGGCGCTCGTAGCGGCCGACGCGGATCTGCTTGAAGAAGACAGGCCCGCGCGACTCCAACTTGATCAGGATCGCGATCAGCGCCAGCAGCGGCGCCGCGACCGCCAGCACCGTCGCGGCGATCACCACATCGAGCCAGCGCGGCAGGCCCGGGGCCGGGCGGTGGCTGCCCACGGGGGGCGCGTTGTCGGGCTCGGCGAAGGCGCGGGCGATCTCCTCCTCGGTCAGCTCGCGGCGCTCCGCGGGAGTGCTCATCGGGTGCCCTCCGAACGCTCCCAGGCCGCGGGCGGGCCCGTCCGCAGCCGGTCGGCGACGCCGAGCGCGATCGAGGCGGTCACTCGGCCGTAGTAGCGGAGCAGGCGCAGGGGACGGGCGGCGGAGGCCGCCGGCTCGGGACCGACGGTGGCGACGAGCAGGGCGATCTGGGCGAGAGAGCGTCAGCGTGTAGATCCGGGCCCGGCGCAACAGCAGCAGGTTCGCCGCGAAGGCGAGCGCGTGCAGCAGCGGGGAGGCATAGCGGGCGAGCCGGTGGGAGACGATCTCGAAGGCGTAGGTCGGGGTGTAGCCGCGCAGATCCCACATCCGGTCGGTGACGACGATGTCCCAGAGGCCGCGCATCATCCGCCGCTTGCGCTCGAACTCGCCCTCGAGCGTCGGCACCAGCTTCTCCTCGGCGACCGCCGCCGGCGCGTAGAGCGAGCGGTAGCCGCGCTTGGCGAGCCCGAAGGGGAGGTTGAGGTCGTGGCTGCGGGAAGGCTGCAGAGGCTCGTAGAGGTCGCGGCGGACGGCGTAGATGCCGCCGTTGCCGGCGGTCACGCCCGCCTGCCCGGACTCGAGCGAGCGCACCCACATCTCGTAGCGCCAGTATGCGCCCTCCTCGTTGTCGCCGGCGGCGTCGAGGAAATGGACCTGGCCGCAGACGTAGCCGACGTCGTCCTCGTAGAACGGGGCGACGAGCTCGCGCAGCGCGTCCGCGCGCCAGAAGGCGTTCGCGTCGCTGAAGGCGACGATGTCGCCGCGGGCGCGCTCCACGGCCGCGTTCTGGGCGGCGATCTTGCCGCCGCGAGGGAGGTCGAGCACGAGGTCTGCGCCGGCCTCGCGCGCTGCGGCGACCGTGCGGTCGGCGGACCCGTCCGAGGCGACGATGAGCTCGAGCCGCTCGCGCGGGTAGTCGAGGGCGGTCGCGTTTGCGATCTTCGCCGCGATCACGTCCTCCTCGTCGTGGGCGGCGATCACGAGCGAGACCGAGGGCACGAAGCCCGGCACCGGCAGCGCCCCTTCGCGTCGGCCCCGCAGGCGCTCGAGCGCCGCGAGCGTGAGCGGATAGGTGACGTGTGTGTGGACGAGCAGCGCCGCCGCTCCCCAGAAGAGGGTCTTGGCCTTCATCGCGTGACTGATTATCGAAGCAGCCCCTCGTACAGCGCCAGCGTCCGGCCCGCGATCGCGTCCCAGCCCCGCTCCCCCTGCCCCGCCGCGGCGGCCGCGGCGGCCAGCTCCGAGCGCTGCTGCTCGTCGCCGAGCAGCTCGGCCAGGGTCGCGGCGAGCGCGTCCGGATCGCCGGGCGGTACGAGCCGTGCCGCCCCCTCGCGGCCGATCTCCGAGAAGCCGCCGACGTCGCCGAGGACCATCGCCTTGCCGAAGGCGAGCCCGGCGTGCAGGACTCCCGACTGCTCGATCTCCCTGTAGGGCAGGGCCAGCAGGTCGGCGCGCTCGAGCAGCGCCGGAATCTCGTCGTCGGTGACGAAGCGCGGCAGCCACCGCACCGTGCCGGGCGCCCGCTCGGCGAGTCGCTGCAGGGGTTCGAGCGGCATTCGCGGCATGCCCGCGATCCACAGCTCGGCATCGGTCTCCCCGAGCGCGGCGAAGGCCTCGAGCAGCGTGTCGATCCCCTTGTAGGGGCGGAGCAGCCCGAAGAAGAGGATCACCGGAACGTCGTCCGGGGCCGCCGCGAGCTCGGGCGGCAACGGCGCCGGGTCGGGGATCGAGCGCAGGTACTCGAGCGGGCCGTGCGGGATCACGTGCACCCTCTCGGGGGCGAGGCCGAGCTCGGCCCGGAGCCGGGAGGCGCCGTGCTCGGTGTGGCTGATGACCGCATCGAAGCCGGCGAGGAATCGCGCCTGCGAGGCGAGCGCCCGGGCGTCGCCCGCCGCGGGGAGCGGGTAGTGGAGGGTGAGCACGCGGGGCCGGCCGGCGGCGCGGACGAGGAAGCGGTCGAGAGCGGGCAGCGTCACCCACTGCCAGTGGACGACGTCGGCGGCCCGCATCCCGGCGCCGGCGAGGAGCATCTCGGGCGCGTGCTCGATCCCCTTGACGCCGAGCCGCAGTCGCGAAGTGGTGCCGAGCCGCCCCGCGAGCCGATAGAAGGGCTCGCGCACGCGGTAGCCCTCTGCCGCCGGTACCGGGCCGTAGGCGAAGCGGCTCGTGACGAGCTCGACGTCGGCGCCGGCGCGGGCGAGCGCCGCCGCCAGCGAGCGGTCGTAGGGCGGCGTGAACGCCGAGGGATCGACGAGGGAGACGCGCATCGGGGACGATTCTCGCGTGAAGCTCAGCTATTGCGTCGTCAACACGAACGGCCGCGAGCACCTGCGCCCCTGCATCGCCGCGATCCAGGCCCAGCATCCGCCGGGCGTCGACTCGGAGCTGCTCGTGCTCGACAACCGCTCCGACGACGGCTCCGCCGCCCTCGTCGAAGAGATCCGCGCCGAGCTCGAGGCGTCGGGCGAGCACCCCGCCGGACTGCCGCGGCTCGTACTGCCGCCGCGACGGCAGGGCAAGGCCGCCAACGACACGCTGCTGCTGCAGAGCGCCGCCGGCGAGTACTGCCTGCTGCTGAACGAGGACTCGGAGCTGCAGCCCGGCGCCGCGTCGGCGCTGCTGGCAGCGCTGGAGCGGGACCCCGTTGCCGCCGCGGCGGGGGCGCAACTGCTCGACCCCTCCGGCATCCCGCAACCCTGCGCGTGGCGCCTGCCGGGCGTCGGCACCGCGCTCGCCCAGGCCCTCTTCCTCCACCGTTGGCTCGTGACCGAGAGCGGCGGGAGCGAGACCCGCGTCGTCGGCTGGGCGCAGTCGGCGGCGCTGCTGGTCAGGCGCGCCGACGCCGAGCGGATCGGATGGCTCGACCCCGCCTTCTTCGTCTACTCGGACGAGACCGACTTCTGCAAGCGGCTCGGCGACGCGGGCCGCCACACCCTCTACGTCCCGGGCGCGCGAGCGATCCACCACGAGCAGCTCGCCAACGACCGAGGGGCCGGCGAGCGGCGCGTCGTGGAGTTCCACCGCAACCGCGACCTCTACATGCGCAAGCACCACGGCCGCCTCGCCGCCGCGGCGGTGCGCGCGCTGACCGCCTGCAGCTATTTGCCGCGGGCGCTGGCGGCGCTGGTGCTGCCCGGGCACGACCCGCGCTGGTACCTGCTGCACGCGCGCAAGGCGCTGGTGCCGAGTGGCGAGGGAGTCCGCGAGGCCGCCGAGGCGTTTGACGGCTCGGCGCCCGCGTAGTTCAATCCCGGCAATGGTGGGAAAGGGGGCGATGCGGCGAGCCGCGCTGGGGTGCGCCGCTGGGGCGTTCGCCGTCCTCGCCGCGGCGGGCCCCGCAACCGCCGACAGGGGCGACCTCGACCCGGGCTTCGGGCACCGCGGCTTCGCGAAGGTCCCCCGGCTCGCCGCTGCCGCCGACGTCGCGATCGTCCGGGACGGCAGGACCGTCGTCGCCGGAACGACCGGCGCCGGCAGCCCTGCGCTCGTCGAGCTCACACGCAAGGGCGACGTCAGGCACGCGTTCGGGAGCTCAGGTGTGGCGGCCGTGACCGGAGACGGAGGGCCCACCGAGCTCGAGCGGGACGCGGAGGGCCGGATGCTCGTGGTCACCCCGCTGGGGACGGGGTCGCGGATCTCGCGTTATACGGGGGACGGTCAGCCCGACTCCACCTTCGGTCACGGGAGCGGCTACGTCGACTTCGCCGAGGCGGTGCACAGCGTCGCGGTCGACAGCCAGGGGCGGCTCATTGTCGCGACCCGCTCCGCCGTCATGCGACGGGTCGATGACGGCGGCCCTGACCTCTCCTGGCCCGCCGGGAAGGCGGACCTGCTCGACTCACAGTCGATCAGCGTGACCGTCGCCAAGGCGGTCCCCGTCGCCTCCGACAACGTCCTCGTCGGCTTCAACGCCGGCGGCTACGGCCCGCTCAAGTTTCTCCGCATCGAGGGCGGCGACGGCAGCCTCGACGGCTCCTTCGGGGTCGTCAAGACAGGGGCCGACACGCTCCGTGATGTGGCTTTCGACGGCAGCGTCGCCTACGCGACCACCCGCAGCTGCTGGCGGAGCTGCTGGGGCGGGTTCCTGGAGATCGACTACCTCGGGCGCGTCACGTACGTCCGCGACCCCGACTTCTATCCGAGCGGTCCGTTCGTCGACGCCGACTGGGGAGAGGCCACGGTGGGCGGCGGTGATCGCTACGGGTTGCCTGGGGCGGCGAGGACCTCGACCTTCGTCCGCGTCTCCGACGACGGGACCGTGTCCCCCGGCTTTGGCGCGGACGGGCACGTCTATCTCTACCCGCGCCGCAAGGGAGTCCGGGCTGCCGGCCTGGACGTCCTCGGTCCCCGCGCGGCGATCGTGACCACCCCGGCGAACAAGCGCGGTCAGGGTGTCCTCGTGGCCCGCCTCTGGGACGGGAGCCCGAGGTCTGACGCGGACGCCGACGGCTTCCTCGACGGGGACGACGTGTGCCCGTCGATGCCCGCCAACCATCACCTCGGCTGCCCGCGGCATCCGCCGGTCCACGTCTTCGCCCAGTTCGACCAGGGGGTCATCGACGGGTACCTGAACGGCTATCGGGCGTGCGAGACCGTGCCGTACCGCTTCGTGCGGCTCCGCCGTCACCGCCACCCGAAGCTCCTCGTTCGCGGGCACCCCGACTACAACGGCAAGTTCTCGATCGACCGCCGACCCCGCCCGGGCCGCTACCGGGTGGTGACGGTCAAGACCTACGGCGACGGCACGGGCATCTGCCCTCGGAGTCGCAGCAGGAACATCTTCATCGGGAAGAAGAACGGGCGGTGAGGAGCGCGCCGAGACCGAAACGCCTGTGCCCGCGTACCCACAGCAGGACCGTGCACGTCCGCTGAGGGCAGCGGACCTCCTAGAGGTCCCGGACGTCCTGGTCCAGGGTCTCGACCTGGACGAACTCGTCCTCGCGGTCGGCGGTCCGGGCGCGGAGCTCGGTCAGGCGGGCGCGCAGGACCGACGGGTGGGCGAGGGCCGCGAGCTCGCGCCGCTCGTGCGCCGTGAGCGCCGTGAGCCAGAGGATCACGGGGTAGGCGGCGATCGCGAGGGCGCGGAGGAGGAAGCCGGCGGCCCCCTCGGTCGGCAGCACCAGCTCGCCGAAGGCGATCACAGCGGCCGCTCCGAGCGCAACCGCGGTCAGCTTCCCCCACTGGTAGGGGACCGGGAAGAGGCGCTGCGTGAAGACGTACATGAGCACGACCGCGAGCGCGTAGGCGGCGACGAGCGCGATCCCGGCACCGACGATGCCGTGGTCGGGGACGAGCCAGATGTTGAGGCCGATGTTGACCACGAGTGCGGCGAAGGTCGCGGGGAAGTTGAACTCGGTGCGTCCGCTGCGGCCGAGGATCACCAGCAGCGCCAGATAGACGCCGTAGAGGGCACCGCCGAGCACGAGCAGGCCGACGGCCTGGTAGGCCTGCGAGAACTCCGAGGCGGCGAGCAGGTCGACGATCCAGCGCGCCTCGAGCCAGACGGCGACGACGATCGTCGCCGCCAGCGCCGTGAAGGCGGTGACGACCACCGCGTAGACGCCGCGGGCCTCCTCGTCGTCGACGATGGAGTAGGCGAGCGGGGGCCAGGCGAGCTGGAAGCCGCGCACGACGATCTGCACCGCCTGGCTGAACTTGAACGCGATCGCGTAGATGCCCGCCTCGGTGTTCGAGACGAGGGCGACGATGATTACCCGGTCGGCGAAGTTGAGCGAGTACAGCGAGAGCTCGGCCGGCATCGTCGGCAGCCCGAAGCGCAGCATCCGCCGCAGCAGACCGCGCTGCGGGACGAGCGCGAGCCGGCGGCGCTCGGCCGCGGCGAGCCAGAGCACGAACGGGATCCCGGCCGCGTAGCTGCCCAGCAGCAGCGCCTCGGCCCGCAGGTCGGTGGTGAGCAGCAGCGTCAGCGTCAGCGGGATCGAGACGAGCACGTTCGCGAACGTGAAGACGAAGTACGCGCGTGCCCGCTCGTCGATCCGCAGCAGGGTCAGCAGGTACTCGTAGAGGGTGAGCACCCAGAGGCCGCCCACGGCGATCCGCACGAGCCCGGGCTCGCTGGAGATGGCATCAGCGATCGGCGCCGCGAGCGGCAGCAGGATCGCGGCGGCGACGGTGACGCCCCAGAACAGGCCCGCGAAGCCCGTGCGGACGACGTCGTCGCCGCGCTCCTCCGGGAGGAAGTAGAAGCGCAGCAGGGCCTCGAGCAGGCCGAAGCGGACGACGATGCTGAAGGCGACCACGCCGGCGAAGAGGACCTCCGCCTGCCCGTACTCGTTCGGCGCGACGAGCGAGGTGTAGATCGGCAGCAGCGCGACCGCGACGATCTTCGAGAAGACGCTTGCGGCGGTGTAGGCGAAGCCCGTGGTCGCGAGACGCCGCAGGTAGTCGAGCATCGCCGGACCTCCCGGTCAGGCCGGTCCGGCCGGAACGCGCGCGGCGGGCTCGGCGGGCAGGCGCGCGGGGGCCCGGGCGCCGATCGCCTCCGGCAAGGCCACCGCGAGAGCGAGGATCGCCCACGTCAGCGGGTCGGTGAAGAAGGCCGCGTACCCCATGCTGTGCACGACCATTACCGTGAACGCGGCCAGCAACGTCGCCGCGATCGGGTCCCGTGCAGGCCGAAGCCCGAGGCCGGCGGCGCTCCAGAGGCCGGCCACGGCGACGGCCAGCAGCGCCAGGTAAGGCACGAACCCGACAACGCCCTGTTCGGCGAGCACGGTCACGGGCTCCGTGTGGCTCTCGACCGCGTACCCGGTGTCGACGACGCCGTAGCGGGCCGCGAACACGTCCCCGAACGACCCCGCTCCATACCCCTCGATCGGACGGTCCTCGAACATGTGCAGCCCGCCGCTGATCAGACCCGTGCGACCGGTCGTCTCCGCGGTCAGCCCGCCGCCCTCGATCGCGAAGGTGGCGATCGCCATCGCGATCAGCACGACGACGCCGACGCCGACGCCCCGGCCGAGGCCCCAGCGGCAGGCAGCGACCACGAGCATGCCGGCGATCAGCGCCAGCATGCTCGACTGGCTGAAGGTGATCATCAGCGCGAGCAGGACCGCGATGAAGGAGGCAGCCGCCAGAGACGCCTCTCGCCGCCGGCCCCAGGCGACGACGCCGGCGAGGACGATCAGCGCGATATCGAGGAACCGCCCCATGATGTTCGGGTCGTAGAAGAGCGAGTTCACCCGGAAGTAGGCGTGCGCCTCATTGCCGGCAATCACCTTGTCGTTCCAGAACAGCTTCCCGGTCGCGTACTGGCCGAAGGCGACGAGGGCGACCAGCAGCGCCAATGCCCCGAGGACCACGACGAGCGCGCGGAGCAGCTCGCGATCCCAGCGCGCGCCCGCGAGGAGGACGTAGAGGGCGGCGAACGGGACGAAGAAGAAGCCGACGTTGTTGACCGCGGAGCCGAGATCGTCGGTATAGGCCGTCTGCAGCCCGTAGAGGACGAGCACGATCGCGAGACCGAGCGCGATCCAGCGCCGCAGGTCCGGCGGCGAGGGAAGCGCGGGACCCAGCTCGGGGAGGACGCGGTCGGGCTCGAGCAGCGCCGCGATCACGCCTGCCGCGAGGAGGGCGTACAGGGGCACCAGCAGGTTCGCCGTCGAGCCGCCGAGGTCGAGCGGGATCCGGAAGGGGAGCGCGGCGAGCAGCGCCACCGGCAGCCAGCGGGGCCGGCTGCGGACGGCCAGCACGAGCGCGGCCAGCACCAGCACCCCGAGCACGAGCGCCGCCGCGAGCTCGGCCGGGCTGTTGCGGAGGTCGACGATCTGCGAGCTCTTCCAGTTCTGCGCGAGCACGAGGATCGGCGCCAGCACGAGCGCCGCCGCGAGCAGGCCGAGGCGGCGGCTGGGGCCGATCCTCGCCGCCAACGCCGCTGCCGCGAGGGCCAGGGCGACGACGATCCCGATCCACAGGGGCACCGAGTCCATCAGCCGCTCCCGCCTTCGTAGCTCGACTCGCCCGGGAAGCCCGAAGAGGCGGACTCGGCCCCGGCGGGCCCGATCGTGATCGACCCCGGCGGCACGATGTCGCGCCCGTCGGCGCCGAGCACCACCCGCAGCCCGTAGCGGCCCGGGGGCGCGGCTGTGCCCGCGTCGGTGCGGCCGTCCCAGCGCAGCGTGTGCGGGCCCGCCGCGAGCGTCCCCGGCGCGCGCAGCGTGCGCACCGTCTCCTCATGCGAGTCGATGATGTAGACGGCGCCCTGCGAATCGGTCTGGGTGGTCGTGAAGCGGATCGTCGCCTTCCCGCCCGGCTTCGGCGCCGCCGCCAGCACCACCGTGTTGACGACGTCGTCGCTCGAGCGCAGGACGCGGGTCAGCGCGAAGGCCCCGACGGAGAGGGCCAGCAGCAGGATCAGCAGGGCCGACCCGGCGCGCACATCGACGGAACGCTCCAACGTGCGGCTTCCACGGCGCCGGGCGAGCTAGCCCTTGGCGCGGTCCTCTCCGGCGACGACGACCACGTCCGCGTCGGGCGCGAGCGCCTGCCTTGCCCGGTCGATCGGCTGCAGGACCTTGGCCTTGAGCGCGCGGCCGACGACCGCCGCCTGGTGCTTGGAGCCCTTCGCGTACAGGATCACGGTCTGCTTCGTCTCCCCGGTGACCCCCGTCCGCACCTGCGTGAAGCCGCGGCTGCTGATGCGGTGGGCGACCTTCTCGGCGACGGCGGGGGTGGATGACGCGTTGAGTACCACGACCGGGACCTGCGACTTGTCGAATCCAGCCCCCGCCCCGCTCTTGGTGCCGCCCCCGAGCTGGTCGGTGAGGTGGAAGGCGACGACGACCGCGCCGACCGCGAGCAGGATCCCGATCAGCGACAGGACGAGGGGGTGGCGCGGCCCCCGCGCCATCAGACGGCGCCAGAAAGAGGGGGACTGCAGCGCGGCGCGCTCCGCGGTGATCCGCGACAGCGCCGGACGATCGGCGGTCACCCGTTCAGCCGGCGTCATCCGGGTGCCGGCGCCGTAGGAGGCTGCAGGGCGGACGGCGGCCGCCGATCCGGTCGTCGGCATGGCCGCGGCAACCGGCTCGGGAGCGCCCTCGTCGCCGCGCTCGGGCTCGCGCTCGCGCCAGCGCATCAGGCGCCTGACCTCGCGCCGCTGCGACACGTAGAGCGGTAGCACCAGCGCGATCGCGATCACGGCGATCGTGCCTGCTGCGGCCCCGAGAGGGATGATCAAGTCACGGCTGATCGCGTCGCCGGCGACCGCGAGCAGCGTCGGGCTCATCCGGCGACCGTGGAGTCGTCCTGGCCGACGATCAGGGCCACGTCGGCCTTGCCGACGAGCTGCTCCACCTCCGAGGTCATCGCAACCACGTTCGTGGTGCCGAGCAGGTTCTTCATCGCGTTCGCGAGGTCCTCGGCGTCGTTTTTCGCATTCCCCCGGTACATGACGACGCTGCTCGTGAACGAGCCGGCATCGCCGATCTCCGAGACCTTGAAGCCGGCGCCCTTGACGTCGCTACTCACGCTGTCGGCGACGCCGGGCACGCCGGAGCCGCCGGGAGGGGCGGTGCCGTTGAGCACGGCGACCTTGGGCGGTTTCGGCTTGCTCGCCGGCTTCTGCTTCCCGCTCGAGGAGGAGGCCTGGGTCGACGAGCTGGACCCCCCGCCGCCGAAGAGGCCGAAGCCGCTCGTGGCGATCGCGATGCCGACCACGATCGCGAGGATGCCGCCGACCAGGATCTTCGGGTCGACCGGGCTGCGGCGATCGAGATCCTCCCAGCGCAGGGCGACGTCCTCGCGCAGGATCTCCCAGCGCGACGGCCGGTCCTCGGGCTCGTAATCGCCGGTCTCGGTGCCGACCGGCGCGCGGTCGTCGGTGTAATCGTGCTCGCCCGTGCCGGCTTCGCGCTCCGCGACGGCTGACTCGCTCGCCTCGCGCTCGGCCGCCGCGGCCGCGCGTTCGGGTGCGCGCCCGGCCCAGTCACGAAGCCGCCTGATGTGTCGCGCCTGCTGAAAGGTCAGGAACACGAGTACGGCCAGGCCGGCGAAAGCGACGAAGCCGAGGAGCGCGCCGATCTCCTCGAGGGAATCCATGGTCAGCGCGGCATCTTAGAGACAGCTCCGGGGGCCCCGGCGCGGCTCAGAGCCGCTGCCGGGAGCCGTTCGCGGCGGCGCGGGGAAGCTCAGATCGGGCCGATTGAGGGATCGAGCGGCTCGGGACTCGGCTCGCCGCCGACGATCGTGATCAGTTGCTCGGCCAGACCCGTCTCATCGCCGGAGCCGATCAGCTGACCGACGTGCGCGAGCATGCCTTCGACGTCGGCGGCCGTCAGCGGCTGCTCGCGGACGGCGCGGCTGATCCGGGGCGCCGAAGTGGGCTCGGATCGCTCGCCTATGGCGAACAGCTCCTCGTGCAGCTGCTCGCCCGTCCGCGGTCCCGTGAACTCGATCGCGATATCGGTGTCGGGCTCGTAGCCCGCGAGGCGGATCATGTTCCGCGCCAGCTCGACGATCCTCACCGGTTCTCCCATTTCGAGTACGAAGGTGTCGCCGTCACCGAGGTCGAGATCGCCGGCGCGGATCACGAGCTGCACGGCCTCGGGGATCGTCATGAAGTAGCGGGTCATGTCCGGGTGCGTGACGGTGACGGGCCCGCCGCGCTCGATCTGGCGCCGAAAGATCGGGACGACGCTGCCGGAGGAACCGAGCACGTTGCCGAAGCGGACGGCCACGAAGCGGGTGCCCGGGTGCCGCTCGCGGGCGGCGTGGCAGACCCACTCCGCCATCGCCTTCGAGGCACCCATCACCGTTCGCGGGTTGACGGCCTTGTCGGTCGAGATCAGCACGAAGCGCTCGGCGCCGGCGACGGCCGCCGTCTCGGCGGTGACGCGCGTCGCGAGCGCGTTGTTGCGAACCGCCTCCAGCGGGTTGGCCTCCATCAGGGGCACGTGCTTGTAGGCGGCGGCGTGGAAGACGACCTCGGGCCTGAAGCGCTGCATCACCTCCAGCATCCGGTCCCCCTCCTTGCAGTCGGCGAGAACCGACTCCACGCGGCTGAAGTGCCACTCGGAGACCAGCTCGCGGTCGATCTCGAAGAGGTTGTCCTCGGCGTGATCCACGAGCACGAGCAGCCGTGGGCGCACGCGGGCGATCTGGCGCGAGAGCTCGGAGCCGATCGAGCCGCCGGCGCCGGTAACGAGCACGATCCGGTCACGCAGGTAGCCCCCGACGACGTCGAGCTGCTCGACGATCGGATCGCGGCCGAGCACGTCCTCGACCTGGACCTCCCGGACCTGTCGCGTGAGCTGAACGCCGCCGCGGAGGAGTTCGAAGACGGTGGGCAGGGTCCGCACGCGGATCTCGCGGTCGCGGCATGCGGAGACGACCTTGCCGCGGAGCTGTCCCGGGGCCGAGGGGATCGCGATGATCACCTCGTCGGGCTCGACCTCGTCGAGGATGCGACCCATCTCGGCCGTTGTGCCGAGAACCTTGAGCCCGCCCGCAGGACGCGAGCCCTGCTTGTGAGGGTCGTCGTCGACGAAGCCGACGGGGCGGCCAAGGCCGGGATTGAGCATCAGCTCCCGCACCACCATCTGCCCGCCGGAGCCGGCGCCGACGATGAGCACGTCGGCGGAGGCGGCGCGGCTCTTGGAGCGACGGCGCACCCAGTCACGCCAGTGGTACTCATGCGCGAACCTGACGATGCTCCGGCCGGCGATCAGCAGACCGACCGTGAGCAGGAAGTCGAGGATCAGAACCGACCGCGGGACGTTGATCGGGAACGGCTGCGCGAGCGTGTAGATGGCGAGCATCAGCGCCGAGGTGACCACGCAGGCGCGGACGATCTTCCAGCTGTCGCCGAGATTGAAGTAGCGCCACCACTTCTGGTGCAGCCCGAGGAAGCTGAACACGATCGCGTCCCCGATCCCGACGAAGGCGATCGACTGCCAGAGCATGCGCGAGTAGTGCGGCGGCATGCCATGCCGCTCGTCGAAGAAGCGGAGCTGGAACGCGAGAAAGAAGGCCAGTGCAGCCAGCAGCGCGTCCGCCGCAATCTGAAGCATCCGGTGGCGAAACACCGGAGCGCGCAGCCGGTCCATGGCCAAAGGGTAGAGTCTCGGTCAAGCCTCGGAGTCGGCACGGAGACAGCTCGCAAGGGCCCCGGCAGAAGCTCACACGGGGCGCGCGCGAGTTCCGAACGCCATGGCCGACATCCTCAACCCGATCGTCAACGCAGCCACCGACTTCATCGACGCGGTCGGTGCGATCGGCGTCTTCCTCTTGATGGTCCTCGAGAGCGCGTGCATCCCCGTGCCGAGCGAGGCGATCATGCTCTTCGCCGGCTTCAACGTCTCCGAGGGCAACATGACGATGGTCGAGATCATCGTCGCGGGCGTCGCGGGCAACGTCGTCGGCTCCTGGATCGCCTGGGGCGCCGGCTACTACGGTCGACTCGAGCTGCTCGAGAAGAACCGCCTGATCCACGTCAACCCCTCGCACCTCGCGACGGCCGATCGCTGGTTTCAGCGCCGAGGCGACATCACGGTCTTCCTCGCCCGCATGGTCCCGATCGTGCGCACGTTCATATCGCTCCCCGCCGGCGTCGCGCGAATGCCGTTCTGGCGCTTCACCACGCTGACCCTTCTCGGCTGCATCCCCTGGGTCACAGCGCTCGCTTTCATCGGGCGGGCGGTCGGCGACAACTGGGAGACCTGGAAGGACAAGCTCCACTACCTCGACTACCCGATCGCGATCGCCATCGTCGTCGGCCTCGTGTGGCTGTGGCTGCGCTGGCGCCAGGACGACTCCGATGACGAGGGCGGCTCGCCACCGTCCTCGCAGCATCGGGTCGAAAGCAGCCCCGACCCGACCGGTCCTCCGGCGGCCTGAGGCGTGGGCCCCGGGCCCGAAGGGGAAGCCAGCGGCCGGCTGCCTGCCGGCCAGGCGATCGTGCTCGGGCTCGTCCAGGGCCCGACCGAGCTGCTGCCCGTGTCGAGCTCGGCGCATCTGCGGATCCTCCCCTGGCTCTGCGGCTGGCAGCACGAGCGGCTCGATCCCGAGCACCGCAAGGCCTTCGAGGTCGCCGTCCACGGAGGTGCCGCCCTGGCGCTGCTGCTCGGGCAGCGCGAGCTCATCGCGGCCGAGCTGCGCAACCTCGACGCGCGTCGCGTCAGCGTGATCGCGCTCAGCTTCATCCCACCCGCGATCGCGGGACTCGCCTTCGAGCGCCAGATCGAGAGCCGGCTCGGGGGACCGACGGGGATGGCGATCGGGCTCGCGGCCGGCTCGGTCGCGATGCTGGCTGCGGACCGCTGCCCGCAGGAGCGCGGCGCCGGCGACGCTACGCCCGCGGACGGGCTCGCGCTGGGTCTCGCTCAGGCCGCCGCGCTGGCGCCGGGCGTGTCCCGCAACGGAGCCACGCTGGTCGCCGCGCGGGCGCGGCGCTTCTCACGCCGCCAGGCAAACCTGCTCTCGCGCACGGTGGCGCTCCCGGTGATCGCCGGCGCGGCGCTGCTCAAGGGGGTGCGACTGCGTCGCCGCGGCGTTGATCGCGAGCTCGCCCGCCCGATCGCGCTCGGGGTCGGGAGCGCGCTGGCCTCCACCCTCGCGTCGCAGGGGTTGATCCGCCTGATCGAGCGCGACCGGGCCCTGTGGCCGTACGCGGCCTATCGTCTCGGCCTCGCCGCGGCGATCCTCGCTCGCGTGCGCCGCTACCGGCGCCGGGGGCATCCCGTCGATCCGCTTGAATGAGCGCGTGAGCGGCAACTCCGCCCAGGACGCCTACGCGGCAGCCGGCGTCGATCAGCGCGCCGCCGACGACGCCGTCGGCGCCCTCCTCCGGTCCCTCGGCCGGATCGAGACGGGCAAGCCCTCGCGCGTCGTCCCCCTCCCCGGCCACTACGCGAGCGTGCTGCGGATCGACGAAGGCCGCGGCATCGCCTTCGGCGCCGACGGCGTGGGCACGAAGATGGTCCTCGCCGAGCGCATGGGCCGGTTCGAGACGATCGGGATCGACTGCATCGCGATGAACGTCAACGACCTCGTCTGCGTCGGCGCCGAGCCGATCGCCCTCGTCGACACGATCCTCTGCCGCGATGCCGATGCGGAGGTGATCGGGGCGATCGGCGAAGGGCTGCGTGCCGGCGCCGAGCTGGCCGGAATCGAGATCCCGGGGGGCGAGATCGCCCAGGTCGGCGACGTCGTCAGCGGCTGGGAGCTGAGCGGGAGCTCGATCGGGCTCGTCGACCTCGACGCGATCGTGACCGGTAACGCGATCGCTGCCGGCGACGCACTGATCGGGATCCCCTCCACGGGCCTGCACTCGAACGGCTACACGCTCGCCCGCAGGGCGCTTGCCGAGATCCCCCTCACCGACGAGCGGCTCGGCCGGCCGCTCGGCGAGGTCCTGCTCGAGCCGACGGCGATCTACGTGCGGGCGGTGCTGGAGCTGCTCGGTTCCGGCGCCGCCGTCCACGGCCTCGCCCATATCACCGGTGACGGGCTCAACAACCTGCTGCGCCTGTCGCGGGACGTCGGCTACGAGCTCAGCGACCCGCTTCCTGTGCCGCCTGTGTTCGAACTGATCGCGGCCGAGGGCGCGGTCGGCGCCGAGGAGATGTACGAGGTCTTCAACATGGGGCTCGGTTTCGTCGCGGTCGTTCCCGAGGCGGAGGCGGGCGCGGCGGTCCAGCTGCTCGCCGCTCACCATCCGGGCACGCGTCGAATCGGAGCGGTCACCGACCGCGCGGGAGAGGTGCGGCGGTGAACATCTTCGAGCGCATCGCCGAGGCGAAGATCCGCAAGGCCGAGGCGGATGGAGAGTTCGAGAACCTCGCCGGCCGCGGGCGGCCGCTGCGGCTGGACGACATGCGGGGGGTCCCGGCGGAGGACCGGGCCGGCTACCGGTTGTTGCGCAACGCGGGGTTTGCGCCCGAGGAGGTCGGCGCGCGCAGGGAGCTCGCGAGGATTGACGCTGAGATGGCACGCGCGGAGGCGGACCCCGGCCGCTACGAGGTCTTGCGCCGGCAGCGGCTGGCGCTCGAGCTGAAGCGCGACCTGGCCGCCGACCGCCGTCTCGGGCGGCTCTGAGAAGCCGCGGCGCCGGCCCGACGTCGACGCCTACGGCACGCGGACGGCGCGACGCTGCACCGGCAGCCTGTAGCGGGCGGTCGTCGTGCCCGCCCGATCGGTCCCGTTGCGGGAAGGGCAGCGGCCGGTGCCTACGTCCCCTCCCTCGAACTGGTACACGAGGCCGTCGTCCGTCGGCGCGCGAGCCGCGACGCCGATGGCGACCCGGATCGTCTTCGGTGTGCGCCGCAGCCGCAGCCGCCAATGCAGGCGATCGCCAGCGGGTCGACGGTCGAGGCTGGTCGTGAGCTTGCCGACCGGGCGTGACGCGTAGCCGCGGAGGCGGCCCAGGAACCGGTCGGAGCGGGAGCGGATCCGCAACTGCGTCCGCACGCGGGGCCCGGGAAGCTGTGCGAACGGGGCCCGGGCGAGGATCCGGCCGCCCTTGTAGCCGACGAACCCGCTGAGCTCCGTCAGGCAAGCGCCGTTGACGGGATCGAGGCGCAGTTCGCGCCAGTCGACGAGCAGCGGATGCGTCGGCGAGTCGCCGGCCCGATAGAAGCTGAAGTCGCACTCGGTCGAGACGAGCCCGATCGGCAGATGGCCGCTCCGGCAATGGTGGTCACCCCGCGTGAGCCCAACGCTCTCCGGCCACGCGCCAACGCCTGCCTCGGCGGCCCCCGCGCCGGTCAGCGCGCATAGGCCGAGGCCTACGATGATCAATGCCTTGAACCGGATCCCCCACCTCCCCATGGCCCGAGAAACGGTATCAGCGGTCCAGGCCGCGGGACGATGGCGTGGCGAGATCGCTCGCCCGCAATCATGGGCTCGTGCGAGATCGGAACCCGCAAGCGCGGCTGCTCCCCGTCGCCTCGGTGAGGACAAGGAGCCGTCGGATCGAAAATACTCACGTAATGCCTGCTCAGCGCCTCAATACCGCCCCACACGACGCTGACCGGGTGTCGCCGGACGTGAGCGCGGAGGCCCCGTGACGATGACGATGATCGGCACCCAGCTCTCGGGCCGCTACCGGCTCGAGTCGAAGCTCGGCAGCGGGGGCATGTCAACCGTCTATCTGGCCGTCGACGAGGTGCTCGACCGGCGCGTGGCGATCAAGGTGCTGCACCGCGAGATCTCCGACCAGCCCGATCAGCTCGAGCGATTCCGCCGCGAGGCACGCGCCGTCGCCTCGCTCTCCCACCCGAACCTCGTCGCGGTCATCGACGCCGGCGAGGACGGCGGCTACCCCTACATCGTCTTCGAGTACGTGCCCGGTGAGACGCTGAAGAAGCGCATCGACGAGTCGGGCCGGCTCGGACTCGACGAGGCGACGGCGTACGCGATCGAGATCGGCCGCGGCCTCGCCGCCGCGCACGCGGCGCGGCTCGTGCACCGCGATGTCAAGCCCCAGAACGTCCTCATCGACGGCGAGGGCCGGGCGAAGATCACGGACTTCGGCATCGCCCGCTCGCTCGAGGCGCACGGGCTGACCGCGACCGGGCGCGTGCTCGGCACCACCGACTACGTCTCGCCCGAGCAGGCGATGGGCAAGGAGGTCGACGCGCGGACCGACGTCTACTCGCTCGGGATCGTGCTCTACGAGATGCTCACCGGCGACGTCCCCTTCCACGCGGAGACGCAGGTCGGCGTCGCCATGAAGCACGTCAACGAGGCTGTCCCCGATGTGCAGAAGAAGCGGCCGGAGACCTCGGCGGCACTGGCGGCCTCGATCGAGCAGGCGGTCGCCAAGGATCCCAAGGACCGCTACCCCGACATGAACCACTTCCTCGCCGACCTCGAGGCGGCGCTCGAGGTCGAGGTGGTGCGAGCCGGCCACTCGACCGGTGAGGCAACGACGGTGCTCGACTCGGTGCCGCGCAAGCAGCGGCGGTTCGTGACCAAGCGCGGCATATCGGTCGCCGGTATCGGGCTGCTGATCGTGGCCGCGATCGCCGCCGTCGCGATCGCGCTGCTTACCGGCAACTCCGGCCCCTCCCAGCAGGCGCCCCCGGCGAGCGCCAGCGGCGGCCAGCCGATCGAGATCACGGGCGATCAGGACTTCGACCCGACCTCCGACGGCGGCGACGGCGAGGAGCACTCCGACGTGATCAGCAACGCCATCGACGGCGACACGAAGAACACGGCGTGGACGACGGAGACGTACGACACCGCCGACTTCTCCGGCCTCAAGGACGGCGTCGGCCTGATCGTCGACGCGGGCAAGCCCGTGACGCCGACGGAGCTCGACGTCACGACGCTCGCCCCCGGTTGGACGGCGGAGATCTACGGGTCCGACGCCTCCACGCCACCCGATCAGTTGAAGAAGTGGGATCCCCTCTCCCCCTCGTTGACGATCGACTCCAAGGAGCAGGCGATCGAGCTCAACGCGACCTCGCCCCACCGTTACTTCCTGATCTGGATCACGAACCTTGCGCCCGCCGTCGACAGCGCCGAGGGTGGCTACCGGGTCGAGATCTCCGACGTGCGCCTGATCAGCTGAACGCCCGCCGCGCCGCGCCGATCAGCTGCCAGCCCGGCTTGGCCGAGGAAGTTCAACAGCAGGCTCGTGAACTCCCGCGGGCGCTCGAGCGGCGCGAGATGGCCGGCGCCCGCGATGGTGGCCGCCTCTCCGGCGCCGAGGCAGGCGGCGAGCTCCGCCGCGGCGGCGCGGAAGTCGCCGAGGTCGTGCTCTCCCGCAGCGACCAGAGCGGGTACGCCGAGGCCCCGCAGCGAAGCGTCGCCCTCGGCGAGCGGGTCCGGGGCCGGAGGGGGCTCGGGCGTTGCGAGCTGCAGCTCGTACGCCCGGCGCTGCATGGCGGCGACGCGCTCGCGCAGCTCCTCCGGGGCGTCGGGGAGGGTCCATGCGCGGACGACCGCCGCCGTCGCGGCCTCCACGTCGCCGTCGTCGAGCGCCTCCTCCTCCGCATCCCAGATCGCCGTCAGCTCCGGCGAGGGGTCGAGCCGCAGCGACGGCGTCGAGACGAGCACGAGGCCGTCGAGCCGACCGGGCGCGCTCGCGGCCACGCGCAGCGCAACCGCGCCGCCGAAGGAGTTGCCGACGAGCGTGAAGCGCTCGGCGCCGAGCTCGGTCGCGGTCTCGAGCACGTCGAGCCACGGGGCGTCGCGCTCCTCGGCAACCGGCGTCTCGCCGAATCCCGGCAAATCGACGACGATCGCCCGGTAGCCGCGGGCGGCGAGCTCGACGCGGACCTCGCTCCACATCGAGCGGTCGGCGACGCCGGCGTGCAGGAGCACGACCGCGGGCCCCTCTCCGTCGACGTAGCTGGCCAGAAGCACGGGCCCGATTCTGACGCGCGGCGGCGCGGCCTAGAACTCGAAGCCGGCCTGCGCCTCGGCGCGCTCGATCCCAAGGCGGACCAGGCGGTCGCAGAGCTGCGGATACGGGATCCCGCTCGCTTCGAACAGGCGCGAGTAGACGCTCGTCTCGGTGAAGCCCGGCAACGTGTTGAGCTCGTTCACGAGGACCTCGTCGCCGGCGACGAAGAAGTCGCAGCGGGCGAGGCCCGTGCAGTCGCAGGCGGCGAAGACCTCGAGCGCGAGCTCGCGCACGCGCTCGGCGAGCGCCTCCCCGATCCGGGCGGGGACGACGAGGTCCATACCGCCGGCCTCGTACTTCGCCTCGTAGTCGTACCAGTCCGCGTGCGCGTCGATCTCGCCGGGCACGGACGCCTGCGGTTCGGAGTTGCCGAGGACCGAGCACTCGACCTCGAGCCCGTCGCAGTGGGCCTCGACGATCACGCGGGGATCGTGCCGCGCCGCCTCACGCACGGCCACATCGAGCTCATCGAGGTCCGTGACCTTGCTGATCCCGACGCTGGAGCCGAGCCGCGACGGCTTCACCCAGACCGGCAGGCCGAACGACGCGACGCGCTTGCGCCAGTCGGGGTCGCCCGCCGTGCCCGGCACCGCGGCCTGGCAGAAGTCGACCTGCGGGATCCCGCGGACGCTGAGCAGGCGCTTGAAGGTGAGCTTGTCGATCGTCGTCGCGGCGGCGAGCACGCCCGGGCCCGCGTAGGGAACTCCGAGCACCTCGAGCGCGCCCTGCACCGTGCCGTCCTCGCCGTAGGGGCCGTGCATGACCGGGAAGGCGGCGTCGCAGTCGAGCAGGCCGCCGCCGGGGCGGAACTCGACCTCCTCGCCTTCGCAGACCCAGCGGCCGTCGCGCTCGACCACCACGTCGACGACATCGTGCCCGGCCTCGCGCAAACCCTCGGCCACCGACGCGCCGGAGCGGAGCGAGACCTCGTGCTCGCTCGAGCGACCGCCGCGCAGGACCGCGACCCTCACGGCTTCGTCGTGGTCGAGGTCGACGTGGTGCTCGTCGTGGTCGTCGTCGGCGCCACGTACTTGCCGACCGTCAGCGTCACGCGCGAGCCCGACTTGACGCGGCTACCGCCGCTCGGCGCCTGCGCGAGCACGATGCCGTCCTGCGAGGACTGGTCGGTGGTCTGCGTGCGGGTCGTGACGTTGAGGCCCTGCTTGCTCAGCTGCCGCTCGGCGTAGCTCGCCTTCATCCCGACGTAGTCTCCGAGCTTGATCGACCCGGCGCCGGTCGAGTAGACGATCGTCACCGTGTCGCCCTTGTTCGCGGCCGAGCCGGCCGCCGGATCCTGGCGAATCACCTGGTTCTCAGGCTGGTCGCCGTTCTCCGGCTCGCTGTTGACGATGAACCCTGCCGACTCGAGCTGCGCCTGCGCGTCGATCCGGTTCTGGCCGACGACGTCGGGGACGGTGACCGTCCGCTTTCCGGACGAGACGATCAGCGTCACCGTCTCCCCCGCCGCCAGCTCGGTCTGCGGCGACGGGTCGGTGTCGATCACGCGACCGGCGGTGACCTTGCCGCTCGCCTTCTTCTGCGCCTCGACGGCGAAGCCGGCCTTGCGCAGCTTCTTACGCGCGAGCTTTGCCGTCTTGCCGATCACGTCCGGCACGGGGACGGGTGCCGGACCGGCGCTGACGTAGATCGTCACCGTCGAGCCCTCGTCGGCGTGGGTGCCCCCACGGGGATCCTGCTCGAGCACCGTGCCCTTCGCGGCCGCGTTGCTCTGGGTCTGCGCGCTCACGTCGAATCCTGCCGATTGCAGCTTCAGCCGCGCCGTGGTCTCGGTGTCGCCCTTGACGCCTGGGACGAGAACGCCGCCGTCGCCCCGGATGAAGAAGAACCAGATCGCCGCGAGGACGAGGATCACGGCGACGGCAGCGCCGATCCACCACCACTTGCGGTCGCGGTCGTCCTCGATCGCCGCGGCGTAGGCCGCGTAGCGCTCGGTGTGGCCGGCGAGCTGTGGGTTCGCCTCGGCGGCATCGAGCGCGGCCGACATCTCCGCCGCCGAGAGGTAGCGGTTGCCGGGGTCCTTGGCGAGCGCCTTGAGCACGACGGAGTCGAGCGCGGGCGAAACCGCGGGGTTGATGCTGCTCGGCGCCGGCGGGCGGCTCGGAGACCTGCTTCATCGCGATCGCGACGGCGTTGTCGCCGTCGAAGGGGACGCCGCCCGGTCAGCATCTCGAACAGCATCACGCCGATCGAGTAGACGTCGGAAGCCTGCGTCACCTCGAAACCCTGCGCCTGCTCGGGGCTCAGGTATTGGGCGGTGCCGAGCACCGAGCCGGTCCGCGTGATCTCGGAGTCGCCGGCGGCGCGGGCGATGCCGAAGTCGGTGACCCGGACCCGTCCGGCGCGGTCGATGAGCACGTTCATCGGCTTCAGGTCGCGGTGGATGAGGCCGTGCTCGTGCGCGTAGCCGGCCGCGGCCAGCACCTGCCGGGTGACCTCGATCGCCTCCGTGGTTGAGAGCCCCCGGTTGATCAGCTCGCGGAGCGAAGAGCCGTCGACGTATTCCATCGCGATGTAATAGGTGTCCTCGACCGCACCCCGGTCGAACACGGCGACCACGTTGGGATGCTGGAGCAGCGCCGCCGAGGAGGCTTCGCGCCGGAAGCGGCTGACGAACTCCGCGTCGCGCGCGAAGTTGTCGTGCAGGATCTTGAGGGCGACGTCGCGCCCGAGCTCGCCGTCGCGGGCGAGCCACACGTCCGCCATCCCGCCGGAGCCGATCCGGCGGATCATCGTGTAACGGCCGTCGAGGACCTGCCCTTCGGTGAGTCTCATCGGTCAGCCCTGCCCCAGGAAGTAGTCGGCCATCTGCGTGGCGATCGGGCCCGCGACCTCACCGCCGAAGCAGGCGGTGCACTGCTCCGAGGTGACGGCGATCGCGATCTTCGGATCGCTGGCGGGAGCGAACATGATGAACCAGGGCTGGTTGAGCCGCGCGTTGATGTCCTTCTCGGCCGTGCCCGTCTTGCCGGCGAAGGTGACCGAGCCGCCGCCAACGGTGAGGCCGGCCGCCGTTCCCTCCTTGGTCACGTTGACCATCATGTCCGTGAGCTGGTTCGCCGCATCGGGGCTGATCACCTGGCGGATCTCCTCCGGGTCGAGCTCCTCCGTCACGCGGCCGTCCGGGTCGGTGACCTGCTGCAGGAAGGTCGGCCGCATCATCTTGCCGTCGTTCGCGATCGTCGCCGCGACCATCGCCATCTGCAGCGGTGTGACCAGGAGGCGCTCCTGGCCGATCGCGACGCGGCCGATATCGACGTCGCTCGGGTTCGTGATCAGCTTGCCCGTGTCGGTGTTGTAGACGCCGGACGGTGCGATCTGGTTCGGCGGATAGTCGATGTCGGGCGTCGAGAAGAACCCGAAGCGCTTCATGTACTCGTACATCGTGTCGCCGCCGAGCTTCTCGCCGATCTGGGCGAACACGGTGTTGACGGAGTTCGTGAGCGCGTCGGTGAGCGAGATGTCGCCGAAGTCCTCGCCGCCGTCGTTCGCCAGAGGAACGCCCGAGATCTTGATGCCGCTGTTCCCGTTGATCACGGAGTCCGGCGTGTACTCGCCGCTGTCGAGCGCCGCGGCCGCGGTGACGACCTTCATCGTCGAGCCCGGCGGGTAGGTCCCCTGAGTGGCCCGGTTGAAGATCACCGCCGGGCTGCCCTCGGGCGGATTGTTGAACGCGTCCAGCTTGTCGGGGTGCTTGACCTCGTTCGGGTCGTAGCCGGGAGTTGAGACCATCGCCTTGATCGCTCCGGTCTGCGGGTCGAGCGCGACCAGGGCGCCGGGCTGACCGAGGGATTGCAGCTTGTCGGTGGCGAGCTGCTGGGCGCCGGCGTCGAGCGTCGTCGTCAGGTTCGAGCCCTGCTGGGTCTGGCCCTGGAGCTGCTCGAGGATCGAGGAGAACTCGTTCTTCTGACCGACCAGCACATCGTTCTCGGACTCCTCGATCCCCGTACGGCCGGCGCTGATGAAGTCGTAGCCGACGGGGTTGCCGAAGAGCGAGCCCTGGGGGTAGTGGCGCGTGTAGTACTTGCTCGAGCCCTTGCCGATGGGCTTCGAGATCGCGAGCACCTTGCCGTCGGCGGAGAGAATCTTGCCGCGCTTGATCTGCTGCTGCTCGAACTGGGGGCGGTGGTTGTCGGCGTTGGCGATGAGCGAGTCACGGTCGAAGACCGTCCAGCGCGAGGTGAAGGCGATGAGCAGCGCGAACAGCAGCAGCAGGAACGCGTAGAGCTTCGTGATCGAGGCGTTCACGTGGCCTCCGCCCGCTTCGGCGCCCGCGCCTTGTTCGAGATCAGCAAGAGCAGCGCGAGCAGGATCATGTTCGCCAGCACCGAGCTGCCGCCGAAGCTGACGAACGGCAGCGTCACGCCCGTGAGCGGGATCACCCGGGTGACGCCGCCGACGATGACGAACGCCTGCAGGGCGAAGACAGTCGTGAGCCCGGTCGCCAGCAGCTTCGAGAACCCGTCCTGGGCGAGGATCGCGATCTTGAAGCCGCGCGCCGCGATCAGCGCGTAGGTGAGCACGAGCGCGCAGCCACCGAAGAGCCCGAGCTCATCGACGATCAGCGCGTAGATGAAGTCCGTCTGGACCTCGGGCACCAGCGGGGTCGAGCTGTCGGGCGGGGTCAAGAGCGAGCCGCCGATTCCCTGCCCGAACAGACCCCCGTCGGCCTGGGCGAACATCGACTGCACGAGCTGGTACCCGTCCGACTTCGCGTGCTGGAAGGGGTCGAGCCAGATGTCGACGCGGTCCCCGATGTGGGGCAGGGCGTGGACCATGACCCAGGCGCCGAGCAGGAACAGCAAGAGGCCGACGATCACGAACGAGAGCCGGCTCGTGGCCACGTACAGCAGCGCCAGGAAGGCGCCGAAGAACATCAGCGACGCGCCCAGGTCGCGGACCACGAACAGCATCAGCATCGCCAGGCCCCAGACGACGAGCAGCGGTCCGAAGTGCTTGAGCGGCGGCAGGGTGACGCCGAGCACGCGGCGGGCACCGACGATCAGCACCTCGCGCTTCTCCCGCAGGTAGCTGGCCAGGAAGATGATGATCGCGAGCTTTCCGAACTCGGAGGGCTGGAAGTCGATCGGCCCGAGGTTGGCGTTGATGTAGGCGCCGGTGCGGGCGACGACCTCGTGGTCGACGAGCACCCGCGGGCTGAGCAGCAGGCCGATCCCGGCGACGGCGATGATGTAGCGGTAGCGCTCGAGGACGTGGTAGTCCTTGAGGAAGATGATCGTGAGCAGGAAGAACCCGAGCCCGACCAGGAACAGGGTCGCCTGCTTCGAGGCGTAGCTCTCGTCGATCCGGTAGAGCATCACGAGGCCCACCGCGGCCAGCAGCGCGACGAGTGGGAACAGGTAGGGGTCCGCGTAGGGGAGCCGGATCCGGATCACGATGTGGGTCGCGAAGCAGACGGCGAGGAAGTAGAGCCCGAACGTGAGGCTTACGTTGTCGACCTTCGCCCCCTGGGCGCTGAAGACCGCGGCGAACCCGCCGGTGATCAACAGCGCCACCGGGATCAGGCTGATCAGCTCCCGGTTGCGCGCGCTCATCCGCCGTTACCCGCCTTCTTTCCGGATCCCGAGCCGCCGCTCTGCTTCGAGCCGGATCCGGATCCGCTGCCCTGTTTCGAGCCGGAGCCCCCGCCGCCCTTCCCTTGACCGGTCTTCGGCACGGTCGCTGTCGTGTTCTGCTCGGCCGCCCGCTGCAGGTCCTCGATCAGCGAGACGGCGTCCGAGTGCGAGCGCAGCTTGTGGTCGATCGCGACTTCGCGGCGGTCGGCCGGCAGCGAGCTCAGCGTCACGGGGCTCGAGTAGTTCTCCGAGTAGAGGTCGATCCCGAACGGCAGCTCGTAGGGCAGGCCCCGGTACAGAGAGACGCGGCCCGAGTCATCGGTACCGAGGAACCAGATCTGCCGGGTTCCGTACCAGGCACCGAAGGCGATCGCGGCGACGAGCAAGAGCGCGAGCCCGGTGCGGAAGATCCGCCGGGGCCAGCGGCTGCCGGTCTCGGCGCGGCCGCTCGGGACGGCGATCGGCTTCTCGCGCCGCGGCGCGGTTGCGGTCCCGGAGCGGACGCTCTCGGCCGTCAACCCGGCCGCCTCGGCGCTCGGCCCGACCAGGGTCACTCCCTCCTCGGGCGCCGCGGCTCCCGCGTCGGCGAGCCGGAAGAGGATCACGGTGATGTTGTCGCGGCCGCCGCGATCGTTGGCGGCGCGAACGAGGCGGCGGGCGGCGTCGTCGAGCGAGTCCGTGCCCTCGACGATCGCCTGCAGCTCGTCGTCGGAAAGCATCGTCGTCAGCCCGTCGCTGCAGAGCAGGAAGACGTCGCCGGGCCGCGCCTGCACCGTCATCGTGTCGACGGCGACGTCGGGCTCGGGGCCGAGCGCGCGGGTGATGACCGAGCGCTGCGGGTGCTCGGCGGCCTGGGCCTTCGTCAGCTTGCCCTGCCGGCGCAGCTCCTCGACGAGCGAGTGGTCGCTCGTGAGCTGGCTGAGGTTGCCGTCCCGGAGCAGGTAGGCGCGGGAGTCACCGACGTGGCCGAAGCTGACCTCGTCGCCCGTCACCACGGCGGCGGTCAGCGTGGTGCCCATCCCGGAGCGGGCGCTGTCCCCCTGGGCGAACTCGAAGATCTCGCGGTTTGCGCGCTGCACCGTGTCGCGGAGCCAGGGCTCGGCGGGCGCCTCCGCGGGCAGCTCGGGCTCGAAGGCGGCGGCGGCGATCCTCGATGCGACCTCGCCCGCCTGGGCGCCGCCCATCCCGTCGGCAACGGCGAACACCGGGGCGCGCGAGAAGAGGGAGTCCTCGTTCGCCTCACGCTGGCGCCCCACGTCGGTGCGGTGGGCTGCCTCTGCTACCCGCAACATCGCCTGACCCTACCCAGCCCCCGGCTCGGGCAGCGACAGCTCGAAGCGGAAGGTCGTGTCGCCGATCGAGATCTCATCGAGATCGCCCAGCTCGGCCTCGCCGTCCAGCTGCTCGCCGTTGAGAAAGGTCCCGTTCGTCGAGTTCAGGTCCTCGAGCAGATAAGTGTTCCCCCGGCTGTGCACGCGGCAGTGGATCGAGGAGGCAAAGCGGTCCTCGATGCGGACGTCGGCGTCGGCGCCGCGCCCGATCGTCAGCCCGCCGAAGAGATCGAAGCGCTCGCCGATCTCGAGGCCCGCGCCGGAGAGCGCGACGAGCCAGGCGTCGGTCGCTGCCACGCGGCCCGGCGCGGCGTCGTGCAGGCCGGTGCCCTCCGAGGGACCGACCCCGGCGACCGCTCCGCGCCTCAGGTCCTTGAGGGCGCTGCGCGCGATCAGGAACAGGAACAGGTAGAGCACGAGCAGGAACCCGAACTTCAGCGCTACGCCTAGTGGATCAGCTGCCATCTCGAGCGACGCCGGCGGCGGAGCTTGCGCGCGCGGCTCTCCTCACTGTTCGATATCGAAGACGAAGCTGGTCGTGCCGAGCGTGACCTCGTCGCCCGGCGCGAGGCGCGCCGACTCGACCCGCCTGCCGTTGATCTTGACGCCGTTGGTGGAGCCGAGGTCGCGCACGGTCCAGTCGCCGTTCGAGGCCTGGCGCAGCTCCGCGTGGCGACGCGAGATGTTCGGGTCGTCGAGCACGCAGTCGCACTCGCGCGACCGGCCGAGGACGGCGACCGGGCCCTCGAGGACGTAGCGGCGATCGCCGAGCGAGACGATCGCCTTCGTCGAGGTCAGCGGCGCCGTCCGGCTTCGCTTCTGCTTCGGGGGGTTCGCCGGGGCCGAGTACACCATCGTGTGGCCGTGCTGGCCCTGCTCGCCGCTGTCGCCCTTGCGCGCCGGGGGTTTGACAAGCCGCGGCTGGATCCCGAACTCCCCGAGCCGCAGGCGATCGTCGACCTCGATCAGGACCTCGGGCCGCGTCAGGAGCGCGTAATCCTGCCGCCGCGCGTGCTCGAGCAGGTAGGCGGAAAGCTCCTGCGCAAGCGAGCGCTCATAGCCCTCGAGGCGCTCGTGGTCGGACGGGGAGAGCCAGACGGTGTACTGATTCGGCGCGTACACCTGCGAGACGGAGGCGGTCCGGTGCGCGTCCATCTCCCGTGCGAGCTTGCGCGCGATCTCGACCGGCTGCACCTGGGAGCTGAAGGCACGGCTGAAGACCCCCTCTACGAGGCCCTCGATCCTTGCTTCGAGATTGCGCAGAACGCTCATGACATCTGTCCTTTGTGCCGCGCACGGTCCCGTCGCCGCACGGTGCAGCAGCCGGCGCGCGGGAGGCGACGGACTGCCGGAATGCTACGGCAACCCGGCACGGGAACCGGCACCATGAAGGGCCGCGCGCACATGCCGTGAAGCCGCACGCGTCGCCCGCGCGCGCTCGTCGCCGAGCGCCGGCAGCGGAGCGGCCGGCCTCCGCGGGCGGGCGGCCTCCGCGGGCTGGGCCCCGGCTCCGCGGAGCGCGAGGCCCTCGCTCGGCCAGGGGCGGCCGGCGCGGTCCCAGGCGAGCGCGGCGACGGAGGCGAGCAGCGCCGGGGTGAGCAGCAGCGACGGTGCGGCCGGGCCGCCGACGGCGCCGAGGGCGGCGACGAGGCCGGCTGCCCACACGAGGCCCGCGATTGCGAGCAGAGCCGGCCCCGCGAGGTCGATCGCGGCGCCGAGCAGCACCGCGGCACCGACCCAGATCAGCAACGTGGCCACGGCATCGGCGCCGAGGAGCGGCGAGATCGGCCCGTGGAGTGCGGCTGCCGCGGAGCCTGCCCAGCCTCCGTCGGTGCCCGGGTGCGTGACGCCGAGCGCGTGCCCGACGATGGTCGCGGCGATGGCCGTCCAGGCCCAAGCGAGCGCGGCGAGCGCGGCCCGCGCTGCGGGGCGCTCGTGCCGGGCCGCGCGAACAAGATAGAGCGGGGCGAGGCCCAGCAGGCCCAGGAGCGGGGCGAGCACCGGCTCGATCCACTCGCGCGGGCGGCCGAGCAGCAGCGCCGCCGGGGCCAGGAGCAGTGCCCCGACCAGCGCCAGCCCGCCGAGCCCGGCGAGCAGCCCGACGGTGGAGAGTGCCGCGGCGGCGATCAGGACGGCGAAGGGCCGGGCCGGCGGTGGGCCCGCGGCCGGCTCCTCGATCTCCTCCCCGAGCGGGACCGGGACGGGGCGCTCGGGATGCAGGCCTCCGGCCACCGCCGCGAGCGCGGTGCCGAGCTCGGTCACCGCCGGACGGTCCTCGGGCTCCGGCGCCAGGGCGGCGTCGATCGTCGCGTGCAGCGCCGGGGGCAGTTCGGGCCTTACCTCGGCCAAGGAGGGAAGCTCGGTTCCGATCCTCCGCGCGGTCGCCGCAGGCGTCGCGGCGGCCACGGGGTTGAAGCCGGCCCAGAGCTCGTAGAGGGTCAGGGCCAGTGAATAGACGTCGCTCGGCGGGCCGACCGTCTCCCCTCCCGCCTGCTCGGGCGACATGTACGCGAGGGTGCCGACGACCTGCCCCGTGCGCGTCAGCGTCGGCTCGTCGGCGACGGCTGCGATCCCGAAGTCGGCGAGCATCGCCCTGGTCTCTGGGACGCGGCCGCCCTTGCGGGAGCGGCTGCGGACGAGCACGTTGTCGGGCTTCAGATCCCTGTGGACCACGCCTTGGGCGTGGGCGTGCGCCAGGGCCAGGCACACCTCGGCGCCGATCTCCGCCACGTCGCGGTCGCTGATCACGCCTGCGGCGGCGCGCTCTCGGAGGTTGGACCCCGCGACGAGCTCGCTGACCAGGTACGCCGTGCCGTTCTCGTTCCCGAGCTCGTACAGAGTCACGATTCCCGGGTGGTTCAGGCGCGCGGCCGCATGCGCCTCGCGCAGCACCCGGCCGCCCGCCTGGCCCTCGACGGCCTTGACCGCGACGTGCCGGCACAGGCGCTCGTCCCAGGCACGGTGGACCGTGCCGTTACCGCCCCGGCCGAGCTGCTCGCCGACCGTGAAGCGCCCCAGGATCCGCTCGCCTTCGACCACGCACGGACTTTCGCCGCGCCCGCGGGCGCTCCTGCCGTCCCGAGACCCTCCGCGGGCCGATTTCCGCGTCCCGACGGGTGCAGGGGTAATAATCGTTGCGGCGAAAGGGGCCCCGGAGACCGCCTTGGATTTCTTCGACGACGAAGAAGACGACGCTCCAACGAGCGACCAGCCCACCCGGGAGAGTCGCCGCATTCGCGAACCCGAGCCGGAAGCGGACGCGGGCGAAGCGGCGGACCCGGAGGACGCCCCGACCCCTCGCAGCCGGCCTTCACGGTCGCGGTCGCGCGGATCGAGACGGCGCGGTCGCGCCGGCCGCAGCTTCGACGACGACCCGGTCCCGGCAACGGGCGGCGGCGGAGGCGGCGGCCGGCCCTCCCGGCAGCAGATCCGCTCCCGGCAGCTGACCTTTCTCGGCGTCGCGATCGTCGTCCTGATCCTGCTCTTCCTAGCCTTCAAGGGCTGCCTCAACGCCCGCAAGGAGCGCGCCTTCAAGAACTACGTCAGCGACCTGAGCGCGCTCACGGTCGAGACCAAGCAGCTCTCGGACCAGCTGTTCGGCGCGCTCAACGGCAAACAGGAGAACGGCGACATCAGCCTCATCAACGAGGTGAACGGGGATCGCGGCACCGCCCAGGGGCTCGTCGACCGTGCCGACAACCTGAACGCCCCCGATCAGCTCGCCAGCGCCCAGACGCAGATCGCGCTCTCCTACCAGCTGCGACGCGACGCGCTCGAGGTGATCGCCACCGAGATCCCGAACGCGCAAGCGAAGTCGAGCTCGAAGTCGAAGAAGGCGGTCGACAAGATCCAGGAGCAGATGGAAGTGCTGCTCGCCAGCGACGTCCTCTACAAGCGCGCCCGCTTCGAGATCGAGACGGCGCTTCAGAACGAGGGGATTCAGGTCGACAACGGCGTTCCCGAGAGCCAGTTCCTGCCGAACCTCGACTACCTCGACACGAACACCATCCAGGCAGCGCTCTCGTCGGCCGGCGCCAGCCCCGGCAGCGCCGCCTGCAACCAGGCGCCGAACGACGGCAGCATCCACGGGCTCGAGCTCGCCTCGACCACGGCCCAGCCCGACGGAGTCGTCCTGCAGCCGAGCGACACCGGCCAGGTGAACAGCGTGACCGCGAGCGGCGCCGAGTTCGACGTCGCCGTCGTCAACGGCGGCAACTCGACCGAGTCCGACATCGACGTGACGCTGTCGGGCGACTTCACCGGCAAGCAGACGATCTCCTCGATCAAGGCCGGCGAGACGCAGACGGTGAAGATCGCGCCGAAGCCGACCCCCAAGGCCGGCGACACGGGAACGCTGAAGGTCTCGGTAGCCCCGGTCTGCGGCGAGCAGATCAAGTCGAACAACCAGTCGACTTACGACATCAGCTTCGGTTAGCGCCCGGCTTCGGCCCTATCCTCAGGCGGCGTGGACGGGATCGACACGACAGCGGGGATCGTCGCCGTCGCGGCGGCGGGTGTCGCCGTCGTGGCGCTGATCGTCGCCGCGGTGGCCCTCACCCGGCTGCGCCGGCTCAGCGGCCGGCAGAAGGCTGTGCTCGGCGAGCGCGGCAGCGACGACCTCGTCGCGCACGGCGTCCAGACCCGACGACGGGTCGAGCAGCTGGACGAGGCGGTCTCCGAGATCGAGGCGCGCCTGTCCGAGCGCATGGAGGCCGCCGAGCAGCGCCTCGACGGCTCCGTCTCCAGGGTCGGCCTGCTGCGCTATGACGCCTTCAACGAGACCAGCGGCCGGCAGTCCAGCTCCGTCGCGATCTACGACGAGCACGGCAACGGCGTCGTCATCTCGGCGATCCTGCAGCGTGAGCAGGCGCGCGTCTACGCGAAGCCGCTCGTCGCCGGCGAGAGCGAGCTCGAGCTCTCGCCCGAGGAATGCGAGGCGGTACGGCTGGCCGAGGAGAACGCGCGCCGTTGAAGGTCTCGTATCTGGGGCCGACCGGCACCTACAACGAGGAGGCGCTGCTGCGGTCCACCGCCGGAGCCGAGGTCGAGCCGGCCCCGGCCGCGACGATCTTCGAGGCGATCCAGGCGGTCGAGAGCGGCGTCGTGGCACGGGGACTGGTGCCGTTCGAGAACTCGATCGAGGGATCGGTCCGCTCGACGCTCGACGCGCTCGCGTTCGACACCTCGGGCGTCCGCATCGTCGGCGAGTACGACCTCCCGATCCGCCACAACCTGATCGCCCGTGAGGAGATGCCGCTCGAGCAGATCGAGGTCGTCCTCTCGCATCCGCAGGCCAACGCCCAGTGCGCGCGCTTCGTGCGCGAGAACCTGCCCCGGGCAGAGGTCCGCGCCATTGCGAGCACCGGGGACGGGGTTCGCCAGGTCGCCGAGAGCGAGCAGCCGTGGGCGGCGCTCGGCTCCGCGGCGGCCGCGGAGGCCTTCGGGTGCCGGATCCTGCGGGCCGGCGTCGAGGACGCGGCCGACAACGTCACGCGCTTCGTCTGGCTTGCCCGGGAGGGCGTGGAGCGCGAGCGCGTTCCGGGCGAGGCCTGGCGCACGACGCTCGTCTTCTACGAGCTCGGGGAGGACCACCCGGGGGCCCTGGTCGAGGCGCTGCGCGAGTTCTCCTCCCGCGAGGTGAACATGACGCGGATCGAGTCGCGGCCGCGGCGCGAGGGGCTCGGCCGTTACCTGTTCTTCGTCGATATCGAGGGCGCGGAGCAGGATCCTGCGCCTGCGGCGGCGATCGCCGCCCTCCGCGGCCAGGCCGAGACGGTGCGCATCCTCGGCAGCTACCCGGTCGCCGCGCCCGCTCCGCTCGGCTGAGTCCGCGCCTGCGGTGCCGAGAGCGGCGCCGGATACAATCCGGCCCACATGGACAGGCTTGCCGAACCGGCCCATGTGGTCCGGAGGCGGGGAACCCCGGATCGCCGAGCCGGCTCGGCGCTCGAGGCGAGTTCCGGGGGAGCCGACTGGGACCCAGCGGCCACGACGATGGCACCGATCTCCGCGATCGGGGGTCGGGTCCTCGTCCTCAACGCGAGCTTCGAGCCGATCAACGTCTGCACCGTCCGCCGCGCCGCGGTCCTCCTCCTCAAGCGCCGGGCCGAGCTGCTCGAGCGCAGCGGCGAGCTCCTGCACAGCGAGCGTCAGCAGATGGAACGGCCCGTCGTGATCAGGCTGCTCGCCTACGTGCGCATCCCGCGTGACGTCCATCGCCGCAAGATCACCCGCAAGGCGGTCCTCGCCCGCGACTCGTGGACGTGCCAGTACTGCGGCTCGACCCGCTCGGGGCTGACGGTCGACCACGTGATCCCGCGCAGCCGCGGCGGCCACTCCGGGTGGGACAACATCGTCGCCGCCTGCGCGCCCTGCAACCGGCGCAAGGGCAACCGGCTCCCGACCGAGATCGAGATGCACCCCGCCTCGAAGCCGAAAGCGCCCGGCCCCGGGGTGTTCATCCGCATCGCCGCACCCAGGGTCCCGGCCTCCTGGGAGCCCTACCTCGCCTTCGGCGCGGCCTGACGGGTTCTTGCCCGGCCGCCGCGGGCCGGACCGCCGCGGGCGCAGCTCTTAGGCGTGCCAGCCGGCGTAGCTGTTCGCCGGGACGACGTCGAGCGCCTTCTTCGTCCTCGTGAACGCCGCCCAGCCGTAGCGGTGAAGGCCGCCGTGCGGGAAGTCGCGCGGATCGAAGCGGTAGCGCCAGCGCCGGCCGTGGGAGGTCAGCTGAGCCGAGGCGATGCGCTTCGGCTTCCCCTTCTTCGGGGTCTTGAAGATCGCGCCGCCGTAGACCAGGTACTCGGGATCCGAGGTGGGCCCGCCGCGCGTGTTGATGCCGAGCAAGGGGCGCTCGCGGTGCCGGCTCGGCTTGATCTTCGCGCGGACGACCACCGTGTGCTGGACGAGCTTGCCGTGGTGTGCGGCGATCGCCTTGACGATGTCCACGCGCCCGTTGTGCCGCAAGGCCTTCGTCTCGCGCACGGCGTCGTGGATGACGCTGCGCTTCGCGGCCTGCGCCGCCGTGGAGGCAAGCAGGGCCGCTGCCGCGACCGCGGCGATCAGGGCGAGGACGATGATCTTGCGCGCTCCCATCGGGGGCTGGAACACCGCCGGAGCGAAAAGTCGCGGCCCGGAACCTAAAAAGCGGCCGGACCGCCCGCTTGCCCACCGAAGTGGGGGCGGACGGTCCGGCTCAGGTGCGGTTGGGAGCGGTTGGCGCGAATCGAGCGGGTGGGACATCTCCCGCTCACGCCATTCCGCCGGTGCCCGGGTTGGATTCGCCGGGCGGCCCGCAGCCGCCTAGCGGCCCGTCACCTCCGGTGTCCCAGAAAACATCGAACTCAAGTTAGGACCACCTCCTTTCTCCGGTAGCGGAGATTGAAGCAAATGCGGAGGTCGGCCCCGAGGCGCCCGGCGTCCCGGCGGCTCAGCTCCCCGCGGATGCCCGGATCCGGAAGCCGCGGTAGTGGTCGTCGGGCGCCAGGTCCGCCGTCTTGCCTCGAGCCGTGAGCACGGACCAGCCGAACCGATCGCCCGGCTCGAGGCCGGCCACGGCGGGCTTGAAGGCGTAGATCCAGGTTCGCTTGTGGGCGGCGAAGCGGTTCGCCCCGACCTTGACGTAGTGCTTGCCCACCGCCCGGAAGACGCGCGGCCCGAGCACCAGGTACTCGAACGTGGAGGCGCGACCGCCCCGGGTGTTGATGAGCAGGAAGGGGCGCGTCGTCTTGTGCCCGGGCTCGAGGCGCCCGGCCATTCTGATCTTGAACTCGGCTCGACCCCCCGGGCCGTTCGCCGCGGCTACGCGGACGATGTCGATCTCGGGCTTGTGGCGGAGGCCGGCCCCGTCGGCTCGGTGGTCGCGAATCACGTCCGCGCCGGGCGCGGCGGCAGCGGCGCAGCACGCCGCGAGCACGACCAGGGCCACCCCCGCGCCGAGGACCGACCGATCCCGGACCCGGCTCCCCGCCCGCCGGAGCATCTAGTGGGCGCGTCCGTAAGTCCGGTCAGATGCCGGCGGGTGGCCGGGCACGGCTGCGGGTGCACGGTGGCCGCCCGCATGCCGGTTGGCATGTGGGCGGACGACGGGTGCGCTCAGGCGGGTCCGGACGCCGCCGGG
Organism: uncultured Solirubrobacterales bacterium; assembly: GCA_963764275.1. Taxonomy (GTDB): domain Bacteria; phylum Actinomycetota; class Thermoleophilia; order Solirubrobacterales; family 70-9; genus CAXMST01. The sequence goes on from CAVXRV010000012.1 coordinate 46,506, forward strand.
GCTGGCCGTATTTGCGGACGGGTCCACTAGCCGGAGCCGTTGGTGGAGGCTTCCGCCTCCGGATCCGCGTCGACGTCGAGCGCCTGCTCGGCGTCCTCGACCTCCGGGGGCGCCTCGCTCTCGACCACGAGAGCGACGGCGCTTATGCGGTCGTCCTCGCCCATGTTCATCACCCTCACGCCCTGCGTGGCGCGGCCCATCTGGGAGATCCCCTTGACGGACGTGCGCTGCACCATCCCGTTCTGGCTGATGAACAGCAGCTGCTCGTGCTCGCGCACGATCAGGGCGCCGGCGAGGCCCCCCTTCTTCGCGGTCAGCTTCGCGGTCAGCACGCCCTTCGTGCCGCGGCCCTTGATCGGGTACTCGGTGATCGGGGTGCGCTTCCCGTAGCCGTTCTCGGTGACGACGAAGAGCTCCGTGTCCTCGCGGGCGACGTCCATCGCCAACACTCGGTTGGGCTCGCCGTCGATCTTCGCCGAGACGTTCATGCCCTTGACGCCCGAGGTGTCGCGGCCCATCGAGCGGACGGCATCCTCGCTGAAGCGACTCGCGTGCCCGGACTTGGAGACGAGCAGCAGGTCGTCGGAGCCGGTCGTGAGCCGCACCTGGACGAGCTCGTCGTCGTCGCGGAGCTTGATCGCGATGATCCCGTCGGCGCGGATCGGCGTGTTGTACTTCGCGAACTCCGTCTTCTTGACGAGACCCTTGGCGGTCGCGAAGGCGAGGTACTCGCCCTCGCTGAAGTCACGGGTCGGGATGACGGTCATGACGCGTTCGCCGTCGGTCAGCGGCAGGACGTTGACGAGAGCCTTGCCCCGCGCGGTTCGCGAGCCCTCGGGCAGCTCGTAGACCTTGAGCCGGTAGACCTTGCCGCGGCTCGTGAAGAAGAGCAGGAAGTCATGGGTGGAGCAGATGTGGAGGTGCTCGATGTAGTCGCCCTCCTTCAGGTCCATCCCGGTGACGCCCTTGCCGCCGCGGTGCTGCTGCCGGTAGGTCGCGAGCGGCAGGCGCTTGACGTAGCCCGAGGCGGTCAGCGAGATCACCATCTGCTGGTCGGCGATCATGTCCTCGATGTCGACCTCGCCCTCGGCGAAGGTGATCTCGGTCCGGCGCTCATCGCCGTAGCGCTCGGCGATCGCGCCGAGCTCGTCGCGGATCAGTCCGTCGATGAGCTTCTCGTCGCCGAGGATCTCGCGCAGGCGCTTGATCTTCGTCTGCAGCTCCGCGTGCTCGGCGCGGACCTTGTCCGACTCGAGCGCGGTCAGGCGCTGCAGACGCATGTCGAGGATCGCCTGGGCCTGGATCTCGGTGAGGCCGAAGCTCTCCATGAGTCCGCTCCGGGCCTCGTCCGCGTCGGCGGAGCCGCGGATCAGCGCGATCACCTCGTCGAGGTTGTCGAGCGCGACGAGCAGGCCCTCGAGCACGTGCGCGCGGGCCTCCGCCTGGCGCAGCTCGTACTGGGTCCTCCGCGTGACGACCTCGCGCTGGTGGGCGACGTAGTGACGGATCAGATCCCGCAGCGACAGCGTCTGCGGCACGTTGTCGACGAGGGCGACGGCGTTGACGCCGAACGTCGCCTGCATCTGCGTGTGCTTGAAGAGCTTGTTGAGGACGATCTTCGGCATCGCGTCGCGCTTGCACTCGATGACGAGGCGCATGCCGGAACGGTCGGACTCGTCCCGCAGGTCGGAGATCTCGCTGATCTTCTTGTCGCGGACGAGGTCGGCGATCTTCTGGATCAGACCGCCGTCCCCGCCCTTCTTGACCTGGAAGGGGAGCTCGGTGACGATGATCGCCTCCTTGCCTCCCTTGAGCGGCTCGATGTGGGCGCGGGCGCGGACCCGGACGCTGCCGCGCCCCGAGCGATAGGCCTCGCGGATCCCCTCCGAGCCCATGATCATCGCCCCGCCCGGGAAATCGGGGCCCTTGACGTGCTCCATGAGCCCGTCGGTGTCGATCTCGGGATCGTCGAGGTAGGCGTTGACGGCCGCCGTGACCTCGCGCAGGTTGTGCGGCGGGATGTTCGTCGCCATGCCGACGGCGATTCCGGAGGCGCCGTTGACGAGCAGGTTCGGGAACCGCGACGGAAGCACGAGCGGCTCGCTGCTCGACTCGTCGTAGTTGGGTCCGAAGTCGACGGTCTCGGCCTCGATGTCGCGCAGCAGCTCCGAGCTCAGCCTCGTCAGGCGCGCCTCGGTGTTGTGGTTGACGAAGCCATTGGCGAGGAAGGAGTGGTCGTCGGTGTCGACCCGGATCGAGTACACGGGCTGCACACCGGCATCCGCGACCTCCGCGACCTCCGCATAGAAATAATCGCCACTGATGAGCGGCTCGACCACCGCTCGTGCCTCAGCGTTGGGCACCCGGTCGAGAATCGCCGTTCGCGAAGCCTCGAGCCTCTCGATGCGGTCGAAGTTGTGGCGCCTCAACCAGGAACTGCCGGGATCACCCGAACGGCACTCGTCGCGGACGTATTCGGAGAGGTAGGGCACGTAGTCGCGACTCAGCGCGCGACTCGTGAGCGGCGTGCGGCTGAGGAGCATCAGGAGCTTCGACTGCTTGTGACCGTAGAACCCGATGCGCTTCGCGAACAGGCGCGCATCGCGGCGATTGCTGATCACGACCTTGATCTCGCCGTCGCGGGCATGGCTCTGGCGTGAGACGACGCCGAACTCGAGCAGCATCGCCTGCACATCACGCGCAAGCTGTGCGCTTCGGGTCGAGTAGGAGACCTGGATCGAGTTGCGCGGCAGCAGCGAGCTGCTTCCGTCCCCCTCGAACAGCGCCTGCAGGAACACCCGCCTGTACTCGGGACAACGACTCCAAACCTGCTCCGGGATCCGCTTCTCGTGGCTCCCGAGGCCTTCGAGCTCTGCCAGCGCGCTTTCCCGGAGAGCGGTCAGGTTCTGTATGTCGATCTCACGGACGAGGGTCGAGCGAATCGTGCGCTCGTTCGTGTAGAAGGCGCCTCCGACCACGTCGCGGTAAGCGGCGTAGACATCTTCGAAGAAGCTCACGTCCGAGTTGTTGAAGCCCGCGCGCCGCTCGCTCACGAAGCCTTCGGCGACGAAGGCGCCGAGCAGCAGGGCCTCCTGCTGCTCGGCGTCGGAAAGTGCCTCGTCCTCGGTGGCCCGAGGCGTACGGTTGATCAGAACCCGATCACCCGGGCTGATCTCCTCCAGGGTCTTCCAGAGCAGCAGCGGGACGCCCGCCATATCGACCAGGCAGAGCAGCGGGTGGTTCGTGGTCCCGGTCACCTCGAAGCCCTCGCGCGTGCGCATGCGCAGGGTCGGGTGCTCACCGGAGTGGAAGAGCTTCGTAGCCGACACCGGGCGGCCTAGCCGGTCTCGCACGAGCAGCTCGATATCCCGCTCGGAATCAGGACGCATCCCTTCGGCGAGCTGCGCGAGCGTGGCGCTGCCGTCCGCAAGCGAGACGCGGGCGTCGCCGGTCAAGCAGTAGCGCATCGCCGCGGCGGGATCGTCGTCGATCGAGCCGAAGTTGCCCTGGCCGTCGACGAGCGGATAGCGGAGGCTGAACTCCTGGGCCATCCGCACGAGCGCGTCGTAGATCGCCGAGTCGCCGTGCGGGTGGTACTTGCCCATCACCTCGCCGACGATGTAGGCGCACTTGCGGTACGCCCGCGTCGGCTGCAGGCCCAGGTCGTCCATCGCGTACAGCACCCGGCGGTGCACGGGCTTGAGCCCGTCGCGGACGTCGGGCAGGGCGCGGCCGACGATCACGCTCATCGCGTAGTCGAGGTACGACGACCGCATCTCGGTCGTCAGCTCGCGCTCTTCGATGTTGCCCCCGGAGAGGAGCTCGCTCGAACCTTCCATCTGGATCAGACTCCTCGCGCCATCAGACGTCGAGCACGCCGACGTCCTTGGCGTGCTTCTGGATGAATTCCTTGCGCGGCTCCACCTTGTCGCCCATCAGCTCGCTGAAGATCTGATCGGCGGCGGCCGCGTCCTCGATCTGGACCCGCTGCAGCGTCCGCGATGCCGGATCCATGGTCGTCTCGCGCAGCTGCTCGGCGTTCATCTCGCCCAGGCCCTTGAAGCGGGAGAGGCGGACGCCTTCCTTGGAGAGATCCAGGACCACCTTGTGGATCGCACCGAAGCTGTCCGCGGGACGCGACTTCTCACCGAGCACGATCTCGAACGGCCCCTCCCCCACCTGCCGGGTCAGCGAGGCGTGCGCCTCGGCCAGCCGCCGGTACTCGTTCGCCTCGAACAGCGAGCCGGGCAGGACGTGGCGGCGGGCGAGGCTGCTGCGACGGTGGGTGGCACGGACCGTCAGCGACGTGGCCGACTCGCCCAAGAGCTCGGTCTCGTAGGCGTCCTCCTCCGGGTTCTCCGCCTCGATCAGCTTCTTCGCGCCGGCCATGCTCGCGACGCCCTCGTCGAGGATCCGCGACTCGGAGAGGAATTGGACGAGGTCGTGGCCGAACTCGGCCCGCAGCGAGCTCGCCCAGCCCTCGTACTCCTTCAGCGACCGGTTCAGGCGCTGCCACTTGGCGGTGGTCAGCTTCGTCTCGTTGCCCTTGCAGTCGGTGAGGGTGAACTTCTCGAGCTTGTCGCGGAGCAGGAACTCCTCGAGCTCGCTCTCCTTCTCGATGTAGACCTCGCTGCGACCGTTCTTCGCCTTGTACAGCGGCGGCTTCGCGATGAACACGTGCCCGGCCTCGATCAGATCCGGCATCTGCCGGTACAGGAATGTGAGCACGAGGGTGCGGATATGGGCGCCGTCGACATCCGCATCGGTCATCAGCACGATCCGGTGGTAGCGGAGGTCGTCGATCGTGAACTCGTCGTGGACCCCGGTCCCGATCGCGGTGATCAGCGCCTGGATCTCGTTGTTGGCCAGGACCTTGTCGATTCGCGCCTTCTCGACGTTGATGATCTTGCCGCGCAGCGGCAGCACCGCCTGCGTCGAGCGATCGCGGCCCTGCTTCGCGGAGCCGCCCGCGGAGTCGCCCTCGACGACGAAGAGCTCGGCGAGGCTCGGGTCGCGGACGGTGCAGTCGGCGAGCTTGCCGGGCAGCGTCGAATTCTCGAGCACCGACTTGCGGCGGGTCAGATCGCGCGCCTTGCGGGCGGCATCACGAGCGCGCGCCGCTTCGATCGCCTTCGTCACGATCCGCTTGCTGTCGGTCGGGTTCTCCTCGAGGAACTCGGCGAGCTTGCGGTTGACGGCCTCCTTGACGAAACCCTCGATCGGCGGATTGCCGAGCTTCGTCTTCGTCTGGCCTTCGAACTGCGGGTCGTGGAGCTTGACCGAGATCACGGCGGTCAGCCCCTCGCGGCTGTCGTCGCCGGTGAGGTTCTGGTCTTTCTCCTTGAGCAGGCCCTTCTCCCGCGCGTAGGCGTTCAAGGTCCTGGTCAGGGCCGAGCGGAATCCGGAGAGGTGCGAGCCGCCCTCGTGGGTGTTGATGTTGTTGGCGAAGCTGAACACCGACTCCTGATAGCCGGTGTTCCACTGCATCGCGACCTCGACCTGGCCCTCCTCGCCCTCGCTCTCGAAGAACACGGTCTTCGCGTGCAGGGCGTCCTTGGATGCGTTCAGGTGCGCGACGAAGTCGACGATGCCGCCCTCGGCGTGGAAGCGCTCCTCGCGGCCCTCGCCGCGCTCGTCGACGAGATGAATCCTGAGCCCCTTGGTCAAAAAGGCCGTCTCCCGCATCCGCGAGGAGAGGGTCTCGAAGTCGTAGTCGATCTCGTCGAAGATCTGCTCGTCGGGGAGGAAGGTGATGGAAGTGCCGGTCTCGGTGGCCTTGCCGGTCACCTCGAGCGGCGCCTGCGGCACGCCACGCGCGTAGTCCTGCTCGTGGATCTCGCCGTCGTAGCCGATCTTCAGGTGCAGGCGCTCGGAGAGCGCGTTGACGACGGAGACACCGACGCCGTGCAGCCCGCCCGAGACCTTGTAGCCACCGCCGTCGCCGAACTTGCCGCCCGCGTGAAGGACGGTGAGGACGACCTCGGCGGCCGGCTTCCCCTCCTTCTCCATGACGTCGGTCGGAATCCCGCGACCGTCGTCGACGACGGTGACGGAGTTGTCGGGATGGATCGTGACCGAGACCTCGGTCGCGTGGCCCGCGAGGGCCTCGTCGACGGAGTTGTCGAGGACCTCGTAGACGAGGTGGTGCAGGCCGCGGATCCCGGTCGATCCGATGTACATGCCGGGACGCTTGCGGACGGCCTCCAGCCCCTCGAGCACCGTGATGTCCTTGGCGCCGTAGCTCTCGGCGCCCTCGTTCGACTTCTTTGCCACTGAGTCCTTTCCTACTCGACTGAATGATCCCGCTCGCCCCGGCGGCACCCGTGCACGGGCAGCCCCGCGAGGAGGACCGGGCGTTGGGGCCCTGGCCCAGCGCTGCGGGGCCGAGAAGCAGTTGTCATAAGACTACCAAATCGCCCCCCTCCGAGGGTGGGCAGAGGAGTCACGGGACAGGGACGAAATACCTGCAAATCAGGAACTTTTGAACGGCGAGCGCCGGCGTCCGCCTCAGCGATGGCGGCTGAGATCGGCGGTGAACCGCAGCCCGGCGAGTCGGCCCGCCCCGATCCGCGCCTCCAAGCGCTCCGTGAGCGGCTCCTGCATGAGCTCGAGCTCCTGCGCCCAGGCGCCGCTGCGGCAGGCGATCGTCACCGTCCCATCGCGCTCGGACACGGGCTCGGAGGCGGCGGCGATCGCGTCCCCGCAGGCGCTCGGCCAGGCCGCCTGCACCTCGGCCAGGAGCGTTCTCGGCGCCTTCTCGGCGAGCACCCGCGCGAGCGAGTCGCCGAGCGGCCGGGGCTGCCGGCGGCGGTCGCCGCCGCTCACTCGCCCGCCTCGGTGACGGCGCCGGAAGCGACCGCGATCTCATGTCGCGCGGCCCCGGGGTGCGGCGGCACGTGCTCGGACTCCGTGGCCGTGATCAGGACCTGGCCGCCGTCGGCGACGAGGGCGACGAGCCGGCGGCGGCGGTCGGGGTCGAGCTCGCTCATGACGTCGTCGAGGAGCATCAACGGGAGGGTACGGCGTGCGTCGAGCAGCGCATCGCGCTCAGCGAACAGCAGCGCCAGCAGGGCCATTCGCTGCTGGCCCTGCGAGCCGTAGCGGCGCAGGGGCCGGTCCGAGAGGCGGAGCTCGAGCTCGTCCCGGTGCGGGCCCCAGATCGTGAAGCCGCGGGCGAGATCGGACTCGCGCCGGGAGCCGAGCTCGGCGGCGATCGCATCCGCATCGAGGTCGCCGGTCGCCGGTCTGTAGCGGAGCTCGGCCTCGCCCTCGAGACCGAGCGCGGCCGCCGCGGTGGCGAAGGGTCCCGCCAGCTGCTCCGCCGCCAGCGTTCGCGCCGCGACGAGCGGGAGCGCGCGCTCGGATAGCTCGCGATCCCACGCCTCGAGCTGTGCCGGGGACCCGCCGCGCCGAATGCGACCGAGCAGCGCGTTGCGCTGCCCGAGTGCTCGCGCATAGGCGCCGGCGGCATCGGCACGAGCCGGCCAGAGCGCCGCGACGAGGCGGTCGAGATGTGCGCGTCGTGGCGAGGGCGGGCCCTTGACCAACGCGAGCCGGTCGGGCATGAAGACGCTCACCGCCGGCCGACGGCGGTCATCGGCGGGCTCCGCGTCGCGTCCGTCCACCCGGCGCCGCCGCCCCCCCGCGCCCCTGGCGACCGAGGCCAGCATCCGCATCGGCTCCGTCTCCTCCGCCGGCTCCGGCACGAGCGTCACCTCGGCCCGTGCGAGATCCGCCCCGAAGGCGATCATCTCGCGTTCGGTGCGAGTCCGGCACGAGCGGCCGGTGAGGCCGAAGTACAGGGCCTCGAGCAGATTGGTCTTGCCGGCACCGTTGGCCCCGTGGACAACGGTGAGCCCTGGGCCGAGGCCGATCGACGCGTCCTCGAGGTTGCGGAAGGACCTCGTGCGTAGCTGCTCGGCGAGCACGCGCCAGGCCCGGGCCGGCCGGCTAGACGTTGAGCCGGATCGGCATCACGAGGTAACTGAAGTCCTCGTCGCCCGCCTGCTGCAGCAGCCCGGGGCGGAGCGGCGAGGTCAGCCGCAGCAGGACCTCCTCGCTCTCGATGCTCTCGATCCCCTCGATGAAGTAGGTCGGGTTGAACGCGATCACGAGTTCCTCGCCGTCGAACGAGCACGGCATCGCCTCGCTCGCGTCGCCGATCTCAGGCGTCTCCGCCGAGACCGTGAGCTCGCCCGAGGCGAAGCCGAGGCGCAGCGGCGCGTTTCGCTGCGCGAGGTGACGGATCCGCTTCGTGACGTCGAGCAGCTCCGCCTTCGGGAGCCGCACCTCATGGTCGAAGGAGTCCGGGAGCAGCTGCCTGTAGCTGGGGAACTGCCCATCGATCAACCGCGAGCTGAGCTGGTAGTCGCCGGCCCGGAAGATGATCTGGTTGCCCGGCATCGCGATCTCGACCTCCTCGATCCCGGTGCCCGAGACGATCCGGGCCAGCTCCCGCATCGCCCGAGCCGGCACGTTGGCCTCGATCCCGGTACCGGGCGCGGCGGGCAGCGTCGTGTGCTTGACCGAGAGCCGGTAGGAGTCGGTCGCGACCATCGTCAGCCGCTCGCCCTCGACGCTGACGAGGATGCCGGTGAGGATCGGCCGCACCTCGTCCCTCGAGGCGGCGCGGGCCACCCGCTCCACCGTCTCCGCCAGGGCCGCCGCCGGCATCCGGATCGGCTCGCCCTCGAATGCGGGCAGCCGGGGGAAGTCCTCGGTGGGGAGCACCCGGAGGTGGAAGCGTGCGGTCCCGGCGGTGAGCTCCACGTCACGCTCGGCGGTCCGCTCCGCAATCGTCACCTGGCCCGGCGGCAGCGCTCTGGCGATGTCGCTGAGCAGGCGGCCGGGGAGCAGAACGGAGCCCTCGCCCTCGACCTCCGCGGGAATCGCCACGGCGAGGCCGAGCTCCATATCGGTGGCGCGAGCCGTGGCGGTCCCGCTCTCGCAGGTGAGCAGGATGCCGCCGAGCGACGGAAGCGTCGAGCGCGTGGACAGAGCCCGAGATGCGGACTGCAGAGCGTCGAGCAGTGGGTCGCGGTCGGCGGTGATCTTCATCTGTTTCCTCTTCCCGTGTTCTGAGTTGATGTAAGTGTGGGGACAACCCTTGCAAAAGCCTCGGATTGCGCATGGCTAAGGGAGATGGACGCGTGGAAAGCGACCGTGGGAAAGCGCCGGGGCCGTGGAGTAACAGCGCCGGTCATCGCGGGGCGGCCTCCATCCCCAGCCGGATGTGGACAGCTTCGACGGCGCGGTGGATTTCGTTGCCGGCCTCGAGTCGCTTGTCGATCGTCCGGATCGAGTGCAGGACCGTGGAGTGATCGCGTCCGAAGGCGCGCGCGAGGTCGGCGAGGCTGGCGCCGGTGACGTCCCGGGCGACATAGATCGCAACCTGACGCGCCCGGACCACTCCGGCGCTGCGCCGGCTCGAGCTCATGTCGGCGCGGGAGACGCGCAGGACCTCGCAGGTCGCTTCCTGGACCTGCTCGATCGTGGGGCGCGCGGGCGCGGGCGCCGCCGAGGCGGTGCGTTCTCCGCCGAGGGCGCGCTCGACCAGATCGGAGCTCGGCGGCTCGCCGAGCATCGAGGCGAGAGCGGCGACGCGGGTCAGGGCGCCCTCGAGCCGGCGGAGGTTGGCGGGGACCGACTGGGCGATCTGGCGCAGGACGTCGACGTCGGTGACGTTGATCGCGCGCTCGGCGGCGAGCCGGCGGAGGAGTACGACGCGCGTCGCGAGGTCGGGCTGGGACACCTGCACGGTGAGGCCCCAGGCGAAGCGGTCGCGGAGGCGGGCCGTGAGCCGTTCGATCGCCTCGGGGGGCCGGTCGCTCGAGAGCACGATCTGGCTGCCGGCGGCGTAGAGCTCGTTGAAGGTGTGGAAGAACTCGTCCTCGGTGTGAGCCTTGCCCTCGAGGAACTGGATGTCGTCGATCAGCAGCGCGCCGACATTGCGGTAGCGGGCCTTGAAGCGCTCGGCGGCGCTGCCACTGGTGCGCAGCGAGCCGACGAACTCGGAGGTGAAGCGCTCGGCTGTCGTGTAGACGACGGTCATGTCCGGGCGGCGGCGGCGCAGGTAGTTGGCGATCGAGACGAGCAGGTGCGTCTTGCCGAGCCCCGGCTCGCCGTAGATGAAGAGGGGGTTGTATGCCTCGCCGGGCAGCTCCGCGACGGCGAGCGCGGCGGCGTGCGCGAAGCGGTTGCCGTCGCCGATCACGAAGCGGTCGAAGTCGAGGTCCCGGGCGAGCGCCTCCGCAGCGGGGGCGCCGGCACGACCGAGGACCCCGGCTGCGGGCGGGCTCACCGCGCTTCGGCGAAGACGATCTCGGTGATCTCGGGAGCGCGGTCGCGAAGCGCCGCCTCCGCCAGCGCCTGATAGCGGCGCTCGAACCAGCCACGGACGCGGTCGGGCCCGTCGACGTAGAGGCGCGTGCCCTGGAGCCCGACGGCCTGCAGGGGCTCGAGCCAGCTCTCGAACGCGGACGGCGGCACCTTTCCGCGGAGCTCCTCGCGGACTCCCTCCCAGATCGCCGTCAGGTCGTTGCTTCTGTGCTCCAAGCTTCCTTCCCGGACTCGTTCGGGACCGTTGACGCGGGCCCGGGGCCGGGCCGGGCGCGATCATAGGTGGCGCCCGGGGGGCCGATTCCGGCAACCCCGCAAATCGCGCTGAAAGCAATCTCGGGATGCGTATACTGCGCCGTCCCCCGGCACCGGCGGGACGACGTCATGAAGCGAACCTGGCAGCCAAAGAAGAGGAAGCGCGCCCGTACGCACGGCTTCCGATCGCGGATGCAGACGCGGCACGGCCGCGAGGTCCTGCGGCGCCGTCGCCGCAAGGGCCGCAAGCGCCTGACCGTCTGATTCCCCGCGATGGCCGGTTCCGGACGCGAGGGACGGAAGCGGGGGCGCCTCTCCCGCAGCGGCGACTTCGACCGCGCCTATCGGGACGGGAACTCGCGCTCGAACCGCTTCCTGGTCCTGTACGCGTTCCCCCGCTCGGCCGAGGAGGCCGACGAGGAGGTGCGGTTGGGGATCACCGTCAACCGCAAGGTCGGCGGGGCCGTCGAGCGCAACAAGGTGAAGCGGACGCTGCGTGAGTCGTTCTGGGAGCTCGCGGAGCGGTTGCCGGAGCGCCACGATTTCGTGATCGTCGGCCGGCCGGAGATCGCCGGCCTGATCGAGCGCGAGGGGGCCGCCGGTGTCCGCGAGTCGATCGGGGAGCTGCTCGACGAGGTCGTGAGCGCGGCGTGATGTGCGCGACCGTTTCACGTGAAACGCCGGCGTCCCAGTTCCCAACGCTCGGCGATGCCGTTTCACGTGAAACGCCCCCGGTGCCCCGCCGCTCCCCGCTGACGCGTGGGCTGACGGCGCTCCTGCTCGCGCCCCTACGCCTTTACCGCCGCTTCATCTCCCCTGCGCTCCCCCCCGCTGCCGCTACTACCCGACCTGCTCCACTTACGCGGAGCAGGCGCTGCGCGAGCTCGGTCCGATCAAGGGCTCGATCGTCGCCGGGTGGAGGCTCCTGCGGTGCAATCCGTTGAGCCCGGGAGGCATGGACCCCCTCGAGGCGCGTAGGCTCTTCCGCTCCGGCGGGACCGAGCGCCCCCCGACTGACGCCGGAACGACTCCTTGATGCTCCCACTCGCCGTCACGATCCCGCTTCTCACACCGGCCGCCGAGGCGGTCGTCAAGGCCTACTACGACGTCTTCGGAAACTGGGGCGTCGCGATCATCCTGCTGACCTTCACGGTCCGCCTGGCGATCCTGCCGCTGTCGCTGAAGCAGATCAAGTCGATGCGCGCGATGCAGGTCCTGCAGCCGGAGATGAAGGCGATCCAGGCAGAAGTTCAAGGACGATCGCCAGCGCCAGCAGCAGGAGATGATGAAGTTCTACCAGGAGCACGGCATCAATCCGCTGGCCTCCTGCTTCCCACTCCTCCTGCAGCTCCCCATCTTCTTCGCCCTCTACGGGATGCTCCGGAGCGACAGCTTCGTGAACGACGTCACGAACAGCGGCAACACCGGCTTTCTCTTCATCAACAACATCACGGACCCGCCGGCAACGACGACGATCGCGATCGTCCTCTGCGTCCTGTTCGTCGGCACCCAGCTCCTCGCCGGCCTCGCGATGTCGATCCGGGGCCAGCTCGAGGGCCCGCAGCGCTTCATCGTCTTCGGCCTTCCCTTCGCCTTCGCCCCGTTCGTCTTCCAGTTCCCGACCGGCCTCGCGATCTACTGGATCACGACCAACATCTGGACCTTCGGCCAGCAGCAGGTGGTCGGCCACTTCTTCCCACCACCGGAGAAGAAGACGCCCGAGGAGATCGAGGCCGAGAAGCCGCCACCCCCACCCCCGAAGAAGAAAAAGAAGAAGCGAAGCGGAAAGCGACGGTAGGAAGATGAGCGAAGAGAGCGACCAGCGCGAGGAGCTGCCCGACGAGCCCGCCGGCAGGGTGACCGCGATCCTCGACCGGATCCTCGACGAGCTCGATCTCGACGCCGACGTCGAGATCGACGAGAGCGACGAGGAGATCCTTGCCGAGATCGAGGGCGACGACGACCTCGGGATCCTGATCGGGCGCCGCGGCCAGACGCTCGACGCGCTGCAGCTGCTCTGCTACCGGGCCGCGTTCCGGGGCTCCTCAGACCGCAAGCGGGTCACGGTCGACGCAGCGGGCTATCGCGAGCGCCGCCGCGATCTGCTCACCGAGGAAGCCGAGATCGCCGCCGACCGGGCGACCCGCAACGGCGAGGCGGTCCGGCTCGAGCCGATGTCCGCCTCCGAGCGGCGGATGGTCCACGAGGTCCTCAAGGACCGCAGCGACGTCGAGACCTACAGCGAGGGCGATGACCCCGAGCGCCGGGTCGTCGTCGCTCCGCTCGTCGACGCGTAGCGGTCGCGGCAGGTCGCGGCCGATGGGCGCTCCCGAGCCGGGCGCGGCCCCGCCGGAGCTGAGCACGGCGGCCCGCCGCGCGGTCGACGCGGTCCTCGAGCTGCTCGCCTCAGACCCGACAGCGCCGACGACGGTCAGCGACCGCGAGCGGGCCGAGCGCGTCCACGTCGCCGACAGCCTCGCCGGCCTCGAGTTCGCGGAGCTGCGCGGGGCGCGGCGGATCTGCGACGTCGGCGCGGGCGCCGGCTTCCCCGGCCTCGTCCTCGCCGCTGCGTTGCCGGCGGCGGAGATCGACCTGCTCGAGTCGATCGGCCGCAAGTGCGCGTTCATGGAGCGTGCGATCGCGGCCGCCGGGCTCAGCAACGCCGGAGTCGTGTGTGAGCGGGCCGAGACCTGGGCGGGCGCCGCCGGCGCCGGCTCCTACGAGGCCGTAACGGCGCGCGCGGTGGGCCGGCTCAGCACCCTCGCCGAGTTGGCCTCGCCACTGCTCGCCGAAGGGGGCGTGCTCCTGGCCTGGAAGGGGCGCCGTGACCCGGGAGAGGAGGCCGAGCTGGGCCGCGCCGCGGAGGCGCTGGCAATGGAGCCCGTCGAGATCCGCGCGAGCGGTCCCTACGCCGGCAGCGAGCACAGACACCTGCATCTGATCCGCAAGAGCGGCCCGACGCCCCCCGGCCTCCCGCGCCGCCCGGGGATGGCGAAGAAACGGCCGCGGGGGAGTTGACGGTGCGCGGGCAGGGTCGGCCGGACGTCCACCGCGAGCGCACGCCTTCCACTTCAGCTACTTCGCGGACTTTGCGGGGAATCCTCCTTGCCGGCGCCGACGGATCCGCGGTCGTCGAACGGGCCGTCGCCGAACGCGCCGCGCCGAACATCTAGAGTCGCCCGCCCGATGGGACTCGTCTACGCGATCGCCAACCAGAAGGGCGGGGTGGGGAAGACCACCACCGCGGTCAACCTCGGCGCCGCCGTCGCCGAGCTCGGGCGCCAGACGCTCGCGGTCGACCTCGACTCGCAGTGCAACGCGACCGTCGCGCTCGGCCTCGGGCGCGACGAGCACCCGTCCTCCTACGACTGCCTGTGTGGCGAGACATCCGTGGCGGAGGCTGCGCGCCCGACCGGGACCGACAACCTCTGGGTCGTGCCGGCGAACCGCGATCTCGCCGGCGCCGCGGTGGAGCTGCCGACCCTCGAGAACTCCTCCTACCGGCTCCGCGAGCGGCTCGGCGCCGTCCGCGAGCGCTTCGCCGCGACGCTGCTCGACTGCCCGCCGGCACTGGGAGCTGTGACCGTGAACGCGCTCGTCGCGGCCGACCGAGCGATCGTGCCCGTCCAGGCCGAGTACCTGGCCCTGGAGGGGCTCGTGCAGTTCCTGGACACCGTCAACAAGGTCCGCAGGCAGATGAATCCGTCGCTCGTTCTGACCGGGCTGCTGATCACCATGGCTGACGAGCGCACGAGGCTTGCCCAGGACGTCGAGAGCGAATTGCGAACCCACTTCCCCGATCTCGTTCTGAAGACCGTGGTGCCGCGCAGCGTGCGGATCGCGGAGGCGCCCAGCTTCGCTCGCCCCGTCTCCGAGCACGCCCCGAGTTCGCGCGGAGCGCTCGCCTACCGGGCGCTGGCTGCGGAGGTGCTCGAACGTGGCTAGCCCCCCACAGGCGTTGAGAGGCGGCAGCCGGGGAGGTGCGGAAGCCAGTGGCTGCTAGACGCCCAGGAATGGGTAGGGGCCTGGCGGCGATCCTGCCGGAGCCGGTCGCCGACGCTGCGGGCAGCGCCGAGGTGCGTCAGGCGCCGGTCGGGATGATCGTCCCCAACCCCGACCAGCCGCGGAAGAGCTTCGATCCCGAGAAGCTGGAGCAGCTCGCCGCCTCGGTCGCGGAGGCGGGCGTGATCCAGCCGCTGATCGTGCACGAGCTCGCCGACGGTCGCTTCGGGTTGATCGCCGGCGAGCGCCGCTGGCGCGCTGCCCAGCGCGCGGGCCTCGAGAGCGTTCCGATCGTCGTCCGTGACGAAGACGAGGGCCGGCGCCTGCAGACCGCGCTGATCGAGAACGTCGCCCGCGAGGACCTGAACCCCGTCGAGGAGGCGCGCGCCTGCGCTGCGCTCGTCGAGGAGCTCTCCGTCTCCAAGGAGGAGGTCGGCCGCCGCCTGGGCCGTTCGCGCAGCGCCGTCTCGAACCTGATCCGCCTGCTCGAGCTTCCCGATCAGATCCTCGAGCTGCTCGTCTCGGGGGAGCTCAGCGAGGGACATGGTCGGGCGCTGCTCTCGGTCCGCGGCCAGGACGCGCGTCGCCGGCTCGGCCGGGAGGCGGCGGCGGAGGGCTGGTCGGTCCGCGAGCTGGAGCGACGGGCGAAGTCACTGGCTCCGGTGCCGTCCCCGCCCACCCGGCGTCCGGATCCGGACGAGGAGGCGGCGATCGGCAGGGCGGAGGATGCATTCGAGCGGGCGCTCGGTCGCGACGTGCGCGTCGCGAGCTCCCGGGCGGGCTTCCGCGTCGAGATCCGCTTCGAGGACATCGACGAGCTGCTCGACCTGGCCGCCTCTCTGCGCCGCGCCTGAGCAGGCGGCGGTGACACCGCGGCCGGTCCGGGTACCGTGACTAGAATGGCGGGCCCGGTCTGGGTGGCGAGCGCCGCTGGGCCGAGGGCGAGGGCGATTAGCTCAGTTGGTTAGAGCGCGTCTCTGATAAGGACGAGGTCCCTGGTTCGAATCCAGGATCGCCCACTTGCAGCGGATGCACATCTACGGCGTCAGCTTCGACATGGTCGGCAAGCAGCCGATCGTCTTGCTGAAGACTGAAGACGGTAATCGTTTTCTTCCGATCTGGATCGGGCATCCGGAGGCGGCGGCGATCCTGATGAAGCTGCAGGGCGCTTCGACGCCGCGGCCCATGACCCACGATCTGCTCACCGACGTCCTCGGTCAGCTCGATGCGCGGTGCGAGCGCGTATCGGTGACCGAGCTGCGCGACAACACCTTCTACGCCTCGATCACGCTCTCGGTCAACGGCTCCGAGGTCGAGATCGACTCGCGTCCGTCGGACGCGCTCGCGCTTGCCGTCCGCACCGACGCACCGATCTACGCCGCCGACGACGTGATCGAGGAATCCTCGATCGAGTTCGAGCATGAGGTCGAGGATCAGGAGGAGGTCGTCGAGAAGTTCAAGGACTTCCTCGAGAACGTCACGCCCGAGGACTTCGTCGAGGGCGAGGAGGGGGAGGACCCCCCCGAGCCGTCGAGCTCCTGAACGCGGCGCGTAACGCCGCCCCCCGGTACCGTCCCCGTCGTGTCCCTGTTTCGTAGGCGGGAACCCGACAACGCACTGCGTACCGGCGAGGCTCTCGTCACCGCCGCGGAGATGTCGGGCGGCCGCTCGGGAGAGGCCGGGACGACCGCGGTCATCTGGCACGTGCACTGTCGCCTGCACCTATCGGCGGAGGAGGTGGTCGACTTCGAGACACGCGTCGGCAGCACGTTCTCGAGCGCGGGCGACCTCAGCTTCAGCGTCGGCGACGAGATCCCCGTGCGCTACGACCCCGAGAAGCCCCACAAGGCCGAGGTCGACGTCGATGCGATCCGCGCTCGCCGTGAGCAGGCGCGGTCGGCGCGCGATGCGACGCGGCTCGCGCGGGCGGAGCACGACGCGGCCGGGCGCATGCGAGAGGCCACGCCGGCGCCGGCCGCAGGCGCCGAATCCGGGACCGGCTTCCGCCTCGTCGTCGTCGACGTCGTGTTCGCCGTGGGCAAGGTGAGCGTGCTCGGCCAGGTCCAGGGCGAGGCGATCCGCCTCGGCGAGCAGGTGACGATCAACGGGAAGCGGCCCGCAATCGTGGGCGGGATCGAGATCTTCGGCGCGCCCACCGAAGCGGCCGAGCCCGGCAGCCACGTTGCGCTCACGTTCACGTCACTCGATCCATCCAGCATCTTCAAGGGCGACGTGATCAGCCGGGGCTAGCCGTCGCGCTGCTCGCCGCGACCAGTCCGGCGACCTGCTCGCCGAGCCGAACGCTGTAGTTCGTGCCGCGGTCCTCGGGGTAGATCTGCGTGGTGTTCGCCAGCCACAGCCCTGGCGCGGGCGTCGGCAAGGCCGGGATCCGCCGCTCGTAACCGACGGTGACGATCGGCTGCGCGGCGGCCTCCCTGTACAGGCGCAGCTCGCGGACCCACTCGCGCTCGAAGGCCGGGTTCACCTTGCGCAGATGAGGTTCGTAGCGGTCGAGCAGCTCCTTCCCTTCGAGCGCGGCGAGCTCGTCGCCCGCCAGCACGTAGTTCGCGACGTACAGGAAGTGGCGGCCGCCGTAGCGGTCGGTGCCGAGCAGGTTGCCCTGCTCGATCAGGCCGATGAACGGGATCCCGGGCTCGGCGACGTTGGTCCAGTAGAACCGCCCGAAGCGGCGGTCCAGCTCGAGCAGCAGGCAGACCGCGGTCCCGTACTCGGCGCCCCTGACCTTCGCCATGTACGGCCCGCCGATCTCGCGCTCCAGCTCCTGCTCGAGCAGCTCCGAGAAGATCGGCGAGGGGACGGTCGCGACCACCGCGTCGTACGTCGCGGCGCCCGCCTGCTCGAAGGCGCGGGGGTCGGTGCCGGAGCGAAACGAGCCCGCCGGCCCGAAGGCGACCTCGATTCCGTCGGCCCTGCGCCCGAGCGAGCGGGCCGGGCAGTCGATCAGCACCGAGCCGCCGGCGCCTTCGATGTCGGCCTGCAACCGGTCGAGCAGGGGCTGCCACCCGCCCCGCGGGTAGCCGAGCTTCTCGCCGCCGGCCTCGCGGCCGTCGATCCGCCGCCGCAGGTTGAGCTTGTTGTGCAGCCACGCGGCGGAGATCTCGTCCGCGCGGCCGGCGAACTTGCCCGCCATCAGGGGTCCCCACACGACGCCCCAGGCCTCGGGCCCCATCCAGCGCTCGACGAGCGCCCGGGCGGGCCGGTCCGCGAACCGCTCGCTCCCGCCCCGGGTCCGTTGCAGCGCCAGGGCACCCGCGCCCATCCGCAGCCTTCCCACCACGGACATCGGCTGGAAGCGGAGCAGGTCGAGCGGTGAGCTGAACGGATATGAGGCCCCGTCGCGGAAGATCGCCATGCTCGACGGCAGCCACTCGATGTCGCTGCCCATCCCGAGCTCCTCGTAGAGGGCGACGATCTCGCGGTCGGTGGTGAACAGGTGGTGGTAGTAGTGCTCGAGCCGGTCGCCACCGTCGACCGGCATCGTCGCCACCTGCCCGCCGAGCCCGGGCCAGCGCTCGTAGACGTGGACCTCGGCGCCGCCCAGAGCGAGCCGGCGGCCGGCGGTGAGGCCGGCGATGCCGGCCCCGATCACGGCAACCCTCACGCGTCCCGTCCCGGCTCGCCGGCGGCCCTCGCTTGCGCGACGGACACGCCGCCGCGCTCGTCGGGGGCGGGGCCGTCCCGGAGCACGTACAACGGCCGGCCCTTGACCTCCTCGTAAATGCGCCCTATGTACTCGCCGATGATCCCGACCGTGATCAGCTGGATGCCACCGAGCAGCAGGACCGCGAAGAGGACCGTCGTGATCCCGGGGACGAACTGCCCCGTCGCCTTGAAGAGGACGGCCACCGGCATTCCCAGGAAGGCGATGCCGCTGAACAGGAACCCGAGCGCCGTCGCCGCCTGCAGCGGCAGATGCGAGAACGAGCTGATCGCATCGAAGGCGAAGCGGATCATGCGCCGCAGCGTGAACTTCGTGTCCCCGGCGTAGCGCGGGTCGCGGTCGTAGGCGACGGCTGTCTGCGTGAAGCCGACCCAGACCGTCATCCCGCGCAGGAACCGGTTCCGTTCCCGCATCGAGCCGAGCGCGTCGAGCGCGCGGCGGTCGAGGAGCCGAAAGTCGCCGGCATTCGGCTCGAGGTCGATCTGAGCCAGCCAGGAGAAGACGCGGTAGAAGCCGCGGGCGGTGGCGAGCTTGAAGCGTCGCTCCCCGTCCCGCTCGCGTCGCACCGCGTAGACGACGTCGGCGCCCTCGCGCCAGCGTGCGAGCAGGTCCCCGATCAGCTCCGGGGGATCCTGCAGGTCGGAGTCGAGCATCACGATCGCGTTCCCGCGGGCCTGATCGAGGCCGGCGGTGAGCGCCGCCTGGTGGCCGAAGTTGCGCGAGAGCGTGATCGGCCGGACGTGGTCGTCGGCGGCGGCGAGCGAGGCGAGCAGCTCCGGCGTGCGGTCGGTGGAGCCGTCGTCGACCAGCAGCAGCTCGTAGGGGAGGCCCTCGAGCGCGGCGGCGACGCGCCGCACGAACTCCGTGACCGTGGCCTCCTCGTCGAGAACGGGCGCGACGACGCTCAGCAGCTCGAGGCTGCGGTCGCAGCCCGGCGCCGGTGGCAGCGCGGCGGTCTCCGTCTCGGACATGGCCGCGGATCATGCCACCGCCTTTGCGTAGTGTCCCCGGTCGTGTCCGGGCCCCACTCACAGCGCCGCCGACCGTGGCGATGAGCGAGCGCTGCGTCGTCTGCGGCGCGGGCGGCCTCGCCCCGCACCTTTCGGTCGCCGGCCGGGCCGGGGGGGAGGGCCTGATCCCGACCACCGACAGCTTCGGAACCGCGCTCGACGACATCCACCGCTGCGCGGTGTGCGGGCACATGCAGCTCGCCCGGTTCCCCCCCGAGGAATCCCTCGCCGAGGCGTACGGCGAGGCGGCCTCCGACGACTACGTCGCCGAGGAGGAGGGTCAACGGGCGACCGCACGCGCGATCCTGGAGCGGATCGAGCAGGCGCATCCGCGAGGCCCCGGCGACGCGCTGCTCGAGATCGGCTGCTGGGTCGGGTTCCTGCTCGCCGAAGCCGAGGCGCGCGGCTGGCGCGCGGAGGGCGTCGAGCCGAGCGACTTCGCGGCGGCCTATGCGCGGGACCGGCTCGGGCTCACCGTCCAGCACTGCGGTCTCGAGGATGCGCAGCTCGAGGATGCCTCGTTCGCGGCGATCGTGATGGCGGACGTGCTCGAGCACCTCGTCGATCCGGGCGCCGCTCTGCGTCGCTGCCGGGAGCTGCTCGCTCCCGACGGCGTGGTCGCGCTCGCGCTCCCGGACTCGGGCGCGGCGCTGGCGCGGGCCATGGGCCGGCGCTGGTGGTCGGTGATCCCGACCCACGTCCAGTACTTCACGCGCTCCAGCCTCGCCCGCCTGCTCGGCCGCGAGGGCTTCGAACCGGTCGGCGTCGGCACCTCGCCCAAGGCCTTCACCGTCCGCTACTACCTCGGCCGGCTCGGCGGCTACAGCGCCGGTCTCGCCGGCGCCGCCACGGCGCTCGCCGAGCGGGCGGGCCTCGCCGACGCGCTCTGGGCGCCGGACTTCGGCGATCGGATGATCGTCCTCGCCAAGCCGAGCGAGGGCTAGGCCCCGGGGCCCCGGAGGCCGAGCTCGAGGGCCCGCGCGACGAACTGTTCGAAGGAGATCCCGGCGGCCTCACACGCCATCGGCAGCAGCGAGGTGTCGGTGAGGCCCGGGATCGCGTTGAGCTCGATGACCTGCGGGCCGTCGGCACCGAGCATCACATCGACCCGACAGAAGCCGCGGCAGCGGAGCGCGCGCCAGCTGCGCTCGGCAGCCGCGACGACCGCGGCGCTCACGTCGGCCTCCAGCTCGGCCGGGCAGCTGTAGGTCGTGCGGCCGATCTCGTAGCGGGCCTCGTAGTTGAACTGGTCGGCCTCGCGGGGGACCGCCTCGACGATCGGCAGCGCCTCGCCGTCGATCAACGAGACGGCCAGCTCGCGGCCGTCGACGTGGCGCTCGAGCAGGACGCGGTCGTCGTAACTGAAGGCGGCGACGAGCGCCTCCGGCACCTCGCCCCGATCGGCTGCGAAGCGGACCCCCAACGAGGAGCCCTGGGCGGCGGGCTTGACGACGAGCGGGAAGCCGAGGCCGGCCTCGATCTCGGCGAGCGCGTCGGCCGCGCCGAGCTCGCGGAACGCCGTCGCATTGAAGGCGACCCAGTCCGGGGTCGGGATCCCGTGCTCGCGCAGCAGGTGCTTGGTCAGCACCTTGTCGATCGAACGGAGGCAGGCCGAGACGCCCGGGCCGGTGTACGGGATGTCGAGGATCTCGAGCAGCTCCTGCACGGTCCCGTCCTCGCCGCCGGGTCCGTGCAGGGCGATGAAGGCGATATCGGGGCGGGCTCCCTTCAGGGACTCGACGAGGCCGGCACCCGCGTCGAGCGGGACCACCTCGTGCCCGAGCGCCGCGAGCGCGTCCTCGACCCGGGCCCCGGAGCGCAGCGAGACCGCCCGCTCGAGCGAGCGACCCCCCTTGAGGACGGCGACGCGCACGGCCCCCCGGCTACCGCTCCGGTTCGCGCCGTCGCCGCAGCGGCAGCACCTGGGCGTGGGGTTCGGCCTCGTCATCGGCGGGCGGGGGAATCGTGTGCTCGCCGGTGATCGTCTTGTAGAGCTCGAGGGTCTCGGAGATAACCGCCCCGATCCGGCGTACGCCCTCGACGATCTCCGCTTCCGTCTGCGCGGAGAAGTTGAGTCGCATCGAGCTCGAGCCGCGCCCGTCGACGAAAGCCGCGGCCCCGGGGACGAACGCGACGTTCTCGCGCAGTGCCTTCGCGAGGAGGTCGGTGGTGTCGATGTATTCGGGCAGCGTTGCCCACACGAACAGCCCGCCCTCCGGACGCGACCAGCTCGCCTCGGCCGGGAAGAAGCGGGCCAGCGCCTCCAGCATCGCGTCGCGACGACGACGGTAGATCGCGCAGATGTCGTCGACGTAGCCGCGCCAGGCGGAGTCGCTGAAGAACTCGCCGACGAAGTATTGGCTCAGGGTCGAGGTGCAGAGGTCGGCGGCCTGCTTTCCGAGCACGGCCTTCTCCATGACGGGCGGCGGGGCGCAGAGCCAGCCGAGCCGGATCCCGGGGGAGAGGATCTTCGAGAACGTGCCGGTGTAGAGCACGTAGTCGCCACCGTCGAGCGAGTACAGCGAGGGCAGCGGCTCACCCTCGAACCGCAGCATCCCGTACGGGTTGTCCTCGAGCACGAGCAGCTCGCGCTCGCGGGCCAGGGCGACGAGCCGACGCCTGCGCTCCTCGGACATCGTCGCCCCGCCCGGGTTCTGGAACGTCGGGACCGAGTAGATCAGCTTCGGCCGGCGCCCCTCGGCCGCGAGCGCGTCGACCGTCTCCGCGAGCGCGTCGATCCGCATCCCGTGCTCGTCGATCGGGACCTGGATGGTCTCCGCCTCGTAGGAGCAGAAGACGGGCACGGCGCCCGGGTAGGTCGGAGCCTCGGCGACGACGACGTCGCCGGGATCGATCAGGGCCTTGGCGACGAGGTCGAGCGCCTGCTGACCGCCGGTGGTGACGAGCACGTCCTCCGGCTCGGGGCGCATCCCCTCGGCGGCCATGATCTCGGCGATCACCTCCTTCGTTCGGGCGAAGCCCTCGGTCGGCCCGTACTGGAGGGCGTCGGCGGACGACTCCTGCGCGATTCGCGTCATCTGCGCGGCGAACGACTCCGGCGGGAAGGTCGAGGTGTCGGGGAGGCCGCCGGCGAGTGAGATGACCTCGGGCCGCGCGGTGATCTCCATCAGGTCCCGCATCGCGGAGGAGCGCATGACGCGCGTCCGCTTGGCGAACAGACCTCCGTAGCGCTCGAGGTCACGCGCCGTCGTGTGCGCCCGCCGCCTCGTCGGCGCGGGCGCCTGCGGCCGTCGCTCGCTTCCGGGATCGGGCGGGGTGGCGCTGCTCACGCGGGGAAGTGTGGCGCACCCGGGCCGCTGCCGCGACCCGAAGCGGCGGGGCGCAGGGCCCATGGCGCACCCCTGTAGCCTGCGCGCCGATGGATCTCCTGCTCGCGATCTGCCAGGCCATCGGGCTCGCTGTCGCCGTCGGGGTCGGCGGCCCGCTCGCGGCGCTCTTCATCAGCGTCATGGCGAGCCTGCACGCGGGCATCGACGTGCGCGGCACGAACTGGGACTTCCTCGGCCAGGGCTGGTTTCTGGTCCTCGTCCTGCTCGCCAACGTCGCCGCCTTCTACGGCGCCCGGCGGAACGAGCTGCGGCGGGTGCCGCAGGTCGCCTTCGCGGCGGTCTTCGCGGCGATCGCCGGCGCCGCGTCGCTGGCCGAACAGGGCGACTCGGCCCTGCTCGGCTTCGTGATCGGCGCCCTCGTCGGCGCCGGGACGGCGCTCGTGGCCACCGACGTGCTCGTCGGCGCCCAGCGCCGTGCGCGCAGCACCAGCCTGAGCCGCGGCGCCAGCGCCGCCGGCACGCTCGAGCTGATCTTCGCGCTCGCGGGCGTCGTGATCGCGCTCGTCGCCCTCTTTCTGCCGCCCGTCTCTCTCCTCGCCCTGATCGGCCTTGCCGTTCTCGCCGGCGGCCGCCGGCGCCGCGCGGGCGAGAAGTACGAGGGCCTACGCGTCCTGCGCTGACCGCGTGCCTCGCAAGCTCGTCCTCGTCCTCGTCGACTCGCTGCGGACCGACATGCTGCAGCGCGCCGTCGACTCCGGCTCGGCGCCGAACCTCGCCGCGCTGCTCGACCGCGGGGAGCTGGTCGGGGACTGCGTCTCGAGCTTTCCGTCCGTAACGCCCGTGTGCACGTCCGAGATCTCGACCGGCGTCCGCCCCGACCGGCACCGGATCCCGGGCATGAACTGGTACCACCGGGCCGAGCGCCGCTACGTGGAATACGGCTCCTCCTGGGAGGCGACACGGACCTTCGGGCTCTTCTCGCGCCCTCTACGACACGGTCTACAACCTCAACATGGCCCACCTCTCGGACGAGGTGCCGACGCTGTACGAGCGCCTCGGCGATGCCGGGTTGCGCAGCGCGGCGACGCCGTTTCTGATCTACCGGGGGCGCACGCGGCACGAGCTCGGGCTCGACGGGCTCCTCGGGCGCGTGGCCTCCGCGGCACGCTTCCACCATGCCGTCTGGGGCCCGGACGAGCTCTTCTATGGCGAGCTCTATGCTTCGCGAAAGGTTCCCTGCAAGCCGACGCTCGGCCGTCCCGACGCCCGCGACGACTATTCGGCCTGCGTCGGGGCGGAGCTGGTGGACCGCGACCTCTACGACTTCATGCTCTTCTCGTTGCCCGACAACGACCACTATTCGCACCGCCACGGACCGCTCGCGAGCGAGGTCTCGATCACCCATGCCGACGGCTGTATCGCCGAGCTCGTCGCGCCGGCGGGCGGCCTCGAAGCCTTCCTCTCCGAAAACGCGGTCGTCGTCATGGCAGACCACTCGCAATCCGAGGTCGAGGCCGAGCTCGACCTCGCGTCAGTGCTCGCCAGCCGCTGGCACGTGCTGCAGCCGAACGAGGACGAGCCGGAGCGGGCCGAGCTCGCGGTCGGGCCGAGCTCGCGCGCGGCCGGGATCTGGATTCTGCGCGGCGGCTCGCGGGGGAGAAAGCTGCACACCGCGACGAGGGCTGCGCTCGCCGAGCAGGAGGGCGTCGATCTGCTGATCTGGCTCGAGCGCGACGGCGAGCCGGTAGTGCGCGAGGCGGTCGGCCCGCCGCCGCCGGCTTGGGCGGTTGTCGAGCGCGACGGCGTGCGGCTCGAGTTCGCGCCCGCCCCGCCCGGGTCCCGCCATGCCCGTCTCGACCGCCGTGGCCAGGCCTGGCGGCTCCGCGGCGATCTGGCGGCGCTCGGGGGCGACGCCGGCGCCGAGGCCCTCGATACCGGCCCGTATCCGGACGCGCTGGCGCGGATGTGGGCGGCGTTGCACTCGCCCTACGCGGCCGACGTGCTCATCTCCGCTGAGCCGGGCTGGGAGTTCGTCGATTGGGGCGGCGCCTCGCACGTCCCCGGCGGCAGCCACGGCTCGCTGCACGAGATCGACTCGCTCGCGCCGCTACTCACAGTCGGGCTCGACGGCCCCCGCCCCGAGCGCGAGCAGTGGGCCATCTCGGATGTCGCCGACCTCGTACTCGCCCACTTCGGGCTGCCGCCGCAGGCGGCACCCACCCCGGCGGAGTCCGTTTCCGCGTGAGCGCCGGCGCTCCCCTGCCGCCCGAGGGCTCGACGGCGACGGACGCTCGGCAGCGCCGGGAGCGCGCCGCTCGCGCCGCGGACATGGCCTGGGCGCTGATCAGGCGAGTGCACCTCGGGACCCGCCAGCCGCGCAACTGGGTGCAGCTGTTCCAGTTCGCGGTCGTCGGCGGCAGCGGCTACGTCGTCAACCTCGTCGTCTTCGCTCTGCTCACCGGCGCCGCCGACGTTCAGCACACGCTCGCCGCGATCGGCGCCTTCGCCGTCGCCGTGACCAACAACTTCGTCCTCAACCGGGTCTGGACGTTCAGCTCTCAGGGCGCGCGAGACTCGCATGCGGGCTTCCAGGCAGCGCGCTTCTTCGCCGTGAGCCTGGCCGGGCTCGCGGTCAACCTGGTGGTGCTGACGCTGCTCGTCGACGGCGCCGGCATCGCCGAGCTGCCCTCGCAGGCGATCGCGGTGGCGGTGGCGACGCCGGTCAATTTCATCGGCAACAAGCTCTGGACCTTCGGGCGCTCCTGAAGGCCGCCGCGCACCGGCCGGTCGCGGGGCGGGGTCACTACGATGAGCGGCGATGGTGAGCTTCAGCAGACTCGCCGCGCAGGCCAAGAAGGCCGTTGACGCGGCCGGGGGCCCGGAGGCGCTCAAGCAGAAGGCGCAGAAGGCGATCGACGATGCCGGCGGCACCGACGTCATCAAGGCGAAGGCGACGGAGGTGCGCGACATCGCCAAGGGGGAGGGCTCGCTCTCGGACAAGGCGAAGGCGGCGGGAGACGTCGTCAAGCGCGACCCGGACGCCGTCGCCGATACGCAGGATGAGGCTGCCCCGCAGCGACGCCCCGCCGGCGAAGCGGACGGCAACCGGAGCTAGATGACGAGCCGGGGCGCCCCGACGGCCCGCCGGCCGCGGCGCCGACTGCCGGCGGCGCTCGCGCTCGCGCTCGCGGTGCTGGCCGCGTTCGCCGCGACCGCCCAGGCGCAGACCGCCGCCACCTCGACCGTCCCGCAGGCGACGGCCCTGCCGCCATTGCCGGCGCTCAACGGGCCGGCGACGCCGCCTCCCGCGGAGCCTCCCGCACGGCCCTCGGACTTCGCGATCGACGGGCGCCAGGCGGTTCGGATCGCCGATACCGACCCGAACGTCCAGGCCGCCCGGGCGGAGCACGGTCAGCTCACCTCCAGCCTCGAGATCGAGCCCGGGCAATGGCAGGTCGGCTTCTTCGCCGACGGTCGCAAGGTGGTCCTCGTCGCGGTCGACGGGGTCACCGGCAAGATCGTCGACTCGTGGACGGGGTCCGCGGTCGACTGGCCGATGGCCCGCGGCCGCACGGGTCAGTTCGGCCACATCCTCAACGCGCCGTACGTGTGGATCCCCATGGCGCTCGTCTTCTTCTTCGCACTGCTTCGACTTGCTCGCGGCCACGCCGCATCGCCCACCTGGACCTGCTCGTGCTGCTCTCGTTCGGGATCTCCCACGTCTTCTTCAACGCGGCCGAGATCGGTGTCTCGGTGCCGCTGTACTACCCGCCCCTCCTGTACCTGCTCGGCCGCATGCTCTGGATCGGCTTCCGCGGCCCAACGGCGCCCCTGCGCCCCTCGATCGCGCTCCGTTGGGCCGTGATCGCTCTGCGTAGTCCTGGCCGTCTTCCGGGTCACGATCAACATCGCCGACTCGGGCGTGATCGACGTCGGCTACGCGGGGGTGGTCGGCGCCGACCGGATCACGCGACGCGGAGCCGATCTACGGCGCCGACGCCTTCCCGGACGACAACCCGACCGGCGATACGTACGGGCCCGCCAACTACTTCGCCTACGTGCCCTTCGAGCTGGTCATGCCGTGGAGCGGCAGCTGGGATCGAGCTCCCCGCCGGGCACGCCGCGGCAATCGTCTTCGACCTGCTCTGCGTGCTCGGGCTCGCCGTCCTCGGGCGCCGCCTCGGCGGCGACCGGCTCGCCGTGACCCTCGCCCTGGCCTGGCTCGCCTATCCGTACACGGACTTCGTCCTGCAGTCGAACTCGAACGACTCGCTGCTGGCCGCGTTCCTGATCTGGAGCTTCGTGCTGTTCGCGCGGCCCCTGGCCCGCGCCGGGCTGCTCGCGCTCGCCGCGACCGCGAAGTTCGCCCCCTTGGCCCTGGCGCCGCTGTATGCTCGCGGGCGAGCGGGGGCTCGGCGTGCTGCGCCACTCGCGCTCCGCCTGCGGCCGCTGCTGATCGGCACCGGCACCTTTGTCGCGGTCACGCTGCTCATGTTCGCCCACCCGGCGGTCGATCCCGGGCTCTCGGCCTTCTGGGAGCGGACCGTGGAGAGCCAGATCGACCGCGTCTCGCCGTTCTCGATCTGGGGCCAGGCCGACCTCGAGCGGCCTGCATACGGCCGTCAAGCTCGCTCACCGCCGCGCTGGCCGTCGCCGCCGCCTTCCTGCCGAGGCGGCGCGACCTCCTCCGGATCGCCGCGCTCGCGGCGGCCGTGATGATCGCGGTCGAGATCACCGCTCGAGCACTGGTTCTACCTGTACATCGTCTGGTTCCTGCCCATGTTCCTGCTCGCGATCGCCGCGGCGGGGAGCGAGGGGCAGAGGGGGAGGGCCCGGAGCGGGAGCGCCTGACCGAGGCCCCGCCCCGCCCCGGCGAGCTCGCTTCGGCCCCGCTCGCTTAGACGGCATCCCGCGGCAGGCGCTCTAGGATCGCGCAGTGGCCGCCTCTCCCAGTCCAACTCCCGGCCTCGAGCCCCGTCCGGCGGCGGAGTCGAGCCTCGCGCCTGGTGCGCTGGATGGGCGATGCTCGACGCCAACTCGGCCGGCTCGATCCACGGCGGCACGGTGATGCGCTTCGTCGACGAGGCGGCGGGCGCTGGCGGCGATCAAGCACTGCGGCCGCCGGGTGGTCACCGCCGGCGATGGACCGGATGACCTTCATCGAGCCCGTCTCCGTCGGCGAGCTGCTGAGCTGCGCGGCGACCGTCAACGCCGTCTGGCGCACCTCGATGGAGGTCGGCGTCCGGGTCGAGGCCGAGAACCCGTACACGCGCGAGCGCCGGCACACCAGCACCGCCTACCTGACGATGGTCGCCCTCGACGAGGACGGCCGCCCGGTCGAGATCGCGCCGCTGATCGCCTCGACTCCGAGACGAGCAGCGCCGCCAGCGGGAGGCGGAGCTGCGGCGCGCGAACCGGCTCGCCGAGCGCGAGCAGATCCTCGAGCACCGCGGCCGTTGACGGGCGCGCTCAGCCGCCGGCGGGCTCGAGGATCTGGGTGAACGAGGTGCGCGACCGTCGGCGCCGACCTCGAACGGCGACGGCGTTGATCCAGACGTCCTCCTCGGCGGTGTTGAAGCGGGTCGGCATCTGCCGGGTGAAGGTCTCGAGCGCGTCCTCGACGCGAACCCCGAGAACGCTCTGCCGGGCGCCGGTCATGCCCACGTCGGTGATGAAGGCGGTGCCGCCCGGCAGCACCCGTCCGTCGGCGGTCGGCACGTGCGTGTGGGTGCCGAGCACCGCCGCGACGCGCCCGTCGAGGTAGTGACCGAGCGCCACCTTCTCGCTCGTCACCTCGGCGTGGAAGTCGACGATGAGGACCTCGGCACCGCGCCGCGCCAGCTCGGCGAGCTCGGCGTCGGCGGCGGGGAACGGCGCGCGCGCGACGGTCAGCTGCAGGGCGCCGGAGAGGTTGAGCACGCCGACCGTGCGCCCCCCGACCTCGATCAGCGTCGAGCCGCGGCCGGGGTTGCCCTTCGGGTAGTTCGCGGGCCGCACGATGCGCTCGTCGCGGTCGAGGAGCTCGTAGGAGTCGCGCTGGCGGTAGGCGTGGTTGCCGAGCGTGATCAGGTCGGCGCCGGCGGCGAAGATCTCCCGTGCGGCGCGCTCGTTGATGCCGACGCCGCCGGCCGAGTTCTCCCCGTTGACGATCGCCAGGTCGACCCCGAAGCGCTCGCGCAGCTCGCCCAGCTTCGCGGTGAGCCCGCGCCGGCCGGGGGTGCCGACCACGTCGCCGACGAAGAGGACACTGAGCCGTGCCGGGCTGGCGCTGTCCGTGGCGGCCATTGAGCCACCCTAGATACTCGCGAGCTCCGACGCCGCCGGGGCGGGAGGTCCGGTCCACTAGCTTTTCCGCCGTGCCTGAGATGCAGGGAGCCGCCCCGGGGCCGGCGATAACGGTGGTCGGCCTCGAGCGCCGCTTCGGCGAGCGGCGCGCGCTCGCCGACGTCGGCTTCTCCGCCGCCGCCGGAGAGCGACTCGCCGTGATCGGCCCGAACGGGGCCGGCAAGACGACCCTGCTCTCGATCGTCGCCGGCACGCTGAAGCCGGACGCGGGGACGGTGGAGCTCGCGGGCACGGTCGGCTTCGTGCCCCAGCAGCCGGCGCTGTACCGGAAGCTGACGGTGGCCGAGAACCTGCGCCTGTTCGCCCGGCTCGAAGGCCTCGAGGGGGAGGAGCTGGAGAGGGCGGTCGAGGAGATGCTGGTGCAGACGGCGCTCGCCGACCGCCGCGACGACCAGGTCGGCACGCTCTCCGGCGGCAACCAGCAGCGGGTCAACATCGCGATCGGGCTGCTCTCGCGCCCGGCGGTGCTGCTCCTCGACGAGCCCTCGACCGGCCTCGACCCGCGCCAGCGTGCGCGCCTGTGGGAGTTCGTGCTCGAGCTCGCGGAGCGTGGCACGAGCGTCATCTTCACCACCCACAACATCGCCGAGGCGGAGCGCTACGGCGGCCGGCTGCTGGTGCTCGCCGACGGCGAGTGCCTGTTCGACGGCCCGCCGGCCGAGCTGCACCGGGCCGAACCGACGGCGACCGGCGAGCGCGCCGACTTCGAGTCCGCCTTCGTCGCCTTCCTGCGCGAGCGGGGTCACTGACGCCATGCGTTGGCTGCTGGCCAAGGACCTGACCCTGCTGCGGCGCTCGCCGCTGGTCACGGCGCTGCTCGTCCTCTACCCGATCGTGATCGCGGTGCTGATCGGCTTCGCGCTCTCGGGCGGGCCCAGCAAGCCGCGGGTCGCCTTCCTCAACGAGGTCCCGGAGGGCACGCCCCTGAACGTCGGCGGCGAGTCCTTCGACATCGTCGGCGCCCGCAACGAGCTCTGCGAGCGGATCGAGTGCGTCCGCGTGGACAGCGAGCAGGAGGCGCGCCAGCTGGTCGACTCCGGCGACGTGCTCGGGGCGCTGATCCTGCCGCCGGATCTGATCGACGACCTGCAGTCGCTGGCGGGCCTGCACCCGACGCAGCCGACCGTCGAAGGTGCTGGTCAACGAGGAGGACCCGGTCAAGGGGCAGCTCGTCGACGACCGGATCAGCTCGCTGCTCTCCGACGCGAACCTGCGGATCTCGCAGCAGATCTCGAGGTGTCGATCAGCTACCTCGGGATCCTGCTCAACGGCGGCTCACTCTCGTTCCTCGGCCAGGACTTCGAGATCCTCGGCCTGCGAGCATGCGGAGCGAGATCCTGAAGGAGGTCCGCGCCGACGCTGCCCGCCCAACAGACCGCCGAGCAGCTCGACGAGGTGATCCGCTTCGCATCGCTCGCCGCCGAGAACCTCGACGTCGCCGACGACCTGCTCGGGCCGTCTCGCAGCCGATCCAGGTCGACAAGGAGGTCGTCAAGGCGGGCAGCACCTCGCTCGACGTCTTCGCGATCTCGGTTGCGGCGGCGATCACGCTGATGTTCGTGACCGTGCTGCTCGTCGCCGGCTCGCTCGCGCTCGAGCGCGAGGAGAACGCCTTCGGGCGTCTGGTCCGCGACCTCGTCTCGGCGACGGCGCTGCTGGCCGAGAAGATCCTGCTCGGCGTCGTCGTCGCGCTCGTGGTGACGCTGCTGATGCTCGGCGGCCTGGAGATCTTCGTCAACCTCGACTGGGCCCGCTTCCCGCTCTGGATCCCGGCGATCCTCGCCGGCGGCGCCGGCTTCGCGGCCTTCGGCGCCGCGATCGGCGGCGCCGCGCGCGAGGTGCGCGCGAGCTCGCTGCTCGCCTTCATGGTCTCGCTGCCGATCGCCTTCCTCTCGCTGGTCCCCTCCGGCACGGTCAGCCCGGCCGCCTTCGACGCGATCGGGGTCGTCACGGCCCTCTTCCCCTTCGACCCGGCGCTGCGCGCCCTCGAGGGCGCGCTCGACAGCGCCGGGCCCTCGATCGTCGTCGCGATCGGCCACCTCGCGATCCTGACGCTCGTCTACGGGGCGCTGGCCCGGCTCGCGCTGCGCCGCTTCGCCTAGGCACTATGGCGCCGGCGGCAAACGCGAGAGGCGACGCCCTGGAACCGTGTTCCGGGCGCCGCCTCGGTCGCGTGCTGTGGCTGGGTTGCGGCCCTGCCCGATCAGGGCCGGCGACTCAGTGGCTCTTGGTGTGGCCCTTGCCCTTGCCGTGGTGGCCGTGGGTGGTGCCGTTGCCCTTGCCGTGCCCCTTCATCTGCTGGGAGACGCACTTGCCGAGGGCGTTATGGCCGTTGTGGTTGGTGCCGTAGGTCTGCTTGAACGCATCCGGGTCCGCCTTGCGCTCCGCGCGGCACTCCTGGGCGGCGTTCTCGAAGTCTGCTTGTCGGCCTGCTTCTCCGCCTTGACCTTCGTCGAGACGCACTTGCCGAACGCGTTCTTGCCGTTCTTGCCGGTGCCGTACGTCTCGTCGAAGGCATCCGGATCGGCGGCGCGCTCTGTCTTGCACTCCTGCGCGGCGTTCTTGATCGTCGCCTTGGCGTCGCTCTTCTCGCCCTTGAGCAGGTGCGCATCGCGTGCTTGCCGTAGGTCGCCTTGAAGGCGGCCTTGTCGGCCTTCTTCTCGGCCTTGCACTGCGGCCTTCGCGACCTGCTTCGGCGCTGGAGCGGGCTTCGCGGCGCCGGCCACGGCGGCGAGCATCAGCCCGCCGGCGAGCAGGGCCACGAGCTCGTCGTGATCCGTTTCATCTTCAAGAACCTCCTGGTCCCCCCCGGAGGCGGGGGTTTGCTTGCGGGTGTTCGTGCTGGAACGCACCCGCCGAGGAGATGTCAGGCCCTATCCGGAGCTCTTCTTGCCGCCGGCGTTCGAGTCGGCCGACTTCCCGGCGCTGCCCGTCTGGCCGGGAGCCGTGGCCGGTTGCCCGGAGACGCACCGGACGATCCGTTGGAGGAGCCCGGGGACCCGGTGCCGGTTGCGGACGCGCCACCACCAGCCGAGCTTCCCGTCGAGCCGGTGTGACCCGGTGCGTTGGCCGAGTTACCGGCGGTACCCGTCTGCCCCGGGGCGGTAGTTGCACCGCCGCCGGGTACGCCCTGCCCCTTGCCCTGGCCACCGGCATTCGAGTTCGCGGGCGGTCCCGTCACGCCGTCGGATCCGTTCGGCTTGGTCGTCGCGGTACCCGGGAGCCGCCGCCTTGGCCCTGCGCCTCCCCGCCGCCGCCCGAGCCCGATCCAGCCGAACCCGACCCGCCGTGATTCGAGCCGCCGCCCTTGCCGCCGGAGCCGTGCCGCGGCCACCGTGGTGGCCCGCTCCGGACTTGCCGTGCGCCTGGCCGGAGCGGTGCCTGGAGCCCGCGGCGGATCCCGCGGCGCCGCGTCCCGCACCGGCTCCCGCACCGGCAGCCGCGGACTCGCCGCCTGCGTGGGCGTGCGCAGCGTCGCCGGCTGCGGACGTCGAAGAGCTCTGCGTCGCGTCGCCGCGGTGGAGGGGACCGGGAAGGTTGATGACGCCGGCGGCTCCCGCGGCGCCCCCCGCGGCGAGCGCCACCGCCGCGGCGATCGAGGCGCCCTTGACGCGGCGGCGCTGCCGATGCCGCCCGCCGCGGCACCGGCGCTCGCGCCGGTAACGCCCCCGGCGCCAGCTGCCGCCGCCGGAACCGAGGATGCCGCCGAGGATGCCGGCGGCCGCCGCGGCCGGCAGCGGCGGGCGAGGGCCGCGAGATCGCGCGCGCGGGTCGCGATCGCGGCCTCGAAGTCGCGGCAGGACTCGCAGCCGCCGAGATGGGCGCGCAGCTTGCGGCCGCGCAGCCGACGCCGGTCGCCGTCGCGAGATCGCCCTGCGGGCCTCCTCACACTCCATCTGCGCGACCCTCCTCGCGGGTCTGCAGCGCGATCGCGCGCCTCGTAGACGGTCTGCCGCGCGGCGCCCTCGCCGCAGCGAGCGTGCGCGCGATCTCCGCGTAGGAGAGGCCGGAGAGCTCGCGCATCACGAGCGCCCCGCGCTGCCGGTCGGGCAGCGCCGTCGAGGTCGCTGACCAGGGTCCGCAGCCGCTCGCTGCGCTCGACGCTGGACCTCCGGCTCGATTCCCCCGGGACTCTCGGCCGGCAGCTGGGTCTCGCTCGGCGCGCGTGCGCTCCCGCATGATCGAGATCGACTCGTTGTGCGCGACGCGGAAGAGCCAGGGCCGGAGCTCGATCTCGCGCTCCTCGCCGGGCAGCGCCTGCAGCGCCTTGGACATCGTCGCCTGCAGGGCGTCCTCGGCGTCGGCGGGACGGCGCAGGATCGCCAGGCAGTAGCGGTAGAGCTCCTGGTGATGGCGCTCGAAGATCGGGTCGCGAAGGCGCGCTCGTCCCCGGCGCGCCGCCCGCGGCGCGAGCCGGCGTCGCCCAGCAGCCCGGTCAGGGGGCCATCGGCGCCGCCACGGGGGCGGGCTCTCTTCTGCGGTCGCCATCGGCATCGATTATCGGCCCTGGCGGCCACAATCGCCAGCGAAGTCGGTCTCCGGAGGACGGAGGTTCGAACAAAACGGTCACGTGCATGCAACGGCTCAGGGCCTGCGCCGTCAGGTACTTGTTCGGGCGGCTTCCTAGACTCCGCCTATGGCCTTTCCCGCGACCCGCCTGCGCCGCCTGCGCCGCACCGGCGCGCTGCGCGAGATGGTGCGCGAGACGACGCTCCGGCCCGCGGACCTGATCCAGCCGCTCTTCGTGCGCGCCGGCGAGGGGGCCGGCGAGCCCGTCGAGTCGATGCCCGGCGTCGAGCGGCTGTCGATCTCGGGCCTGGTCGAGGAGGCCGGCGCGGTGCACGCCGCGGGCGTCCCCGCGGTGATCCTCTTCGGGATCCCGGCCGCCAAGGACGAGGCGGGCAGCGGCGCCTACGACGACGAGGGCATCGTGCAGATGGCGACCCGGGCGCTGAAGGAGGCCTATCCCGACCTGCTCGTGATCGCCGACACCTGCCTCTGCGAGTACACCTCGCACGGCCACTGCGGCGTCCTCCGCGACGGGGGCGTCGACAACGACCTCTCGCTCGAGCTGATCGCCCGCACCGCCGTCTCGCAGGCCGCGGCCGGCGCCGACGCCGTCGCGCCGAGCGACATGATGGACGGCCGCGTCGCCGCGATCCGCGCCGGACTCGACGCCGAGGGCCTGACCGAGACGCCGATCATCTCCTACGCGGTCAAGTACGCCTCCGCCTTCTACGGCCCGTTCCGCGAGGCCGCCGGATCGACCCCGCGGAGGGCGACCGGCGCGGCTACCAGATGGATCCGGCCAACGTGCGCGAGGCGATGCGCGAGGCGCTCGACGATCTCGGCGAGGGCGCCGACATGCTGATCGTCAAGCCGGCGTGCCCTATCTCGACGTGCTCCCCCGGCTCCGGGAGCGCACCGACGCACCGCTCGCCGCCTACCATGTCTCCGGCGAGTATCTCGATGCTGAAGGCCGCGGCGGCCAACGGCTGGCTCGACGAGCGCGCCGCGGCGCTGGAGGCGCTGACCGCGATCAAGCGGGCCGGCGCCGATCTGATCGTCACCTACTACGCGAAGGAAGCGGCCGAGTGGCTGAAGTGACAGAGAAAGTGCCGCAGTCGAAGGCGCGCACGCGCAAGGACGGCGCCGCGATCCCGCTCGACGAGCCGACAAGAAGCTGATGAACGTGATGCAGTCGGAGTTCCCGCTCGTCCCGGAGCCCTACCCGCTGATCGCCGAGCGCGCCGGTCTCGAAATCGACGACGCGATGAGCCGCGCCCAGCGCCTGCTCGACGGCCGGATCATCCGCGAGATCACGCCGATCTTCGACACCCGCGCGCTCGGCTACAGCTCGATGCTCGTCGCCGCGAAGGTCGATTCGCAGTACCCGCACCGGCCCGGCGGAGATCATCAACTCGCATCCCGGCGTCTCGCACAACTACCTGCGCACGCACGAGTTCAACCTCTGGTTCACGATCGCACGCCCGCCCGACTCCGAGCTCGGCCTGCAGGGCACGCTCGACGTGCTCCAGGAGCTGACCGGCGCCGAGTCGATCCGCCAGCTGCCGACCCTGACGATGTTCAAGATCAACATGAACCTGGAGATGGAGGGCGGGCACCGACGCGCTCGCCGCCAAGGTCGAGGCGATGCCGCCGCGCGAGCTCGAGCCCCAGCCCTACGACGACCGCGACATCGCCGTGATCCGCGCGCTGCAGGGCCCGATGGCGGTCGTCGACCGCCCCTACGACGAGGCCGCCGCCGAGGTCGGGATGACGACGGCCGAGCTGCTCGCCCACCTGGAGGGGATGATCCCCAGGCATCTGCTCCGCCGCGTCGCCGCGATCCTCTTCCACCGCCGCGCCGGCTTCTCCGCGAACGGGATGGGCGTCTGGCGGGTCGCGCCGGAGGACGTGCCCGAGATCGGCGGCCGGATGGCCGCGGTCCGCGGCATCTCGCACTGCTACCAGCGCCCCACCTACGAGGACTGGCCCTACTCGGTCTTCACGATGGCCCACGGCCGCTCGAAGGAGGAGTGCGACGCGGTCCTGCAGTCGATCGCCGACGAGCACGACCTGCACGGCGAGGACCGCGCCGTCCTCTACTCGAGCACCGAGTACAAGAAGATCCGCCTCCACTACTTCACCGACGACTACCGCGAGTGGGAAGAGGCGCACGGCGGCGTCGCCGGCTGAGTCTTCCGCCGGCGTTTGCACCGAGGGAGGACGGCCGGAATTCGGCTTCCCGCAGCGATAGATGGCACATCGTGCACCGCGGGCGGTGCCAAATGTGCCACCTATCGAATACGCGGGCCGAAGACCCCAGCGGCGCCGCGGCCACGCCACCCGTCGCGCACGCGCGGACGCGAACGCCGACAACAGGCGCCGCACTACCTCCCGCAGCCCGAAGGGATGCGGTATCCCAGCGGCGCCGCGGCCACGCCACCCGTCGCGCACGCGCGGACGCGAAGCGGAGCACGTGCGCGCTGTATCTAGATCGTCGCCGGGCTTGCGCCGCCCTTGAGCTTCACCGCGGTGTCCAGCTCCGCCGCCGTGAAGCCGCCGCGAGCGTCGCCCTCGGCCGCGTAGTGGTAGAGCGCGACGCCGAAGATTCCGCTCATCGCCTTCTGGATGATCATCGCGACGAGGAAGGCGATCGCTCCGATCAGGATCAGGACGGCGCCGCCGAACGCGCTGGAGGACCACAGCACCACGCCGGCCACGATCAGGATCGCGGCCGGAAGCATCCCGGCGAACGCGACGATGCCGCCGATCGCGATGTTGCCGGTCATCTGCTGGCCCCAGCGCGACTTGAAGAGCGTCGCCGAGCGCTTCAGCGTCGTGATCGGCCCCGTGCCCTCGATGGCGATCACGGGCACCGCCAGGAAGGTGATCAGCGCCCAGCCGATGTCGAGGAGCGGCCGACGATCTCGCCGAGCGTTCCCTGGCTCTCGAGGGCGCTGAGCGCGGTGCCGACGATCGTCGAGAACAGGGCCCAGCCCGCGATCGGCCCGAGCCGCTCGCGGGCGACCGCGAGCCCATCCGCGACGCTTGCGTTCTCGCCGCGAAAGAGCCTGTCGGCGGCGGCCGCGAGCCCGACGGAGAAGTAGATGCCGATGAACGCGAGCACGAACAGGCCGACGGCGATGAAGGGGATCGCCGCCCCGATCGAGTCCTGCTCGATGAAGTAAAGCCCGGGGCCGAGCGTGATCACCGCCAGCGGCACGGTCGCGACGGCGCCGTAGACGGGAAAGCGGAAGAGGTCCGGGTTGTCCCGCAGAACCCCCCAGCTCTTCTTGGTCAGCTCCCAGCCGCGCCTCATTCTCGACATGCGTCCCCTCCTTGGGCTCCGTTGGCCCGCCCAGGATCCCATACCGGCCCCCCTGTATCTAGGCTGGGGCCCATGCAGGATGCGAACTCCCAGGCGCTCTACCGCCGCGCGCTCGAAGTGATGCCCGGCGGCGTCAACTCGCCGGTGCGGGCGATGGGCTCGATCGGCCGCGACCCGATCTTCATCGCGAGCGGCTCCGGCTGCGAGCTGACCGACGTCGACGGCAACCGCTACATCGACTGGATCTCGTCCTGGGGCCCGCTCATCCCCGGCCACGCTCACCCGGAGATCGTCGCGGCCGTCGGCGAGGCGGCGGCGCGCGGCACCTCCTACGGCGCCGCCACCGCGGGCGAGGTCGAGCTCGCCGAGCAGGTCTGCGACCGCTTCGGCTCGGTCGAGATGCTGCGGATGGTCAACTCGGGGACCGAGGCTGCGCTGAGCGCGGTCCGGCTGGCGCGCGCGGCGACCGGGCGCGAGCGGCTCGTCAAGTTCGCCGGCGCCTACCACGGCCATGTCGACGGCCTGCTCGCCGACGCGGGCTCGGGCCTGGCGACGCAGGGCATCCCGGCGTCTCCCGGCGTCCCGGCCGCCCAGGCCGCGGCGACCACCGTGGTCCCCTGGAACGACTTCGACGCCGTCGCCGCCGCGGTCGAGGGCGACGCCGGCGATCCGGCCGCCGGCCCGCCCGCGGCGATCCTCTGCGAGCCGATGCCGGCGAACATGGGCGTCGTCCCGCCACAGCCGGGCTTCCTCGACCACCTGCGCAAGCTCGCCGACGCCAGCGGTGCGCTGCTCGTCGCCGACGAGGTGATCTCCGGCTTCCGGGTCGCCCGCGGCGGCGCCCAGGAGCTGCTCGGATTCGAGGCGGACCTGACGATCATGGGCAAGGTGATCGGCGGCGGGCTCCCGGCTGCGGCCTACGGCGGCAGCGCCGAGCTCATGAGTCGCGTCGCGCCCGCCGGCGACGTCTACCAGGCTGGAACGCTCTCCGGCAACCCGCTCGCCGTCGCCGCGGGCCTCGCGAGCCTGCGGCTGCTCGACGCGGCGGCATACGCCAGGCTCGGCGAGCTCACGGACCTGCTCGCGGCCGGTATGCGCGAGGCAGCGGCAGCCGCCGGGGCGGGCGACGAGGTCAGCGTCGTCGCCGTCCCCGGCCTCGTGACCCTGTTCATGAATTCCGAGGCCCCGGCGAACTTCGAGGGAGCCCGCGCCTGCGACGCGGAGGCCTACGGCCGGCTCTGCCGGGAGCTGCTCGAGCGCGGGGTCTACCCGCCGCCCTCGCAGTTCGAGGCCTGGTTCGTCTCGCTCGCGCACGACGAGACTGCGATCGAGGCGACGTGCACGGCCCTGGGCGAGGCCCTCTCGGCGACCCTGAGCTGAATCCCCGCCGACTCTAAGCTGCCGCCCCGTATATGAAGGCGTCAACGAGCGATCGCGACCCTGCCCGCACCACGCCGCCCGCCGGTGTCCTGGTGGCGCTCGCGGACGAGCTCGAGGCGGAGGACCTGCTCGGCGCCCCGATCAGGCGGCCGACGGCCGCGGCCCCGCTCGCGGACCTGCTCGCCGCCGCCCCGCGGACCCGCTCCGACGCCGACCTCTACGGGCGGGTGATCGAGTGCGTGCGCGAGGGCTATTTGCTGCACTACGGAGGCGAGGGGGCGCCGCGCGTGGTCGGGCCGTGCGACCACGATCTCGCGCTGCTCGCCGGCGACTACCTGTACGCGAAGGGAATCGCGCTGCTGGCGTCGGTCGGCGACCTCGAGGCGGTCGCCGTGCTGGCCGATCTGATCGCCGCCGCCGCCGATCTCCACGCCCGGCCCGGGCCTGGCGCGGGGACCCGCGCGGGCGCGATGTGGGTCGTGAGCGCGATCGCAATCGCGACCGGAACAGCCGGCGAGCGCCCCCTTCCCGCACGGCTACTGGCCGCGGACGTCGACGTCGACGCCGCCCGCGCCTGGGCCGAGGAGCGCGCCGCGAGCGCCGGCCTCGGCGACCGGTTGGTGACCGTCGCCGAAACGGTAGGCTTCTCGCCTCTGCATCGTGGCTGACGAAGGGACCAACATCTCGGGCGGCGGAACCGCCGGTGTTCCGCCGATGAAGCCGGCCGGCTACTTCGAGGGCGAGTCGATGACCCGCCGCAAGGCGTTCACGGTCGCCGGGCAAGCCATCGGAGGCCTCGCCGGCGCCGTCATCATCCTGCCGGCCCTGGGCTTCGCTGCGGCCCCGATCTTCGACCGCCCCGACGAGACCTGGCAGCCGGTCGGGTCCACCGACGAGTTCGTGCCGGACAGCTACCGCTCGAAGGTGATCACGATCGTCCCGGGCATCGGCGAGGCCGGCAAGTCGACCGTCTACGTGCGCCAGGGCAGCCCCGACCTCGGCGAGAACCCGAGCGAGTACGTCGCGATCTCGACCCGCTGCGCCCACCTCGGCTGCCCGGTGCGCTTCGTCGCCGCCGCCGGCAACTTCATCTGCCCCTGCCACGGCGGTGTCTACGACTTCGAGGGCCAGCGCATCGGCGGGCCGCCGGTGCGTCCGCTCGACCGCTTCCAGACCCGCGTCCAGAGGGGCCAGGTCGAGATCGGCCCGCGCTTCAGCGTCACCTCCAGCCTCGAGCCCGTCCGCGCCCGCGATCCGGGCGAGTTCACGGGCGGCGTCTGGAACTACCTCTACCCGCCCCGTCCCTCGACGGCGCCGGCGCCGTGAGCCCCGTCTAGGACGAACCGATGGCAGAAACCGACACAGAGACGAAGACCGGGAACGGCGGCGGCCGCCTCGAGAAGCTGCTCCCCGGGCCGCTGCGGCGGCCGTCGCAGCCGGGCACCAACGGCGGCAACGGCAGCGGCGCCAACGCCCGGGTCGTCGAGGGGGCCAAGGACGCTCCCGCCGATCTCATCGGCTGGCTCGACGAGCGGACCGCGGCGACCGGCTTCCTCACCGGGATGCTCTACCGGAAGGTCCCGAAGGGCACGAACTGGTTCTACACGCTCGGCTCGGCGACGCTGTTCGCGTTCGTCGTCCAGGCGGTCACCGGCGTCTTCTTGGCGATGTACTACACGCCGTCCACCGTCGAGGCCTACGACTCGATCACCCACCTCACCAACGACGTCTTCCTCGGCGAGTTCGTCCGCGGCATGCACAAGTGGGGCGCCTCGGTGATGGTGATCCTCGTCTTCGTGCACATGGGCAGGACCTTCTTCTTCGGCGCCTACAAGTACCCGCGCGAGCTCAACTGGATCATCGGCGTCGTGCTCCTGATCCTGACGATGACGATGGGCTTCACCGGCTATCTGCTGCCCTTCGACCAGCGCTCCTACTGGGCGACGATCGTCGGGGTCAACATCAACGGCACCGGCCCGATCGTCGGTCCCTACCTCTCCGACTTCCTGCGCGCCGGACCCGAGTTCGGAGGGACGACGTTATCCCGCTTCTATTCGATCCACATGATGCTCGTGCCTGGCGCGATCATCGCGATGATCGGCGCGCACCTGTACCTCGTGGTCAAGATGGGCACGACGGCGCCCCCGTGGCTGCGCGCGAGCACGAAGAACAAGTCGGCGATCGCCGAGAAGGTCTGAGCTCGTGAACCGCCAGGAGAAGGAGCAGTACCTCCGCGAGTACGAGGTGATGAAGAAGAAGGGCAAGCCTTTCTTCCCCTACGCCGTCATGAAGGACTCGGTCATGGCGCTGATCGTAGTCCTCGTGATCGCGGCGCTGTCGATCATCCTCGGCGCCGAGCAGGGGCCGAAGGCCGACCCGACGACGACCACCTACGTGCCGCGTCCGGACTGGTACTTCTTCTTCCTCTTCGAGCTGCTGCGCGTAATCCACCCGCCGGCACTCGTCCCGATCGCGACGATCGGCGTGCCGACGATCGCGATGGTGCTGCTCTTCCTGCTGCCCTTCTACGACCGCGGTCCGGAGCGCAACCCGCTCCGGCGCCCGATCGCGATGGTCGCTGCCGCGCTGACGATCGCCTCGATGGCGACGCTCACGTATCTCGGAGCGGAGGCCGGCAACCCATCGAAGATCGAGTTAGCCACCGCCCCGCAGTTCGAGGCGGGGAAGCAGGTCGTCGAGCAGTCGGGCTGCACCGCCTGCCACAAGTTCGGATCGACCGGCGGCGTCCTCGGACCGAACCTGACCGAGATCGGCCTGCGCCTGCCTGAGGCCGCGATCGCCCGCTCGCTCGAGAAGGGCCCCGGCATCATGCCCTCGTTCGAGGCTCTGAAGGAGCAAAACCCGGGCAAGTTCAACGACCTGCTCGCCTATCTCGGCAGCCTCAACGGCCAGGGAGGCTGACCCCCGGCGCAGCCGGCGCCGGCGCCAGATCTTGAACGCCGCACGCACAACGGGAGGCGCGTCGGGCGCCCACCCGGCGCGCGGAACGGATGAGTTCGCGGTCCAGGTCCGCGGCATGTTCGACCGTATCGCCGGTGTCTACGACCTCATGAACTCGGCGATGACCGCCGGCATGCACCATCGCTGGCGCGAGAAGGCGGTCGACCGGGCCAGCCTCGGGCCCGGCGACGCGGCGCTCGACGTCGCGTGCGGCACCGGCGATCTCACCCTCGAGTTGCAGCGCCGCGTCGGCCCGGAGGGCCACGTCGTCGGCTCCGACTTCTCGGAGCGGATGCTGGACCTCGCCCGCGACAAGGCCACCTCGCGCCGCGGCGAGCTCGGGGCGGCACCGCTGTTCGAATGGGGCGACGCGCTCGAGCTCCCCTACGACGACGCCAGCTTCGACGCGGTCACGGTCGGCTTCGGCGTCCGCAACTTCTCCGATCTCGACCGCGGTCTCCGCGAGCTCAGCCGCGTTCTGAAGCCGGGCGGCCGGCTCGTGATCCTCGAGATCACGCAACCGACACGGCCGCCGCTATCCACCTTCTTCTCCCTCTGGTTCGACCGGATCGTGCCGCTCCTGGGCCGCGTCGCGGGGGATCCCGACGCCTACGCTTACCTGCCTGAGTCGGTGCGGAGCTTCCCCGCCCCCGAGCGGCTCGCGGCGAAGCTCGACGGCGCCGGCCTCACGAGGATCCGCTGGACGATCCTCGCCGGCGGCATCATCGCGATCCACCAGGGCACCCGCCCGGACGCGCCCGCGGGATGAGCCGGCCCGCCACCCCCGAGCCGGTGACCGAGGTGACCCGGCGGGCCGGGGCCTGGCTGCCCGCCCGCCTCGCGGAGGTCGAACGGCGACTCACCGCGATCGTCGAGGAGCAGCCTCCGCCGCTGGGCGGCGACGCCGCGGCGACCCTCACCGCCGGGGGCAAGCGCATGCGGCCGCTGCTCGTCCTGCTCTGCGCGGGCCCGGGGGCGGGGGAGGGCGCGATCAGGGCCGCGGCGGCGATCGAGCTCGTGCACATGGCGACCCTCGTCCACGACGACGTGCTCGACGCGGCGCCGCTGCGCCGGGGCCGGCCGACGGTCGTCGCGGTGGCCGGCCGCGACCGCGCGCTGGCCACGGGCGATCTGCTCTTCTCGCGCGCCTTCGCCTTGCTCGCCGGTGCCCGGTTCGGAGACCGCCGTCGCCGCCCTGGCCGACGCCTCGACGGCCCTCGCCCGGGGCGAGCTCGTCCAGCGTCAGGACGCCTTCGATCTGAGCGTCGACAGCGACCGCTACCTCTACCGGTGCAGCCTCAAGACCGCGTCCCTGTTCGAGTGCGCCTGCGTGATCGGTCGCGATCGGCCCGCGTCGCAGGAGCTGGCGCTGCGTGAATTCGGCCGCGAGATCGGGCTCGCCTTCCAGCTCCTCGACGACGTCCTCGACGTGCTCGGCCCGCCCGAGCGCACCGGCAAGGCGCGGGGCACCGACCTGATCGACGGCACCGTGACCTTGCCGCTGATCCGCGCCATCGAGCGCGACCCCTCGCTCGCCGAGCTCGAGCTGCGGGATCTCCGGCCTGAGGAGGCGGAGGCGATCTGCGAGCGGATCGCGGCCACCGGTGCGCCGGAGCGCGTCCGCGACGAGGCGCGGGATCGCGTCGCGCGCGCCAAGGCCGGCCTCCAGCGCGCGGCCCTCAGCTCCGAGGACGTCGA
The DNA here is from genome assembly GCA_963764275.1 of uncultured Solirubrobacterales bacterium. Taxonomy (GTDB): domain Bacteria; phylum Actinomycetota; class Thermoleophilia; order Solirubrobacterales; family 70-9; genus CAXMST01. Next base: position 89,301 of record CAVXRV010000012.1, read on the forward strand.
TCTGCTCGAGACGGTCGCCGACGGCGTCGTCGAGCGCTACGCCTGACGGCGCCGGTCCGGCTCAGAAGTCCTCGGGGAGGATCTGGTCGGCCGCCAGCGCGCTCGAGAAGCTCTCGATCGCGGCGCGCATGTTCGCCTCGGCGAGCTCGTGCAGGTCGCGCGTCAGAATCGCGGCGCCTTCGTCGAGGACCTCGTCGTAGCGGTCGACCGCCTGCTGCGAGAAGAGCCCGGACCCGTGCCAGTCACATTCGGGACAGGCGAGCTCGACCCGCCAGCGGCGCATGTCGACCGGCGCCCACTCCCGCGGCTGCACGAAGCCGGAGCCGCACCGCGGGCAGACGTGCAGATCCTCGCCGGCCTCGATTTCGGGCGCCCGGTGCGCGGAGCCGGGCGCAGCAGCGTGAGCGCGGGTGCGGAACACGCCCGCGGTTGCGGCTGCGCCGGTTGCGTCGGAAGCCATCCATCGCAACCCGTATCGGCAGAGGGGCGCCGGTCGTTTAGCGCCGCCCGGCGGTTGGACGCCCGTCCGCGTCCCGTCGCGGTCAGTCGTCTTCGAAGTTGAGGTAGTAGCGCGAGGGCGTCGGGCCCTTCTGGCCCTTGTACTTGGAGCCGGCGGAGCCGCTCCCATAGGGGACGGAGGCCTCGCTGGTCATGCGCAGGAAGGAGATCTGACCGATCTTCATGCCCGGGTAGATCGCGATCGGCAGGTTCGCCACGTTCGAGAGCTCGAGCGTCAGGTGCCCGTCCCAGCCGGCGTCGACGAAGCCCGCGGTCGAGTGGATCAGCAGGCCGAGGCGGCCGAGCGAGGACTTGCCCTCGAGGCGGGCGACGAGGTCGTTCCCGAGCGCGACCCGCTCGAGCGTCGAGCCGAGCACGAACTCGCCGGGGTGGAGGACGAACGCGCTGGAGGAGTCGTCGGCGACCTCGACCAGCTCGGTCAGATCCTCCTGGGCCTGCTTCGGATCGATGTAGGGGGTCGTGTCGTTGCGGAAGACGCGGAAGTAGCGGTCGACGCGGAGATCGACCGACGAGGGCTGCATCGCCTTCTCGCCGAGCGGATCGATGACGATCCCGCCCCCGGCGAGCTCCTCGGCGATCGACTTGTCGGAGAGGATCACGGCCCGGAGCCTACATTTTCGGCGCGGACGAACCCGCTCGGGCAGCCGATCTTGCGAGCCCGCATCGCGGCAGCGCTACCATGGAGCCCATGCCCAACGTCGGACCCCTCGAACTCGCCATCGTTCTGATCATCGCGCTCGTCATCTTCGGGCCGAAGCGCCTCCCGGAGCTCGGCAAGTCGCTTGGCAATGGGATTCGTGAGTTCAAGAACTCCGTTTCTGGCGAGGGGGAGGACACCGAACCACACAAGATCGACAGCAGCCTGGTCGACGACGACGAGGACGATGAGGATGCGACCGTCGTCGACGCCGCCTCCTCGGAGCGCAGCGAAACCCCGACCGGCTGACGCCTCCGGGCACAGCGACCGCCGCGCGCCGTGGCCCGGATAAAGGCTGCCAAGTTCGACGATCGGCTCACGCTCGTCGAACACCTCGACGAGCTGCGGACGCGGCTGTTCATCTCCCTCGGCGCGCTCGGGGTCGCTTTGGTGCTGTGCTTCTGGCAGAACCACCTGCTGCTGGACATCGCCAACGGGCCGCTGCCGGACGGTTTCGAGCCCGTCACCTTCTCACCGGCGGAGCCCTTCATGACGACGCTCACGGTCGTCTTCTACGGCGCGATCCTGCTCTCGCTGCCCGTCATCCTCTACCAGCTCTACGCCTTCGTGCTCCCGGCCTTCAGCCCGCAGGAGCGAGCGACCGTCTTCCCGCTGATGCTGATGGTCCCGTTCCTGTTCGTGGCCGGCGTCGTCTTCGCCTATTACATCGTGGCGCCCGCCGCGATCCACTTCCTGCTCAACTTCAACGACAACCAGTTCAACGTCCAGATCCGGGCCCGCGAGTACTACAGCTTCTTCGCCCTGACGCTGATCTCGGTGGGCGTCGTCTTCCAGGTCCCGATCGGGATCCTGGCGCTGACCCGCCTCGGCGTGATCACGCCCCAGCAGCTCAGCTCGAACCGCCGCTACGCGATCCTCGTGATCGCGGTGATCGCGATGCTCCTGCCGGGCACCGACCCGGTGACGATGCTGCTCTGCATGCTGCCCCTCCTGGTCCTCTTCGAGCTCAGCCTGATCCTCGCGCGGATCTTCGACCGCCGCGCGAAGGAGACGGCGACCGGGACGCTGGCGACGCAGGACCGCTGACGGCCGCTCGCCCCCGACCCGCGCAATCGATCATCTAGCCTGCACCGCATGCTCTTCGACCTTCGCGGCAAGCGCAAGCGCATGATCCAGGTGATCTACGCCTTCCTCGCGCTGCTCATCGCGTTCGGCCTCGTCGGCCTCGGGATCGGCGGCAGCGCCAGCGGCGGCATCCTCGACGCCCTCGGCCTCTCAGGCAACAGCTCCAACAGCGACCCGCAGTTCCAGCAGCAGATCGACAACGCGAACTCGACCCTGCAGACCAAGCCCAAGGACACGCGGGCCCTGATCACGCTCGCCCGCTACTCGTACCTCAACGGGCAGCAGGAGATGGGCACGAACGACCAGGGCGTGCCGGTCCCGACAGACAGCGCGATCAGCAGCTTCAACGACGCCACCGACGCCTGGGAGCGCTACCTGGAGGCGCTGCCGAAGAGCCAGAAGCCGAACCCCTCACTGGCGGCGCTGATCTCGCGCGCCTACGCGAACGTCGCCAGCACGGAGACCAACCCGCAGGAGTTCACGCGCCAGTTCGAGCGCGCCGGCGACGCGGCCTCGATCAGCGCGGCCGCGCACCCGAACCCCTCGACGTGGCTGCAGGCCGCCGCCTACTACTACTTCGCCGGCAAGCCGACGCAGGGCAAGGCCGCCGGCCAGAAGGCGCTGCGGTCGGCCGATTCCTCGTCCCGCAAGGCCGTGCAGAACCAGCTCGACCAGTTCGAGAAGCAGAGCAAGCAGATTCAGAAGGCCCTGAAGCAGTCGGGCCCGACGAAGTCGCAGCTGCAGAACCCGCTCGCCCCGCTCGGTGGCAGCTCGGGGCTCTCCGGCGGCACCGGCATTCCCGGCGGCTGAACCGCTCCCCCGCGCCCCGGTAGAGAGAGTGGGCCATGTAGGGATCGAACCTACGACCTTGAGATTAAGAGTCTCCTGCTCTACCAACTGAGCTAATGGCCCGCCGGCAATTGTAGGACAAGGCAGCCGGGCGGCCCGCTCGCCGCAGGCGCCCGCGTGAGCACCGCGCGCGCGAACCCGGAGCCGCACGACGAGGGCCCGAGGATCCGGGTTGCGCGAGGCCCCCCGCACCGCTTAGGATCGCGTCGTGCAAAGGGGTAGGGGAGCAGGAATCCTGTCACTCGCGGTGCTCGCGGCCGCGCTCTTCCCCGCAGCGGCAAGCGCCAGGCGCGCCGCGGTCGCGGCGAGCGTGCCCGCTTACGTGGCGTCCTCCCCGGTGGTCGGAGCCCCGGCGCCGAACCGCACTATCCACTTCGACGTCGCCCTCGGACTCGAGGACCCCTACGGCGCGAGCGTCCTCGCCCGGCGGGTCTCCAACCCGGCCAGCGACTCGTTCCGCAAGTTCGTCTCCGCCGCGACGTTCCGCCGGCGCTTCGCATGGCGACGGCGCCAGGTCAGGCCGGTGGTGCGCTGGCTGCGCTCCGAGGGCCTCAAAACGCACAAACCGTCGCGGAACCGGATGCTGGTGCCCGCGTCGGGCACCGTCTCCGACTACGAGCGTGCCTTCGGCACGTCATTGCGGACCTATCGCTACGGCGGTCAGCGCCTGCTCGCGCCAAGCGAGCCGGTGTCGGTCCCCGCCCGCCTCTCCCGCATCGTCGAGGGAACGCTCGGGATCCCCGAGGCCCCGATCCACACGGACCTCGCTTCGGTCTCGGGTCCGCTCACCGCCGAGCCGGCGGAAGCCCCCCCGACGACCCACCCCGGCCCGCCTCCGATCGGCGGAGGGATCTCCGAGCAGCCGCCCCCCCCATCGTGCTCCCCCTACTGGGGTGCGAGCATTCTGTTCTCAGCCCCTCTCGCCTACGGCCGCCGGCAGCCGAGCGCGATCTGCGGCTACGTCGCGCGTCAGCTGCGCGCCGCCTACGGCAGCGAGCAGCTGCGAAAGCAGAAGGGGATCGATGGTCGCGGCGTCAGGATCGGGATCGTGCTCGCATATCTCTCACCCACGTTGCAGGCGGACTTGGACGCGTACTCGGACCGCAACAAGATCCCGCGCACGAGGCTGAGAATCGACCGCCCGCACCGCTACACGCCCGCGGACTCCTCGGAGATATGGGGGGCCTACGGCGAGCAGACCCTCGACGTCGAGGTCTCGCACGGGATGGCCCCGGGGGCCCGGATCCGCTACGCCGGGGCGGACGGGCTCAACGCTGCCCTCGCCGCCGAGAACGAGCTCGTCGGCCGCAACAAGGTGGACGTGATCTCGAACTCCTACGGCGGCATCGAGCTCGGCGCCCCTCCAACCGAGCAGAAGGCGGCCAAACAGGTCTTCGACGAAGCCGCGGCGCAGGGCATCACGATCCTCTACTCCTCCGGTGACAGTGGCGACTACACCGCCACCGACGCGATACGGACCGTGGCCTTCCCCGCCTCCGCTCGGCGGGTGACCGCCGTGGGCGGCACCACGCTCGCGGTAGGGCCGCGTAACCAGCGCATGTGGGAGCAGGGCTGGGGTGAGTCCACCACGGCCCTCGACGACTCCACCGGCGCTTGGGATCCAGCACCTCCGGGGGAGTACCACGGCGGCAGCACCGGCGGCACCAGTCGCCTCTTCAGCGAGCCGCACTATCAACGCTCCAAGGTGCCGAGGCAGTACTCCGGCTACTACGGAGGCCATGCCAGGGTCGTGCCCGACATCGGGCTGGTCGGCGACCCGATGAGCGGCCCGATGGTCATGGAGACGGCGATCGGCAACGACGGCCAGCCGCTCACGGTCAAGTACTCCATCGGCGGCACCTCGGTCAGCTCGCCCGTCTTCGCCGGTGCGGTGGCGACGATGATCGACAAGAACGGCGGCGCCCGCCTCGGCTTCTTGAATCCCGCGCTGTACAAGCTGGGCAAGCGTGCGATCCGGCCCGTGGGCCGCGCCCGGCGCGCCGTCGCGGTGTTCCGCAGGTACGCGAACGGCGAGAACGCCGACGACGGCTACAAGAGCGGCCTGATCACCGGCGGGGTGTACAACACGCTGCGGGTGCGCCGAGGCTACGACGACGTCACAGGCCTCGGCTCGCCGAACATCCCGCCGCTTGCCCGCGGCCTCGACCGGCTCGGCCGGTAGCGATCTCGCGGCGTTGGGCGGCCCTCGCCGTCGACGGCCGCAGTCGACGTGTCCAGGCGCCCCGGCTCCTAGACTGGCGCCGGATGCCGGACATCGAAAGCATCGGGATCGTCGGCCTCGGCTACGTGGGCCTGCCGCTCGCCCTCGCCTTCGGCGAGGCGGGTGTCGACGTCGTCGGCCTCGACAACGACGCCGAGCGCGTCGCTCGGCTCGCCGCGGGGGAGAGCGACATCGAGGACGTCCCCTCCGAGGCGCTGGCGGCGCTCGGCGGGCGCCTGACCGCGACGAGCGAGGCGGCGGCCCTGCGCGGCTGCGACGCGATCCTGATCTGCGTCCCCACGCCGCTTGCCAACCAGCGCGAGCCGGATCTCTCCTACGTGCGCGCGGCGGCCTCGACCGTCGCCGGGGTGCTCTCGCGGGGGCAGACCGTCGTCTTGGAGTCGACGACCTACCCGGGGACCACCCGCGAGGTCCTGCTGCCGCTGCTCGAGGCCTCGGGCCTGCGCGCCGGCTCGGACTTCCACCTCGCCTACTCGCCCGAGCGCATCGACCCGGGGCGCTCCGATCACACGGTCGCCAACACGCCGAAGATCGTCGGCGGGCTGACCGACGCCTGCGCGGAGCGCGCGGCCGAGGTCTACGGGCTGATCTGCGAGCAGGTGGTGAGGGTCTCCAGCCCCGAGTCGGCGGAGCTCTCGAAGCTGCTCGAGAACATCTTCCGCTCGGTCAACATCGCGCTGGTCAACGAGCTCGCCCAGCTCACCGACCGGCTCGGGCATCGACATCTGGGAGGTCATCGACGCCGCCGCGACCAAGCCCTTCGGGTTCATGCGCTTCGAGCCCGGCCCGGGCATGGGCGGCCATTGCCTGCCGATCGACCCCTTCTACCTCGCCTTCAAGGCGCGGGAGAACGACTTCTACACCGAGTTCGTCGAGCTCGCGGGCAAGATCAACCAGTCGCACCCGCTCTTCTGCGTGCGCAAGATGGAGCGGGCGCTGAACGACGCCGGCAAGCCCGTCAACGGCTCCCGGGTCCTGATCGTCGGGGTCGCCTACAAGGGCGGGGTCGCCGACCTCCGCGAGGCCCCGGCGCTGAAGATCATGGGCCGGCTGCGCGAGCTCGGCGCGGAGCTCTCCTACCACGACCCCCACGTCCCGGCGCTGCCGGAGCTTGGGCTCACCTCGTCCGAGCTCGCACCGGCCGCGGCCGAGGCCGACCTGGTCGCGATCGTCACCGCCCACCCCGGGGTCGACCACCTTGCCCTCGTCGACGAGGCGAAGCTGCTCGTCGACTTCCGCGGTATCACGCGGGGCATCGACGCCCCGAACGTCGTCCGGCTCTGATGCGGCTGCCCGAGGTCCGGGTCCGCAGCGCCGACCGGCTCACGACCGGGCTCGCGGTGGCGACCGCGGCCACTGCGGGCTCGGTCTTCGTCGGCGAGCTCGTCCGCCGCTTCCGGCGGCGGGCCCTGCGCTCCGCGCCGGCCGGGTCTTCCGGACCGCCGCCGGCCACGCTGCCGCTCGTCGGGGCCGCCGGCCGCGACACCCTGCGCGTCGCCCGCGCCGGCTACGGCGCCGGCACGCGGCACGAGACCGTGCTCTTCAACCTGCTCACCGGCTTCGCCGGCGCCTTCGTGCTCGCCCGCGTCTCGACCCGCGGCATCCGGGCGGGATGGTGGCCGTTCGGCAACGTCTCCGTGGGCGGTCGCCACATCCACCACTTCGTGCCCGGGATCCTGCTCGCGTTCGGCTCGGCGACGGCGGCTCTGCTCAGCGACGACCGCGATCGGCAGGTGCTGCTCACGATGCCCTTCGGAGCCGGGGTCGGCTTCACCTTCGACGAGGCGGCATTGCTCCTCGACCTGCGCGACGTCTACTGGACCCGCGAGGGCCTGCTCAGCGTGCAGCTCAGCCTCGGTGGCGTGGTCATCCTCGCCGGCACGATCCTCGCCCTGCGGATGTTCCGGCGCGGCGAGGCGGCCGAGGAGGAGGCGGGGGAGATCCCCGACGCGGCCGGCGTGATCGCGCCCACGCCGCCGTGGGGGACGCCGGCCCCCTCGACCACCTGAGCGAACCGGCGCCCGCCCGGTACACCCCTGCCAGCATCTTGCGGCGATGGAGGCGAGCCCAGGCACAAGGGGGCCTCGGAGGTCGCGCGCGGTCCGCGCCGGCGCGCCTCTCTGCGCGGTCCTGGCGGCTCTGACCGCCTTGTTCGCGACGGCCGCCCCGGCCGCCGCCCGCGCCGGCCACCACCGCGGCCTGCGGATCGAGGTCCTCTCGAACCGCGCGGACCTGGTCTCCGGCGGGCGCGCGCTGGTCGAGCTCAAGGTGCCGCACGGCGCCCGCCGCCACCTGCGCCGGCGCTTGCACATCACGATCCGCCACCGCAAGCGCAGGCGCGACATCTCCCATTCCTTCCCGGTCCGCGCCGACGGCCGCCGGATGACCAACCTGCAGCTGCTGGGGTACGGGCGCAACACGATCCGGGCGCGCCTCGGCCGGCACAGGGCGCGGACGGTGATCACGAACCATCCGACGGGTGGCCCGGTCTTCTCCGGGCCCCAGGTCCAGCCCTGGCGGTGCCAGAAGGGCGCCCGCGACGCGCAGTGCGACCAGAAGGCCGAGTACACGCTGCTGTATCGCTCGACGAACCCGACCGAGTCGGGCCTGCAGCCCTACGACCCCAAGCACCCGCCGAACGACGTCGCGACGACGACCACCGACCAGGGCGTGAAGGTCCCGTTCATCGTCCGCCAGGAGCTCGGCTACGAGGATCGCGACCAGTACAAGATCCTGACCCTGTACCGGCCCGGCAGGCCGTGGAAGCCCTGGAACCCGCAACGGCAGTGGAACCACAAGGTGCTGATCACCCACGGCGGAGGTTGCGACACCGACTACGGCGTCGGCGAGGCGCCGCTCGCCGACGCGTCGGGGACGCTCCCCGACAACCCGGTCATCACCAACAGCTACATCGCCGCCCTCGGCCGCGGCTTCGCGGTGCTCTCGACCGCGCTCGACAACACCGGCCACAACTGCAACATCGCGACCGAGGCCGAATCGCTGCTGATGGCGAAGGAGCGCCTGATCGAGCGCCTCGGCACGATCCGCTACACGATCGGCACGGGGTGCTCCGGCGGCTCCCTCGCCCAGCAGTGGATCGCCAACGCCTACCCCGGCATCTACCAAGGCCTGATCCCGCAGTGCTCGTTCCCGGACGCGGTCACCACCGGCGCCCAGTTCGCCGACTACCACCTCCTGCGCCTCTACTTCGAGGACCCGTCGAAGTGGGGGCCCGGGGTCGTCTGGACGCCCCTGGGGGAGGGCGCGGTCGAGGGCCACCCGGATCCGATCAACGCGATCCTCGCCGACGAGGAGCTGTTCAAGTCGGCGATCAACCCCAACTGCCCGAGCGAGGTGCCGGAGGCGATGCGCTACGACGCCGAGAGCAACCCCGGCGGCGTCCGCTGCTCGGTCCTCGACTACATGATCAACGAGTTCGGCCCGCGCCCGAAGCGCGTCTGGACGCCGATGGAGAAGGCCGCCGGCCACGGCTTCGCCGGCCTGCCCGTGGGCAACGACGGGATCCAGTACGGCCTCCAGGCGCTGCAGGACGGCACGATCACGCCGGCCCAGTTCGTCGACCTGAACGCCAAGATCGGCGGGCTCGACATCGACATCGACCCGCAGCACGCACGCACGCGTCCCGACCTCTACGCGCTCAAGCGCGCCTACCGCACGGGCACGATCAACCACGCGAACAATCTCAACACCGTCCCGATCATCAACCTGCTCGGCCCCGACCCCGGGCTCGCGCACGACACCTACCGGGCCTTCGCCGTCCGCGCCCGTCTCGATCGCGAGTTCGGCAACCACGACAACCAGGTGATCTGGGAGGGCCCGACGCCGCTGCTCGGCGATCTCGACTACACGAAGCAGGCGCTCGTCGCGATGGACCGCTGGCTGGACGCGATCTCACGCGACCACAGCCACGCGTCGTTGCCGGACAAGATCGCCGCCGACCGCCCGGCCGACGTCCACGACCAGTGCAGCGACGGGAACGGGACGAAGCTCACCGACGGGCTCTGTCCCGCGGCTGTGGTCCCCGTCTACTCGACCCCGCGGATCGTCTCGGGCGATGCGGTCACCACCGAGTCGAATCAGTGCCGGCTGCAGCCGCTCGATCGCTCCTCCTATCCGGTGAAGTTCACCGACGGGCAGTGGGCGAAGCTCGAGCGGACCTTCCCGCGCGGGGTCTGCGACTACTCGCGGCCGCCGCTGGGCTCCCGGAACACGAAGACGTGGCTCACCTACCAGCACCGCGACGGCCGCGTCGTCTACGGCGGCCACCGGCTCGGGCGCGCCCCACGCGGCTCCGGCAAGGCGATGGCGAGCCGGAGCTTCCGGAGCTGGCTCGGCGGCTGAGCGCCGGGCGCCCCGGGTCTCAGCGCCGCACGGACCAGCGCGTGTAGAGCTCGTCGCCCTCGCGCAGAAGCCAAACCAGCCCGAGGTCGATCGGACCGCCGGGGAGTCCCTCGGTGATCCGCGGACCGGCGCCGCCGGCCAGCTTCGCTCCGATCGTGACGAAGAGCTCGTCGACGAGGCCCGAGGTGAGCAGGGCCGCGTGCAGGTGCGGCCCGCCCTCACACAGCAGCGCCTCGATTCCGCGCTCGGCTCGCAGCTCGGCCAGACCGCGGGAGAGGTCGACGCCGCCCGGATGCCGGATCACGGTGCAGGGCGTGGCGGTCTCCGGCGCCGCCTTCTCGGAGGCGGTGAACACGACGACCTCGCCGGCGCCCGAGCTGAAGAGCGGAATGTCCCACGGGACCGCCAGGCGCTCGCTGACGACGACGGCGAGGGCGTCGGACTCGAGCCCTGCCTCCCGCCGCCGCTTCCGCCGCTCCGCCGCGGCGATGATGCGCCCGTAGCGCTCCGCCCTCAGCGTCCCGGCGCCGACCATGACCGCGTCGGCCCGCTCGCGGAGCCCGAGCAGGACCTGCAGGTCCGTGTCGCCGGCGATCTCCCCCGAACGCCCGTCGAGCGTCGCGTGGCCGTCGAGCGTCTCGGCGAAGTTCGTGAACACGAAGGGCCGCTCGTCGGGCACCCGGGCGCGGGGGTCGAAGCCGGCGAGCGCCTCGGGTACGGAGGTCGGCCCGGGGTCGGGCAGCAGCCGTTCCATCAGCCGCCGGGCCCGTCGATATGGGCGACGTTGGCGCGGTCGTTCGGCTCCGAGCTCGCCTCCGTCCCGAGCCAGGCGTCGAGCAGCTCGCCGAGCAGCGCCTCGCTGGTCGTGCGCAGGCTCAGGGCGAGGACGTTGGCGTCGTTCCAGCGCCGGGCCCCGGCAGCGGTCTCGGCGTCGCCGGACAGCGCCGCCCGCACGCCGGCGACCTTGTTCGCGGCGATCGACGCGCCGGTCCCGGTCCAGCAGGCGACGACCGCCTGCTCCGCCCGGCCCTCGGCGACGTCCCTTGCCGCGGCCTCAGAGGCCCAGGCCCAGTCGTCCCGCTCGGCTTCGTTCAGGGCTCCGTGCCGGGCGACGACCTCATGCCCGCGCTCGGCCAGCGCCCCCTCGATTGCGGCCGCGACCCCGGTCACCTCATCGGCTGCAATGGAAAACCTCACACCCGAGTTCTATCGCGATGTGGAGCCGTCCTTTGCCGAGAGGACAAGCAAAGGCGTCCGAGGACGCCGCCGCCCGTCAGCAGCCCAGTTTCTTGGCGGCCTCGCGAAAGTTCGAGACCTCGACCGTGGGCTTCTTGGCGCCCTTCTCGAGCTTGGTCCCGTGGCGGTTGACCCAGATGACCGGGACGCGCATCTTCAGCAGCGGCTCGACGTCGGTGTAGTAGCCGCTGGTGATGTGGACCCAGCCCTTCTTCTTGCCGATCCGCCGCGCGCACTCCTTGAAGTGGGCGGGCTCGGGCTTGTAGCTGCGCACCTGCTGTGCGGTCACGACGAGCTCCAGATCCGTGCGCAGATGGCGCCGCGAGATCCCGAGCAGCTTGTCGTCGATGTTCGAGATCACGCCGAGGTTGTACTTGGCCCCGAGCCGGTCCATGGCCGCGTTCGCCTCCCGGAACGGCTGCCAGTCGCCGATCGAGTCCGGCAGGAACTGCGCTCGCGAGGGCTCGAGCTCCCAGCCGACCTCGCCCGCGGCGCGCACGGCGGCCCGGCGCAGGACCTCGGCATAGAGCTCGTAGGAGCCGGCCATCACCTCGTACTTGACCTCGAAGAAGCGCGGCAGCAGCGCCTTCGCGTCGAGCGTCAGCCCATCCTCGACCGCCTCACGCTCGAACGCTTCGGTGATTCCCTTCTCCCAATCGATCAGGGTTCCGTAGCAGTCCGTGGTCACCCACTCGATCTCGCTGCGCTTCGGTAGAGGCATAAGGGCGCGGCATTATGACAGCCGCCGCCCATTGGGCGGCCGTGTCACCGCCGGGCGCGGTCGTCAGGACGAGATTGGATCCTGGTGGTCGAGCAGAAGCTGCAGGAACTGACCGACCTCGGTCTCCTTCGACTGCGAGGAGCGCATGGGCCGGGCGGTGTGCACTTCGTAGTGGTTACGGCGGCCGACCCGCTTCCGGGTCAGATAGCCCTCGTCCACCAGCTCGGTGACGATCCGCTGGGCGGCGCGCTCGGTGATGTCGAGCGTCGCCGCGATGTCGCGGAGGCGCACGGTGGGATCCGAGGCGATCACCAGCAGGACTCTTGCGTGATTCGTTATGAACGTCCAGGTTGCGATGAAGACACCATATGCAAAACAGGCGCTGTTATGCAGCCGATAGATGTCCGGCCCCTGACCACACGCCCCCGCCCCGACTCGGCTAGGCTGCCGCACCGCACCCGATGGACCTTCTCGAGTATCAGGGCAAGCAGCTGTTCGCCGCCGCGGGCGTGCCGGTACCGACCGGTGAGCCCGCGGGCGACGTCGACGCCGCCGTCGCGGCGGCGGAGCGGATCGGCTACCCCTGTGTGATCAAGGCCCAGGTCCTGATCGGCGGCCGCGGCAAGGCCGGGGGCATCAAGGTCGCCAAGGACGTCGACGAGGCTCGCGCCCACGCGGAGGCGATCATCGGCATGGACATCACCGGGCCGCACGGCGAGGGCCCCTTCAGGGTCCACCAGGTGTGGGTCGAGGGCGCCTCGGACATCGACGTCGAGTACTACGCCTCGATCATCCTCGACCGCTCCGAGAAGAAGCCGCTCGTGATGCTCTCGCGGATGGGCGGCATGAACGTCGAGGAGATCGCCGAGACGGACCCCGACGCGCTCGTCCGCCGGCACGTCGACCCGCTCGAGGGGCTCACAGTCGACGTCGCGCGCGAGGTCGGCATCGACGCCGGCATCGACGACGACGTCGTCGACTCCACGGCGGACATCCTGGTCAAGCTCTACGACGCCTTCAACACGAACGACGCGACCCTGATCGAGGTCAACCCGCTGATCGTCACAGGGGACCGCGAGGTCGTCGCCCTCGACTCCAAGGTGACGATCGACAACTCGGCCCTGTACCGGCACGAGGAGATCGCGGGCTCCGGCTCCGAGGATCCCGACGAGGACCCGCAGGAGAAGCTGGCGAAGGAGCGCGGCCTCACCTACGTCTCGCTCGACGGCGACATCGGCATCCTCGGCAACGGCGCCGGGCTCTGCATGTCGACGCTCGACGTCGTCGCCAACGCCGGTGGGGCGCCGGCGAACTTCCTCGACGCCGGCGGCGGCTCGAAGGCGGACGCGATCGTCGACGCGCTCGAGGTGATCTCCTCGAACCCGAGGGTGAAGGCGATCCTCTTCAACATCTTCGGCGGCATCACCCGTTGCGACGAGGTCGCCCGCGGGATCATCGAGGCCTACGGACGCGTCGACATGAAGGTCCCGCTCGTGGTCCGGCTGGACGGCACCAACTCCGAGGAGGGACTGGCGCTGCTTGACGAGGCGAACCTCGACGGGCTGCACCAGGAGAAGACGATGCTCGGCGCCGCCGACCGTGTCGTCGCCCTCGCAAAGGGAGAGGGCTGATCCCATGAGCATCATCGTCGGCGAGGACACCAAGCTCGTGGTCAGCGGCCTGACCGGCCGCGAGGGCAGCTTCCACGGACTCCGCAACCGCGACTACGGGACCGACCTGGTCGCCGGCGTCACGCCCGGCAAGGGCGGTCAGGACGTCGAGGGGACCCCGGTCTTCGACACGATCGCCGAGGCCGTCTCGGAGGCCGGCGCGAACACGTCGATGATCTTCGTGCCCGCCCGCTTCGCCGGGGCCGCGATCAACGAGGCCATCGACGCAGGCTGCGAGACGGTGATCGCGATCACCGAGGGGATCCCGGTCCACGACATGCTCCCCACCTACTGGAAGGCGAAGGAGAAGGGCGTGCGCCTGATCGGGCCCAACTGCCCGGGCGTCCTCAGCCCCGGCAAGGCGAACGTCGGGATCATCCCCGCCCAGTTCTTCGAGAAGGGCTCGATCGGCGTCGTCTCCAAGTCGGGGACGCTGACCTACCAGATCGGCAACGAGCTCAAGCAGGCCGGCCTCGGCAACTCCTCGATCGTCGGCATCGGCGGCGATCCGATCGTCGGCTCCGACTTCATCGACATCCTCGAGCTCTACGAGAACGACGACGAGACCGAGCTGATCGTGATGGTGGGCGAGATCGGCGGCGACGCGGAGGAGCGGGCGGCCGACTACATCGCCGAGAACGTGACCAAGCCCGTCGTCGGCTACATCGCCGGCTTCACGGCGCCCCCCGGCAAGCAGATGGGCCACGCCGGGGCGATCATCTCCGGCTCCTCCGGCACCGCCGCCGCGAAGCAGGAGGCGCTCGAGGCCAAGGGCGTCCGGGTCGGCACCAGCCCCTCCGAGGCAGCCGCGATCGCGGCTGAGATCCTCGGCTCCTGAGTCCGCGCCGCCCCTCTCGCTCTCGGGGCCTCTGATATAACGCGCCTCTCGTTGCGGCCGCAACCGCAGCGCCTGTGCCGTGTTAGGAGCGGCTAGAGGAATGGGGAATCTGGAGGTGAGGTCTTTGCGGCTGTCCCGGGGTATCGGTCGGAATCGCGCCGCGGCGCTCGTCATCGCGCTGCTCGCCGCGTTTGCGCTGCTGCTCGCCGGCGCCGTCGCAGGCTTCGGCGGCTCCGCCGCCGCCAAGCACCACAAGGGCCACCACCACAAAGGGCACCACCACAAGGGCCACAAGGGCAAGGGCCACAAGAAGGGGCACAAGACGAAGCCCTACAAGGGTCCGAAGATCGACACCACCGATGCCGATCGCTGTGACTTCCTCGACACGAGCGTCTGCCTGCAGCCGTTCCCCAACAACGCCTTCACGACCAAGGACTCGGGCACGTCCACGGGCCTGCGGATCAACTTCGACGCCGCCTCGATGCCGCAGAACGTCCACGGCGTGGGCATCGACCCGACCGAGTGGAACCGCAACGACGGCTTCAGCCCGGGCCAGGCGATCACGCTTCACATCCCGGGCCTCGACAACCAGAAGGCCTTCCAGCGCAGCAAGATCGTCTCGCTGACGCGCCCGGACCGCTACGACAACAAGGCGCAGCCGGTCGTCGTCTTCAACGCCGACACGGGCGAGCGCCAGCCGATCTTCGCGGAGATGGATGCCAATCCATCCGACAATGCGGACCGGAACCTGATCATCCGCCCGCTGAAGAACTGGGACGAGGGCGCGCGCTACATCGTCGCCCTGCGCCGGCTGAAGACGGCCTCCGGGGACAAGATCCCAGCGCCGAACGCCTTCAAGGTCTACCGCGATCGCCTGATCACCAAGCAGGACGCGGTCGAGGCGCGGCGCAAGTACTTCGAGAACAAGATCTTCAAGCCGATCAAGAAGTTCCAGACCGTGCACCGGCACGGCCTCTACATGGCCTGGGACTTCACGGTCGCCAGCGAGCAGAACCTGAGCAGCCGCGTGCTCGCTATGCGCGACGACGCCTTCCACCGGCTGGGCGACGACAACCTCGCCGACAACGTCGTCCAGGGCGACTCGCCGCAGTTCGAGGTCACCAACGTCACCGACAACCCGGACACGGGCGTCCTGCGCCGGGTCGAGGGCAGCCTCACGGTGCCCTGCTACCTGGACACCAACGGGTGCCCGCCGGGGGCGAAGTTCGCCTACTCGGGTCCCGATGACATGACGCCGAACTTCAACCCCTCCTTCAAGGAGACGGTGCCGTTCCGATGCGACATCCCCGACTCGGTCGTCCAGGGCGGCAACGTCGTCCCGGCGCGGCCGGCGATGTACGGCCACGGCCTGCTCGGCGACAAGGGCGAGGTCAGCTCGGGCCCGCAGCGCGACTTCGGCAGCGGCCACGACGTGATGACCTGCGGCGTCAACTGGGACGGCTTCTCCGAGGACGACCTGCTGCCGGTGATCCTGCCGTCGCTCAGCGACGTCAGCAAGATCACGGCCGCGTTCGACCGCATGCAGCAGGGCTTCGTGAACTTCATGATGCTCGGCCGCGCGATGGTCAACCCGGGTGGCTTCAACACCGATCCGGCCTTCCAGATCGATGCCGGCAGCGGCCCGGAACCGGTCATCGACACCCGGCAGCTCTACTACTACGGGAACAGCCAGGGCGCGATCATGGGCGGCGCCCTGACGGCCCTCGAGCCGGACGTCCGCCACTCGGAGCTCGGGGTCACGGGGATGAACTACTCGACCCTCCTGCGCCGCAGCGTCGATTTCGACGACTACGCGAAGCTGCCGAACCTGGGCCTATATGACAACTACCCGGATGAGGGCCAGCGGGTGCTGCTGCTCGGACTCATGCAGATGCTCTGGGACCGCGGCGAGGCCGACGGCTACGCCGAGCACATGACGACCGATCCCTACCCGAACACCCCGACGCACGCGGTGCTCCTGCACGCCGCCGTCGGCGACCACCAGGTGTCGAACATCACGGCCGAGGTCGAGGCGCGCACGGTCGGCGCGAAGGTGCTCCAGCCGGCGCTCGATCCCGGCCGCCACTGGATGCAGAACCCGTTCTTCCAGATCCCGTCCGTGAGCTCGTTCCCGGACTCGGGCTCGACGCTGGTCTACTGGGATGGTGGCCCGACGGGTTTCATGGGCACCAACGGCGAGGGCAGCAAGGTGGCGCCCGTGCAGAACGTGCCGCCGCGCCCCGAGAACGGCTACGGCGGCGACCCGCACAGCTACCCGCGCAAGACCCCGGCGGCGCAGCAACAGATGTCGGACTGGATGCAGCCCGGCATGAGCGGCGCGATTCAGTCGAACTGCGGCGGCCCCTGCTACTCGAACGGCTGGACCGGCCCTTAGGCGCTGCGGGCAGCCGATCGTCCACGGGGTGGCCGCCGGCCCGTGCGGGGGCGTGGGTCTCGCGGCCGGGTGCGGCGCCCTTCGTATACTCCGCCGCCGCACTGATGGCCGAGATGATCTCCTTCGCCCGCGGCGCTCCCAGCGCCGATCTGCTTCCCGCCGACGCGGTCCGGGCGGCGGCCGAGCGGGCGCTCAGCGCGAACCCCGCGCGGGCGCTCTCCTACGGGACCGGGATCGGTCACCCCGAGCTGTGCGCGTGGCTCGCCGAACGGCACGGCCATGGGCTCACCGCGGACCGCGTGATGATCACGAACGGCTCGCTCGAAGCGGGCTGGATGCTGTTCAGCCATCTGCTGGGTCCGGGCGATCAGGTCGTGGTCGAGCAGCCGTCCTACGACCGGACGCTGCTCATGCTCGACAAGCTCGGGGTCGATCGGATCGGGGTCGAGCTCGAGGCCGACGGGATCAATGTCGAGGGGCTCGAGCAGGCGCTCGCCGACGGCTACACCCCGAAGCTCGTCCACATCATCTCCAACTTCCACAACCCCGCCGGCTGCACGCTCTCGGAGGCCAAGCGCCGGCGCCTGGTGGAGCTCTCCGCCGAGCATGGGTTCTGGATCTTCGAGGACGACCCCTACCGCGAGGTGCGCTTCGCGGGCGCCGAGGAGATGCCGACGATGCTGTCGCTCTCGGAGGGCACCGACGCGAAGGTGATCCACGCCTCCTCGTTCTCGAAGACGGTCAGTCCCGGCGTCCGCGTGGGCTACCTCGCCGGGCCGGCGGAGGAGATCGCGGCGCTGGCGAAGACCGCGAACGAGACCTACATCTCCCCGAACATGCTCGCCGAGTCGATCGTCTACGAGCTCTGCTCCTCCGGCGGGCTGGACGAGAACATCGCGTTCGTCAACGTCGCCCTTGCAGAGCGTCGCGACGCGGTCGTCGATGCCCTGCGGGAGCGGATCCCGGAGGCGGAGTTCGTCGTTCCCGGTGGCGGCTACTTCCTCTGGCTCGACCTCGCGGAGGGCACCGACACCCCGGCGCTGCTGCCCCTCGCCAAGGAGGAGGGCGTCGCCTTCGTCGCAGGCCCCGACTTCATGATCGAGGGCGGCACCTCGAGCCTGCGGCTCTCGTTCGCGAGCGTGCCCCCGGCCGACGTCGGTGAGGGCATCGGCCGTATCGCGCGCGCCCTCGAACGGCTGCGCGCCTAGCGCCTCCAGCCGACGCGGATTTCGGGGCTGCAATCGCGATTCGGCGCCCTTTTGTCGCTCTCTCGGGCGGCTTTCGCCGGGAGCCGGCTTGCATGGAGCGCCGATTCACAAGGATTTAGCATTCCCTGAGTGTTTGCTCGTATTCTGTTCGCATGATCCGCCGAGCCAGCGAATCGACACTTGCAGGGCAGCAGCCGCGAGCGGAAGGAAACGACGATGCCGATCATGTTCTTCGAAGGCATGCGTGACGACGAGCGCCTGGACATGGCGCGCCGCAACATGGAACGCCGCTTCTACGCATTGGCGGCGGCCGTGAAGGACCACGAGGCGCAGTCTCACCGGCGCGGGAACCCGCTCTCGCGCGCCGATGCCGACCTCTACCGCCGTCTGCGACAGCTGACCGGCGAGCCCGGCACCTCCGAGTACCGCGTCGAAGCGCGCACGGGCGAGCACCGGATCGAGCCGCCCACGGCAGAGCAGCAGATCGCATGAGCGCGCAGGCATCCGCGCGGAAGCCGGCGCATGGGCGCCGCGCCGCGTCCCGGTCAGCGACCGAAGCGGTCGCCCGAGAGCTGAAGCTGCTCGGGCAGCGCCGCGCGGGGCGGCGGCGAGGGGTCGGCGCGGACCGAGACCGTCTCGGCCACGCTGCGCGAAACGCTGTGGTGCCCACCCTCGGAAGCGACGACGACCTCGGAATCGTCGGATACCTCGACGCGGGCGTCGAGACCCGGTTCGAGACCCGCGTCCCGAAGGTAGTGAAGTAGCTCCTCCGCCTCGTTCTCGAAGCGGAGGATCGTGATCGAGGCGCCGACCTCGCAGTCGGCAAGCAGGGCGCCGGGCTCGCGCTCGCCGACCTTGATCGGATGGCCGTGCGGGCACGTCTTCGCCTCGCCGATCGCTGCGCGCATCCGCTCCTCGAGCACCGGCGACATCGCGTGCTCGATCCGCTCCGCCTCCTCGTGCACCTCGTCCCAGGGGATCCCGAGGACGTCGGTGAGAAACCGTTCGATCATCCGGTGGCGGCTGACGATCGTCTTCGCGTGGGAGAGGCCGTCGTCGGTGAAGCTGACCGACTTGTCGGCCGCGCGGCTGATGTAGCCGTCGCGCTCGAGCCGGCCGAGCATCTCGTGCACGGTCGGCGGCGAGAGCTGCATCGCCCGCGCCATGTTGGCGCCGGTCATCGGCAGGCCTGCCTCCCAGAGCCAGAAGAGGATCTCCAGGTACTCCTCCTCAGCGACGGTTGCCTGCTCAGCGCTCATCGATGCACACCCGTCCGGAGGTCACGCCTCCAGAGTAGACGCTCGCGTCGCCGCCGGGCCGGACGCCGGCGCGAGGCGTTACTCGAGTAGCTGCGCCTGCGAGAGGCGGTAAAGGTAGACGAGCGCGGGACCGACGATCAGCAGCGCGAAGATGAAGACGATGATCACGGCGGTCAACGTCCCCTCGGCGCCGGCCGCCCCCGAGATAGTCAGCTTCTCGGGCAGGAGATACGGATGCTGACCGACGCCCCAACCCCAGATCACCGTGACGACGGCGCCGGCGGCGAGGGGCCGAGCTCCCGCTCTGTCGGCGATCAGCGCGCCGAGTGCCAGCGCGCCGAGCAGCCCGGAGGCGATCAGCAGCGGCAGACCCTCGCTGGTCAGCCCGTCGAAGACGTAGCGGGCGTCGGCGCGGAGGACGAAGATGCCGACGACCGCGAGGGCGCCGGCGACGACGCCGAGCACGATCGCGGTGCGCCGGAACCATTCGCGCAGATCCGTCTCGCCTGCGCGCCCGGCGTCGGCGACGAGGAAGACCGACGCCAGGTAGCTGCAGGAGACGACGAAGAGCACGCCGATCAGCAGCGGCAGCGGGTCGAGCCAGGCGCTGAACGGTCCCGGGCTCGCGCCGGGAACGACGTCGCCCGCGGCAATCGCGCCCACGACGCACCCCATGAAAAAAGGCGTGATCACCGAGGCGCCGGCGAAGACGAGCTCCGCGCGCTCGTGCGCTCTGCCCTCGAACGCGTGGCCGAAGGCGAAGCCGGAGCCGCGCAGGACGATGCCGAGCGCCGCCAGGCCGAGCGGCAGGTACAGGGATTCCATGATCGGGCCGAAGGCGTCCGGGAAGGCCGTCCACAGGACCACCAGACAGAAGATCAGCCAGACGTGGTTGGCCTCCCAGACCGGGCCGAGCGAGTGTCCGATCCGCGCCCGCAGGCGCGGCCCGAGCTCGCGCTCGCGGCGGGTGATCAGGCTGACGGCGCCGGCGCCGAAGTCGGCCCCGCCGAAGAGCGCGTACAAGGTCGCCCCGGCCCACAGGATCACGGCGCAGACGTCGGCCTTGCTCATCCGGCCACCCTCTCGTCCGCCGCGGACCGATCCTCGTCCGGAGCGTCCGGGCCCTCGCCGGGACCGTAGGGGACGTCGCCGACGTCGCCGGGCTTGGCGAGCACGCGCAGCGCTTTGACGGCGAGCACCCCGAGCCCGGCGTAGAGCAGCACCGATGCCGCGAACGCGTACCAGATGCCGCCGGCGTCGGTGACCGCGTCCGAGGTACGCATCTGTCCCTGCACGATCCACGGCTGGCGCCCGACCTCGGTCACGATCCAGCCCATCCACAGCGCCAGTAGGGCGCCGATCCCGCTGAGCGCGCCCGCTCGCCAGAACCAGACCGACTCGGGCAGCCGGCGCTTGCGCCACAGGACCCAACCGAAGATCGCGGCGAGCAGCAGGAGGGCGGAACCGATCCCGACCATCCCGTCGAACGAGAGGTGCAGGAGCGTGTTCGCCGGCGGCTGCTCGTCCGCGGGGATCTGGTTCAGCCCGGTGACGTGCGTGTCGGTGCTGAAGCCGACGAGGAACGAGTCGAGCCCGGGGATGCCGATCCCGCCCTTGACGCCCTCGGAGGTGCAGATGCCCCCGATCCATTCGGTCTGATCCGGGCCGCCCTCGTCGATGCACTCCATGCCCGCGAACTTCGCCGGCTGATGGTCGGCGACGCCGCGCGCCGCCGTATCGCCCACGTAGAGCTGCACGGGCGTCGCGATCGCAGCGATCGCGAAGGGGATCGCAAAGCCGATCCGCACGCGCCTGCCGCGGTCGCCCCGAAGCCACTTGACGGCGTAGATCGAGGCGAGGCCGAAGCCACAGACCATGTAGGCGGCGAGCAGCATGTGCGGGAACTCGTAGGCGGTCGCCTTGTTGAAGAGCGCGTCGAGGGGCGCGACGCTGGCGACGGTGCCGTCGGCGGCGAGCTTGAAGCCTTCGGGCTGATTCATCCACGAGTTGACGGCGACGACGCTGAAGGCGCCGCCGACGCCGGCGATGACGATCGGCACGCCGGTCCAGAAGTGCTTCCAGCCCTCGATCCGCTTCCACCCGTAGATGTAGATCGCAATGAAGATCGCCTCGGTGAAGAAGAAGATCCCCTCGATCGCGAAGCCGGTGCCGAAGACGTCCCCCCACTGCTGCATGAACTTCGGCCACAGCAGCCCCATCTCGAACGAGAGCACGGTGCCGGTCACAGCCCCGACGGCGAACAGCACTGCCGCGCCCTTCGACCACTGCCGCGCCAGGCTCAGCGCCTCGGCGTCGCCCTTGCGACGGCCCCGGTACTCGGCGATCAGCATGATCGCCGGCAGCGCCACACCGATGCTGGCGAGGACGATGTGGAAGGCGAGGGTGAACGCCATCATCTCGCGCGCGGCGAGCAGGTTGTCGGCGGCGAGGGGAAGAACGGTCGCCGCTGAAGCGATGGGGCTCACTGGCCCAAGCGTATCCCGGTGGCCGGTCCACCGGGAGGACCGGCGGGGGCGATGAGCTCGGGAGCGATCTCGGCGGGGCTTGCGACGCCGCACAGCGTCATCGCCTCGCGCAGCTCCGCCTGCAGCATCCGCAGCGTCCGGCGCACGCCGCGCTCGCCGTCGGCGGCCAGGCCCCAGAGAACCGGCCGCCCGAGGAGTACTCCTCGGGCTCCCAGCGCCAGCGCCTTGAGGACGTCCGTGCCGCGGCGGATGCCGCCGTCGACGAGCACCTCGACGTCGGCACCGACCTCGGCCGCGATCGCCGGCAGCATCTCCACGGTCGCCGGGACCGTGTCGAGCTGGCGGCCACCGTGGTTGGAGACGACGATGCCGCGGACCCCCGCCTCGACCGCGCGACGCGCATCGTCGGCCCGATGGACGCCCTTGACCAGGACCGGGAGCGAGGTGTTGCGCACGAGCCACTCGAGATCGGCCCAGTCGAGCGAGGGATCGAGCTGGGAGGCGAAGTAGGCCGCGAGTCCCGACTCGCCGATCTCCCCGGTGACCGCGTCGCCGACGCAGGCGATCGTCAGGTGCGGGGGCAGCGAGAAGCCGTTGACGACGTCGCGCTCCCGGCGGCCGAGGATCGGCGCATCGACCGTGAGCACGATCGCCTCGTAACCGGAGGCCTCGGCCCGCTCGAGCAGCGAGCGGGTGAGACCCCGGTCCTTGAAGACATAGAGCTGAAACCACAGCCGCGCACCTTCCGGCGCGGCGGCGGTGACCTCCTCGATCGGAGTATTCGAGAGCGAGGACAGGCAGAAGATCGCGTCCGCCGCCGCCGCGCCGGCGGAGCTGGCGAGCTCACCGCGCTCGTCGGCGAGGCAGTGGAAGGCGGTCGGCGCGACGACGACCGGCGTCGTCGCCGCGCCGAGCAGCTCGGTCCCGATGGCGACCTCGGAGACGTCGCGGAGCACGTGCGGCAGCAGCTCGATGCGCGCGAAGGCGGCGCGATTGCGATCGAGCGTGAGCTCGTCGCCGGCGCCGGAGCGGTAGTAGTCGTACGCCTGCGGCTCGAGTCGCTCCGCAGCGAGGCGCTCGAGCCCGGCGAGGTTGACCGACCACGAGCCCAGGCGCTCCATCTCAGCCGCCGAATCCGCTCCGCTGGGCGAGCGTCGAGACGACGGCCTCGTACACACCCTCGCCCATCCGTCCCTCGGTCACCGTCACGTTCGTGTAGTCGGCCAGCGCCTCGCGCAGCGCGGGGTCCCGCTCCGGGCCGTTGGCGACGCAGAAGAAGTGCCCGACCGAGCGCGCCGTCTCCAGGTCCTCGATCGAGTCCCCGACCCCGATGCAGGCCTCGGGCTCATAGCCGCGGGCGCGCATGTGCGCGGCTACCCCTTTGCCCTTGCTGGCGCCGCCCGGGACCAGGTGGTAGGCGTGGGCGCGGTCGATGCCGGGCATCGGCCGGCTGATTGCGCCGTTGTCGAGGAATCGCAGGTCCTCGTGCCCGCCCTCCGCGATCAGCGCGTTCGCCTCGGCGACGTCGACCTTGCCCCGCATCAGCAGCGAGAATTCGCGCCCCGTGTGCCAGGGCTCGTGCCACTCGAGGCGGCCCTCGAAGTGGGAGAGCAGCAGCTCGGCGACGCCCGCCGCGACGATCTGCTCGGCCACGGTCAGCTCGTCGGTCGGCTCCCAGGAGCCGGTAAGCAGGGTCCGCTCGCCTTCGATCGCCATCGCGCAGCCCGCCTCGAAGATGTAGGAGTTCTGGCCCATCAGCCGCGAGTCGCTGTGCACCTGCGCCTCGCGGCGGCCGGACATGACCACGAGTTCGACCCCGGCCCGGTCGCAGGCCTCCAGCGTCCGCGCCTGCGCGCGCGAGAAGACACCGTCGGCGTCATGGAACAGCGAGCCGCCGCGGCCGAGCAGCGTCCCGTCGAGGTCGGTGTAGACCGCGCGGAGTGCCATCGATCCCCAGCGTATCCGTGGCGGGCCAGCGCTTCTAGCGCGCGCCCGTCTCGACGCCGCCCAGCGTCGCGAGCTCCTCCAGCGGCGGGCGTTCGCCGACGACGCGTCCCGCAGCCTCCAGCTCAGCGGCGATCGCCTCGATCCCGGGCGGCGGCTGCTCGAGACGGGAGCCGACGCCGACGAGGATCTCCCGCGCCATCACCGCCAGCGCGCTCAGCGGTTGATGGTCGTTGGCGCGACTGCCGAGGTCGACCTCGGCGACGGCGTCCAGCCCCTCGCGCGCGATCACGTCGACCAGCATCACGGCCTCGACCGCGTAGCCGGTCATGAAGGGGATCCGGGCGAGCAGCTCGCGCCGGGCCGCCACCTCGCCGCCGAGCGGCTGTCGCAGCTCGCCGGCCTCCGGGAAGAACGCCTCGAGCAGCGGCCGCGCGAAGAGCTCGGTGACGCGTCCTCCGCCGGCGGGGTCCCCGTCGGCCGCGGCGAACGGCCGCTCGTAGGTCGCCTTGACGAAGCTCGCCTCGCCCGCGAGCAGCGGGCCGAGCAGGCCGCTGACGTAGTGGGGGCCGAACGCGTCGTTGTCCCCGTCGCAGTAGAGGACGAGGTCACCGCGCGCCCGCGACAGAGCCCGCCACATCGCATCCCCCTTGCCGCGCACCGGGCCGAGCTCGGACATGAGCTCGGCCTCGTCCAGCCAGTGCACGTCGTGCGCGGCCGCTACCGCGGCCCCCTCGGGGGCGCGAGCGGAGCCGATGACGAGAATTTCCCCGACCGGACCCGCCTCCGCCGCCGCGCGCAGCCCCTCGAGCACGCCGTCGAGCGAGGGGCAGGAACGACCCGCCATGACGCAGGCCGTAGCGCAGCTAGTCTGCGTCTCCAGGACAACGCCGGCAGAGAAATGGGAGTGATGGAAGCGTCTCAGCAAGCAACGAAGCCTAAGGGCTGGCCACCGCCGTGGAAGGTGGCGGGGCGGGAGCTCGACTTGAGCGCACGACCGCTGATCGTCGCGGTCGTGAACGCGACCCCCGACTCGTTCTCCGACCGCGGCGACTGGCGCTCGCCCGACGCCGCCGCGGTCAAGGTCGCGGCGAGGATCTCCGCCGGTGCCGACCTGATCGAGGTGGGTGGCGAGTCGAACGTCTCGAACCGCCCCGCGGTGCCCGCCGACGAGGAGATCCGCCGGATCGTGCCGGTCGTCAAGGCCGCCGTCGCTGCGGGCGCGGTCGTCTCGATCGACACCTACAAGCCGGCCGTGGCCGAGGCGGCGCTCGATGCGGGGGCCGCGATCGTCAACGACATCAGCGGCTTCGCCGACCCGGCGATGGCGCCGCTCTGCGCCGAGCGCGGGGCGGGCGTGGTTCTCATGCACACGATCACCTCGCCAAAGGTCTCGCTCTGGGACGACAACGCCTACGCCGAGGGCGTCGCCAACGAGGTCGCCGACTGGCTCTCGCGGGGGGTCGAGCGGCTCACCGCGGCGGGTCTCGATCCCGCCTCCATCGCCCTCGACCCGGGCGTCGACTTCGGCAAGACGCCGGCGCAGAGCGTCGAGCTGATGCGCTCCCTCACCACCGTCACCGCGCTCGGCCGCCCGGTCATGGCGGCGGTATCGCGCAAGGACTTCGTTGGCGCGCTGACCGGCCGCCGTCCCTCCGAGCGGCTGGCGGGCACCCTCGCCGCGGTGGGCTGGGCGACGCTGGCGGGCGCCCGCCTGATCCGTGCCCACGACGTCGCCGAGACCCGCGACTTCCTGACCGTGCTCGGGGCGCTCGACGGCGAGATCGCGGTCCCGCGCGAGCTCCGGATCGACGAGGCGATCCGGCGCGAGGCGCCGGCAGCGAGCTGGTCGGCCGGTTGAGCGCAAGCGCGCCGCCATCGGGTGAGTGGCCCTGGGGGTCGGTCATCGACGAGGGCTGGCGCGCGGCGATCGAACGCGGCCGCGACGACGGGCGGCTCGTCGCCGAGAGCGCCGAGCGCGAGCATGCCGCGGTCGCAGTCCCGCTGCCCTCGAGCCTCGAGCCGGGGCTGATCTCCGCGCTCGCTGCGCAGGGCATCGAGGCGCTGTACGCGCACCAGCTCGCGACGCTGCGGGCCGCCGCGGAGAGGAACGTGATCGTCACTAGCGGCACCGCTTCGGGTAAGTCGCTCGCCTTCAACCTCCCGGTCCTCGACGCGATCGCGCGCGACCCGCACGCCCGTGCCCTGTACCTCTACCCGACGAAGGCGCTGGCGCAGGATCAGGCGCGGAAGCTCGGTGAGCTCGCGCCGCCGGGGCTCGTGCACGCGATCTACGACGGCGACACCCCGAAGCAGGAGCGGCCCGCGATCCGGCGTCGAGCCAACCTGGTACTCACCAACCCGGACATGCTGCACGTCGGCCTGCTGCCGAACCACAAGGGCTGGGGCGACTTCTTCGCGAACCTGCGGTACGTCGTCGTCGACGAGGCGCACGTCTACCGCGGCGTCTTCGGCTCCAACGTCGCCAACGTGCTGCGCCGCCTGCGCCGCGTCTGCCGCATCTACCGCGGTGTCGGGGCCGCAGACGAGCCGCGCTTCATCCTCACCTCGGCGACGATCGCCAATCCGGCCGAGCTCGCCGACCGGCTCGTCGGCACCCCGTTCGAGCTCGTCGACGACGATGCCGCGCCGCGCGCGGGGCGGCGGATCGCGATCTGGAATCCGCCGCTGATCGACGAGAAGGCGGGCGCTCGGCGCTCGGCCCTGAGCGAAGCGGCGGAGATGCTGGCCGAGCTGATCGCGAGCGGCGTGCGCACGATCTGCTTCCTCAAGAGCCGCAAGGGGATCGAGCTGATCGGCAAGTTCACGGCGCAGAACCTGGCCGAGCGGGGCCGCCCCGACCTGGCCGAGCGGATCGCCTCCTACCGCGCCGGCTACACGCCGCAGCAGCGGCGCGAGATCGAGCAGCGACTCGCGGCCGGGGAGCTCGCGGCGGTCGTCGCCACCGATGCGCTCGAGCTCGGCATCGACATCGGCGAGCTCGACGCGGCCCTGTGCGTCACGTTCCCGGGCACCGTCGCGAGCCTGCGGCAGATGTGGGGCAGGGCTGGGAGGCGGACCGAGGGGCTGGCGATCTACATGGCCGGCGAGGACGGGCTCGACCAGTTCTTCTGCCGACACCCGACGGAGTTTTTGACCCGCCCGGTCGAGGCCGCGATCCTCGACCACACGAGCGAGCAGATCCAGGCCGGGCACCTGCTCGCGGCCGCGATGGAGGCGCCGCTCGGCGCCCCCTTCGACGACGAGGTCCTCGGGGAGGGCTGGCGCGAGCGCGCCGAGGCGCTGATCGGCGCCGGCCATCTGCGCCGTGGCGGCAGCGGCCGGATCGCGGCCCGCGGGCACGGCTTCGCCGCCGGCGCGATCAGCCTCCGCTCCTCCTCCGCCGACTCGGTCACGGTCATCGACGCCGGCTCGGGCGAGCTGCTCGGGACGGTTGAGGCCGAGCGCGCCTTCTCGACCGTGCACCCCGGGGCCGTCTACCTGCACATGGGTCGCGCCTACGAGGTGCGCGAGCTCGACGTCGAGGGCCGGCACGCCGTCGTGGAGCGCTTCGACGGCGACTGGTACACGCAGGCACGCAAGGAGACCGACATCTACATCGAGCGCCCGCACGCCGTGCGCCGTGCGCTCGGCGTCGAGCTCAGCTTCGGCGTCGTCGCGGTGACCGAGCAGGTGACCGGCTTTCAGCGCAAGCGCCTCGGCGACCACGAGCCCTTCGACTTCGTCGCCCTCGACCTGCCGGAGATGAACTTCCGCACGCAGGCGCTCTGGTACGTGCTCGGAGATGAGCTCGCCGGGCCCGAGGCGCTGCCGCCCGACGTCCAGCTCGGCGCCCTGCACGCCTCCGAGCACAGCCAGATCGCGGTGCTGCCGCTGCTCGCGATGTGCGACCGCTGGGACATCGGCGGGCTGTCGACCAACGTCCACTACCAGACGGGGAAGCCGACGATCTTCATCTACGACGGCCACCCGGGCGGGGTCGGCATCACCCGCCGCGGCTACGAGGCGTTCGAGACGCTCGTCGACGACGCCTTCCGGCTCGTCTCCGAGTGCCGCTGCGAGTCCGGCTGCCCCTCCTGCGTGCAGAGCCCCAAGTGCGGCAACCTCAACGACCACCTGCACAAGGCCGGCGCGGTCGAGCTCATGGGGAGCATGCTTGCCGGTAATCGTGATCGGGAGTAAGCTCGCGGCCGCGAGATGCTGAACCCGTTTACCAAGCGCAAGATCCTCAAGAACGGCACGCCGGGCCGCGCGCGGGTGATCTCGATGTCGGTCCCGGACTCGAGCGCTTCCAGCCAGAACATCGCGATGACTCTGCAGGTCTTCGTTGAGGGGATGGCGCCGTACGAGGTCGAGGACCAGTGGATGGTCTCGCGCAAGGATCCGATCGGCATGGGGATCGAGCTTCCGGTCAAGGTCGATGCGGCCAACCCGCAGAAGGTCGCGATCGACTGGGACGCGGCCCGCGAGGAGAGCGCCGCCGAGACGACGGCTCGCCGCGAGGCGCTAGCCGCGCAGGGCCCCGTCGGCGGGGCGGGAACGCCGGCGGTCGGCGGCATCGCCGGCCTCGGCTCGGTCATGGAGTCGGCCCGCCAGATGCAGCAGCAGGCGATGCAGATGGGCGCGGGCGCGATGCCCGTGGTTGACACCCGCAACGACCCAGAGCTGCGCGCGAAGATCGAGCAGGTGCTCGGCCATCCGCTCGAGACGGGCAAGGCCGAGACGCTCGACTTCTCCAAGGACCCGCAGAAGGCGGCGCAGGTGATGCAGGTCGTCCAGCAGCACCAGCTCGAGAAGATGGGCATGACCGGCGCCGGTGCGGGAGCCGGGCAGGCCGCGGCCCCGCAGCCGGGCTCCGACGACGCGCTCTCGAAGCTCGAGCGGCTGGCGAAGCTGCACGAGGCCGGCGCGCTGACCGACACCGAGTTCGCGACCGAGAAGAAGCAGCTGCTCGGCGAGATCTAGGGCGAAGCCCGCCCGCCGGACCGCCCCGCCGACCGCGCGCCTACGCGTCCGGGTCGCTTACAGCGAGCGTCTCCCCGTCGCGCGTGACGGTCAGCGTGCGCTCGTTGCCGCCGCCGTCGGTGAGTTGCACGTCGGCCGACTTCCCCGAGGCGTCGACCGACGTCGCGCGCAGGCGGCCGCGGTCGAGCGCGATCGAGCTCGTCAGCGTCGCGTTCGCCGCGTCGGTCGCGTACGCCAGCGTCCAGCGGGGGACCAGCTTCCGGAAGGAGGGCGAGGTGTAGCCCTGCATCGGGTCCTTCTGCCCGCGCGCCTGGGTCCGCGTCGTCCGCTCGCCCGGGCTCAGATCGTAGATCGCGCCGTCGAGGTCGCCGGCGGCGATCCCGACCTCGTCCCGGCTCGGTGAGATCCCGATCTCGGGCCCGAGCTGCAGATAGCGCGTGTAGGCGTGGGTGGCGTCGGAGCGGAGCCGGTCGATCACCACCAGCGCCTGGCCGGGTCGGTACAGGAACAGGCGCTGGGCCCTGACGCCCTGGCCCTTCAGCAGCTTGTTGGTGGCCTGGATCGCGTACCAGCCGTCGCCGGAGCCGCTCGCCTCCAGCCCTGAGCCGTAGGCCTTCGAGGCGTCGCCGATCGGCGTCTGTTGCCCGTCGACGGTGACCGTGCTGTGGGCGCGGTTGGAGACGACGAAGTCGCGCACCGGCCCCGGGTCCTTGTCGTACAGCCCGGTGTCGCTGACGATGCGCTCGCCGTGGTCGTAGAGCTCGAAGCTGAGCTCGTCCGCGTGCTTGTGGGTCGTGTTGTGGAAGCCCGAGGTCACCGCCAGGTAGCCGTAGCCGCCGTCGGGCTCGGGCGCCCGCACGAAGGCGAAGCCGGCGTCCGGCGCGGTGTGCAGGCCGGCCTCGTCCGTCTCCGCGGCGGCCCAGTCGGGAACCTTCTCCTGGTCGGAGTCGCCGAACTGGCTCATCTGCCCGTCGGGCTCGATCATCCAGCCGGCGGCGGCGTGCATCTGCGCCTGCAGGTCGCTCAGCACCGGGTCCGGACCCCAGGCGGCCATCATCCGCTCCAGGGCCCGGATCGCCAGGAACTGGTAGGAGGTCGAGTGCTCGAGCCAGTAGCCGTCGGCGAGCCGCCCGCGCAGGGTCCGCTCGAACCGCGTCCGCGCCTTCTGGCGCCAGTGCGGTGATTGCTTCAGGAACGGCAGCTGGTTCGAGAGCTCGATCAGGCCGAGGTCGACGAACAGGCCGTGGTTGTCGGGGCTGTGCAGGCCGCCGGAGGCGAGCAGCTTGCCGTGCTCGATCACCGAGCCGGCCAGCTTCCGGCGGTCGGCCGCCGAGCCGGCGCGCTCGCAGGCGGCCGCGCGCAGCAGGTAGGCGAACAGCGGCACGCGGTCGCCGACGACCTTGTCGGACCAGGCCTCGATCGGGGTCGAGGGATCGCCGCGCGGGTTCTGGCGGACCCAGTCGACGGCGTAGTCGAGCGCCTCGGCGAGATCGTCGACGTTGCCGTCCCGCTGGTAGCTGACGAGCAGCGGCTCGATGAAGCGCAGCTTCTGCAGGTTCTGGCGGTAGCGGTGCGCGTCGAGCGGATCCGTCGACCAGTCCACGGGGACGCTGAGATGCGTCGGCTTCGGGCCGAAGACGTCGAAGCGCCCCTTCTCGGCGGCGGCGATCTCGCGGTCGTTGGCGCCGTGCAGGTCGATGCTCTCGGGATCCGGGCACGGCGCCGCGGCGAGGGCCTTCCCCGGCGGCAGCCCGGCCCAGGCGGGAGCCGCGGACGCGGAGTCGCCCCCGCCGCCCGCCGCTCCGATCCCGCCCGCGATCAGCGCGATCCCTCCGACCGCGATCGCCTCGAGGGTGTAGACGACGCGCAGGCCGCGGGTGGTGATGACGAGCCTCGACTGCGCCACGCCGGATCAGGTTATGTGGGGGCGCGGCCGCGGCGGCCGGTTAGTGTGGATCCCGTGAGCGTGCGCAGCCAGTCCGGCGTCCGGTGGGCGACAAGGTGAGCCGCGCCATCCAGATCTCGGTCTGCGGTTCCTCGCGCTCGGATTCCGAGCTCGACGCGCACGCGGCCGAGGTCGGCCGGCTCATCGCCGAGGCCGGCGCGACGCTGGTCTGCGGCGGGCGGGACGGGATCATGACCGCGGCGGCTGCTGCCGCGGAGGCTGCGGGCGGCGACGTGATCGGCATCCTGATGAGCGCCGACGCCGGCGAGGCGAACGAGCACTGCACGCACGTCGTCGCGACGGGGATCGGACACGCCCGCAACGAGGCCGTCGCGGCCTCCGGCGACGCCGTGATCGCGATCGGGGGCGAGTGGGGGACGCTGACCGAGATCGCCTACGCCCGCCTGCTCGGCCGCACCGTCGTCGCGCTCGACTCGTGGCGGCTGATCGGGCGCGGCGCGATGGCGGAGGCGCCCGGGATCGAGGCCGTCGCGACCCCCGCCGAGGCGGTCGAGCTCGCGCTCCGCGCGGCGAGGGGATCGGCGTGAGCGCCGGCCCCGAGGTCGAGGCGGCGCCGGTCTCCCGCCGCACCGTCGAGGGCGACGGCGTCCGGCTCGCGGTCACCGAGCGCGGCGACCGCGCGGCCCCGACCGTGCTGCTCGTCCACGGCTTCCCCGACACCCAGGGCCTGTGGTCGCTGGTGGCCCCGCAGCTCGCCGAGCGCTTCCACGTCGTCACCTACGACCTCCGCGGCGCGGGCGAATCGAGCGTCCCCTCGGGCCCGCACCCCTACTCCTTCGAGCATCTGGCCGCCGACGCGGCGGCGGTGATCGAGGCGACGTCCCCCGACCGGCCGGTGCACCTCGTCGGCCACGACTGGGGCGCGATCCAGGGCTGGGAGTTCGTCTACGCCGAGCCGACCCGCGAGCGGATCGCCTCGTTCACCTCGCTCTGTGGCGCGAGCTTCGACCACGGCGGGCTCACCTTCCGCGAGCGGCTGCGCCGCCCGAGCGCCGCCGGGCTGCGCGGAATGGCGGACCAGCTGCGCCGCTCCTGGTACATGTCGCTGTTCCAGATTCCGCGCCTGCCGGAGCTGCTCTGGCGCACGCTTGGCTCGCGCGTATGGCTGCGGATGCTCTCCCGCCGCGAGGGGATCGAGCCCGGCCCCGACTACCCCGCTCCGACCCACGTGGCCGACGGCTGCCGGCTGATCGGTCTCTACCGTGGCAACGCGCCGAGCCGCCTGCTGCGCCCGAAGCGGCGCGGGCAGGTGCAGGTGCCGTTGCTCGTGGTCGAGCCCGACGCGGACCCCTTCCTGGCGCCGAGCACGATCGACGGCTTCGCCCGCTTCGCCCCCAACATGCGCCGCCGCCGCGTCGCCGGCGGCCACTGGATCCCGCGCACCGACCCCGACGGCCTCGCCCGGCTGATCGGCGAGCACGCCGAACGCTGCGAGCGGGCGGCGGCGCGAGCTTCGGGCGTCTGAGTCTCCCGCCGCCCGGACGGCGCCGCCGGCGGGCGGCGAGGCGGTGCGGGGCAAAGAGGGAGGTGGGCTGGAGGAGCACCGCCGCCAGCCGGCTGGATCCGCGCGGCCACCTGGATGAGACACCAGATGTGGACAAAGAACGTTGGTGACGTCTGGGGGCTGCTGACGTCCCAAACGAAAGTGCGTTCCAGACGCAAGAACGTCAAGGACGTCGGCCGCAGCGGGACGTCACCAACGTTCTTCCAACGCCGCCCGTTCCCCTCACTGCCAGCGGCGGTCAACACTCCGCCGGTGCGGTCCGTCTTCAGCCAGCCAGCGCCTCGCGCACGAACTCCACGTCCGCGCGCAGGTCCTCGAGCTCGCGCGGCGTCTCGACCACCGAAGGCGCCCCGGCGGCCCGGATCATGTGCCGGAGGTCGTCGAGGTCGATCTCGCCCTTGCCGATCGTCGCGTGGCGGTCGGCCCCGGTCCCCGCCGGGTCGCGGGAGTCGTTGACGTGCATCAGGTCGATACCGCCGGTGATCGCGATCGCGCGCTCGACGGCGTCGGCGAGGTCCTCGCCCGCCGCGTGCGCGTGGCAGGTGTCGAAGCAGAAGCCGACCTCCACCTCGGTGTCGCTCGCCTCGACCACCTCCCAGAGCTTCGCGAGCGCGTCGAAGCGGCGGGCGACGGCGTTCTCGCCACCGGCCGTGTTCTCGAGATAGACGGGCACCTCCGACTCCAGCATCTCCAGGGTCCTCCCCCAGCGTCCGACCCCTTCGTCCAGCCCGTCTTCGGCGTGGCCGGGATGGACGATCACGGCCTCGGCGCCGACCGCGGCGGCCCCCTCGCAGGTCTGCTGCAGGATCTTGCGGGAGCCGTAGCGGACGTTCGGCTTCGGCGAGCAGACGTTGATCAGATACGGGGCGTGCACGTAGATCCCGAGCCCGGAGGCGCGCAGCTCGGCGGCGTCGTCGCGCGGTGGCGGCGCCTTCCAGCCCTGCGGGTCGGAGATGAACATCTGCACGATCGGCACGCCGACCTGCGCGGCCTCGGCGATCGGGTCCTCGCCCCAGATGTGGGCTCCGACAGGGGGCGCGCTCATGCGCCCAGCCTACGACGCTCGCGCGCGACGATCAGGATTCCCCGTGCGTTGCCTCGAGTCCGAGGATCATCGCGACCGCGCGCTCGATCTCCCTGAGGGTCACGTCGCTCGTCCTTCCGATGCGCTCGAGCAGACGGCGGCGGGCGACGGCCCTGAGCCCGCGACAGACGGCGACGCTCTCTCGGTCGATGCCCTCCGCCGGGGAAACCGTCGGTCGCAGGGGGGAAGGGGAGCGCGAGGCCGAGACGGGCACGACCACGATCAGTTCCTCCTCGAGCCCGGTCGCGATCTCGTCGACGGAGATCACGACGGCGGGCAGGTTCTTTCCCGGCTCGCCCGTGCGCGCTGCGCCAAGCGACGTGAGCCAGATCTCTCCCCGTCGCGGATCAGTCGACGCCATCGCCGGCGGCCGTCTCCCACTCGCGCTCCTCGGCCTCGACGGTGGTGCGCTCGGCATCCCGGCGGACGGCGTCGCGCTCAGCGCGGAAGACTTCCTCGCGGACGCCCGACCGGGCGATCTCCGAAAGCATCGCCGCGAGCGACTGGCCGCGCTCCCGCGCCTGCGCCGCGAGTACGTCGCGCGTCTCGCGGCTGACTCTGATCGTGGCGGTCTCTGATGCCATCAGGACGGGAGGATAGCGCCTTAGAATGGCGCCAGAGAATGGCGCCATCTTCCACGGCCGCTCAGGCCGGCGCCAGCTTGCTCTGCGGGTCCTGGAGCTCGCGCGAGAGCACGAGGGCGAGGGCCGCAAGCGCGATCAGCGCGCCGCCGTAGATGTTCGCCGTCTCGTGCAGCCCGAGCTGGGTGACGGCGGCGCCGGCGGCGACCGCGGGCAGGCTGAAGGCGAGGTAGGCGACGGTGAGGATCGCGGAGACGAAGGCCGCGCGCTCGCCGGGCGGCGCCTGGCTCGTCAGCGCCCGGAAGGCACCGGCGAACGCGGGCCCGAAGCCGAGGCCGGCGATCGCGGCGCCGGCGAGGAAGAGCGCCGTCGAGCCCGCGCCGAGCGCGAGCAGCGCGATCGCGACGCCGCCGATCAGCGCCGCCAGACCGCCGCGCGCCGTCGTCCGCGCATGCGCGTCGCGAAAGCGGACCGAGGCGACCGCGCTCACGCCGGCAAGGATGAAGATCGGCAGGCTGCCGGCGAGGTGATTGTCGTTGCCGAGCACGCCGACCGCAAGCGAGGGCCCGAGCGAGAGCACGAGCCCGCCGAGCGCCCAGGCGGCGACCATGCAGGGGATCGTCGCGAGGAATGGCATCCGCAGCTCGGCAGGGATCGAGACCCGCGGCCGCAGCTCGCGGACCCAGGCGCGACCGTTGCCGGCGGTCTCCGGCAGCAACGCGGCGACGCCGATCGAGGCGACGAAGCCGGCCACCAGCAGCCAGTAGACGAGGTGGGTGGGCGAGGGCCCGTACTCGACGAGGATCCCTGTCATCAGCGCGCCGGTCGCCAGCCCCGTGAGCGGCGCGGCGACTCCGAGGACCGCCCCGAGCCGGTCGCTACCCGGCGGCTGCAGATCGAGCAGCGCGGCACTGATCGTGCCCATGGCGATGCCGGTCGCGACGCCTTGGAGAATCCGCGCCGCGAAGAGCCAGGCGACGTCATGGGCGCCGGCGAAGGCGAGCATCGAGAAGAGCTCGATCGCGAGCGCCGCGATCAGCGCCGGACGCCGGCCGACGGAGTCGGAGACGGAGCCGGCGACGACGAGGGTCACCAGCAGCGCCAGCGCGTAGACGGCGAAGACGCTGGTCAGCGTGATCGCCGAGAAGTGCCACTCGGACTGGTAGACGACGTAGAGGGGGGAGGGGGCGCTGGAGGCGAAGAGCATCAGCGCGAGGATTCCGGCAACCGCCCAGAAGGAGACGCCGCGGCTGAGCCGCGGGCTTTGGCGGGCTTTGGTGCTGTTCGGCGCGTACATCGGGGGGTGGCTCCTTCGCAACTAACGGAGGCTCTACGGGGGAGACGTCCGTCGCATCCCATCCGTGACATTCGAAAGTACGACGATCATCGTAGCAAGGGTTCGATGATCGTCGTACAATAGGTAGTGATGGCACGCCAGCCACAACACCCGGACGCCGCCGAGCTCGAGCTCGGGACGGTGCTCCACGCTCTGAGCGACCCCCAGCGGCTCAAGGTCGTCCGCGCACTCGCCGCGAGCGAGGAGCCGATCGCGTGCGGCAGCTTCGGTCTCGACGTGAGCAAGTCGACCGCGACGCACCACTTCCGCGTCCTGCGCGAGGCCGGCGTGATTCGCACCGAGGCGCGGGGGACGTCGCGGATCAGCTCGCTGCGCCGCGCCGACCTCGACGCCCGCTTCCCCGGCTTGCTCGACGCGATCCTGGCCCAGGATCCGAGCAGCGCGCCGGCGCTGCCGGTCTGATCTAGTCGCCCCGCTCGCGGGTCGGGCCCGCGCCCTTCGGCGCCCGCCCTTCCCAACGCGGCAGCCCGTCGTCGGGGATCTCCTCCCAGGCGGGCGCCGAGGCGACGAACTGGTGCCCCTGCGGGCGGATCCCCGGATCGGTGTCGAAGGTGCCGAGCCGGATCGAGCGGATCTCGGGGTCGCTGGGGTCGCGGCTCCACAGCTGCCCGCCGCAGTTCGTGCAGAAGACCTTGACGTGCCCGTCGGGCGGCGCCCACTCGCCGATCAGCTCCTCGCCGCCGAGCAGCTCGAAGCTGCCGGGCGCGATCCGGGCGCCGACCGACGACGCCGTTCCAGTCCGCCTCTGGCAACGAGTGCAGTGGCAATACCAGCAACTCTCGAGCGGCTCGTGAATCGCCCAGCTGACGCCGCCGCAGAGACAGCGCCCGGTGAGCGGGAGGACGGGCTCGGCCTCTGGTGCGCTCATCGCCGGACCCCGATCATCAGCGCCATCTCGAGCCACTTCCAGTAGCAGTCGACGTCCTCGAACCCCGTCTCGCGGAGCCAGTCGAGCTGGGTCTCGACGGCGACCGTCCGGTCGGAGGGGTCCTCGTGCTCGGGGCCGACGCCGATCGCGACGAAGAACGCCTCGTGCAGGCGCTCGGTCGGGGAGGCGACGTGCTCGAAGTTGGCGAAGACGCCCCCGGGCTCGAGCACCCCGTGGATCTCCGCGAAGAGCGAGCGCTTGCGCTCGTCGGGCAGGTGGTGGATCACCATCGAGGAGACGATCGCGTCGAAGCGCCCGAGCCCGGAGGGCAGCGGCTCGCTCAGGTCGTGCTCGAGCAGGTCGGCCTCGGTGCCGCCGCCGGCGAAGCGCTCCCGCGCCTGGGCGAGCATCAGCTCCGAGAAGTCGAGCCCGACGAGCTCGGCCCCGGGCAGGCGTTCGGCGATCATCGCGAGCAGCCGCCCGCTGCCGGTGCCGACATCGAGCACTCGGCGCGCGCCGGGGGGCAGGTGATCGAGCAGCACACCCTCGCCCTCGAGCCGGTGCGGGAACTCGTCCGCGCACGCTAGGTAGGCGTCGACGTGCTCGCGTTGCTTCCACTCGCTCGTCGCCATGGCACGAGTATGGAGGAAGCTCGCCGGCGGGTGCGAGCCTGCGGAGTATGCTTCCGCGCGGAGCGCGTAAGGGGTGCGTGCGCCAGGGCTCGGGCCGGCCCCGAAGGGGTTGGAGGACACAGTGAGTAGAGGCAGGAAGAGGACCCGGCCCGGCCGGTTCCGGTTGGTGGTGGCGATCGTCGCTGCGGTCGCGCTGACGGCGGCGGCGACCGCGCTCGCGTCGAGCCCGCAGACCGGCAAGTGGGTCGGCAAGGACACGAACCCGAAGCAGAACGAGGTCTCCGGCAAGCCGACCTTCAAGGTCGTTCACGGCGGCAAGCTGATGAAGAAGTTCACGATCCCGGACGTGAGCAAGTACTGCGCCTTCATCGGCGTCTCCGCCGGACCGGTGTACATCCCGAAGGCGAAGATCCACCACGGCCGCGTGAACACGAAGTACAACTACGGCCCCAAGGACTACAAGGCCCAGTACCACCTGACCGGCAGGTTCCGTGGCTCGAACGCCTTCAAGGGCGAGGTCAAGGGCACGAAGACGTGCACCTTCGACGTGAAGCTGAAGGCGCGGCCGAAGTGAGCGCCCAAGCGCGTTCCGCCGGCTGCTGGGTCCCGGCCGGAACGACGAAGAAGCCGAGCCCCTTCTGAGCTGAGAGCGGGCCGACCGCGCGGCCCCGGGAGGGGGCCGGTTCTGTCCCCGACTCTTTACAAACAGGCTGCCGGTATGTTAGGGTCACCGCCGTCAGACGGTGAAAGGAGCTCGCATGCCAACGATCGAACTGAGCGCAGGAAGGGTCCACTACGAGGACATCGGGCCGCCGTCTGCCCGAGCGGTGGTCTGCGTCCACGGCTACACGATGGGCGGCTCGCTGTGGCGCCCGTTGGGCGCCCGGCTGGCCGACGATGGCCTGCGCTGCATCGCGCCCACCTGGCCGCTCGGGGCCCAGCCCGAGGCGATGAGGGCGGGCGCGACGATGACGATGGAGGGAATCGCGGCCCTGGTCGCCGAGTTCTGTGAGGCGCTCGAGCTCGAGGACGTCGTCTTGCTCGGCAACGACACCGGCGGCGCCGTCGCCCAGCTCGTCGCCGCCGACCATCCCGAGCGGATCGGGGCCCTCGCGCTGACGAGCTGCGACGCCTTCGAGCACTTCCCGCCGCCCGTGCTGAAGCCGCTGATCGCCGCCGCCCGGCTCTCGGGGCTCACTTTCAGCCTGGCGCTGGCGCCGCTGCGGACCCGCCTCGGGCGCAAGCAGGGCTTCGGCGCGCTCGCGCACACCGACATCGACGATCTGGTGAAGGAATGGCTCGCCCCGGCCCTGACCGACAAGGCGGTCCGCGCCAACCTGCGCGAGCTCACGGCGTCGCTGCGGGTGGAGACGACCCTGGGCGCCGCCGAGCGCCTGCCGTCGTTCGAGCGACCGGCGCTCATCGCGTGGTCGGAGGACGACGCCTTCTTCGCCGTCGAGGATGGCAGGAGGCTGGCGGAGGTGCTGCCCAACTCGCGCTTCGAGCTGCTCAGCGGCGCTCGCACGTTCTCGATGCTCGACCAGCCGGACCGGCTCGCCGAGCTGGTCGCCGAGCTCGCGACGGCGGGGCTGAGCGCGCGGAGCTGAAGGCCCGGCCCACGCCGCCGAGGCCGGTCGGCCGGGCCGGGACGCCCCGGCGCTTTCACGCGGCGGGCGCCGAGCCCTTGGCCGGAGCGTCCTCGCCGCCCGGCGGCGCGCCGTACGCGCGTTGCAGGTGCCTGAGCTTCTCGGGGTTGCGGGCGATTCGGATCGCAGCGATCCGATCCTCGAGAACGTCGATCGCGAAGACGTCGGAGACCCTGCCGTCCGGCGCGACCAGCACGTGCGCCGCGGAGCCGTTGATCGTCGCCCGCCTTCGCACCCATCCACCGCGCTCCCGACGACGCCGCGCGATCTTTGCCATGAACCGCGCGATCCTCTCTCTGCCGGAGAACGGGCGCCGCGCCGCGGTGGCGGCGCCACCGCCGTCGCTGTAGACGACGGCGTCGGCGGCGAGGAGGTCCTTGAGGGCGTCGGTGTCGCCGTCCTCAGCGGCGGCGACGAACCGCTCGAGCAGCTCGTCGTGGCGGCGGCGATCGACGTCGAAGCGGGTGCGACGGGTCTCGACGTGCCGCCGCGCCCGTGCGGCGAGCTGGCGGCAGTTGTCCTCGCGCCGGCCGACCGTCTCGGCGATCTCCGGGTACCCGTAGCCGAACACCTCGCGCAGCAGGAACACGGCCCGCTCCACCGGGGAGAGCGTCTCCAAGACGACCAGGAAGGCCTGCGAGAGGGTGTCGGACACTTCGGCGTGCTCCGCCGGCCCGGGAGCATCGTCGGTCAGAAGCGGCTCCGGCAGCCAGGGACCGACATACGACTCGCGCGCCACGCGCGCCGAGCGCATGTGATCGATCGCCAGGCGGGTCGCGACGGTGCACAGCCAGGCCTCCGGCGAGGCGATCCGGGCGCCGTCGCGACGGGCCCGCTCGAGCCGCGCGAACGCCTCTTGGCTCAGCTCCTCCGCGTCGTTGACGCTGCCGGTCATCCGGTAGGCGATCCCGAAGGTGCGCTTCCGCAGCTGCTCGACCTCCGGCACGTCCGCCACTGGGGTCTGGCTCATTCCAACTGCCCTCCTCGCCACCCGCTCGCTGGTCCTCAGGCGGCCCGGGCGACGTCCACACGGTAGTGCCCGGGCTCCAGTCGGGTGGCGACATTGAGCCGGTTCCAGGCGTTGATCGCGGTGATCGCAAAGACGAGCTGGGCGAGCTCCGCCTCGGCGAACTCGGCCTCCGCGCGCGCCCAGACCCCATCGGGCACGTGCCCGTCGGCAAGATGCGTCATCGCCTCGGTCAGCGCCAAGGCGGCCCGCTCGCGGTCGCTGTACAGCGGCGACTCGGACCAGGCATCGAGCCCGTAGAGCCGCTCCTCGCTCTCCCCGGCGGCCCGGGCGTCCTTCCAGTGCATGTCGATGCAGAAGGCGCAGCCGTTGATCTGTGAGGCGCGGAGCGCGACGAGGTCGCGCAGCGGGCGCTCGAGCTCGATCGTCCGCTCCAGCCTGAACATCGCGGCGAACGCCTTCGGCGCTTGCTCGGTGAGCTGCATCCGGCCGGCGGGAATCGGGTGGTCCATCTCAGATCCTCCTCGGAAATCGGGTCCATCGCCAGAGAGGACGAATGGCCGTGTCTCTCCGTGACAAGCCGCTGCAACTCCACCGTCTCCGGCGGCGACGCGAGCTATGGCATACAGGCCCGCGAGTACCGCCCCGAGATCGGCCGCTTCCTCTCCCAGGACCGCTTCCAGTCGGCGGGCGCGGACCTGCACCTGCAATCCGACCCGCTGACCCAGAACCGCTACGCCTTCGCCGGCGGCAACCCGGTCTCCAACGTGGAGTGGGACGGGCACCGCCCCACGACCTCGGGATCGGGCAGCTGCCCGGTCGGGGCGCCGTGCGATACCGCAAGCGATCAAAGCGAGGGCGGCACACCGACCAACGTGGCCGGCGCCCCCGGGGTCTCAGCGGGCTACAGCCCCACTGGATCGACGAGCAGTGGGAGCAGCTCGGGCGGCGCCACGACCGGGAGCTCCTCGGCGCCCGATCTATCTCACACCAAGCTCGCGCCCGTCACCGTCCACCAACCGAGGACGACTCCTCGAGCTTGCCGTCCGGCCGGCTCGCCGACCCGGGCGAAGCGCCTCGTCGAGACCCCGGTCCATTACCGCACGGGTGAGCGGGTCGCGGGCGCACTGTGCGTACGTTAGTATGAGCGTATGAAGCGCACCAGCATCAGCCTGCCTGACGAGATGGCGAAGACCCTGAGCCGCGAAGCCCGGCGCCGGGGCACGTCGGTTTCTGCGATCACACGAGAGGCGCTCGCCGAGCGGCTGCGGCTGCGTCCCGACAAGGCCCGAGACCTTCCGTTCGTGGGGCTTGGTCGCAGTGGAAGGCGCGACACCGCCCGGCGCGCCGAGGAGATTCTCGCCGAAGAGTGGGCCGCTGATCGCGGTCGTTGACACCGGGCCGCTCTATGCGGCCACCGACCTCGATGACGACGACCACGCCGCCTCGGTCGAGGCATTGCAGCGGTCCGAGCTCGAGCTGGTAGTCCCGATCCTGGTCGTAGCGGAAGCGACTTACCTCGTCGGCAGCC
Source organism: uncultured Solirubrobacterales bacterium (assembly GCA_963764275.1). GTDB lineage: Bacteria > Actinomycetota > Thermoleophilia > Solirubrobacterales > 70-9 > CAXMST01. The sequence goes on from CAVXRV010000012.1 coordinate 129,935, forward strand.
GGCTCGGAGCCAAGCCCGAGGCACGTTTCCTGCGCGGGCTGAGCCAGATCGAGGTCGAGCCGCCGACGTCGGGCGATTGGGAGCGGATCGCCGAGCTGGTCGACCAGTACGCGGATCTTCCGCTCGGCGGCACGGACGCATCCGTGATCGCGCTCGCCGAGCGCGTTGACGCTGGCGTCGTTGTCACGCTCGACCGGCGCCACTTCACGGTCGTTCGGCCCCGCCATCGGGCGGCGCTGGACTTGATACCGGCGACGTAGCACCCCTCGGTCCGACCGGGTCCCGTTGCTTTCCGCAGGGTCCGTGGATTTTCGGGTGATTTGAGATGGCGAGGGCCGGAATCGAACCGGCGACACCACGATTTTCAGTCGTGTGCTCTACCAACTGAGCTACCTCGCCTGATCGCCGCGGAGCGGCGGGGCGTGAAGGCTAGTCCATCGATTCGCGCTTCCGGCGCCCAGGCAACGGCCCGGCGCCGGCTCAACGCAGGATCTCGACGAGCAGCACCCAGGCGTTGCTGACCGCGCCCAGCGTGGCGACGAGGATCCCGGCGACGATCCAGTAGAGGCCGCCGCCGGCAGCAGCGGCGACGCTGATCGCCCCGGCCAGCATCAGCAAGGGGCCAAAGGAGCGCAGCAAGACGCGCGCGGGACGGTGCCAGGCGGGCTCTCCCTGCTGCCCGCCGCCGCTCGGGAGCGCCGACAGGCTCGCCCCCAGCGCGCCCGCGACGACGACGAGCTCCAAGCCCAGCGCGAGGTGCCCCTGGCCTGGGACGAGGCCGACGATCGCGACCACGAGCACCCCGACGAGCTGAATCACCGTCTCGGCGCCGCGCTCGGGCAGCCCCTCGAACGCGAGGATCCGCTCGATGTTGATCGAGATTGCGACGAAGACCAAGCCGGCGAGCGCGGCGGAGGCGCCCGCCACGGCGACGAACAGGTCGCTCCACTCGCTCGGTTCGTAGGCGGTCATGGGAGGTCGGGCGCCGTAAGTAGCCCGCTTGCAGTTTCGACGGCCGACGCCGAAGCCCTGCGGGAACACGCAGGACCTAGGCTCGGCGGCGAGTGCTCCTGGCTCGCGCAGGTCTGAGCCCGGGTGCCGCGCCGGCCTCAGGCCGAGGCGGCCGTGAGGATCGTCTTCGTGCTGCCGCCGCGCATGTGCTCGCCGAGCGCCGACTCGGCCTCGTCCATCGGCGCCCGTAGCGTCGTCACGAGCTCCGGCCGCAGCCGGCCCTCGGAGACGAGATCGAGAACCGCGGGAATCACGGCACGGGCATCGGAGCGGGAGACGCGGAGCGTCACGTTGCGGCCGAACATCGCCGAGAGCGGAAGCTTCACGTTCGCGTGCAGGCCCCCCGCGCTCGAGCAGATGCCATCGGGCGCGACGCACTCCACGGCCAGGCGCGTGCCCCCGGGGTCCGCGCTGATGTCGGCGACCAGCGGGAAGGGATCCATCTTCTGAGCCTCGGCCGGTTTCACGACGTCGAGGCCGAGCGCGGCCGCCTCGGCACGGACCCCGGGCCGCGCGTCGGCGAAGACGACGTGGCGGGCGCCGAGCGACCAAGCGATGAGCCCCGCGTACATCGGCACGCTCGCCGTGAACAGGGAGCGCTTGGAGACGGCCCCGAGCACGAGCACGCGCTCGCCCCGCCCCTCGGCTCGCAGCGTCGGCAGGTAGGGACCGATGTGGCGCCAGGCGTCGGCGACGTTGTCGGCGACCGAGGCGGCGGCGGCCGGCTCGACCCCGGCCGGCAGCGGCACGAGCATCCCGTCGGCGAAGGGCACCGCCACCTGTTCGGCGATCGCCCCGCCCCAGTGCCCGCCGGCGAGGCCGAACCCGTACATCGAGATCGGCGGCACCCGCAGGCAGTTGGAGGTGTGGCCGGCCCTGCACATGCCGCACTCGCCGCAGCTGATCTGGAAGGGGACGACGACGCGGTCGCCGGGCTGCACGCTCCGCACCTCCGAGCCCACCCGCAGCACCTCGGCCACGCACTCGTGGCCGAAGCAGAGTGGCATCGGGAAGGGCGTCGCGCCCAGCCCGATCGGACGGTCCATGTCGCAGGTCGCGATCGCCAGCGGGCGCACCGTCGCGCCGAGCGGCGGTGGCGCCGGCGGCTCGGGGATCGACCGCCACTCGAACCGGCCACCGGGCAGCGCGACGAGCGAGCGCATCTTCGGCCGCGAGGCTCTGATCCGCTGCCGGGTCCGCGACAGCGCCGCCACGGCGAGCCGCTTGCTGCGCAGCCCGACCGCGCGCTCGAGCGCGACCCGCGTCGCCGGCGTCGCGCTCGGCGCCGCCTGGTGGCGCAGCGATCGCGCCCAGCCCCGGAGCGCCGAGGGTCGCATCTGCCGGTAGGGGCGAGCCGCCGCCATGCGCCCCACCCTACCGGCGCAGCCTCAGGCCGGCTCGAGCTCGTAGCGGTCGGCGTCGAAGCGCCGCGTGCGGTGCTTGAAGCCCGCGGCGAAGCCTGGGTAGATCGCGAAGTTGCGGCCCTCGTCGTCGGTGTAGTAGGCGTTGCAGCCGCCCGCAGTCCACACCGTGCCCTCGCTGCTTTCGTCCATCTCGTCGACGAAGTCCTCGAGGATCCCGTCGCGCAGCTCCAGGCGCCGCAACCGCTTGCGCTCCATCGTCTTCAGGGCGTCGGTCACGTACTCGATCTGCGCCTCGATCGAGAACACGGCGGAGTTGACCGCGACCGTGTTTGGACCGAGCAGCACGAAGTAGTTCGGGAAGCCCGGCAGGGTCGTTCCCAGATACGCGCGCGGCGAGCCCTCCCAGAGTTGCGACATCGTCCGCCCGCCGACGCCGCGCACGGTCTCCAGTGCCTCGGGGCTCGTGAAGCGGTAGCCGCTCGCCGAGATGATCGTGTCGACCTCGTAGCGGGAGCCGTCAGGGGCGACGATCTCGCTGCTCTCGACGCGGGCGGGCGCGTCGGCGACGAGGGTGGCGTTCTCGGCCGCGATCGCCGGATACCAGGTGTTCGACATGATCGGCCGCTTGCAGCCGAAGCGGTAGTCGGGCTCGAGCTTCGCCCGCAGCTCCGGATCGGAGACCTGGCTGCGCAGGTGCCGGCGCCCGAGGGCCTCGATCGGGCTGATCAGACCGAAGCGCCCGCGCAGGCCGATCCCGAGCAGCTCCATCCCCCAGAACATGGCGTTGCGCTGCAGGTCCTGCAGCGGCGGCAGCAGCCGGTAGGCGAGCCGCTCGAGGCCGGGGACGGGCCGGTCGGGGTGGGGGAGGATCCACGGCGGCGTGCGCTGGAAGACCACGAGCTCCGCCACCTCCGGCTGGATCCGCGGCACGAACTGCGCGGCCGCCGGGCCGGTCCCGATCACCGCGACGCGCTCGCCGGCGAGGTCGTGCTCGTGATCCCAGCGAGCGGAGTGGAAGCGGTGGCCGGCGAAGTCCTCGAGGCCGGGAAGGTCCGGGTCGGCCGGCTCGCTGAAGGCGCCGATCGCGCTCACGAGCACGTCGCAGGTGAGCTCGCCGCCGCTCGTGTGCAGGTGCCAGAGCGAGCGCGCCTCGTCCCAGTCGGCGCCCTCCACGGTGCAGCCGAAGCGGACGCGCTCGGTGATCCCGCGCTCGTGCGCGATCCGCTGCACGTAGTCGAGGATCTCCCCCTGGCGCGGGAACAGGCGCGTCCACTCGGGGTTGCGCGCGAACGAGAACGAGTAGAGGTGGGTCGGGATGTCGCAGCCGCAGCCCGGGTAGGTGTGCTCGTACCAGGTCCCGCCGATCGCCTCGTTGCGCTCGCAGAGGACGAAGTCGTCGATCCCGAGCTCGCGCAGGCGCACGCCGAGCGCGATGCCGGCCATTCCGGCGCCGATCACGACGACCCGGTGGTGCTCGGCCCCGCCCGAGCCGGTCGCGGCCTCGGGGGCCCTCTCCTCCGTCGCCGTCGTCATCTCGTGCCTCCTCTCCTCGTCCTCGATCAGATCCGCACCCGCGCGAGGAGCCCCTGGATCGGCTGCGGCGCGCCGCGGAGCAGCTTGTAGGCCAGGGTCGACTCGAAGCCGACCGGGACGACGTCGCGGTTGCGGCGCACGCAGTCCACGATCGCGCGGCCCACGAGCTCCGGCGAGTGGCCCTTGCTCAGCCCCCACTGCGCCCGCCGGGCACGCGCCTGCATCGTCCCGCGGTAGCGGGAGTTGCGGGCGATCGGCGTCGCGATGACGCCCGGGCAGATGACCGAGACGCCGACGCCGTGCTCGCGCCAGTCGGCGCGCAGGCACTGCGAGAGCGAGACGACCGCCGCCTTCGAGGCGCAGTAGGCGGCCATGTAGCGCTGGGGCAGATACGCGGCGGCGGAGGCGATGTTCACGACCTGCCCCTCGCCCCGCTCCACCATCGCGGGCCCGAAGGCGTAGCACCCGTGCGCCACCCCGTCGATGTTGATCGAGCGCAGCCACTGCCAGTCCTCGATCGTCGAGTCGAGCCAGGGCCCGGCGACGCCGACGCCGGCGTTGTTGACCAGCGCCGACACCGGCCCGTGCTCGGCCTCGACCTCGGCGGCGAGCCTCTCGACGGCCGCGAAATCGGCGACGTCGCAGGCGTAGGCACCGCCCTCAACCCCTCGCTCGGCGCACTCGGTGGCCGTCCGCTCCGCCGCCGCGGCGTCGATGTCGACGGCCATCACCCGCGCGCCGAGCGCGGCGAACTCCAGCGCGGCCGCTCGGCCGATGCCGCTCCCGGCTCCGGTGATGACCACCGCCGCGTCGTCGATCTCGATTCCCATCCCGCTCCCTCTCCGCTCGTCGTGTTTCAGCCGCCCGGCCGGCGCCGGCGCGCGATCATCCGCAGGCCGTTGCGCGGCCGCAGGGTCAGGGTCGCCTCGGGCTCGACCGGGTGGCCAGGCACGAGGTCGTAGACGTGGCCGCGGCTCATCTCCGCGGCGATCATCGCCATCTCGGTCAGCGCAAAGCTCTGGCCGATGCAGATCCGCCTCCCGCCGCCGAAGGGCAGGTACGCCGAGCGATGGTGCTTCGGGGCGCCGGGGAGGAAGCGCTCCGGCTCGAAGCTCTCGGGGTCGGGCCAGAAGCGCTCGTCGTGGTGGATCGAGTTGATCGGGATCACGACCGAGGAGCCGGCGGGAATCCGGCAGCCGTCGATCTCGTCGTCCTCGACGACCGCCCGCGGGATCACCCAGGCGGGCGGGAAGACCCGCATCGCCTCCATCAGGCAGGCCGTCGTCAAGCGCAGCTCCGCCACCTGCTCGAAGCCGACGGGCTCGTCGGCCCGCAGGCCGCCGCACACCTCGTCGACCTCGGCCAGCATGCGCTCCCGCTGCGGCCCGTTCAGCGCCATGAGGTACCAGAACCACGAGAGGGCGTTGGCGGTCGTCTCGTGGCCGGCGAGCATGATCGTCAGCGCCTCGTCGCGGACGCGCTTCAGCGGCAGCGGCTCGCCCCCCTCGTCGCGCGCCTCGAGCAGCAGCCCGAGCAGATCGTCGGCCTCCGGCCGCGGGTTCCGCTGCCGGTCCCGGATCACCTCCCAGACCGACTCGTCCATCGTCCGCATCACCTGCTGCACGCGGCCGAGCGGCCATGGGGCGTAGGGGAGGCGGTTGATCGTCCAGACGAGCCCGCGCGGGACCCACGGCGGCGGCGCGGTGACCAGCAGCACGCGCGCGGCGCGCTCGGCGGCGCGCAGGCCTTCGGTCACGTTCGGCGCCATCCGCCGGGCGAAGTCGCCGAGCCCGCGGCCGAAGAGGGCCGAGCCGACCACCTCGAGGGTGAGCTCGGTCATCGCGTAGGTCATCTCGATCTCCGCGGCGTCGGCGGCGTTGTCGAGACGGCGGGCGAAGCGCCGCACCGGGTCGCTCATCAGCCCGTACATCGCCCGCACGTGGCGCTTGCCGAAGACCGGGTTCAGCATCATCCGATGCCGCCGCCAGGACTCGTCCTCGTCGGTGAACAGGCTCAGCCCGAGGACCGCCCGGAGCATCTCGTACTCGATCGACTTGTGGTACTTGGCGGTGCCGGCGTGCAGGACGTGGTCGACGTAGTCGGGGTGGTGCAGGACGAAGCCCGTTCGCAGGCCGATCGAGGCGCGGACGATGTCGCTGTCCGAGCGGCCCCGCATCAGCAGGCTGTCGGGAGCGAGGCCGCCGCGCAACGTCTGCCGGGCGATCGCCGAGCCGCTCATCCGCGGCGTCCGCCGCCGGGTGCCCGCGTTGCGGTGATCGGGGCGGCGTGGGGGAGCCTGGGTCGCGGTCGGTGTCGCGCTCTGGCTCATCCTCGCCTCCTCCGGGCCCTCCTCAGGCCGGTTGCCGTCGCGGGTAGTCGAACGTGTCGGCGAAGAACTCCTGCTCGGCGCGGCCGAGCTCGGTCGCCGGCTCCTCCTCGAGCAGCCACTCGCGGGCGACGTCGAGCCACGGGTTCTCGGCCCGCAGCGCCCCGAGCAGCCCGATCAGCAGGAACGTGGCCCGCATGAGGACGAAGTGCTCGGCCGGCAGCTCGAGGTCGTCGAAGCCCTCGCTCCCGCGCAGGTCGGTGTAGCGGCCCATCATCTTCGCCGTGATCCCCGCGTCCACCACGAGCGGCTCGGAGGTCATGAGCCAGCCGAAGATCGCGTCGTAGTGCTCGAAGAAGGGCTCGGCGAGGGCCGGGTCGGGGGGCAGCGAGCCGAGCTCGCTGACGACCGCGAGCAGCTCGTCGGGGTTCCGCTCCCACAGGGCCCGGTTGCTGCGCAGCAACTGGTCGACGTCGGCGTCGCCGAGCCGTTTGAAGAAGCCGAAGTCGATGAAGGCGACGCGGCCGTCGCCGAGCAGCAGGCTGTTGCCCGGGTGCGGGTCGCCGTTGAGGAGGCGATGGCGGAGCGGGCCGTTGAGGTAGAAGCGGACGAGCACCTCGCCGATCCGGTTGCGCTCGGCCGCGGGCAGCTCGCGGGCGGCGGCGAAGCGCTCCCCCTCGACGAACTCGCTGACGAGCACGCGCTCGCCGCAGAGGCGGGTGACGACGTCGGGGACGACGACGAAGGGGTGATCGCGGTACGCGCGCGCCATCGCCCGGTGGTTCTGGGCCTCGAGCTCGTAGTCGAGCTCGTCGCCGATCCGCTCGCGGATCTCGCCCGCGATCGCGCCGGTGTCGATCCCGGGTGCGATCACGTTCAGCATCTTCAGCGCCAGCCGCAGGTTGCGCATGTCGGCGTGGATCGCCTCGGCGATCCCCGGGTACTGGACCTTGACCGCGACCGTGCGGCCGTCGCTGAGCTCCGCCCTGTGCACCTGGCCGATCGAGGCGGCCGCGATCGGCTCCCGCTCGAAGTCGCTGAACTCGCTCCCGAGCTTCGTGCCCAGATCCTCCTCGACGACCTTGCGGACGGCGTCGAAGGAGACGGGCTCGGCGTCCTGCTGCAGCGAGGCGAGGATCTCCTGGAAGGCGGGGCGGACCTCCTCGGGGACGAGACCGAGGTCGACGGCCGAAAGCGTCTGGCCGACCTTCATCGCGGCGCCGCGCATGCCGCGAAACAGGTTCGCCATTCCCTCCGCAGCCTTCAGCTGCTGGCGAGCCGCCGCCGCGCGGCGAGCGTCGGAGCGGCCGGAGCCGCCGAGCGCCTTGGCGGCGCCGCTGCGGGCCGCGAAGCCGGCGGCGGTGCCGGTGAGCTGCGCGCCTCGACGCAGTCGCGAACCGCTGATCTCGCTCCGGGCCATCTCGCTCGCCGCCGTCCTCTCGGGTCCATCTGGCTTCGCCGATCACGTGATCGGCGAACGCGACGATACCATCTCATCGATCGGATGATCGACGAACCAGCGGAGACGATGCTGCAGGAGCGCGAGGGGGAGACCCGGGGCCGCCGGCCGACCCGGGCCGAGCAGCGCGCCGCGACGCGGGTGGCGCTGATCGACGCCTCCGCCGCCGTGCTGGTCGAGGAGGGCTATGCGGCGCTGACGACGCGCCGGGTCGCGGAGCGGGCGGGGGTCGCCCAGAGCACGCTGATGCACCACTTCCCGGTCCGGGAGGAGCTGATCTCGGAGACGATCACCCAGCTCGCGGTCGACCTCGCCGACCGGGCCCTCGACGAGATTGACTTCGCCGCGCTGCGGATGCCCGATCGCCGTGAGGCCGTGCTCGACCAGGCCTGGCGCCGGTTCACCTCGCCCGAGGCCCTGGCGGCTGCGCAGCTGTGGGTCGCGGCCTGGACCGAGCCCGAGCTCGCGGCGACCCTCCGGGCGACCGAGGAACGGCTGACGGAGATCCTGATGACGACGGCGTCGGCGCTGTTCCCGGAGCTCGCCGCCGACGATCGCTTCCCGGCCCTGATGGACACCGCCGTATCCCTGATCCGCGGCCTGGTCTTCGCGATCCCGGTCACCGGCCGCGACGGCGCGGAGCGCCATTGGGAGGCGATCAAACCGATCCTGCTCGCCTCCGCCACCGAGGTCCTCGACGCCTGAGCAGCGCTGCGCCCCGAGCGGATCCGCCGCCCCGCGTTCTAAGTTCAATCACCTCATGGAACGGCAGCCGACACTCGGAGATCTGGACCTCGGCGAGGCGCCCGGGGGCCGACCGGAGCAGGCCGCCCCCGCCCACGTCGAGCTCGCATCGCTCGCCGACGGCGACCGCGTATCCGGCTGTTACGTCGTCCGCGAGCGCAGCCGCCGGCCGACCAAGCGCGGTGGCGAATGGCTCTCGCTGAAGCTCAGCGACCGCACCAAGACGCTCGCCGGCAAGGCCTTCGACGAAGTGCAGGCGCTGTTCGACGCCTGCGTGCCGGGCACGATCGTCTCCGTTCGCGCGCGCTTCGAGTCGAGCGCGCAGTGGGGCGACGCGCTGATCGTCGAGGCGGCCCGACCGGCGGCCGACGGCGAGTACGACCACGCGGCGCTGCTGGAGTGCTCGCCGATCCCGCTCGAGCGCCTCGAGGGCGATCTGCGGGCGCTGCTCGACACGATCCAGACGCCGGAGCTGCGCGACCTGCTCGACCGCTTCCTCGCGCCCGGCACCACCGCCTGGGAGCGCTTCCGCGACGCGCCCGCCGCCAAGCACTTCCATCAGGCCTACCGGCACGGGTTGCTCGAGCACGCGCTCAGCGTCGCCCAGAGCGTCAGCGCCGCGGCCTCCTATTTCGGCGGCATCGATCGCGATGTCGCCGTGACCGGCGCGCTGCTGCACGACATCGGCAAGCTCGAGGCCTACAACGACGACCCGCTCGCGATCGACCTGACCGACCTCGGCCGCCTGCAGGGCGAGATCCCCCTCGGCTACTACCGCGTGCGCCGCGAGATCGAGCGGATCGAGGGCTTCGACCCGAAGCTGGCCCAGGCCGTGCTGCACATCATCCTCAGCCACCACGGCTCGCTCGAGCACGGTTCCCCGGTCGTCCCCGCGACCCGCGAGGCGACGCTCGTCCACATGATGGACAACCTCGGCGGCAAGCTCGGCAGCTTCGATCGCGTCGAGCGCTCGCTCGCCGACGGCGAGGCCTGGTCCCGCTTCGACCGCGGTATCGGCGGCGGCGCCTACTTCCACGAGCGCGACACGCGGGCCGCGTAGCCGGTTCCCGCCCGGCGGGGACGGCCGTCAGCCGCGCGGCATCGTCCGGAAGCGCTTCCACGCCGGCTTCGCCCTGTCGCGGACGTTGAAGAGTCCCACGTCCGGGCAGAACTCGCAGCCGGTGCCCTCGGGGACGTCGCGCCAGGCGAACCACAGGACGCTGCTGATGTTGTCGACCTCGCGCCGCGCCGCGTACATCTTGTAGGCGCGGTTGAGCCGGTGCTCCTGCGTGCGGCGGGTCCCGGTCAGGAACTGGTGCGGCCGCCCGCGCGACCCCCAGCCGATCTCGCCGACGAGGATCGGCGGCAGCGGCGCGCCGGGAGCGAGCGCGGCGCGCACGGCGGCGACGAAGGCGTCGAAGTTGGCGACGCTGGCGGCGGCGCCGGAGCCGTATGGGTGGACCGCGATCTCGTCGAAGTCGGGCGCCCGCCCGAGCTCCGCGTAGCGCGCGTAGAGCTGGCTGATGAACTCCGGAGCCGGAACGCGCTTCGGCGCGGGTGGGAGCCCGGCGGCGATCACCGATGCAGCGGGATCGACCGTATGGATCGCCTGGGCCGAGACCCGCAGCAGCTCGACGTACTCGTCGGCGGAGGGGTCGCGCCCGCCCCAGAAGGCGGGCAGGTTGGGCTCGTTCCAGACCTGCCAGCGCTCGATCGGGACGAACTCCGGGTCGCTGCTCGCCAGCTGTCCGCCGGGCCCATAGCGTCCGACGACCCGGCGCACGAAGTGCGCCCACTCGCTGCGCGCGTGCGCCGTGCCGATCGGCGGCGCGCCCTCGCCGAGCCAGCGCGGCGTGCCGTAGAGGAACGGCAGCGGCTCCGCCCCGGCGGCCCGGATCGCGCGCAGCTCCGCGTCGACCGCGCCGAAGTCCCACTCGCCGTCGTGGCGCTCGACCTTGGGCCATGAGATGACGAAGCGGACCGTGCCCACGGCCCCGTTGCGCAGCCGGCGCACGTCGACGGGCCTGAGCGAGTCCTCCTGCACGACGACGCCGTAGAAGGGGTCGGCGGGGCCGGTGGGCCGAGCCGTGGCGCCGCCGGGCCAGAGGCCGCCCGCGACCGCGACCGCCGCGGCGGCCAGCGCCCCTCCCTTCACTTGCGACCCCCCTTCAGCACCCGGCGGAAGGCCTTCCAAGCGGGCTTCGGCCTTCCTGCCGCGTCGAGCAGACCGGTGAAGTCGCAGAAGCCGCAGGCATGGACGTCATGGGGGAGATCGCGCAGCGCGTACCAGTAGACGGAGGCAAGGTGCCAGGCCTTGGCCTTGCGCTCGAACATCCGGTAGGCGGACTCGAGATCGTGGACCTGGGAGGCCGGTGTCCCGGCGAGCGGGTAGCCACGGGGCCCGGCCGACCCCCACGCCACCTCCCCGATGACCACCGGCACGCGTCGGTGGCCGGCGTTGCGCGCGACCTCGAGGCTCGCCTTGACGAGGGCCTTCGTCTTGCGAACGGAGTTCGAGTATGGGTGGAGGGCGAGCTCGTCGTAGCTCGGGCGCTCGCCGAGCGCCTGCCACGTCGCGTACATCCCGCGCAGGAACTGGTCCGCCTGGGGATCGCGGGCGGCGGGGGAGAGGCCGGCGCTGATCACACTCGCGCCGGGGTCGAGGGCGTAGATCTCGCTCGCCGAGCGATCGAGCAGCCGCACGTAGGCGGACGGGGAGGGCTCGAGGTAGCCCCAGAAAGCGCTGAGGTTGGGCTCGTTCCAGATCTGCCAGCGCCTGACCGGGGCGATGCCCGGGTGCGCCTGCATGAAGGTGCCGCCGGGGCCATAGCGGGTGACGAGCTCGTGCAGGAAGGCAAGCCACGCGCGCATCTCGGCTGCCGAGGCAGTGGGCGGCATGGCGCTCCCGTAGCGGGAGGGGCTGCCGAAGACCGTCAGCATCGTCGTCGCGCGCGCGTGCGCGGCGGCGAGCACCCGCTGATCGACCAGCGTCCAGTCCGGATCAGCGCCGCTTGGATCGACCCTCCCCCAGGGCACGGTGAAGCGCACCGACTCGACGTGCGCACGGCGCATGCGCCGGACCTCGTCCCGGCTGATCGTGTCGGTCTGGGTGACGATGCCGAGCTCGGGCCTGGCGTCCGGGGCTGCCCCGTGCCCGTGCCGGTGACCGCCGCCCTTGGCGAGGGCGACCGGGGCTGTGGCGAGCAGCAACGCGCACGCTGCCGAGGCGACCGGGACCCATACCGACCGTCGACTCGGCGGCTCTGCCGGCGGCCGCCTCATCGTGCCCGGGCGGTGCCGGAGTCCGGCGTCGGGACCCGCTCGACGCTCTCGCAGTGTCGCGGGCGGGGGTCGACCTCGTCGATGCGCGCGAAGTCGGACGTTCCGGGGCCGCAGTCGATCAGCTCGTCTCGCTCTCCGTCGTTGGCGAAGATCCGGTCCCGCCCGCGACCGGATGCGAGCCGGTCGGCGCCGGTCCCGCCGTAGACGTCGTCGCTTCCACCACCACCCCTGATCCGATCGCCGCCGTCCCCGCCCGAGAGCCTGTCCATGCCCCGGCCCCCGGCGAGCACGTCGCGCCCGTCGTAGCCGATCAGCTTGTCGCTGAAGGCGGAGCCCTCGAGGCGGTCGTCGCCCCCGTATCCGTAGGCGACCATGCGGACGGGCGAGTCGGATGCGAGCAGCGTGTCGTCGTCGCTTTCGAAGTTGAGCTCGGTGTGCCGGACATCCACGCAGCGACCGCTCCTCGGACCGATCTGCTTGCAGCCGCTGGCGTCGAGCGCGCGATCGCTCGAGATGATCGCCGCGCGGCGGTCGGTCGTGACGGTGATCGTGCTGCCGCCGTGGTAGCCGGCGTCGACGAACAGGAAGTGGCCGATCAGGTCGATCCGGTCGTGGTAGCGCGTCGCGGCGGCCGCCGGGGCGAGGGCGCAGAGCGCGACGGCAGCGCCGGTGACCGCAAGCGCAACGCGCCTCACCCCGGCGTGCCCCCGGGGCCCCGGCTGTGTTGCTCGCAGTCGCTGCCGAAGACGTCGAAGTGGTCGAGCCTGACCACGTCGTCCCCCGGGCCGCAGCGGGCGCGGCGGTCGGGGAACCCGTCCCGGACGTCGAGCTGGTCGGCGCCGTGGTCGCCGCTCAGCAGGTCGATGCCGCGGCCGCCTCGGATCCGGTCGGCCCCTGAGTGGCCACGCAGCCAGTCGTCCCCGTCGCGCCCGCTCAGGAGGTCCGGCCCCTTGCCGCCCGTGATGTAGTCGTTCTCCGCACCTCCCTGAAAGGTGTCGGCGCCACCGCCGAGGCTGAAAACGGTGTCGATGGACGTGCCCCTGACGTCGATCGAGTCGTTGCCCCCGTGGAGCAGCCCGACGACGACATCGGAGTTGCCGAGCGGGCACTTCACGGTCTGCCTGTCGAGCATCTCGCAGCTCTGGGTCGGCTTGATGCCGCGGCTGCTGTGGACGTAGAGGTGCTCGGAGTCAGCCGTGGTGCGGATCCGGAAGTGGCTCTCGGCATGGCGGCCGGGGCTGCCGTTGACCTGGATCCACTCGTCCTCGTAGCGGGAGTCGTACCCGTGGTAGACCTCGTCGAGCGCAACTGCGGGGGCCGCGTGCAGCAGCATGCACGCCGCCGCGCCGGCGGCGATCCGCAGCATCCCCTGTCTCGACAACTGTCCTCCCGGATCCAGATCTCAGCGAAGGCCCCGCCGGGGCTCCTCGACCCGATAACAGCAGTGTGACCCGGGAGTTGCGGCGGCGCGGGCCGCTACTGGTACTTCTCGGCGCAGGCCTGCATCTTCGTCGGGTCCGGCTGGACCCGCTGGACGCAGCGCAGGAGCTTCTCGGCCCGGCGCCCCTCGGCGCTGCTCACGTTCGCTTGCTTGATCTGCTTCTGGACCGAGGAGAAGTTCCCGTGCTCGAGCTGGTTGACATTGATGTTGTCCAGCCCGCTCTGCTGGAAGGCACCTTTGACGGTGTCGTTGACGCTGTTGAACGCGTTGTTCGTCGTGTCCAGGATCGGCTTGACGATGAACAGGTAGGCGGCACCGAGGACGAGGACCGTGGTCACGAGCCCGATCAACCTCATCGCGAGGTTCTCAGCAAACACAGTCGCGAATCTAACGGGTTGCGACGGCGGATGTCCGCACGGAAGGCGTATCTGAGAGCGCAAACTGCGTAATTCCTGTGCGTGGCGGCATCGGGCGGATGCGGCGCCCATCTATCCTGCCGGCCCGTGGCGAAGGACACCGAGAAGCTGATCCGCCAGCTCTCGCTGATCTCCTTTCTGATGGCGAACCGCCGCCCGGTCTCGGCGCTCGAGATCAAGCAGGAGGTCGAGGGCTACTCGTCGATGAACGAGGATGCGTTCGCGCGCCGTTTTTACGCCGACCGCGCCGAGCTCGAGAGCCTCGGGATCGCGCTCAAGGTGGACCGGCCGAGCGAGGGCTTCCTCGAGTCCGAGCTGTACGCGCTGCCGCCCGGAGAACTACTACCTGCCGGCGATCGAGTTCACCGACTCCGAGCTCGCGGCGCTCGGCACGGCGCTGACCCTGCTCGACGGGCAGTTCGCCTACGCCGAGCCGCTGCGCCTCGCGCTGCAGCAGGTCTCCTGGGGGCGGAAGAGCCCGCTCGCCAACGGCAACGGCGAGCGGCCTCCGGTCGAGATGGCGATGACCGCCTCCGCCGGCGGCCGCGAGCTCTCGCCAGCGGCTGGCGAAGATCGAGACGGCGATCTCGCGCCGCAAGACGATCGAGTTCAGCTACTACACGATGGAGCGCGACGCGACGGCGGACCGCAAGGTCGATCCCTACCACCTCGTCTTCCGCTCCGGCCAGTTCTATTTGATCGGCTACGCGCACGAGCGCGACGCGGTCCGCGTCTTCCGGCTCTCGCGGATCCAGGGCAAGGTCTCCTACGCGACGCAAGGCCGAGCACGACTTCACGCCCGCCCGACGACTTCGACCGCCGCGACTACGCCTCCCGCGCCGACTGGCAGATGGGCGCCAAGGCCGGCACGGCAAAGATCTTCCTCAGCGACCGGGTCGACTGGCTGATCGAGCGCGACTACGAGCACTACGGCGAGATCTGCGACCGGCCGAGAAGGGCGACGGCGCGCCCGGCAAGGGGTCGGTGTTCGAGCACCGACTACTCCTCCTCGCGGCAGCTCGTCGCCTGGCTGCTCGGCTGGCGCCAGAACGCCGCGGTGCTCGACCCGCCCGAGCTCGCCGACGAGCTCGCCGAGCGCACGGAGCTGCTGCGCAGCCGCCACGCCGAGCGACTTCGAGACGGCGAAGCCGGTCGCCCGCCCCGCGGTCGCCGAGGCCGAGCGCCGCAGCCGCTCGAACGGCAAGGCCGAGACGGTGATCCGGCCCGAGCGCTTCGCCCGCCTCGTCACCCTCGCCGGGATGATGATCGACTCCGCCCGCAACGACACGGCGCCTGCTCGTCGCCGACGTCTGCCGCGAGCTCGGGATCAGCGAGAAGGAGCTGCGCGGCGACATCGACGTGCTCAACGTCGTCAACTTCGGCGGCGGCACCTACGTCCTCTACGCCGAGATCGTCGGCGACGAGATCGAGGTCGACCCGGAGGCCTACGGCGACAGCTTCGCCCGCCCGGCGCGGCTGCTGCCGCTCGAGGCCAAGGCGCTCGTCGCGGCGATCGACTTCTTCGGCGACCACCTGCCGCAGGCCGGCCTCGACACCGCCCGCGCGCAAGATCGTCGCCGCGCTCGGCCACGATCCCTCCGAGGAGGGCCTGCAGATCACGATCGAGCGCGACGAGCCGGAGATCGTGCAGCGCCGTCAACGACGCGATCGACGGCCGGCAGGTGCTGAAGATCAACTACTACAAGGAGAACGAGGACCAGTTCACCTCGCGCGAGATCGAGCCCTACCGGCTCGCCCGCGGGCCGCAGGGCTGGTACGTCGGCTGCCGCGACCGCAAGCGCGACGCCGTCCGCCACTTCCGGCTCGACCGCACCAAGGAGGCGGAGCCGACCGGCGAGACCTTCGAGCGGACCGAGGACGTCGAGGCGCAGCTCGGCGCCCAGCACTGGCTCAGCGAGGGCGAGGTCACCGACGCGCGGATCGCCCGCGTCTGGGTCTCGCCCGAGCGCGCCCGCTGGGTGCGCGAGGAGCGCACGGTCGTCGAGGAGCTCGCCGACGGCGCGCTGATCATCGAGATGCCGTTCGCCGGCACCTCCTGGCTGGTCCGCGAGGTGCTCAAGGGCGCCGGCGACATGGTCGTGCTCGAGCCCGCCGACGCGCGCGAGGCCGTCCTCGCGGCGGTCAGCGAGTGAGCGCCGCCGGACGAGGCGGCGGTCGAGACCGCTCCCGGGCATCCCGGAGATCGCCCGGATCGTCGCTCCGAACCCCGGGCCGATGACGCTCGCGGGCACCAACACCTACGTCGTCGGCTGCGATCCCGCCTGGGTGATCGACCCGGGCCCCGCCGACGCCGGGCCACATCGACGCGGTCCGGGCCGCGGCCGAGACGCGCGGCGGGATCGGCGGCGGTCGTGCTCACCCACTCCCACCTCGACCACAACGAGGGCGTCGGGATGCTCGGCGCGGAGGTGATCTGGGGCGGCTCGCGGCGCGGTCGACGAGGGCGCGCAGCTGCGCGGCAGGCGATGAGCCCGACGCGAGGTCGAGCCGGTCGCGCGGCAGCTTCGCGGCCGAGGAGTGCGCAGGCCGGCCCGTTCCACGTGATCCTCCGACGCCGGGCCACGCCCGCGACCACGTCGTCTTCGTCCTACGGCGACGGTCTGCTTCTGCGGCGACCTGATCCTCGGCGAGGGCTCCTCGATCGTGCCGCCGGCGGCGGCCGGCGGCTCGCTCGCCGACTACATGCGCTCGCTCGAGCGCGCTCGCCGAGGTCGGCGCCGAGCTGCTCTGTCCCGGCCACGGCCCCTGGATCACCGACCCCGCGGCCAAGATCGCCGAGTACCGCGAGCACCGGCTCGAGCGCGAGCAGAAGCTGCTCGCGGCGCTCGACGCGGGCAAGCGCTCGCGGGCGGCGCTGCTCGAGGCCGGCTGGGACGACGTCCCCGAGCCGATGCGCCCGCCGCGGCGCTGGCGATGCAGGCGCACCTCGAGAAGCTGGCCGGCGAGGGCACGCGCCTCAACGATCTCGAGCCGTAGGCTCGAGAGCTGGATGCCATAGACTGCTCCGTGAGCCGCCGCGACCAGATCACAGCTGACGCCCGATCCGAGCAGATGGAGCTGCTCGACGAGGAGCGGGTGGTGATCGTCTCCAGCCTCGGCCCGCGCGGCTGGCCGCACTCGATGCCGATGTGGTTCGTGGTCCGCGACGGCGAGATCTGGTGCTGGACCTACGCGAAGTCGCAGAAGGTCAAGAACCTCGAGCGCGACCCGCGGGCGACCCTGCTGATCGAGGCCGGGCACGAGTACCAGGAGCTGCGCGGCATCCAGATCGAGGCCGAGGCCGAGCTGATCCGCGACACCGACCGGTCTTCGAGTTCGCGAAGGAGCTGACGGTGCGCTACGCGGACGGCGTCGACGAGCTCCCGGGCGAGGCCGAGGACGCGCTTGCGCGCCGCAGGCGCCGAAGCGGGTCGCGATCCACTTCAAGCCGGTCCGCACGGCCACCTGGGATCACCGCAAGCTCGGCGGCACCTACTGAGCCGCGTTCTTCACGCTGACCACCCTCCAGCCGAGACAGCGCCTCTTGACCGCAACTGTCGTCACTTGTGCGCCTCCTGCATGCACAGGTGGCGACACTTCCCCCGGCGCAGAGATACGCCACGCCCCCGGGGCCCGGCTAGTTCAGGTTCGGGTTCGCCGGCGGGTGCCGGCGCGCGGCGCAGCTCGGCGGCGCGGGGGTCGCCGCCTCCCGGCATGCGAGGGCCGGAGCGGTTGTGGCGCCCGAGGAGTCTCCAGGTCAGGATGCCGACGACGGTCGCGACCGCACCGCCGATCGGCGAGACGAGGCAGAATAGGGTGAAGAGGGTGATGCCGACCACGGCGAGCGCAGACGCGCAGCGCGAACGGCTCCCGGTCGAGCGACTCGGGCCGCGCCCGCGGACCGCGTGGTCGGCGAAGAGTAAGGCGGTCCCGGCGAGCGCCAGCAGGCACGCGGAGTAGAGGGCGAAGCAGGACCACCTCGATGGGCAGGGCCGTCTCGCAGTCCGGGGCTCGAGCAGGCTGTTGTCGAAGGTGGAGCCGAGCAGCATGAACGGGATCAGCGCCAGGTAGGCGAAGACGGCGGCTCCGATTCCGGTCAGACGACTCTCATCGCCGTTCATTGTCGCGGACGAGCCGACTCGCCGATCGGTGCCCCATCCATCTAGCCTCCCCGCGCCAATGCAGAACCTCAAGGGCCTGATCCTCTCCGGGGGCGCGGGAACCCGGCTGCGGCCGATCACCCACACCTCCGCCAAGCAGCTGGTCCCGGTCGCGAACAAGCCCGTGCTCTTCTACGGGATCGAGGCGCTGGTCGAGGCCGGCGTCACCGAGATCGGGATCGTGATCGCGCCCGAGACCGGCGATGAGATCCGCGAGGCCGTCGGGGACGGCTCGGCGCTCGGCGCCGACGTCACCTACATCCCCCAGGCGGCCCCGCTCGGCCTCGCCCACGCGGTGCTCACCGCCGAGGAGTTCCTCGGCGACTCGCCCTTCGTCATGTACCTGGGCGACAACCTGCTCCGCGACGGGATCACCGAGCTCGTCGCCGCCTTCCGCGAGCACGAGCCCGAGGCGCTGATCATGCTGACCCGGGTGCTCGAGCCCGAGCACTACGGCGTCGCCGAGCTCGATGGCGAGCGCGTCGTCCGCCTCGTCGAAAAGCCCAAGGACCCGCCCTCCGACCTGGCCCTGGTCGGCGTCTACATGTTCACGCCCGCGGTCTTCGCCGCCGCGAAGGCGATCGAGCCCTCGGCCCGCGGCGAGCTCGAGATCACCGACACGATCCAGCGCCTGATCGACGATGGCGCCAAGGTCGAGCAGCACCTGGTCAAGGGCTGGTGGAAGGACACCGGCCAGCTCGCCGACATGCTCGCCGCCAACCGCCTCGTGCTCGAGGACATCGAGCCGCCACCGAGGGCGAGCTGATCGACTGCGAGGTCGAGGGCCGCGTGGTCGTCGAGCGCGGGCGCGGTCGTCGAGCGCACCACGATCCGCGGTCCGGCCGTGATCGGCGCCGGCGCCCGCGATCAGCGACGCCTACATCGGCCCCTACACGGCGATCGGCCCCGACTGCGAGGTGATCGGCTCGGAGATCGAGCACTCGATCCTGCTGCGCGGGGCCAAGGTCCGCAACCTCGCCTCGCGGATGGAGGCGAGCCTGCTCGGCCGCAACGTCACCGTCGCCCGCAGCGACGGGCTGCCGAAGACGATCCGGATGATGGTCGGCGACAACTCGGAGCTGACCCTGCCGTGAGGGTGCTGGTCGCAGGCGCGGCGAGGGATGCTCGCCCGCGAGGTCGATCGGCGCCTGCCGCCGGCGCGGCCACGAGGTGCGCGCCCTCGACCGCGCGCGGCCTCGACATCACCGACCCCCGCTCGATCGACGACGCGGTCGGCGGCTTCGCGCCGCGACGCCGTGATCAACTGCGCCGCCTGGTCCGACGTCGACGGCGCCGAGGACGACGAGCGCGGCGCGATGCGGGTCAACGACGAGGGCGCGGCGCTGCTCGCCGCTGCCGCCGAGCGGGTCGGCGCCAGCGTCCTCTACCCGTCCAGCGACTACGTCTTCGACGGGACCAAGCAGACGCCCTACGTCGAGTCCGACATCCCGAACCCGATCAGCGCCTACGGGCGCACGCAAGCTCGGCGGCGAGACCTCGGTCGCGGTCGCCAACCCACGCCACTTCATCGTCCGCGCCTCGTGGCTGTACGGGCTCGGCCGGCAAGAACTTCGTCGAGACGATGCTGCAGATCGGCGCCGACCAGCGACGAGGTGCTCGTCGTCAACGACCAGCGCGGCTGCCCGACGAGCTGCGCCGACCTCGCCGAGGCGATGGCGAAGCTGATCGAGACCGAGGAGCTACGGGATCCACCACATCGCCGGCAGCGGCAGCTGCACCTGGTTCGACTTCGCGTCAGGAGATCTTCGACCAGGCCGAACTACGAGACCCGGGTGATGTCGACGACGACCGAGATGATGGCCCGCAAGGCGCCGCGCCCCGCATACTCGGTGCTCGTCAGCGAGCGCCCGAGCCCTTCGAGCTGCCGCACTGGCAGGAGTCGCTGCGCCGCTACCTGGCCGACCGGGAACTGGAGGTGACCGATGAAGCTGCTCGTCACCGGCGGCGCCGGGTTCATCGGCTCCACCTACGTCCGCCGCCACCTCGCCGAGAACCCCGGCGACGAGATCGTCGTCCTCGACAAGCTCACCTACGCGGGCCGCCGCGAGAACCTCGCCGGCCGCCGATCCCGAGCGGCTCACGTTCGTCGAGGCCGACATCGCCGACCGCGAGCGCCGTCGCCGGCGGCGATCGCCGGCTGCGATGCGATCGTCAACTTCGCCGCCGAGTCCCACGTCGACCGCTCGATCGACGACCCCGGCGCCTTCATCCAGACCGACGTCTTCGGCACCTACGTGCTGCTCGAGGCGGCCCGCGACGCCGGCATCCGCCACCTGCAGATCTCCACCGACGAGGTCTACGGCTCGATCGAGGCAGGGCACCTTCACCGAGACCTCGCCGCTGGACCCCTCCTCGCCCTACTCGGCCTCGAAGGCCGGCGGCGATCTGATCGTCAGCGCCTTCCACCACACCTACGGCGCCGACGCGCTGATCACCCGCGCCTCGAACAACTTCGGGCCCTTCCAGCACCCCGAGAAGCTGATCCCGCTGACGGTCCTCAACGCGCTCGCCGGCGATCCGATCCCCGTCTACGGCGACGGCATGCAGGTCCGCAACTGGCTCTTCGCCGAGGACTTCGCCGCCGCGATCGACGTCGTGCTCGCAGCGCGGCGAGGCCGGGCAGGTCTACAACGTCGGCGGCCCCGAGGAGAAGCCGAACATCGAGGTGGTCAAGCGGATCCTCGAGCTCTGCGGCCGCGACGAGTAGCTGATCAGCTACGTCACGACCGGCTCGGCCACGACCGCCGCTACTCGCTCTCGGCGCGAGCGCACCGAGGGGCTGGGCTGGAAGGCGGCGGTCGGCTTCGACGAGGGCATCGAGCGCACGGTCGCCTGGTACCGGGACAACGAGGAGTGGTGGGGCCCGATCCGCTCGGGCGAGTACCGGGCCTACTACGAGCGCCAGTACGGGAACAAGCTCGGTGGCTGATGCCGCAGGTGGATCGAGACACGGCTGGACGGCCTCGTCGCGGTCGAGCCGGCCGTCCACGGCGACCACCGCGGCTTCCTGCTCGAGACCTACTCGCAGCCGGCCTGGGCGGAGCTCGGCATCGAGGGGCCGTTCGCTGCAGGAAAACCACTCGCGCTCGACGCAGCAGGGAACCCTGCGCGGGATCCACTTCCAGACGCGACCCGGGCCAGGGCAAGCTCGTCCGCGCCGTGCGGGGAGCGATCTTCGACGTCGCCGTCGACCTGCGCCGCGGCTCGCCGACCTACGGGCAGTGGGAGGGGCACGTCCTCGACGACGAGCCCATCGCCAGCTCTGGGTCCCGGTCGGCTTCGGGCACGGCTTCCAGGTGCTCAGCGACGTCGCCGACGTCGCCTACAAGGTCACCTCGCTCTACGACCCCGAGACCGAGTCGCAGCTCGCCTGGGACGACCCCGATGTCGGCGATCGAGTGGCCGATCGCCGAGCCGGTGCTCTCCGACCGCGACACGGGCGCGCCGACGCTGGCCGAGATCGCCGAGCGGCTGCCGTTCTCCTACTGAGCGAGCGCGCGGGGGCCCGGCCGCGTCGCCCGAGGCCCGCCCGGGTAGAGGCGGGACGTGGGATACAAGCTCGAGGCAGAGGAGAACCCGGTCGCCGGCTTCCGCCGGGTCGCCCGTGAGCAGATCGACGCGGCGATCGCCCACCTCGACGGGCTCGACACCGACGACGCGGCGGCGGCCATTCACGAGATCCGCAAGGGGCTGAAGAAGACGCGCGCCGTTCTCAAGTTGCTGCGGCGCGAGCTCGGCCAGGACCTGTACCGCGGCGAGAACGACTGCCTGCGCGCGGCGGGGCGCGCGCTCTCGGCGGCCCGGGACGCCGAGGTCCTGCCCCGGACCCTCGGCGAGCTCGGCGGGCCTGCCCCGTCCGAGCTCGCCCGGGAGCTCGACCGCGAGCGGGAGCACGCTTACGACATCCCGCCCGAGACCGCCGAGCGGCTCGATGCCGCCCTGCGCGAGACGCGCGGCCGCATCGACGCCTGGCCCTTGGATCGCGCCGACTCGAAGCTGTTCGGTAAGGCCCTGAAGCGCCGCTACAAGCGGGGCCGCAAGGCGTTCGCCGCCGCCTACGCGGAGCCTGATCCCGAGCGCATGCACGAGCTCCGCAAGCAGGTCAAGGTCCTGTGGTACTTCTCGCGCCTGCTCCGGCCGGCCGCCAAGGGCGAGATCGGCGCTTTCGAGGAGCTCGCAGACGAGGCCGCGGACCTGCTCGGCCTCGATCACGACCTCGCGGTCCTCGCCGCCGAGGCGCGCGAACGCGAGCCCGACGCGGAGGATCTGCAGACGGCGATCGCCCAGCGGCGGCTCGAGCTTCAGGCGGAGGCGCTGCCCCTGCTCGAGCGGATGTTCGCCGCGCCACCGAAGGCATTCGCGGCGCGGATCGCGATGCTGTTCGACCGCTGGCGTGCCGAGCAGGACCCGCTGCCGCTGCGGCGCCTGACGCACGATCGGGCGGAGCGCGTCAGGGAGGCGCTCGCGGCAAAGCAGGATGCGCCGCCGGCGGAGCAGGAGCGGATTCGCCGGCGCCTGCGGGCCTGGGGGGTGGAGCCGTCCGCGTTCGCGCCCTGGACGGGCAACCGCGCCGAGTTCGGAGCCGGCGACCTCGACCAACTCATCGCCAGAGGGATCGTCGCCGTCGGTCCGGTCGAGGGCCCGGGCGGGCGGCCGCGCCCCGACTCGCTGCGCGAGGTCGATGTCGAGATCGGTCCCAACGAGGCGTCCGGCCTGTGCCCGATCGAGGACGAGGACGTGCTCACCCGCCGCGGCTGGGCCCAAGGCTTCTGGGTCGTGCTCGACGAGGTCGCGGTCGGCGACGGGACGGTCGCCGTCGGCCGCGCCCCGGACGGCCGCTGGGAGGCCGCGCCGCTGCCGACGACGGTCGCCGGCGCCGGGACCGAGGACGGCGAGGACTGCGTCAGGGTCGGACCGTGGATCTACATCTTCGGCTCGCACTACGGCTCGAAGGAGGGCCCGCTCGAGCGCGAGCGCCAGTTCGTCGCCCGCTTCCGGGAGGCGGACGCGCTCGGCCCCGAGCCCGTCGAGCTCGAGGTCACACACACCGACTTCCGGCTCCACCGGCTGCTCAACGACTTCCTCGCCGAGTCGGGAGTGGAGCTGTGGCCGCTCGCGGCCGCTGCCCGCGAGGCGCTGGTCGAGCGCACGGCGGCAGAGCTCGCCGGCGACGACGAGGATGGGCTCGTCGAGCCACGCGATGCGCCGCTCAACATCGAGGGCGTCGCGCCCGCCGGCAACGGCGCTGTCCTGATCGGGCTCCGCTACCCGGTGACCCTCGAGGGCCATCCGCTGATCATCGAGGTCGGCGGGATCGCGCGCCTCTTCTCAGGCGGCCTGCCCGAGCCCCGGCGGGTCTGGGTCCTCGCCGATATCGGTAATCGCTGGGCGCCGGCCGGCATTCGAGGCCTGGCCGCTGCGGCGGAAGGCGATCGCATCGACGTCCTCACCGGCAACCTCGACTCGACCGGCAAGGGCAGCGTCCTGGTCGACGCGCATCCGGAGGCAGGGCTGGCCCGCTCGGCGCACTTCCGCTTCGAGATCCCGGCCGAAGGCGACGGCGGTTCCCTCGAGACGAGCTTCGTCCGCGAGTTCCCGGGCGAGCGCCGGGTCGAAGGCGTCGCCGTCGACCGGCTCGGCCGGACCTTCTACGCGATCGACGAGGAGGCCAGGGTCGACCTCCGCTACTGCGAGCCGGTCGCCGGCTGAGCGCAACCGGATCCGCGGCCGGTGCCGCCGCGGGCCGCGTAAGATCGGTGGCTTGGCCACCAGCGCGAAACGTAGTGCGAAATCCTCGGATGAGAGCCCGCTCGAGGGCTTCAGCGAGCGCACTCGCGGGTGGTTCGAGCGCTCCTTCGAGGGCGCGACGCCGGCTCAGGCCGCGGGCTGGCCGAAGATCGCGAGCGGCGCCAACACGCTGATCTGCGCGCCGACGGGCTCCGGCAAGACGCTGGCCGCCTTCCTGTGGGGGATCGACACCCTCGCCCGCCGGGCTCACGGCGAACCCGGCCCGCGCGGACCCCAAGCGGAGCACGTGCCGGGCTTGGGCACCGAGGTCAAGATCGTCTACGTCTCGCCGCTGAAGGCGCTCTCCTACGACGTCGAGCGCAACCTGCGCGCGCCGCTCGCCGGCATCGGGGCAGAGGTGGCCGTCGGCCTGCGGACCGGCGACACGCCGCAGAAGGAGCGGCAGGCGATGCTGCGCAATCCGCCCGACATCCTGATCACGACGCCCGAGTCGCTGTATCTGATGATGACCTCGCAGGCGCGCAAGATCCTGATGGGGGTCGAGGCGCTGATCGTGGACGAGATCCACGCCGTCGCGGCGAGCAAGCGCGGCGCCCACATGGCGCTGACGATCGAGCGCCTCGACCACCTGGTGCAGCATCCGGAGGGCTACCCCGAGTTCGAGGAGCAGCTCGAACTATCGAGGGCCGGGGAGACCGGACGCGGAGCGGAGGATCTCCCCGGAGGTGGGCCCCTGCAGCGGATCGGGCTTTCGGCGACGCAGAAGCCGCTCGAGCGGATCGCGAAGTTCCTCGTCGGTCCCGGCAAGGAATGCGAGATCGTCGACGCCGGCGTGCGCAAGGAGCTCGATCTGGAGATCGTCGTCCCGGTCGAGGACATGGCCGACCCCGGCTCGACCGTCAGCCGGCCTGGAGGCGGCGCAGCACCGCCGCAGGGCGGAGCCCGTGGAGGTGCGGCGCCCGAGGCGCCGCCGGAGCCCCGCGAGCAGTCCGGCACCCCCGGACGCGGAGCGGAGGAGATGCCGGCATATATGTCGGGCGAGCCCAACCACCGCTCGATCTGGCCCGCGATCTACCCGAAGCTGCTCGAGCTCGTCAAGGAGCACACGAGCACGATCATCTTCGTCAACAACCGCCGCGGCGCCGAGCGCCTGGCGAAGCGCCTGAACGAGCTCAACGCGGAGTGGCTCGACCAAGAAGCCCCAGCGACGATCGCCGGCGACGCGGCTCCTGCGGCGGGTGGTGTGGGAGACCCCCCGACAGGGCCCGCCGCCCAGGGGCCCCCGCCCGAGGGCTATCCGGAGATCGCCCGCGCGCACCACGGTTCCCTCGCCCACGAGGAGCGGACCAAGGTCGAGGAGCTGCTCAAGTCCGGGCAGCTGCCGTGCCTGGTCGCGACCTCCTCGCTCGAGCTCGGGATCGACATGGGCGCCGTCGACCTCGTGATCCAGGTCGAGTCGCCGAAGTCGGTCGCCCGCGGGATGCAGCGGGTCGGCCGCGCCGGCCACGAGCTCGGCGCCGTCTCGGTGGGCCGCATCTTCCCCAAGTTCCGCTCCGACCTGCTCGAGTGCGCGGTCGTCGCGAAGAAGATGCGGGCGGGCGAGATCGAGGAGACGGTGATCCCGCGCAACCCGCTCGACGTGCTCGCCCAGCACCTCGTCTCGATGGTGGCCGACCGCGAGTGGGACGTGGACGAGGTCGAGCGGATCGTCAAGGGGGCCGAGCCCTACGAGGAGCTCGGCCGCGAGCAGTTCGAGAACGTGCTCGACATGCTCGACGGCCGGTACCCGTCCGAGCGCTTCTCGGAGCTGCGCCCGCGGTTGGTCTGGGATCGGACCGCGGGCACGATCCGCGGCCGCAAAGGGGCCCGCCAGCTCGCCGTGACCAACGCCGGCACGATCCCCGACCGGGGCCTCTATGGCGTACATCTCCCCGACGGGCGCCGGGTGGGCGAGCTCGACGAGGAGATGGTCTACGAGGCGCGACCGGGTCAGGTCTTCCTGCTCGGGGCCTCGACCTGGCGCATCGACGACATCACACGGGACCGGGTGATCGTGACGCCGGCTCCGGGGGTGCCGGGCGCGGTCCCGTTCTGGCGCGGCGACGGCGTCGGCCGCACGGTCGAGCTCGGCCGCGCGATCGGCGAGTTCTCACGCGAGGCGGTCGCGGCCGATCCCACCGACCTCGCCCGCGACTACGACCTCGACCAGCTCGCGGCGGAGAACCTCGTCGCCTACCTGCGGGAGCAGCAGGCGGCGACCCGCGTCGTGCCCTCCGACGAGACGATCGTGATCGAGCGCTTCCGGGACGAGATCGGCGACTGGCGGCTGTGCATCCTCAGCCCGTTCGGCGGTCGCGTCCACGCCGCCTGGGGGATGGCGCTGAGCGCCCGCATCCGTGGCGAGATGGAGCTCGAGGCGGACGCGATCTGGTCCGACGACGGGATCGTCATCCACCTCCCCGACGCGGACGAGGCGCCCTCGCCGGATCTCGTCACGCTCGAGCCGGACGAGGTCGAGGATCTGATCGTCTCCGAGCTCAGCGGCACGGCGCTGTTCGGGGCCCGCTTCCGCGAAGCTGCCGGGCGCTCATTGCTGATCCCGCGCGCCTACCCGGGCAAGCGCACGCCGCTGTGGCAGCAGCGCCTCAAGGCCCAGTCGCTGCTCGAGGTCGCGCGGGACTTCCCGCGCTTTCCGGTCACGCTCGAGACCTACCGCGAGGTCCTGCGCGACGTCCTCGACCTGCCGGCGCTCACGGAGATCCTTCGCGACGTCCGCTCGCGGCGGATCACGCTGGTCGAGGTCGAGACGCAGAGCGCGAGCCCCTTCGCCTCCTCGCTGCTCTTCGATTACGTCGCGACCTACATGTACGAGGGCGACACGCCCAACGCCGAGCGGCGCGCCGCCGCGCTTGCCCTCGACCGCGACCTGCTGCGCGAGCTGCTCGGCCAGGAGGAGCTGCGCGAGCTGATCGACCCCGCGGCGCTGGAGGAGCTCGAGGACTCGCTGCAGCACCGCGTCGAGGACGCCCGCGCCGCCGACCGCGACCACCTGGAGCAGATCCTGCGCCGGCTCGGCGACCTGACGGCCGAGGAGGCCGAGGAGCGCGTCAAGGAGGGTTACTCCGCCGCCTCGATGCTGAGCAAGCTCGAGTCCGAGCGGCGCGCGGTCCGGGTCCGGATCGCGGGCGAGGAGCGCTGGATCGCCGCCGGCGACGGCGGCCTCTACCGCGACGCCCTCGGCGTCCCCGTGCCGAGCGGGCTGCCCGAGGCTTTCCTCGAGGAGGTGTCCGAGCCGATGGTGGCGCTGATGCGCCGCTACGCGCGCACCCACGGCCCGTTCGCGACCGCGCGCCCTCAGCGCCGCTACGCGGTCGACGTCGAGCCGGCCCTCAAGCAGATGGAGCGGGGCGGCGATCTGGTCCGCGGCGAGCTTCTGCCCGGCGGCAGCGAACGCGAATGGTGCGATGCCGACGTGCTGCGCCGCGTCCGCCGCGCCAGCCTCGCGGTCCTGCGCAAGGAGGTGGAGGCCGCCGACGTGCACGAGCTCGCCCGCTTCTTGCCCTCGTGGCAGAACGTCGACGCGCACCGGCCCGCGGGCGCCGGTCCGGACCGGCTGCGGGAAGCGCTCGTGCCGCTGCAGGGCGTCGCGCTGACGCCGGAGGTGTGGGAGCGGGACGTGCTCCCTCGCCGCCTCGGCGCCTACTCGCAGACCTGGCTCGACGCGCTCACCACCGGCGGCGAGATCGTCTGGATCGGCGCCGGTCCGACCGGGCGCACCGGTCGCGTCGCGCTGTACTTCCGCGAGGACGTGCGCCTCGCGGGCCCACCTGCCGCGAACGCGAAGCTCGACCGACCCGAGGGTGAGCTGCACGAGCGGATCCGCGAGCTGCTCGCCGAGCGGCCCCTCTTCTGGCTCGATCTGGCGGGCCTCATCGCCGACGCCGGCCAGGAGGAGCTGCACGCGGCTCTGTGGGATCTGGCCTGGGCGGGCGAGGTGACCAACGACGCCTTCGCACCGCTGCGGGCGCCGCGGCTGAAGGCGGCGGACCGCTCCGAGAGCCGCCGCTCCCGCCGCTTTTCCTCCCGCCGGGCGAGCGCGGGCCAGGCCGTCCAGGGTCGCTGGTCGCTCGTCTCGGAGCTGCTGCGCGACGCGCCGCCGGCGGGCCCGCGGATGCGGGCGCAGGCGGAGCTGATGCTGGAGCGCTACGGGATCGTGACGCGCGAGACCGTGCTCTCGGAGGGCGTGCCCGGGGGCTTCTCCACCCTGTACGGAGAGCTCTCGAACCTCGAGATCCTCGGCACGGCGCGCCGCGGCTACTTCGTCGAGGGCCTCGGCGGCGCCCAGTTCGCGCTCGCCGGCGCGGTCGAGCGCCTGCGTTCCCTGCCGCGCGAGGACGGGGTCTTCGTCGTTCTCGCCGCGACCGACCCGGCCCAGCCCTACGGCGCGCAGCTGCCGTGGCCGAAGCCGCCCCCGAGGGAGGGAGAGGACGAGAGCGACGGCCGCGGCGGTCGCCGGCCGAGCCGGGTCGCCGGCGCCTATGTGCTGCTCCGCGACGGCGAACCGGTGGTGTACGTCGAGCGGGGCGGCAAGGGCATCCTGCTGCTGCGGCGCTTCGAGGACGGCGAGCTGGAGGCGGCGCTGGTCGCGCTCGCCGGCGCCGCCTCCGACGGCGTGATCCCGCGGCTCGGCGTCGAGAAGGTCGACGGTGAGCCCGTGCTCGGATCCGGCTTCGAGGAGACCCTGCTCGAGGCCGGCTTCTCGCGGCAGCCGAAGCGGCTCGTCGCGGCGGGCTAGCGGACCCGTCCGCAAATACGGCCAGCCCCGGCGGCGTCCGGACCCGCCTGAGGGCACCCGCCGTCCGCCCACATGCCAACCGGCATGCGGGCGGCCACCGTGCACCCTCAGCCGTGCCCGGGCACTCGCCGGCATCTGACCGGACTTACGGACGCGTCCACTAGGGCCGGCGCTCAGTCGGCGACGGTGAGCTCACCCTCGGTCGGCATATTGCGCAGCAGCTGCGCGAAGGCGATCGCACCGAGCAGCAGCGGCAGCCAGAAGAGGATCACGCGGTAGGCGAGGACCGCGGCCGCCGTGACGGCGGCCGGCGCCCCGTAGACGATCAGGGTCCCGATCAGCCCCCCGTCGATGCCCCCGACGCCGCCGGGAATCGGCAGCAGCCCGCCCATCTGGCCGATCAGATAGCCGAGCAGGACGACGATCAGCGCCGGCTCGAAGCCGAACGCGGCGAACGTCGCGAAGAGGACCGCGTTGTCGAACAGCCAGTAGCCCAGAGCACCGGCGATCACGCGCGGGTCCTTGCGCCGCAGGACCACCCCTGCCTCCTCCGTACCCGTGACGAGCGCGTTCCTGGTCAGCAGCCCGAAGCGACGCAGGCGCGAGTCGCCGTCGCTCGGCGCCCGGCCGGCGCCCAGCCGGGGGATCAACAGCACCGCGCCGATCACGATCGTCGCGACCGCCGCAGGCAGGATCGTCAAGAGCGGCGAGAGGGCGGGCCCCACCCCGACGAAGGCGACGAGCCCGACCACGGCGACCGCGACGAAGTTGACGCTGCTCTTGATCAGAAAGAAGGCGACGGAGCGGTGCGCGATGTGCTCGTTGCTCATTCCGCCCTCGTGCAGGACCCAGGCGCCGAGCGCGAGCCCGCCGAGCCCGCTGGCGGGGACGATCGAGCCCATCGCCAGCTCCGAGCCGGCGATCTGCCAGGAGCGGCGCATCGACATCCCACGGCAGAAGACCGGCGCGAACATGAGCACGTAGGAGCCGAACGAGAGCGCCTCGAAGGCGATCGCGAGCACGAGCCAGCCCGGCTTCGCGGCTTCGAGCCGATCGCGGACCTCGCCGAGCCCGGGGGCGAGCAGCGCGACCGCGATCAGGATCCCGATCAACGCAGCCGTGCGCAGGAGTCCCTTGGTCAGGACCTCTCTCGAAAACTGGCTCGGGACGAGCGAGCCCGATCGTTCCTGATCGGAGGCCGTTGCGATATCTCCATCTTTGCATACGCAAAGAGTTCGCCGCAAGCCAGGCACGTGGCGTCAAGCCCCGGGCTGCGGGAGGGCGAGACGGCGCAGGGAGCGGCCGCGATCAGCTGTAGCGGTCCCAGCGGCGCAGCGAGGGCTCGGGATCGATCGGCCTGCCGTGCCGGTGCAGCTCGAAGTGCAGGTGACACGGGGTCCCCGCCGCGTTCCCGGTCTGGCCGACCCGGCCGACCTTCTCGCCGGTCCGCACGTGCTCGCCCTCGTGCAGCTTCGTCGGCGCGACCATGTGTGCGTAGAAGTACGAGTCGCCGGTCTTGCGCCCGTTGATGAGCACGTAGTTGCCGTACAGGCGCGGGTCGTAGCCGACCCTGGCGACCTTGCCGCCGCGCGCGACGACGAGCCGCGTGCCGCAGTCGGCGGTGATGTCGAATCCCTCGTGCATGCGGCCGCCGGTGCGGGGGGCGCCGAAGGCGCCCACGGGGCCGCGGGTGCCGTGCGCGCCGTCGACCGGGAAGACGTGACCGTGCAGCCGGAACCGGCCTGCGAAGTGGAGGCTGCGCCCGCGAACGCCGACGCGGAACTCGTAGCGTCCGTCGGGCGCCGCCTTGCCGCGCCGCGTGACGGCGTTCCAGGAGCGCTTGACGCGCTTGCCGGGTGTGACGTGGTGCAGCCGCCAGGCGCCGACGATGCGGTCGCGACGGACGTCGCGCACGACGATCCGCAGATCCGCCGGGCGTCGCGCGCGCATCCGGAAGCGGAGCGTCGCCTTGCGTTTGCCCGCGAAGAGGGCGTGGTGGGGGTGGACCGAGGGGGCGCCGACGTGGAAGCCGATGTGCGCGTGGCGGCCCGCTGCGGTCGCGTCGGGGCCGGCACCGAGCGCTGCGACGGCGAGGACGAGCGCGACCGCGGTCGCAACGGCCGAACGGATGCCGCGCCCGCTCAAGCGGCGGCGCCCCGCGGTGGGATCCGGGCGCCGTCGAACCAGAAGACCCGCAGGTGCGCTCCGCCCGGTGTGATGCCGATGAAGACGAACTCGTTGTAGGGCCAGATCGCCTGCGGGAAGCGCTGCTCGATGAGCATGTTCTCGACCTCGACCACGGCGCCCGGCACGTCCGGCCGGCGGCCGGACTCGAACTCGTCGATCACGTGCAGCCGCACTGCGAGCAGGAGGTTCGAGGCGAGGTTGCCGGCGCGGTGGGCCCCGGTGACGAAGGCGCGGATGTGCCACATCGGCACGTCGAGCTGCGCGTTGTGCTGCACGTAGGCCGTCGAGATTCCCGCCAGCGTTCCGTCGGGATCGGTCGCGACGCGCGCGACCTCGCTCAGCCGCCGCCTCGCCTCGGCCGCCGCCAGCCCCGCCTCGCTCGTCCACATCGCGACGACTTCGTCCTCCGACGCGGTGGAGTCCGCCAGGGGCCCGATCCGGTATTCGCGCTTGAGGTCGTACTCGTTCAGAGGATCACCGCCCCGTCGAAGTAGCGGAGGCGGAGCTGTTCACCGGCGGGGCTCCAGCCCGCGAACAGCAGCCTCGACACCGGCCACACGGCCTCGTCCCGCTCCTCGACCAGCCTCGGGTCGGCGACCGGGAGACACACACCGAGCGGTCCGCTTCCGGCCGCGCGGCGCTCCGCGAGCAATCCGTAGGCAGCCTCTGCGATCGCGTCGACGCAGGCGCGCGCCCCCGCATCGGGGGCGAAGCAGCGGAGGAGCCAGAAGCGCCGGCCGCCGACCGTCGCCACGTCGGCCTCGACGGCCGCGCTGGAGGCCGCGATTCGCCCCTCGGCATCCCGAAGCAGGCAGACCACGTGCGGGAGCCGCGCCAGCGCCCGCTCGCCCTCGAGCACCCCGTGCAGCGTCCAGAAGCCGAGTAGCTCCTCGGCCGCGGGGCTGTCAGTGGCGACGCCGTCGGGGCAGCGCTCGATCTCGTATCCGTTCGTGAGGCTCATGCTGGGCGGGTGCGGGCGAGGGGCAGCCGCGCGCCGAGGCTACCGAGCGCGAGCTCCTGGGACCCGAGCGCCCGGTGCCTAAGCTCCTGCGATGCCCGAGGGCGACACGATCCATCGGATCGCACGGCGTATCGACGCGGCGCTCGCCGGCCGCGCGCTCGAGCGCGCCGAGGCCCCGAATCCACGCTCGCCCCTGCACGGCCGCGTCGCCGAGCTCGCCGGCGCAACCCTGCTGCGCAGCGAGGCGCGCGGCAAGCACCTGCTCCTGCACCTCGACCGCGACCGCGTCCTCCACAACCACCTCGGCATGAACGGGCGCTGGCGGGTCAGCGCCGACGGCCGCCCGCCGGGCGGGAAGCCCTGGCTGCTGCTCGCATCGGGCCCCGCCGTGGCCTCACTCAGCGGCGGCAAGCTGCTGCGCCTCACGAGCGTCGCGCGCGCCCGGAGCGACCCCGCCCTGGCGCTGCTCGGCCCCGACCCGCTCGCCCCCGGCTTCGACGAGGCCGCGGCCGCGGAGCGGCTCGCGGGCTGGGAGCCCTCCGAGCGGGTCGGCGCGGCGCTGCTCGACCAGCGCCTGCTCGCGGGCGTCGGCAACGTGATCCGGATCGAAGCCCTGTGGCGGGCGCGGGTCAGTCCCTGGCGCCGGGTCGGGGAGCTCGCGGGCGACGAGCCTCGTGAGCTGGTGGCCGCCTGCCGCTGGATCATGGAGACGGCCCTGACGCGGGGCAGCCGCCCGAAGCGGATCTACGGCTCGCTCGCGCGCCGCCCCTGCCCGCGCTGCGGGGGCCGGATCCGGGCCCACGGCCAGGGCGACGACAACCGCGTCACCTACTGGTGCGAGGGCTGCCAGCGCTGAGACGCGCGCCTCGGCCTCAGCTGATCACGGCGAGGAAGGCGGCGACGACGCGCGGGTCGAACTGGGAGCCGCTGTGGCGTTCGATCTCGGCCACGGCCTCCGACCGGGCCATCGCCTTCCTGTAGGGCCGGTCCGAGATCATCGCGTGGAAGCTGTCGACGACGAGGATGATCCGGGCCCCGAGCGGGATCGCCTCGCCCGCGAGGCCCGCAGGGTAGCCCTCCCCATCGAAGCGCTCGTGGTCGTGCAGGACCATGCTTTTGACCTGCTCGGACAGGTGGGGGATCGGGGCAACGATCTGGGCGCCGATCTCCGGATGCCGGCGCATCACCTCGACCTCGTCCGGATCCAGCGGCCCGGGCTTGTTCAGGATCGAGTCGGGGATCGCGATCTTGCCGATGTCGTGAAAGATCGCCCCGTAGCGCAGGTCCTCGAGCTCCGAGGGGTCGAGACCCAGCTCGCGCCCGACGGAGACCGCCAGGTCGGCGACCTCGCCGGCGTGGTTGGCGGTGTAGTCGTCCTTCGCCTCGAGCGCGTTCGCCAGCGCCTCGGCGGTACCCAGGAACGACTCCCGCAGGCGCGCGATCAGCTCCTCCCGCTCGCGCGCCGCCCAGACCCGCTCCAGCGTCTGCGCCGTGCTGACCGCCACCGCCTCGATCAGCGCCACCTCGGGTGCGTCGAAGGGTTGGTCGACCATCCGTGCGGCGCCGATCAGCACGCGCCTGCCGGTCCCCGTCGGATGCGAGCAGAGCAGCGAGGCGCAAGCACCGATCCCGAGCAGGTCGGGGCCCTGAGCGACCGATGCCCGCTCCGCGCCCGCCGCCCGCGCGAGGTCGTTCGAGGCCAGTACGCGCCCGACCGAATCCGGCGGGATGCCCGTCGCCCCGATGCATCGGGCGGGCGTTCCGGGGCTCACCTCACCAACGAGCCCGACCTCGGCGTCGTAGACCTCGCACAGCTCCTCGGGTAGGAGCTTCCCCAGCTCCTCCTCGCTCTCGGCGCCGGTGAGCAGCGAGGTGATCTCGGCGCGGCGCAACGCTTCGATGACCTGGCGGCGCATGATCCGGAGCTCCTCCTCCGGCTCGGGGCCGAGCTCGTGCTCCTCACCGGGCGGGCCGACCGACTCAGGCGAACGCTGCGACCACGATGGCATGGTTGCGATCCCCCTTCGCGCCGTTCAGCCTGAAGATCTCGCCGTGGCTGAAGATGCCGGCGTAGGGCGGCGGCTCCTCCCCGAAGCCCTCGCGGATCCCCTCGACCTCGAGGCCGAGGGAGTCGGCGGCGGCCCGCTTGCGGCCCGCGCAGTCGAAGACCAGCGCAGCACGAGCCGGACCGGCCGCCCGTGCGGTCGCGCTCCGAACCGCGCGACCCGCCGCCTCGACGATGTCCTCGGGGGCCTGCCGGGTGAAGTCGACCGCAGCGTTTTCGGGGATGTGCGTCGACAGCTCCAGCGCCCCCTCCGGCCGCCGCCCGAGCACGTGGCGCAGCCGCGTTGATCCGTTGAGCTCGGGCTGGGCCAGCGGGTGGGTCACCGCCAAGGCCTCGAACTCCTCGTCCCCGAGCTCGGCCCCGGCGAGTCCGTGTCGCTCGAGGTAGACCTCGGCGGCCGGGCGGCCGTCGAGCTCGAGGAGGGTCCGGCCGCTCGTCCTGGTCGCGATCGCCGTCGCACCGTGGCTGCGGCAGCCGTGTGCCTGGCCGATCCCAGGCCTCCGCTCGCCGCCGATCGCGATCGCGATCACGCTGTCCGTGTACGCCTCGCTCCCGAGCAGCTGCGCGGGCTCCGGACCGCCGGCGCCGCCTCCGACGAGGGGCGCCGCCGACCCGGCGGCGGAGTAGGCGCCGCCGACCGCCTCGGCCTGATCGCCCGAGCGCGTGTCGAGGAACAGGACGACCGTCGGCTCGGGGCCGGTCCCGAGTGCCGCCAGCGCCTCCGCGGTCGCCTGCCGGCTCGCTGCGCGCAGGTCACGGCCGGCGTCGCGAACGACGCCGATCCCGATCGGGGTGTCCGCCGCGAAGGCGAGCGCCACGGCGCCGTGAAGGATCGCCCCCGAGGAGGCGATCAGCCCGTTGCCCGTCATCCCCGCGAGCGGTACGCCCGCGGCCGCCTCGCCGAATCCGGCGGCGGCGTCCACGGGGTCGAGCCCGCTGCTGAAGGCGAGCACGAGCGCGGCCTCGCCGCCGAGTCCGGCGATTGCATCGGCGGCGGCCCGACCCGGCGCATCGTCGCCACGCGCGCTCGATGCGGCGGCAAGCGGTGTTGCGGTTGACGGTCGTGTATGCACTTCTCGGTTGCCCCCTAGGCCGACAATGGTCCCATGCCGGCCCTCGCTGTCCAACGCCGGGCCGCGCGCATGGTTGCGGTGGACCGTACGGTCCACGGCCCAAGCCGCGATAATCAGCCGCGGATGGGAGAGGAGACGGACACGACGATCGAGCTTCTGGGCCGTCTCCCGCTGCTCTCCGGACTCTCCGACCAGGAGCTCGAGCGGATCGCCCAGGTGGCGGTGCCGCGATCGTTCCCGAAGGGGGCGCGGGTCTTCCACGAGGGCGATGAGAGCGATGCCTGCTACATCATCCGCGAGGGCGAGGTGCGGGTCACGCGCGAGCACTCCGACGGCCGTGCGATCGCGCTCGCGACGCTCGGCCCCGGCGAGATCGTCGGCGAGCTCGCGATGCTCGACGGCGAGGTCCGCTCCGCCAGCGTCGAGGCGATCACCGACATCGAGCTGCTCGCGATCGCCGCCCGGGACATGCGCGGGCTGCTCGAGCGCAACCCTGAGATCACGGCGAAGCTCGTCGTCGCGCTCACGAGTCGCGTGCGCGAGACGAACGAGCGGGTGGCGCGGCAGTCGTTCCAAACCGTCCCGAGCCGCGTGGCCGGCGTGCTCTCCCAGCTCGTCGCCGAGGCCGGGGCCGACGGTCAGGGCGCGCGGGAGGGCGTCACGATCCGCATGAACCAAGCCGATCTGGCGCAGCTTGCGGGAACCTCGCGCGAGAGCGTCAGCCGCTTCCTCGCGGTGCTCGAACGGGCGGGCGTGGTGCGCGTCGGCCGCGGCCGGGTGACCGTGCTCGAGACGCAGCGCCTGCGGGCCTACATCTTCTGAGCGGCGGGATCGATCGGCGGCGCAGCGATGACGGGCGAAGGCAGCGGCGCGGAGCGGAGGGCGGAGCGGGAGGCGATGGTCGCCCGGCAGCTCGCGGGCCGCGGGATCGAGGACGAGCGCGTGCTCGCCGCGATGCGGACCGTGCCGCGCGAGGCCTTCGTGCCGCCGGAGCGGGCCGGGGAGGCGTACGGGGACCACGCCGTGCCGCTCGGCGCGGGCCAGACCATCTCGCAGCCCTGGATCGTCGCCGCGATCAGCCAGGCCCTTGCTCTGCGAGGCGGGGAGTCGGTGCTTGAGATCGGCACGGGCAGCGGCTACTCGGCAGCCGTGCTGGCGGCGCTCGGCGCCGATGTCGTCTCGATCGAGCGCATCGCGGAGCTCGCCGATCTCGGTCGCTCCAACCTCGAGCGCGCCGGCTGCGGACGGGTGGAGGTGATCTGCGGAGACGGGAGCGTCGGCCTGCCGGACAGGGCCCCGTTCGACGCGATCGCCGTGCATGCAGCGATGCCGTCGGAGCCCGAGGCGCTGCTCGCGCAGCTCGGCAGGGCGGTCGCCTCGTCGCGCCGCTCGCGTCCGGCCGCCGCTCGGAGGAGCTCGTGCGCTGGACGCGCCAGGCGGACGGCAGTCTCCGCAAGGAGTCGATCGTCGGCTGCCGCTTCGTACCGCTGATCGGCGCCGCCGGCTATGCGGATACCGGCTCGGGCTGAGCCCGCCGGAGCCGCAGCGGCACGCGGATCAGGCTACGCTGCGGCTCGCGATGGGCAGCGCTCTCTACGTCCTCAACTTCTATTCGCCCGTCTTCGCCGATCAGCTCAAGCGTGGGCGCAAGACGGCGACGATCCGGCTCGGCGACAAGTCGCGCAAGTACGAGCGCGGCCAGGTCGTCTGGGTCACGGTCGGCAGCCGGCACGGCCCGCGGGAGAAGATCTTCGCCGCCGTCATCGACGACGTCTCGGTCAAGCGGGTCCGCGACCTGAGCCCGCGCGACATCGAGCACGACAACCCCGAGTTCCGGCGGATCGAGGAGTCGGTGGACTTCCTCGAGAAGATCTACGACCGCACGCTCAGCGAGGACGACCTCGTCACCGTGATCCGCTTCTCGCAGATCGTCGAGCGGCCGGTCGGC
The DNA here is from genome assembly GCA_963764275.1 of uncultured Solirubrobacterales bacterium. Classification (GTDB taxonomy): domain Bacteria; phylum Actinomycetota; class Thermoleophilia; order Solirubrobacterales; family 70-9; genus CAXMST01. The sequence goes on from CAVXRV010000012.1 coordinate 166,469, forward strand.
TCGTTCGGCAACGGCGAGCCGCCGTCGCGCAACTGAGCGGCGGCGTCGGGACGTGCGCCGGCGCCGGTATCGATTCCTGACGACCTGGCTGCTCGAGAGCCCGCGCGAGCCGATCTTCGAGCTGCTCTGGGACTCCGCGCGCTGGCCGGAGTGGTGGCCCGGCGTGATCGAGGCGACGGAGACGACCGCGGGCGACCCCGACGCCGACGGGATCGGCCGACGGGCCGGTACGAATGGCGCAGCTTCGATGCCCTACCCGATCCGTTTCGAGGTCTCCGTCACAGGCGTGGAGCGGCCGGCGCTGCTCCAGGGCGAGGCCAGCGGCGAGCTCGAGGGCGTCGGACGCTGGCGGCTGTTCGAGCGGGACGGGATCACCGCCGTCCTGTACGAGTGGAACGTGCGCACCACGAAGGCCTGGATGAACGTCGTCGCCCCGATCGCCGCACCGATCTTCCGCTGGAACCACGACTAGGTCATGCGCGGGGGCGGGCGTGGCCTCGCGGCGAGGCTCGGCGTCCCCCTGCTCGCCTGCTGAGGCGCCGGCTCAGGTCGTGCTCTCGGCGCCGGCGCCGACCCGTGCCCGGTTGCGGTCCGCGGCCATCGCGAAGCCACTTTCGATCGACGCGTCGAGCAGCCGCTGCTGCTCGTCGATGGGCCCGAGGCGGCACCGTGGCAGCCGGCGGCTGAGGTCCTCGAGCAGTGCGTTGAGCCGGCGGCTGACCTGCAGGGAGCCCTCGCCATAGATCCGGATCTCGTCGAGCCCGAGGTGGACGAAGTCGCTCCATGAATGGACGGGCGCGAGAACGCGGACGGCGCCGTCCGCGTCTCGCAGCACACCGGAATGGAGCCGGCGCGAGCCGAGCCGCAGCAGCGCATCGTGGATCTGGCTCAGCGCCTGCACGGCGGTCGTCGGGTCGTTGATTCCGGGCGAGAGACCGCGGGCGGCGATGTCGACGAGCTGGCGCAGGCCGAAGGCCGCGTCCTGGTGGCTCGTGCGCTCCGGCCCGATCGCGAACAGGCGCCGCACCTCCTCGTCGGTGACTTCCGCGCCGTTGCCGTGGACAGCGACCAGGGAGGCACCCCCGGTCAAAAAGTCGCCGGCCTCGACGAGGAGCTCGAGGATCACGCCGCGGTGCGTGGCCAGCTTCCGCAGGCCGTCGAAGTCGACGGCGGTGACGACGCCCGGATCCTGCCCCCAGCAGATCACCGCGGTCGGCTCGTCGCCCTCGATCGCCGACCACCCGCGCTCGCGCTCCGCATCCTCCTCGCCTGCCTCCCCGGGCTCGCCGAAGGCGGCGCCGATCTCGCCCCGGATCGTCGCGCCCGCCGTGGCGACGATGTTGGCAACGCGCAGCGACTGCGCGATCGCGCTCACGTAGTAGACGAACGCGAGCACCGAGACGATCGCGAGCGTCGTCGCGACGGTGACCGAAAGCTCGGGGACGTTCGAGGGCGAGACCTCGCGCAGGACCAGCGTCGCGTAGGTGAAGGTGGCGACGAACAGCGCCAGCGCCAGCTTGCTCGAGCGGGCGACGAGGAAGGTCCGCAGCAGTCGCGGCGAGAAGTCGCTCGCCAGCTGCAGGGCGACCACGGTGAGCGTGAAGACCAGCGCCAGGAAGGTCAGCATCGAGGCTGCGATGGTGCTCAGGATCGCCCGCGCCGAATCGGCGCCGCCCCCGAAGCCGACGATCAGGCTCGTTCCCACCTCGACCCCGTCGTCGATCGCGAGCGTGCCCACGGCGAGACCCATCGCCACCACCAGCCCGAGCGCCGGCGCGACCCACAGGGTCTCGCTCAGCCATTCTCGCGCTCTCCCCAGCCACGCCATCTCGTCCCGCCATGGTCGAGCACGGCACGGACGCGTCCGTGCGCGGGCGCGGATCTACGCCGTTCACACTGAGATCACTTGACCGGCGTTTGCGGAGCGCTATATTGCGCCCCGCGGACGCGCTGGCACTCTCGACCCAAGAGTGCCAAGCACGCTCTCGGACACCGCTCCGGCAGTGGCCGCGACGACTTCCACACCAACCACCCCACGGAGGTACGAACGAAATGAAGCTCAAGCCCCTCGGTGACCGCCTGATCGTCAGGGCGCTCGACGAGGAGGAGACGACCGCCAGCGGCATCGTCCTTCCCGACACCGCCAAGGAGAAGCCGCAGAAGGGCGAGGTGCTCGCCGTCGGCGACGGCGCCCGCAACGAGAACACGGGCGAGCGCGTCGCGCTCGACGTCGTCCGCGGGCGACACCGTGCTCTACAGCAAGTACGGCGGCACCGAGGTCAAGGTCGAGGGCGAGGACCTGCTGGTCCTGCGCGAGTCCGACGTCCTGGCGAAGGTCGAGTAGGGCCTTCCGTCACCGAAGTCTGAAACCAAGCATCAGGAGGAACGGATAGATATGGCTCACAAGGAGCTCAAGTACGGCGCGGATGCGCGCGCGGCGCTGCAGGACGGCGTCGACGCCGTCGCCGACGCCGTCAAGGTCACGCTCGGCCCGAAGGGCCGCTACGTCGTGCTCGACAAGAAGTTCGGCGCGCCGACGATCACCAACGACGGCGTCACGATCGCCCGCGAGATCGAGATCGAGGACGTCTTCGACAACCAGGGCGCGCAGCTCGTTCGCGAGGTCGCCACGGCGACCAACGACGTGGCCGGCGACGGCACCACGACGGCGACGCTGCTCGCGCAGACGATCGTCCGCTCGGGCCTCAAGAACGTCGCCGCGGGCGCGAACCCGCTCGCCCTCCGCAAGGGCATCGAGACGGCGGTCAACCAGGTCGTTGAGAACCTGCGCGAGAAGCAGTCGAAGGAGGTCGGCGGCAAGGAGCAGATCGCGAAGGTCGCCTCGATCTCGGCGGCCGACGAGGAGATCGGCGACATCATCGCCGACGCGATCGAGAAGGTCGGCAAGGACGGCGTCGTCAACGTCGAAGAGGGCCAGACCTTCGGGATGGAGCTCGAGTTCACCGAGGGCATGCAGTTCGACAAGGGCTACATCTCGCCCTACATGGTCACCGACCAGGACCGCATGGAGGCGGTGCTCGAGGACCCCTACATCCTCATCGCCAACCAGAAGATCGGCAACGTGCGCGAGCTGCTGCCGATCCTGGAGCAGGTGATGCAGGGCGGCAAGCCGCTCGTGATCGTGGCCGAGGACCTCGAGGGTGAGGCGCTGGCGACGCTCGTCGTCAACAAGCTGCGCGGCACCTTCACCGGCGTCGCGGTCAAGGCGCCCGGCTTCGGCGACCGCCGCAAGCGGATGCTCGAGGACATCGCGATCCTCACCGGCGGCGAAGTGATCACCGAGGAGATGGGCCTGAAGCTGGAGAACACCCAGCTGACCCAGCTCGGCAAGGCCCGCCGCGTCGTCGTCGGCAAGGACGACACGACGATCATCGACGGTGCCGGCGAGAAGGCGCAGATCGAGGGACGGATCAACCAGATCCGCTCCGAGATCGAGAACACCGACTCCGACTTCGACCGGGAGAAGCTCCAGGAGCGCCTGGCGAAGCTGGCCGGCGGGGTTGCCGTCGTCAAGGTCGGCGCCGCGACGGAGACCGAGATGAAGGAGAAGAAGCACCGCGTCGAGGACGCGCTGCAGGCCACCCGGGCCGCCCTCGAGGAGGGCATCGTCCCCGGTGGCGGCGTTGCTCTCCTCAACGCTCAGTCGGCCGTCGACGCCAAGGGCCTCGAGGCCGACGAGGCGACCGGCGTGGAGATCATCCGCAAGGCGCTCGAGGAGCCGATCCGCCAGATCGCGGAGAACTCGGGCTTCGAGGGCTCGGTCGTCGTCAACGCGATCCGCGACATGAAGGCCGGTGAGGGCCTGAACGCGGCGACCGGTGATTACGGCGATCTGATCGCCGCCGGCGTCATCGACCCGACGATGGTCACGCGCTCTGCCCTGCAGAACGCAGCCTCGATCGCGAAGAACATCCTCACGACCGAGTGCATCGTCGCCGAGCCGCCGGAGCCCGAGGGCGCCGGCATGCCCGGTGGCGGCATGCCCGACATGGGCGGCATGATGTAAGGACCCTCTCGCCGGCGCAGCGCCGGAGAGAAGGAACCCTTCGAGAGGCCCGGGAGAGATCCCGGGCCTCTCTGCGTGGGGGCCTAGGGCCGGTGTCCACACGCGAGCATCCGCCACGGCCTCAAGCCGCTCACGGCCGGGCAAGCCGCCCGGCCTCGACCGGATGGGCGCCCGCTTTGTACTTACCCGCAGCTGGCCCCAGGGCCGCCCGCGCACTCAATTGGCTGAAAGGCAAGCCGGCGAACACGTCCACTCCACGCATCACCGTGCAGTTCCGGGGGCTATAGCCCCCTTTAGTGCACGGTCTTGGTCGGCCGCGGGGTGACGCTCTGCGCGACAAGAACCACAGGGGCGGTTCCGGTTCCGCGGAACCTCCTCCCAGAGGGTGAGCCCTGTCGCGGAATTGTCACGCCGAGTGTGAAGCTTTGCGCGGCTTTCACTCGTCGACGACGTGCCGACCGTTCCGTCTCGCGAGCACGCTGCCGTCGGCTCCCCGGACCATGATCGAGACCACGCGGGCGCCGTGGCGGACCTCGGCCCAAGCCCATCGGAGGTCGAACGCGTCGACCAGCTCTGCCTCGACGGTAGTCCCGTTCGCGAGCGTGAGCTGCACCGATGCCGCGTGTTCCGACACGGGGCCGGCCAAGACCTTGCGCGGGCTGCCCGCAGCTCGGAAGCTGCCGAACTCGCTGAGAGTAGGCGGGTTCGCGAATCCGGACGTCGACTGCCTCGACTTTCCGTTCTGGCTCGTCAACACGATCGCGCGATCGTCGGTGATCGCAACCTCCCAGTCGGGCCCCGACGCCAGCGACACCGGCGGACCGGAATCTGCGGGGGGCAAGGCAACCGGCGGGGGCGGGGGCGCAAACCGTGCCGCGGAGGCGCGAAAGCGCTCGGCGCCAACCGGCAGCTCGGCCGTCGTGCGTCGCTTGATCACCGTCTCGACCGCCTTGGTAGTACCCGCTTCGTCGACATCGAGCTGAAGCACGAGCGAGGTCGCCGGATCGACGTAAAGCGCGTAGCGCTCGCCCGAGCCCCGGCGCCCTCGAAACGGGTCGGGCGCTACGAAGTTGATGCGCGTTGCGGCGCGCCCCTCCCCATCGGTTGCCCCCGGGTGAACGCTGACTTCGGCGATCCCACCCATCACCTCGTACGCTGCGCCGCGCAGCTCGGGAGAGGCATACGGGTTCGAGACAACGCCGACCAGCTTCGAGAACAGGCTCCGGGCGATGATCGCCTCACGGATACCGGGGCGGACGTCTTCGAGCGGGCCGGCCGGGCCGAAGCCACTGACGCCATCAGCGTTACCGATGGTTGGCGTCCCGGCCGAGATGCCTGCCTCGTACTCCGTGGCAATCTCATCTTCGAGCGTCGCCTTGAGCTCGCTCGGTTCGGTTGGCAGCTCCGGCGCCTCGAACCACAGCGCCGCGGCGCTCAGATCGGGGCCAACCTCGAACTCGCCGCAGTCCGGGGGCCGGCCGGGCGTGCCATCACAGCTCACATTCGCCTCGCGGTTCACATATGTCGTGTCGTGGCCGGCGGGCTTGCCGGCGACGGAGAAGGTGCGCCGCTCGAAGCGCTCGTTGGCGCCGGCCCAGGTTTCGATCCGGCGGTCGATCGCATTGCCCGATCTGAGGTCATAGCGCCACTCGACGTATTCAAAGGGGCCGGCAAGCTCCTGCGCGTAGGCCGTTGCGGCCAGGCTCGCGAGTGGTCCGCTCGGAGCCTGTCCCGCCCCCGGCTTCAGAGCGATAGCGAGCAGAATCGCCGCGGCTGCCGCGATCGCAGTGGCGAGAATCGCCAGTATCCGGCGTTGCGGCTGGGGGCTCCACGGGGTCGATCGGCGCCTACTGGGCGGCGTGTCTTCGGGCAGGCGCCTTAGGAAGGCGGTTCTCGCCCGCCCGGAGTCGGGAACGCTCGCGCGCCCGAGAACCTCACCGAGCTTCGTTGGCATTGTCGACCTCCTCGGTTTCGAGTTCTTGGCGCATCTGCAGCAGCCCGCGACGCAGGCGCGTCCTGATCGTGGCCGGCTGCGTCTCGAGCAAGGCCGCAATCTCGGTCGCGTTCAGATCCAGCAAGTGCCTGAGGACGATCACCAAGCGGCTGAGGGGATCGAGGGTGGACAGCGCCTCACTCAGCTCGTCGGGAAGCGAGCGGGCGGCGACTTGGTCGGCAATGCCCTCGGCCTCGTCGGCCGGATCTGCCTCGAGGCCCACGAACGTGATCCTGGTCCGCCTCCTAAGCCAATCCCTTGCTGTGTTCGAAGCGATGCGGTTGAGCCAGGGTTCGAGGGGGCGGCCGACCTCGAACTGATCGATCGACGCGAGCGCTTTGCTCAGCGTCTCTTGAGTGAGATCTTCAGCGTCCGCGGCGTTATGGCAGACGAGATAGCTGGCGCGGTAGAGCCGCTCCCAGTGCTCGACGACGAGGTCGTGGGCGGTTGGCCGCATCAGTCATTGCCGGAGAGCGGAGGTCTCACGCTGGTACCTACGAGCGAGGGGTGCGAAGTGTTTCAGACGTCAGGTGAAACGTTCGGAGGGCGGCGTGTCTTATCGCGCGAAGGGCCACGTCTCCCGCCCGACCGTTCTGTTGGGAATTGGCCCCCTGAGCGGGGGACAGATCCAGACGAAACGGTCCTGCACCTCAGCGGGCGACGGCTACCTTCACGCGCTTGTGGAGCCTGCCCTTGTTGGCGAGCCCGTCCCGCGTCTTGATCGTCAACTTCGCCTTGCGTGCCTTGGGCGAGCGGGCGAGGGCCCTGCGTGCCCTGCGCCCGAACTCGAGCTTGACCTTCCCCTTCTCGCCGGGGTCGAGCTCGAGCTTGCCGCGCGCGAGCGTGAGCTTGCGGTGGGCGCCGCCCACCCGCACCCGCTTGCGCGTCTTGAGCTTGACCCGGCCCTTGCAGGGGCCGGTGAGCTCCGAGGCCGGGCAGCGGACCCTGAGCCGGGCCGAGCGCTTGCGCAGGCGCAGCTTGCGACCTTTCGCGCGGATCGCGGGCGGCGTGGTGTCGACTGTGAACAGGGGCACGAGCGCCGCGGTCGGGTCGGCGTTGTTGCGGACGTCGACCGCGCGGGCGCCGAGGTGCGTGGGACCGTCGGGGAGCGGCCCGACCGTCGCCTTGCCGTTGCGCCCGGCGCAATTGCTCCAGCCGGCTCCGCTCGAGCACTGGAAGCGATCGAGGTCGATCGCGGAGGAGTCGAGCTGCAGAGCCGGGGTCGGGTCGGCGATGTGGGCGCCGGGCGCGGGCGCGTCGCTCACGTTCGTATCCGGGGCGCCCGTGTCGACCGCCCAGAGCTCGCTGCCCGTCGCGCCGTCGTCGGCGTTGAGGTAGAGCGTGTCGCCGAGCGCGGCGAGCATCGACGGGTTCGAGCTGGTCGGTCCCGGGTTCACGTCGGTGACCATGTTCGTGCCCGCGGCGGTCCCGTCGCTGCGCCACAGCTCATTCCCGTGGCTGCCGTCGCTCGCGCAGAAGAAGAGCTCGTTGCCCAGCGGCGTCAGATAGGGGATGCCGCAGATCGACGACGCGGCCCCCGCGTTGATCTCCTCGACCATCTCCGTCACCCCGCCGGGCACGCCGTCGCTGCGCCACAGCTCGCGGCCGTGGCCGCCGCTGACGGCGGTGAGGAACAGCCGGTTGCCGACGACGGTCAGCGATTGCGGGTTCGAATCGCCCACGGGGTTGATGTCGGCGACGAGCTCGACGCCGGGACCCGGCGTTTTCGTTCGCAGGAGTTCGACCCCGTTGCCGGGCGAGTCGACGGCGAAGTAGACGTGGCCCTTGAAGGCGGTCAACCCGGTGACGCCGGAGTCCGTCGCGGCGCCGTCGAGGTTGGAGACGAGCTGAGTGGTGCCGCCGGGTTCGCCGTCGCTCCGCCACAGCTCCCGTCCCGTAATCCCGTCATCGGCCGTGAAGTAGATCCACCCCCCGGCGGGCGTGATCTCCTGCGGGGAGGAGCTGCCGGGCAGCGCGATGTTCGCGACCAGGTCGGTGCCGGGTCCCGTCGCGTCGCTGCGCCAGAGCTCGTTCCCGGCAGCGGGCTCCCCGGCGGCGAAGAAGGCGAAGCCGCCGCTCACCGCCGGGAAGTAGAAGCCGACGCCGCTGCCGGCTCCCGGGTTGATGTCGGCAACCATTCCCGTGCCGGCAGCCGTGCCGTCCGTACGCCACGGCTCGGTGCCGTGACTGCCGTCCTCCGCCTTGAAGAGGATCGAATTGCCTACCCGCAGGGGCTGCCGAGGCTGGGAGCCGGTCACCCCCGGGTAGATGTCGTCGATGCGTGCGGTCCCGGCCGCGGTGCCGTTCGTGCGCCAGAGCTCTTCGCCGTGGGCGGGATCGTAGGCGGCGAATACGACACGACCCCCGATCACCGCGAACGAGTTCGGCGAGGAGCCAAACGCGCCCGGGTTGATGTCGGCGATCCGCGTCGTTCCCGCGGGCGTGCCGTCGCTGCGCCAGGGCTCGTCACCTCCGGTGCCCGTCCCGCGGAACACCACGTAGCGCCCGTACGGCGTCATCCACACCGGTGCCGATGCGGCTGCGCCGGGATTGATGTCGTCGACGCGCTGGGCGACGCCGATGGCGGCGGCGGCATGGCGCGGCTCGAGTACCGCCAGCGCGGCCGGTGCCAGCAGCGTGATCGCCGCGGCGAGCGTGGTGCGGAGACGTCCGACCATCGCGCGCGGTACTCCCATCGCCATCGCGCCGAAGGTAGCACTGCATTCGTGAATCGACAAGCACCCCGGGACCGTCCCGGGGATCTCAGGCTGCGAGAACGTCGGCCATCGGCGCGGGCTCGATCCCGAGCTCGCGCACGTCACCGGCCCCCCGCTCGGAGACCATCGGCACCTCGAGCAGCTCCGCCTCCTCCCAGGTCGCAAAGGCGCGCTCACCGACCAGCCTGCGGAGCCAGATCAGACCGCTGCGGACGAGCGGCAGCGGCACGTGCACGTGCGGACGGTCGCGACCGGCTGCGGTGCCGATCACGCGGGCGATCTGGTCGTAGCTGAGCCGCTGTGGACCCGCGAGCTCGAAGCGCCCGGGCTCGCGGGCGAGGGCGGCGATCGTTGCCGCCGCTGCGTCCCCGGAACTGAGGGGCTCGAAGACCGCCCGCCCGGATCCGGAGATCGGGACGAGCGGCAGCAGGGCCAGGCGCCGCATCATCGTCACCCAGGGATCGTTCGCGGCGTAGACGATCGAGGGCGCGAGGATCGTGGTCTCGATCGTGGCGCCCTCGACGATGTCCTCGGCCAGCGCCTTCGAGCGGAAGAAGCGCGTGCGCTGGTGCAGGCTGGCGCCGATCGCGCTGAAGAAGACGAAACGGCGGACGCCGGCCCCCTCCGCCGCCCGCAGGAGCCGGTAGGTGCCCAGCGCGTTGATCTCCTCGAGCCGCTTCGGTGGCTGATCGCGGATCGCCGCCGCGAGATGGATCACCGTGTCGGCGCCCCGGACGGCGTGGCGCAGGCCGCGCGGATCGCCGAGGTCGGCGAGCGAGAGCTGCACGCGGACGCGGTCGGTCCCGAGCCGCTTCGGGTCACGGACCAGGCAGCGCACCTCCTCACCTGCCGCGAGCAGCTGAGAGAGCAGCTCCGAGCCCACCACCCCGGTTGCGCCGGTCAGCAGAATCACCGTCGCAACCCTACCCGGCGCCCCGGGACCGGGCCCTGCGCAAAGATCATGGCCTCTACAATCAGCGACTCGCGCGGCACAGGCGCCGCCCCCAGATCGCAAGCGACCGAAGGAAACGCACCCTTGGCTTACGTCATCGCAGAACCGTGCATCGGAGAGAAGGACAACTCCTGCGTCGAGGTCTGCCCTGTCGACTGCATTCACCCGACCCCGGACGAGCCCGACTACGAGGCCGCCAAGCAGCTCTTCATCGATCCGGACGAGTGCATCGACTGCGACGCCTGCGTCGAGGCCTGTCCGGTGGACGCCTGCTTCGCCGAGGACCAGCTCCCGGACGAGTGGGTCAAGTACACGGCGATCAACGCCGAGTACTACCAGGGCAAGTAGGGACGGGCTCGCCCCAGGGTCCCCGCAGAGGCCCCGCCGATGCGCGCGATCGTCCTCGAGCGACCGCGCCCAGGCGGCGGGGATCTGACCGAGCGTGAGCTCCCCGACCCGGAGCCGGGACCGGGGGAGCTTTTGATCGACGTCTCCGCCTGCGGCGTCTGCCGCACGGACCTCCACGTCCTCGACGGGGAGTTGACCGAGCCGAAGCTGCCGCTCGTCCTCGGGCATCAAATCGTCGGCCGCGTGCTCGCCGACGGCGGCCCGGCCGAGCCGGAACCCGGCGACGAGCGTGAGCTGCCGCCGATGCCGGCGACCGGTCAGCGGGTCGGCGTCCCCTGGCTGGGCTGGACGTGTGGCGTCTGCCGCCAGTGCCGCGCCGGCCGCGAGAACCTCTGCGAGCGGGCCGAGTTCACCGGCTACACGCGCGACGGCGGCTACGCCGAGCGCACTGTCGCCGACGCGCGCTTCTGCTTCCCGCTGCCGGACGGCGCCGGCAGCGACGTCGAGGTCGCGCCGCTGCTCTGCGCGGGTCTGATCGGCTACCGCGCCTACCGGATGACGGGCGAGGGCGAGCGGCTCGGCCTCTACGGTTTCGGCTCCTCGGCGCATCTGATCGCCCAGCTCGCCCTGCACCAGGGCCGGCGCCTGTTCGCGTTCGTCCGCGACGGCGACGAGGCCGGCAAGGCATTCGCGCGCGAGGTCGGCTGCGAGTGGGCCGGCGATTCCTCCGCGCCGCCACCGGAGCCGCTCGACGCGGCGATCATCTTCGCCCCGGTCGGCCCCCTGGTGCCGGCGGCGCTGCGGGCCGTCGGTCCCGGCGGGATCGTCGTCTGCGCCGGTATCCACATGTCCGAGATCCCGGCCTTCCCGTACGACATCCTCTGGGAGGAACGGCAGGTGCGCTCGGTCGCCAACCTGACCCGCCGCGACGGCGAGGAGCTGCTCCCGCTGGCGGCTGAGGCCGGCGTCAAACCGCAGGTCACCACCTATCCGCTCAGCGAGGCGGGCGTCGCGCTCGAGGACCTTCGGGCCGGCCGCGTCGAGGGATCCGCCGTGCTCCAGGTGCGCGATCGCTGATCTGCGACGAGCCGTGGCATGACGCTGCGATCCTCCGGCAAGAGTTCGAGGCGGAGGCGATGATCGACGGATGAGCGGAGATCTGCAACCCGACGGCGCGGAGCTGCTTGTGGGGCGGGAGCGGGAGCTCGAGCGCGCCCTCGAGGTGCTGGAGCCGGCGCCGGAACCGCGGATCCTGCTCCTGCACGGCGATGGCGGGATCGGCAAGAGCGCGGTGGCCCGGGCGGTCGCAGCCAGGGCCGGCGAGCGGGGATTTCGCACCCATCTGCTCGACGCCCGCGAGCTGAGTCTCGACCCCGACGCGCTGCCCGAGGCGCTGGCCCCGGCGCTCGCCGACGCCCGCCCGTTCGTCCTGCTCGACAGCTTCGAGTTGATCGAGGCCGCCGAGGACTACGTCAGGGATGAGGTTCTGCCGGAGCTACCTTCGGGGTCGGCGCTCCTGGTGGTCGGCCGGAACCCGCCGTCGCCGTCCTGGCCCCGTGACGCGATCGATCTGCATCTGGGCCCACTCGGTGACGAGGCCGCCCGCGACCTGCTTGAGGTGAGTGGCCTCGAGGGCCCGCCGGCCGAGCGCCTCCTGAGCTGGGCGCGCGGGTACCCGCTGGCCCTCTCACTCGGGGCCCGCATCGCAGCCGATGCCCCGGCGCTGCTCGACGCCGATGGCCCAGCCGGGGATCTTGTCCAGGCACTTGCACGGAGCCTCGGGGATTCCGGAGTCGGTTCGGCCCACTTCGCGACGCTCGCCGTCGCGGCGATCGCGCGCTCCACCACGCCCGGCCTGCTGGCGGCGGCTCTCCCCGGGCACGACCCCGGGGCGGAGTGGTCCTGGCTCGCCTCACGCAGCTTCATCGAGCCGGTCGGGGAGGGCATCGCCCTCCACGCGCTGCTGAGGGACGCGGTGCGGGCCGATCTGAAGCGGCGCGACGCCCAGCTCGAACGTGATCTCAAGCGCCGGATTGGCGACTACCTCTACGAGAGCGCCGACGAGCGGGGGGAGCTGAGCAAGGCGGTCGAGCTCTCGTTCCTGATCGAGGACCCGGCCTTGCGCTGGGGGTTTCTCTGGGACGCCTCGCGCAGCTACTACGTCGCCAGCCCGCGGCCGGGGGACGTCGATCGCATCGACCGCCAGCTCGCCGAGCCTGCCGCGCACCCGATCTGGAGCGGACAGGCGATGTGGGAGATCAATCGGCGGTTCTTCGAGCGGATGCCCGAGTTCGGTGCCGTCGTCCGTGGCGCGGACGGGGTGATCGCCGGGTTCACCTTCGTTCCCACTACGGCGGTCGATGATGCCGAGCTCGAGGCGGCCCCCGTGATCGGGCCGCTGTTGGCCTATGCCCGCTCGCTCGAACCACGCGGCGAGGCACTGTTGATGACCGACATGAGCGACCTGACCGGCGATCCGGCCAACGGCATGGTCGGGATCCTCGCCAACGCGGCGTTGCTGCGCGCCTCGCGGTCGAATCCCCGCTACGTGCTGATGACGATCGACGAGGAGATCGAGCTCGGCCAGCTGTTCGCGGCGAACGTCGGCGCCCGGCGGGTCCCCGAGCTCGACGCAGCGCCCGGCCCCGAGCGGCTGCTCTGCTGGCTGCTCGACTTCGGAGCGGGCGGCTTCCTCGCCAACCAGCGCGAGCTCCTGTACCGCGAGCTCAACCTCGCGCCGCCCCCTCGCCCCCCGGAGTCGGCGAGCGCGATCGGGACCGAGCAGGTCCGCGAGGCGCTGCGCGACTTCAACAGCCCCGTGAAGCTCGCCGGCAGCCCTCTCGCGGTGGGCGACGATGTCGCGGAGCGGTCGGAGTCGGTCCGTCGCCTCCTCACCGACGCCGTCGCCGATGCCTTCGGCGACGACCCCGAGGAGCGTCTGCTCCGCGAGGCGCTCGAACAGGGCTACCTGAAGCCCGGGCCGACGCACGAGCTCGTCGCGGAACGGCTGCACCTGAGCCGCTCGGCCTACTTCCGGCGCTTGCGCCAGGCGGTACGCAGGGTGAGCGACTACCTCCGGCGTCGCTAGGGAAGCCGGGTCCGTCCGCTCAGCGGCGCTTGGGCTTCAGCCGCATCCGCTTCTGGATCCGCCGGTGGTTGCCGGCGGCGTCGGAGACCCTCGTCTTCGCGAGGACCCTCCGGGCCCTCCGCTTGTGCCGGACGAGCAGGCTCTTGCGCTTCGTGAGCCGCAAGGCGACCCGCTCGCTCGCGCCGGCGGGGATCTCGTAGCGCTTGGCCGCAAGCTTCACCGTGTGGCGCTTGCCTCCGAAGTTGAGTTTGTGACGCGTCTTCAGCTTCAATTTCCCGCTGCACGGCGAGGAGGCCTCGTCAGCGGGGCACACGACCAAGGCCCGTGCCTTCCGCCGGCGGCTGAGCTTCAGCTGGCGCCCCTTGATGCGTAGCGCCGGAGCCGTCTCGTCGGCTCCGGGACCCGTCGGCTCTCCGGGCGTGGTGTCGACGACGAAGCCCCGTACAGCGGGCGTGCCGTCGCGGTTGCCGGCAGCGTCCTCCGCCCTCACGCGGAACACGTGGACGCCGTCGGCGAGGCCCGTCAGCGCGAGCGGGGAGGTGCAGTCCGCGTACGCGGCTCCGTCGAGCCTGCACTGGAGCTTCGCGGTGTCGGCCGCGGGGGCGCCATGGAACGAGAAGCTCGCGCTCGCGGTCGAGATCGTGCCCGAGGGCCCGGAGTCGATCACCGTGTCCGGCGGGGTCGTGTCCGGAAGCGGGGGAGCCGGAGGCGCGGGCGGGGGCGTCGCGTTGCGCTCGACCGCTCCCGCGTCGCTGCCGGCCGGGGGGCGGGGGGCGTCGCGCTGATCCTCGCCGAAGCGCCGGGTCGCGACGTCGAGCACGGGGCTCGTCGCCGCCGGCAGATGGGTGAGGGTTGCGCCCCCGTTGTCGGCCAGCGGGCCCAGCTGGAGATCGGCGTTCTGGGTGTCGCCGTTCGTGGTGGGCGCCGGCAGGCAGCTGGAGCCGGACTCGAAGTTGTGCGCGCCGCCGTCGACGACGAAGTTGCAGTCGCCGTCGAGGACGCTGAGCCGGACGTCGGGGGGCGCCCCGGCGGCGCTGCCGGGATCGCCCGAGGAAATCGCCGACGGCCCGCTCCCGGTGTTGCCGGTCACGGTCACGTTGTAGATCTCGACGTCGGTGAAGTCCGAGGAGCTGTTGAGCTCGATGCCCGAGCCATCCCAGATCCCACCGCCGGTGGCGTGGTTGCCGGAGATGGTCGCGTTCCAGATGCGCGTGGCCCCTCCGGTCCCGAGGCCGCCGTAGTAGCCCGTGTTGCCGCTGACCTCGACCCCACGCAGCGTCTGCGTCTGGGAGCCGAGGAAGTAGATCCCTCCCATCCCGGAGACGGGATCGCCGGTCCCGCCGGTCGAGGTGTTGCCACGGACCGCGAGATCCTCGATCAGCGTCTCCGGCGCGATCTCGGCACCGCCGGTACCGACCGCGCGGTTGTCGGCGATCAGGGCGTTCTCGATCGTCGCCGGGCTCGGCGCCCCGCCGCTCAGCGACAGCCCGCCGGCCCGCTCAGCGTCGTTGTCGATGATCGACGACCGCTCCATCGTGACCGGTCCCGTCGCGAAGACGCCGCCCCCGATCCCGGTGAGCAGCTCGTTCCCGGTCTCTGGCCCAGCCCGGTTCCCGATCACCAGGACGCCCTCGAGGTGCAGGTCCGCGATCGCGCGGATCCCGCCGCCGTTACCGCCTGCCGCGTCGTCGTCACCGTCCACGTTCCCGCCCGTGATCGTCAGGGTCCGAAGCGTCAGGGTGTTCGCTGCGCTTTGGCTGATCACACGGGTCGGCTGCGTCTGCCGGATCGTGGTCCGATCTGCGCCGGCGCCCTCGATCACGACGGGGGCATTGTTGACGAAGATGAGCGCGCCGTGGCTCTGCGGGCTGCCCACGTCGAGGGGCCGGGTGAGGAGGTGCTCCCCCGGTCCGAGCTCGATCGTCAGCGTCTCCGTGGCGCTGTAGGTGGGGGCATTGCCCTCCATCACCGCCGCCCGCAGCGTGCAGGGCCCTCCCGGCGCTGTTCGGCAGATCCGGTCCCCGGGGTTGTCGTCGACCCCGTCGGCGAGAGTGTCCACGACGAATGTCTCGTCCGCGCTCGCCATCGCCGGAGCGAGCAGCGCGACCAGCGCGATGGCGACCGTCGTGAAGGCTCCCCTGCTTGTGTTGCCCAGCACTCCCGTCCAGGCTAGGTGCCCTCGGGAGGCGGGTCAGTGCCACCTTGGTACCGATTCGCCAGCGCAAGGAGACCGGAAAGAGGCCGCCCACAACGTCGCGCCGGGCGGCCTCAAGGGCGGATCTCGTCAGGTCATGCTCAATCGGTGCGGTGCCATTGGGGCGCGAGCTATCCGGGCATTGCTTTCCGGTGTATGTAATCCTTAGGCCTCTGATGTGGGGAGTATCGGGACCCCTACGACTCGGGCTGGCGGCGCTGCTCGCAGCGCTTGCCCTGCTCCTCGGCGTGCCGGCGGCAGCGGACGCCACGACCTTCTGCGTCCCCGGCTTCTTCTCCGGCTGCCCCAACAACGGCACGAACGTCGCCCAGGCGAACCTGGAGACGGCGATGCAGACCAACGGCAGCGACGGCACCGCCGACACGGTCAAGATCCAGCCAGGCTTCACCTACACCGACGCAAACTCACTGCAGGCGGCCGGCACCGACGGGCTGACGATCGACGGCGGCTCGAAGGCGACCACGATCACGAGCTCCTCGACCGGGAACATCTACCTCGTCGATCTCGCAAGCGGGAGCTCACGCGCCACGGTCATGAAGAACCTCACGCTCGAGGTCCCGGCCAGCTTTCCCGACGTGGGCGGCAACGGCGCGGCGATGCAGATGGCGGACGACACCCTCGATAACGTCGACCTGGTGTCGAAGAACCCCGGCACCCGCGGCATCTCCTCGATCGTCGGCGGTGGCACCTTCAAACACGTGACCGTGAGCGGCGCGGCCGGCGGCTACTTCTACGAGGGCATGAGCGGGTCGGTGAGCACCACCGGCACCGTCACCGTGCAGGACGTGAGCATCGACGGTGTCGTCACCGGCATCCAGGGCGGGGACGGCGGGGCCACCTGGAACGTCTCCGGCGCGAGGATCCGGACCGACGCCACCCTCGGCCAGGTCGGAATCGCGCTCGCGAAGGGGACGGTGAACGTCACCAACTCGCTGATCGAGACGCCGAAGGGAACTCCACTGAGCGCCTTCGCGAACACGACGGGGAACGCGGTCATCGACGCCGAGGGTATGACCCTCGTCGACAGCAACCCGGGCAATACGGCTCCGGTCGGAGCCGGTGCGATCTCGACCGGGAGCGCCAGCGTGACCATGGTCGGCTCGATCGCCCGCGGATACCAGTCCGCCTACGTACGTAGCGCGACGGGCGCAGGGCAGGCGAACGTGACGATCCGGCGCTCGAACACGACGCTGACAGGCGCGAGCGACTCCGGCCCGGGCGCGGCGACGCTCACCAACAACTTCGACAAGGATCCCCTCTTCGTCAACGTCGCCGCCCGCGATTTCCGCCTCGGGACCGGGTCGCCGTCGATCGATGCAGGCGACCCCGCCTCGACGCTGACGACGGACATCCTCGGAGGCCCGCGGCCGCTCGACGGCGACGGCAGCGGGACCAAGGTCGCGGACCAGGGCGCCTACGAGCACGCGACGGCCGACACGACGCCGCCGAACACCACGATCGACTCCGGCCCGGCCTCGGGCACGACCCTCAGCGTCAAGCAGGCGACCTTCGGCTTCCATGGCGTTCCCGCCGCCGACGCGGCCCAGCTGCAGTGCAAGCTCGACGCGGGCGCCTTCGTACCGTGCAGCTCCCCGAAGACCTTCGCCGCGCTCGCCGACGGCGCACACACCGTCCGCTTCCGCGCCGTCGACGCGGTCGGCAACGCCGACCCGACCCCGGCCATGCGCAGCTTCGCGGTCGACACGACGCCGCCGCAGACGACGATCGACTCCGGCCCCGGGAAGAAGGCGAAGAAGGGCAAGCTCAGCTTCGCCTTCTCGGCGAGCGAGAGCGCGACCTTCGAGTGCAGCCTCACGAAGAAGGGCGAGCCGCCCGCCTTTGCCGGCTGCAGCTCCCCTCAGAAGCGGAAGCTGAAGCGCAAGCGGAAGGCGACGACCTACGTCTTCGCCGTGCGCGCGACGGACCTGTCGGGGCACCTCGACGCGACGCCGGCCACGGCGAAGTTCAAGGTCGCGAAGAAGAGGCCGAAGCGGAGGTAGCGCTCAGCCGCCGGCCTGGATCACCGGCAGCTCCGTGGCACCCGATCCCGTCGCCCCGGCGGCGACCGGCTCCGCCATCGGCGGCGCCGACTGCATCACCGGCAGCTCGACGGGCGTTGCGGCGATGATCCCCCGAGCGGCCTCGCGGATCGCGACCGAGGCGGGGGCCTGCGGGTCGGCGATCACGAGCGGGTCTCCGGCGTCGGCATGCTCGCGCAGCTCCTCCTGCAGCGGCACCTTGCCGAGCAGAGGCACCTCGAGCTCGTCGGCGAGCGTCTGCCCGCCTCCCTCGCCGAAGATCGTGAAGCGCTGGCCGTCGGGCGTCGTGAAGCCGGACATGTTCTCGATGACGCCCAGCACCTCGAGATCGACCTTGGCCGACATCTCGGCGGCGCGGCGGGCGACCGATTGGGCCGCCGGCTGCGGCGTGGTCACGATCGCGAAGCGCGCCTGCGGCAAGAGCTGGGCGAGCGTCATCGACACGTCGCCGGTGCCCGGCGGGAGATCGAGCAGCAGGTAGTCGAGCTCACCCCAGTCGACGTCCTCGAGGAACTGCTGGATCGCCTTGTGCAGCATCGGCCCGCGCCAGACGACCGCCGCGTTCTCCTCGACGAAGAAGCCGATCGACATGACCTTGACGCCGCTCGGGGAGACGAGCGGCAGGATCTTGCGCTCGCCGTTGACTTGCGGGCGCTCCCCGGTGACGCCGAGCATGCGCGGGATCGAATAGCCGTAGACGTCCGCGTCGAGAGCGCCGGCCTTCTTGCCCTCCGCCTGCAGCGCGGCGGCGAGGTTGGCGGTCATCGTCGACTTGCCGACGCCGCCCTTGCCGGAGGCCACGCAGATCACGTTCTTGACCTGCGCCAGCGCCCCCTCGGGGAGCCCGCCGGGTCGGCCGAGCTTCTGCTGGAGGTTCGAGCGTTCGGCGTCGCTGAGGACGTCGAATGCGACGCCGACGCCCTCGACGCCGTCGAGCTCGCCGACCGCCTTGGCGACGGCCTGCTCGAAATGGGAACGGATCGGACAGCCGGGGGTCGTCAGCGAGACGACCACGTCGACGCGGCCGCCCTCGATTGCAATCGAGCGGACCATCCCGAGCTCGACGATGTTGCGGCGCAACTCCGGATCGATCACCGCCCGCAACGCCTCGGTTACCTGCTCTTCAGTGGGGCTGGGTGTGGAAGTCATCCCGTCCATTGTCCCAAACACTCGGCCGCGGCCGGCCGGCGGCCAAAAGGGAGCCGCCGCCCGGTGCAGGGGCGGCGGCTGCCGTGGGTCAGCATGGATTCCCGCGTCGGGGTTACCGCGCTCAGGCGAGTGTCTTCTCGCGCTGGGACGCGTGCTTGCCCTCGGCGATCTCCTCGATCGCCTTCGCGCAGAACGCCTCGAGGTCGTCGGGCTTGCGCGAGGTGACGAGTCCGTTGTCGACGATGACCTGCTCGTCGACCCACTCGCCGCCGGCGTTGCGGACGTCCGTCTGCAGGCTCGGCCAAGACGTGAGCTTGCGACCGGAGACGACGTCCGCCTCGATCAGCGTCCACGGCGCGTGGCAGATCGCGGCCACGGGCTTGCCCGCCTCGAAGAAGTCGCGCACGAACGCCACCGCGTCGGTGTCGGTGCGCAAAGCGTCCGGGTTGGCGACCCCGCCGGGCAGCACCAGTCCGTCGTAGTCGGCAGCCTTGACGTCCGCGGTGATCGCGTCGACCTCGAAGGTGTCCGCCTTGTCGAGATGGTTGAAGGCCTGAGCCTTGCCGCTCTCGGGGGCGATCAGCTCGGGCGTCCCGCCGGCGTTCTCGATCGCCTTCCAGGGCTCGGTCAGCTCAACTTGCTCGATGCCCTCGTTGGCGACGAGGAACGCGACCTTCTTGCCTTCGATCTCATTACTCATTTTCCAAACCTCCTTGCGTTGTCCTCATCTATTGAGTACCCGCTGAGCGTCTCCTCAAGCGGGGCCTCGAAGACGGGGGCTGAGTGTCCTGGGACGGTTTCCGGGTAAGCCGTTCCGCAAGCAACGAGCAACGCGAAGGAGGACACGATGCCTGAGCGCGATCCGGGACCGAGCGTCAAGGACGAGGAGCAGTACGAGGCGCTCCGCGATGAGGGAGCGAGCAAGGAGAAGGCGGCGCGGATCGCCAACTCCGACCGCCAGCGGACGGGAGAGAAGGGCGGCAGCAACCCCCCGTACGAGGACTGGACCGTCGATGATCTCCGCGAGCGCGCGGCCGAGCTCGATGTCGAGGGCCGCTCGGAGATGGACAAGGACGAGCTCATCGAGGCGCTGCGAAATCGCTGAGCCGGGTCGCGGGCCCGAGCGCCTGCCGCCGGGCGGTCCGCGCCCAACACGAGCCGTTTAAGTGATTCGGCGGGCCCACGAGGGGCCCGCCGAATCGGGGAGGAGAGGTTGGTCCAGGGGCCGAAGCCCCCGACCATGTCTACTCGCGAGTATGGGGCGAGTAGATTCCTCCGGCCGCCGCCTCTTCCGCACCCGGTGCGCCCTGATCGGGCGAGGCCGGGCCGGCGGCCGGGCTAAGCGATCAGGCCGCGGTCGCCGCCTTGCTGCCGTTGCCCTGGACGCGCTCGACGAGCTCGCGGACGCGCTTCTCCGCCTCCTCGCGACCGTCCTTGATCTGCGTCTCGGCCCTCTTCAGCTCGCTCTCCGCCTTCTTGCGGTTCTGCTTGACGCTGGTCTCGAGGCTACGGCGCTGCTGACGGACCTCACGCTCGAGGCGGTTGCGGGTGCGCTTCGCGCGCTGCACGGCGCGGCGGCGCGCGGTGCCACCGCGGCGCTCGACCTTGTTGAGCTCGCGCTGGAGCTGGGTGCGGACGCGCTTCAGCTCCGCCTCGCGCTTGCTCGGGGTGCCGTACGGCTCCACCACGGAGACGGCGCGCTCGTACAGCGTCAGGGCGGCGCCGACGGGGATGTCGAGAGCGGTCTCGGCGGTCTGGATCGCGCGCTCGCGGGCGACCTCGGGGCCGGTCTTCGGCGTCTGCTTCGAGGCGGTGGAAGTCGAGGTCGTGGTCGACTTCTTCTTCGCCGTGGTCTTCGTGGTCTTCTTGGCGGTGGTGGCCATCGTGTGCTCCTCAACCTCTCCGAGAGAGATGGTGGTTCCTAAGGTCATTACGAATAAGCATGTTCAGTGTAGCACCGAACAACTGTTCTTACACGGCGCGCCATCCCGCGTTACAGAGCCATCTGTGACGGCGCGCACACAAGACGCAAAGATTGCGCTCGCCTGACGCTGAACATCGGCGCAGGCTCAGGCAGCCGCGCTCAGGGCCTCGCGACCGAGCCACCCAGGCCCCGGGATCGGCGAGCTCGGTCAGGGTCGGCAGGCTCTCGGGCCCGCGCCAGGCGCGGTTGAGGCCGTCGATTCCGGCGAGCTCGACCACGCCGTCGCAGAAGCGCTTGCCGTCGCGGTACTGGCGCAGCTTCAGCTCCATGCCGAGCAGCCAGGAGAGCAGCCGGGCCAGCGGAGGCCGCTCCTCGCGTCGGCGGTCGAGACCGAAGCGCAGCGAGTCCGACGTCCTCCCCGAGCTCCGGGGCGGCGGCGTCCATGACGTGCTCGGCGTAGCCCTCGATCGAGGCCATCGCCGCCTGGGTGCCGCTCGAGCAGCGGGCGGGACCCGGGCGGGGTCAGCAGCGTGAGCGGGTCGCTGCTCCCAGAGCTCGGCCAGCAGGCGGCGGGGGTCGGTCGTGGCGATCCGGCGCGCGCGCCCGCCCGATGTCGGCGGGGGAGACCGCGAGTCCGGCTGCCGGCGATCAGCTCCGGGCCAGGCCGCGCAGGTGCGCGCGCAGCCACGGCGCGGCGCCGAAGTGGACCGCGTGCGTGACCTCGTGCAGCGCGATCCAGCGCAGGACCGTGCGCGGCTCGCCCTCGAGATTGCGCTGCGCCTCCGCGACGTTCGGCGCAACGAAGAGCAGGCGCGGCGGGCGCTCGGGGCCGAGAACCGGGAACTCGTACTGGCCGAGCACGCGCCGCGAGGCGTAGCCGACGAGGGCGCCGATCTGGGCGCCGGCGACGACCGCGAGCGGGGCGGTGAGCGGGCCCGGGCAGCTGCGGGTCGCCGAGCCGCGACTCGAGCGCCCCGATCAGCGCCCCGCATCGAGTCGAGGTTGATCGCAGCCCACTCGCGGCGGCTCACCCATTCGCGGTTCGGGCACGCCGTCGCCCGGCTCGAGACCCGTGTAGCGCTCGACGGCGCTGCGCGATTCCGCGACGGCGATGCGCAGGCCCTGCATCCGGGAGTCGCCGCCGGGCCGTCGCCGGCGGCCAGCTCGGCGAGCCGGCGCGGCAACGCTCCAGTCGACGAGGCTCAGCCGTCATCCCCCCTCATCGGCTCACCGCCGGCCCGGCCGCTTGCGCGGCCATGACCGTCTCGAGGTGTGAGGCATCGCCGCGCGGCCGCGACCGTGTAGCGGGCGTCGAGGCCGAGCCCGGCGTCGGTGGGCTCGATGCCGCCGAAGCCGACCGCGCCGCCCGCCTCCGTCGACGATCAGCTGCGCGGCGGCGGCGTCGACCGAACGGCAGGGCCGGGCCGAGAACATCGCGTCGAAGCGGCCGCGCGGCGACCTAGCTCATGCGTGATCGCGATCGAGCCGACCGACGCGGAGCCTGTAGGCGCTTGCCCTCGAGCGCGGCGATCGGCGGCGCCGACCCAGCTCGGTTCGGCGGACTCGATCCCGACGACCTCGAGCGCCGTGATCGGCCGGGGCCGCGGGAAGCGGCGCGCCGTTCGAGGTCGACGCCGGCGCCGCGCCTCGCCGCGAACTCCTCGCCCGGCTCCGAAGTCGTAGACGAAGCCGAAGCCGACGTCGGCCATCGACTCGCCGTCGGCGACCGCGACCGAGAGCGAATGGCCGGGAATCGTGCGCCGCACGTTCAGCGAGCCGTCGATCGGATCGATCACGACCGTGCAGCGCGGCCTCACCGGAGCCGAGCGTGACCTCGCCGCGCTCCTCGCTGACGGCGACAACCGCGGGGCCGGCGTCGCCGAGCTCGCGCTCGAGCTCCTCGAAGACGATGTCCTCGCAGCGGCGATCGAGGACGAGGCTCATATCGCCGCCCTCGCCCCGGCCCTCGTATTCGGTTCGCCCGGCGCTCGAGCGATCGGCCGCGAAGAGCTCACGCTGACGGGCGACCGATGCGCCGGCAGATCCAGATCCAGTCGACGGAATCCATCGCCGCCATCGTAGTGCGGGGCGCTACCGTCACGGTCGAACCCGTGCCCGAGCCAGCGCCAGACCTTCGACGCAGCGATCGCCCATCGCGGCGGCGCCGCTCTCGTCACTCGGCGTCGCCGGATCCGGCCGCACCGAGCTGCTCGCCCGCCGCTTCGTCGCGCTCGTCGAGGCGGGGTGCCCGGCGAGCGGATCGCCGTGCTCACCGGCGGCCCCGCGACCCGGACGCGGCTGCGCGACCGGATCGAGACCCTGCTCGACCGGCCCTACGAGGAGCTCCGGGTCCACACCTGGGAGGAGTTGGCCGAGAAGCTGCTGCGCGACTACGCGCTCGAGGCGGGAATCGACCCGTTCTTCGAGGTCGTCGGCCCGGCGGACAGGCTCGCGGTCCTGCTCGACCGCCTCGACGAGCTGCCGCTGCGCCGGCACGAGATCCGCGGCAACCCCGCCGGCCTGCTCGCCCGCCTGCTCGAGCGGATCGACGTCCTCAAGGCCGAGGGCATCGGCTCGGCCGAGCTCCGCGATCGCGCCCGCGCCGCCGAGCGCGGCGCCGCGCGGCCGGGCGGAGCGCGAGGCAGCGCTGCGCGAGCTCGAGTTCGCCGATCTCTACGAGCGCCACGACGCGATCCTGCTCGAGCGCGGCGCGATCGACGAGCACGAGCTGATCCTCGAGCTCGGTCGCTTGCTCAGTCGCCGGCCCGAGTCTCGCTGGCGATCGGCGACCGCTTCGTCGAGCTGATGGTCGACGAGCTCGAGGACGCGGGCCCGGCCGCGGTCGGCGCTGCTGCCGCTGCTCGCGCCGCACGAGCAGGTGCTCGCCACCTGCGATCCCGCGCAGGGCCTCGGTGCCTTCCGCGCCTGGGGCGAGGCCGCCGCCGAGCGCTTCCGCGCGACCTATCCGGCCGCGGACGAGTTCACGCTCGACCGTCCCCTCCGCGGCGCGGGCCCCGGAGCGCCGACGCCGGCGGACGCCGCGCGGGCCGCCGCCGCGCTCGCGCCCGAGCCGTACGGGCGCCGCGCCCACCCGGCGGAGCTCGCCGCGGGCGGGCCCACGGCGCGGGATCGAGACGCCGGCGCCGGCGGCGCCGCCCTCGGTGCGCCTCTGGCGCTGCAGCAACGAGCGTGCGCAGGCGCAGGCGGTCGCGCGCGAGGTCGAGCGGACTGCTGGCGACGGGCGCCTGCGCAGCCGGAGGACATCTGCATCGTCACCGGCCCCGCCGGTCGCGAGGGGAGGCTCGTGGCGGCCGCGCTCGAGGAGCGCAACGTGCCTTTCCGCTCGAGCGGTTCCGCAGCCTTCTTCCGCCGCCCCGAGGTTCGCGACGTGATCGCATGGCTGCGCGCGCTCGACGATCCCGGCGACTCCTCCGCGGTGGTCCGGGCGCTGACCCGGCCCCCGGTCGAGCTCCGCTCAGTGGACCTCGCGCGTTGCACGACGATCGCGCGCCGCCGCAAGCTCGACATGATCTCCGCCGTCGAAGCGGCGCTCGAGAGCCCGCAGCTGCCGCCGCCGTCGCGGGACCGGATCCGCGCCTTCCTGAAGCTCTACCGCGCAGCGGCGAAGGCGCTGGACCGGCTCAGCGCCGACGTCTTCGTGCGGCGCCTGATCGAGCGCGTCGGCTTCCGCCGTCACGGCCTCTTCGCGGCGAGCCCGGAGACCGCCGAGCGGCTCGTCAGCCTCGGCCGGATCGCCGAGCTCGCGGGTTCGTGGACCAGGCGGCGCCCGGACGGGTCCACGCGGGAGTTCATCCGCTACCTGAGCGCGGTCGCCGAAGCGGGCCAGCGCTTCAGCAGCCCGATCGACGAGCCGCCGCGGGTGCCGTGCTGCTCGCCGAGCCGTCCCAGCTGAAGGGCATGGAGTTCGAGCGCGTCTATCTGCTCGGGCTCGAGGGCAGCGCCTACGGAGGCGGGGCCGAGCGCGGCGGCTGGATCGACGACGAGCTGCTCGCCGAGCCGCGCCCTCCCGCCCCCACCGCGCTGGCGGAGGCGCTCCGGGCACGCCGCGCCTACGTGGCCCTCTCCCGCGCCCGCGGCTCGCTCGTGCTCGCCTTCCAGGGCAGACGCGTGCCGGGACCGGCCGGCCCTCGCCGATCTACGAGGCGGTGCGCGCGATCGGCGCTCCGGAGGAGAGCCACGAGGAGGAGCTGTTCGGACCCGCCGAGGGGCTGCACTCCACCTACCGGATGGTCCGCGACGAGGTGCTCGAGGCGTCGTGGCGTGCCGGCGCTGCGCTCAGCGAGATGCGCCTCGACACGGCCGAGGACGTGAACCGCGCCGTTGCCCGCTTCCTCGAGCTGCTCAAGCTCTCGGCGCTGATCCAGCGTCCGGGCGGCGAGTCCGAGCGCGAGGCGCTGGCGGCGCTGAACGAGCTCATCGGCCGCGTGGCGACGCCGGAGCAGCGCCAGGAGCTGGAGGGCTCCGCGCTCGACTCCTACGTCGTCGAGGAGGCCCGCGAGCGCGCTCGCCGGCGGGAGCATCTTGCGCGCGAGGCCGAGCCCGGCCTGGAGGCGTTCCTGCCCCGGCGCGACGGTGGGCTCGGCCTCTCCGCCTCCGACATCGACCTCTACCGCACGTGTCCGCTCAAGTACAAGTTCGCGCGCGTCTTCGCGATCCCGCAGGAGCCGACGATCAACCAGCGCTTCGGGATCCTCGTGCACCAGGTCCTGGACCGCTACCACTCCGAGGAGATGCGCGGCTTCGGGGAGGAGGGCGAGGCGAGGGGTGGCCTCGACCGGCTGCTGGGCCTGTTCGAGGCGGGCTGGCGCCGGCAGGGCTTCGGCACCAGCGACGACGAGCTTCAGTACCGGGACCGCGCGGTGGCAGCGCTCGCCCGCTACTACGAGCGGCACACGGCCGGCGCCGCCCGCCCCGTCTACCTCGAGCGCGGCTTCTCGTTCAAGATCGGGGAGCACTCGATCCGCGGTCGCGTCGACCGCGTCGACCGCCACCCGGACGGAGCGCTGGAGCTGATCGACTACAAGACGGGCTCCCCGAAGCGGCCCGAGGAGCTGCGCGACGACGTCCAGATCGCGCTCTACCGGATCGGCGCCCGCGAAGCCTGGGGGGTCGAGGCCGCCGACGGCTCCTACTGGTACGTGCTCGACGACGAGAAGGTGACCGTCGCCGGGGAGGCCGACGACCTCGAGCGCGTCGAGCGCACCGTGCTCGAGGTCGCGGCGGGAATCGACGAGCAGGACTTCGAGCCGAAGCCGAGCTTCGAGAACTGCTCCTGGTGCGACTTCCGCCTGATCTGCCCCGCGAGCGAGGCCTAGACGGGGGTGGGGCCGGGGTCGGTTGCGACCGCGGCGGCGCCGATGCCCGCGAAGGTTGCGGCGCCGGCGCCGACGAGCAGCTTCGCGGTCGGCGAGAGGCGGCCGGCGCCGATCTGCCGCAGGGATGCCACGGCGTCGGCGCTGTCGACGGCGATGCCGATTCGCAGCGCGGCTCGCTGCGCCTCGCCGGGCCCGGCCGCGGTGAGTAGGCCGAGGATCAGCTCCCGGACCCCGAACAGCTGCGCGACGATCGGCTGCTCGCTCCTCGGGCCGAGCCCGAACATCCTCGTCGCCAGATTCGGCGCGAGCCAGGCCGTCAGCCCGATCGCGGCCCGCGTGACGCCGAAGGCACGCAGCAGCGCCGGTCGGCTGCCGGGGCCGGGGGCGAGATCGGAGGTGGGTGAGTTCATGTCCGCTCCTTCCAGGAAACTTACGTACAGGATGCCGGTAATTTACCAACAGGCTGCATGAAAGTGATGCCGAGCGAAGAGTGAAGCCTGAACGCCGCACACAGGCCGAACGCAGCGCCGCCACCCGGGCGGCGCTGGTAGGCGCCGCGCGCCCGCTCTTCGCGGAGCGCGGCTACGCCGACGTCGGCACGCCCGAGATCGCCCGCGCCGCCGGGGTCACGCGTGGCGCCATGTACCACCAGTTCGCGGACAAGGCCGAACTGTTCGCGGCGGTCGCGCGCGCCGTCGAGGCCGACGTCACCGCCGCGATCGGCGAGCGGGTCGCCGCCGCCGGGGTCAACGACCCGCTCGAGGCTTTGCACGCCGCCGTGGACGCCTGGTTCGAGGCGAGCGCCGAGCCGGAGGCCCGTCGCATCCTGCTGCTCGATGCCCCGGTGGTGCTCGGCTGGGAGGCGATGCGCGACCTCGCCGCCGAGTACGGGCTCGGCGTGACCGAGCAGTTGATGCAGGCGGCGATCGACGCCGGCCACCTGCGTTCGCTGCCGGTCACCGCGTTCGCCCACGTGTTCGTAGGGGCGCTCCAGGAGGCGGCGCTGCTGGTCACCGCCGATCCGGACCTGCGCGAGGACACCATCGCCGTCGTCCACGCCCTCCTCGACGGCGTCTCGACCCCGGACTGACTGGTAGCCGGGGCGGGGCTGGCCTCGGCGGGGGTCTTCGGCCGGCGTTTGCCGGCGTTGGGGTTTGGTCGGCGTTGCCGGCGGAGGTCTTTGGCTGGGGTGTTACGGCGTCGGGGTTCGGGCGGCGTCGCTTGCGTGGGTCCCCGGCCCGCGGGTCCTGTCGCGGGGTATCCCACGGACCGGAAATCCGCTTGGTTCACTTGGTTTCCGGGTCCGTGGGATCCCTCCCCGCGCCACCCGCGGGAGGCAGCGCTGGGCAGGCGTTCGGGCGCGGGAGGGAGTGGGCCGGGCCCGGGAAGTGGGTGGTGAGCGTCTCAGGCGGGGGATCTTTGGCCTGGCGGGGCGGCGGCCGCAGGGGCGCAGGGGGCGTGGCCTTTGGGCAGCGAGGGAGGGGGTTGAGGCGAGTGGTCACGTTTCCTCTCAAGTTGAGAGGTTTTGTGACCAGTCATGGTTCGGGACGCCCCCTTGAGGGCGTGGTTTTTCGCGAGTGGTCACGTTTCCTCTCAAGTTGAGAGGTTTTGTGACCACTCGTGTTGCGGCGGGGGGTTTTCGGCGGTCTGGGGCTCGGGATCGCTCCCCTCGGTGCCCTCGGACTCTGCTTGCGGTGGGTTTTCGGGTTGGTCGAGGCGAGTGGTCACGTTTCCCCTAAGTTGAGAGGTTTTGTGACCACTCGCGTTGCGGCGGGGGGGTTTCGGTGGTCTGGGGCTCGGGATCGCTCCCCTCGGTGCCCTCGGACTCTGCTTGCGGCGCCTATCCGGGTTGGTCGAGAGGGTGCGCCAACGTGACCCTCGGTTCGGTGGGCGGCCAGCTGGGGTGAGTCGTCACGCTTCGTCACGCCCGCGCGGACGCGGAGCGGAGTCCGCGGTCGAGATATCTACTCCGCCTGGCGGCGGAGGAAGTCCTGGAACTCGCGGGCGATCGAGTCGCCGCTGGGGACGTCGTCGGGGTTGAGGCCGGCGAGGTCGTCCTGCTGGGACTCGAGTCGCTCGACCATCTCCTTGATCTCCGGGTTCGCGGCTACGGCCTGGCTGACCTGGACCTCGAAGGAGGCGGATGCCTCCTCGAGGTCGGTGCCATCGAGTGGGATGCCGGTCAATCCTTCGAGGCGGCGCAGCAGAGCCAGGGCGGCCTTCGGGTTCGGCACCGCCGCCGCGTAATGCGGGACGGCGGCCCACAGACTCGCGGCCTCGAGGCCGCGATCCCGCGCGATGCCGTGCAGGACGCCGACGATCCCGGTCGGGCCCTCGTAGGCGACGTCCTCGAAGCCGAGCCGGTCGATGAGCTCATCGCTTGTGGCGAGCCCGGTGATCGGTACCGGGCGCGTGTGGGCGACGTCGGCGATCAGGGCGCCGAAGGTGATCATCTGCTCGACGCCACAGCGGTCGGCGATATCGAGGAGCGAGTTGCAGAAGGTGCGCCAGCGGGTGCTGGGCTCGGTGCCGCTGATCATCACCAGGTCACGCTCGGCGCCGGGGCTGCGGCCGGCGACGATCAGGTTCTCGGGCCAGGCGACGCCGCGCAGACGCCCGTCGCTGAGCTCGATCTGCGGCCGGGTCGCTTGGAAGTCGAAGAATTCCTCGGGGTCGATCTGAGCGATCAGCTCGGTCTCGAGCGAGTCGGCCACGGCGCCGACGGCAGCGCTCGCGGCGCTGGCGGCGTCGTTCCACCCCGAGAAGGTCGCGACGAGCACCGGGTTGCGGAGCTGCGGGGTTTCGTTCTCCCAGACGATCGACTCCATGGCGCCACAGTAGCGCCCCCTCGCGCCGGGCTACGCCTTCGGCGTCCGGTTCGGAAGCGATCATCGGGCGCATGGAAGCAGCCGCCCTGCAGAGCACCGAATCGGCGCGACCCGCGCCTGCTGCCGAGGCCGGGATCGCGCAGCTGCAGCCGGGCCGGCCGCTCGCCGGCCGGTACGCGGTCACGCGCAAGGACCGCCAGCTCTCGCGCAAGGGCACCCCATACGTGTCGCTGGAGCTGCGCGACCGCAGCGGCTCGATCGAGGCCCGCATCTTTCGCGACGCCGACGAGCTCGGGGCGCGTTTCGAGCGGGGGGACGCCATCGAGGTGCGGGGCCGCGTCGAGCGCTTCCGGGGCGAGCTGCAGGCCGAGGTGACGGCGCTGCGGCGGCTGCAGCCCGGCTCCTTCGACCCGGCGGAGTTCCTGCCGGCGGCCTACCGCTCGGTGGAGGAGCTCGAGGGGTTCTTCGAGCACCTCGCGCGCGAGGTTCACGATCCCGGGCTGACCGCGGTCGTCGCCGAGGTGCTCGGCGGCGAGCCGACCGCGACCGAGCTGCGCCGCGCCCCATGCACGCGCGGGGGCCACCACTCCTACCTCGGCGGCCTGCTCGAGCACACCGTCGCGGTCGCGACGCTCGTCGGCGAGCTCGGCATCCTGCACCCCAGGCTCGATTCGGATTTGCTGATGGCGGCTGCGCTGCTGCATGACGTCGGCAAGACGCGCGAGTTCACTTACGGCGCCGAGTTCGGGATCAGCGACGAGGGCCGGATGCTCGGCCACCTCACCATCGCGGCGCAGATGATCGGCTCCGCGAGGGCGGCCGCGGCGCTCCCCGAGGAGCGACGGCTGGCGCTGCTCAACTGCGTCCTCGCACACCACGGCCCGGACGCGGCCGGGCGCTCCCGCGGCGCGGGCGCGGGTGGTGGCTTCGCGAGCCCGGAGGCGCTGGCGCTCTACCGGCTGAACGCGCTCGACGCCGGCGTCAAGGGCGCGCTCGAGCACGGGTTCACCTAACCCGAGCTACGACGCGTCGGGATCGGGCTTGCGGCGGGCGCGCTTGCGCTCGGCGGTGCGCCGCTTCGACTGCAGGCGTCGCTCGCGAGCCCCCGCCGTCGGCCGCGTCGGCCGGCGTTTCCGGCGCGGCTTCAGAGCGGCGGCGAGGCGTTCCAGCAGGCGCTCGGTCGCGAGCTCGCGATTCCGGTGCTGGCTGCGACTCTCCTGGGAGACCGCCGTCACAACCGGGCCGAGGCGAGCCGCCAACTTCGCCTTGGCGTCCTCGGAAAGCGAGCGCGACTCGGCGATCACGAGCCGCGCCTCGACGCGCGAGGCGGTCACGTTGGCGTGCTGTCCGCCCGGGCCGGACGAGCGGCTCGCCCGCAGCTCGATCTCGTCCGGGTCGAGAGCGACGCCCGGGCCGATCGCGACCGGCTCGGCCACCCTCAGTCCCCAGGGGTCGCCGGCTCGGGCCCGGGCGGGACCGCTGCCTGCGGCGTCAGCGCCCGGCGCGCGAGGCGGTAGGCGACGAACAGGATCAGGGCTGCGAAGGCCAGCTGCAGGGCGCGCTGCGGCACGGCGTTGGCGACGAGCACGCCGAGCGCGACCCCGGGGATCGAGAGCAGCCCGATCGTGATCCCGTCGGCGAGCTCGACGTTCCCGTTTCGATGCTGGCGCCAGGTGCCGAGCATGGCCACCGGCACGATCGCGAGCAGCGACGTCGCCGAGGCGTCCAGCTGCGAGTCACCGAGCAGCAGCGCCAGCGTCGGGACGAAGACGATCCCGCCGCCGACGCCGAGCAGGCCGCCGACCATGCCGCCGATGACGGCGCAGAGTCCGGCGAGCACCTCAGCCATGGCGGCGCCCTCCGGTCACGGGATGATCAGCTCGATCGCAACGCCGGTGAGCAGCAGCGCGAAGATCAGCGAGACGGCGCGCTCGGGAATCCGCTGCTGCAGCGCCACGCCGAGCGCGACGCCGACCATTGCGGGTACGGCGAGCAGCAGCGCCTGGCCCGCGTGGACGTTCCCGTAGAGCGCCTGGCCCGCGGCGGCGAAGGCGCCGATGATCACGATCGCGCTCAGCGAGGTCGCCGTCGCGCGTCGCTCCCCGTAGGAGAGCCAGAAGATGAGCAGCGGGACGATCACCGTCCCGCCGCCGACGCCGAACAGCGCGCTGAAGGCACCCGCGGCGACGCCGATCGCACCCAGCTTGAGCAGGCGGTCGCGCGGCATCGGCCGATGGTACGCACGGCGAGGGCGGCGCGACAACAAATACGATCGGTGCGTGAGCCCGCCCCAGTCCACCCCGAGCGAGATCGTCTCGGCGGTGGCGGCGCTGACCGAGGAGCCCCGCAACGCCGCCGTCCTGCTCGACCTCGACGGCACGCTCGCCCCGATCGTCGAGCGCGCCGAGGACGCGACCGTGCCCGCCGCCACGCGCGAGCTCGTCGCCGCGATCGCGAATCGCTACGGCCTGATCGCCGTGGTCACCGGCCGCCGGTCGCTGCAGGCCCGCGAGATCCTCGGGCTCGACTCGATCGCATACGTCGGCAACCACGGCTACGAGCTCCTGTATCCGGGCGCGGCCGAATCCGAGCCCGTGCCGGCGCTGGGCGGGCACGAGCGCGATGCCCCGCGCTTCCTCGCCCGCTGGGGTGCCGGCCAGCTGACCCGCGCGGGGGTGCGGATCGAGGACAAGGGCGCGATCGTCGGCCTGCACTGGCGCGGGGCGGCGGACGAGGCGAGCGCCGAGTCCGCCGCGGCGCTGGCGGCGGCGGAGGGAGAGGCGGCGGGCCTCGGTGTGCACCGCGGCCGCAAGGTGATCGAGCTGCGCCCGCCCGTGCGCACCGACAAGGGCCGCGGCGTCGAGGCGCTGCTCGCCGGGGCGGACTTCGTCCGCACGGCGCTCTACGGGGGCGACGATCGCACCGACCTCGACGCATTCGCGCTGCTGCGCCGCCTCGCCGACGACGGTCGGCTCCGCCACGCGGTCTGCGTCGCGGTCACCGCCGAGGAGGCGCCGCCTGAAGTTGCGCTCTCCGCCGACGTCGTTGTCCCCGGGCCCGATGGGTTCCTCGCCGTCCTCCAGGCGCTCGCCTGATGCAGTTCAAGGATCTGATTCGCGGCACGGTCCTGCTCGTCGCGGTGGTGGCGACGGCCCTCGGCGCGATCTCCTGCATTGCGATCAACAGCTCCGGCGACGATCTGCTCGCGATCATCGCCCTCGCCTGGTGGCTGATCGCGGTCGCGATCGGGATGCAGCAGGGCAGCGCCGAGCGGGCGGCGGAGGCTCTCCGGGACCCGCTCGCCTCGGCCAAGACCGCGACCAGCCTGCCCTCCGACTCGCCCGCCTCGATCGCGCTCGCCCGCCTGTGGCCGCTGGGGGCCTTCGCGCTGATCGCCGGGGTCCTCGGGGCCTTCTTTCCGCAGGTGCCGGCGATCGCAACCGGGATCGCGCTCGCCTACGCGCTCGCCTGGCGCCGCCGCGAGGCCGCGGTGACCGCGATCGAGGAGCGCGACGGGGTCCTCTTCTATGTCGAGAAGAGCGGCGCCTTCTCGCCCGTCAAGCTCGTCCGCACCCCGGGCCTGATGCGCGGCGACGCGGCCGGGCTCAGCCCCTAGGACCGCCCGGCAGCCAGACCGGCTAGGCCTTGGTGCGCTTGCGCAGCGGCGCGAACGAGCGCCAGCTACGCGTGTTCGCGATCGCCTCGGGGCCGAGGCCCGCCCGGCGTGCCGTGGCGACGCCGTACTGCATGTTCTGCCGCAGCGTGGCGACGTGGTGCGCGTCGGTGTTGATCACGATCGGCACCCCGGCCTCGGCCGCGCGCCGCGCGTGGTGCTCGTTCAGGTCGCGTCGCCGCGGATTGGAGTTGATCTCGATCATCGTCCCGTTCGCGGCCGCGGCGGCGAAGATCGGCCCGACGTCGAGGTCGTAGGGCTCGCGCTTGAGCAGCAGCCGCCCCGTCAGGTGCCCGATGCAGTCGACCAGCGGGTGCTCGATCGCGCGGATGATCCGCTCGGTCATCTTCGCCGCGCTCATCCGGAACGAGGTGTGGACGCTGGCGATGACCCAGTCGAGCTCCGCCAGGACCTCGTCGTCGTAGTCGAGCGAGCCATCCGGCATGACGTTGACCTCTGAGCCGGCGAGCAGCTTCAGGCCCTTGGTCCCCGGCGCCGCGTCGAGCTCGCGGATCGCGGCGACGCGCTCGAGCAGCGCCGCCGGCTGCACGTCGTTGCCGAACCCGTGCGTCGCCGAGTGGTCGGTGAGGGCGATGTAGGCGTAGCCCATGTCCTTGGCCGCGGCGATCATGTCGGTGAGCTCGGCCTTGCCGTCGGAGAGCGTCGTGTGCATGTGCAGGTCGCCGCGGACGTCGACGAGCTCGATCAGCTCCCCCAGCTCGCCGTCGCGCTCGGGATCGGCCCGCGCGAGCTCGTCGCTGCCCTGTCGCAGCTCCGGCTCGATGTAGGCAAGCCCGAGGCGCGCGTAGACGCCGGCCTCGTCCTCGAAGGTTTCGACGGCGCCGCTCTCGGTGTCCTTGATCCCGTGCTCGGAGACGGACAGGCCCATGCGCACCGCGCGCTCGCGCAGCTTCACGTTGTGCTCCTTCGAGCCCGTGAAGTGCTGCAGCAGGTTGCCGAACTCGGCCGGCGGCACGATCCGCAAATCGACGGCGATCCCGTTGTGGGTGCGGATCTGGGCGCCGCCGCTGCCGGAGCCGCCGCGCTCGGCCGCGAGCTCGTGTCCGGTCAGCGCTGCGACCAGGGCGGCCGGGTCGTTCGCGGTCGCGACGATGTCGATGTCCTTGCAGGTCTCGGCCCAACGCCGCGCTGAGCCCGCCATCACGACGCGCTCGGACGCGGGTTCGGCGAGCAGGTCGGCGACCAGGCGCTCGCCGATCTCGCGGATCTCCGAGAGCAGGCGCCGCTCGCCAGGGCCCTCGGCCTCGAGCTTGTCGATCGCGGCGAGGACGTTCTCCTCCGCCTTCGCCCCGAGCCCCTTGACGCCGCGCAGGCGCTGCTGAGAGGCGGCGTCGCGAACCTCGGCGAGCGAGGTGACGCCGAGCTCGTCGTGCATCTTGCGCACGGTCTTGGCGCCGATCCCCGGCAGCCGCGTGACCTCGACCAGCGTCGCCGGGTACTTCTCCTTGAGCTTCGCCGCGGCCGGGATCTCGCCCTCGGTGACCAGCGCGACGATCTTCGTCTGCAGCGTCTCGCCGATCCCCTGCAGCTCCGTCGCCTGGCCCGCGAGGGCGAGCTCCCCGATCGGCTGCGGTGAGTCGCGGATCAGCTTCGCCGCGTCCTTGTAGGCGAGCACGCGGAAGCGATTCGCGCCGTCGAGCTCGTATAGGACCGCGAGCTCATCCAGCGCGGCGGCGATCTCGGCGTTGCGCATCGCGCTGAGGGTAATGAGGTGGCCGCCTGCGCGGAAGTGGCTCGCGTAGGATCGCGCGCTCCGCCCACGAGCAAGGTCGTATGAGCAAGGTCGAGTCCGGAATACACGTCGTCGTGCCGACGTACAACGAGGCTGCCAACGTCGAGCCGCTCGTCGCGGCGCTGCTCGACTCGCTGCCCTCGGGAACGCGGATCACGATCGTCGACGACGCCTCCCCCGACGGCACGGGCGAGATCGCCGACCGACTCGCCGCGCTCCATGCGGGCGTCGATGTCCTGCACCGGCCCGGCAAGCACGGGATCGGCCCCGCCTACGTGGCCGGCTTCCGGCACGCGCTCGCCGGCGGCAGCGGCCTGATCCTGCAGATGGACGCCGACTTCTCGCACGACCCGCTCGAGGCGCCGAAGCTGATCGCCGCGGCCGAGCAGGCCGACCTCGTCCTCGGTTCGCGCTGGGTCGAGGGCGGCGGCGTCGGTCGCTGGGGCCGCCGCCGGCAGGCGATCTCGCGCGGCGGGAGCGCCTACGCGCGTAAGTGGCTCGGGCTCGAGATCCACGACCTGACCGGCGGTTTCAAGTGCTTCCGGCGCGATGTGCTGATGGCGATCGACCTGGACTCGATCGGCGCTCTCGGCTACGCCTTCCAGGTCGAGATGACGTACCGCGCCATCCGCGCCGGCTTCCGCGTCGTCGAGGTTCCGATCCACTTCAACGACCGCCGCGTCGGCGAGTCGAAGATGAGCCGGGCGATCGTCTTCGAGGCGGCCTGGCGGGTGCCGCTGATGCGCCTGCGTGCCCCGCGTCGCGGTTGATCGGGGCGGGTAAGACGTCGCGTATCGCGGCCGCTGGACACCCGTTACTTCATTTTGTATAGTAACCGCAGAGCTTGTTATAAGACGGACCCAACCCAGAGAGGAGCGGAACAGTGGCGAATTTGACCCAGGTCACCGACGACAACTTCCAGGCGGAGGTGCTCGAGGCCACCGGCCCCGTGCTCGTGGACTTCTGGGCTCCGTGGTGCGGCCCCTGCCGCGTCGTCCATCCGATCCTCGAGGAAATCGACGGTGAGCGCGACGACCTCAAGATCGTCAGCCTCAACGTCGACGACAACCAGAACACGGCCCAGCAGTACGAGGTCCTCTCGATCCCGACGATGATCCTGTTCAAGGGCGGCCAGGCCGCGAAGCGGGTCGTCGGCGCGATGCCGAAGAAGCGCCTCGAGGCCGAGCTCGAGCCGGCGCTGACCTAGCGCCGCTCGCCGGGGGGTCCGGGGGAAGCCGGTGCCGGCGCCCCGCGGGCGCCGCACGATCCAGGCCGCCTCGGCGGTCGGCGCCGTCCTGCTGATCGCCGCGCTCGCCCCCGTGAGCGCGGCGGCGGCCCCGGGCCCGAGGCTGAGCGTCGACGCGACGGCCCACACCCACGCGATCAGCCCGCTGATCTACGGGCTCAACTACGCGGATCCAGCGACCGCTCGGGAGCTGCGGCTGCCGATCGACCGCTGGGGCGGCAACACGACCGACACGTACAACTACACCCTCGGCAGCTCCAACACGGGGCTCGATTACTACTTCGAGAACATCCCCGACTGCTGGGACGCGGCGTACGGCTACTGCGCCAACCATCAGGACATCCGGGCGTACCGGACCTTCATCGACGCCGATCGCGCCGTCGGCTCGGAGACGCTGCTGACGCTGCCGATGATGGGGCGGATCGCCTCCGACGCGGGGCTCGACCACCCGTTCACCTGCGGCTTCCCGGCCTCGGTCTTTCCCAGCCAGGACAGCTTCGATCCCTACGACTCCAACTGCGGCTCGGGGACGAGTGGGGGCAGCGAGCTCGCCGCGGACCCCAACCGCGACAGCATCCCGACGCCGTCCGGCTACATCCCCGACTGGATCGCGAAGCTGCGCTCGCTGTACGGGTCCGCGGCCAACGGCGGCGTCGGCTACTACGAGCTCGGAAACGAGCCGGCGCTCTGGGACTCGACCCACCGGGACATGCACCCGCAGGCGACGACCTACGACGAGCTCGCCACCAGGATGAGCGGGCTCGCGAAGCAGGTCAAGAGCGCGGATCCCGGCGCGAAGACGCTGGGCCCGGCCGAGTGGGGCTGGCCGAACTACTTCTGCAGCGCCGCCGACGACACCAGCGACGGCTGCACGGCCTCCGACGCCGATCGCGCCGCGCACGGCGGCACGCCCATCGTCCCCTGGCTGCTCGCCCGGATGAAGGCCGCCTCGCAGCAGGCCGGCAAGCGACTGCTCGACTACCTGGACCTGCACTACTACGCGCAGGGCGGCAACAGCACCGACGTCACCCGCTCGCTCTGGGACCCGACCTACAAGGATCCGAGCTGGATCGACGAGGCGATCGACCTGATCCCGCGGATGCGGGCCTGGGTCGGCAACAACTACCCGGGGACCGGGATCGCCCTGAGCGAGTACAACCTCTCGGTCGGCGACGCGCGCACGAACGCGCTGATCCAGGCCGACACGCTCGGCATCTTCGCCCGCGAGCAGGTCGACATCGCGACCCGCTGGCCGCTCGCGGGCGACGGCGGCCAGATCACGAACGCGTTCCGGATCTATCGCAACTACGACGGCAAGGGCGGAGCCTTCGGCAACGTCTGGGTCGACTCGAAGAGCGCCGATCAAGGCCGGCTCGCGGTCTACGGCGCGAAGCGGACGGGGGACGGGCGCCTGACCGTCGTGGTCATCAACAAGAGCGGAGCGCCGCTCACGTCGGCACTGTCGATCGCCCACTTCGCGAGCGCCGGCTCGGCGCAGGCCTACGAATGGACCGGCGGCGCGATCGCGCGAAGCGGGGACTCCCCGATCATCGCCGGAAGCCTGCAGCGGACCTATCCGGCCCGCTCCATCACGATGCTCGTGATCGCTCCGAAAGGCGCGCCTCCCCCGCCGCCGTCCCCGGCGCCCGACACCGCCATCACCAAGGTCAAGGTCAAGGGGAAGAAGAAGCGGGCCAGGGTCAGCTTCACCGGCAGCGGCGGCAGCGGCACGCTCAGCTTCCGGTGCGAGCTGGACGAGGGCGGCTACGCGGCGTGCGCCTCCCCGGCGACGTTCAGGCACCTGAAGAAGGGCAGGCACAAGGTCAGGGTGGAGGCCGTGGACTCCTCCGGCAAGGCCGATCCGACCCCGGCAGCGGCGAAGTTCAAGGTGCCCCGGGCACACAAGAAGCACAGGCACCACAAACACGGGCACAGGCGCCACCACAGGCGCTGAGCGTCAGGACCGGGGTCTCCCGACAGGCCGCGGCTACAGCACCCAGGCGTCGACGAAGCCGGCGATGAGCACCGCGGTCCCGCCGATCTCGCCGACGATCAGCGCCCACATGAAGGGGTGCGTTCCGGGAACGGCGTCGCGGAACTGGTTGTCGGTGTCGCGGCGCATGCCGTGCACCTGATAGCCGGCGATCGCCGCGGCGAAGAAGGCGATCGGGACGAAGGCCGCGATCAGGTTGACGGCCGTCGCGAAGTCGCTGAGCTCGACGAAGACCGCGAGCAGCAACGTCGCGAACGAGTAGAGGAGCGCGGCGCGGTGGGCGATGTCGACGTAGGGATGGGCGCGCGCCTCCGGCGAGGCGGCTATCTGGGCGT
This sequence comes from uncultured Solirubrobacterales bacterium, assembly GCA_963764275.1. GTDB lineage: Bacteria > Actinomycetota > Thermoleophilia > Solirubrobacterales > 70-9 > CAXMST01. The sequence goes on from CAVXRV010000012.1 coordinate 204,085, forward strand.
ACTTCCAGACGCCGAGCGCGAGGGCCCAGAGGAAGATCAGGCCGGCGGCGAGCAGGACCGCAACGGTGTCGGAGCCAGGTTGGGCGGTCATCGGCGGGCCGAGCGTAGCCGCCCTCCCAGACGTGGCCGCGCCGGTCAGGGGGCGTCGGAGGGAACCGCGCGGAAGATTCGCGTGCGGTTCGAGCGTGTATGGATCCGGTTCGTCCAGCGACGGCCATGGCCCGCCGGGATGTGCCAGTGGCGGATCGCTTCTCCGGAGCGCGAGTTGAAGTCGCGGATCGGCACGTCGTCGAAGGACCGGTACACGTAGACGTCGTAGGCGCGATCGCGATCCGGCAGTTTCGCGTGCGCCGTCAGCCGGATGCCGAACGCGCGCGGCGGACGCCTGAGCCTGCGCCGGTTCTCCCGACCTTCCCCGCGGGCCGAGGAGGTGAGCCGCACCGGCACGGTGACCCCGGTCGGGTCGCGGACGCCGAGCACGGAGGTGCCGTAGTTCGGCGGAGTTGACTTGAGGGAATAGAGAGGGCCGTGCGGCGCGTCGGCCTGCCGACGCGTCCGCGGGAAGCTCCCGAAGCGGTAGGTGAACAGGAACCGGCGCCGCGCGCGCCTGCCGTACAGGCCGTTGTCCGAGAGCGTCAGGGTGTCGCTCGCCCGGTAGCCGCTCAGCGGTCCGAGCGGCCGCCGGGAGCCGAGCGCCAGTACGGGCACGATGTGGTCGTAGGTGGGATCGGCGAGCCGCGGGGGTTCCCCGAGCCGTGTGACGTTGTTGAAGACGCCGATGATCGGAACGTGGCCGGCGAGCAGCTCGTCGGTGACCCAGGAGAGGAACTGCTGGGCCGAGGCATCGCGCCGGCCGGCGAAGGGCTCGGCGCTGAGCTTCATGCGTCGCGCCGCTCGTCCGTCGTTCACCCCGAGCAGCAGCTGGCTCGCCGCGTGCCACTCCTTCACGTGCGGTGCGGCGAGGTGGCGCGCGGTCCACTGCGAGGTGTACTGGCCGAAGCGCATGCCGGCGGAGATGAAGCTCGTCTCGCCGCAGTAGCCGAAGTTCGAGTTCCACTGCAGGCGCGGAGCGATGGGCAGCGACACCTCGTGGCGAGGCTCCGCGGGCTGGGCTGCCGCGATCGGCGGCAGCAGCGTCAGCGCGCCGGCCACGACCGCCAGCAGGGCGATGGACGATCTGCGCCTCATCGCCCGACCCGCCGCTCCCGCCCTAGATGCGCCGGACGTCGATCGTCAGCTCGCGGCCCTCGATCGCGGTCGGCTCGCCCCCGTCGCCGTCTTCGGAGAAGGCGATGCGCGTGGCCAGCGTCTCACCGCCCACGTATTCCTCGTGGTTGCGGGCTGCGGCGAGCAGCTCCTCGTCGCCGCCGAGCCGGAGCTCGATCCGGTCGCTGACCTCGAGCCCGGCCTCCTTGCGCGCGTTCTGCACGGCGCGGACGATCTCGCGCGCGAGCCCCTCGCGGATGAGGTCCTCGTCCAGCTCGAGCGCGAGCGCGACCGCGCGACCGGCCTCGGACTCGACCTGGTAGCCGTCGAGCGGCTCCATCACCAGCGTCATGTCGTCGGGGCCGAGCGTGTGATCGGTGCCCTCGATGGTGATCCCGATCTCCCGCTCGCCCCCGATCGCCGCCCGTGCGTGGGCCGGGTCGAGCGCCTCGACCGCGGCGGCGACCTGCGGCATCTCCTTGCCGAAGCGGGGGCCGAGCGTGCGGTAGTTGGGCTTCACCGCGTAGGTCGCCAGCTCGCCCTCCTCGGTAACGAACTCGAGCCGCTTCACGTTGAGCTCTGCCCGGACGACGTCGGCGAGCCGCTCGATCACGCGGCGCTCCGCCTCCGTTGCGACGACGATCGCCGTTCCGAGCGGCTGCCGCATCTTCACCTTCGCCTGCGCCCGCGCCGCGCGCCCGAGCTCGACCGCGCGTCGCGCCGCCTCGATCCCCGCCTCGAGCTCGGCGTCGCGGAGCGAGGGGTTCGCCTCGGGGTAGTCGGCGAGGTGCACCGAGGTCGCCGCCGCCGCGGCCTCGCCCTCGGTCAGGTTGCGGTAGATCGCGTCCGCGGTGAAGGGGATGAACGGCGCCAGCAGCTTCGCCGTCTCGACGAGGCAGTGGCGGAGCGTGCCGAATGCGGCTTCGTCCCCATCCCAGAAGCGCCGCCGGCCCACCCGCACGTACCAGTTCGAGAGCTCTTCGACCCAGGCCGCGATCGCCTTGCCCGCGGTCGTCGAGTCGAAGGAGTCGAGCGCCTCGCGGACGACGCCGGTCGTCGCCTGCAGGCGCGAGACGGCCCAGCGGTCGAGCTGCTCGGCGGAGCCGCCCGGAGCCGCGTAACCGTCGCCGCCTGCGGCCGCGGGCGGGGTCGCGGGGTCGATGCCCTCCGCGTTCGCGTAGAGCACGTAGAAGGAGTAGGTGTTCCAGAGCGTGAGCAGGAACTGACGGACCGACTCGCCGACGGTGTCGGCGCTGAAGCGGTAGCCGGCCCACGGCTGCTGGGTCGCCAGGTAGTACCAGCGAAAGGCGTCGGCTCCGTGCGCGTCGATGACCTCGTGCGGGTCGACGAGGTTGCCGAGCCGCTTGCTCATCTTCCGGCCCTCGGGGTCGAGGATGAGGCCGAGGCACACGCAGTTCAGGTAGTCCGTCTCGTCGAACAGCAGCACCGACTCGGCCAGCTGGGAGTAGAACCAGCCGCGCGTCTGGTCGATGGCCTCGCAGATGAAGTCCGCCGGAAAGCGCTCGCGGAACAGCTCCTCGTTCTCGAACGGGTAGTGGAACTGGGCGAACGGCATCGCGCCGCTGTCGTACCAGGTGTCGATCACCGACTCGACGCGCCGCATCTCGCCGCCGCAGCGCTCGCACTCGAGCACGATCTCGTCGACGAAGGGACGGTGCAGGTCCTCGCGCACCTCGCCGCCGCGGTCGCGCAGGTCGGCGACGGAGCCGGCGCAGAAGCGCTCCTCGCACGGCTCGCCGTCGGCGCCGCCGCACTCCCAGATCGGCAGGGGTGTCCCCCAGTAGCGGTCGCGCGAGAGCGCCCAGTCCACGTTGCCCTCGAGCCAGCGCCCGAAGCGCCCGTGCTTGATGTGCTCGGGGTGCCAGCCGATGCGCTCGTTCTCGGCCAGCATCCGGTCCTTGACCTCCGAGGTGCGGATGTACCAGGTGCTCTTCGCGTAGTAGAGCAGCGGCGTGTCGCAGCGCCAGCAGTGCGGGTAGGCGTGCTCGTAGTCGGCTTGCCGGAAGAGCTTGCCGGCGGCCTCGAGCGCGGCGACGATCTCGGGGTTGTGGCGGTAGACGAGCTCCCCCTGGAAGTCGGGCACGCGCTCGTCGTAGGTGCCGTCGAGGCGGACCGGGTTCTGACCAGCGTCATCCCGTACTGCTCGCCGAGCCGGAAGTCGTCCTCGCCGAAGGCGAGCGCGGTGTGGACGAGGCCGGTGCCGTCCTCCGTCGTGACGAAGTCCGCGGTCAGCACCGTGTGGCCGTGCGGGCCGAACTCCTCGCCCTCGATGTAGTCGAAGGGGGCCTCGTACCGCGTTCCCTCGAGCTCGGCGCCGGTCGTCGCGCCGTGCACGACGTGGCCCTCCCCGAGGACCCGCTCGGCCAGCGCGCGGGCGAGGACGATCACCTCGTCCGAGCCGGCGGGCGAGGCCCGCACGTACTCGATCTCCGGCCCGGCCGCGACGGCAGCGTGCGAGATCAGCGTCCACGGCGTCGTCGTCCAGACGAGCAGGTTGTCGCCCGGCCGGATCCCCGAGCCGGGCGCCGCCTCGGTTACCGGCAGCCGCACGTACACGGAGGGATCGACTACGTCCCTGTAGCCGAGCGCGACCTCGTGCGAGCTCAGCGCCGTGCCGCAGCGCGGGCAGTAGGGAACGACCTTGTGGCCCTCGTAGAGGCGGCCGTCGTCCCAGAGCCGGCGCAGCGACCACCAGACCGACTCGATGTAGTCGTCGGTCATCGTCACGTAGGGGTCCTCGAGGTCGATCCAGTGGCCGATCCGCTCGACCATCCGGTTCCAGTCGCCGACGTACCGGAAGACGGACTCCCGGCAGCGGGCGTTGAACTCGGCGATCCCGAACTCCTCGATCTGCTCCTTCGAGGAGATGCCGAGCTCCTTCTCGACCTCGAGCTCGACCGGGAGCCCGTGGCAGTCCCAGCCGCCCTTGCGCGGGACGTGGTACCCGCACATCGCCTTGTAGCGCGGGTAGATGTCCTTGAAGACGCGGCTGAGGACGTGGTGGGAGCCGGGCTTGCCGTTCGCGGTGGGGGGTCCCTCGTAGAAGCTCCACAGCGGTCTGCCCTCGCGCTGGCTCACCTGGCGCTCGAAGGTCCCCGCCTCGCGCCAGCGCTCGAGAACCTCCTGCTCGAGGTCGGGAAAGGACTGCTTCGGATCGACCGGCGAATAGCTGCCCACGGGCGCGAGATCATAGGCCTGTGCGGTCGCCGCCCGGCTGCGCGCCCGGTTTCGCGGCGGCGGCGATGATCTAGCCTCCGCCGCCGTGAACCCCTCCCCGCTCAGGCGCACGCGAGCGCTCGTCGTGCTCGGCGCGACCGGCCTCGCTCTCGGCGCCTGCGGCTCTGAGACTCCCGAGACCCCGGCTGCCTGCCTCGGCTCGAGCGCGAGCTACGTCGAGGCGCTCGACGCGAACCCGACGGCCCCGGAGCTCCCCGGCGGCGTCGCGATCGGCGATTGCCTGGTCGACGGGCAGGCGCCGGGTCAGCAGAGCGCCGTCGGCGGCGCCCTCGTCGAGGCCGCCACGCTGCTCAACGCCCGGGCGACCCGGGCGGGGGGAGGCCGCGCCGCCGTCGAGCTCGGTTACCTCGACGGCGCCGTCGCCGAGGCGGCAGCCGGGACCGGCGGCATCCACGCCGACCTCGCCCGGCGCGTCGACTCCGCCGCGCGCTTCAGCAAGGACCCGAACGGGGCCGGCAAGGGGTTCGAGCGCGGCTTCCGCAAGGGTTATGCGGCCGCCCGAAGCGGCGGCTGAGGGGCCCCGCGCGGTAGGTTCAAGGGGACGAGAAGACTTCGCACACACGACCGGCACCAGAGCCAGGAGGAACGATGGAAGCGACGACCGAGCAGAAGCTGTGGGGCGGGGAGACCGACAAGGCTGTAGCCAACTTCCCCGTGTCCGGGCAGCCCGTCCCGGCGCCGGTGGTCCACTGGCTCGGCAAGATCAAGGCCGCCGCCGCCCGCACCAACGCCGAGCTCGGGCTGCTCGATGCGGACATCGCCGAGCGCATCGCCGCGGCGGGCGACGCCGTCGGCCGCGGCGAGCACGACGACCAGTTCCCCGTCGACGTTTTCCAGACGGGTTCCGGCACCTCCTCGAACATGAACGCGAACGAGGTGATCGCGACGCTCGCCGGCGAGGGCGTGCACCCGAACGACCACGTCAACATGGGCCAGTCCTCGAACGACGTCTTCCCCTCCGCGGTCCACCTCGCCGCGCTCGAGCAGGCCGTCGAGGAGCTGCTGCCGGCCCTCGACAACCTCGCCGCCGCGCTGGCGGCGAAGGAGCGAGAGTTCGCCGACATCGTCAAGGCCGGCCGCACGCATCTCATGGATGCGGTGCCGGTCACGCTCGGCCAGGAGTTCGGCGGCTACGCCGCGCAGATCCGCCTCGGCGCCGACCGGGTCCGCGGCACCCTCGAGCGCGTCGGTCAGATCCCGCTTGGCGGTACCGCAACCGGAACCGGGCTGAACACGCACAGCGAGTTCGCGGAGAAGACGCGGGCGAAGCTGAGCGAGGGCTCGGGCCTCGACATCTTCGAGCCCCACGACCGCTTCGAGGCGCAGGCGAACCGGGACTCGCTCGTCGAGCTCTCGGGCATGCTGAAGGTCGTCGCGGTCTCGCTGATCAAGATCGCCAACGACCTGGCGCTGATGGGCTCGGGCCCGCGGGTCGGCTTCGCCGAGCTGCGCCTGCCGGAGCTGCAGAAGGGCTCCTCGATCATGCCCGGCAAGGTCAACCCGGTGATTCCCGAGGTCACGATCCAGGTCGGCGATCAGGTGATCGGCAACGACATGACGATCGCCGCCGCCGGCTCACAGGGTCAGTTCGAGCTCAACGTCAGGGTGCCGCTGATCGCCAAGAACCTGCTCGAGTCGATCGGGCTGCTGACTTCGACGGCGCGGCTCATGGACGAGAAGGTGATCCAGGGCGTCGAGCCGAACCACGAGGCGAACCAGGCCGCGGCCGAGGGCACGCTCGCCACCGCGACCGCCCTCAACCCCTACATCGGATACGACAAGGCGACCGAGATCGTCAAGGCGGCCGCGGACTCCGGCCGGCCGCTGCGCGAGGTAGCGCGGGAGCTCGGCGTCGATGACGCGACGCTCGACGAGGCGCTCGACCACGCGAAGATGGCGCGGCCCCACGACTGAGCGGCGCGCCGCCCGAGCGGCGCGCGGACGGGGATCAGACGGCCGCGGCCGGGTGTCCGTGCGGCTGCGTGCGCGCCGTCCGCAGCTCGCCCGCGTGTTCGTCCAGGGCTGCGGGCAGCGCGATCGTGATCCGATCGAAACCGACGGGCAGGCCGGTTGCCTCGGAGACCGCCTGCGCGGCCGCGGGTGAGGAGAGCCGCATCAAGCCGGCCTCCAGCCGGCAGCCCATCGCCAGCTCCAGCGGACTCGTCCCGGGGTCGGCCACGGCGGGCAGCCTGTCGATGCGCTCGTACCCCTGCGCCCCTCGGACGAGGTTGACGAATTCGAGTAGATACAAGTTTGGCCTCCGGGTCGGGTTCGTTGAACGGTTGTCCCCCCGACTGGGGCGTGCTCTCCGGCGGTGCTTGCGGGCGTTGCCGGTGGAGCAAAGATACCGCTGCGCGCTTGCCCCGCGTGGTCCGCGGAGCAGGTTGCAAGGGTCCGTGAGGAAGCCGTAACGAACGGCTGTCACCATCGTCTTCGACACCAGGACGTCGGCGCGGCCCTCCCCAGGACGAGAGATCGCCGACCCAGATACGGAGGATGCGATGACGAAGACAGATTTCGCCGCCAAGGACGCCGACGGGACCGGGGCCGCCACCCCCGTCGAGACCGACACCGTCAGCTTCGGCGCGGGTTGCTTCTGGCAGGTGGAAGCTGCCTTCCGCGAGGTCGAGGGCGTGCTCGAGACCGCCGTCGGCTACGAGGGCGGGCACGTTCCCAACCCGACCTACGAGCAGGTCTGCACCGGCACGACCGGCCACGCGGAGGTCACGCAGGTCACGTTCGACCCCTCCGAGGTGACCTTCGAGGCGCTGCTCGACGTCTACTGGAAAGTTCACGACCCGACGCAGGTCGATCGCCAGGGGCCGGACATCGGCACCCAGTACCGGTCCGTGATCTTCGTCAACAGCCCCGAGCAGCGCGCCGCCGCTGAGGCCTCTCGCGAGCGCGAGCAGGCCAAGCACCGCAAGCCGATCGCCACGTCGATCGAGGACGCCACCGGCTTCTACATGGCCGAGGATTACCACCAGTGCTACCTCGAGAAGCGCCGTGGCGCGGGCGGCCTGATGGGGATGCTGCTCGGCCGCTAGGGGGCCGACGCGCCGTTGCCGTCGACCCGCCGCCGGGTCAGCAAAGTCTCGATCTCGGCGGCCGGGGCCGGCCGCGAGAAGAGATAGCCCTGCGCGTACTCGCACTCGAACGCGCGCAGGGCCTGGAGCTGCGTTTCCTCCTCGACCCCCTCCGCGATCACGGTCACGTCGAGCGACTTCGCCAGCGCCAGGATCGTGCGGACGATCTCCTCGGAGCTGGCATCGCGGCCGATGCCGGCGATGAACGTGCGGTCGATCTTCAGCGTTCGCCCCGCGAAGTGGCGGAGGAACGTCAGCGACGAGTAGCCGGTGCCGAAGTCGTCGATGTGAACGCCGAGCCCGACGGCCTCGAGCTCGCCGAGCGCGGTCGGCATCCGCTCCGGCTCGCGCATGATCGTGCTCTCCGTGATCTCGACCCGCAGTACGGAGGGGTCGAGCCCGTGACGCTCGAGCGCCGCGCCGATGTCGTCGACCAGCTGCGGCTCGCCGAGCTGCACGCCCGAGACGTTGACGCTCAGGGTGACGTCGTCGTCGACGACGCCGCGCTCCCTCCAGCCGGTGAGATCGGTGAGCGCGGTGTCCAGCACCAGGCTGCCGAGCTCGGAGATGAGGCCGGTTGACTCCGCCACCGGAATGAAGGTGGAGGGACCGAGCTCACTCGACGCGTCCGCCGGCCAGCGGGCGAGCGCCTCGACCCCGACGATCCGCCCGTCCGCCACCGCGACGATCGGCTGGTAGTGGACCCGGAGCGTGCGAGCCTCGAGCGCGGCGCGCAGCTCGTTCTCGAGCTCGAGTTCGCTGATCGCGCGGCGCTGCATCCCGGTGCGGAAGACGCTGGCCGAGCGCTCGCCGCTGCGCTTGACCTCGTACATCGCGATGTCGGCGTTTCGCATCAGCTCGTCGGGCGTGCTCTCGGGCGTGCTGATCGCGATTCCGACCGCCGTCGTCACGACCAGCTCCCGGCCCTCGACGACGAACGGCTCCTCGAGCAGACTGTGGATGCGGTCGGCGACGGCCATTGCGTCGGCGGGGTCGCCGACGCCGTCGAGCAGGATCGTGAACTCGTCCCCGCCGAGTCGCGCGACCGTGTCGCCCGGGCGCATGTTCGCGGACAGGCGGCGGGCGAGCGCGACGAGCAGCTGATCGCCGGCCGCGTGGCTGTAGGCGTCGTTGACGAGCTTGAAGCGGTTCAGGTCGCAGAAGAGCACCGCGCACCGATAGTCGGGAGCTCGCGACGCCCGGCGCAGCGAGAGCCCCAGGTGGTCGAGGAACATCGTCCGGTTCGGCAACCCCGTGAGCGGGTCGTGGAGGGCGTCGTGGACGAGCCGCGCCTCGGCGCTCTTGCGGGCTGTGATGTCCGACATCGAGCCCGCCATCCGCACCGCGTTGCCCTCGCGGTCACGGACCGCGACACCGCGCACGAACATCCACCGGTAGGAGCCGTCGGCGTGCTGCATCCGGTGCTCGCTCGCCAAGTACGACGTCTCCCCGGAGATGTGCCGGTCGAGCAGCCTCCTGACGGCCGGCGCGTCGTCCGGATGGATGCGGTCGAGCCACTCCTGCGGTGAGTCCCGACATCGCCCTCCTCGAGACCGAGGAAGGCCCGCCAGCGGGGCGCGTAGTACACGGTTCCCGTGAGGAGGTCCCAGTCCCAGATGCCGTCGTTGGCGCCGCGCACGGCGAGGGCGTACCGGTCCTGCGTCTGCCGCAGCTCCTCGAGCATCGCGTGGTGGCGCAGCGCGTAGCGGATCGAGCGCTCGAGCACTGCAGGGGTGAGCTCGCCCTTGAGCAGGAAGTCGGTGACGCCGAGCAGGTTCGCCTCGAGGTCGACCTCGTAGTCGTCGATGCCGGTGAGCATGATCACCGGCGCGATCTGCTCGCCCGCAAACGCCTCCCGGACGAGGTCGAGCCCGGTCCGCCCGCCGAGCCGGTGGTCGACGAGGTAGACGTCGTGCTCGGCGGCGGCTACCCGCTCGACGGCCGCCTCGAAGCTCTCCGCGCGCTCGACAAAAAACCGCGTTCGGTTCTGGCTGACGAGGTGCTCACGCGTGAGGATGAAGTCCTCCTCGTCGTCCTCGACGACGAGGACCGCCACGGGGCGCGCCGGCGCACCCTCCGCCCGGGCTCGGTCAACGTCGCGCTGGCGACCCATCCGAGGCACCAGTCTCCCCGTTCGGCAGCTCGACGATCTCGAACCAGTACCGGGAGAACGCCTGCAGCGCTTCGACGAGCCCGGCGAACGTGACCGGCTTCGTGATGAACGAGTTGACGCCGAGCTCGTAGGTGCGGAGGATGTCCTCTTCCGCCTTCGAGGTCGTCAGGACGACGACCGGGATCCGCTGCAGGTCGGGGTCGCGCTTGATCTCGGCGAGCGCCTCGCGACCGTCCTTCTTCGGCATGTTCAGGTCGAGGAGGATGATGCCGGGCCGGGGAGCCTCGGACGCATCGGCGTAGGGCCCGGTCCGGTGCAGGTAAGCCATCAGGTCCTCGCCGTCGACGACGAAGCGGAGGTCGTTGACCAGGTGCGCGCCCGCGAGCGCCTCCTCGGTCAGCAGCCGGTCCTCCTCGTCGTCCTCGGCGATCAGGATCGTCACCGGGCGGCCACCGTTTGTCATTCGGCCCCCTCCGTCGTCGGCTGGTTCAAATCGGACAGCTCCTCGTCATCGTCGTGATGCAGGGGCAGGCGGACGATGAAGGTCGCTCCCTCGCCCGGGCGCCCCTCGGCCCCGACCGTGCCGCCATGCCGTTCCGCGACCTTACGGCACAGCGCCAGGCCGATCCCCGTACCCGGGTAGCTGCCGCGTCCGTGCAGCCGCTCGAACACGCGGAAGATCCGGTCCGAGTACTCGGGCGCGAAGCCGATGCCGTTGTCGATCACCCTGATCTCGGCGAAGCGCGGACCCGCCGAGCCCTCGATCCTGACCTCGGGGGTGACGCCCTCGCGGCGGAACTTGAGCGCGTTCGAGATCAGGTTCTGCATCAGCTGGCTGGCCTGCCGCCGGTCGACGGCGACCGTCGGGAGCTCTCCGAGCTCGACCTTCGCACCCGCCTGCTCGATCGCCGTCTCGAGGTCGATGAGAACCTCGCGCGTGAGCTCTGTCATGTCCGTCTCCTCGAACGGCTGCGTCCGCGTCCCCACCCGTGCGAAGCGGAGCAGGTCGTCGATCAGGTCCTGCATGCGGGCGGCCGAGCCGCTTGCCCGCTCGAGGAAGTCCCGGCCCTTGTCGCTCAGGTTGTCCCCCTCCGTCTCGAGCGCACGCGCCGAGAAGGCCTGCACCTTCCGCAGGGGCTCCTGGAGATCGTGCGAGGCGACCGAGGCGAACTGGTCGAGCTCGGCGTTCGACCGGGCGAGCTGCTCGGCGCGTCGGGCGAGCGCCTGGTTGGTTGCCTGTAGCCGCTCCTGGGCCTCGGCGAGCTCGGCGTTGCTCTCCGCGAGCCTCGCACGGTCCGCAAAGCTGCGCCGGACGCCCGCCATGGCCGCCGCGGCCGCGATCGCGAGCCCGATCAGGATCACCCACGGGATCCACTTGTCGGCCCCGTTGACGCTCGAGAAGAGGTTGCTGTCCGAAGCGGTCGTGACGACGCTCCAATCGCTGTTGGCAATCGGGGACGCGGCGAACAGCCGGCCCCCGCCGCCGAAGCTGCCGTACGAGCCACCGGCGACCGCTTCGGGGAGGCCGGATGCGTTGAGGTTGGAGCCCGGCGTGACGTCGCTGCGCTCGGTTGCGACCACTCTGCCGTCTTGGTCGAGGATGTAGGCGTGACCGTCGGAGGTGGAGGGGACGCGGCCGAGGTAGCCGCCGATGAACGCGGTCAGCAGGGGCGGGTCGATCCCGGTAACGAGCGCCCGGCGTTCGCCGTTCGGGGCCACCACGGGAGTCGCCAGCGCGATCGATCGGTTCCCCTCCGGGCCGAGCACTCCGGAGAGCCCGAACGGCTTGCCGTCGAGCACACCCGTGAGCCAGTCGGGCGAGGAGTTGAGCTCGTTGACGACCGACTTCGGCGTTCCCGACGAGGAGGCGATCACCTTGCCGTTGGGGTCGACCACCGCCATGAAGTTCGAGTTGTTGCCGCCCTTGTGGAGTTGCGCGTCGAGCAGCTTCGTATTCACCTGCCCGCCGTAGATCTTCGCCTGGTCCGCCTGGCCGGTCGTGGAGGTGGCCGAGAACAGGGACTCGGTCAGGGCCGCGGCGATCGAGGCCCGGTCACGGAAGTTGTTCTCGATGTCCGTGTGGGTGTCGCTCTGCGATTTCGCCAGCAGCAGGGCGAGGCCGACCATCACGGCGGCCGTCAGGACGGCGACCGGAAGGAATGTCCTCCCGAGCCGGCGCAGATTCATCCTCAGCTAACCCCCTCACCCGATGCCGATCGTTGCGGCCCACGGTCGTTCCGCAGATACCCATCGGCACGAGCGCGTGTTCAGTTGAGGGATGAACCGGGCGCGGTTACGCCATGTGTCCCGCACGCCCGGACGCGGAACCGCCGCAGGCGGTGGAGCGGAGGACGTGCGGGGATGTGTCTACAGGTTGACCGCCACGTACTTCGTCTCGAGGTACTCGGCGATGCCCTCGTTGCCGCCCTCGCGGCCGACGCCCGAGGCCTTGACCCCGCCGAAGGGAGCGCCGGCGTTCGAGACCATGCCCTGGTTGAGGCCGATCATGCCGGTCTCGAGGCCCTCGCAGACCCGCAGCGCCCGCTTCAGGTCGTTCGTGTACACGTAGGCGACGAGGCCGTACTCGGTGTCGTTCGCCGCCGCCACGGCCTCCTCGTCGTCGGCGAAGGCGACGATGGGCGCCACGGGCCCGAAGATCTCCTCCTTGAGCAGGCGCGCGTCGCCGCTGACCCCGCTGAGCACCGTCGGCTCGTAGAAGTAGCCGGCGCCGTCGATGGCGCTGCCGCCGCAGACCGCCGTCGCGCCCTTGCCGACGGCGTCGTCGACGAGCTCGCCGACCTTGCCGCGCTGCTCGTCGTCGATCAGCGGGCCCACGTCGGTCCCGTCCTCGAGGCCGTCACCAACGGTGAGCGCCTTCATCCGCTCCGCGAGCTTGCTAGTGAACTCGTCGGCGACCGACTCGTGCACGTGGAAGCGGTTGGCGGAGGTGCAGGCCTCGCCGACGTTGCGCATCTTCGCGATCATCGCGCCCTCGACCGCGGCGTCGATGTCGGCGTCCTCGAAGACGACGAAGGGCGCGTTGCCGCCGAGCTCCATCGAGACCTTCAGGATTCCCTCGGCACCCTGCTCGATCAGCTTGCGCCCGACCTCGGTCGAGCCCGTGAAGCTGAGCTTGCGCAGGCGGGGGTCGGAGATGATCGGGGCGGAGACCGTGCTCGAGGAGCTCGCGGTGATCACGTTGAGGACGCCGTCCGGGAGACCGCAGTCGCCGAGGAGGTCGGCGAGGGCGAGCATCGAGAGGGGGGTCAGCTGCGCGGGCTTGATCACCATCGTGCAGCCGGCGGCGATCGCCGGCCCGATCTTGCGGGTGCCCATCGCCGTCGGGAAGTTCCAGGGGGTGATGAAGAAGCAGGGGCCGACGGGCTGCTTCATCACGAGCACGCGGCCGGTGCCGTTGGCCGCCGGCTTGTAGTAGCCGTCCGTGCGCAGGGCCTCGCCAGCGTTCCAGCGGAAGAACTCGGCGGCGTAGGCGATCTCGGCTTTCGACTCGGCCAGCGACTTGCCCATTTCGAGAGTCATCAGCGTGGCGAGCTCGTCCTTGCGGTCGTTGAGCGCCTCGAACGCTGCCTGCAGGATCTCCGAGCGCTGGTTCGGGGCGCTCGCCGCCCACTCGGCCTGCGCGGCGACGGCGGCGTCGATGGCGGCCCTGGCGTCGTCGGCGTCGGCGTCGGCGATCTCGCACAGGGTCTCACCCGTGGCCGGGTTCTCGACTGCGATCGCATCGCCGGTGCCGCCGTCGCGCCACTCGCCTCCGATCAGAAGCTGCTTCGGGACCGCACCGATCACCGAATCCGCGGTTGCGCTCGTGCTCATATCAACCTCCGACCGTCGCTTGCTGGTGCCTATATCGGACATTACCCGCGCTCGGCCGCCGTCAACACGTCCGCACCGCAACCCGGGGGCCGCGCGCGGGTTCCGGGGGCAGGGCGATTGCAGGGCGGCCGCGGGCTGCGGCGAATCTGAGCCGCAGGTGCCGCCCGGGCGCCCACCTGGTCGATGCGAGCGAGCCGTCGGACATCGGAGCTGCCGAAAGCGGGACGCGGGGCCGTCCGTCGCCGGGCTGCCCCGCTGGCGATCTGCGCCCTCGTGCTGCTCGCGCTGCCGGCCGGGGCCGGCGCCAAGGGCGGCTTCACCATCACCGGCCACGGCTACGGCCACGGCGTCGGGATGAGCCAGTGGGGCGCCTACGGCTACGCGAAGCACGGCGTCAGCTACCGCAAGATCCTGCGGCACTACTACTCGCACACGAAGATCGGCAGGGCCAAGACCAAGCGCGTCGGCGTGCTGCTGCAGACCCAGCCCGGCGGGGTCTCCTTCCGGCACGCGAAGCGGGCCTGCGGGCGCAACGTCAAGCCGAGCAAGCGCTACCGCGCGGCGCTCAGCCGGCGCGGTAGCAAGGTCCGGCTCGAGAATCGCTCCGGGCGCAAGATCGCCGCCTGCGGTAGGCAGCTGAAGGCAATCGGGAAAGGGGCGATCCGGATCGGCGGCATCGGACGTTTCCGCGGCGCGCTCGTCGTCAAGGCGGCCGGCGGCGGCAGCGTCAACGTCATCAACCGGCTCTCGCTCGACGACTACGTCAAGGGCGTCGTCCCGCACGAGGTCCCGTCCTCCTGGCCCAAGGCAGCGCTCGAGGTGCAGGCCGTTGCTGCCCGGGGTTACGCGATCACCAGCGGCATCGACGGCGACGGCTACACCCTCTACGACGACACGCGGAGCCAGGCCTACGGCGGCGCCGCGCTCGAGACGAAGGAGACGAACCGGGCGGTGCGCAAGACCTCGAACCAGATCGTCACCTACCGTGGCAAGCCCGCGCAGACCTTCTACTACTCGAGCTCGGGCGGCAGGACCGAGGCGAGCCAGTACGGGTTCGCCGGCGGCTCGCCCCGGCCGTATTTGAAGTCGGTCAAAGACCGCTACGACCGCGTCTCCCCTTACCACCGCTGGACGATCCATCTCTCGCGCCGCGAGATCGACGCGCGCCTCGGCGGCCTCGTCCGCGGTCGCCTGCGGCGGATCGACGTGACGAAGACGGGTGACTCGCCCCGGGTGGTCCGCGCTCGGGTCGTCGGCACGGCGGGCTCGCGGCGGACGAGCGGCTACGAGCTGCAGTCGCGCCTCGGCCTGCGCTCGACCTGGTTCCGCGTCAAGCGCTGAGCGGAAGTCGCGGCGGCCTCAGCCGTCGCCGAACGGCTGCAGCGGCACGCCGTGGTCGGACTCGCGCATGCCGAGCTCGAAGGCGGCGCCGCCCTCGACCTGCAGGTGCAGGTGCGGCTCGCCGGGGCGCTCGACGCGGAAGCGGAGATCGGCGATCGAGCAGTTGATCGTCTCGTGCTCGCCGCCACCGGGGTCCGCATAAGTCCAGGCGACGAAGCGCTCGAGCGGCGCCCCGATGGCGCCACGCACGTTCACGCTCTTGCCGGGGACGACGAACTCGCAGCCGCCCGGTCGCTCGGTGATGCTCGTGCCGTACGTCTTTCCGAGCCCGCCGAGCCTCCAGACCTCGCCGTCGAGGGCGACCGCGCCGTTGGCGATCCAGGGGGTGGTGAAGCGTCCGAGCCTGACCCGGCCCACGGCGATATCGAGATAGTCGGCGGGGTCGCGGCCCTCGAAGCCGGCGCCGTGGATCCAGATCCAACGCTCGGCGTGCTCGGTGCCCCAGTTGTGGCCGACCATCCCGGGCCAGGAGTCGAGCTCGATCGTTTGGCCGTCGATCTCGACGGTGCCGGAGAATGCGGCGCCCGGATGGGGGCTGAGCAGCTTCGTGCGCGGGAGCTTCCCCCGGTACATGCGCTCGCTGGGCAGGTGCCGGAGGGGCTCGTGCCGGTCGTCGAAGGTGAGGTCCCAACGGGCGCTCATCTCCGGGATGGAGAAGCTGCCGGCGGCGCTCCCGGGGCCGATCTCGGCGTCCTGCACGCGCAGGTAGGAGCCGCCGGGAGTCGACAGGCTCTCGGAGCCGAAGGTGGCCTTCCCCGCGCGCGGGGCCTCGCCGGCGGCATCGAAGAAGGTGAGCCAGATCGAGCCCTGTGGCTCCGCTCCGGGGCGCTTGTGGATCGTGTGTCGCAGCCACAGGGCCCGGCCCGTCGCCGGGTCCGCTGCCTTGACGTAGAAGCTCTCGTAGTGGCCCTCGTCGGGCGCCACGTCGACGTAGCGCGCTGCCGTACGCACCGCGCCACCCTAGCGCGAATGCCGCACCGCACAGCGGGGTTGGTCTGTTTGCCAAGCTGAGGCCATGGATGCGGGACGGCGCCGGCGCCGGATCGACTCGCTGCCGCCCATCGTGCGCGGGGCCCTCGGCCTGCTCGCCCTGCTCGCGGTTGCGGGGCTGCTCGCCTGGGGCGTGCTCGAGCTCACCGGCCTGCTCGACGATCCCACGGTCGACTCGGGCCAGGTGATCAAGGCCGCCCAGAGCAACGGGCCCGAGACCGACCCCTTCGCCTGGGACTCCTCCCGCGAGGCAGATTTCTCACGCCGCGCGGCGCTCGGCAACTCGCACACGCTGTACGAGCTCAGCCCCGGCGGCGTCCTCGCCAGCGCCAAGCGCACCGCGGCCTTCGACCCCCTGATCAAGGCCGCGGCGAAGCGCCACGGCGTCGATCCGGACCTGATGGAGGCGATGGTCTTCCTCGAGTCGGCGGGGCGCCCCGACGTGATCGCGGGCGGCACCGATCCCGCGAACGCGGCCGGGCTCGCGCAGATCGTCGCCTCGACCGGGACCGACCTGCTCGGGATGAACATCTACCTCGATCGCAGTCGCGAGCTCACGAATCAGATCGCCAAGCAGCTGAGCAGGTCGCAGCAGCTCGAGCGCAAGGCCTCGCGGCTGTCGGCGGGCTCGAAGAAGCAGCGCAAGAAGGCCGCGAAGTTCGCCCGCAGGGCGAAGCGCGCGGCGCAGGAAGCCGAGCGCGCGCGTCGCGCGCGCGTCGAGATCGACCCGCGCTTCGATCCCAAGCAGGCGCTGGACGGGATGGGCCTGTACCTGCAGAAGGCCCAGAACCGGCTCGGCCGCGAGGACCTGGCGGTGACCAGCTACCACATGGGGATCGGCAACCTGACTGACGTCATCGACGCCTACGAGCAGGGTTCGGGCGTGATCACGAAGGGCAAGGACGCGGCCCAGCTCGTCGGCGCCGACGATCTCTCCTACGCGCAGCTGTACTTCGACAGCTCACCGCTCTCCCACGAGAAGGCGTGGAAGATCCTCTCCGGGTTCCAGGACGACAGCTCCACCTACTACTGGCGGGTGCTCGCCGCGAAGGGGATCATGCACCTGTACCACACCGACCGCTCGCAGCTGCAGCGGCTGGCCACGCTCTACACGAACAAGGCAACCGCCGAGGAGGTCTTCCATCCGGAGGAGCAGACGCGCATCTTCGACGATGCGGGCGAGATCCAGGACGGCCTCGACGCGGGCGAGCTGGTGCCGATCCCGCAGGGCAAGCAGTACGCGTACCGGATCGGGCCCGAGCTCGGCGAGCTCGCGGACCGCTTCGGCGTCGACCGCAGCGTCTACGAGTCGCTGCGGCCGGAGGCGCTCGCGACGCTGATCTACATGAGCTCGCGCGTGCAGGCGATCACCGGACAGCACTCGCGCAAGGACGACCTGATCGTGACCAGCGCGGTCCGTGACCAGGCCTACCAGGACGCGCTCGTCAAGGCGAACCCCGAGGCGACCTCCGAATACTCGCTGCACACGACCGGCTACTCGTTCGACATCCTGCGGAAGTACCGCAACGACAAGGAGGCGGGCGCCTTCCAGTTCGTCCTCGACCGGCTCAAGGCACTCGGCGTGATCGACTACGCGGTCGAGCCCAGCGCGATCCACGTCACCGTCTCGAACGAGGCGAAGCCGTTGCTGAGCGGCTGAGGCTCAAACCGGCTCGCCGGCGCTCACCGCTCTACGCCGAGCAGTAGAGCTTCCACTTGCTCGGGACGCCCGCCGGCCGGTCACCCTTCCAGTGGAACTTGAGCCGGGTGAACATCCGGATCCCCTTGCGGCCGCCGCAGCTGCGCTTATGCGGCTTCGTCAGCTTCACCTTCGCGGCGTACGTGTGGAAGCTGCCGCTCGCGCAATCCGGGGTGCAGTCCTTGGCGAAGACCTTGCCCTTGCCGGCGGCGTTGTGCCCGTTCCAGTGCGTCCAGTGCTTGACCTTCACGCCGAGGCCGGCATCGGCGCAGGTGAGGATGATCCGGCTTGGGCGGACCCGCGGCTTCGTGCAGTCCTTCGGGGCGTATGTCGTCGAATGCGCCGCCCCGCCGGCGGTGGCGAAGACCAGCGCCGCCACGATCGCCGCGACGATCGCAGCGAATCCGGCTGATGGTCGAGCCCCGTATGCGCGGCCCCTGTTCATCGTGGCCAAAGTACTCCTGCCGGCGCGGGCGGTCAAGCCTCGCCCGGGCGCGTCAGGTGTGCTTGACGGTGATCACGTCACCGTCGGCCATCACGTAGTCGCGGCCCTCGATCCGCAGGGTGCCGCGCTCGCGCGCGCCGGCCCAGCCGCCGGCGTCGAGCAGGTCGCGCCAGCCGATCACCTCGGCCTTGACGAAGCCCTCGGCGATGTCGCTGTGGATGCGGCCGGCGGCGTGCCAGGCGGTCAGCCCCTTGCGCAGGCTCCAGGCGCGCCCCTCGACGCCCTCGCCGGCGGTGAAGAAGCTGATCAGGTCGAGTAGGGAGTAGGCGGCGCGGATCATCCGGCTCAGGCCGGATTCGCTCAGCCCCAGGTCCTCGCGCATCTGCGCCGCGTCGGAGGCGTCGAGCTCGACGAGCTCGGCCTCGATCTTGGCGCTGAGCCCGATCGCCTCGTCGCCCGCGGCGTGCGCGTGTTCGACGAGCGCCGCAGGCGGCTCGCTCGAGCCCTCGTCGACGTTGGCCACGTACAGGACGGGCTTCGAGGTCAGCGCCTGCAGGTTGCGGACGGCGGCCGGCGCGCCGTCGGGGGCCGGGACCGAGCGCACGGGCTCGCCCCGCTCGAGCGCGGCGATGACGAGCTCGAGCCAGTCGCGCTCGGCGATCGCTTCCTTCTCCAGCGCCTTGGCCTGCTTGGCGACGCGCTCGAGGCGGCGCTGCGCGGTCTCGAGGTCGGCGAGCATCAGCTCCGCCTCGACCATCTCCGCATCGGCGACGGGGTCGATGCGGCCGTCGGGATGCGGGACGCCGCTGTCGGAGTGGGCGCGGACGACGTGGCAGATCGCGTCGGTCTCGCGGATCGAGGCGAGGAACTGGTTGCCGAGCCCCTCGCCGGCGTGCGCGCCCTTGACGAGTCCGGCGATGTCGTGGACCTCGAGCGACTCGTGCACCACGGGGTTCGCACCGAGCAGCTCGCAGACTGCGTCGAGGCGTTCGTCCGGGACGGCGGCGATGGCGACGTTGGGCTCGATCGTCGTGAACGGATAGCCGGCCGACTCGGCCCCGGCCTCGGTCAGCGCGTTGAAGAGCGTCGACTTGCCGGCGTTCGGCATTCCCACGATTCCGACCTTCATCGCGCCCACAGCTCCGCGCGCGAGTTACGGCGTAGCGGAACCCCCGGCAGCGGCCAGTGCCGGCCGAGCTCGCGCCCGAGCAGGACGCCCGCGAGTACGTCGGAGGGGTAGTGCATGCCGAGGAACGGCCGCCCCACGCAGACGCCGGCGGCGAGCAGGGCGAACGGGGCCCGGAGCTCGGGCGCGACCCGGCCCAGCGCGGTCGCGGCGGCGACCGACGAGGTCGCGTGGGCGGACGGGAAGGAGAGCTTGCTGGGCGCTCGCGCGAGCATCGGGTGGTCCTCGATCAGCGGCCGCTCGCGGCCGATCCCGAACTTGGCGAGGTAGTTGATCGGCACCGAGGCGGGTCCCGCCGCGGCCGCGGCGAGCCAGCCGCGGCGCCGGGTGGAGTCGAGGGCGGCTCCGGCGATGCCGATCGCGAGCCATCCCAGCCCCCACTCGCCGAAGCTGCCGAGCGCGCCGAAGAGCCGCTCGCTCAACTCGCTGTGGGCGCGGGTGCGGAGCGTGACGAGCAGGCGCTGGTCGAGCGCGCCGATCGCCTTCAGCGGCCCCCGTCGCGCGGAGACGGCGCGGTCGATCCGCCGCCGGCGGCGGCGCAGGGGTCGGGGTCGCTGCAGAGGCACGGCGGCGGAGGATAGGGATGGCGAGCCGGCGCTCAGATCTCGCGCCGGAGCGGAACGGTGAGCGCCTCCCGCAGTCGCGCGGCGCGGCCGCGCCGTCTCCACTCGGCCGCGGCGATGCGCTCGGCCCGCTCGAGATCCCGGGCGAACACGTCGCTGAGCCTGCCGGCGACGTCCTCGTCGAACGCGCACAGGGTCAGCTCCTCGTTGAGCTGGAAGGAGCGGTTGTCGAAGTTGACGGTCCCGACCGAGGCCCAGCAGGAGTCGACGACGAGCGTCTTCGCGTGCAGCATCGTCGGCTGGTACTCGTGGATCTCGACGCCGCACTCGAGCAGCTCGTCGTAGACGGCGCGCCCCGCAACTCGCACGAGTCGCTTGTCGATGTGCGGGCCGGGGACGAGTATCCGCACGGACACCCCGCGCGTCGCCGCCTCGCAGAGGGCCTCGACGAACGGCGGCCGGGGTGCGAAGTAGGCGGCCGTGAGCTCGATCGAGCGCTCGGCCGAGGCGATCGCGAGGAAGTAGAGGATCTCGAGGCTGGTGTCGCCGGCCCGCGCGCCGGAGCGGACGAGCTGCATGGGCGCCCCGGCTTCGAGCGGTGCGGTCTCCGGCAGAAAGCGCGGCCCCACCAGTGCCTCGCCGGTGGCCTCGACCCAGTGCTCGCCGAAGGCGCCCTGCAGGGCGTGCACGATCGGGCCCTCGACCCGCAGATGGGTATCGCGCCAGTGCTCGGGATCCTCGGCATCGCCCTCCCACTCGGCCGCGATCCCGACGCCGCCGGTGAAGCCGATGCGGCCGTCGACGACGATCACACGGCGGTGCGACCGGTTGTTGGCGCGCTGCAGCTGGTGCGGCAGCGGCGGCCGGAAGCGCACGACCTCGGCGCCCGCCTCGCGCATGCGCGAGGCGACATCCGGGTCCATCTTCGCGGCGCCGATCGCGTCGAGCAGGACCCTGCACTCGACCCCCGCCCGCGCCCGCTCGCAGATGGCCTCGGCGAGGTCGACTGCGATCTCTCCGCGCCAGTAGACGTAGGTCTCGACGTTGAGCGTCTCCCGCGCGCCGCGTACGGCCTCGAGCACGGCCGGAAAGATCGCGTCGCCGTTGACGAGGACCTCGATGCGGTTGCCGCTGATCGTCGCTTGCCCGGTCAGCGCCTCCGCCGCCCAGCGGAAATCGCTGCTTCCCGGCGGCGCCGGATCCTCGACCGCGTAGCCGACCCGGCCGTCGCGCCGATGCCGCAGCGACTCGGCCGCGTAGCGGCCCAGGAGCGCCGCCGCGATCGCGGCGGGCCAGGCCACGCGCCGCAGCAGCGGGGGCCGCGGTGGCTCGCCCCCCAACTCCTTCGCCGCGCGCCGCGCGCGCCGCGTTGGGAGCCTCATCCGATCACCAGCTCGAGCGCGCGAGCGCGGACGGTGAAGGTGAGCTCGCCCGTCTCGCTCCCGTCGTGCCCCAGCTCGCTCGCCCCCACGAGCTCGCCGTCGACGTTGAGGTCGTGGCCGGGACCGACCGCGACGACGATCTCGGCCCCCCGCGAGTCGTGCACGCCGGCCTGCTCCTCGACGCCGCCCCGGCGCAGGCCGAGCGCGCGCCGAGCGAGCGCGGCCCGAGGCCCGCCTTCGATGACGACGACGTCGAGCAGCCCGTCGTCGGCGTCGGCCTCGATCCGCGAGCCGCCGCCGAAGGCCCCGGTGCTGCCCACCGTGACCTGCCACGCGTCGCCGGCGAAGAGCTCGGAGCCGTCGCAGGCGACGCTCACCGCGAACGGCTCCTCGGTCGTGCCCGCCCGCACGGCGCCGAGCGCGTAGGAGAGGGGGCCGAGGCTCTCCTTGAGGTCCTCGGCCGCCTCGGCGGCGGCGGGGGCGAGCCCCAGGCTGGCGACGTTCAGAAAGGCGCGGCCGCCGACGTCCGCGATGTCCACGCGCCGGGTCGCCGCACCCGTCGCCGCGAGTCGTGCGGCCTCCTCGAGGTCGGCAGGCAGCCCCATGCGCTCGGCGAAGTCGTTGGCCGTACCGCAGGGGACGACGGCGAGCGGCACCCCCGCCTCGCAGGCGGCGAGCGCGCCGACAGCGAGCGAGCCGTCGCCGCCCGCGACGACGATCCGGTCGGGGCGCAGCTCGGGGGCCCGCTTCCCCTCATCGATCGCGATCGCCTCGACCTCTGCGCCCGCCTCCGCGAGCACGGCCTCGACGTCGGTCTCCCCGGCCGAGCCCGAATCCCGGTTCGTGATCAGGATGATCCTCATTCCGCCGCGGCGAGGATAGGCGTCGCGCGTGGATCCGGCTCTCTCGCGCCGCGCGGGCCGGGCCGACGCGTCCGGGCGGACGGCTGAAATCCGCGTCGTGGAAGCTGCCGCGGCCCGCGACATCGCCTATTACAGGGAGCGCTTCGACCGCGCGGGGCTGCCGCTCCTCGACGAGGACTTCAGCGCCACGACCGACGTCTTCAACCACGCGGTGCCGTTGCTCGGGCTCGTCTTCATCGGCGAGCTGCTCGGCGCGATCCAGCTCGAGTGGTCGCTGGCCGCCAACCTCGCCGCGGTCGCCGGCGGCCTCGCGATCCTGCTCGGGGGCATCGGGGTCGTCAACCGCGTGCGCGGTCGCCCCTTCCTCTCGAGGCCGCGGGAGGTCGGCAGGCTCGAGCTCGCCGCCTTCGTCCTCGTACCGGCCCTGCTGCCGCTGATCTTCGGCGGGCAGACGACCAGCGCCTGGGTCACGGCGCTCTCGAACCTGGCCCTGCTCGGCCTCGTCTACGCCGTCTACGCCTACGGCCTGTTCTCGATCCTGCGCTGGGCGCTCGGCCGGCTCGGAGCGCAGCTCCGGAGCTCGCTGACCCTGCTCGCCCGCGCGGTGCCGTTGCTGATGATCTTTGGGCTGCTGTCGTTCATGAGCACCGAGATGTGGCAGGTCTTCGCGCTCGAATCGGGCGGCGGGCTGGCGATCATCGGCGCCCTGTTCCTCGCGCTCGGTGTCGCCTTTCTGATCGCGCGGCTGCCGCGGGAGGTGCGGACGCTCGAGTCGGAGGTGGGCTCGGCCGCCGAGCCGCTGTCGCCGCGCCAGCGCCGCAACGTCGGCGCCGTGCTCTTCGTCAGCCAGGCCCTGCAGGTGCTGACGGTGACGCTGATGGTCTTCGCCTTCTTCGTGGTCTTCGGGCTCTTCGCGATCACCGACTCGGTCCGGGAGTCGTGGCTCGGTACGGGCCCCGGCACCGAGCCGGGTTGGCACGTGCCGTTCGAGCTCTTCGGCAGCTCCTACGAGCTCACCGACCAGCTGCTGCAGGTCGCGGGCGGCGCTGGCGGCCTTCAGCGGCCTCTACTTCGCGGTCGCGATGCTGACCGACTCCACCTACCGCGAGGAGTTCCTCGACGAGGTCACCTCGGAGCTGCGCGAGACCTTCGCCGAGCGCGCCGCCTACCTGCGGCTACGGGCGGGTGGCGACGGCTGAGCTGAGAGAATCGCCGCCGTGAGCGAATCCTCTCCCCAGGCGGAGGCGGCGGGCGCCGCAGTCGCCGACTTCACCCACGTCCCCGGCCACCACTGCGGCTCGACCGCGATCCGCAACCTGCTCGGCCACCACGGCGTCCCGATCAGCGAGGAGCTCGCCTTCGGGCTCGGCGCCGGCGCCTGCTTCTACTACCTGCCCTTCGACGACCTCTCCCCGTCGCGGTTCACGAACGGCCGCACGGGCCGGCTCGAGGAGCGCTTCCTCGAGCTCACCGGCGTGCCGCTCCGCCAGCGCACCTCCTCCGATCCCGAGGAGGCGTGGCGGATGGCGGCGCAGACGATCGACGAGGGGCGGCCGGCGATCCTGCTCACCGACCTGTACTACCTCGACCACTACGGCAAGTCGGCGCACTTTCCCGGCCACGCGATCGTCCTCGTCGGCTACGACTCCGACTTCGCCTACGTCTCCGACACCTCGTTCGAGGAGATCCAGCGCACCTCGCTCGAGGGCCTCGCGCGGGCCCGGCACGAGCAGCATCCGTTCTTCCCCCTGGCCGGCCACATGATCGACCTGCCCCCGGGCGAGACCGTCACCATCGAGGCGCTGCGGGCCGCGGCGCCGCGGGCGATCGCGGCCGCGGCGCAGCTCATGCACGAGCCGCAGATGGGCGAGTTCGAGGGCCTGCCCGGCGCTGCGCAAGTTCGCGGCCGAGATCGGCGACTGGCCCGAGGCCGTCCCGGACTGGCAGTGGTGCGCGCGCTTCAACTACCAGGTGATCGAACGCCGCGGCACCGGCGGCGGCAACTTCCGCGCGCTGTACTCGCGCTTCCTCGCCGAGGTGGGGATGGAAGCCGATGCCGAGCGAGCGGGGGCCGCGTCGGCGGCCTGGACGGCCCTGGCAGAGTCGCTTTACGCGGCGAGCGAGGTGGACGAGCCGGACGCGGCGCTGTGGGACGGCGTGCGCGGCGCCGCCGCGGCGGTGCTCGACGCCGAGACCCTGCTCTGGGACGAGCTCGCGGACGCGACCGCGTAGGCCGCGGGTCCGTGCTCGCCCCGGCGGGCGCCTCAGCCCTCGGCGGCGCCGAAGCCGACCGACGCGTGGCTGGCGGCGACGCGCACGAAGGCGACCTTGCCGAGGTCGATGTCGACCTCGCTCTCGTCGGTCGTGACCGTGTGCCAGCCGCCGTCGGAGAGCTTCTTGCGGAGCTCGCCGAGCTGGCTCTCGTCGAGCTTCAGCGTGATCACCTGCTGGCCTATGAAGCCGACCTCGATGCGCTTCATCTCCGCCATCTCAGTGCCCTCCCTCGGTCGGTTGAACGATCTCGGTCAGGACGCTGCCGGTCGACTTCGGATGCACGAAGGCGACGAGGCTGCCCCGGATCCCTACGCGCGGCGAGCTGTCGATCAGCTCGACGCCCTGCTCTCCAAGCTCCGCGAGGGTCGCCTCGATGTCCTCCACCGCGTAGGCGACGTGGTGCAGGCCCGGTCCCTTGCGCTCGAGGAACTTCCCGACCGGCGTCTCGGGCCCGAGCGGCGAGAGCAGCTCCACGTGGCCGTCTCCGATATCGAGCAGGACCGCCTCAACGCCCTGTTCGACGACGGTCTCGCGATGGACGAGGGGCATCCCGAGCGAGCCCTCGTAGAGGGCGATCGCCGCCTCGAGGTCGTCGACGGCGACGCCGATGTGGTCGATTCGATCGAGCATGCGGCGCAGTCTATTGAGCGCTCCTCTCGACGCCGGGCGAGGCCCACGTCGGGCTTATCGTTTCCGGGATGACAGCCGCGCCCGCCCGGCAGCACTCGCCGCTTCGCCGCGTCACCTACCTCGGGCACGCCAGCGTGCTGTTCGAACGGGACGGCACCCGCGTCCTCGCCGACCCGCTGCTGCGCCCGAGCCTGATGCGGGTGCTGCGCCGCCGCGCGGCCGTGCCCCGCCTCGAGCGGGAGGCGGTTGATGCGGTGCTGATCTCGCACGTGCACCACGACCACCTCGACCTGCCGACGCTGCGCCAGCTGCCGCGTTCGACGCGGATCCTCGTTCCCGGCGGGGCCGCTCACGTCGTTACGAAGGAGGGGTTCAGCGACGTGCGCGAGGTCGAGCCCGGCGACGAGCTGCAGATCGGGGCCCTGCGCCTGCGGGTGACCGAAGCCGTACACGAGGCCGCGCGACGGCGCATGGGCAAGCCGCAGGCGCTCGGCTACCTGCTCGGCGAGCCGGGCGAGCTGACCTACTTCCCGGGCGACACCGAGCTCTTCGACGGCATGGAGGACGCTCGCCGACGGCGGCATCGACCTGGCGCTGTTGCCGATCTGGGGCTGGGGCCCGACGCTCGGGCCCGGCCACATGGATCCCGAGCAGGCGGCGGAGGCGCTGGCGGTCCTCGGGGCACGCCGCGCCGTGCCGATCCACTGGGGCACCTACACACCGGTGGGCGCGAACCGGATCTGGCCCTGGATGAGCGAGCGGCCGGCGCGGGAGTTCGCGGACCACGCGGGCCGCCGCGCGCCCGAGGCCGAGGTCGTCGTGCTCGAGCCGGGTCAGTCGCTGCCGGCGCTCGGCGGCTGAGGGCCGTCCGGCTCCTCGCTCGCGTGCAGCGCCTCGGCCGGGCGGCCGGCGGGCTCGCGCTCGTCCAGGGAGCGGCGTGAGGCGCGCGGGGCCTCGCGCTTCTCGCGCTCGCGGTGGCCGGCCATGATCTCGGCGATCTCCTCGTGCTCGATCACCTCGTTGTCGAGCAGGCGCTCGGCGATCTCGTCGAGCAGGTCGCGGTGGTCGGAGAGCAGCCGGTGAGCTCCGCGGTAGGCCTCCTCGGCAATCTCGGTCACCTCCTCGTCGCGACGCTGGCGCATCATCTCGGAGACGTTCCAGTCGTTCGCGGGCACCTGGTGCGAGCGGATCGAGGTGCCCATGCCGTACTCGTAGACCATCCCGCGGGCGATCGTCGTCACCTTCGCGAGGTCGTCGGAGGCGCCGGTCGTCACCTTCCCGAAGGTGATCTGCTCCGCGAGGCGGCCCCCGAGCAGCACCTTCATGTAGTCGATCAGCTCCTCGCGCGACTTCAGGTAGCGATCCTCCTCGGGCAGGTTCAGGGTGTAGCCGAGCGCCTTGCCGCGGGGCACGATCGAGACCTTCTGCACCTTGTCGACGGTCGGCAGCAGCTCCGAGATCAGGGCGTGGCCGGCCTCGTGCCAGGCGACTACGCGCTTCTCGTGGTCGGTGATCACCTTGCGCGACTGCAGCCCGGCCACGACGCGCTCGAACGCGTTGTCGAAGTCGACCTGGGAGATGAACTCGCGCTGCGCGCGGCCCGCCTGGATCGCCGCCTCGTTCGAGAGGTTGGCGAGGTCGGCTCCGGTCAGCCCCGACGTGTGCTGGGCGACGCGCCGCAGGTCGACGTCCTGGGCGAGGGGCTTGTCCCGCGTGTGGACCTCGAGGATCTGACGGCGGCCGTTGAGATCGGGCGGCGGCACAAGCACCTGGCGATCGAAGCGGCCGGGGCGGAGCAGCGCCGGGTCGAGCTTGTCGATCAGGTTCGAGGCGGCCATGACGACGATGTTGTCGGTGGCGTCGAAGCCGTCCATCTCGACGAGCAGCTGGTTCAGCGTCTGGTCGCGCTCGCCGGACATGTCGTTGCCGCGCGCTGCGCCGACGGCGTCGAGCTCGTCGATGAAGAGGATCGCGGGCGCGTTCTCGCGCGCCTCCCGGAACAGGCGCCTGATCCGGGCCGCGCCGAGGCCGGCGAACATCTCCACGAACGAGGAGGCCGACTGGCTGAAGAAGTTGGCGCCGGACTCGTGCGCGACGGCCTTCGCGAGCATCGTCTTGCCGGTCCCGGGCGGGCCGTGGAGCATGATCCCCTTCGGCACCTTCGCGCCGAGCGCCTTGAACCGCTTCGGGTGCGAGAGGAAGTCGACGACCTCCTGGAGCTCCTCCTTCGTCCCCTCGACACCGGCGATGTCGTCCCAGCTGACGCCGACGTTGCGTCGCTTCGCCTTGATCTCCTGCGGCTTCGTCTTCGGCATCAGGCCGATCGTGCGCCACATCAGGTAGATGATCGCCGCGAAGAAGAAGAGCGTCACCACCGGCACCCAGTTGCCGACGTCGTAGAGGATGCTGTTCAGGTCCGCGCTCACGGTCACCGGCCGCCGCTCCTTCCGTCGTTGAGCATGCCCGACGCGCCCTTCGGGGCCTGTTCGATGTATCGGGATCCCGGCGGAGAAGGTTTAGGCGCGCGGGCCGGGGACCGACCGCGCGTCCAGCCCGCGTCGGTTATCAGTCCGCTCCCTCGGCGGCGAGGATCGCGTCCATCGCCGCGATCCCGACCTCGATCTGCTCCTCGTCCGGCTCGCGCGTCGCAAAGAGCCGCTGGATCGAGTCGCCGGCGAAGTGCACGGCGCGGCCCATCGGCGAGTCGGGGTGACGCTCGGCGAAGGCGAAGGTCTCGACCGCGAGCGAGAGGCTGGCCACGGATGCGACGGCGCGGGCGAGCGGGCCGGGGGAGTTCGGGAGCCTGTCCATGATCGCCTGGCCGGCGATCGTGAAGACCATCATCGGGCCGATCAGGTTCGAGCCGCAGCGCTTGTGCTCCTTGGCGGCCGTGCGCGGGTCGCGGCTCCCCTGCTCGTACGCGGCGATCGCCTTGTGCTCGACGCCGTGGTAGGAGGCGAGCTGCGGAGCCGCTGAGCGCGACGGCGGCGGGAATCATCCCGAGCGCGGTCGAGATCGCCTCGCCGCCGACCGTGGTGCCGTTGCGGCGCCGCAGCAGCGCGTTCGTGGCGGTCACGGCGGCTGCCGCGGCGATCACGCGCCGGTCCTCGAACGGAAGCCGGGCCGAGGGCAGCGCCTTGCGCGCGACCGGGATCACGGCGAAGGCCTCCGCCATCCGGATCGGGCCGCGCAGGAGCGGGATCTTGGCGACCCGGTTGCCGCCGAAGTCGGGCTTCGGGCCCGAGGCGACGTCGACCTCGCCCGTCGTCGCATTGCGGGCCGCCGCGGCCCACGAGGTCGGGTCCGTGGACGAGGAGGCCGTTGCGCATCGCCATGCCGCCGAGGCGGATCGGCTCTTCGTCCGCGCCGGACGGACCGGCGCCGTTGCCGTTCGCGGCCGCCGCGTCGTGAGGGATGTCGGGAAGCTCGGCCACCGCTCGCCAGGGAGGTTAGCGGCGCGCGGCGGGCGGTCCGCGCCGCCGGGGCGGTGCCGATACTGGAAGCATGGAAGGACAGCTGTTCGGAGACGGACCGCAGGGCCCGCCCGAGGGGCGGGCGATGCGAGCGGGGCGCCCGCCCGGCAGCCCGCGGTCGACGCCGAGGCGCCGCTGGCGGTGCGGATGCGGCCACGCACGCTGGACGAGGTGATCGGCCAGGAGCACCTGCTCGCCCCGGGCTCGGCGCTGCGGACCGCGATCGAGTCGGGGCAGCCGCACTCGATGATCCTCTACGGGCCGCCCGGGACCGGGAAGACGACGCTGGCGCGGCTGGTCGCGAGCGCCGCGGGCTGGGCCTTCGAGGAGGAGTCCGCCGTCAACGCGGGCCGGGCCGAGGTCCGCGCGGTGCTCGAGCGGGCGTCGCAGCGGCGCGCGGGCGGTGGCCGCCCGACGGTCTTCTTCCTGGACGAGATCCATCGCTTCAACAAGGCGCAGCAGGACGCGCTGCTACCCGCCGTCGAGGGCGGGCTGATCACGCTGATCGGCGCCACGACCGAGAACCCCTACTTCGAGGTGAACTCGGCGCTGCTGTCCCGCGCCCAGATCTACGAGCTGCAGGCCCTCGGCCCGGAGCGGATCGAGGGGCTGCTGCGAGCCGCTCTCC
Source organism: uncultured Solirubrobacterales bacterium (assembly GCA_963764275.1). Lineage (GTDB taxonomy): Bacteria > Actinomycetota > Thermoleophilia > Solirubrobacterales > 70-9 > CAXMST01. Next base: position 233,116 of record CAVXRV010000012.1, read on the forward strand.
GTGACTCAGAGCGGGGCCTGCCGCTCGGCGGCGAGGTGCCGGTCGTCGCCGACGACGCCCTCGAGCTGCTCGCGGTCCGCTGCGGCGGCGATGCGCGGACGGCGCTCGGCGCGCTCGAGCGCGCGGTTGCAGACGGTGCGGATCTCCGGCGGACCGATGGTCGACCTCGCCGTCGCCGAGGACGCGCTGCAGCGCAAGGCGGTCGGCTACGACAAGGGCGGCGACCGCCACTACGACTACATCTCCGCCTTCATCAAGGCGACCCGGGGCTCGGACCCGGACGCCTCCGTCTATTACCTCGCCGCAATGCTCGAGGGTGGGGAGGACCCGCGCTTCATCGCGCGCCGCATGGTCATCCTCGCCTCCGAGGACGTCGGCAACGCCGACCCGCACGCGCTGCTGGTGGCCACCGCCGCCGCGCAGGCGGTCGACCGGGTCGGGCTGCCCGAGTGCCGGATCAACCTCGCCCAGGCGGCCGTCTATCTGGCGCTGGCCCCGAAATCGAACGCCTCGTATATGGCCCTCAACCGGGCGACGGCGTTGATCCGCCGCGACGGCGCCGCGCAGCCGCCTCCGCACCTGCAGGACGCCCACTACGCGGGTGCCGAGAAGCTCGGCCGCGGCGTCGGCTACGAGTACTCGCACGACGCCCCCGACGCCGTCGGCGATCAGCCGCTCGCGCCCGAGGGGCTCGAGGACGAGCGCTTCTACGAGCCCACCGACCGCGGCTGGGAGGCCCGCGCCGCCGAGCGGCTGGCGCGGATCCGCTCCGAGCGCGGGCGTTGAGGGTCGCCGTCGCTTCGGCCTGAAGGCGCCCGGAATCGGCCCGCGCAGCCGCAGCGTCTGGCCGGGCGGCCAATATGATCGATCGGGGTAGATGAGCCTGGACTCCTTCAACCCGGCGACCGGAGAGCTGATCGGCTCGGTCGAGACGATCGAGCCGGACGACGTCCAGGGGGTCGTCGACGACGTCGCCGAGGTGCAGCCGTTCTGGGGCGCGCTCACGCTCGCCGATCGCGGCCGCTACATCTCGCCGCGCCGCGGAGGTGCTCGCCGGCGAGGTGGACGAGGTCGCGCGGCTGCTCGCGAGCGAACAGGGCAAGCCGATCACCGAGTGCTACACGATGGAGGTCGTGCCGACGATCGACGCGCTCGGCTGGATCGCCGACGCGGGCCCGGAGATCCTCGACGACGAGACGATCAAGATGGGCGGCACGCTGTTTCTCGACGAAGCGCTCGAAGTTCACCTTCGAGCCGATCGGCGTGGTCGGGGTGATCGCGCCCTGGAACTACCCGTGGTCGATTCCCTTCGGCGAGGTCGCGATGGCGCTGATGGCCGGCAACGGCGTCGTCCTCAAGCCGGCGAGCCTGACGCCGCTGCTCGGCGAGCGGATCCGGGAGGTGTTCGAGAAGGCCGGGCGTCCCGGAGGGGCTGGTGCGCGTCGTCCACGGCGGCGGCGCGATCGGCAAGGCACTGGTCGAATCCACCGCGCGGAAGATCTTCTTCACCGGCTCGGTGGAGGTCGGCCGCCGCGTCGGCGCCGGCTGCGCCGAGCGGATCAAGGGCTGCGTGCTCGAGCTCGGCGGCAAGGATCCGGCGATCGTCTGCGCCGACGCCGACCTCGACAACGCGATCAGCGGCGTCTGCTGGGGCGGCTTCGCCAACGCCGGGCAGACCTGCTCGGGGATCGAGCGCGTCTACGTCGTGCAGGAGGTCGCCGAGCCGTTCCTCGAGGGGCTCGTCCGCGAGACCGAGCGGCTCCGCGTCGGCGACCCGCAGAGCTGGGACATCGAGGTCGGGCCGATGGTCAGCCCCGAGCAGGCGGCCGGGGTGACGGAGCTGGTCGACGACGCGCTCGCCGCCGGCGCCGAGCGGCTCTGCGGCGGCCCGCGCGAGATCGAGGGCTCGCCCGGCGCCTACATCGCCCCGACCGTGCTCACCGGCGTCACGCACGAGATGCGGATCATGCGCGAGGAGATCTTCGGGCCGGTGCTGCCGGTGATCGTCGTCGCCAACGAGGAGGAGGCGATCGAGCTCGCCAACGACTCCGACTTCGGGCTCGGCGCCTCGGTCTGGACCCGCGACCGCCGCAAGGGCGAGCGGATGGCGCGCCGGATCCAGTCGGGGATGGTCTGGATCAACGACCACTCCTACAGCCACGCTGCGATGCAGTGCTCGTGGGGCGGGGTCAAGGACTCGGGCATCGGCCGCTCGCACTCCAAGTTCGGCTTCCTCGAGTGCGTCGACATCAAGCTCGTCTCCTGGGAGCCCGGCCACACCCGCGACTTCTGGTGGCACCCCTACGACGAGACCCTCGGCGAGGCCATCAAGGCCACCGCGTCGGTCCTCTACGGCGGCGCCAACGGCGGCCGCATGAAGGCCCTGCGCTCCGGCGGCGGCTCCCTGCTGCGCACCGGCGCCCGGACCCTGCGCAAGGGCCGCTGAGGCCGGGCGCACCGAGCAATCTCGCGACGGGAGCATCCGTCCACTGTCACTTCTGCGGGCGCGGTTTCGTCGTGGTCTGTGGAGGGGCGCCCCGCGCGGAGGGGACACGGCCCCGATCACGAATGGCCGAGCGAGGTCGGCCTGCAACGTGACCTCCGCGGCAGATGCGTAGAAATTCCTGAGAGATAGGACCTGACGGCGCGCCGGCGGCCGCGTTGAAAAGTCAGGGCTGTGCTCAGACAGTCCGGACGATCGAAACGGGCCCGGCGGCAGCTCCCCCCACTCGCCGTCGGGCCCTTTCGGTCATATCGCGCCGCCCGCGCTCAGTCGTTCCGGGCGCGCAGCGCCGCGAGCGCCTTGCGCTCGCCCTCGAAGGCTGGCTCGGGGAACTCGTCGAGGGGGAAGGTGGCGTGCTCACCCGACTCGTCCGAGATCTCGAGCTCGCCGCCCGTGCGCCGGCACAGGTAGGCGATATCGAGGATCGGCTTCTCGTCCGCCCCCTCGCCGTAGGTCGAGGAGAAGATGCCGATGTTCTCGATCACCTCGATCTCGAGGCCGGTCTCCTCGGCGACCTCGCGGGCGATCGCCTCCGGTCCGCTCTCGTCCGGCTCGACGAAGCCGCCGGGGAGGTTCCACTTGTCGCGGAACGGGTCCTGGTTGCGCCGGAGGGCGTGAAAGCGCCCGTCGTCGTCGATCCACGCCTGCACCGTTGGCGTCGGGTTCGCGTAGTGGACCCAGCCGCAGTTCGGGCAGGTCGGCCGCGGGGGATCGGGAGGCGCGGATTCGCGCATTTCGAGCTCCGTCGCGCAGCGTGGGCAGTAGTTCCACTCCATGGCCGCAAGCTACCCGAACGCGGGCGGCCCGAAGCGCGCGGAACCCGCCCCCGCTCAGCCGCTTCCCGACGACGAGGAGCCGGCGCCTGCCGCGGGCGGCGGGCCGAAGCCCATCGGCCCGGGCGGTCCGGGCATCGCGCCGGGCTTGCCACCGTGCTGCTCGAAGGCCTGCTGGGCGGCCGCGCGCAGCGCTTCGGTCACCTGGTCGGTGCTGAGGCCGAGCTCGGAGGCCAGGGTCTTCGGGAAGGTCCCGGGATCGGGCCGGTCGCCGCTCTCGAAGGCCGCGCGCATCTTCTTCTCCGCGGTCGCGAGCGCGGCGGAGACCTGATCGGCGCTGACGCCGTCGAGCTGCGCCGCAAGCGCCTTGGCCATCGCGGCGCGGTGCTCCTTCTCGTGCTCGGCGGCGACCTCGCTCAGCGCCTTCTTGACCTCGGCCTTGCTGACGCCGTCCAGATGCGAGGCGAGCTCGCCCGCGAAGTCACCGGCCTTGCCGTCGGCTGGGCCGTGCCCGGGTCCCGCGAAGCCGGGGCCGGGTCCGAAGCCCGGGCCGGCAGCCGGCGGCGGGCCCGGCGCCGGGCGTCGTCGTGCTCGAGCCGCCGTCGCCGGAGGCCGCGAGCGCGGTGCCCGCCGCGAGTCCCGCGACGGCGAGCGCGGCGCCGAGCGCCAGGCGCCAGTTCAAGTGCTCTCTGATCCAACGGGTGGGTGTCATCTCTCCTCCTCGGTTGTCTTCGGGCGGTGGGCCGATCGTGGCGCGGCAACCTGAGAGCGACGTGAGAGCGCGCTCGCGGGGCGCTAAGACGCGGGATCCGGGCCCGCGGGGGTGCTCTAGCGTTGCCCCGTGCCCGCCGGCCCAGAATCCACCGCCGCCCGGCCCACCGACGCCGCGATCGCGGTCTCGGACCTGTGGCGCGCCTACGGCGACAGCTGGGCGCTGCGCGGCATCGACTTCGAGCTCGAGGCCGGGGGCGAGCTGGCGCTGGTCGGCGCCAACGGCGCCGGCAAGTCGACGCTCCTGCGGATCCTCGCCGGCCTCTTGCGCCCGACCGAGGGCGAGGTGGCGGTGCTCGGCGGCCGGCTCCCCCGCGAGGCGTGGCGGATGCGAAGCCGCGTCGGCTACCTCGGCCACGGCGCGCTGCTGTACCGGGACCTCAGCGCCGCCGAGAACCTCCGCTTCCACGCGCGCCTGTTCGGGCTCCCCGGCGATGGCGCCGAGCGCATCGCGGCACTGCTCGAGGCCGTGGGGCTCGCGCACCGCGCCGGCACCCGCGTCGCCGAGATGTCCGCGGGAATGGTGCAGCGCCTGGCGATCTGCCGGACGGTGCTGCACGAGCCCGAGCTGCTGCTCCTCGACGAGCCGTTCTCGCACCTCGATCCCGCCGGGGCCGACGTCGTCGCCCCGCTCATCGGCCCGCGCCCGGGCCGGACCCGCGTGATCGTCACCCACGACGTCGGCGGCGCCCGCGCCCTGGGCGGCGAGATCCTCGCCCTGCGCCGCGACGGCGCCCTCGCCTGGCTCGGCCCCGCCGCCGGCTTCGGCGCCTCCGAGCAGCGGGCGGTCTTCGCCGAGCGCGAGCCCGGCCCGGCGGGCACCGGCGCGGGAGGGACGGTGCGGTGAGCGCTCCCGACGCCACCCGCGAGACGGCGCCGGGCGCCGGCGCCGACGCAGCCGCCGCCAGGGCCCCGCGACCGCCGGGGACCCTGCGCGTCGCGCGCACGATCCTCGGCAAGGACCTGCGCGTGGAGCTGCGGACGTTCGAGTCCGTGCCGGCGATGGTCCTCTTCGCCACGACGATCTACGTGATCTTCCGCTTCGGCCTCGATCGGACCGAGCTCAGCGGCGGGCTCGCGGCCGGGGTGCTGCTGGTCACGATCCTCTTCGCCTCGCTGCTCGCGATCAACCGCATCTTCGTCGCCGAGCGGGAGCAGGGCGGCTTCGAGGCGATCCGCCTGGCGCCGGTGGACGGGACGGCGCTGCTGCTCGCCAAGGCGGCGGCCCTCGTCGTCTACCTGCTCGCGCTCGAGCTCGTCGCGATCCCGATCTTCGCCCTCTTCTTCCTCGGCGGCGCGAGCGGCCTGTGGCCGCTGATCCCCGTGCTCGTCCTGCTCGACGTCGGGATCGCGGTGGCCGGCGCCCTGATCTCGTCGATCGCCACCAACTCACGCTCCCGCGATCTGCTCGCGCCGCTGATCCTGCTGCCGCTGCTGATCCCGCCGATGATCGCCGCCGCCTCGGCAGCGGAGGCGCTGCTCGCCGCAGCCGGCCCCTCGTACGGCGACTACGGGCAGTGGCTGGGAGTCCTCGCTTTGTACGATCTGGTCTTCCTGCTGATCGGTTACGCGGTCTTCGACTTCCTGCTCGAGGATTGACTACTCACCCGCCAGGTCCCGCACAGTGAAGGCAGCCACAAGCCTCAGGAACATCTCGATCCTCACCGCCCTGCTGCTCGGGGTCGGCTTCGGCCTGGTCTTCCTCTGGGTCCCCAACGAGGCCGACCAGGGCTTCATCCAGAAGATCTTCTACCTGCACGTGCCGCTCGCGATCGTCTCGCTCGTGGGCTTCATCGTCGGCGGCATCCACGCGATCCGCCACCTGCGGACCGGCGACCCGATCCACGACGCCCGCTCCTACGTCTCGATCCACATGTCGGTGATCTTCGGCGTCGCCGTCTTGATCACCGGCGCGATCTGGGCGAAGGCGTCCTGGGGACACTGGTGGGAGTGGCGCGAGCCGACGCTCGTCAGCTACCTGATCGTCTTCCTCCTGTACGCGACCTACTACCCGCTCCGCTACGCGATCGAGGACCGCGAGCGGCAGGGCCGCTACGCCTCCGTGTTCGCGGTCATGGCCGGCGCCTTCGTGCCGCTCAACTTCATGGCCGTACGGCTCGCGCAGCCGCTGGTGCATCCGCGCACGTTCGCGACCGCGAACGGCGGCCTGCCCGGCGACATGATGTTCGTCTTCTGTGTCTGCCTCGCGGCCTTCGCGATGCTCTGGGTCACGCTCGTGCGCTTCGAGCTGACCGCGAAGCGGACCCGCGGACAGCTCTCGCGCCTGCGGCGCGCGCTCGACGACTCGCCCCGCCCGCCCGCCGGCGCCGGCTCCCGGATCGCGCCCGGAGTCGCGCGCTAGGACGCCGCGATGTCATCGATCCTGCTTGGCGCACCGGCGATCCCGCTCGACACAGCGGGCCGCTACGTGGCTGCCGCCTACGCCGTCTTCGTCGTCCTGCTCGTGATCTACGTCGCGATCATGGCCGTGCGCCTGTCGAATCTCTCGAAGGAGATCGAGTCCCTGGCCGAGCTCGCCGAGCGCAACAACCGGGCCCGGACGGGGGAGCCGGAGCCGCTCGCGGAGGCCGACGAGGCCGCCGCCGCCGAACGGCGCAGCTCCGAGGAGGCACGCGCGTGAGCGAGCTGCTCGCGCTCGGCCTCTCGCACAAGACGGCGCCGCTGGAGCTGCGCGAGCGGCTGGCGCTGACCGAAGGCCGTGCGAGCAGCGTGCTCGGGGAGCTGCGACAGCACGAGCCGATCGCCGAGGCCGCCGCCGTCTCGACCTGCAACCGCAGCGAGCTGTACCTCCTCGTCTCCGATGCGGTCGCGGCCGAGAGCGTCGCCCTCGGCGTGCTCGCCCGCCAGGCCGACATCCGCCCGACCGAGCTCGTCGGCAGCCTCTACACGTACCGCGGCAGCGACGCCGCCCGCCACCTGTACGAGGTCGCCTCCGGGCTCGACTCGATGATCCTCGGCGAGGCCGAGATCCAGGGCCAGGTCAAGCGCGCCTACGAGCTCGCGCTCGTCGAGGGCGCCACCGGCCCCGTCCTCAACCGCATGTTCCGCGGCGCGCTCGCCGCCGGCAAGCGCGTCCGCACCGAGACCCGGATCGGGGAGGGCGGCATCTCCGTTCCCTCCGCCGCGGTCGAGCTCGCCCAGCGCTCGCTCGGCGGCGATCTCAGCTCCCGGCGGGTGCTCTTGATCGGCGCCGGCGAGACCGCCGAGCTCACCGCTCGCGCGCTCGCCGCCCGCGGCGTCGAGGCGGTCTTCGTCGCCAACCGCCGCTACGACCGCGCGATCGGCCTCGCCGGCCGCTTCGGCGGCGAGGCGGTGCGCTTCGACGAGCTCCCGGCGCAGCTCATGAGCGCCGACATCGTCGTCTCCTCGACCAACTCCCCGCACCACATCGTCGAGCGCGAGGAGCTCGAGCTGATGATGGCCGAGCGCGGCGGCAGGCCGCTGCTGCTGATCGACCTCGCCGTCCCCCGCGACATCGAGCCCGGTTGCATCGAGGTCGAGGGCGTCAGCATCCACGACGTCGACGCCGTGCAGTCGATCGCCGACCGCAACTTCTCCGGGCGCGAGTCGGAGGCGCGGCGGGCGGAGCGGATCGTGGCGACCGAGATCGCGCGCTTCGAGCGCTGGCTCGCCTCGCTCGAGGTGCTGCCGACCGTGGCGGCGCTGCGGGCCCGGGCCGACGAGGTCGTCTCGCGCGTGCTGAGCGAGAACGCGAACCGCTGGCAGGACCTGAGCGACGAGGACCGCGCCCGCATGGAAGCGATGGCGCGGGCGATCGCGAGCCGGATCCTGCACGAGCCGACGCTGCGCCTCAAGCGCACCTCCGAGGAGGAGGCCGACGCCTACGCGCGGATCGCGACGGTCCGCGAGCTCTTCGGCCTCGATGCGAGCACCGAGCCCGAGGGGGGCGCGGCCGAGGTGACGCCGATCCGCCGCTCCGACCGGGCGAGCTCCGGCGACTGAGCCGCCGCCCTTGCCTGACGGTGACGAGCGAGCCGAGGGTCCCTGCGCGATGAGCGGTCCGACGCTGCGCATCGGCACCCGCGGCAGCGCCCTGGCGCTGGCTCAGGCCGAGACCGTCGCGAACGCGATCGGCGACGCCGAGCTCGTCCCGATCTCGACCTCCGGCGACGAGGGCGGCTCCGCGCACGAGCCGGCCGGCGCGGGAGACGACAAGTCCCGCTTCGTGCGCGAGATCGAGCGGGCGCTGCTCGAGGGCGAGGTCGACCTCGCCGTGCACAGCGCCAAGGACCTTCCCGCCGAGCTGCCCGAGGGGCTGGTGCTGGTCGGCGTGCCCCCGCGCGAGCTTCCCGCCGACGCCTGGATCGGGGCGGCGGCCTCCATGAGCGAGGTGCCCGAGGGTGCCGTCGTGGGCACCGCCTCGCTGCGCCGCCGCAGCCAGCTGCTCGCCCTCCGACCCGACCTCGAGATCGTGCCGCTGCGCGGCAACGTCGACACGCGGCTGCGCAAGCTCGCGGCCGGCGAGCTCGACGGGATCGTGCTCGCCGCCGCGGGCCTGCGCCGCCTCGGCCGCGAGGAGGAGATCTCGTTCGTGCTCGCCCCGGCGGAGATGACGCCCGCGGCGGGGCAGGGGGCGCTCGCGCTCGAGGCGCGCGCCGGCGACGAGCGCGCCCGCGCGGCGGCGGCCGCGATCACGAACCCGCGGGCGCTGTTCGAGCTCACCGCCGAGCGTGCCGTCGTCCGCGCTCTCGAGGCCGACTGCGACACGCCGCTCGGCGTCGCGAGCCTCCGCGGCGGCGGGCCCGGCGGCGAGGAGGAGCTCGGCCTGGTCGGCTTCTGCGGCACCGCCGACGGCTCGCAGTGGGTGCGCGAGTCGGTCCACGGCGACCCGGGCCAGCCCGTCGCGCTCGCCGAGGCGCTGGTCGAGCAGCTCGAGGCGGTGGGCGCACGGGAGATCCTGCACGGGCCGTTTCCGGGCCCGGAAGGAAACGGGGGGCCGCAGCGATGAGCGCCGCGCCGACCGACTCCCCGCCGCCGAGCCCCGGCGCCCGCCCGGGTGTCGCCTACCTCGTCGGCGCCGGGCCCGGCGATCCGGGCCTGATGACGGCGCGCGCCCTGGAGCTGATCGCCACCGCCGACGTCGTCCTCTACGACCGCCTGATCCCCGACGGTGCCCTCGCCGGCGCGCGGCCCGAAGCCGAGCTCGTCTACGTCGGCAAGAAGCCGGGCGATGCCGCGATGCCGCAGGAGGAGATCCAGGCGCTGATCGCCGAGCGCGCGCTCGCGGGTCGCTCGGTGGTCCGCCTCAAGGGCGGTGACCCGTTCGTCTTCGGGCGCGGCGGCGAGGAGGCCGAGACCCTGCGCGATGCCGGCGTGTCCTTCGAGATCGTGCCCGGCGTCACGGCCGGGATCGCGGCCAGCGCCTACGCGGGGATCCCCGTCACCCATCGCGACGACGCCTCCGCCGTCGCGTTCGTCACCGGCCACGAGGACCCGGCGAAGCCCGAGAGCGCGATCGACTGGCCGGCGCTCGCGGCCTTCCCGGGCACCCTCGTCCTCTACATGGGCGTCAAGAACCTGCCCTCGATCGCGCGCAGCCTGATCGACGCCGGTCGCGATCCGGCCGAGCCCGCGGCGGCGGTGATGCGGGGTACCTACGCCGATCAGCGCGCCGTCGTCGCGACGACCGAGACGCTGCCCGAAGCCGTCGCCGAGGCCGGCCTCAGGGCGCCCGCGATCCTTCTCTTCGGCGATGTCGCCCGCCACCGCGAGCGCCTCGCCTGGCTCGAGCGCCGGCCGCTGCACGGCAAGCGCGTCGTCGTCACCCGGGCCCGGGCGCAGGCGAGCGGGCTCGCCCGGACGCTGGCGGGGCTCGGGGCGGAGGTCGTCGAGCTGCCCGCGATCCGGATCGAGCCGTTGATCGAGAGCGCCGAGGTCGCGGCGGCGCTCGACGCGATCCACACCTACGCGCTGATCTGCCTGACCAGCCCGAACGGAGTGCGGCTGCTGTTCGAGGCGCTCGCCGAGCGCGGGCTGGACGCCCGCGCCCTGGCGCAGGCGACGATCGCCGCGATCGGCCCCGGCACCGCCCGCGAGCTGCGGGCGCGAGGGGTGATCGCCGACATCGTGCCGCCGCGCTCGATCGCCGAGTCGCTGGTCGAGGCGCTGGCCGAGGTCGACGTCGCCGGCCGGCCGGTGCTCGTCGCCCGTGCCCGCGAGGCCCGCGACGTGCTGCCCGAGGCGCTGGCCGAGCGCGGCGGCGAGGTCGACGTCGTGCCGCTGTATGAGACCGTCCGCGAGGAGACCGATCCGGAGGCGGTCGAGCGCGGCGCGCGGCGCCGACTACGTCACCTTCACCTCCTCCTCGACCGTGCGCAACTACATGGAGGCGGTCGGCGGCGAGGCCGGCTCCGCTCGCGTCGTCTCGATCGGCCCGGTGACGAGCGGCACCGCCCGCGAGCTCGGGCTCGAGGTCGCCGTCGAGGCGGAGCGGCACGATCCCGAGGGCCTGCTCGCGGCGCTCCTCGAAGACGCCGGGCAGGCGCGCGAGGGCCAGTAGCCTCCCGCTCGTGGCCAAGGTCCCGCTGCCGATCACCTTCCTCTCCGACTACGGCGTCGGCGACGACTTCGCCGGCGTCTGCCGGGCCGTGATCGCGCGGATCGCGCCCGGGGCGCAGGTGATCGACATCAGCCACGGGATCGGCCGCCACGACGTCAGCTCCGGCGCCACCGTGCTCGCCGACGCCGTCCCCTACGCGCCCCTCGGCGTGCACCTGGCGATCGTCGATCCCGGCGTCGGCGGCCCGCGGCGGGCGGTCGCCGTGCGCACGGCCGGTGAGGGCCATCTGCTCGTCGGGCCCGACAACGGCCTGCTGCCGCCCGCGATCGACGCGCTCGGGGGCGCCGAGGAGGCCGTCGACATCGGCGAATCCGACTTCCGGCTGCAGCCCGCCTCGGCCACCTTCCACGGCCGCGACCTGTTCGCGCCCGTCGCCGCCCACCTCGCCGCCGGTGCCGCGCTCGCCGACGCCGGCGAGCCGATCGACCCGGACACGCTCGCCCGCAACCCCGCTTCCCGCCCGCGGATCACCCACCAGGGCGCCTTCGCCCACGCCGACCGGATCGACGGCTTCGGCAACGTCGCCCTCGATCTCACCCAGGCGCACCTGCGCGGGCATCCGCTCGCCGGCGCCGGTCGCGTCTCCGTCGGCTGCCGCTCGCAGCGGCGCATCGCCCTGCGGGCCGAGTCCTTCGCAGACGTCGAGGACGGGGGCTTTCTCTTCTACGAGGACTCCTCCGGCCGGATGGCGCTCGCGATCAACCGGGGCAGCGCCGCGGAGACGCTCGAGATCCGCCCCGGCGACGAGGTCGAGCTCGAGCCGGCTCCGTGAGCACGCGCTTCGGGCGACCGCATCACCACTTCGAGGAGATCGACTCGACGAACGAGCGCGCGCGCGAGCTCGCGCTCGAGGGGGCGGAGTCGGGAACGGTCGTGACCGCGTCGAGCCAGACGGCGGGCCGCGGCCGAGGCGGCCGGCGCTGGGTCGCGCCGCCCGATGCGGCGCTGCTGTACTCGGCGATCCTGCGGCCCCTGACGCTGCGCCACCTGCTGCTGCCGCTGGCCGTGCCGGTCGCGGTCGCCGAGGCCTGCGAGGAGCTGGCGCCGGTCCGCTGCGCGATCAAGTGGCCGAACGACATCTGGCTCGACGAGCACAAGCTCGGCGGCGTGCTGATCGAGGCGCGGCCGCCGGAGTGGGCGGTGATCGGGGTCGGCGTCAACCTCGCGATCGCCGAGGACGAGTTCCCCGAGGAGCTGCGCTGGCCGGCGGTATCGCTGGGGCACGAGGTGACCCCGCAGCGGCTCCGGAAGGCGCTCGACAAGCGCCTCGGCCGCTGGGTCGAGGCGCCAGAGGAGCGGATCCTCGACGCCTTCCGCGAGCGCGACGCGCTCGCCGGCCGGCCGATCTCCTGGGAGGGCGGGCCCGATGGGGCGAGGCCTTCGACCGTCGCGGCTTCGCCGACGGCATCGACGACAAGGGCAATCTGATCGTCCGCAGCGAGGCGGGGCGAGACGCTCGCGCTCGGCTCGGGCGAGGTCCACCTGCGGCTGCTGTAGGGCGGCGAGCGATCCTGACCTCGGGGCCCATGGCGCCCGACAACCCAGGAGCGCAGGCGCGTTCGACCGCGCGTCCGGCGGCGCCCGCCTACTTCCCGGCGTCGTCTCTTCGTCCGCGCCCGAGCCGTCCTGCTCGTCCGAGCTCCCGGCGTCGGGCCCGTCGTCTTCATCGTCGTCCGCGCCCTCGTCGTCTCGCGTCCTCGTCGAGGTCCGCGTCGTCGAGCTCTTCGCTTCGAGCTCGTCCTCCTCGCGCGCTTCGTCCTTCTCCTTGCCTTCTCGTCCTTGCCGTTCCCGTTCTCGTCCGAGCGCCGCTTGCTCGAGGAGGAGCGTCGGCGGCGCTTCTTGCCGCCCTTGGGCAGGTTGCGGAGCAGCTCGCGGGCGACGGCGGAGGGCTTGCGGGCCATCCGCATGCGGGCGCCGCGCAGGACCTCCTCGGCCTCGGGGGTGTGGGCGACGGCGGCGGCGAGCAGAGCGACCGCGAGCCGGCGGTCCTGGCCGCGCGCGGCCTGCACGAGCCGGCGCGCGTTCTTGCCGTGGGCGCGGCCGGAGGAGTTGACGAAGAGGCCGAGCAGGCGCTTGGTCTCGGGCCAGCGGGCGACCGCGTACTCCTCGTGGCACTCGCGCGTGAACTCGGCCAGCCGCCAGACCCAGGCCTGGGCCTGGTCGCGGCGGCCGATCCGCTTCTCGGCCAGCGCCTGCAGCAGCACGCGCACGCCGGCGCGGCGCTGGTCGCGCTGCCAGGTGCCGACCATGTCGATCGCCTCGTCGAAGGGCTCGGCCTCGCGGGTGGCGGCGAGCTCGGCGAGCGCCTTCAGCTTCAGCTGCCCGGAGCGGTTGCGCTGGATGCAGGTGAGCAGGAAGCGGCGGCGCAGCTCCTTCGCCTGGTCGTGCTGCAGCATCGCCTTCGCCTTGCGCCACGAGTTCGGCTGCACGCGGGCGCCGGCGAGCGCCGCCCAGACGTGCTGCTCGGAGTAGTCGAGGCGCTCGACCGCGGTGCGCCAGAGCTCGCGCTCGAGCACCTGCAGGCGGCGCTCGGGATCGGCGGAGACCGGGATCACGCGCTTCTCGACGCGCACGCGGCGGCCGCGGCCGCGGCGCACGGGACCGACGACGATCGCGCCGCCGCGGTAGACGTCGCGGTCGAGCAGGCTGTGCAGCGTGACGATGCTCTCGTCGTGGCGGGTCGCGGGGTGCACGAAGTCGATCACCAGGCCCGCCTCCTTGCCCGGGTGGCGGCGGGTGACGCGGCCGACGCGCTGCTGGTAGATGCGCTTGGAGGCGGTCGGCGCCAGGTGCATGCAGATCGTCGCCCGCGGCGAGTTCCAGCCCTCGGCGAGCAGCATCGCGTTGCAGAGCACGTCGACCTCGCCGCGGTCGAAGGCGGCGAGCGTCTCGGCCAGCTCCCGCTTCGGGCGTCTCGCCGGAGACGGCGCGGGCGTTGATGCCGACGGTCCGCATCGCCTCGGCGACGTTGTTGGCGTGGGCGACGCCGGCGGTGTAGACCACGCCGGGCACGCGGCGGAAGCGCGACTGGTAGAGGTCGGCGATCGCGAAGTTGAAGGGCCCCTGGTCGAGCAGCTTGGCGAGCTCCTCCTGGTCGAAGTCCTGGTCGACCTCGCCGCGGCGCAGCGGCACCTTGGCCAGCGTGCGGACGCCGGGGCCGGGCGGGATCCGGATGCAGCGCAGCGGCGCGATGACCCCTCGGCGCGCGGCCTGGGCGAGATCGAAGCGGGACGTCTGGGTGGGGAACAGGTCGGCGACGTGGCGCGCGATCAGCGCCCCGGTCGCCGTCATGCCGATGAAGGTCGGGCCCTCCCAGTTGCGGATGCAGGCCGAGGTCTTCTCGCCGAGGGCGGTGTGGGCCTCGTCGCAGATCACGATCGAGTACGCGTCGGAGACGTTGCCCGCGTTGCGCACGAACCACTGGTACGTCTCGACGGTGACCGGGCCGTAGGGATGGTCGGAGTCGCCGAGCAGCGGCTTGCAGAGGCGGTCGCCGTAGCCGCGGTCGGAGATCTCGCCGATGAACTGCTCGACCAGGTTGCGGCGGTGGGTGAGGATCAGGATGCCGCCGGTGCGCGACGCGTCGACGAAGCCGACGGCGGCGACCGTCTTGCCGGCGCCGGTCGCGTGCTCGAACCAGAAGCGCCGGTTGGCCCCCGGGTCGTCGGCGACCGCGGTGATGACGTCCTCGTCCTCGTCCTCGTAGGGCTCGTCCTGCCAGTCCTGCGGCTCCTCGTCCTCGGCGAGCTCGTCGTCGTCGTCGTCGGACTTCGCCTCCTCGCCCTCGGCGCTCGCGAGCGAGCCGTTGCCGTTGGCCTTGCGGCCGTTGCCGTTGGAGCCGGGCTCCTCGATCTCGGTCGAGATCGCGGCGAGGGTGCCCGACAGCGCGTCGACCTGGTGGTCGTTCAACGTCGCGCCGTCCTTGAGCGTCGGCGGGTCCTCGGCGAGCACCCGCTCGAGGCCGAGCATCAGCGAGAAGTCCTGGCGCCACTGCATCGACGGGTGCTCGGCGCCTTCGTCGATCTCGTTCAGCGCGGCGTCGACCGCGAGCCGGCGCGCCGTCCCCGGGAGCAGGTCCTCGGGACTCTCGTCGGCGAGCAGGATCGGTTCACGCGTGAATTCCTGCACACGCTCGATATCTGCGCTCGTTAGCGCTTCTGCCGCCTCTGCGGCGAGTGCTGCGGTGTCTGCCATAGAAAGGCTGTTCGCTGCGTGACGCCCGGAAGCCGAGCCAGTCTGCGCAGTAAGCTCGATGGAGATGAACCGATCCGGGGTAGGAACTGATCCGGCCGATTGATCCCCGCGGTCCGAAGTTCCCCTTAGGACCGGCCTCCATTTAACCATCCCCTACCGCTGTATGACGTCGACCCGCCCAAACGGCCCCTCCAAGCGCTCCGTCGCCGCCCTCGCCGTGGCCCTCGCGGCGCTCGTTCTGCTCGCCGGCTGCGGCTCCTCCAACGGCGGTGGCGCCGGGGATCCCGGCAGCGCCGCCGACGCTCCCGACTTCTCGAAGGTCGCCAAGGATGCGCCGAAGCAGCTGGCCCCGCTGTACGCGGACGGCGGCAAGCTCGTCGGCGGCGGCAAGGACGCCTACGACTCCCAGCTCGCCGAGCTCAAGGGCTACCCCGTAGTGGTCAACAAGTGGGCCTCGTGGTGCGGCCCGTGCCGCGAGGAGGTCCCGTACTTGCAGAGCGCCGTCGCCAAGCGGGGCGACAAGGTCGCGTTCATGGGCATCGACGCGAACGACACCGACGCAGCCGCGCAGACCTACATCCGCGACCACCCGATCCCGTACCTGAGCTTCACGGACGCCAACGAGTCGTTGTCGGATTCGCTCGGCGCGGCGCCCGGGCAGCCGATCACGATCTTCTACAACAGCGCCGGCGACAAGACGTACATGCACTCGGGCCCGTACGCGTCGCTGGCGGACCTCAACGCCGACATCGACAAGTACGCGGTCAACGGCTGAGCCTCGTGGCCTGCGCTCCGCTGCCGCGATAATCGCCACCGTGTCCGACGACGACGGCTCCCAGCCCCGGCCCGAGATCCGCATCGACCAGCTCACGGGCCTGCGCGCGATCCTCGCCCCCGGGCGCGAGCGGAGGCCGAGCGACTTCGAGCCCGCGGCGAGCGCCGGCCAGGCCGCCGACTCCTGCCCCTTCTGCGCCGGCCGCGAGGAGCGCACGCCGCCCGAGGTGTGGGCGCGGCGGCCGGAGGGCGGCGCCGCCGATGGACCCGGCTGGCGCCAGCGCGCCGTCCCGAACCTGTATCCGGCGCTGGTCGCCGACGCGGGCCCGGCTCGCGGGCTTGCGATCGGCCGCAGCGGCTCGGAGGCGGGCCTGACGAGCTCCGCCGATCCGCTCCGCGCCTCGAACCGGGTCACGACCGTGGACCTGTTCGGCTCGGCCCCCGCGCAGGGCGAGCACGAGGTGATCGTCAACCATCCCGAGCACCGCCTCACCCTGGCCGCGCTCGGGCCCGACGGTCTCGCGGAGGCGATCGCCGCCTGGCGCGAGCGGATCGCCGCGCATCGGCGACGGCCTCCTACGTGCACCTGATCGTCAACGAGGGCGCCGCCGCCGGCGCCACTCGCGAGCACAGCCACGCGCAGCTCTACGCGCTGCCCTTCGTGCCGGCCGAGGTCGCGCGCGAGCGCGAGCGCTTCAACGCCTACCACGAGCGCACGCTCGGCAGCCACCTGCTCGAGGACGTGATCGTCGAGGAGGTGCGGCGCCGCGAGCGCCTCGTCGCCTTCGACGAGGAGGCCGTCCTGTTCTGCCCCTGGGCCTCGCGTTCGCCCTTCGAGCTGCGGCTCGCGCCGCGCAGCCCCGCGCCGCGCTTCGAGGAGGACGGGCGGGGCGCGGCGCTGCTGGCGCGCGGCCTGGCGGCGCTGACCGACGTGTTCGGCTCGCCGCCGCCGCTCAACCTCTGGGTCCGCACCGCCCCCCGCGGCACCGAGGAGTTCCACTGGCACGTCGACATCGTGCCCCGCGCTGTCACCCGCGCCGGCTTCGAGCTCGGCACCGGGGTGGAGATCAACCAGCACCCGCCGGAGCTCGCGGCGGCGGCGCTGCGTGAGGCGGCCGCGGGGGCGGAGGCCGCGGCCGGGTAGGCTGGCGGACCCGATGGCACCGATCGCACGGCCCTTTCCCCGCTTCATCGCCGACACGGCCCAGCAGTCGCGCCCCTACGGCGACTGGCAGGAGCGCCTCGGCGCGTGCTTCGAGTCCGCCTGCGCCGAGCTCGCCGGCGAGGCCGGCGCGGCGCTCGACGTCTCGACCCTGCGCTTCTTCCCCGAGCGCACCTGGGGTGGGCGCACCTACGTCCCGGTCGTCGGTCGCGCCTCCGACGAGGACGGCGCCGTGCCCGAGTACTACGGCCACGTCCACTTCGAGGCGCCCGAGAGCGAGGACGCCGAGGTCGGCGAGCTGGCCGCGGAGGCCGACTTCACCGACGTCACCGCGGACGACAACCCGGAGTGGCAGATCGACCTCAACGACGCCGTGATCGGCGCCTGGCGTGGCGACGGCGGCCGCGGGGGCGACGTGACGCTGATCTGGGGCACGCCCTTGATCCGCGGCGCGATCGCCGCCAGCGCCGAGCTCGACGGCGACGTCCTCGACCAGGCCGCCGTCAACGACGGCCGCTTCACGCTCATCGCCGTCGACGCCGTCCACGGCTTCGGCGACGAGCTCTTCCTCGAGATCAAGCTCTGGGACCGGCGCCTGAACGAGCTCGCCTCCGAGAGCCTGTACGAGGCCGAGAGACGAGGAGGAGAGGACGGGGACGGCGCCTGAGGCGCCGGGCGGGGCGTCCTCGCCCTCGAGCCCGTAGTGGGTCGCGGCCGCGACGAGGATCTCCTCCTCGGCCGTGCTGGCCCGGCTTGACCTCGGGCGCAGACTCGATACGTCCGCCGTGTAGGGCAGCCAGACGCTGCCCTCGCTGCCGACCGCGTCCTTGACCGGGGCGAGGAAGTGGTGCGAGCGGCGGTGGCGGATCAGCAGCCACTCGGGCTTCTCGCCGACCCGGTAGACGTCCTCGACCTTGCCCACCGCCTTGCCGAACTCGTCGGTCGCCTCGATGGCCGATCCAGGCGGCGATCTCCTCCTCGGTGGGCGCCTGCGCCTTGAGGTCGTGGAAGCGACGCGGCTTCATCGCATTCGCCCGGCCGCCCTCTCGGGACGAACGGATCTCGAGACTGGCATCGGCCAATCGTAGGCGGACGGGCAGCGGAAACCGGGCTCCGCCATCGCCCGGACGGACCGGCGCTCAGGCGCGCGCGTAGTGCTCTCGCGCCGCGCGCGAGGTGCTCGCGTCGGGGTTCGGCTCGGGGCCGAGCCGCGGTGCCGAGGAGATCACGTCCGCCTCGTACGGCAGGAACACGCTGGCACCGCCGCCGATCGCCTCGTGCGCGGGGGCGAGCAGATGGCGGCCGCGGCGATCGCGGACGACGAGCCACTCGGAGCCGGCCGTGCCCTCGACCCGGCCCACGGCGCGGCCGAGCTCGTCGGTCACCTTCCAGCCGATCCACTCGCGGCCCACCGCGGCCACCTCGCTCTCATGCGGGTGTGTGTACTCGTGCCCTGGGCCGTGCGGGTGGGGGACGGGCGAAGCGTCGAGCGGGCGCGCGCCTTCGCGTCCTCGGGGGATCTTCGCGAGCTGCATCTGCGGTGCCTCTCTATTCGGGGGGTTCGGGGTAGGACCGGCGGCGATGGAGCCGTCACCATTGCCATCGGCAGGAGCGTGGGATGCGCGAGCGCGGAGCCGACGGCTGGACGTTCGTTGGGGCGAACATGTGAGACTGCCGAGCATGAGGCAGAGGGTGAATGTGATCACGCTCGGGGTCCATGACCTCGGGCGGGCTCGAGATTTCTACAAGGCGCTCGGCTGGAGCACGGCGGCGGAGCCGGACGACGATGTCGTCTTCTTCCAGGCGGGGGAGATGGTCCTCGCGCTCTGGGGCCGGGACCGATTGGCGGAGGACAGCGCCGTCTCCGATTCCGGCGGCTGGGGCGGGGTGACGCTCGCGCTCAACGTCGACTCGCCGCCCGAGGTCGAGAAGGTGATCGAGGAAGCGCGCGCGGCCGGCGCGACGATCGGCCGCGAGCCCGCCGAGACGTTCTGGGGCGGCTACAGCGGTGTCTTCATCGATCCTGACGGCCATCCCTGGGAGGTCGCCCACAACCCGCACTGGGAGATCACGCCCGACGGCGGCGTCCGGCTCGGCTGAGCCGGACGGCGGCCGATGAGTTCCGGCGCCCGTCGCGGTCTATTGGGGCGAGAACCGAAACGAGAAGGGAACGAAGCAATGGGCAAGATCGTGGTCACCGAGTTCGTCTCGCTCGACGGCGTCGTCGAGGCGCCGGGCGGCAAAGAGGAGCACCCGCACAGTGGCTGGACGTTCGCGTTCGACCGCGGCGAGGAGGGCGAGGCCTTCAAGCTGCGCGAGACGATGGACAGCGAGGCGCTGCTGCTCGGCCGCGTCACCTACGAGGGCTTCGCCGCCGCCTGGCCGCGGATGGAGGGCGAGTTCGCCGACAAGTTCAACTCGATGCCGAAGCACGTCGTCTCGACGACGCTCAGCGACCCCGAGTGGACGAACACCGCGGTCATCGACGGCAAAGGCGACGTGGTCGCGGCGGTTGCGGCGCTGCGGGATCAGACGGACGGCGAGCTCGTCGTCCACGGCAGCCCGAGCCTGGCGCAGACGCTGCTCGACGCCGACCTCGTCGATGAGCTGCGGCTGATGGTCTTCCCGGTCGTGCTCGGCTCCGGCAAGCGCCTGTTCGGTCCGGGCGAGGAGAAGAAGACCTGGAGCCTGAAGAGCCTCGAGACCGCGGGCCCCGACGGCGTCACGATCCAGGTCTACGAGCCGGTTCGCGGCTGAGGCGCGATAGCCGGTGCGTTGCGGCGGCGGTTCAGCCCGTCGCAGCGGCTCCCGCTGCCGGCGTCCGCGCGAGCCCGAGCAGCGAGACGAGCCCGCGCTCGAGGTCGCCGAAGCGGTGCGTGCGGTCCGCCTCCGGCGGCAGCTGGGTCGCCGCGAGCTCGGAGATCAGCTCCTCGAGCTCGGCCAGCAGCGTCGCCTCGGGGTGATCGCCGGGAACCCGGCAGGAGAGGCGAGCGAGCTCCATCTTCTCGGCCGGATCGCCGCCGGCGTTGGCCGCGCCGAAGGCGGAGACGAGATGGGTGTAGACGCGTTCGAGCATCGGGTCGAGCACGGTGCCCTCGCCCGGCGCGCGCGGCAGGGGCACGATCTCGCCGCCGGCGAGGATCCGCTCCGACTGCCCGCCCGCGAGCGAGCGGATCGCCGCCTCGTCGAGCCCGGCCTGGATCGCGCACCGCAGGTGCCAGACGCTCGCCACCAGGGGCGAGGTGTACGGCGTGTCGCTGGCCCAGAGGATCTGCGAGGAGGGGACGTAGGTGAACAGGGCGATCAGGTCGGCGGGGTTCCACCACGAGGTGTCGAAGAAGAGGTTCGCAGCCGGGCTCGACGAGCGCGTGCAGCCAGGCGAGGTCGGAGATGCCGCCGTGGGCGAGGATCAGCCGCGCCTGCGGGTGGGCCTCGGCGAGGCGGACGGAGTCGCGGCCCAGCGCCGGGATGCCGCGGCCGGCGTGGACGAGGATCGGCACGCGGCGCTCCTCCGCCACGCCGAAGAGCCGCTCGACGCCGGGCTCGGCGAGCCGGAAGCCCTCGGCCCGCGGGTGCAGCTTGATCCCGGCGGCCCCGGCGTCGAGGCAGCGCTCTGCCTCGGCCACGGGGTCGGTCCGCGTCGAGCGCGGGTCGATCCGGCAGAACGCCGCAGAGCCGGCCCTCCGAGGCCGCGGCCGCGGCGATCGCCTCGTCGTTGGCGGCCGGGTAGCCGTCCGGCTCGTGCATGGGGAAGGTGACCGCGCGGGCGCCGATCGTCTCCAGCTCGCGAGCAGCTCCGCCGGCTCCTGGCGGAAGCCGTCGGGGTCGTTGCGGCCGATGTGCGTGTGGACGTCGAGCAGCGGCGGCAGCTCGCCGCCGAGGCGCCCGGCGAGCGCCTCGAAGTGGGGGAGGAGCAGGCGCTCGGTCGGATCGGTGAGCGCCGCCTCCTCGATGCTCACGCCGCCACCGCCTTCGCGATCCGCGCGACCGCCTCCCGGACGAGCTCGGGTGAGGTGCCCACGTTGAGCCGGGCGAAGCCCTCGCCGCCGGTGCCGAACTGGGGACCGGGGCTGACCGCGATCCGCCCGCGCTCGAGCAGCGCCGGCGCGGGATCGGGCCCGAGGTCGTAGGCGCCCAGGTCGATCCACGTCAGATAGCCCGCCTGCGGAGGGCATGTAGCGGGCCTCGGGCAGCCGCTCCGCGAGCAGCTCGGCGAGCAGGGCCCGGTTGCCGTCGAGCAGCTCGATCACCCCGTCGAGCCACTCGTCGGAGCCGGGCTCCGAGAAGGCGGCGACCGATCCGAGGACGCCGAGGTGGCCGGGATGGCGGTCGAGGAACGGGATCCGCTGCGACGGCCTCCCAGGCGGCATCGCTGCCGGCGACGATCACGCGCGCACACGAGCCCGGCGATGTTGAAGGTCTTCGAGGCGGAGCTGAGGCCGATGCCGCGCTCGCGGGCCGCGTCGCTGACCTCGAGGAAGGGCACGTGCTCGGTGCCCGGCAGGGTCAGCGGCGCGTGGATCTCGTCCGCGAGCACCCAGGCGTCGTGGCGGACGGCGGCCTCGGCGAGCGCCTCCAGCTGCTCGCGGGTGGGGACGCTGCCGGCCGGGTTGTGGGGGCTGCACAGCAGCAGCGCCCGGGCGCCGTCGGCGAAGGCGCGCCTCGATCCCGTCGACATCGAGCTCGCGCCCGTCCAGCGGCACCTCGCGGACCCGGCGCTCGCTCTCGGCGATCAGCGTGAAGAACGGGTGGTAGACCGGGCGGCGTGACGACGACCTCGGCGCCCGGCTCGGTCAGCGCCCGGACGAGCGAGGCGAGGCCGTGGACGACGTCGGGCACGGCCACCACCCGCCCGGGATCGACGCTCCAGCCGAGCCGGCGGGATGCGAAGCCGGCGAACGCCTCGCCCAGGTCCGCCGCGGCGGCGTTCGCGTAGCCGGTGTCGCCGATCGCGATGGCCTCGGCCAGCGCGGCCCGGATCGGCTCCGCGAGCGGGAAGTCCATCTCCGCCACCCAGGCGGGCAGCACGTCGGGCTCGTAGACCGTCCACTTGGCGCTGCGGCGTCGGCGCAGCTCGGGGAGTGGGATCGTTTCCATCCCGACGAAGCTAGCGAGCCGCGGAGGCCGAGGCGCCCGGCCCCCCGGGTCGGCGCCGCTCAGCGCCGGTGGACGCGCTCGCAGTGCCGGGGGCGCGGGTCGCGGCGGTCTGCCACCGCGCGATCCGGCTGGCCGCCACCGCAGTCGATCCTGCGGTCGCGGTGGTGATCGCGCGCCGCGAGCTTGTCGCGGCCGCCACCGCCGAGCAGCTTGTCGCGCCCGCCACCGCCGAGCAGCTTGTCCCGGCCCGCCTGCCCTTTCAGCTTGTCCTGGCCGGGCCCCCCGCGCAGCTTGTCGCGCCCGCCGCCGCCGACGAGCTTGTCCCGGCCGCCGCCGCCGATCAGCTTGTCGCGCCCGCCGCCGCCCTTGACGACATCCCGTCCGCCCTTCGCACGGACCACGTCCCTGCCGCCGCCGGCGACCACCTTCTCGCGTCCGCCGGTGCCGGTGAAGCGCTCCGCGGCGTGGGTGCCGCGCATGTGCAGCTTCCCGTGCCGTTTGGTGCAGGTGACGGTCGGGGAGGTGCCGTGCGGGCAGCTCGTGCCGTGTCCGCCGCCCGAGCCCGAGCCGCCGCCCGAGCCCGAGCCCTTGCCCGTGAGCTCGCGGCCGGCCTTCAGCGACTTGGTCACCGGGGGTTCGATCTGGCGCGTGTTCGCTGCCTGACCCGCTGCCGCGGTGGAGCCGAAGCTCCCGACCTCGCCGCCGTCGAAGACGAGGTTGCGCCAGTCGTCGTGGCTCGTGAGGGCCGTCTTGTGGCCGTCGCCGTTGAGGTCCAGCGCCGGGACCTGGCGGGTCCGGGGGTTGCCGTTGCAGTCGAAGTCGGTGGGGGCGCTCGCTACCAGCAGCCGCGTGCGGTGGCCGCCGGGGCAATGCGAGGCGTGCGGAAGCCCTCGGCCCAGGTCCCGAAGGCGCCCGGGAAGCCCGCGCGCTCGTCGATCGCGTTCTCGTTCAGGCTGCCGATCCGCACGTGTGAGTAGTCGAGGATCCCGGCGCGGAAGCCGCCGCCGCCGAGGTCGCGGACGAGGCCGATGTTGCTGAACAGGTAGTTCATGACCGACAGGTAGTTGGGCTTGCCGTTGACGTCATCGCCGCCGCCGTGGTGCAGGCCGAGGTTGTGGCCGAGCTCGTGCATCAGCGTCACGCCCTCCTCGAGCGCGAGCCCGTCGGCGATGCCGGGCACGCTCGGACCCGCGCACGCGTGGCTGGGGGGCGGGCAGAAGTAGCCGAGGGAGACCTGCAGATCGCTGCCGGGGATGCCGCGGGAGATGCCGGTGACCCGGTTCGCGCCGGGGGCGACGAAGTGGCTCATCACCGCGTAGTGGAAGACGTGGCGGCGCGACTCCACGAGGTGCGCGCGCTTGACGGCGTCGAAGGACGCCCAGCTGAACCTGCCGCCGCCGAGTGAGCCGAGGGTGTTCTCGTGCCGCAGTTCGTCCTGGCGGCTGTTCTGCTGCCACGTCTCCAGCGTGCGCGGGTTCATGATCGAGCCGCGCCCGTTGTCGATGTGCAGCAGGATCCCGGTCTGGCCGTTCGGGTTCGAGACCGGGGCGGCGCGGAAGGCGTCGTAGTCGTAGCGGGCCGCATCCGCCTTCAGCTTGTGCCCCTGCATGTAGTCGGACTCGACGAAGATGTCCTTGTACTTAGGGTCGGCGCCCATCTTCGGCAGATTCACGTCCAGCCTGTCCTCGAGATCGCCATCGGCGTTGAAGTCGATTCCCTTCTTCTCCCACAGGTCGAGGAGCGCGTCTTCGTCGGTGTCCGGGGCCGCCGTCCAGTCCGGGTTGCCGCCGGTGTTGCGCCGCGTGATCGCACCGCCGCTTGCGCCGACCTCGTAGACGCCCTTCTCGAGCCCGCCGCTCGAGTTCGCCCCGATGCGCTCGAAGTCGATTCGGCTGCCGTCGGGTGAGAAGGTCGGGTCGCGGTCGATCACGCCGCCCTTGCCGTAACCGGGGGAGGTGATCTGCTGCGCGGAGCCGCTCCCGTAGGCGACGGTGTAGATGGCCGGGTTGTGGTCGCTGCCCTGCGACCAGAACGCGAAGTGGTTGCCGTCGGGCGACCAGTCGACGTTGACCGGCGAGAGCGCCGCCTTGCTCGCGCGATCGGGCAGGTGCGTGGCCCGCGTCTCGCCGGTGCCGTCGGCGTTCATCACGTAGATGTCGGTCTGGTCGTCGCACTTGCTGGGGTCGGGGTCGACGTCGCGATGGGCGACGTAGGCGATCTTCGTCCCGTCCGGCGAGAAGCTCGGGCTACCCTGGATCCCGACGGACTCAGGTGTTCCGCCGGCGTCCGGGTAGGTGCAGCTCGGATTGCTCCACGACGGCGCGGTCAGCCGGTGCTTGCCCGATCCGTCGACGTTCATGATCCAGATGCCGTCGTTGGGTACCGGCATGTCGATCTGCGCGGTGAAGGCGCTGACGCCGCGCAGGAAGGCGATCTTCTTGCCGTCGGGTGAGATCGTGGGATAGCTGCCCGAGGCGATTCGCTGCGGCTGCCCGCCCGCGAGGTCGAGCGTCCAGACGCTGTTGCCGGAGCTGTCGTGCGACCAGAAGGCGATCTTGTCGAGCTTGCCGTGGGCCGCGGGGTCGAGGGATGGAGCCGTCGGATCCTGAAAGGCGTGGTTGGGATCGCGGGTGAGCCGCTCGGTCTCGGACCCGTCGGCGCTCATCGCGAAGACGTCGCCCGCGGAGTGCAGCGAGGTGGCGGAGCCGCGAGAGAAGAAGACCTTCGTCTGCTCGGCGCCGGAGGTTGCACCCGCGGCGGGGGCCGCCGCGAGCAAGCAGAGCACGCCGAGGGCGGTGAGCGTCAGCAGTACCTCCGCCGGCCCGCGCGAGGGACCGAACGGGCGAGAGCGGATTGCAGCGATCCGCGGTTTGTGGAGGGACGACCTCATCGCAGGCATGCTCCGCACATGGGCAGCCTCTCCGCAACGGGGGCGACCCTGGGATCGACCCTGTATTCGGGCGGCGCCGCGGGAAGACCGGCGCGCTCAGGAGCCCCCGGCCAGATCCCAGGGGACCTTCTGCCCGCGGGGCGGAGGATCGTCGACGATCAGCTTCGGGACCGTCACCGGCCGCAGGTGCTTGTGGCGCAGGCCGCGGATGATCTTCGGCAGTGCGGCGACGGTCTGGGAGCGGTCTCCGCCGGCGTCGTGGAGGAGGATGATCGCGCCTGGGTGCGCGCCCGCCAGCGCGTTCTCGGCGATCACGTCGGGACCGGGGTCGAGGTAGTCCTCGGTGTCGGTGCTCCACAGCACCATCAGGCTCTTGCGCTTGTGCAGCAGCTTCAGCGTGTCGCTGTTGAAGGACCCGAAGGGCGGGCGGAAGATGCGCGGGTAGGAGCGGGTGTAGCGCTGCAGGGCCACGCTGGTCGTGTTCAGCTCCTTCGCCTGCTCGCCCTTCGGCAGCGCTCCCATGTGGGGGTGGTCGTAGGTGTGGTTGCCGATCGCGTAGCCGCGATGGGCCTGCGTGACGGTGCTGTCGCTGAACGAGGTCAGCATCGTCCCGACCTCGAAGAAGGTCGCCTTCGTGTGGTGCTTGCGCAGCACGTCGAGGATCTGGGGCGTGTAGGGGCCGGGGCCGTCGTCGAAGGTGAGCGCCACCTCGCGCTTCCGTCCCCGCCCCTCGCGGATGAAGGGCGTATAGGAGAGGACCCTGCCGATCGCCCGCCGCTCGCGCTGGGCCAGGGTCGGCTTGGCCTGCACGGGGGCCTGCGTGGCGGGCGGGCCCGCGTCGCCGCCGTGGTGGCGGAACGCGCGCGCGCCGGCGACCGTGAGGCTCAGCAGGAGGACGACGCCGAGCCCCATGGCCGTCCAACGGCGCCGGCGCGCGAGCTCGGCCCGCCGGCGCCGCAACCGCTTGCGCGCGGCCGGCTCGAGCACCGTCCGTTTCCAGTCGTCCTTGGGGTCCATGAGCGGCTGCCGACGGGCCGCCTCGTCCCCAGGGACCGAGCGGGGCCGAGGCTGCTCCTGCCGAGTCCCGAGGGTAGTGGCGCCGGCCGCGCCGACTGTGAGGCATGCACACGCCTGACCGGGCGGTTGCGCTGGCGTGGGGTGCCGCGGCGCCCCACGCGCCGCGCGGCAAACGGCACTAGCGGACGGCGGTGGCCTCGATCTCGATCAAAAGCTCCGCGAGCGCGAGGCGGGAGACGCCGAGCAGCGTCGCCGCCTGCCGGCAGCCGGCCGCGCCGAGGCGGGCGCCGAGCGCGGCTGCACCCGCCTGACGGTAGGAATCGAGGTCGGTGACGTACACGTTCAGTCGGGCCACGTCGGCGAGCTCGAAGCCGGCCGCGCGCAGCACGGTCTCGAGGTTGTCGAGAGCCTGCAGCGTCTGGGCTTCGATGTCGCCCTCGTGCAGGGGCTGGCCCTGCTCGTCGACCGAGGTCTGGCCGGCGCAGTAGAGGATCCGCTGCGGCCCGGAGACCTCCTTGCCCTGGACGAACCCGAGGCGGTCCTGCCAGCTCCAGGGGTTGACCACCCGGCTCTCCATCTCAGCCCACCGCTTCCGGCTCGACCACGTGCACGCCGCTGCGTTCGAGCGCAGCGGCCATCGCCGCGAAGTCGGGCGCCTCGGTGCCTTCCGGGATTTCGCCCACGCCGGGGACGGGCACGCCGAAGTCCTCGAAGAACCCCTCGAGGGCCGCGGGCTGGTGCACGAACAGAAGCCGCGCCGGTCGGTCGGTCGCGTTCTTGAACGTGTGTGGGGCGTTCGGCGGAATCGCGACCGCGGTCCCTTCGGCCCCCGTGATCGTCTCGAGCTTCCCGTTGCGCTGCACGGTGAACTCGTAGGCGCCCTCGAGGACGTAGAAGAGCTCCCGGTACTCATGGGTGTGGAGCGGCGGCCCGAAGCCGGGCGTGGTCTGGACCTCGAAGCAGAAGTAGGCGCCGCCGGTCTCCGCGCTCCTGGTCTTGTAGGTCACGTAGTCGCCCCCGCCGACGAGGAGCGTCCGCCCCTCGGCGGGGCCGCGAACGATCACTTGCTCATCCATCGTCCTGCTTCCTTTGCTGGTCGTTGTTGCTTCGGCGCAGGTCATCGACCAGCGCCCTGATCGCCCACCCCACGGCCGCCCCGACCTCGGTGCCGGAGAGCCCCGACTCCTCGCGCATCGTCGTGTAGGCGAGCATGTTGTGGAGGTAGGCAAGTACGGCTTCGGCCCGTCGCAGATCCGCCTCCGGCAAAGCCGGAAGCTCGGTTCGCAGCGCCCCCGAGATCGCCTCGAGCCGCTCGCCCCGGCGGAAGTGGCGCACCTGCTGACCCAGTTGCGAGAACGCCAGCGCGCGCACCAGCCCGGGGTGCTCGTCGAACTGCGGGCAGCCCGCCTCGAACAGGTCCGCGACCTCGTCGAGGCTCTGGGGGTACGGGTGCCCGAGCAGCTCGTCCCCGATCCAGCGTCCCGCCGCCTCCAGAAGCTCGTCCCGCGTCGGATAGTGGCGGTAGATGGTCCGCAGCGAGACGCCCGAGGCGGTGGCCACGTCGGGCATCGTGAGCTCGCTCGGATCGCCCTGCTCCAGCAGCTCCGCAACCGCGGCGAGGATCCGCCCGCGCGTCACCTCCGCCTGCTGATCCCGGAGGCTTACCGCGCTCATGACATGCAGCATGCCATATTGGCGTGCAGCGTGTCAAGCGGAACGGCGGGCATCGCATGGCCGCCCGACGGATCGCCGCGGGAGCGGCGCAGACGGCCGCCGCCGAACGACCTGGCCCGGCCCGGCCCCACGCTTCGACTCCGCCGCTGCGCCCGCGCCTGCGGTCAGCCCGCCGTGGCGGGCCGCGCCGTCGCCGGCGTGTACTTGGAGGCGTCGGTAGTGAACTCGGGCTTGCCGTAGCTCGCGAGGCGCTGCTTCAGCACCTCGGTCACGAGCCTGTCGTTGAGGGTCCGAATCACCGGGACGCGGGCTGCGGTGGTCGCGGTCCAGAAGGAGCCGAAGACGAGCGGGGCCGTGAGCGCGACGCGCGCGTAGTCCCCGAGCTCCATCTCGACGCCGAGCTCGGTGGAGGCGCGCTCCTCCCCGTTGAGGAAGGCGCGCGTGAAGAAGAGCTTGCTGTAGCTCTTCTCGACGGCGTCGGCGACGCGGTCGGCGAGCGAGCGGGTCGGCTTCAGATACGCGGACATGGTCGCTCGGACCAGGCCGCCGCAGATCTCGTCGTCGAAGCCGTCGCGCAGGGTTGCGGCGCGGGCGTGCATCGCCGCGATGATGCCCTCGGGCGTGGAGGGCAGCAGCTCCTCCGGCAGGCCGAGCAGGAAGCACCGGTAGCGAGCGAACTCGACGATCGCGCGCTCGCGCCCGTTGAAGTCCGAGCGCCCGTCGGCTTCGACCTGGCGGGCGAGGAGGTAGACGTTCAGCAGCCCGGCCGGCATCTGGTCCACCTGGGGAATCGGGATCCCGAACACGTCGGTGTCCCACCTGTCCGACTTCCGCAGCGCGTTGTAGCGGACCATCGAGTGCATCAGGCGCACCATCGCCGCGGCCTCGAAGCCGTCGCCGTGGCGGTCGAGCGCACCGGGCATCGTCGTCACCGCGAAGAAGGTCGCCGTCTCGTTCACGCGCCGCGCCGCGCGGCGGCCGCCGAGCGCGCCGGTCAGGGCCATCGGCAGGGCCGCGTAGGTGTTCAGGAACGTCGCCATGAAGGCGCCACGGATCACGTAGGGAGCGAGCAGCGCCGCGGGAATGCGCTCGTGCCGCGCTCCCTCGCGGACGAGCTCCATGTCGAGCCACTCCGGCTCCCCCTCCATCGCGGCGATGAAGCGCTCGAGCTCCGGCGGGGCGCCGGGCACGGCATCGATGCCCTCCCGGCAGGCCAGCTGCAGCATCTCGATCAGCGACCGCAGGCTCCGCTCCTGCATCAGCGCGGCATAGCCGTCGGCGACCACGTCGCCGAGCATCGTCGCCGTGCGCATCAGCTCGATCAGGCGGGCGTCCCGGAGGATCTCGCCGCGGTCCGCCACCCACCCCGGCAGCGAGGACTCGTCCTTGGTGTCGAGCGCGAGCCGCTCCGGCTGGATCGAGAAGTCGACGTCCCCGTAGAGGCTCGGGAGCCGCTCGCGCTGCCTGCGGACGCGCTCGGCGAGCTCCGGATAGTGGACGGCCGTCGTCATCGCTCGGACGCACCCAACCTACAAGATGCGCTGCGGCTCGAGCGAGGCCACTTCCCATTCGATGTTCACTTCTGCAGCCCCTGCCTGCAGAAGTGAACGATGAACGGCACACCCGGCGCGGGCCCCGCCTCCGACCCGCCCGGCGGGAGGGAAAGGCCCCCGATTCGCCCGAGCAGTCCTGGGTTATCGGCGCATGGGCCCCACAAGTCAGGACCGCCCGCCGCCCGCCGACCCCTTCGTGCCCCTCCCGGTCAAGCGGGCGGCCCGGCCCGTCGCGGGAGCCGGCCTGTGCGGCGGTACCCTGCAAACCGGCTCGTCGAGCCGCCCGCCCCGATAGCTCAGCTGGATAGAGCGACTCCCTCCTAAGGAGTAGGCCCCAGGTTCGAATCCTGGTCGGGGCGTTAGAGCTGGAGCGGGATTGCGGGCTTCAGCGTCAGGCGCGCCCGCGGAGAAAGGTACGAGACGGGTACATGCTCGTCCGCTACTCGTTGATGCCGGGAGTCGCCGGCTGCGGCACCGTCAGTCCGTTCAGGACCTGGAGCGCCTCGGCCCTCGTGCGTCGATCGACACTGCCTCTGTTCAGGTTCACGTGCACCTGGAAGGCCCGACCCGCCTCTCGGAACACGAACCGGAAACTGTCCCCCGCGCACTCGTAGCTGCCGAAGACGCCGTCTGAGTACTGGAAGCGACGAGGTCGGGGCGGGAACTCATCCAGATCCCGCACGCGCGTGTACTCGATTACCCGCACCAGCGCCGCGTCGGCCGGCATCGCCTCGAGGAGCGTGTCGGGGCTGCACTGGCTCTTGGGTCGGGTGTCCGCCGGAGGCTCGAAGGACGCCGCCGCGAACACGTCTTCGGGATAGACGACGTGCGTGATGGGAAGCTCCAACTCGGTCCAGCCGGACGGGAGGGAGTCGCCCGAAGGACTTGGGCTTCTCGCCTCGACGGGCTGGCTCTGCCCTGTGTCCGTAGGCGCCGGGTCCCCGCCGGCCTCGCCACAGCCGCTCGCCGCTGCCGCGCCGAGGGCGACCGCCACGGCCGCGAAGGCCCTGACGGCCGATATCCATCTCCCACCAATCATCCCGTCCCTGAGTACGGATGGGGACCGCTCAGCGGTCCCTCTCCTAGGTGTAGATGCCAGCCACGTTGTTCCCGCTCCGCTCCGCTAACCGCGCGATCGGCGGCCGGTGACCGAGGGCTCCGTGTCTTCGCCTGAAGTTGTAGCGCTCGACCCAGCCCGATAAGGCCGCGGCCCTATCGGGCGAGCTCCCGTAGACGGCGGCGTATGCCCACTCGCGCAGCATCGTGCGGATGAAGCGCTCGGCCTTGCCGTTGGTCTGGGGTCTGTAGGGCCTGGTCCGCAGGTGCTTGATCGCAAGCCGCCTGCAGGCGAGAGCATGCACCGCCGAGCGATAGGCGGAGCCGTTGTCGGTCATCAGCCGCTCGACCTTGACCCCGTGGGAGCGGTAGAAGGCGACGGCCCGGCTGAGAAAGCCGATCGCCGTCGTTGCCTTCTCGTCGGGCAGGACCTCGACGTAGGCGAGGCGGGTGCAATCGTCGACGCAGACATGCACGCACTCGTAGCCGATCTGGCGCCGAACGATGCCGTCCCCGTCGCGCTTGGTCTTCGTCCGGCGCCCCTTGCGACCGGTGATCCTGTGCCCGGCCCCATGCGGCCCGATCCGGCCCAGCTTCTTGACGTCGATGTGGATCAGCTCGCCGGGGCGCTGCTTCTCATAGCGGCGAACGGGCTCTGCGGGCTCGAGGCGGCTGAGCTTGCCGAGGCCGACCCGCTTCAGCACCGCCGAGACCGTCGAGGTCGCCATCTCGAGGACCTCGGCGATCTCGGGGCCGGTCAGGCGCAGTTTGCGCAGGGCGGCGATCGCCTGGACCCGATCCTCGGGGGTGGCGTTGGCGATCAGCCTGGGTGCCGAGCTGCGATCGAGCAAGCCGGCTTCGCCCTCGGCCCGGTAGCGGCGGACCCACTTGCCGGCGGTCCTGACGCTCACTCCGGCGGCCATGGCCGCCTCCGCGAGCGTCAGGCCGTCCTCGAGGACTCGTCTGACCATGATCGCCCTGCCCTTCGGGCCGAGCGGGGCATTACCGTGAAGCTTCATCCGGTTCTCCTTGGGTTGGGTGGCTTGAGCACCCCCAGCCTCCAAGGAGGGCCGGATGAACAACGTGCTTAGGAACTACACCTAGGGCAGACCCAGGTAGCTTCTCAGCGCCTTACGGATCACGCTCGACGCGGTCTCGTCCTCTCGCTGCGCCCGCTCATCCAGCGCCTGCTTCAGATCCGGGTCAAGTCGAACGGACTCGACCGATGCCGGTCCGTTGCCCATCGGTGGGCGACCGATAAGGACCCGATTCTTCATCAGCTCGTCGACGTCGTAGCCCTCTTCGGCCTCCTTCGCGTACTTCTCGATCAGTTCGTCGGTCAGCTCCTCTCCGCTGACCGTCTTGCCGTAGCTCTTCTGCTTCCTCATAGCCATGCTCAGCTGCTTCCGGTGAGTAGGGACTCGTACTTGCGCCGTAGTGGCATCGCATGGATGACGATGCTCTCACCCCGCGCCATCTGCACCGTGACCACCTCGAGCAGGGCGCTGCTCTTCGCCGGGCCGACCCAGAGGATCCTGTCGTCGCCTTCGTAGCTCATCGCAACGGCGTTCCGCACGGCATGTCGGATGTCCTCATCGCCCACGCCGTGTCTGCGGGCGGATGGGATGATCTGGAGCACTATCGTATTACGAAAGTCATCCGGGCCCAACCCCACTCACCTCCGTCGGCGCACGCGCCCGCGCTTCGCTGATCGCCTGCTCAGCCGGTAGCTGCGGGCGATCCTCGAGTTCATCGATCACGTGGCCGTAGGTCCGCATCGTCAGCTCGGCGCCGTGCCCGAGCTGTCGCGCGACGTAGATCACGCTCCGGCCCTCGTGCAGCAGCAGCGAGGCGAAGCTGTGTCGGAGGTCGTAGGGCCGAGCGTCGGGCAACCCCAGCTTCTCGACTGCGGGGACGAAGCTGCGCCGGCGCCACTTCTCGAACGCGTTGGCGGTCCAGACCGCGCCGTCCGCCGGCGGGAAGATCAGCTCGCCCCCGGGACTCACCGGTCGCTCTCCAGGCCTCCAGGTCGGCGACGAGTGCGGCGAGCAGGCGAACCGACCGGCGCCGCGCTGTCTTCGGCGCGTCAACCCGCATCGTTCTCTCGCCGAGGTCGCTCCACCGCATGATGCGGAGCTCGCCGGGCCGCAGTCCGGCGTAGGCGAGCACCGAGACGATCGTCGCGCCGCGAGCGTCGAGCAGCCCTCGCAGGCGCTCGACTGTCGCCGGCGCAAGCGGCTTGACCTCGGGACTCCGCGGGAGCCGCGCCTTTCGCACGACGCGCTGCGGGTTGTACGGAATCCGCTGGCTCTCAGCTGCGCGCTGGAGGATCGCGCCGAGCAGGACCATCGCCTTACGGATCGCGTGCGGCTTGGCGCCCGAGCGAATCATGTCGCCCTGGAACTCAGCGATCGCCTCGGCGTCGATCTCGCGGAGCTGCATCTCGCCGAGCCGAGGACCGATGTGGCGGTCGTAGGAGGAAGCGTAGTTCTGTCGAGTCCGCGGAGCGAGATCAGCCGCATACGCCCGCGCCCAGGTCCCCGCCACGTACTCATCGAGCGTCTCCCGCCCGCCGTCCATCGCCGCAAGCTCCCCGGTCCGCTTGCGCCGCTTGACCTCGGCGTCGAAGGCCTCCGCGTCGCGCTTGCGGCCGAGCACCTGCGAGCGGTTTCGCCCACGCCGATCCCGCCAGCGCACCCGCCAGACGACCTCGCCGCTCTTGCGCTGCACCTTCTCGACGCTCACGAGCTCTCACCCCTCAGAACCCCGCAGCCCCTCGATCTCGCCCCCATGGCTTCCTCCTTCCGCATCGAGCGCGGAGGCCGTCTCGGACGAGCACAGAACGCGTGAGCGCCCCCGTGGGGCTAGCGTCCAGGGCGCGTCGGAGGCTTGTCTCCGGCGCCGGGCCCCGGGGCGTTGGTAGCGCCGCCGGGGCCATTTCAGTTTCCGCCGCGATCGTAGCCACCGGGGGAGCGGAGATCGAGCGAGGCGATCGCATCGCCGAGGGGTCGGAGCCTCTGCCGCCTCCTCGGACGCCGCGAAGGGCCGGGCAACGAGGGAGAGCGATCCACCTCGACCAGGTCCGCCTCGAGCCAGGCCTCGGCCTCCTCGACCGGGATCAGCAGCCTCGACCCCGCAGCCACCTTCCGCCCGGAGCTCGCCGCGCTCGATCGCCCGGTAGATCGCCTTGCAGCTGAGCCCGACCAGCCCCGCCAGCTCCGCCGGCCGGTAGGCCAGCCGCGCCTCCTCCGCCGCTGCCTGCCCGTTGCTCTCCGAATCCTCCATCTACTCCTTACGTCGCGAAACTCCCCTCAAAGTCCAACCCAACTTCCGGAATCCGATCCCGCTGAGAAACGCGGCTACTCGCCGACCGTTTGCCCCTGATGGGACCGGTCGGTTGCTAGCCTGAGAGTTGAGGCTCGAAGCAAAGGGGGATGATCCTCTGCTGGCGGGACGGACATGAGGGATGGAAGAGCCAGATCGGCGCTGGCCATACTCGCCGCGCTCGTGGCCTGGACAGGTGTCGGCGAGGGCGCCCACGCCGCCGACTTCAACGGCGACGGCAGGGATGACCTGATCGTTGGCTCCTACCGCGAGGGCCTGACCGACCCCTACGCGGACGAGGGCACCGTGGACGTCCTCTATGGAGCGCGCCGCAAGCTGCCCGCCGGCGGGGCGCTCGAGATCAACGAGTCGATGGGGTGGCTCAAGACCAACGGACCGCGACACGGCGAGCAGTTCGGCCGCTTCGTGGGGGCGGGCGACTTCGACGGCAACGGCCGCGACGATCTCGTGATCGGCAACCGCTTCGAGAGCATCGAGGTCGCCGGTGACCGCATCAACGACGCCGGCGCCGCCCACGTCGTCTACGGCGGGCGCCACGGCCTGAAGCGCAGAAGCGCCGAGCAGATCGACCAGCAGCGCCTCGGGGTCGCCGACGGACCCCAGTACAGCGACCTCTTCGGCCAGGGCCTCGCGAGCGGCGACTTCGACGGCGACGGCTACGAGGAGCTCGCGGTCGGCGCCCCGGGCGAGGATCTCGACGAGTCCGAGTCGGAAGGCATAGTCCACGTGATCGCGGGCTCGCGGAAGGGACTTCGGCCGAAGCGCACACGTTCGATCGATTCGCTCCTGCCGAAGCTCGAGGCCCCCGGCAGGACCCGCAGCGAGGCCTTTGGATTCACGTTGGCTGCGGGCGACTTCGACGGCGACGGCTACGACGATCTCGTGATCGGCACCGACGATGGCATCGACGGCGACAACGACGCCGGAGCCATCCACGTGATCCCCGGCAGCCGCAAGGGCCTGGTCGTCCGCAAGTCCCGGTATCTGCATGAGAGCTCGCCCGGCGTCAAGGGACCCGGGGCGGGCTTTCAGCGAGACTTTTCCAACGCGCTATCCGTAGGCGACTACGACGGCGACGGCCGCGACGATCTCGCCGTGGGGGTGCCCCAGGCCGATGAGACCGAGGGCGCGGTCCACATCTTCGGTGGCTCGCGCAGGGGCCTGAGCAGCCGCCACGACCGCTACCTGACCCCCTCTGAGCCTGGCATGGCCGAGGGCGAGCCGCGCTCGGGTCGCTGGGGCACGAGCCTGGCCAGCGGCGATCTCGACGGCGACGGCCGCGACGATCTCGCCGTCGGCACCCAGATCGGAGCGAACATCAGCGCCTGCGTGGGTGAGGTGCGCGTCCTGTTCGGCACCCGCAAGGGCATCCTCAAGCGCCACAACCAGGCGATCACCCAGACTACGCCCGGGATCCGCGGCGACGGCGAGGTGCGCGAGTGCGATCTGTTCGGGATCACCGTCGCGATCCACGACCTCGATGGCCGCGGGCCCGAGGAGCTCGCGATCGGCGAGCCGCAGAACGTCCGGGAGCAAGATTACGGGCAGGAGTATGGGGTCGGCGGGGTGCATCTGCTCTACCCGAACCGCAAGCGGAACCTGACCGCCCGCGGCTACCGCTACATCACCCAGGGCACTCCGGGGATCCCGGGCGACGGGCCCGAGCTCCGCGATTCCTTCGGGGTCGGGCTGGGGTAGACACCTCCGAACTCGCGATCCGTGAGTGGCTGTTTGGGCTCTCGGCAGAGGACGCGGACACAAAACGGACACATCAGCCCGCGCTTTGGAAGGACCGCGCGGGCCGGTCTTCGAGCCGAGTTCGCTTGAACAAGCGACGCTTGCGCCCGGAGCTTCCCACCAGTCCCGGCTCAGTGTCCCTCCTAAGGAGTAGGCCCCAGGTTCGAATCCTGGTCGGGGCGCTTGTCCTTGCGGTGGGGGCCCCGGGCAGGGCTCAGGCGTTGCCCGGCCAGGGCCGGTTGAGCGCCGGCATCGCGATGCCGGCGAGGCCGCGTACGAGGCTGATCAGGATGTCGAGCCAGTCGAAGGAGTCGCGCCAGACCTTGATCTGCCCGCCCTCGAGCTCGAAGCGGCCGTAGACCCAGAACCGCTGCTCGAACCTTCCCCTGCCGAGCGCGTCGGTCCGCTCGGTCAGAACCACATCGCCCTCGGTGGCGACGTTGTGGAGGTGGACCCGGAAGCTCGTGCCGGTGCGTGGCCCGAGCCGCAGGATGCGCTCGATCCGGTCACGCCCGCGGACGGCGGGTAGCGAGACGTTGATCCAGTCGGCGTCGGGGGCGAGCATCTCGACCGCGGCGTCGACGTCATCGGCCTGCAGCGCCAGCAGGAAGGAGGTCACGACCTCCGCCTTATCGTGCGCCGGCGCTTCCACTTCGGGTCCCACGCGCCCAACCTAGCAGCGGCCTCGCTGCGGAGCCACGAGGCTGAAGTGGGCGGTGCCGCCGGCGATAGGCCGAGCGCCGGCCCGAGCCCGAGCCGGCGTCTTCTTCGGGAAGGCACCGCGTCGTCCCGTCGTCTGTCCGCTGAGCTGCTGCTACCGTCGGGGGCGATCAGGGAGCGATCGACAAGGTGGGGCATAGGGAGCGCGCTTGCAGGGGCCGTCGCGGTCGTTGTGCTGCTCTGTTCGCCGCCGGCGGGGGCGGCGATCGGCCCCTTCGCGCCGCGGGCCGAGTACCCGGTACCCGGTTTCGACGCCCCCGGCTTGACGATCTCCGACTTCGACGGCGACGGTCATCCGGACGTCGTCGTGTCCGGCGGCCGCTCCTATACGGAGACCGATGTGGCGCTGCTCAGCGGCTCCGCGAGCGGAGAGCTCGGGGGGCCCGCCGCGATCGACTCAGGCGGCGAGGGGCCCGGCGGGCTGGCCAGCGCCGACCTGAACGGCGATGGTCGTGATGACCTGGTCGTCGCCGAGTCGTGGTCGGATGAGGTCAGCGTGCTTCTGACTCAGCCCGGCGGCGGATTCAGCGCGCCCGCCAGCTATCCGGTTCCGCCGGGCAGGCCAAGCGACATCGCGATCGCCGACTTCACCGGTGACCGCCTCCCCGACCTCGCGGTCACTCCCGACGAGTGCTGCGACGGCGGCATCTTCCTCATCCCGGGCCGGGGGGACGGAACGTTCGGCCCTGGCGAGCTGTTCCCGATCCACGACCCCGGCACCTCGCTTGCATCGGGCGATCTGAACGACGACGGGCGGGCCGATCTCGTTGTGTTCCACATCTCGCAGACGTCGAGCGAGACCGCCTGGGTGTTGCTTGGAACGGGCTCTCCCGAGCACCCGTTCGAGGATCCGATCGCGACTCCGCCGGCGGGTGACGTCTCCTTCGAGGACGGCGGCGAGCCGATCGACGGGGTCCTCGCCGACTTCGACGCGGACGGCAACCTCGACCTGGCGACCATCCAGGCACACGAGTTTGCCGCAACCGACCACAGCAACGATTCCGACGTCGCCGTCTACCGCGGGGTCGGCGACGGCACCTTCGCCCGCCCTGCCACCTTCACGACCGGCGATCCGCCCAGCGGCATTGCGGCCGAGGACTTCGATGGCGACGGCGCGATCGACCTCGTCGTCTCCCACGGGGGCGATACGTCGGATGAGGATTCGGACCTCCTTCTGCTCGCGGGTGACGGTGCCGGCGGCTTCACGAAAGGCGGCCGCTTTGCGCTCCACCAGGGGTCCGGCACGGTCCAGACCGCTCGACTCGACCAAGGACCTTCGCCCGATCTCGTGATTACCAGCCGGAGCGTCGTACAGACCCTCCTCGACGACGCACCGAGAGCGAGCGGTGAGGCAACCCCGACGCTCAGGGCGATTCCTTCCCCGGGCGCCGACGCGGGGCGACTCATCGACGTTCGAGCCGAGCTCACCGACGCCCGGTGGCCGACCGGGCGTCTGCGCTTCGCCCTCTACGGCCCAGGTGACCCAGCCTGCGCCGGGCCGGCGGCGCAGGTCGAAAGCGTGCCCATCAGCGGTCTCGGCGATCAGCGCGCGCCAGCCGTCGCCCCGGCGGTGCCCGGCACCTACCGCTGGGTTGTCTCCTACGCCGGTGATGCTGTCAACGCCGCGGCGGCGAGCGGCTGCGGAGCCGCTACGAAGATCAGCGGCGACCCGCCGGATGATCCGGCCGATCCGCCCCCGCCGGCCCACCCCGAGCCGCCCGGTGATCGGGGACCCGTGGCGCACTGCGGCGGCCGCGAGGCGGACGTCGCCGGGACCGAGGAGGCCGACCGACTGCGGGGTACGCGCGGCGACGACGTGATCGTCGCCGGTGCCGGGCGCGACCATGTGCGCGGCGGCGGAGGCGACGACCTGATCTGCCTCGGCGCCGGCGAAGACCGGGCCTGGGGCGGCCACGGGGGCGATCGCATTGTCGGCGGAGCCGGCGGTGACCGCGTCGGCGGCGGGCCCGGCCGCGACCGCCTGTTGGGCCGATCGGGCCCCGACCGCCTGCGTGGCGGCCGCGGCCGCGATCGCTGCGTCAAGGGCAGCGGGCGCGACCACGTGCATCGCTCCTGCGAGCGCCCCCGCTGACCAGCCCGCAGCTGCGGCCGGAGGCGGCTTGCGGCTCTTGGGGGAAACGGCAGTCGCACGGGTGTAGGTCGGGAACGCACCCGGCCGAGGCGCCCTTCACCTTCATCGGGTCACCGCACCGCACCAACGGCGCGCGCCCTGCTCCGAGCAATATTGGAATAAACGTATATTCGTATATAATCTCAAGCATCATGATCTACGCCACGCCGACTCCCACCGCGTCCCAAGCGGAGCTCCTGCGTCGCCTCGACGGGCTCCGTACTCGCTTGCACGACGAAGTGGCCGTGCCGGGCCCATGGCTTGGGTCGTTGCGCCGCGAGGTCAAGGCGAACTCGGTCGAGAGCTCCATCTCGATCGAGGGATTCGAGGTGGGGCATCAAGATGCCCTCGCGATCGTTTCGGGAAGGGGTCGGACCTCGGACGACAGCGAGGGTCGGCTGGCTGCCGCGTCCTACTCCCGAGCAATGGACCACGTTGGAGCGATGGCCACGGACCCCAGCTTCCGCTGGCTCGACCGCGTCATCCTCGATCTGCACTTCGACGCCTGCTACTTCCAACGCGACAAGAGCCCGGGGCATTGGCGGACCGGGCCGATCTCGGTGACGGCCGGCTCCGGACCGCCGGCCTACGTCGGCCCCCCGGCCGACGACGTGGCGGCCCTCATGGGCGAAGTCGTCGACTGGCTGGAGACCGGGGACCTCGATGCACATCCCGCTGTTCGTGCGGCGATGGCACACCTCCACGTTGTCTCCGTGCATCCATTTCGAGACGGCAACGGAAGGGTCTCGCGGATTGTCCAGTCCCTGGTCCTCGCGCGCGAACGGATCCTCTCCCCCGAGTTCGGCTCGATCGAGGACTACCTGGCCCGACACACATCCGACTACTACTCGGCGCTCGGCACGGTCCAAGGCGGCTCATACCAACCTGAGCGCGACGCCTCTCCCTGGATCGACTTCTGCCTGCGCGCGCACATCGCTCAGGCCGAAGGCCGCCTCGCTCAGGTCGAGCAGGCGGGACGCCGATGGGACAAGCTCGAAGCCCTCGCGGCGGAGCGAAAGTGGCCCGAGCGACTCGTTATCGCAATGGAGCACGCCCTGACCGGGGGCGTGGAACGAGGCCCATACAGCGAAGAGGCTGAGATCGCGTTTCCGACGGCAACCAACGACTTGCGGCGGCTGACGGACGCCGGGTTGGTGCGTCAAGAGGGCGGCGGCCGAAGCACCCGCTACGTGGCAACCGAGGACCTGGAGAGAAGGGCCGCGTCGGACTGATCCGGGCCCGGGAGGCGTCCCCTCCGGACCCGGGCTCGCACCCGGGCGTAGATGTGACCCAACGCCGGCTCGCCCACGCCGATCTCGGCGGGGTTGGCCACGCACGGGTGAGGGAGCGGCTGCCCCCTGTCGCGCATTGCAGCAGTCCCGGAAACTAGTGCTCCGATGCGGAAACACAATGATTTCGCGGAGGCACAAGGTGGCCCGGGCCAACGAAAACAACACTGATCTAGGCACGAGCGCAGATCAGCAAGGCAACAGCGAACGGGGGCCGATTCCGGCTGAGGCGTCCTCTAGCGTCGGCGCCGGATGCGCGCCCACGCCTACATCGACGGCTTCAACCTCTACCACGGTGCGCTGGAGCAGCGGCCCCACTACAAGTGGCTCGACCCGTACGCACTCTGCGAGCGGCTGGTGCCTGACGCCGAGCTCGAGCTTGTCCGCTTCTTCTCGGCCCGGGTGGGTGGCTCACTCGATCCCGGCCAGCCGCAGCGTCAGGACGTCTACTGGCGAGCCCTTGGGGGAGTCGATCGCCTGATCATCCACGAGGGTAAGTTTCAAACCAAGACTCGCCGATTGCCGCTCGCGGGGACGGACCCGTCCGAGTTGGCCGAGGTCCGAGTTCCCGAGGAGAAGGGCTCCGACGTCAACCTCGCCACCTACCTGATGCTCGATGCTGCCGAGCGCGGCATCGACCTCGCCCTGGTGGTCTCGGACGACCATGATCTCGAGGAGCCGCTGCGCCTGGTGAGAAGCCACTACGGGCTCCGGCTCATCGTCGCGAGCCCGCGCAACCGCGACACGCTCAGGCGCGCGGTTGGAGCAGACGAGATGAAGACGATCCACGAGGAGCTGCTTGAGGCATGCCAGCTTCCTGACCCGGCACCCGATGAGGACTTCCATCTTGTGCACCGACCGTCGAGCTGGACAGCCCAGAAATGAGGAAGCCGCCCGGAGGCGGCTTCCGCTCCAGATCCCGAAGCATCTGAAGCAAGTGCTTATAGGGTAGCGCGACGGCGGCGGAACCCGAGGGTGAGTTGCGCGATTTCACAAACCGACCGCGCTTCCCCTTCAGCGTGGTTGCGGAAGCTCGCCCGACGGTCTGCGCCTACGCGGTCGCGGAGATCGTGGGCTCCACAACGCCACACCCCGGCGCCGGCCAACGCACCTCGAGCCGGCCTCCAGTCAGTCGGTACTCCACGGCGCTCGTAGAGCCGCCGAGCGCGCCTCGTTGTTCGTGCGCGTCCACGCGGCGTCGCTCTCCTGTCGCGCCCCCGGATCTGCTGGGGCAGCTCCGGCGCGACGGGTGCACGGGTGGCGGCTGCTAAGGTCCTATACATGTCCTATTGACCGGACATGGGAGAGACATGCACGCGACACTCGCAGATACCCGCGAACAGCAGTTGGTCGAGCTCGATGAGGAGGTGGAAGGTCTCAAGCGCAGGCTCGATGAGGCCGCGAGCTCGTTCGGGGAGGCGCTCGATGAGGTCGGCAGCCGGCCCGACGTAGATGAGTCGCTGCAGGGTCGCCTGGCCGATGTCGCTCAGCGCCTGAAGGACCTGCAGCCCCGCATCCAGGATCTCGACTTCGACGTCGAGCAGTCGGCGGAGATGTTCTCCTCGATGCTCGAGGTCGACCGCGCGGTCCACAGCGACGGCGACGAGCTCGATCGCTTCGAGCAGATCC
Organism: uncultured Solirubrobacterales bacterium; assembly: GCA_963764275.1. Classification (GTDB taxonomy): domain Bacteria; phylum Actinomycetota; class Thermoleophilia; order Solirubrobacterales; family 70-9; genus CAXMST01. The sequence goes on from CAVXRV010000012.1 coordinate 274,032, forward strand.
TGCTCGGAGTCGAGCGGGTGCGGCAGGTGATCCGCGACGCCCTGGACGAGTTCACCGGGGGCCGCTCTGCGGACCGCCAGGATCTCGTCCGCCGGCTCGAGGAGCACCTTCCCGGCGTCTCCCAGGAGGAGCTCGCGGCGCTCGCCGGCGTCACGGCGCGAACGTGGAGACGGTGGGCTGCGAGCTCGGGACAGCCCTCGGAGCGGCTGCTCCTGGTGGCCAAGCTGGTGCAGATCCTCCACCACGCCTGGTCCCCGAAGGGCATCGACGCGTGGTTCCACCGGCCGCGCCGTCAGCTCGACGGGCGCACGCCGCTGGATCTCCTCGCTGATCCGGCGGCCGAGCGCGCCCTGCTCGCGGAGGCGCGAGGAAGCAGAAACCAGTACGCGACCTGAGGAGCCCATGGCCCCCTTCGAGTTCACGCGCCTTCGGGGCATGGCTTTCAGGGCCACGACCTACGACACGCCGCTGTGGGTTCGGCCCAACCGCCGGCCCGGACGCTGGAGCCAGCCGAGCGATCAGACAATCGCCCAGTACTGCTCGCTCGACCCCGCCGCGCCCTACGCGGAGTTCGTCCGCAACGAGGGGATCGACGAAGCCGAGGCGGCGGAGGCGCGGGTCGGCCTGTGGCAGCTCCGGGTGGACGAGGGAGCGGTGCTCGATATCTCGACCCCCGAGCAGGCCGAGAAGGCGGAGGTGGCGTGGAGCGCGCTGAGCGACGACGATTGGTCGCGTTGCCAGGAGCTGGCGGTGGAGGTGCGCGGGGCCGGCGGCAGGGGGATCGTCGCCCCGAGCGCTGCGCTCCCCGGGAGCTGCACGCTCGTCCTCTTCGGCCCGCGCTCGGAGCTGGCTTGGGAGCGCCAGCCGCGCCTTTCGATCCAGGTCCCCGCGCGGGAGGTGGTCCGCGGCGCACCGCGGCCCGGGATCGTTCGCGCCACGCGCCGCTTCGGCGACCCCTACCCGGAGACGGTCACGCGCGTGCCGATCGGGCACCTGCTGCAGCCGTAGCGCCTCCGAGGCGGCGTCGAGCGCCAGGCTCCTCGCGGCCGTAGCCGTTGCTGCGGGCGAAGCCGGCCAGCTCACGGGCAGGCGGAGGCGGGAGCGGGTCTTGGCAGCTCTCCACCTTGTCGGCTGTGTAATGGTCCGCCCGCCTCCTTTACAGTTTTTGCTGATTTCGTAAAGGTCCTCTACGCTGAGGCGATGGACGCGGCGCTCGAGTCGAGCGGCGTCCTGCGGGAGGCCGAAGCAGGTGCGCGGGGCCAGCGCCGCTACATCGCGTACGAGATGCTGGCGGCCGTCCGCGGCTTGGAAGCGTGAGCGGGCCGCCTTCCGAGAGCGGCCAGGCCCCCCGGCTTCACTCCAACGCGGAGTCCAAGGCCACGGCTGCAGCCTGAGCTGCAGAGCGGAAGCGCCGCATCAGAGCTGCGAAAGATTCCCAAACCGAGATCACTACTTGGCCGGCTCGCTTTTCTTCGAGCACTGCGGCCGAGTTCTCCAGACGCTCTGCCAGCTCGACCTCGAGTACATCACCGTGCGGCCCGGCCACGCCGAGTCGAAGATCATCACCGCCTATGCCGGGCTGAAGGGCATGGGCGAGCTGCAGCCCGGCAGCTACACGCTGCGCCGGCCCCTGGCCCTGCACCGCGGCCATCACGTCAAGCGCAGGGGCGCCTTCGACTTCACTTTCACCGTTGGGAGCTGAGCCGAGGGGCGGCCTACGCCCCCGGCATGACCGAGCGAGAGTTCCACCGCGCCCCCGCGTGGGGCCCATTGTCCCGAGTGGGAAAACGCGGCCTCAAGCGTAAGCCACGGAGACAGTTGTTTGCCCGATCGGGAAAATCTGCTTGAGCCGGGCGCCGAAACGAAGTAATCTTCCCGATCGGGAAAATGGATGCCACCGAGTTTGTGCCAGACCCCGCGGCCCTGGGCCGCATCATCCGCGCGCGGCGGAAGTCCGTCGGCCTCACCCAGGGTGAGCTGGCCGACGCGGCGGGCACGTCGCTGCGACTCGTCTCCGAGATCGAGCGGGGGAAGGGAACCGCGCGGGTCGAGAGCGTGCTGAAGCTCCTCAACGAGCTCGGCCTCGAGCTTCGCCTCGGGAAGCGATGAGCGAGCTCGAGGTCCATCTGCACGAGGGGTCGGTCGGCACGCTCGACCGCCTGGACGGCGGCCGCCTGCGGTTCACCTACGCCGCGGACGTGCCCGGCGAGCCGGTCCCGCCCCTGTCGCTCTCCCTTCCGGTCCGGGAGGCGCCCTACGAGGATGAGGAGTGCCGGGGCTACTTCTCGGGGCTGCTGCCGGAGGGCGGCTTTCTGCAAGGCGTCGCGCGCGCGTTCGGCGTATCGGCCTCCAACTCGTTCGCGGTCCTGAGCGCGATCGGCGGCGAGTGTGCCGGCGCGGTCTCACTGTCGCCTCCCGGCGCGGGCCCACCCTCGCCGGGAGGCCCGAAGTGGCTGAACGCCACGGAGCTCTACGACGCCCTGAGCGAGACGCCCGAGCGGGTGATGGCGGAAGGAGTCGAGGGGGAGGGCCTGCGGCTCTCGCTCGCGGGCGCGCAGGAGAAGCTGCCCGTCATTTTCGCCGGGGGGCGGATCGGGATCACCGGCGGTGAGCCGCCGAGCACGCACATCCTCAAGCTGCCGATCCCCGGCTACGACGACACCGTCGCAAACGAGAACTACTGCCTCGCCCTGGCGGCGGCCAGCGGCCTCGAGCGTCGTCGAGGCCGGGGCGCGAACGGCGACCCCGCGCGCCTCCTTCAGCGATGCGGATGTGCCGTCGATCCCCTTTCTGCAGGTGACCCGCTACGACCGCGTCGAGGGGCCGCCGTTCCGCCGCATCCACCAAGAGGACTTCTGCCAGGCGCTCGGGCGCCCACCCGAGGAGAAGTACGAGGCGGACGGCGGCCCGACGGTCGCCGCTTGCGCCGCGCTGATCGGCAGACACTCCGCGGTCCCGGCGCGCGACCGTCTGGCGTTCTGCGACGCCCTGCTGTTCAACCTCGTGATCGGCAACAACGACGCCCACGCCAAGAACTACTCCCTGCTCCTCGAAGGGCCGGAGAGCCCGCGGCTCGCGCCGCTGTATGACCTGCTCTCGACGGCGGTCTATCCCGGCGTCTCTCGCAAGCTGGCGATGCGCTACGGCGGCGAGTCCCGCCGGGACTACATCCGCCCAAGGCACCTCGAGCGGCTGGCCGAAGACCTCGGCATGCGCCCGCCGGCGCTCCGCAGGCGGGCCCACGCGCTGTGCGAGCGAGTGGAGGGCGCCCGGCCCGCCGTCGACGATTCGGCCAGGGCGGAGTTTGCGAATCCGAAAGTCCTCGAGCGGATCCAGCAGTGCGTCGAGGGAGGGCTCCGACTACTGCGGGAGGCGGCTCTCGCAACGTGAAAGGGCGGGTGGCGTATACATCCGCGCCGGCGCGCCGAACGCCGGCCGCCGCCCACCGGGCTAGCCCGGTCCGAGCGGGCAGCGCCCCGTCTGCTTGGGGTCGCTTTGCAGCAGCAGACTCGTGCAGTCCGGCGCCTGTCCGGCGAAGATGTAGCGCTTCTGGTCACTGGGACTCTGCGGGCCCTTCCCGCGCGTGCACAGTTCGAGTCCAACCGTGCACTGCTCCGCACCCCACAGGCCGTGAAAGGCGGCCCAGCCTCTCGCCTTCTTCGACGTGGGGTCGATCGGAAGCGGCTTGACGCACCCGGCGCAGCCCGCAGCCGTCCAGGCTCGCTCTCCGTCGCGCTGCCCGTCGGGCAGGTCCGAGCTCAGCTGCCGGCAGGAGGCTGGCGGACAGGCCAGCGGATATGTCGCGTGGCTCCCCGCCGCGACGTATCCAAACGGGTGGTGCTTGCGAGTGGAGCCCTTCTGCTGCAGCGCGCTCCACGCGAAGGACGCCCTGTCGTTGTGGGTGGCATAGATGACGGCGTCGGGCTCGGTCTCGCCACCCGCCGCCGGCTCCGGGACGCTCACCGTCAGCCCTTCCCAGTCGCCCTCGTGGTCGAAGCAGGTGGCCTCGGCGATGCTGAGCGCCCCCACGCATGTCAATGACTTCAACGACGGCGAGTCGTTGTAGTCGTAGAAGACCCAGTAATCGAAGTTGACGTGGCCGTTCGCCCGCGAGACGTCGTAGTAGACGGGGCTGTCCGTCGTCTGCGGCAGCTTCGTCTCCCCGCCCAGCGATTCAGCTCCCGCGAGATCGAGGTGGGCCCCAGCGACCTTCCCCACCCGCAGATCCCCGAGCGAGTCGAGCTGCTTGCACGTGGGGGCGCAGACCTGCGGCCGCCCGTTGCCCGCATCCCCGGCCAGGTACTCCTCGACGTCGAGGGGGCGCCGGGGGTCGCCGCTGTCAAAGCGAAGGATCGGTCGATAGGCATTCGCCGCAGCCGCGACCCCTTGTTCGCTCAAGCGCGGCTCGGGCTTCTGCGTGAGTGCGGGCGGTTCCGGCGGCGAGTCTCGAAGCCAGCCGGTGATCACGATCGCCGTCGCGGCGAGCAGCGCGATCGCCGCCGGCACCATCGTCGGCTCGGCGTTGCTCACGTTCGCGAGCCGGCGCAGCGTCCAGCTCATCGCGGCATACGCCACGACCGCGACGACCACCGCGACGATGATGATCTCGAGGTACGCGCCGGTCCGATCGGGAGGGGTGCCGTTGCGACCGCTCAGCCAGCTGAGGAACAGCGTCGCCACGACCAGCCCCACGACCAGGAGCGCGAGCGTGAGCGCCGTTCCAACCCCGACCGCGAACGCCTCCCTCGTCGCCCGGCGCCGGCCGCGCGATGAGCAGGAGCAGCGCCGCCGTGGCCGCAGCTCCGCTTGCGATCCAAAGCCACGGCTGAAAGTCGTCGAGGAAGATCAGGTGGAAGGCGGAGTCCGGTCGCGTGGCGAACAGACCGACGCCGAGGATGAGCAGCATCACCGCGGCGGCGGCAGTCCCGGCCGCCAGGGCCACGACCGCCACCGCGAGGCAGACGGCTTTCAGGCAGGCCCAGGCAGCCGCCCAGGCACCCTGCCCCGGGTACCGGCCCCAGACGCGGTGCAGCGCGCCCTCGAACACGAACGCAGCCGAGACGCCCATGAAAACTCCGAGCAGGGCGAGGACGAATGGAATCAGCGACTCGCAGACGAGCCGGCTGACGATGTTGTCGCCTCGCCAGTAGAGCCCCAGCACCACCGCGGCCCCCAGCGCCGAACCGACGAGCACCAGGGCGGGGACGCTCCCGTCGCCGAGCCACTGGATGAGCCCGCGACCCGCCCACAAGGCGGCGACGAGCAGCAGGAGCAGCGTCAGCACTCGCGCGAGACGGAACTGCAGCAGGAGCATCAGGGGCTTTCCGAAGCGGTAGCTCCCCACGCGCAGGCGACGCAGCAGCTTGCCGTCGGGGTTCACCAGCGACCCGTCGATGCCGCCGAACCACCAGCGGTCGGGCAGGTCCTCGACCGCCGGCAGGTCCTCGACCGCCGGCAGCTCCTCGCCCGAACCCCGCTCGCCCTCCAATGCTCTCTCCGCTGCGCGCGTGGCTCGATGACCGATCGCCATCAACGCCGCCTGCTCCACGTCGGAGAATGAGTCGAGATCCGTGCGGATCCGTGCCGCTGCGATTTGCACCTCGGGGTCGATCCCGAGCGCGCTCCGCTCTCGCACCTTGGCCGGAGCTTGGCCCGCGGCCGCGCTCGCGCTCGCCACGGGCAGGCCCTTGAGCAGGTGCGTGAGCAGCGGCTTGCGACGCTTCCCGCAGGCAGGCGGCGGAGCGGCCGGCGTTGCGGGCGGCGGCTCGGGAGGGTCCGCCCGCAGCAGGAGCTGCTCCCGAGCGGACGAGCGGGAAACGGAAGACGAGCGCATCAGCACGCCCGGCGTTGTCGCCGCGGGAACGGCGCGGTCCTCCATCTGCCCGCCCCCGTCGCTGATCAGCAGCTGGTCGCAGTTCCAGTCGAGCAGTCCGCTGACGCCCTGGTTGTCGTGGACGCCTCCGTCGGTGAGCCTGACCGTGTAGGGCTTGTTGTCGGGGCGGTACGCGCCTTTGATCGTCAGCGGTGCGAACGCACCCGGGAAGGCAGCGGACGCGGCAACGGCGGTTCCGACCGAGTAGGAGTTGCAGCCCTGCGGCATCTCGTCGTAGTGAGTGCGAAGCAGCCTCGCGTTCCGGTCGATGTCGACCTCGGCTTTGCCTCCCAGGGCGGGCTCCCCCGCTCCGCGGGCGTCGAAGCGGAACGCGTGGCCGGTGTTGAGCGTGGTGGCGTTGATGAGGATGATCGGCACGGGCGCGGCGCGCGCGTCGTTCTCCGCGGACTGGGGATCGAAGTCGACGTCGCCGGAGCCCGCCTTGAGCGGCTTGATGAGGAGGTTGCTCATCGCCAGCGTCTGCCCCGGTTCGCGGATGAATCGCTCGGTCAGCCGGTCATAGCGGATCGGCTGGAAGAACCACCGGTCGTAGAGCTCGGCGATCCGGTTCGTACGGCTGAATCTCGGCAGCGCCAGCTGCAGGTCGCGCACGTAGTTGAGCAGCGCGTGACCCCGGACGTTGCGGTTCGACGCCTCGCGGTAGATATGAGCGACGGAGTGCACCGCCCGCACGTAGTGGTACGGCGTCAGCTCGGCGTCCTCGTGACTTTCGAGCAGCGCCTTGACGTGCAGGTAGTAGAGGGCGCCGACGATCGAGCCTCCGGACACCGTGGAGATCACGCGGATCTGGCGCAGCCGGTCGCTTTCGGCGAGTCGAGCGAGCGCGCCGATGTGGAAGAAGGCGGCGCGGTGACCGCCGCCGGAGAGCGCCAGACCGCACCGGCCGGCCGCCTCCTTCTCCTCTCGGCCGGGGGGCGTCGCCGGGTTGCCGTCCGGCCTCTGTTTCGAGGGCCCCGGCCCCTGCGCCCGACGTTCGAACGCGGCCGCCACGACGCGGCGGCCGTTCGTGTAGAAGAGCCGCTCCGGGTCGAAGCGGGGCGGCTCCGTCTCCTCCGCGTAGCTCGTCATCGCGCTGCGCAGGGCAGCGAGGTCCGCCGCCGTCTCCACCCCGGCCATGGTCGGCTTGATGAAGCCGTCGAGGTCCGTGCCGAGCGCGTAGGTCTCATCGCCGCCCCACTTCCGCAGGCGCGCGAGGTGACGGCCGAGCACCCGGACGGTGCCGTGCAGGCTCCTCGGCTTTCTGATCGAGGACAGCAGCTGGTGCTGCGCCATGATCAGCCCGGCTACGCCGCCGCGGGCGGCGATCCGCTCGACGGTGCGGCGGTCCAGGTTGTAGTGCTGGGTCCAGCCGCGGCCGCGCGTGCCCACGTGCGTGGCGATGATCGGATAGTCCCGCGGGTGCGAGTTCGTCACGCCGTCCAGGTGCTCGACCAGCTCGAAGGTCGCCTCGATCGCATCCGCGCGCATGTGCGAGATGTCGATCAGCACACCGTGCTCGTACATCGCCTTGACGGCGGCTATGCCCAGATCCGAGAGCGGCTCGTCCGTGCGCTGCGGGAACAGCAGGTCGTAGGCGCGGTCCGGGAGGAACGGCAGCGCCGGGGCGTTAGTGGCGACCTGGCGCCAGAACAGGTGGGCGAGGGTGATGTAGGCGACCCCCCGCTTGGCCAGCTCCGCCACCGTCTCGCTGACCTGCTCGGGCGTGGCACCGAGGTGGAAGCCGCCCTCGACACAGTGCACGAAGGCGATCTCACCCGCACCCTCCGCGGCCCGCAGCTGCTCGACGTCGCGAACGAAGCGAGTTTTGAAGCCCCCCTCGCGCTCCTCCTTGACCGCCTCCTCGACCACTTCCAGCTGCGAGAACAGGCGCGCGGGATAGGTCTCACGCGGGCGGGACGCGTAACGCCGGTGGAGGTCGATCTCGCTGAACGGGTCGCAGAGGACGGAGAGCACGAGCCCGACGCCGCCCTCCTTCAGCGTCGTCAGATTTACGCGCTCCGAGGGATGCCCGGACGGATAGTTCCCCCACTGGTTTGCGTGGCGCATGACCCAGGCGCGAAAGCCCGCGCCGCGACCGCTGCCGTCAGGCCGGCTGAGCAGGTGCATCGGGTAGTGGCAGTGAAGATCCGCGATGCGGCCGGGTGCCTGGCCTTTCGAGCCGGAGCCGCTCGCCTCATCCCCCTCCCGAGGATCGACTGCCATCGCACGACAAACGTATCAGGTGTAACAAGGTCTGCCGTACCCAGCCGCGGCATCTGTTTGCGATTAACAGCGTTGGAGGGGGAGGGGGTGGAGGCCCTCGCCGCGCGCGTTCGAGCGGTGGCGTTCCGTCCAAGGAGCTCCTGGGCGCGGCGCATCCCCCGGGGCAAGGTCCCCACTCCAGCCGGCAGGCACCGGTGCGCGCTCGCCTTACCTCGTCCGCCTACAGCGCCCGGCCCTGCCTCATCCCCACATGGCCCCGATCTGAACGACGCTCGCGATCTCATCCAGCCCCGCGATCTGCTCGCGACGCGCGCGGCCCTCGGACTTCTTCGGCTCGGCCTGGCCCTCCGTCTTTTCGGGCCCTGGCGCCGGCGCCATCTTCGGCGGCTTCGGCTGTGGCGGCTTCAGGTCCTGAACCAGGTCGCGGTAGAAGTCCATCGTCTGCCGGCGGGTTTCGATCACGAACGAGCCCTCGGTGCGCCCTCGTTTCCTGCAATCGGCCGCGACAAGGCCAGAAAGAACTTCCGCGGGTCGAGCTTGGCCCCCTCGCCCACGAGCAGGCAATCCGGGTTGTCGCGACATGTGCTGAGCAACTCCGAGTTCGTGCCTCGGCGGCGCTCGAAGCTGACGTCGATCCGCAGATCGTCGGGAGCGTCCTTGAGCTGGCGCAGCACCCAGGAGACCTTCGCCTTCGGTCGCTTCCTGTCGGCTGGCGCCGCGACCTCGACGCCGGTGGTCACGCGGCCGCTGCGTAGGTTCGCCTCCAGGACCACGTCGCCGACCGCACCGGGGACGCGCAGCGCACCCTCGAGCACGCCGTCATCGGCGAGTCGCCGCACGGAGTCGGCCAGCCGATCCCGCGGACTCTTCCCGCGGCTTCGCACCTGCTGCACCGTCACGCCGAGCTCCTGGCTCAGCTGCAGCGCCAGATACTCGACGAACTGCTCCCATCGTGCGGCTATGACGCCAGCCCCGGGGTCGCTGGGCCCCTGATCGGGGTCCTCGATGCCCCGGAAGCGGTGTTGGACCACGGCCTCGGTCAGCACCCGCCACCAAGAGATGTGGCGGACGGTGAGCCTGCCGAGCTTGCGTCGGTCGACGTCGTAGGGCAGGTCGTCTGGGTTGCTGCGGATCTCGTTCGAGATCGTCAGCAGGGCGTCGAAGCCATGCTCGCGCGCCATGTCCAGATACCGCGCCACCTGCTCGCCCTGCTGCAGCGCGCGGCCCGTCTTGACCTCGACCAGACAGCTCCACCGCGTCTTGCCGCGCGTGACGACGATCGCGCCGTCCGGGATGTGCGTCTTGCCGTCCGGCCCCTTCAGGCGCACCTCGGTGAAGGTGGCGATGTGGCCCTTGGGCGCGCCGACCTCCTTGAGCAGGGCATGACCGAAGTCCGGAACCGCCGGCAGCACCGCCAACAGCGCCGAGGTGGCCCTCGTCTCCTGCTCCTCCTGGCCGCGGATCCCGGCGGTCGGGATCAGCCGCGCCCGCTCCCACTTCTGCTCAGCGCCTGCACTGTCAGCCCCCACTCTCGCTCCCCCTCTGTTGAACTCGAGCGCCCTGTCGCGCTCGTTACTTCAGTCTCTCAAACAACGACGGAGTTAACGAAAGTGAACGGGTGTCCGGGCCGATACCTGCCCCGACCGTCGGGCTCCACCGTTGCCCCGTTGCGGTTGATGCATCTCAAAGGCGCTCACCAGCCGCGCCCCTCGCCTCTATGCCGCCGTGGCTCCGCCACTACGGTTTCTGAGGTGGAACCTCCGAGCAGCACGCCATTCTCTGGGGACGACGCCACGCTCGCCTCGACCGGACGGGCTTGCCTCGCGGCGATCCTTGAACTTGACGCCGAGGTCGTTCCTGAGATCGAGCCTGGGAATCCCGAGCCGTGGGCGGCGTGGGCGGGGTGGCTCGCGCAGCGGGGGCTTGGTCTCGTGCCCGTCTCCGAGCCGGCTGGCTTCAACTGGCCTGGGCCCTGGCTGGCGCTGCTTCGCGCCGACGATGGCGGCGGCCTGCTTGCCGCGGTGGCCTTCGGCTCGCCCCCCGGCCTCATCTGGAATCCAGGGGGAGGGCCCGAGCGCTTCGAAGCCGTCGAGGCGGGGTTCGTTATCGCCCCGGCCGATCCGGCCCTTTGGGAGCGGCGAGACGAGGGGACTGTCAGCGGCGAGGGGGTCGTGGAAGCCATCGTCGTGGGCCCGGCGGCAGAGGGTGCTCTTCGCCGGGTCGAGAATGCCGGGGCGATTTCGGGCCGCGGCCTCGAGGGCGACCGCTACTTCGACGGCCGCGGCACGTTCTCTGGGGGCCCGGGCGGTGGGCGAGACCTCACGCTGGTCGAGGCGGAGGTACTCGAGAAGCTGGCCGAGGGGGGCGACGCGCTTACACCCGAGGAGGCGCGGCGCAACGTCGCCACGCGGGGGCTCGCCCTCAACGCGCTCGTCGGCCGGCGATTCCGGATCGGCTCTGCGGAGTGCGTCGGCGCTCGCCTCTGCGAACCCTGCGCGCACCTCGAGCGCCTTTGCGCGGCGGCTGGTAGGCCCGGCGTTCTCCGTGCGCTCGTCCACCGGGGCGGGCTCCGCGCCGACATCGTCAAGGACGGAGAGATCCGCGTTGGCGACGCAATCACGCCCCTGTGATGCGGAGCCCTCTCGACAACCCACGGGGGCAGCCCTTGCGTTCGCTCTTGCGGGCGCCCACCTGGCTCTATCGAATGCATGCCGGCTGGCTGCTCGGGAACCGGTTCGTCTGCATTCGTCACCGGGGTCGACGGACCGGCCAACCGCATCTCACCGTTGTTGAGGTGGTGCAGTTCGACCGGGCGATCCCCGAGGTGGTGGTCATCTCGGGGTGGGGAGCGGAGGCACAGTGGTATCTCAACATCAAGGCGTCTCCAGCCCACGCTGTGACCGTCGGCCGCCGTCGCTGGCCCTGCCCGCAGCAGAGGTTCCTCGATGAGACCGAGCGGCTGGCCGTACTCGAGCGCTACGCCGAGAATCACTCATTCGCGGCGCATGTGCTCGCGCGTGTCTTCGGCTTGCGGGGGCTCGGCCCAGAGGATCTCGCGTCGCTCGCCGCGCGGGTCCGGGCGGTGGCGTTTCGGCCGGGCGCCCCCTGACGGCCCCCAGCCGGCTGGCCAGGCCGTTATCGCTGAGGACCGGTCGTCGAATCCAGCAGGCGCGGACCGCGCAGGGCCCGCAGCAGTGCCCCCGGGTGTCGGCCCATCCTGACGGCGAGCACAAGCGAGAACGCCAGCGTCCCAAGGAGCGGCCGGAAGTGGGGCCGGATGCGGCGGATGCGTCCGTCGTCCGCAAGCTCCAAGACCATCGCGTCGTCGAGGTGGAACGGGCCGATCCTGGCCTCCCCGCGAAGCAGCGCGATGTGTCCCTCGGAGGCGACGTCAACCCATCGCAGGTTGCTGACTGCCCCGTAGACGGCGGAGAAGAGGGCGGTGAGATCCGCCATCCCGGTGAAGACCATGCGGCCCGATAGCGGCGAGACCAGGGCGGCGTCAGGGGCGAGCAACTCGACGATCGCCGCCACGTCCCCTGCTTCCGAGGCCTGCTGAAACGAGCGGACACCGTCGATGGCGGCCCGCGGTCGCGCCACAGTCACCGCTTCCGCCGACAGCCCCGGATCAAGCTCCCCTGCGCGTGGGTGCCGTCGGTGAACTTGAGATCGCCCTGCACGACGAAGTTGCCGGCGAAGCAGCGGGCGACGGCGAAGCTGCGCTTCTTGCCGCGGTAGTGCCAGCGGGGGCCGATCCGGGTCGAGATCCCGGTGAGCCGGCCGGTCCCGCCGGCGAAGCTCGGGACCTTCAGCACCAGGCGCTTGCCGAAGACCGGGCCCGGGGCGCGCTTGAAGACCCCGCGGGCGAGCACGACCTCCCCACCGGTGGGCGAGGGGATGTAGCCGTGGATCAGGACCCCGGGCCGCTTGCCCGACCGTGAGTAGAAGATCAAGAGCGGCCCGCGGACGTGGGCGATCTCGTCGCTGCGGGCCGTGAAGGACCCCGTGCCGACCAGGGCCCGGCGGCAGCGCTTCTTGGCCAGGGCCGTGCTCGCGTGGACGATCTTCGGCGCCTTGCACGAGGCGAGGCCCTTGGTGTAGATGCCGCCCTGGATGTCGAAGTCGATGAGCGCCCGCTTCAGTCCGGGCGCCGGCGTCCCGTCCCGGTTCGCGATTCGCGCCGAGGCGCGGAGCTCGATCGGGACCTTGTGCTTCACCGGGAGGCGGTGTGGCTTGACCCTGGCGTCGACCCGCAGGTCGATGTTGCCGGCCTGGATGATCTCCCCGCTGGCGGCCACCGTCACCAGCGCCCAGGCGGCGCCCAGACAGACGACGAACCGAAGCACCCTCATACCCATATCGAGCAGTCAATCAGAGACAGCGCGATACATCAATGGCCTGCTTCCGAATCACCTCCGTGCATCAGAACGGGGTCTAAAGCCGGACTGAGAACGCTTCTGTCTCCGATAGAAACCGCATGAGCAAGCGGGTTTCAGGCTTATTGAAGAATCTGCTTGACATCAGAGAAAGAGCGTGTCTATGATTCCCGCTGTCCGGATGAGAGTCCGGGCATTGGAGGGGAGGACAACCGTGTAGCCGTCCACCGGCTCGGGGGGTCTTCTCAAAGAGAGAGTCGCCACTTCGGCGGCCCGCCCACGAGGAGAGCACAACGAATGAGTCTGACACCTGACCACCATGGTTCGGTTGCCAACGCTGCGTCCAAGAAGGACCGTGGCGTCATTCGTCGTGTCATCCGCCGTTTCCGTGGGAGTAGTGCGCCTTCTAACGGCCTCGAGCCCAGCCATCCGCGCGCGGATGAGCGCCTCGGTCAGCCCCGGCACACCGCCTCCCCCGTCAACTTTGTGACCAAGTTCGCTGGCCGAAAGGGGACCCAGGTGGACAACTTTGTAGTCAAGTCCGAGCGCAAGAACGGTCGCAAGATCTCACTCGCTGGTCTGCTGGCGGCGTCAGTAGCCGCGAGCGCTTGGCTGTTCGCCGGCGGCGCAGCAACGAGCGCAAGTGCGGCGGGTGACCCCTGCCCCAACGCCTCTGTCCGCACGGGACCTTCCAGTCACCTCCCGGATTGTCGGGCCTACGAGCTCGTCACCGCGCGAGGTACAAACGCTGCCTCGCCCTTCCCAGCGCGTAGCGGGTCCGACCTTCCGCGCGTGCCCGAATCCTCCCCGGACAACACTCAGGTCGTTCCCGGGGACGGAAACAGCTTCCTCTACGGCCTGCTCGGCACGAGCATCCCCGGCACGGGCGGGAATCCCTGGTTCAACGTCTATGCAGCGGATCGCACCCCTCAGGGGTGGAAGACCTCTCTGACGGGACCCGACGACACCCAGAGCCTTCTCCCTGCGATCGGTGGCTACACCGCGGACCACAAGTTCATCCCCTTCACGGCGAAGGACGTCAACGAGGGGGTCCCGGACAATGGGTCGCTCCATATCGACGGCACGAACGCCAGCTGGATCCGCTACCCGGACGGCAGCTACCACCTCGTAGGGGAGGGCACGCTTCCTGCATCACCGGACGACGATGGATACGACAACGGCCTCCTCGATGACCCGAGTGCCCGAGTGGAGCACATCTCGCCTGATGGGGACCACATCATCTTCAGCTCGGGGCATAACTTCGATGCAGGCGTGCCCCTTCTGCCGGAGTCCCCGGCGGCCCCGGCGGAGGCGATCTACGATCGGACACCGGATGGCCTGACGCTGGTCTCGATCCTGCCCGGCGGGGGCGTCCCGTCGACTGACAGCTACTACCGCGGCGCGTCGAAAGACGGATCAGTCGTCCTGTTCGCCAATGACAACAACCTCTACGCGAGGGTCAACGGAAACAGCACGCTCCTGGTCTCCAGCGGCACCAACGACACCAACCCCGCCGTAGGAGGGGTCACGCCGGACGGCAGCGCGATCTTGTACATGAAGGACGGCGACCTCTACAAGTTTGATGTAGCTAGTGAGGTCGCAGAGCCGATCACCAGCAGTGGCGACGCGGACTTCGCGGCGGCCTCGCAGGACGCCTCGCACGTGTTCTTCATCTCGCCGTCGCAGCTCGACGGCAGCAATGGGACGGCCGGGCAGCCCAACCTGTATGTGTGGGACGGCACGACGACGAGGTTCATCGAAACAGTCCCGTCGAGCGAGGTGGCTGACACGATCGGGTTGTACTCAGCCCGCATCAACAACTGGTCGGCCGGCGTGAAGGGCCGCGACGCCTCTGGCCCTTACCAGATCACCCCGGGAAGCGCCATCGCGACTGGAGGCATCGAGGGGAATGTCCGCTCGCTGATCCAGGTTACGCCAGACGGCAGTGCTGCTCTAATTCAGACAAAGGTCGAGCTCTCGAGCTACGACAACGGCGGCCACACCGAGATCTACCGCTATGAGACGGCGACCGGGGCAACTGAATGCGTCTCTTGCAGCCCCAGCGGCGATCCCGCAACACAGGGCGCCGAGTTCTCGATCCGCAACGAACCTCCGCAGAGCACCGGTCAGCGCTCGGTGCTCAACAACCTCTCCGCCGATGGGCATACAGCGTTCTTCGAGAGTCTCGATGACCTGGTCCCGGCGGATCACGATGGCAAGCGCGATGTCTACGAGTGGCACGACGGTGAGCTGTCGCTGATCTCAGGCGGCAACAGCCAGATCGATGATTACTTCATGGGGGCCACCCCCGACGGGAGCAACGTCATGTTCCGCAGTGCGGATGGCCTGATCCAGGACGCCCAGGATCCCGGCGTCCCAGCCATCTACGACGCCCGCGTAAACGGCGGCTTCCCGGCCTCGCAGACCAAGCCCGACTGCCAGGGCGACGCCTGCCAGAACGACCCGACCAGCCCGCCGCCGGACACCAACCCCGGCAGCCACCACACCCAGCCGGGCAACGTGGTCGTCCACACCAAGCACTGCAACAAGCTGGAGCACAAGGCCGACAAGGCCAAGGCCAAGGCCCACAAGTTCCACAAGAAGGCCAAGCAGGTGCACTCCAAGCACCGGCGCAAGGTTCTGCGGCAGAAGGCCGGCAAGCAGAAGCAGCGTGCCAAGCGCCTGAACCAGAAAGCCAGTGTCTGCTGGAAGGGGGGCTCGAAGTGATCAGCCCATACCGAGACACAGAGCAAGCGATCACTGAGATGAGCCCCAAGGAGATGACGATGATCTCGACCCCTTCCACGACGATCGGCCGGCTGGCCCTGGCAGCAGCTGCTGCGGTGCTGATCCTGGTTGCCGGGCTTGCCTGGAGCGCGAAGGCGCAGGCGGACGTCTCCGACTTCGGGATAGACTCGGTCAGCGCGTCGATCTCGACGACGCAGGCGGGTGGGCATCCGGACTACGACACGAAGTTCGCGCTCAAGAAGGATCCGGACACCAACGTGATCTACGGGGACTTCCAGGACGGAGGCGTTATCAGCCCCCCGGGGCTCGTCGGCAACCCGGCCGCGTTCCCGACCTGTCCTGTCGCAACGTTCATCGACAGTGGCGGCGCCTCGAACTGGGCCACCGCGTGTCCGCAAGACTCGCAGGTCGGAATCGCCATCGTCGAGGTGGAGGTGATTCCGGGCTTCGCATTCCCGCTCCCGGAGCCTCTCTACAACCTCCCAGGCAACAGTGAACAGCCTGCGCGGCTTGGATTCATGGCCGTCTTCGCGCCCGTCATGATCAACGTCGGTGTCGAGACCGGCAACGACTACCGACTCAACGCCGTGGCTACGGGAGCGAACAACTTCTTCCACGTCGACAGCGTCGAGACCGTCCTCTGGGGCATCCCCTCCGATGCAAGCCACGACTCGTACCGGATGACCCCGTACGAGGCCGCCAACTGCGGTTATGCCTGCAACGCACCGAACGGATCCTCGCGGCCGAGCTATCTCCCGCCGACTCCGTTCATGACGAACCCGACCAGCTGTGGTCCGGCCGAGGTTGGCTTCGACGTGACCACCTACAGCCTGCCAGGCCAGCACTTCACGGATACGGCCCCGCTGCCCGACATCACCGGCTGCGACTCGGTGCCGTTCGATCCACAGACCGACATCCAGCCGACGACGAGCCGATCCGACTCGAGCAGCGGCATGGACGTTCATTTCGGCATCGACCAGGAAGGGATGCTCCACGAGAACACACTCGCGCCCTCTCATCTGAAGAAGGCCGTGGTGACGTTGCCCGAAGGCATGTAGCTAAACCCCAGCGCCGCCGACGGCCTCGGCTCCTGCACCGAAGACCAGATCGGGATCACCTCGACCAGCCCGATCCGCTTCAACGCAGACGACCCAACCTGCCCCGACAACTCCAAGGTCGGAACAGTGCAGATCGACACCCCGGTGTTGGATCAGCCCCTCAAGGGCAACCTCTACGTCGCCCAGCAAGACGACAACCCATTCCACTCCCTGCTCGCCGGCTACATGGTCGCCAAGGGCCAGGGCGTTGTGATCAAGCTCGCGGGCAACTTCGAGCGCAACCCCTACACGGGCCAGATCAGGGCCGTCTTCGACAACAACCCCCAGCAGCCGTTCAGCGATCTCGACCTGCACTTCAAGGGCGGTAGCCGAGGGGTGCTGGCAACGCCGAACACCTGCGGCAAATACGACATCACCACCGAGCTCACCCCCTGGTCGGGCGGCGATCCCGTCACCCAGACGAGCTCCTTCACGATCGACAAGGGCCCCGACGGCGGCGCCTGCCTCGCAGGCGATGCCTCCCAGCCCGGCTCGAGCGCCGATCTGGCCGACCGGCCCTTCGATCCGAAGATGAACGCCGGCGTCGATAACCCGGTCGCGGGAGGGTTCACCCCCTTCAGCTTCCAGCTCAAGCGGCCCTCCGGTCATCAGGAGATCCTCTCGACGGCCGTGCAGCCGCCCGCGGGAGTGACCGCGATGCTCAAGGGCGTGGTCCGCTGCGGCAACGCCGCCGCCAACGCCGGCTCCTGCCCCCTGTCCTCACAGGTCGGCACCGCAGTCGTCGGCGCCGGAGCGGGTGCCACCCCCTTCTACATCCAGGGAGCGGATGCCGGCAAGGTGTTTTTGACCGACGGCTACAAGGGCGCCCCGCTTGGGATGCTGATCCAGGTTCCGGCGGTGGCCGGCCCCTTCGATCTCGGCACGGTCAACGTCCGCGCCAAGGTCGACGTCGATCCGACCACAGCGCAGATCAACGTGATCAGCGACCCGATTCCGCAGATCCTCAAGGGGATCCCGCTGCGGGTCCGCGACATCAGAGTCGACATGGACCGCAAGGGCTTTATGGTCGCCCCGACCGACTGCTCGCCCAAGCAGGTCAGCTCCAGCGTCCTTGGCGCCAACGGCGGCGTCGCCCAGCTCGTCGACAGCTTCCAGGTCGGCGACTGCGCCAGCCTCGGCTTCGATCCCGAGATGAAGTTCCGGCCGACAACAAGGATGCTGTCGCTCACTCCGATCATCCGGCCCTGGATACGACGCTGGACATGAACCAGCCGGCGGGGGCCTTCAACCCCTACTCGGCGGATAAGCCGCGCCCGGAGGCGAACGTCTCGGAGGCGGTGGTGACCCTGCCGAAGTCGATGATCCTCGACCAGGACGTCCTCTCGACGATCTGCACCCGGGCGCAATATGCGGCCAACGCCTGCCCGGCGAACACGCAGTTCGGAACGGCCACCGCCTGGAGCCCGCTGCTGGATAAGCCCCTCACCGGTCCGGTCTATCTGCGGGCATCGGATAACCCGCTGCCCGATCTGGTCGCAGATCTCGATGGGATCATCCACATCGATCTCGTCGGCGCGATCGATCAGACCGGTGGCAAGACCAGTCAGCTGCGGACCACCTTCAACATGGTCCCCGACGTCGCCGTCTCGAAGTTCAACCTGAAGTTGGACGGCGGCAGCCACGGGCTGATCGTCAACACCCAGAACATCTGCAAGTCCGCCGACCGGCGCACCGTCGGGGTCGAGCTCTCAGGCCACAACGGCATGGCGAACCCGCAGAACCCGGTGATCGACGTTGCCGCCTGCAACTCCAAGGCGGCCAGCCTCGCCCACAAGGCAAAGCGCCTGCGCCATCGGGCCCATCAGGCCAAGCGCCACGGCAACAGGGCCCGAGCCCACAAGCTCAACCGCAAGGCCAAGCGCATCGAGCGCAAGGCCGAGCGGATGATGGCCTAGCCGCTCGAGGGAGAATCTCGACCCCAAGCGCCGGTCCACAAGGGCCGGCGCTTTTGGGTGGGGAGGCGGGGCTGGCTACCGTTCCCCGCCGATTGCCGCCACAGGCACACTTGCAAGGCGGCGTCCACCTGAACCCGCCTATTCCACGTTCTGGAATATGGAAGGCGGCTCCACTAGCCTTGCGTGAGTGCTGAAGCCCCAAGACATCGTCGTGCTCTTGAAGCTCGTCGGCTCTCCGTCCGAGTGGACTTTCGAGGGGCTCGCCGCGGACCTCTCGATGAGCGTGTCGGCCGTGCACCGGAGCCTCTCGCGCGCGAGTGAAGCTGGACTGTACGAGCCTCAGCGGCGACGTGTGATCCCGCCCGCCTTGTACGAGTTCCTCGTCCATGCGGCCAAGTACCTGTTCCCCCCGGTCATGGCGGGCGAGGCCCGAGGCATGCCCACGGCGTGGGGTGCTCCACCGCTCGCCGCCCGGGTCTCCTCCGAAGGCGGCGGAATGCCGGTTTGGCCGGACGCGCGGGGCGACGCACGCGGGATTGCGATGACGCCGATCCATCCGAAGGCCCCGCTGGCAGCGAGAAGCGACGAGTCGCTTTGGGAGCTCCTGGCGTTGGTCGATGCCTTGCGGCTCGGCGATGCAAGACATCGAGAAGAGGCCGCGCATGAGCTGGCGCACCGACTCGAGGTACCGGTTGAGCGTTGAGCTGCTGGAGCATGCAGCGGCACGGCTAGGCCCGCTTCTCCCGGAGATCGTGTTCGTCGGCGGCGCGACAGTCCCACTGTGGATTACGGATCCGGCAGCTCCTGAGTTCCGTCCCACACTCGACGTGGACGGAATCGTCGAGGTATCGAGCCGGGCCGAGTACAGGGAAGTCGAAAAGATGCTCGCCCGGCTGGGCTTCCGCCACGATCAGGAGAGCGGAGTTATCTGCCGCTTCCGTTACGTGAGCACCGATCTGATTCTTGACGTGATGCCTACCGAGGCATCGATCCTGGGCTTCGAGAACGCCTGGCACAAGGAGGCCTTCTCCAACGCCGTCAACTTCGAGCTGCCGACCGGCACGCGCATCGGCGTCGTGACGCCGGCCTTCCTCGTCGCAACGAAGCTCGAGGCGTTCGAGGGGCGGGACGGGGCGACTTCATGGCGAGCAAGGACCTTGCGGATGTGATCACCCTCGTCGACGGGCGCGAGGAGCTATCCGCCGAGGTCGCGGCGGCTCCGGGCTCAGCGAGGGAATTCGTGGTCTCCCGCCTACGTCGCATGTTGGAGTCACGCGACTTTGCAGCCAGCGTCGCCGCCCATCTCAGACCTGATCCCTCGAGCCAGGAGCGGGCGGAGAAGATCGTCATCCCGCGCATCGCGCGGATTGTTGACGGCACCAGCTAGCCGCGCCAGCCCCGCCCCCAACCCAAAGCGCCGGCCCTTGTGGACCGGCGCTTGGGGTCGGGATTCTCCCTCGAGTGACTAGGCCATCATCCGCTCGGCCTTGCGCTCGATGCGCTTGGCCTTGCGGTTGAGCTTCTGCGCTCGGGCCTTGTTGCCGTGACGCTTGGCCTGATGGGCCCGATGGCGTAGGCGCTTTGCCTTGTGGGCGAGGCTCGCCGCCTTGGAGTTGCAGGCGGCAACGTCGATCACCGGGTTCTGCGGGTTCGCCATGCCGTTGTGGCCGTCGAGCTCGACCCCGACGGTGCGCCGGTCGGCGGACTTGCAGATGTTCTGGGTGTTGACGATCAGCCCGTGGCTGCCGCCGTCCAACTTCAGGTTGAACTTCGAGACGGCGACGTCGGGGACCATGTTGAAGGTGGTCCGCAACTGCTCGTCTTGCCACCGGTCTGATCGATCGCGCCGACGAGGTCGATGTGGATGATCCCGTCGAGGTCTGCGACCAGATCGGGCAGCGGGTTATCCGATGCCCGCAGATAGACCGGACCGCTCAGGGGCTGATCGAGCAGCGGGCTCTTGGCGGTGGCGGTGCCGAACTGCGTATCGGGCGGGGAGGCGTTGGCCGCATATTGGGCCCGGGTGCAGATCGTGCTGAACACGTCCTGGTCGAGGATCATCGACTTCGGCAGGGTCACCACCGCCTTGGAGACGTTCGCCTCCGGGCGGGGCTTATCCGCCGAGTAGGGGTTGAAGGCCCCCGCGTGGTGGGTCGATAATCCAGCTACCAATTCAGGGCCGGATGATCGGAGTGGGCGACGGCGTCGGGGTTGTCGGCCTTGAACTTCATCTCGGGATCGAAGCCGAGGCTGGCGCAGTCGCCGACCTGGAAGCTGTCGACGAGCTGGGCGACGCCGCCGTTGGCGCCAAGGACGCTGGTAGCTGACCTGCTTGGGCCAGCAGTCGGTCTGGGCGACCATAAAGCCCTTGCGGTCCATGTCGATTCTCTGATGTCGCGGACCCGGTAGCGGATCCCCCTTGAGGATCTGGTGGATCGGGTCGCTGATCAACGTTGAGTCTGCGCTGTGGTCGGATCGACGTCGACCTTGGCGCGGACGTTGACCGTGCCGAGATCGAAGGGGCCGGCCTTGGCCGGAACCTGGATCAGCATCCCCAAGCGGGGGGGCCCTTGTAGCCGTCGGTCAAAAACACCTTGCCGGCATCCGCTC